>NZ_JAGXCY010000027.1 GCF_018310695.1 Paenibacillus sp. Marseille-Q4541 | reverse complement strand
ATGCTTGTACTATACGAAAAAGAGAGATACCAGTCCTTTATTAACTTAGCAGTAATACAAGTTGAAGGATTATTTTATGACTTTTGTTTGATAATTAATGAAGAAATAGAACCAGATAATGTAGGAACGCTCAGTGTCAAAGCCGAGAAGGTTTTCTCTTCGAATCTAGCATTATGGCTTTCAATTTATCCATATTTCGCTTTTGAGGCACCAATATTTAGAAATGAAATTGCCCATAATGGAATCTGGGTTTCAGGAGATGCGAAGAGTTTTGCGAACGAATTAATACTCGATATACATGCAATTATTAGTGCTATTAAAATGTCAAATAAATTACCGTATAACATGTTACCAGTTTTTCTTCCGCTACGAGAAAAGATATCGACACTTGAGTACAGTCAAACAGATTATATGACTATATTGACAGAATTATTTGCAGGACTTCAGTTTGGTAATAATGACTTTTTCTCTATAGTGAAACAAAGGGAAGAGAAAAAAGAAACGTTGGAGTTTTATCAGATAACGATAAATAGCACTAGTCAATCGAATTTATATGAAGAATGCTGTAGACTTTTTCAAGTATTAACAGATGAGAAGTTTTGGGATTTAGTAATCATCAAATTGTCTGAAATCACCAAACATCAAAAGGGCAAGCCATATGACTTTGTAGACTTCGTGACCAAGTTAACTAATGATTTTATTGGAGAGTTTGTTCAAGGGAGTAGTTTGAAAGAAAAATGCATATTAATAAAAAAAGATTTAGCCAGATTTTAAACTTAAGCTATTCCGTTAAATTGAATGGACTGAGATTGATGACTTTTCAGAGGAGTCCGCAATAATTGTTCACTTGGAAGCAGTGGCAACAGCACGGTAACAATACGGTAACAAACAACTAATTATGACAGAGTATAGCCGATAACCAAAGAGCATGAAAATGCTGAGACGACGGGGCTCAAAAGTATATCAGGTACTTTTAAATAACGATAAATAACAGTGCCGCATCGCTGGCAGCGATGAGGTCAGGGGTTCGATCCCCCTAGGCTCCATTTAACGTTTGAAATCCGCTATTTTTAGCGGATTTTTTCGTTTTCTAGACGTTGATTTTACGTTGACTGTATTCGTGGACACCACGGCAGATATGCGCTCCCCTTTTCGCAGTGATGCGCTTCAGTTCCTTTCGCATTCTTACCGACATTACGGTGTAAAGGAGCTTTTTTGGTATGGACAGACGGAAAGGACGCTCAATTAAAAAAGAGCGTAATGCTGAGCGAATGAAATACTCGCTTGATTTTCTATTTGATCACTATTATCAAGCTAGGAGGGCAGAAGGGCGCGCGGAAAATACGCTCAAGACGTACGAACAAAACTATAGATATTTCTGCGAGTACTTGGACTCACGTGGTATTGTACGTGATATACGAAACATTGACGTAAAATTGGGACGCGATATATTTTATGGCTACGGTATGAAAAGCGTAAGTTTAGCGTAACGTACCTGAGAGTGCAAAGACCGTCGGACTTTTACCGAAGTCTATTAATACGCGTATTTTTAAAAACGATGTTCCGTTTTTTACATGAAGATGGCGTTATTGACTCCGACCCGTTTGCAACATTAAAACCGGTTGAAGACGTCGGACGCGATATTGAGGTCCTAACTGTGGACGAGCTTAAGTGTCTTCTTAAAGCTCCAGATAAGCGTAAATATAGCGATTTCCGTGATTAAGTTGTGCTTAATCTGTTGATTGACGGTATGTTGCGGATTGATGAAGCATTGACTTTGCGGAAACAGGACGTAAATATAATGGCAGGACACGTTACGTTAAGAAAAGAAATTGTCAAGACACGGAAGGGACGTACTGTTCCAATAACGAAACGGACAGCAAAACTGATGCAGGAATTGATCAATGAAACGGAGGATTTCGATAGTGACTAACGTTTTCTTGAGTAATTATGGTGATCGGTTGACGCCTAATCACTTTCGTCATCAATTGAAGAAGTATGCAAAAAGAGCCGGTATTACTAAACGCATACATCCACACTTGCTCCGTCATACTGGTGCTACCCTTTTTCTGGAGGAAGGTGGGTCCGAACGTCACCTACAAATTATACTTGGACACTCTGACGGGAGAATGACCGCGCATTATACTCATCTTTCCGATAGATCCATTAAAAACAATCATGAGGAAAACTCACCGATCGATTTTAAGTAAGTTGGAAAAACCGAGAAAAACTAACCGATCAACATAATTGGAAGTATAACGGTGGCAAACTTTTGCTTAAATAAAAGCGTGCAAGTCCTTAGCTGGGGCTCGCACGCTTTTATTTACGTTTTTTTGACTGTTCCGAATTTGTATACGTGGAGCCGCGGTTAAGGGCTCGCGTGAAGATGCGGAACTGGACCAAAGCGGGGGTGCTGCGTAGTCCGGTGTTCTGCAAGTTTATTGTTTAATCTATTATAGAACTGTGGATTTAAAAGAACTTCCTAGTGAAGTCAAACTCCAAAAACACTCATTAAATTCGATATTGAATGGTTTAGCTCTGCTTCCGTTTACTGAAGAAATAAAATCGATACTTCTAAGTTTAGTATATCGGCTCTTATCTGACGAGGTCGACGTATCTATGCATTCAATAAGACCGAGCCTAATTAGATTATCAGCTACAGTCATGTAAGATACAAAATTTTCAGTGTCCACTCCAGGAAAGTCAAAAATATATTTGAAATCTCTGTAGGAACCGTCATTAACTGAGGTATCGTACAAACGAAGTGAACAGCACCCTGCTGTTTTAGTATTTTCGCAAAGGTATCTAAAGCACGTAGCATCAACGGAAGAAAGCTGTTTTATTATTTCAACAAATGAAGGGTGAACAGTTGTTTGTTTTGTTCTGTCTGAAGAGGATACTACTAAGTTAATAAACATTTGTCTTAACTCATCTGTTTCAATATAGTATTTTGATGCTTTAATTGCTGGTCCGACGATATGAAGGGGGGGTTGAACAAGGTTTTCTGGTTTTATATTATCTAGTCCATCTTGAAGACCCTCTTTGAATAACTGGATGTTGTGCTCTTGTTTTATCTTTATCTTGGCTAACCAACCAAAACTAACCGAGACCATGTCCCCTAAGACGTTTCCTAACTCTTTAGCTGGTGGGATAAGTACTTCTTTAGATATATCGGCCGAAGCTTGCCCTAATTCTTTAAACATGTTGTAAACACTTCCTCGCTATAAAATTGAACACATACACGCTATCCCGCGTATTTAAACGCACACTCCGCGCATGTAACGCTCGCCCTTTACCTTAACGCTGGTCTCCGTTATGCCCTCGATCACACCGCTGCCGACAAGTTCCTGGTCGACGAAGATTACGATGGGCGTTGCGTTCATTTTCGCGGTATAAAAGTGGATATTGGAGGTCAGCGGCTTCATAAATCGGTTCATAAACGTAGTCCTTTCGTATTAGGGTACGGGAATATATTCGACAAATTGGAACAAATTTCCTGTTTAAAAAACATAAAATAAAATATACGTAAAGTTAGCGAGGCAATTTGCGGACAGGTTTGCTGAAGTGTATAGCGAGGCACTTGTGGAGTAGTAAGTGAGGAAACTATATACAATCGTTAAAATGAAAAACGCTGTCCCCGTTAGTAAATTGTCGTTACCGGCGAGGACAGCGTTTTGTATACGTGGAACCGGGCTCAGATGAAGATAAGATTACTCCGTTAGTTAAGCATAGTCATTATGGAGGCAGCCTTCTTCTCTAGAGCTTTTAAGGTTTGTACCTCTAATCCGGGATTATTCACAAATTTTGCTAATCCGTCGAGATCTGGGAACAACGTATATTCATTTACGCCGTTTAATATTAAAAATCTCTTTATATCTTCAGCGCATGTCGGTGTTAGCTTTATTCTTACCAGTATCCCTTCGGACATCAACTCACCGTTACATTCTTTATCCAGAGGTTGCATTCCATTTCCTTGCATAGTAAAAGTTCCATTCTGCACTATTATTCTGCGATTATTCTTAATGGGGCTAATGGCAACGGAGTAAGGTAGAAAGTTTATTTCACCTTTTAAATAATCAATATAATTATCTCCTTCTGCAAGATCAATTAAGCTTGGTTGCTTATTTTTCTTATTTAACATATTCGGGGAAAGTAGCCATATCTCAGCATCGTTTTCCTGGGTCCAGCTTCTGTATGCAAAGAAGAGCGCAGTAGCAAATGACTCGGTCCAGTCTAGTAATCGTGTTTCTACACCATGATGTTGCATTACAAACAACAAATTCCAATCAGTGAGTTGATGGTCAAGGTGTCCGTATTTTCTGAATTGGTTATATCTATAAGACTCATATAGTAAGTATTCATTAAGATTTCTAGGAATATTACTTCTAAATAATCCCGATTTCAACTCAAATGACGCATCTGAATGCCCTCTAAACCAAGCTAATGGGTTCTGACGACAGAAATCATCAATTTGGTTTAAAACGTTCAACCATTCTTTTGAATAAGCCAATTCTATTCGCTCTCCTCTTAAACTGCGTATTTAAACTCGAAAACTATGCACATATGTCGTTCGCCCTCACTATAAAACTGGTCTCATACCCATATTTTCTTAGTAGTTTCGCAATACATTCGACATTTTGGATTAAATTTCCTTCTATAGTTATTTCAAATCATCTCGCGTCAGTACCTGCGATTCCAATCCGGCTTTATCTAAAATCGCACGCAAGCGATCGCGCCTATACTCGCTAACCGTCACGAACAGTATTGCCGGAAAATTCCCGTGTTTTTTCTCCCAACGTCCGGTATCCTTTAACGCGCGGTACATATCGATCTTGCGTTGATTCTGCGCCGTGCTCTGCGTTATATCCACCTCAAGGAATGTATACGCGTTCTTCGTCCGCAAAAGCGCATCCGCCTGGATCGCGTGATTATCCCATTTCACCGTATATTCTGGCCGCCAATATTCAGGCTGCAGTGCGATGAGTACGTCATTGCGCATAATCGTGTGTCCTACGTGCTGCGTGCGTCGAAGCTGCGGCTTCTCGCTACCGATCTCCTTGCGTCCGTTAGCGTTGAGGTAAAACACCGTCTCGCCTTCTCGAAACGACGAGAGGAAGTCGCTCATATCGTTAAGTATTCGCGTGGTATTCCTGCGACCTCCCAGGTTGTTAAGCCGCTGTACTTGCGATGTAGTAAGATATCCGTAAGTTTCAAAGCTCGATAGTATTACCGTCCATCGGGTTTGCTTCGCTATCGTTCGATTCATTCTGCGCTACCTCCTCATATGTTTGAGTTTGTTTCTGCGGTAACTTTGCGATAATCTTGCGCGCTTGTTCTGCGGATAGGTACGGTGCTTGAAGGATTACGTCTCGGGACGTTTGAAAGATTAAGCGTCCAGGGATGTCCGGTAAATCCGCTGCTGCCGGGCTATCAAGTATAATCCGGGATTGTATAGTGTCGCGCGTTCTGAACGAGATTGACGCTGCTACATTTGTTTTTATATTTCCCGGGAGAGAATCCGTGCTTGGGCGTTGAGTCGCCAAAACTAAGAGAATCCCTGCGGCTCTACCCTTAGCGGATAACCTCGTAATAATCGCTTTAATTTCCGCTTTAAGCTTCGCGTCCGGGTCGCCTGCTCTTGACACAAAGTCGGCCAACTCGTCAATAACAAGTATCGCTTATCATCTCCGCTTCAATTTCCGACGCGAGTCTTCGCACATCATCAAGAGACATACCGAATCCCTTAACACACGTTAGCCGTCGAAACATTCCGAGTTCAACGCCTGATTTTAAATCACATAAATAAAGATCCGGAGCCGGTCCGCTAACAAGAGTCGTTAATATTGATCGTAAAAACACCGATTTTCCACCGCCTGATATGCCTCCGATAAGTAAATGCGGATAGCTACCGTCAAAGTCGTAGTAATCAGCGCGCCAACGCTGTTTTGATCGGCCGTCTGCAAACGCTCCCCAAAAGGCTTTTAAGAGGCATTTTCGTAATGTCTAAACAGACAGGTTAGTCTAACAAATACAAAAAGGCAGCCATCAATCATAGGCTGCCTTTTTGATTTCATATAAATACCAATTTTAGGGTGTGTGATAAAATAAAGTATATTTATGAAAGTTAGAAATCTACCTTTTGGAGGGGAAAGAATGCGTGTAATTCAATTCGACTTACCTGTGCGAGAGTTAATTTATAAAGTAATTGGGGAGCGGCATTTAAAATTGTACATATTTGAGCCGGAAGAGCCCGTAGATAACAAAACAGCCATCCTATTTTTCAATGGAGGAAGTTATAAAAAAGGACCATTAACCCCGGCTCAATTTCAGCACCAAGCACGGTATTTATCATCCAAAGGCGTTGTTAGTATTTGTGTCGATTATCGAAATGGACATGATGATGGGTTTACTCCAGTCCAAGCGATTAGTGACGCTAAATCTGCTATTACCTGGGTGCGAACTCATTCCGCAGAGCTCGGAGTCAATCCGAATCAAATTGTAATGTGTGGTGCATCGGCAGGTGGTTATACAGTGGTATCTTCAATAATGTTTGATCATATCAATGATGATCAAAGTGCAGATTACATTCCAAACGGCCTAGTTGTTTTAGCTGCTGGGATGGATGGAGTGGACATTATGGAGAGATTATTTCCCGAACTACTAGATAGAGCGACTGATTTGTCTCCTATACACAATATTAAAAAGTGTCTTCCCCCAACATTATGGATGTGCGGGACATCCGATGAGCTCTATACCCAAAATAAGAAATTTACTAATAGTATGAAGGCTAAAGGAAATGACATTACTTTTGTATCTTATGAAGGGATGGGGCATGGCTTCTTTAATTATGGTTGGCATGAAAATAAGCCTTACAACGAAACTACACTAAGGATTGAGGAATTCTTGAAATCATTACGATTTTTATAGTGCGTTATTTGGATATCATTTTCAACTGTTCAATGGTTTCGACCAGAGAATATTGTTCAATTATTTGCTTTGCCTTAATGGGTACCTCTTCCGAAGTTTGCGCGTGTTGTAGCAATAGAAAATAGTATTTGTTACTTTTATCCATCATATTTTGGGTAAACATTATCGGTTACTTTCTAAAAATGCATTGAAGACAGTCACTTTATTTCCTCATGACATCACTTCATGAAAGCAAAGAGGTATAATGTTCCCTCTTATGCTGTTCAGAAATGATTGTTCCGACCCCATCTATTTGTTACAATCGTTTTTGATCAAAGCCTGACGGGCACCACTTAAAGGAATAATCATTCAAGGAAACAGTACATAAAAGCGCTGCTCTGGACGTTATGGCTAATGGATCGGAAAGGTGGTGAAGGGGGATATGCCGGATAATGAAAATAATTTTCTATCAGGTAAAACGGAAGTGGAAACATGGAATCCCAAGCTTTATTTAGACCAACTTACCGAGAATATACAGCCGCAGAGCGCTTTCTATCCAGGGATGGATTGGGATGACTGGAGTGCAGAATTAGCGGAACGGATGGTATCACTTTTGGGAGGCTTCCCTGAGCACTCTTCGTTTCTTGATCCCGTGATCTTGGAGCGTACCGAACTTGATGATCATATCCGCGAACGCGTGGAAATTACCACCTATGAAGGTTTGCGTATGCCAATGTATTTATTGCTTCCCCTACGTTCCTATGAGAGACCCCGGCCCATAGTCATCGCTCTGCACGGACATGGTTACGGGAGCCGTGAGATAATCGGTTTGGAACCGGATGGATCGGAGCGTACTGGGCAGCCCGGTCTACACAAGGACTTTGCGCTCGAATTGGTCAGACGCGGATTCATTGTTGTCGCTCCGGAGCTTCTTGGCTTTGGCGACCGTAGACTCAGGGAGGACTTCACGGCTGATCCGAAAAAAAGCTCTTGTCATTATATCGCCTTAAGACTGTTAATGGCAGGAGGAACGCTTGCCGGTTATCGCATTTATGAAATGATTCGTGCCCTCGATTATGTGCAGACGAGAGAAGAGGCTGATCCAGTTCGTATAGGTTGTATGGGCATATCCGGGGGAGGAATGATCGCTTCTATGATGTCCGCTCTGGATGAACGCATCGGAGCTACAGTGATCAGCGGATACGCGAATACGTTCGAAGACAGCATTCTCACAAGAAGTCACTGTCTAGACAATTATATCCCGGGCATCTTACGGGAGGCCAGGATGGCTGATTTCATTGGATTGATCGCTCCGAGGCCGTTACTGTTGGAAGCGGGAATCGAGGATCGGGTTTTTCCTCTGATCGGCGCGAAGCGAGCTTACACAATTCTTGAACAGATCTATGAAGCAGCCTCTGCAAAGGAGAGTCTGAAAGCTGATTTTTTTGACGGAGGACATGAAATTAGCGGGCGAATGGCCTATGATTGGTTAGAGGAACAACTAAGTAGTAAACTTCAAGATTGATGAGGATACTCGTATTGTATACGAAGTAAAGTCGTAGGGGGATTTTTATGGATATAGCAAAGGTAGAAATGAATAATATTAATATTGCCATAGTGAACGGCAGTGAGATCGTTATAAAGGATGTTCAGTCCGCGCTGGATCTAATGGCAACCGTACAATATGAAGCAGGATGCAATCGTATCTGTATACACAAATCTTTAGTCAGTGAAAACTTTTTTGATTTGAAAACACGTCTTGCAGGCGAAATCCTTCAGAAGTTTATCAATTACCATGTAAAGGTTGCTTTTATAGGAGATTTTTCTGTCTATTCAAGTAAAAGCTTTCAAGATTTCGTCTATGAGTGTAACAGCGGAAAGGATATCTTTTTCTTGCCGACGGAACAACAAGCGATTGAAAAGTTAAGTGTGTCATTATAAGAGATGGAACGGGAGGAAGATAGGTGAGCATAATACCCGGGCTTGCTGAGTATCCAATGGTGAACATTCCTGCAGGTGAAATTGAGTTAAGGGATGATCGGATCAAACAGACATGGTCGGTAACAGTGAAGTCTTTTTTGCTCGCACCGGTTCCTGTTACAAGCGCGTTATATTCCTCGATATTGCAACATACAAGGGATTCTTATGAAAAATCTAAGGTTCCAATTGTGGACGTCTCATGGAATGATGCTATTCTCTTTTGTAATTTGCTATCTCAACACTCGGGTCTGGAGGAATGTTATTCAGTCAGTAACGATGGTGAGCGTGTTGCCTGTAACTGGGAAGCGGATGGCTATCGTCTTCCTACAGAAGCGGAATGGCAATATGCCTGTAAAGCAGAAACAACAGGGTATCGCTATGGAGATCTTGATGAAGTAGCGTGGTATCAAGAAAACTCTGAAGGCAGGGTACATGAAGTAGGTGGGAAACTGCCGAATGTCTGGGGACTTTATGATATGTTAGGAAATGTGTGGGAATGGTGTTGGGATGTATACGATGTGAAAGTATATGATTCCTACCGGATTTTCCGCGGTGGCAGCTGGGCGGAAGAGGCTAGGGGCTGTGGTTCGACATGCCGCCGGAGGAGTCATCCTTCATTCCGAATCGATGATCTTGGTTTTCGTCTTGCCCGGTCCCTATATCCTACGCCAAATAAAATCGGATGATTCCAAGTACCGCAAAACCTAGCAACGTAGCACCAGATCCAATACCTGTGATTGCGCTGCACGCTACTTGGAGTTTCCGTGAAACGAACAATGAAATAATCGAAATGGATACCAGAAGAGCAGCTAACAGGTATAGACTTGGATCTTTAAATACGCTTGCTAATCCTATAAAATGAATACCTACAATAAAGGCAATCCAAGGGGCCACCTTATCTTTCTGTTTTATTCTGATCAGCACAAATGCTCCAGCTCCAGCCAAAAAGAATTCAACATAAACGGTTATTACATAGTTCCTGAAATTGGTCTGGTCTGTGAGTGCGGAAGGAGCATTCCAGTTCGTTATACTTAAGTAAACGCCAAACAAACATACTAGAAGCGCTATCCCAGAAGCAATACCTAAGTATTTCCGCCAGCTAGCTCTCGGATTTTCCTGTGCCCAACCGAACCAGCTCATACTAAACATACCGAATATAGACGCGTACATAGCGAAATCCCTTATATATTCCATCAAACACCTCCGGTGAAGAATGTTTTGACTCGTTCATATTATGTTATGAAATAGGGGGCAGCTGGATTCCTTCTTGGGAAAAAGTACGATCATACATGAAAAGAGACGGCATCCATAGGATTGCCGTCTCTTTGTTTGAGTGCAGTATTCAAGTTTATTACTAGTAATTCACAGCGTGATCTTCTTGTTTGTTAAAGGCGATGATGGCAGCAATTAGCAGTAGGATAACTCCAGTGAATAGAAACCCTCCGGAAATATTGAAGGGCAGCCATCCTAACACGGAAGATCCAGCAACAACACCTAAAGAGAAGAAAGCATAGAAGTAACCGTAAGCTTTCCCGCGGAGCTCCGCTGGGGTAGCTTTGATGAGCATCGTATTAATGGATGGAAACAAGAGGGCAAAACCTACGCCATATAAACCTAGTACGATGTAAAGGGTAAGTGTTGTCGTAGATTGGCTAATGAGCAGTTGGCTTAGTCCCATTAGTCCCATACCAATAGCCATTGTGATGGATGGGGCGACACGATCAAAAATACGATTCGTAGGAAGGACAAATAATAGAACTGCAATGATCCCAAAAGTGCTCATCAAGGTGCCGCTTAATCTAGAATCATATCCAAGTGTTTGAACATGCAAGGGTAACAAATAAGCAATTACACCTTGAGAAAACATTAAGAAAAACGCACCACTATACGCTTTTATCACACCTGCATTAATGATCGAGCCTGATGATGGTTGTACACGAACTTCTTTCTCTTTCTTCGATACCTTATATTTACTAAGAAAAATAACAGATAGAATAGCTAGTAAAAAGCCTAATATAGCTACGCATGTAAAGACGAAAGGGACGGACGTTTTGCTAGCCATGATCCCACTGAAAGCAGGGCCGATAATAGCTGCTAGTCCCACAAAAGTACCAGTGAAAGCGACTTTTTTTCCTTGCTGATTATTAATCGTCGTATTGGCAGAGAAAGTGAATGCAGCAGGGACGATGAGTCCGGCGACAAAACCATGGATGATGCGGACAATGATCAAAAATGTAGGTGAATCGACGAAATAATAAAGCAAAAGCGCGCCACTTGTTAATAGTAAGCCGACAATAAGTATTTTGAAAGGTCCGATCTTATCCGTTAGGATACCAGATAAAATATTGCCGAGCGTATTGGTTAACGAATATAGCCCAACCACAAAGCCCACGATAAACGTGCTTGCTCCGACAGAAGTCGCAAATGTACTCATGACCGGCAGCTGCGCAAACAAATCGATAAAAGAGAAGAACACAATACTATACACAATCAGGGAAAAGTTAAAAGGCTTCACCTTGTATTGGGTTTGTGCTTTCTTCAGTTTAAAGTCCAAAATAAAATTTCCAAGCGGGATAAAAGCTGCGACGAGTGCAGCAGTAGGCCAAAATAAGCTCCAGTCCACTCGTATAGCAGTATAAAGTATCGCGAGTGCATATAGACAGAAAATCACGCCGTGAATACTCCCCATAATCGAAACGGCTGCGTCGATGCCACCAATATATTTCATGGGCATTGCGATACCTAACAAAAAGAGAAATGAAAAACCGTCTAATAGACCTGTAATACGTAAAAAAGAAATTGGATGTGCACGCAATTGTCATACTCCTAATTCATATTTTGAACAGATGACTCCATTCTAACATTTTATTAGGCGAGTAAAAATGGGATGGGCTGAGTAATTTTTTTCCGATTTCGGAAATGTAACAGAATTCTCACAACATGGCTTATTTGAAATGTTCAGAAAAGCTTTTTATCCGATCTACAAAAATCCCTTTTAATTGATCTGCTCCTTCTTTTGGCGCTGCATAGGCTTTATAACCACCAAATGACTCAATACAGATCGCCGCTTTTTTGAGATCAGCAGGGATGTTTTGTTCTATGATCTCTTCTGTTTTCTTTGGCTTTTCATTACAAATGTAATAGCCCATTTGCTTATTAAGTAATTCGTTTTGGTTTTTTTTGATAAAATCGCGTATGGGCTTATATATTTTTCCGTCTCTTACGCCTGCGCCAAGAATGATATAATCAAATTTTTCAATGTTAGGCTTATCGATTTGAATGTTGCATAACGTACTATCCGGTAACGCTTCTGATAATATTTTTGCACATTGCTCGGTAGCTCCCGTTTTAGTAGCATATAGGATTAATGAAGTCACTTGTGTCGCACCCTTTACAAATGTTTGTTGTTTTCAGAATAAGCTCAAATTTTCCGATTAAGATTCTTGATAGTTAATTATCTCGATTAACGAGATAATATAATTCTAAAAGCAGGTATTATCTTTGTCAACGGGGGTCTATGAATCGCTTATCAATGCTTGTTTAACTTTCAAAGGGAGGAATCTTCTAAATAAGATGAAGTGTGGTCAGATAAATTGGGGATCAAATCTTCAGAGTGATGAGCTTCGGGGGTTTGTTTTACGTAGAAGGAAGTTGGGGAGCTAAATATCTCTATAAATTTAAGAGTGAATTGATCTAGGACTCCCCCAAAAGCTGGGCCATTTAATTCGTATTTTGGATGCAAACCTGTCGTATGGAATCCGTAAGCTGGTAAGCAAGCAAACCGATTTCCTCCGGTGATTGCTTATAAAACTTAAGACTCCATTCAATTAATAAACCATGCAAAACCGATGCCAAGGATCGAAAAGCATAATAATGGAGCTCGCCGGTATAAGTATGAGGTGGCATAAAATATGTTACATATTTATTTTTAATAAAGTACTCAATGCTTCTATATATGATTTGTCTGATTTTACGATCAGATGATTGAATATTGAGAAATAAAGAGTTTGGGACAAAATCTTTCCACATTTGAAAAAAGGCAATGAATATGTCTTCGTTTGTCAGTTCTCTTTCAATTAGTTTACTGTCGAAGTAATTAAATTGATGACATAGATATTCATATAAAATATCATCTTTGTCTTGATAATTTCGATATATCGTTTGTCTGGCAAGACCAGACTTTTTGGCGATTTCAGTAACTTTGATATCGGAGTATACTTTTGTCTCCATTAAATAAAGCAGAGAGAGGGTAATCCATTCTTTCGATTGTTGTTGTCCTTCGATGAAGTTCTCTATATGTAACACTTCCTTCATTTTGTCCATTTTAGTCCTGCTTCTATTGAAATGGAATGTAGAGTATATTAGTGTTGTAATTGTATCATGTAAAGAACCGTATGCGCATCGGTTATTAGAGAGGTCTATTTTTTTGATAAACATTGAGAATGATATTCATTATTAGAAATAGGGGCGGAAAAAGTGAAAAAATTGAAAGCATATCCCAAATCAATGCTAACTATATTACTACTTATGGTCTTAACGGTGTTGACAGCTTGTGCAAGCAATGGGGGTAACACGACCACTGGAAATTCCGAAACTGGTCAACCAGACAAGGAAACTCCGGTTGTTGAGACTAGAACGATAGATCATGCAATGGGAAAAACAGATATTACGGGTACTCCTCAAAGAATTGTTGTCTTAACGACACAAGGTACGGAGACTTTACTAGAATTAGGAATTAAACCAGTGGGTGCGGTTCAATCTTGGATTGGAGACCCATGGTACGATCATATTAAGGGTCAAATGGACGGCGTAGAGGTCGTTGGTGATGAAACACAACCCAATATGGAGTTAATCGCTAGTTTACAACCTGATTTGATATTAGGCACGAAGGTAAGACAAGAAAAAATATACGATCAACTAAGTGCAATCGCACCTACGGTATTCACTGAAAATCTTGGCGATAGCATGATCGACAATTTCAAACTATTTGCTAGTGCATTGAATTTAGAATCAGAGGGTGAGCAAGTTCTTGCTGATTTCGATAAATTGGTCGAAGATACAGCGGCCAGAATAGGTGACAAAGCGAAAGCGGAAGTATCCCTTGCTCGTTTCCAGGCAGGCCAGGCTAGAGTATATTATCTGCAAAACTTTGCCGGCGTTGTGTTTGATAAACTAGGAATTGCAAGAACTGAAGCACAACAGAAAGAAGAATTTGCGGAAGAAATAACAAAGGAACAAATAGGCATATTAGATGGCGATGTATTGTTCTATTTTGCTTCGGACCGTAGTGGGGAAACGGCTGCTTCTGATACTGCAAAAGAGTGGCTCGCTGATCCAATCGCACAAAATATGAAAGTGAATCAAAATGGACAAGTTTATCAAGTTGATGAGGCGATCTGGAACTCAGCGGGAGGCATCATTGCTGCTAAACTATTAGTTGCAGACATTGAAAAATATTTTGCAGATATTCAGCTGTAGTGACGTTAAGAGGGGAAGAACAATATGAACTCTCTTATAACTAGTAACAGAGGAAAAACGCTTGGTTTAATCATCGCGTTTTTTCTGTTTTTGGGAGCTGGTGTTGCCAGTATCTTGTGGGGATTAAAGAGTTTTGATATAGCAACTGTAATTCAAGCTTATACTTCATTCTCAGGCAGCGATGAACAACTGATTATACGAACATCTAGAGTTCCTCGTACTTTGACTGCAGCTGTTATTGGCTGTAGTCTAGCGATGGCCGGCGTGTTGTTGCAAGCGATGACAAGGAACCCACTCGCCTCTCCCTCTATCCTAGGGGTTAATGCCGGTGCCGCTTTGGCCATTGTAGCGATGTTATATTGGTATGGTGCGGTATTTTCTTTCTCCCAATTGATGTGGTTTGGTTTTATTGGAGCGGGTATAACCGCATGCCTTATATTCATGATAGCAATGATCGGAAATGGAGGGATGACGCCCTTGAAGCTGATACTAACGGGATCGGCTTTGGCGTCTTTTGCCTCTTCGTTGAATTCATTGTTTATGCTGATTAGTGATGAAACATTGGAAGGTGCGCTCTATTGGTTAACCGGTTCAGTTTCCAACAGCAATATGAATCATACCCTTCAAATGTTGCCGTATTTTATTATTGCTTGGGTGATTGCATTGTTCCTGTGCCGTTCCCTCAACATCATGTCGATGGGAGAGGATGTGGCAACGGGACTCGGACAAAGCATCTTCTGGATCAGAATCATAACGATATTCGTCGTGGTCATTCTTGCTGGGGGAAGTGTCGCTTTAGCGGGTCCCATTAGTTTTGTAGGTATTATGATTCCTCATATCTCCCGCTGGTTCATTGGTAATGATCATCGTTGGCTTCTTCCATATAGTGCAGTGTTAGGTGCTGCTTTTTTATTGCTCGCTGATGTGTTATCTCGGTTTTTACTTGATTCTAGAGAAGTACCAGTTGGTGTTACCACAGCAATTCTAGGTGTCCCCTTTGTCGTGATACTTGTAAGGAGGAAGGCACTTGGACAGAACTAAACCGGTACAGCAAAAGCTGAAAAGGTATCATAGCCAGTCATTTACTACTTTGAAAATAGGTTTTCTGTTATTGCTGTTACTTATTACGATTCTGATAAGTATCGGAATGGGAAGTTTACATGTGCCTATTAAGGACGTCATACAATCTATGATCGGTATGGGGGAAGCCAAATATCAGCTTATTCTATGGCAACTGCGTTTGCCTCGCATTGTAGCTGCAATACTCGTAGGCGCTGCCATGGCGATTTCCGGAACGATACTACAAGCATTGATAAGAAATCCTTTGGCCTCACCTGATTTGATGGGGACAACTTCTGGAGCAACAGCTGCTGTTGTCGCATTTATTACTATTATGAATGGGCAAGTAAGTGTAGGATGGCTTCCAGTAGCGGCTTTAGTAGGAGGGTGTCTTGCTTCCACTATAACTTATATGTTTGCATGGAAGAATGGTAGTTCACCATTACGTATGGCAATGATAGGAGTGGCCATCTCTACGGCAATGGGGGCTTTAACGGTATACTTTACACTTGCAGGACCTTTGTATTTGGTATCACAGGCTTTAGGATGGATGGCTGGAACGGTATATGGAACTTCGTGGAATCATGTAATGTATTTGGCTCCGTGGGTAATTATTTGTGGACTGATCACTCTATTTCAATCTAGAAGCCTGAACTTATTAGCATTAGGAGATCAGATAGCGGTTGGCGTAGGTCTAAGAGTGGAAAGGAAAAGATTCCTCTTTATCGCGTTAAGTGTTATATTAGCCAGTTCTGCTGTAGGGATTGCGGGAGGAATCAGTTTTGTAGGTTTGATGGCACCTCATATGGCTCGTAAAATAGTAGGTAATAACCATAGCGCGATCCTGCTTACTTCAGCGATATTAGGTTCATTTTTTGTATTGCTAGCCGATCTTGTGGGTAGAACGCTTTTCGTTCCCATGGATATACCAGCAGGAATTTTCACTGCTATTCTGGGCGCTCCATTTTTTATTTATTTGATGTATCGCCAGCGTACTCATGTATAAATTGGCAGGATTCGTTTAATTCGGTTTTTGTGGGGAAGTTCTCGATGAGGATCGGCCAGCCTATCCTGTCTAAACTTAGTTGACATTAAAAAAATAATTCACTATACTGTCTGTAATCTTATATGTGATATACGTTGAAAGAGCCCAGTAGCAGCTTAGTCACTGTTCTAGAAAGCCGGGGGTTGATGGAACCCGGTACACACTAAGCCACGCGAATTACACTCTGGAGTATCTCGGGTAATGCCGAGCGGAAGTGGCGAACGATAACTCGCGAAAGAGCGGCATGAATGGCGCACGTTACGTGCGAGGTCCATTTATGCAATCTGGGTGGTAACACGGTTGTTCAATCGTCCCTATGTCTACAATAGACATAGGGACGATTTTTTTTACCGTGGAAATGATATTTCTCGTTATAAGAATACCTATGAAACGAAGGAGTGTAGTGGCTATGAATATTATTGATGAACTGGAATGGCGCGATGCCATTAATCAACAAACGGATGCGGAAGGCCTTCGTGAATTAACGAATCAAAAATCGGTATCGCTCTACTGCGGTGTCGATCCTACGGGTGACAGTATGCATATTGGTCACTTGATTCCATTTATGGTGTTGAAACGTTTCCAACTTGCTGGCCATCGTCCTGTTATTCTCATTGGTGGTGCTACAGGTACGATTGGTGATCCAAGTGGTCGTCAATCAGAGCGTTCCTTGCAAACGCTCGAAGAAGTACAAGCTAACGTGGATGCACTAACCAATCAAATGAAAAAGCTCTTCATTACAGAAGGCGACAATCAAATTCGTATGGTCAACAACTATGACTGGACACATAAAATCAATGTCATTGAATTTTTGCGTGATTACGGTAAAAACTTTAGCCTGAATTCCATGCTTGCAAAAGATGTTGTGGCGAGTAGACTCGAAAGTGGGATTTCCTTTACCGAATTCTCTTACCAAATCTTGCAGTCACTTGACTACTTGCATCTGTTCCAGAATGAAGACGTTCAACTGCAAATCGGTGGCTCTGATCAATGGGGTAACATTACAAGCGGTCTTGATCTAATCCGGAAAAAAGAAGGGGCTGAGGCGAAAGCTTTCGGTCTCACGATTCCGCTGATGCTGAAAGCCGATGGTACGAAATTTGGTAAATCCGCTGGGGGTTCGATATGGCTGGATCCGAAGAAAACAACCCCATTCGAGTTCTACCAGTTCTGGGCAAATACGGATGACCGTGATGTTGTGAAATACTTGAAGTACTTTACTTTCCTTTCCAAAGAGGAAATTGATGAGCTAGCTGAGAAGGTTCAGACCGAACCTCACAAACGCGAAGCACAGAAGAAGCTCGCTGAAGAAATGACAAGATTTGTTCACAGTGAAGAAATGCTGGAGCAAGCTAAACGTATTACTGCTGCTTTGTTTAGTGGCGATATTAAATCACTCACTGCAGACGAGATTGAGCAAGGTTTTAAAGAAATGCCTACTTTCGAAGCAACGCAAGAATCGAAAAATATCGTAGACTGGCTCGTTGATCTCGGTATTGAGCCATCTAAACGTCAGGCGCGTGAGGATATTACCAAAGGTGCAATTTCGATGAATGGTGAGCGCGTTACGGATGTGAACTTTGAAGTCACATCTAATGAAGCTATCGGCGGTCGATTTATCATTATCCGCAAAGGAAAGAAAAACTACAGCTTGGTGAAAATGTCCTAAGAGACAGATTCACTCGATGTATGATGATGTCAGAGGAAGACCTCCTAGGCACAATAACATCAAAAGCCGCTGAACACTTTTTGAAGTTTTCAGCGGCTTTTTTACGTTGGAGAACAAGTGTAGAACACGAATTTCTACAATAATTAGGAAGCTGGAACTTCTATTTTTCACATGTTACCATTGGGTTACCATTATTTAGAAGGAGGTCATTATGAATATTCAACTGCAGACGAAACTTTGTCACATGTTTCATATTCAATATCCCCTTTTTTTAGCGGGAATGGCAGGGGGACCATCGACGGTAAACCTAGTGGCTGCTGTGTCTAATGCAGGTGGACTAGGTACACTGGGCGCAGCTTATATGGAGCCCGATGCTATTCGTACAAGCATTCAGGAAATTCGCAAACGGACGGATAAGCCGTTTGGAGTTAATCTTTTTGCATCTCCGGTTTCTGATAACGATACGAGAATCGGTGAAGTGAACGGGGTACTGAATCGGATGCGAGAGGAGCTTCATGTTCCTCTTGAGAATACATCTACAGTAAAGTCGCCGGATCTTTTTGAAAAACAGTGTGCTGTAATTCTCGAAGAAAGGGTGCCGGTCATTAGTACCGCTTTTGGTGTTCTTCCTGAGCCTTTCATGCAGCATGCTAAAGAAGCTAATCTTCTTGTTGTTACGATGGTCACCACGGTAGAGGAAGCGATCATGGCGGAGCAAGCAGGATGTGATGCTATTGTTGCCCAAGGCAGTGAAGCAGGAGGACACCGCGGAACGTTTGACATGGTGAAGCACCCGATGGGAGCCAATATAGGAACTTTCGCATTAGTACCACAAATCGTAGATCATGTTCAAATTCCAGTTATTGCAGCAGGAGGTATTATGGATGGACGGGGACTTATTGCCTCACTCGTTCTTGGAGCGCAAGGGATCCAAATGGGAACCCGATTTCTAACTGCCATCGAATCGGGTGCGCATGAAGTATACAAACAGGCTTTGCTGGAAAGCACCGAAGAAAGTACAGTCATAACAAAAGCATTCTCAGGTAGGCCCGCGAGAGGCATACGCAATTCCTTTATCAGGCAATGGGATGCCAGTGGGATTCAGCCGCTTCCTTTTCCTACACAGAATACGGTGACTCGCGATATTAGAAACGCGGCTAGCCGCATGTGTAATCCTGACTATATGTCATTGTGGGCAGGGCAAGGGACAAGACTGCTTACCTCAGGTCAATCGGCAGGAGATATTGTTGCAGATATTATCCAGCAAGCTCGCTCCATTTTGCCGAGATAGCTCTTCTATTTGAACTGTTCGGTTTATTTTTAAAACATGAAATAATGGATGACTTAGGAACTATATGAAATCCAATAACATGATTCTATATACCTATTCTTGTGTTAGTGTTATGATATAGAAAATAATGTTATTGGAGGAATATGGTTTCATGAATATCAGGAGATTGTTAAGTATTTTCATATTTTTACTAGCATTTAGTAGCTTTAACGGGATGATTCATGCTGCATCAAGTAATGAGGCCCAAAAAACGTCGGTCACTATTAAAGATAGTGGTGTAATTCTAAAAAATACTTCTATGGTTCCCATAGCCCCGGTCCTGAAAAACTTAGGTGGAACAGTACAATTAAATAATAAGACTAAGGAAATTGCCTTTAGCTATGGAAATACAAAGATAAAAGCAAAACTGGATTCTAGGGTTATCCATATTAATGGTGTGAAATCCTCATATGCAGTAGCACCTCAAATTATTAATGGGAAGTTAATGGTTCCCATTCAGCTAATCAAAGATTTACTTAAAGCAACCATAGCAGTAGAGCAAGGTACATACGATTATTATTCTAAATACATTAAATCCATTACAGTGACGGTAAAGAACAAAAGCGTGACGATTCCCATCAATGATTTGTATGAATCTTATCAAAAGTATATTGGTAAATCCGCATGGATTAACGTACCCTTTGTGGTAATCGAAGATCTATATGGTAACAATGCTTCTGATAATATAAAGAACTTAGCTCAAGTAAAAATAACCAACGTTACTAGGGACGATTCCTTTGAGGATTGGATTAACGTGCACTTCTTCTATAAAGGAAAAACGTATATTGCCATGTTGGCATATTATAATTTTGATTATGGAATTCATACCGTTAACCCTCGAAGCGAGTACAATTTTTCTCAAAAAGCTTGGGAACTAATTGGAGATATGAGGATCAGTACAGGGATGACCCCTGAAATGGTTTATTTGTCCTGGGGGCCCTACAATAGCAATTCAAAAGATGTTTATAACTGGGGAACATCAGAATTATGGGTTTATGAAGGCTCAAGCTATGATCAATATTTATACTTCTTTGATGATGTTTTACAATCAATTTCGACATACTGATCGTAAATAGGAACAAGAATAGGTTATCCAAGATTGGAAGAGAGAGCATACATGTGCTCTCTTTTTTTATTATGTTGTTATCCATATGGCATAACGAAGATTTTTGGTAGGGGGAGGAGGAAGACAATAGGAGGGAGAATATGTAATTAAGCATTAATGTATGCGTTTTCTTTATTCTGTTGATCCTTACAATCATTATCGAAGGTACTCACATGTACCATGAAATATGGTGATTGCAATGGACGTAGGCACATAGGATGGAAAGTAGAGCAGTAAAGAATGTGTAAAGAGAAATGAGATGACATGGAGGGGAATAATATGGCAAGTCAACGATTATCCGCTTTTTTACAGACAAATCTCTCAGCTCTGAAAGCTGAAGGACTGTACAATACAATTGAACCCCTAGAGAGTCCCAATGGTCCAATCATTCTCATTCAAGGAAAGGAATTTATAAATCTATCATCTAACAATTATCTTGGACTCGCCATGGATAAACGATTGATAGAAGCAGCAAATCAAGCCACGAACTCTTTCGGGGCTGGCAGTGGTGCGGTTAGGAGCATTAATGGAACACTGAGAGTTCATGAAGAACTAGAAATTCGGCTGGCCCGATTTAAAGGGACAGAAGCAGTTCTTACATATCAATCCGGTTTTAATTGTAATATGGCTGCCATTTCCGCAGTAATGGGGCCTGATGATCTCATTTTGTCTGACGAATTAAATCACGCCTCGATTATCGACGGATGCCGATTGTCCAGAGCCACCGTGTTACGCTATGCACACTCTGATATGGATGATCTGCGCACAAAGGCAAACGAAGCTAGGAAACACGGAAAATACGAAAAAATCATGGTCATTACTGATGGGGTATTTTCAATGGATGGAGATATTGCAAGGCTCCCTGACATTGTAGAGATCGCGAATGAATATGACTTGATTACTTACGTAGACGATGCCCACGGTTCGGGCGTCTTGGAAAAGGTAAAGGCACGGTCAAACACTTTGGATTATCAGACCAGGTCGATATGCAGATCGGTACATTATCTAAAGCAGTAGGTGTGGTTGGTGGTTATGTTGCAGGCTCTTCTGATCTGATTGATTGGTTAAAAGTGCGCAGTCGTCCTTTTTTGTTCTCCACTGCGCTTCCACCAGGAAGTGCAGCAGCCTGTATAGCGGCCATTGACATTCTTGAAGACAGTGTAGAGTTGCAGCAAAAACTATGGGAGAACGTTGCATATCTACAACAAGGGCTAAAAGATTTAGGCTATTCTATCGGCCGGACAGAAACACCGATTACTCCATGCATTATCGGAAATGAGGAAGTGACACAACGCTTTAGTACCAGACTGTACCAAGAAGGCATTTATGCAAAAGCTATCGTTTTTCCGACGGTACCAAAAGGTACAGGTCGCGTAAGAAACATGCCTACAGCAGCACATACGACAGAAATGTTGGACCGTACTCTGGCCGCTTACCGAACGGTAGGGACTGAGCTGGGTCTGATCGAATAGGAGGCTCTTATGAAACGAATTGTGGTAACGGGAGCATTGGGGCAGATCGGCTCGGATTTGGTCTTTCAGTTGCGGCAGCTATATGGAGAAGATGCGGTTCTTGCCACTGATATTCGTAATAATCAAAGCGAGGTTGTCTTATCAGGCCCGTTTCATCTGCTGGATGTAACGGATGGTCAGGCATTTTTCAATTTGGTTAGAACACATCAGGCAGATACCATTATACATTTGGCTGCCCTTTTGTCTGCGAAAGCAGAAGATAATCCTCTGCAAGCTTGGCAACTTAATATGGGAGGACTGTTAAATGCACTGGAAGTGGCGAGGGAAAGATCGTGCCAGTTTTTCACGCCAAGTTCAATAGCTTCTTTTGGACACAGTACACCCAAAGAAGCGACCCCTCAAAATACCATGCAGCGACCAGCTACGATGTATGGGGTAAGCAAAGTTGCCGGTGAACTGCTGTGTGATTACTATTTTCATAAATTCGGGCTAGATACGAGAGGTCTGCGTTTCCCTGGTCTCGTGTCTCATACTTCCCCTCCAGGTGGGGGGACTACAGATTATGCAGTAGATATGTACCTGAAAGCAGCCAGAGGGGAAAGCTATACTTCATATATAAGTGAAGGAACATTTCTAGATATGATGTATATGCCGGATGCCATTCAAGCCGTGATACAGTTGATGGAGACGGATGCTGCAAAGCTAATTCATCGGAATGCATTTAATGTGTCAGCGATGAGCGTAGACCCTGAAATGATTGCGGTAAGTATACGAAGGCATGTTCCAGATTTTATACTCTCCTATGAGTCTGATCCGATTCGCCAAAAAATTGCAGAAGAGTGGCCGAATGCGATAGACACGTCTGCTGCAAGGACAGAATGGAATTTTCAAACCAAATTTAATTTGGATCAAATGACAGATGATATGTTGTCTCATCTCGCTTAAGAACTTTCTAAAAAGCCGTCCAACACAGCGATGATATGTGTTTACGGCTTTTTAGGTTGAAAGAAGTTGGCAAGAATGAAGATTATATGTTAATATAGACACAGGTAAGATGTTTCAATAGGTAACGATAAGGGTATTATATTACGACATGGGTTCTTAGCTCAGTTGGTAGAGCAGTTGACTCTTAATCATCTGGTCGAGGGTTCGAGTCCCTCAGAACCCATCATCCTAGTTACAGGAAAGACGGCGATTTTTTGCCGTCTTTTTTTATTTCACATCAAATGCTGTCTTATCGACAGGGACTTCAATCTCTCTCCGTAACAAAGCGATTTCGTGCTTATAAGGTGCATGTTTATATTTAATAGGACCAAGGGATGGAGTCTCAAGTAGTTTGGGGATATTTACAAACTGTGGATGGTGAACAACATAATCAAGCGCCTGGAGTCCAATATATCCATGACCGATATTTTCGTGCCGATCCTTTCGAGAGCCACGTTCATTTTTGGAGTCGTTAATATGCAACACCTTAATACGGTCAACACCGACTATTTTATCAAATGTGTTTAGAACTCCATCAAAATCCTCCGCTACATTATATCCGGCATCGTGGATATGGCATGTATCCATACATACGGACAATTGTTCGTTATTCGTGACACCGGAGATGATCTCGGCTAGTTCTTCGAAACTTCGGCCACACTCGGTCCCTTTACCAGCCATCGTTTCCAGTGAAATTTGAACCTCACTTTTTTCAGAAAGGATTTCATTTAACCCTTCAATAATTTTTTGGATTCCAACTTTGAGTCCGGCGCCGACATGGCATCCAGGATGCAGGACAATTTGCTGGGAGCCAAGTGCTCTAGTTCGTTCCATTTCCGCTCGCATAAATTCAATACTATGTTCAAATACTTGAGGATTGATTGAATTTCCTAAATTCACAAGGAAGGGAGCATGAACAACGATGTTAGAGATTCCATGTTCCTTCATATGTACTTGGCCTGCAGTAATATTAAATGCTTCGAGAGGTTTTCTACGTGTGTTTTGGGGTGCTCCTGTATAGATAAGAAATGTAGAAGCCCCGTATGACGCTGCTTCTTCACTGGCTTGTAGAAGCATTTTCTTTCCACCCATGGACACATGGGAACCAATCAACATGTTCAATAGAACGTGCTCCTTTCTTTGCAGATTTCACTGATAACATATATTTGTTATGGGACGGAACAGCCCCACTTTTACAGACCGGATTATATGCAACTATATCGGATTGTTATGTTAAAGGTATCTCCCTTCCTGACCATTTGGATACCCTAAAGTCATATTTTTCAGAAGGACGAGAAGTAATTCCTGGCTTCTTATAGGATACGAATACTGATCGGGTACAAATAGGGCTGGTCAGGAGCAGGCACGGTCTTTACATTGGTAATTCTAATATAAGGTAGTTCCTGTTCGTTATGGACGATCGTATCAAGAACACCGTCAGCCTGTATCCAAGTATCTTCCTCTAGGATTTGTCCTTCAGGTAATTCGGAAAGAAAACCAATGAGAGTAGCATCTGCGATGCAGTGCGTAATGAGGAAGCGGGAAAGGACAAGTTGATTAGACGCTAGATCTTTTTCTTTATAGACAAACCCGGATAGATGAATAGTTTTCCCCTTGAATCGCTCAGGGTGTTCTCGTATATGGTCATAGTAAGTTGAGAAAATATTATTTTGCAGCTCAAGGGACTTTGTGTTTTCCATGTGTTGAAGCAGCTGTTTATATTGATCTTTAGACATTTCATTCTCGAATATTTGTTCATCCGGTGCATGTTCGGCGGGGGAATCGGTAGGATGTGAATCCAAAAGATCCTCTTCTACAAGATGTTCCAGCTCAGCAGCAGGTAAAGGATCTTGTTGAATCTGCTTCGAGGCTGGCTGATCCGTACCGGATAAAAGGAGCATACCACCTTTTTTGCTTGCAATAGAGCTATCAAGTGTCTTCACAGGAAGTAGAAATCCTGTCAAAAGAGGAAACAGAATAATGCTGTATCCTGCAAGCTTCCTCATACTAAAGTCAGAAGTGCCGTGATCATGGTGACAATGGTCATCATGACAGGAGTGATCGTGATGGTTATGATCGTGATCATGTTGATGCGTAGATGGACTCATCGTCCATATTCTCGTTAACTGGATTACAAATAACAAAGCAAAGAGAATTGCCGCACCTAAGCTTAGTATTTCATATTTGGGATTAACAAACTTCAGTATTTCGCCTGTTACATGCCATCGCAACAATAATAGCGAGAAGGAGAGCAGAATAATTGCCTTGAGTAACTGTTGGCCATAAAACTTGGTTTTCATCTCCTATAACCTCCTTATAGATAAGGATGTAGAAACATAAGTGTTGTGAAGATAGTAAGAACGATGAAGACCAGCACGGTCATTACAAAACGAGCCCGAAATACGCTGAGCATCATAATAGTATTTTTCAAGTCCATCATGGGCCCAAAGATGAGGAAACCCAAGATGGAAGTTGTCCCGAACAGGTGACTAAAAGAAGATCCGATAAATGCATCTGCTTCTGAGCAAAGCGAGAGAACATAGGCCAGTCCCATCATAATGAGCGTAGAAGAGGCCGTGCTTGTTGCAATGTCTACGAGTGCTTTTGCAGGTAGAAAAGTTTGCACGGATGCCGCAATAAAGGCTCCGAGAATAAGGAACTTACCCATGTCAAAAAATTCATCAATCGAATGATGCAGCATGTTTTTAAACTTTTGCGATAGTGGAGTTTTATCCTGAATGGTTGCAGTAACGATGTTATGTTGCCTAAACTGCGTTCCTGAGAAACTCATGCTAATAAAAAAAGTGACCAAAAGAGCAATCAGAAAACCAACACCCATTCGAAGGCCTGCGATACGAAAATCATTGCCAAAAGCCATATAGGTAGATGTAATAACGATAGGATTGATCAGTGGACCGGTGAGCATAAATCCGATACCTGCATAAATGGGAACTCCCTTGGAGACGAGTCTTCGGATGATGGGTACAATACCGCATTCGCAGGCGGGAAATAAAGCTCCAACCACACAGCTCATGAGAATGACTGCTACTTTGTTTTTGGGCATCCAACGAGTTATATGCTCTTCGGTGACAAAGATCTGGATGATGCCGGCAAGAAGTACACCTATGAGAACGAAGGGCATAGCTTCAATCAGTATGCTGAGAAAAATCGTGTTGAGTTGAAGAAGAGAAGAGGATAAAACGAGTGAATGAGTCTCGCTCGCAGCTTGTGCAAAGAAAAAGAAAGATAATCCCAAGAGGATTATACATGTGAATCCAATTGTAGAAGAGCGGAATAAACGGTTCATTTTAACCTCCTAATACATAGTAAGTTAATACGTATTCTATTGAATAGATTATGTTCATGTTAGTACAGTAGAACACAATTCATATCGAAAGATTCATAGAGTAAAGTTTCAGCCTATTTTCAAAATAGAAAATAACCGTTACTGAAACATTCAGTAACGGTTATTTTTATATTTTAGGTAGATGAGTTTACGTGGGTCACCTTACAGACGAAATCTCATGTTCTAATAACTCTTGGTCTTGAATTGGTTCAGTTAAAATCGAGTAGGGGGAGTAGTCTGGCCTGCCTAACAAGACAAGATACTCAGGCAACTACAGTTGGCTCAACAACAGTAAGTGTGTTCGCTTCCGTATCCAGATTCACGACAGCTCCTATCGGCAGTGCTGCTTTATATAGACCATGGGCTGTGGTCACATTGGTCATTAATGGTTTGCCAAGAGGAACGATGACGTCTTCAATCAACTCTTGATAAGATACACCATAAGCTTCAAGGCAACCTGTACATTCGCCCATAATGATGCCAGCACAGGCTTCCAGTTTACCCGCCAGCTGGAGATGGTTGATATAACGGTAGACCGTATTCGTGGGCTCATGTGTTTCTTCAATTAACAGGATTTTGTCCGTTACATCGATCTCATACGGGGTGCCTAATGTATCTACAAAGGAGGTAAGGTTTCCGCCAACAAGGGGTCCGGTCACATTTCCTTGGATTCGGCTGATCATGGGGATATTTGGAGGATTTGAGATGAGCCGGGTAGACTGAACGATAGAGGTTGCTGTGAAGAATTGGTCAAAGTTATAAGAGGGTGTACCTGAATTAAAGTCAATTAACATGAGGCTTTGCAGTGTAATCAAATCTGCATATTGATAAAGTGTGTTGAGCAGTATGGTAATATCACTGTACCCAGTGATCAGTTTCGGATTGCTGCGTATCACGTCAAAATCAAGATAGGGAAGAATTCCAGCCACACCGGTACCTCCACGAGTTGGGAGTATTAACTTAACCTCTTCATTCTGAAACATGGTCATGAGGTCTTGTGCACGGTCTTCATCTGTCCCGGCCAGAAACCCATCCTGATCGTATACGTGATCACCCACGATGATATTCAGTCCTGTTGTCTTCAGAACTTCAATTCGTGCATCAATAGTCGCCCGGCTAAGAGGACTCCCTAATGTGACAACTCCTACCGTATCCCCTTGTCTCAAAATAGATGGTGCAATGGCCATAGAATCCCTCTCCCAAAAATGAATGGTTGATATGCTAACTACCTATCGATTTGTTATCAAAATGTCGGATAGAGTTTGGTCAGTTTACATGGTTTGGTTCACATTATGTAGATAATAGGTGGATCATTCCCAAAATCATTGCGACAAAATAAGTTTTAACTACTGGTATAATGTTAGTAGAAACATTTTCGGAAGAAAGAGGGATGGTATGGCTACACTTACACAACTTAAATATGTCATTGAGGTTGCCAATCGCGGATCGATGAACGAAGCAGCTAAACGACTTTTCATCTCGCAGCCAAGTTTGTCCAAAGCCATTCGTGAGCTGGAAGAAGATATCGGGATTACTATTTTTGAACGTACGAATAAAGGAATTACGATTTCTCTTGAAGGCGTTGAATTTATGGGATATGCAAGGCAGGTTGCTGAACAAGCCGAGCTACTTGAAAGCAGATATATGAATGCGAAGCCCTCACCACAACATTTTTCAGTGTCTACTCAGCACTACGCCTTTGCTGTGAATGCTTTTGTAAAGCTCGTTCAGCAATATGGGCAGGAGGAATACGAACTTGCTCTGCGGGAAACGAAGACCCATGAAATTATTGAAGATGTTAAAACACTGCGCAGTGAAATCGGAATCTTGTATTTAAATGAATTTAACAGCAAAGTAATGAGCAAACTGCTGATCGCAGCAAATCTTCAGTTTCACAGTCTGTTTACAGCGAAGCCGCATATTTTTATTAGCGCCCAGAACCCGCTTGCTAGGCAATCTATTGTCTCCATAGAAGATCTGGAAGAGTATCCCTATCTATCGTTTGAACAGGGAGAGTACAATTCATTTCATTTCTCAGAGGAAATTTTGAGTACGTTATCTCATAAAAAAAGCATTCGGGTGAATGACCGCGCCACTCTCTTTAACCTATTGATTGGACTGAATGGTTACACTATTTCAACTGGAGTCTTGAGCGCAGATTTAAATGGAAATGATATTATCCCCGTACCTTTGGACTGCAATGAAACGATTAATGTCGGATGGATTTCTCATAAAAATGCGATGCTCTCGAAGCTTGCGACGGTTTATGTAGAGGCATTGCAGGAGGCAACCGAAAAATTTGATATAGTTTAAAGTTATAACCAGCTATAGTTTATTGGAGTTATGTTATAACTGATCGTTCATGTTATCTTTCTAGTACAACCTTAACGAATAACAATTAAAGGAGATAGATCACATGAGCCAGGCTACACAAGCAGGAACAGTTAGAAGCATAACTCCTTATCGGTATGATATTGTTGGGAGCTTTTTACGTCCAGAATCTTTGAAACAAGCGAGAGCTAAATTCCAAAACGGAGAAATCTCTCAAGCCGAACTCACCAAGATTGAAGATGAGGCAATTGTTCGTCTTGTTGAGAAACAAAAAGAAGTTGGATTACAGGCCGTAACGGACGGAGAATTTCGCCGCTCATGGTGGCACCTCGATTTCATGTGGGGTCTGGATGGAGTGGAGAAGGCCGAGGATGTTAAAGGCTATCCATTTCAAGGGGAAACGACAAGAGGAGAAACGGCGCGTCTTGTTGGTAAAGTAGGGTTTTCATCTTCCCATCCATTCGTTGATCATTACAAGTTTTTGAAACAAGCAGCGGGGGATGATGTAGTAGCACGCCAAACGATTCCTGCCCCTGCTCAGTTCCTATCTGAACTTCAGCGTCCGGAAAATAGAGCTTCTGTGGAGCAGTTCTATAGCAGTAAAGAAGAATTGGTAAATGATATTGCAATAGCTTATCATGATGCAATTCTTGCCTTTTATGAAGCAGGCTGCCGCAGTCTTCAGTTAGATGATTGCACGTGGGGAATGTTGTGTGACAAAAACTATTTAGAGGCTAAACAGTCAGAAGGAGTAAACGTAGCTGAAACTGCGAAGTTGTATGCACAGGTTAATGCACAGGCAGTTGCTTTCTTGCCTTCGGATTTGGTCATTACGACACATGTATGCCGTGGTAACTATCACTCTACATGGGCATCTTCCGGCGGATATGAGCCGATTGCAGAAACTTTGCTTGGCATTGAAAATGTTGCAGGTTACTATCTTGAATTCGATACAGACCGTGCGGGTGATTTCAAACCGCTTCGTTTCTTGAAGGAAGATCAGCAAGTTGTTCTCGGTCTGTTTTCTTCTAAGACAGGTGAGCTAGAGAATAAGGAAGAGATTGTAAAAAGAATTGAAGAAGCAACAGAGTATGTGGATATTAACCGAATTTGCCTAAGTCCACAGTGCGGGTTTGCTTCGACAGAAGAAGGGAACATTCTGACAGAAGAGCAGCAATGGAACAAGCTTGCCTTTATTAAAGAAGTAGCAGACGAAATCTGGCAGTAATTATAGCAAAATAAAATCCCCCTTGAGCACTTGTGGAAACGAATCTTCCAAGTGTCTCAGGGGGGATTTTATATACAATGAATGAAATAAAAAAGATCAGAATACGGTACTCACACCGGATTCTGATCAATTATCAAGGTTGCTTATGCTTTATTGTCTTCTTCTACAAGTTCAAGTTCAATTACGGTATTGCGCTGATCTGGAAGAGGGTGACTGTATACTTCAGGACGCGCAAAGCTGACAAACGCATCTTCCGTGAATTCTGCAGCACTCCAAGGACGGCTTAGGAATAGTTCTGATCCATCTGCAAGAAGTCTAGCTTTTTTAATTTTGCCATTCAGTCCAAGCAGATTGACAGGACCTACGCTGTCTTCCAAGACGTGAGCGTACAGTTTGTTCCCCTTTTGTGTATAACGGCCCCAGTCTGGTTTGGAGAAGTCTGCAGCTTTACAGCCGTAAATGCTGTCCCCATTTTTGCTCATCCAATCTCCAACTTCGGATAGAATGTCCAGCGATTCTTTAGGAATGTTCCCTTTTGCGTCAGGACCCACATTTAGAAGCATGTTTCCGTTCTTGCTGACACATTCTACGAGTTTACGAATGACCGTCGTTGGTGTCTTATAGTTCTTGTCCGCAGCTGCATAGCCCCAGTTATTATTGAGTGTTATGCAAGCTTCCCATGGAATTGGTTTACCGGTAACATCCACCACACCGGATGGAGGGATAATCTGTTCAGGGGATGCAAAATCTCCGCTGTAAACAGAAGGTTCTGTCGTATAAATACTTCCGCCATTATCTCCGCTGCCTTCGAGACGATTATCGATAATAATATGGGGCTGAAGTTCACGCAGCATGGCGATAATATCTTCAGCTTTCCAAGTATCACCCTTCATCTCAGCATAGGAAAAGTCAAACCACATAATATCGAGTTTACCGTAGTCGGTTAGCAGTTCACGGATTTGACCATGCATGTAGTCTAAGTATCTTGGGAAAGTCTCGGGATTACGTTTGAAATCCAGATTATTTTTCATAGGATGATGAAGGTCGCCATATGCAGGGAAGTCTTCATGATGCCAATCGATTACAGAAAAATAAAGCCCTACCTTAATTCCTTCCTCGCGGAATGCATCAAGGAATTCGCGTACTAGATCCCGGCCGGCTTTCGTGTTTGTTGCTTTATAATCCGTTAGTTTACTGTCAAACAGGCAGAATCCGTCATGGTGTTTTGCCGTAAGTACAGCATATTTCATGCCCGCAGCTTTGGCTGCTTTGGCCCATTCTTTTGGTTTGTAATCAACTGGGTTAAACTCATCAAAATAAGTCTGATAATCTTCTACGCTCATTTGTTCACTACTTCTGAGCCACTCGCCTCGAGCAGGGATTGCATACAGTCCCCAGTGGATGAACATACCAAAGCGGTCTTCTTGAAACCATGCTGTGCGTTCGTTGCGCTCTTTGATTCTTTGCTCGTAGATGTTTGATGTCATGAGAAGTAACCTCCGTATAATGAATTATGAGTCCGATTGTAGCAATAATGTGATACGATAGGATAGAGAATTCCTTAACTTAGATGGGTACAATACTAACTTTATGAGGTTTAAAGCATGATACATGAACAGCTGCGGGAAAGCGAAGCAATTGAAGAGATGATGTTACATATGCAGGTACAAGTATGGGATGCGAAGAAAACCCAATGCTGGCCTGAATGGAAAGAGTATGACTATACCGTATCTTACAATAAAATATATTACATTCTTGGTGGGGAAGGCTGGCTCAAAATAGGGGATTTGGAGTTATATCCAACACCGGGTCAACTTGTCCTGCTGCCTGCGGGTACGAAACAATCGTACTCAACTATTAGCGATCGGCCTTTCTTAAAATATTGGTGCCATTTTTCAGCAACGGTAGGAGATTCGGATGTATTTTCGTGGCTGGATGTTCCCATTTGTTATGATGCAATGGATCAGGAAGTGCTGAAGATGCTCTTTGAAGATCTTACCAAGAGTCATAATCATCATTCGGTCTCAGCGAGACTGAAAGAGAAGTCAGTTATGTTTGATCTTCTGTCGCGAATTTTGGAGCATCAGATTCCGCAGATCCATCCCGACAAGCGTGGAGAGAGAAGCAGGCTTACAGCGATTCAAGAATATATTAGGGATCATTTGCATGAAGAAGTTACACTGGAACAGATGGCATCTGTGCTGCATTTGCATCCCAATTATTTCATTAAGTATTTTAAAAAGCATTTTGGTGTACCACCGCTGAAATATTTGAGCTTGAAACGTATGGAGGAAGCAAAACTCCTGCTTCGAACGACTTCGCTAAGTGTAAAAGAGATTGCGGATGCGACAGGGTTTGATACCGCGAATTATTTCTCCAAAACCTTCCGAAAAGAAGTGGGTTACAGCCCAAGTGAATATCGTTCCAATATGTAGAATTAGGAAGAAATGGGCATGTAATCATTTTACTTGCAAATCTATGAAAGCCCACTTATAATATGAAAAGTATTATAAGTTGTGCGGTCGTGGCGGAATTGGCAGACGCGCACGGTTCAGGTCCGTGTGGGCTAACCCCCGTGGAGGTTCGAGTCCTCTCGACCGCATTTCGCATTTTATAAAAAGGTTCGTCTTTGCTCTCGTAGCGATGACGAACCTTTTTTATTTTCCTACGACATGCAAGAGGATTAACGCGCCCTATGATTTTTTCGCAATTTCATTCCGATATTCCGTCGGAGACATTCGATACTCCTTGCGGAACTGTTTGGAGAAGTAGAGAGCATCATTGAAACCAACGGAGGAAGAAATCTGATCTATGGTCAGGTTGTCTGATAACAATTCTTTCGCTTTTTCGAGTCTGACTTTCATTAAATATTGTTTGGGTGAGAGGCCAGTTTTGATTTTGAAAGACTTGGACAAATGTGCCCTGTGGTACCCGAGTGTTGAAGCCATATGATGGATACTAATCTGCTGTGGGTATTGAAGCGAAATCCAGCGAATGGCATGCTCTACCTGGCGATCGATCATAACGGGATGCTCTGACTGTGGAATGGGAACGGAGTCCAAATTAGCTAGACCAAAATGATGGAAGAGTAGCCGCATCCATCCGGATGCCTCTAAACTCTCCATCGCCGGATAGGCTGTTTGTCCAAAGGAGGTACGGATTCGTCTGTATAACTCATGAGCAGCGGAGGGTTCTTTTGTGTGTAGTACAGGGCGTTCTTCCGATATCCCGATTCGCCTCAAATAGGAGGAGACAGCATCCCCTTTCAAGGCTACCCAAGTGTAGTGCCAGGGACAAGTGGAATCTGCCTCATAACTGAATAGAACTCCCGGGAAGATAAAGAAAGTATCTCCTTTTTCACAGGGGTAGGATACCCCGCCACTTTGGAAGACTCCCTTCCCGTCCAGTACCGTATGCACGAGATAATATTCATGTACAGAGGGACCAATTCGGTGGGAGGGATCGGGTCTTCCTTCTCCGCAAAATAGAACCGCTGGTTCATTCTCCTCAGGATGAGGATTGATGCCCACTTCGAAATAGGTATGATCCTGATTCACGTCACATTCCTCCAATCTTTCATTGTGATGAACATATACTCTTTTTTTTCACAATGCAACAATCATCCATATCTGAATTGTATTTCTCCATACATTTTTCTCACTGTCTGTTTTATATTGAAAGCGTATCAAATATGCAGGATTATTACTTGAATTCAGTAATACGGGCTTGATTATCGAAAAGAAGTATTAGGCTAAGCGGGAATAGTGCTCTACTTTTTTAGTATACTCGAGGAGGAATAGTGGATGAACAAAATTACATTTATCGGGGCTGGCAGTACGGTGTTTGCTAAGAACGTGCTTGGAGACAGCATGCTGACGCCTGCGTTGCAAGGTTTTGAAATTGCCTTGTTTGATATTGATCTGCAGCGCTTGGCAGATTCAGAGAAAATGCTGCGCAACCTTAAAAATAGCAGTGGCAGCACATGTACGATAGTAGCTTATACGGACCGAAAGGAAGCGCTGCGTGGAGCCAAATATGTCATCAATGCAATCCAGGTGGGTGGATATGATCCATGTACGATTACGGACTTTGAAATTCCTAAAAAGTATGGTCTTCGTCAGACGATTGCCGATACGGTAGGGATTGGGGGGATTTTCCGCAATTTGCGTACCATTCCTGTTATGCTGGACATCGCCGCTGATATGCGTGAAGTGTGCCCGGATGCCCAATTTCTAAATTACACTAATCCGATGGCTGTACTTACGAATGTAATGAACACTTATGGCGGGATTAAAACCGTAGGGTTATGTCATAGTGTGCAGGTATGTGTTCCTCATATGTTCTCACACCTCGGCATAGATCAAACCGGAGTTCAGGCTAAAATCGCTGGGATTAACCATATGGCTTGGCTGCTTGAAGTAACACGTGATGGGGAGGACTTGTACCCTGAAATAAAACGCAGAGCAGCAGAGAAACAGAAGGAACCTCATGGTGATATGGTACGATATGAGATGATGCTGAAGTTTGGGTACTATATTACGGAATCCTCTGAGCATAATGCAGAATATCATCCTTATTTTATTAAAAAGAACTATCCTGAACTCATAGAGCGATTCCAGATACCGCTTGATGAGTATCCGCGTCGATGTGTGGAACAAATTGCGGGTTGGGAACGTATGCGGGATGAAATGGTGAATAATGAACAACTGAAGCATGAGCGATCCCATGAATATGCATCTTACATTATGGAAGCTATGGAAACGAATGTACCTTATAAAATCGGAGGAAACGTAATGAACAATGGCCTCATTACGAACCTTCCGAAAGAAGCATGTGTAGAAGTCCCTTGTCTCGTAGATCGCAGCGGAATAACCCCAACTTATGTAGGCGACCTTCCTCCGCAGTGTGCTGCACTGAACCGGACGAATATTAATACTCAGCTTCTTACTATCGAGGCTGCCATTACAGGTAAAAAAGAGCATATTTATCATGCAGCGATGTTGGATCCCCATACATCGGCTGAGCTTTCGATGGACGATATCATCAGCATGTGTGATGACTTAATTGCAGCTCATGGTGACTGGCTCCCAGCATATAAATAATCAAATTGTGGAATAGGATAGAAGAAGTTTATTAAGTAGATAAAAGACTGCCTTAGACTCACGAAGTGTGAGAATGAGGCAGTCTTTTTCATTGACAACTTGTACGTACGTGTTGGAAACTAGAGATAGAATTCATCTTACAGGAGGCGTTTTTGTCATGGATATGAATAAACGTATAGCAAGATGGAATGAAGAGGCAGCCGGGTGTACCTGCGGATCGAGACATCATGAAGTACGTATGCAAATCTGCATGGAAAGTGGAGCGTTGCATAAGATAGCACCCTATGTCGTATCACAAGGGTACAAACAAGCAAGCGTAGTTTACGATGACAATACAGGGAATGCTGCCGGCAGAAAGGTCGCAGGACTACTCCTGAACGCTGGGGTTACGGTTAATGAGGTGCTGCTTGAAGCGAATAAAGCAGGGGATGTCATTGCAGATGAAGCGTTCATTGTGAAGCTGCTGCTAGGCGTTTCGAACAATAGTGAGGCTGTCTTAGCAGTAGGTTCAGGAACAGTTCATGATCTAGTGAGATTTGTATGTTTCAAAATGAATATTCCTTTCCTTTCTGTACCAACTGCAGCTTCGGTTGATGGATTTACTTCTGCGGGGGCTCCTCTTATTATTGGAGGTGTAAAACAGACGTTCCAAGCGACTGCACCTGATGCTATTTTCGCCGATCTTGAGGTTCTTTCACGAGCACCTCAAGTGCTGACTGCAGCTGGATTTGGCGATATGCTCGGCAAATTTACTTCCCTAGCAGACTGGAAGGTATCACGCGATCTTGGGCAAGAGCCATTTTGCCCACTTGCCTACCTTATGACAGAAGAAGCGCTAGAGTCGTGCATCACGCATATAAGTGACATCGCTGAGGGCAGTGAGACTGGGGTATCCATTCTTATGGAAGCACTTATCGTTTCTGGTATTTCCATGCTTATGATTGATCATTCCCGTCCAGCTTCCGGAGGAGAACATCATATTTCTCATCGTCTAGAAATGGATTTTATCGAACAGGGGAGACCTGCTATTCTCCATGGTGCAAAAGTAGGGGTTGCCTCGGCGCTCTTGACGGATATCTATCGTGGTCTTTATGAGAAAGAAACAGAACCTGCTTTTGAAGCTTATAAACAATTGCCGCAAAGAGAGCAAATGCAAGATTGGCTGCGAGTGACTGGAGGCCCTGCAACGCTTGCGGACCTGGACGTAACCGAATCTGCTTTCCAAATTGCACTTGCCACGGCTCATACGCTCAGACCTCGTTATACGGGACTTACTTATAGAAACGAGAGAGTAAGCCCCGAAATGAGATAATTGCATTGAAGGATCAGATGATGGCTACCCAAACTTCACCTGTACTCTTTGTTGTTAATTATTCCTCATAAAAAACAGATGCCAGGGTGTTATATGTTAGTATTCCACCCTTCTTGTACGTACAATAATGGGCTATGCTATAATACTGGGAATGGGAACGATGAGAATTTACTAATACACTGGCTTGCCGCACGGAGGAATGAAATGACCGCAAAATATATACAAGTGAAAGAACAAATTATGTCTGGGCTGTTATCAGCGGAGCCAGAATGGCTGCCTCATCAGCAGCTTCCCTCAGAGCATGAAATGAGTGAGCAGTTTGGAGTAAGCCGTCAAACCGTAAGACAGGCGCTGGGAGACTTGGTTCAAGACGGATGGCTTTACCGAATACAAGGTAAGGGGACCTTTGTTGCCGAGAAGGAAAGTCCGCAGCAACAGTCCAAAACAATCGGAGTAGTAACAACGTATATCTCTGATTACATATTTCCAAAGATTGTTCAAGGGATTGAGAGCACGTTAACAAGACAAGGCTATAGGCTTCTCTTGATGAGTACAGATAACGACAAATCGAAGGAGCAGCACTGTCTTGAAATGCTGCTCGAAGAACCACTGAGCGGTGTTATTATCGAACCGACGAAAAGTGGAGAGCGGAGCGTGAATCTTAACTATTTTCTGAAGATGGAGCAGCGTTCCATTCCTTACCTTATGATTAATGCGAGGTACGAAGAGATGGATTCTCCATGTCTACGGCTTGATGATGAGCTTGGTGGGTTTATGGCTGCCGAACACTTGATTCAGCTAGGGCATACACGTCTAGCGGGTTTCTTCAAAACAGATGATATGCAGGGAATTCGCCGAATGAAAGGATTTATTGCTGCGCATCGAAAATACGGTATTCCGATTCAAGAGGGAACGGTATTTACCTACAGTACGGAGGAGAAAAAGGAAACACCTCGTCAGTACGCAGAAACTTTATTAAATAAACCTTCCAGTGAACGGCCCACAGGGTGGGTTACCTATAATGATGAACTAGCGGTACATCTGCTTGATCCAATTAGAAAAGCGGGGTTATCTGTACCGGGTGATTTGTCTATGGTCGGATTTGATGATTCCTTTATGGCAACAGCGACAGAGGTTAAGCTAACAACCATAGCGCATCCGAAGCAACAGCTTGGAGTCGATGCGGCCGAGTGGATGGTCGGTATGATTGAGAAGCATGAGTCTGCAAACGAACATCGGGAGATTGTACGTACTCCAGAACTCATTGTAAGAGAATCCACTAGATCATTTCACTAATCTAAAGCATTTGTATTATAAAAAAGCTTTTCTTCTGATTCTTCAGGAGAAAAGTTTTTTTGTTTTTTTTAGAAGGAGAAATAGAAAAAAGGATAGCCAACTTGTACGTACAAGTGTATAATAAACAACATGATAACAGATAAAAATTTAGAGATAAGGGCATTCCATCTAGTGTTGTACATACATTTATAAAATGAATGCGCTTTATTTGATGGGAGGAGTACATGTGATGCTTGAATCTTTGAGGGAAGAAGTTCTTACAGCGAATCTGGGCTTACCTAAATACGGACTCGTTACGTTTACTTGGGGAAATGTGAGCGGGATTGACCGTGAGAAAGGGCTTGTTGTCATTAAGCCAAGTGGTGTGGCTTATGAGGACTTGAAGGCAAGTGATTTGGTCGTTGTCAATCTGCAAGGGGACATTGTTGAGGGAGATCTTCGTCCTTCTTCTGATACACCTACACATCTGGCTCTGTACCGTGCTTTCTCAGATATCGGAGGTATTGTTCACACCCATTCACCGTGGGCGACGAGTTTTGCACAGGCGGCAAAAGAAATACCTGCACTGGGTACAACCCACGGTGATTATTTTTACGGTACGATTCCTTGTACTCGGGCAATGACAGCGGAAGAAATAGAAGGCGAGTACGAGCTGGAGACAGGTAATGTCATTATCGAAACTTTCCGCATGGAAGGGATTGACCCTGCTAGCGTTCCAGGAGTATTGGTTCACCAACATGCTCCTTTTGCCTGGGGGAAAGATGCCCATGATGCACTTCATAATGCGGTTGTGCTTGAGGAAGTTGCCAAAATGGCTCATCGGTCTATGGCACTTGATCCTCAGCTCGGATCGATGAACGCCAATCTGCTAGATAAACATTTTCTACGTAAACACGGTAAGGACGCCTATTATGGACAACGTTCAAAGGAGAGTGCAAAATGAGCGAAAAATATACAATTGGTGTAGATTACGGTACGGAATCGGGACGCGCAGTGCTGATCAAACTGTCGGATGGTACGGAGGTGGCAACGCATGTAACTCCTTATCGTCATGGTGTAATTGATGAAAAATTGCCGGTTAGCGGACGTAAATTGGAACTCGATTGGGCGCTTCAGCATCCTGCAGATTATATTGAAGTGTTAACGACTTCCGTGCCTGAGGTAATGAATGCCTCTGGTATAGCTAAGGAAGATGTCATTGGCATTGGTATTGATTTTACCGCTTGTACCATGCTTCCCATCGATGCCCTTGGTAAGCCGCTTTGTTTCAAACAAGAGCTATCAGACAATCCGCACAGTTGGGTAAAGTTATGGAAACATCATGCGGCGCAGCCAGAAGCAGATCGAATTAATGAGCTTGCAGTAGTAAGAGGAGAAGCTTTTTTACCTCGTTATGGAGGCAAAATATCCTCAGAGTGGATGATTGCAAAAATATGGCAGATTCTGAATGAAGCTCCTGATATTTATGATCGTACGGATCAGTTTGTTGAAGCGACGGACTGGGTCATAATGCAACTCTGCGGAGAGCTCAGCCGCAACCAGTGTACAGCAGGTTACAAAGCCATCTATCATCACCGTGAAGGGTATCCTTCCCCTGCGTTCTTTGCTTCGCTGGATCCAAGACTAGAGCATCTCGTGGATACAAAGCTTAGAGGTGAGATTAATGACCTTGGGAGCCGTGCTGGCGGTCTGACAGGGGAAATGGCGCAGGCTATGGGCTTGAATGAGGGAATTGCGGTGGCTGTGGGTAATGTAGATGCTCATGCTGCAGTCCCGGCTGTTGGCGTAGTAACACCTGGAAAGCTGGTAATGGCGATGGGGACCTCCATTTGTCATATGTTGCTAGGGGAAGAAGAGAAGGAAGTGGAAGGGATGTGCGGTGTGGTAGAAAACGGCATCATTCCTGGCTATTTTGGATATGAAGCGGGTCAATCTGCGGTAGGTGATATCTTTGCTTGGTTCACGGAGCATGCGGTTCCAGCAGAGGTGAAGACGCAGGCTGAAGAAGCTGGAGTATCTGTACATGAGTGGCTCGAAAAACGAGCATCAGCCTATAAGCCGGGCGAAACGGGATTGCTTGCGCTTGACTGGTGGAATGGAAATCGGTCGGTACTGGTGGATACGAATCTTACCGGTTTAATTGTCGGGTATACACTGTTAACGAAACCGGAAGAGATCTACCGTACCTTGCTTGAAGCAACAGCATTTGGCACACGTAAAATAGTGGACGCTTTTCATGGCAGCGGCGTATCCGTTGATATTTTATATGCTTGCGGTGGGCTGCCGCAGAAGAACAAACTTTTGATGCAGATCTATGCCGATGTAACCGGCCGTGAAATTAAAGTAGCAGCATCAACACAAACCCCAGCTCTAGGAGCAGCGATGTTCGCAGCTGTGGCAGCAGGTGCTGAAGCTGGAGGTTACGCTAACATCGTAGACGCGGCAGCGAAGATGGCCCGTGTGCGAGAAGACAGCTTCAAACCAATTCCGGAGAATTCCGCGGTATACGAAAGATTATATGCGGAGTATAACCGACTTCACGATTATTTCGGCAGGGATCAGAATTCGGTCATGAAAAAGTTGAAAACGCTGAAAGAAGAGATGGCAAGCGAGGCAGTACATTCACATTAATAGGTAGCTGAATAGGGAATAGGAGAGTTTGAGATTTCTGAATAACTCAAGCTCTCCTTTTTGCGGTGCCTAATTTGCCAAAAAACAAGAAAAGGATTTCCCGGCAAATGCGCTCATCTACCTGGGAAATCCTTATGTATCAAGGCTATAGTTTCTGTTTTAACATTGCATCGGCAAAAAGAATTGATTTAGGAACCTTAAAGAACGCTTCTGCTTGATCTTGAAATGCGGCAGATGGCAATGTCCCTTGATGAAGCCATTTGCGGAATGTTCCTGGATGTACACCGATCCAGTGGCTTACGTCCGTTACGGACAAATCATGTACCATACACAAACCCGTTAGAATACGATTGCTCACAGGAGATCGGGTAACTGTCCGTTTCATGAAACGAGACGCTTCAGGCTGACAGATGACAGGACTTGTGCGAATTACTTCTTCGTTAAATAAAATGTGGCGCGGATAACCAAGCAATTGACATACCTTATCGAGAATGGTACTACCAGGAATGCGTCCTTCATATACCCATGCGCTAACACTGCGGGAAGAGATAGATAGATCTTCTGCTAACTGAGATAATTTAATGTCGTTAGCCATGAGAACAGCGAGTAAAATACGATTACGGACCTGACAGCGTGTTGGCCTGCGGAAGCGTTTTACACGTACGCCTTTTCCCAGATATTTGCGGTTGATCAGAGACCACGCCTGGATTGAATGTTGATCTTGTTGTTTAGGCATATTTCCTCCGATTTTTTACTCAAATACTACAACAAGTAATGTTCACTTTCAAGTATACAGTTAACAGCATATAAAGGCTCTGAAACTGTGTGAAAAGACCTTGTTAAGTGAATTTAGAACTATGATTTTACCCATTTAATGTATATTATATCTATTTTATAGTGTATTTTTATACGTTTTTTCTATATTCGCATTCAAAAAACGGGTCGAAAGAACTATCTTTTCACTTTCATGAAATGCGGTTCGATTCTCCTTGAATTTATAATTTTTATAAAAAACTGGGGTATATAACCTGTCAATTTCCAAATATTTTCATAGATTAATAGAAAGGAGGAGAAGAAGGAGGGGACGCGGTGAACCCAGCACTTGTCAATATGTTGCTTGGTTTGGTAGGGGCTTATTTCACGTTTGCATTTGGTGGCTGGACTCAACTGCTTATCCTCTTGTGTATCGCAATGGCCATAGATTATATAACGGGCGTAGCAGCTGCAATCCGGACGGGAGACAAGCTTAACAGTAAGATCGGATTCTGGGGGCTGACCCGGAAAGGATTAATGCTTCTAGTTATCTTGCTCGCAAACCAGCTGGACCTGTTAATGGGGACGGATGTTATCAAAGGCGGAGCTATTTATTTTTATTTAGCTAACGAGCTGATCTCAATTACCGAAAATTACGCCCGTATCGGTCTTCCTTTTCCAACCAAAGTAAAAGAAATTATTAATATGGTGAAATTGCAGGCTGATGAAGAGGAGGCGAAGGGGGCAGCTGATAAAACGGATTCAAAACACCATTCCAGTGAGAAAGATGAAGGAGCACATGTTGGTGATTTGACACAGGAAGAAGTACTTGAAGCTGTAAAGGAAGCTCTGGAAGATCTTGAGGCTCACAAGCATCGGTCCGAAGAGGAGACTGAAAAGTGAATCGGTAGTTAAAGGATGTATAAATATTCTTTAATCTGCAAGGCCTATTTCTTAAGAATAGGTCTTGTTTTTTGTCTAATGGAGCAAATTACCAACAAGGAACATGTCATTTTTTATATATTGTGAAAAACAAGGATGATAATTTACCAATATTCCTGTGTTTATGATATATTTTTTGTAAACGTATTATCTAACACCATATGGATTAAGAATCACTTATAGAGAAGGGGTCGATACACTTGATTAAACATATCGTATTTTTTAAACTGAAAGATCGTTCGGAAGAAGCAGTTCAGCGTACGGCTGATATTCTGCGCAGCATGGATGGAAAGATTGAAATGTTAAAGTCGCTAGAGATTGGTGTAGATGTACTCAAAACAGAGCGTTCTTTTGACATCTCACTTACAGCGGTTGTAGCAACCCTAGAAGACCTTCAGGCCTATCAAGTTCATCCTGTTCATCAGGAAATTATCAAGCATATGAATGAAGTTAAGGACACTGCTGTAGCAGTGGATTACGAAGTGTAAGGCCATATCTTAACAAGTAGAGAGAGGGAACTTACAAGTGAGCGATTTGAAAGATGTAATGGAGACCATGTATTTACTGATCGTCATTTTAATCGCATGTCCCGTCATGTTCATCTGGTTAAAGCGGAAAAACAGACGGAATAGATAAACACACGAAACGGATGTGACTTCTATGTACTACGTGAATATAGATCAAATCAATTTACGCCTTGCAGCGATTCCTGAAATTACGGCTGCACTAAGAGAAGTATCGTCCAAATGGGACGGCAGTTTGGTTCTCGGCATGGTTCAGGAAAGAGCGCTTCATCTCGCTATTGAGACAGTGACAGACGTTGGAAGTTACCTAATCGATGGTTTTATTCTTCGTGATGCAAGTAGTTATGAAGATATTGTAGAAATTGTACATGAAGCTGGAGCGTTTAACGAGGAGAGCTACGAAATTTTCATGAAACTTGTATCCCTCCGCAAACCGCTCGTACAAGATTACTATGCTTGGGATCGGACAAGTCTCCATGAGATGACGAAGCAGCTTCCAGCGATATTCGATCATTTTGATGAACAAGTTCGTGCCTATCTTGAGCTTGAACTGGGTCCGTTCCAGAAGGTGAGAAGGTAGATCTTTAGGGTTAATAATATAAAAAGCAGTACCTTTCATCAGGAGGAGTTGTCATGCCAGATTCACAAAATATAGATCAAAAACAAAATTCCGGATTTCACCCGGTGTATATGGCTGAACTTCTGTTTCAAGAACTTCCTGTGTTCCGCGAGGAGAAGTTGATGGAAGTGATGCGGCGAATGACTGGGAATGCCAGAGTGCTTAAGAAGCGCTTAAAAGAACGTGTCGCAGCACCAACTTCAGCTGGAAGTGCATTCTCGAGGCCTGAAACCACGGAAAAAGAAGATCAGGAACCTCTGGTCATTATGCATACTGAGCATATGGTACCTTTTGAGGATGGTACGATTCCTGCTCAGACTTGTATTTTGCCTGTACAGGATATTACTGACAAGAACCGATTCAAAGGTGCGCTAGAGCAAGCTTGGCATTGGAAAGAGGCTGGTCGTGTAAGCGGAGCTAGTAAATATCAGATTCGTATTCACGATCTGTTTACGGCGGCTCTTCCGCATAAAAAGCGATTGCAGTTGTTTCAGCAGGCACTGAGTGCTGTGCTTGAAGTTGTTCCCTGTGATGCTATTTATTTTTACGGAAGTGACAAAATTGTAGAGCCTTCTGCCTATAGAGATGCATTGCAAAAAGGTGACCACTTGTATGGAGCGATGAACGTGCGTTTGTATCAAGCAGGGGGAACCGAGGCTCGCCGTGAGTTCGTCATGGACACGGTCGGTCTCTCTTCGCTTGGTGTTCCAGATTTTCAGTGCCACTTTGCCGGACTCGACCCGGACACCGTAGCACAGACTCTGTTTGGTGCAGCTTACTATTTATTTGATCAGGGTGATGTCATTCTGGACGGTCAGCTGCTCGGGACATCAGGTTCACAGCGCTGGCGGTGCGAGCATCAGGAATCCATTGTATCCCCTAGACGATATGTTATCGATCTCGATCCTGGAGCGCCTTATTATGCGGGTCAATTAGAGCCTTAATCGTTTTTTTTTTGTAAATATTTTAGCGTAAAGAGTGTCAAGTCAAGCTCCTCCTGCTTATAATGCGGTAACAAAAGATGGGCGTTCGCCCGGATAGCAGGGGGAAGGAACATGATAGCATGGAGTGTTACCGTTGCCGCGGGAGCTTTTGTTATCCTCTCCGCTGTAATGATTGTGGTGCTGCTGAATCTGCGAGGAATGATTAAACAGTTTCAGGGTAGCATGGGATTGATGGAAGAAAGGACCCGTCTTCTGACAGAGGATGCAATACAGCTGCTTCAAAGAACCGATGATGTAGTTTTGGATCTTCAGCAGCATATTCAGAAGTCGGCTCCTTTTTTGGATTCCATCGAAGCAGCCGGTACCGTACTCAGGACAACGACGAAGCAGGTAGAGAACATTAGTGCTACCCTATCCCATTCCGTAGAGCAACATGTACAACATGCGCATGAAGAGAATGAGCAGCGCATGGGTCCATTGTTCCGTACAATCGATGCCGCGCTGACCGTATGGTCCTCCTGGCATCGTTTCTCCAAGGCTTCCGGCGAATCGGACCCGAATGAGAAGGAGTGAGCTTGACATGAATGACAAGAGCAAAGGATTACTGTGGGGAACACTAATTGGAAGCATCGCAGGTTCTATTACTGCCCTGTTATTTGCACCTAAATCAGGATTAGAGCTGCGTCAGGATATTACTGATAATGCGAAACTGGTAACGGAGAAAGGTCAGGATATAGCTGCGAAAATTACGGACCAAGGCTCACAGATCACAGCTAAAGTTGTTGAAACAACGGAAGGAATCATTCAAGAATTTCGTGCGATCGGCAAAACAAAGCCGGTATTCGTCACCGTTTCTTCCATCAGCGACTCCGAAGAAGAGGCAGATGTGGAGAGTTCCATACTTGCTGAGATTAAAGAGATCAATGAGATCAAGTAATCTGAAGTAAGAGCAGCTTCCTTGTGTGAACCACATGTTTCTTTTTCATCTTTTTCATCTTCCGTAAGGATCGATGGATACAGCAGTCAATCGTCAAAAAGGTCTGTGCTTTTCACCTACGCCGCCCGGGCAGCAGGTGGAGTAAGGCCTTTTTGTGGTGCGGAATTGTTGAAGGCTTGTCTGAAATCGGGTAAGATGTAGGTACCTTTTTGCCGAAAGTTTCATAGGGTAAGGGTGAAAAGAATGGAAATCATTGAAGAAGGAAGCGGTGTGTTCGTGCAACAAGCTATTGCTATATTAGACTCTGGTGTTGGAGGACTGACCGTTGCCAAAGAGGTTATGCGTCAACTTCCCCGGGAGAAAGTAATTTATTTTGGAGATACTGCCCGTACACCATACGGACCCCGTTCGTCCGAAGAAGTGAAACTTTTTACAGAACAAATTGTCGATTTTTTGATCCAGTTTGACCCTAAAGTTATTGTTATTGCCTGTAATACGGCTACGGCAGCAGCACTTGATCATATTACCAAAAAAGTAGATATCCCAGTTATCGGTGTCATTCATCCTGGGGCACGTGCTGCGATAAGTGCTACGAAAACAGCCAACATCGGTGTGATTGGCACCATCGGTACGATTAATAGCGGTGCTTATACAGAAGCACTGAAGCAATTGTCTCCTTATGTTCATGTGGAAAGTATGGCCTGTCCTACTTTGGTTCCACTGGTAGAACAAGGGGATTTTAGTTCTGAACATGCGAAAAAAACGGTAGAAGCTTCACTTGCAGAAATGAAGGCTCTCCCTATAGATACACTGATTTTGGGATGTACCCATTATCCATTTTTGACAGATTGTATCAAAGAGGTCATGGGTCCACGTGTGAAGCTGATTAGTTCAGCAGATGAAACCGCGCGGGAAACGAGCACTATTTTATATGATAAACGCAAGCTTGCCACTTTAGAGGATGCTCCAGTGCATCAGTTTTTCTGTAGCGGAGATCCGGAGATGTTTCAAAGTATCGCTCGTTCCTGGCTCGGAGAACAAATCAAGAATACACCTGTCGTATGGCAAGTTTCCAAATTGCTGTAACTTATCTGTATTCCATACGTATAAAAAAACAGCCTGAAAATCAGGTTGTTTTTTTATTTGGTCCAGGCTTTTCCTAGGTGTGTATCACGGTGGACAATACCACTTGCATATACTGCGATAACATACGTTTTCGTTTTTCTTCATAGGAGGGATAGGGATGAAGCGGTATGGATATCAGGAGCTTTTGAAAGATCTGGATGAAATATACTCAATTGATCCAAGGATAAAGCGCGGTGTGATCGGTAAGAGCGTATTGGGGAAAGATATTCCCTATGTAGCCATCGGAAGAGGAAATGTTCATCTTCATGTGAATGCCGGAATGCACGCAAATGAATGGCTGAATGTCCCGTGTCTGATGCAATTTGTGAAAAATTATATTAAGGCACTGAATGAGAGAGCGGAATTCTATGATCGTGATCCTGAAAAATGGTTCGAAGAAATTACATTGTGGGTATTACCTATGCTTAACCCAGATGGGATTGAACTTGTTCTGAATGGAACTCTGGATAATGATTCTCTGTCGAAGGACCTGCGGGAGATGAATGCAGGCAATCCAGATTTTTCTGGCTGGAAAGCGAATATTCGCGGTGTTGATTTAAACGATCAGTTTCCAGCCTTCTGGCAGGAAGAAATGAACCGGAGAGAGAGAACAGGTCCGGGAAGTAGAGATTACGGTGGAGAGTATCCTTTGTCAGAGCCAGAATCCTTAGCTTTGGCTAATTGGACCACAGAAAGACAGTTTGATGCCGTCATAGCCCTTCATAGTCAGGGTCAGGAGATATATTGGAATTATCGTAATGCCGAGCCTCCATGCAGTGAGAATTGGGCAACACAACTCGCGTTAGCGGCAGGATACAGATCCGTACGATTAAGCGGGAGTGACGCAGGTTATAAAGATTGGTTTATTCAGGAGTTCGGAAAACCCGGATTTACGGTGGAAACCGGAATGGGTGTGAATCCCCTCCCCGTTTCTCAATATGATTCTATTGCTTTGGAAGTGGAACAAATTATGGTGACTGCGATGAAGCTGGCAAGAACAATCCAGCATTAAGATGTTGATGTGGCGGCCCGGAGGGAAATGATACATACCCTCCATATGCCCGCATTGTGGTATGATATAGATATTCTGAACTTTGGGAAGGAGTAGATGTAAATGAAATGGAGGAAGCTGTTTTCGTTAAACAGATGGTCACATATTTTCAGACGGTTGCCCGCATTGCTCACTTCTTCTGAGGTGTCGATGTTAGATAAAATGTTATTTTTAGTTCCTGCTTTTCTGTACTGGGTTCTGCCGGACGTTTTACCTTTCATGCCCATTGATGATATCGGGGTGACGATGTTGCTAATGAACTGGTTTGTTACAAGAGCAGAGCGTAAATATTCCCTCGTTGCTTCCGGTGATCGTAGTAAGCGATAAAAGTGACAGGTTATTCCTTGCGATTTGAGCTATTCTTGATTAAAATATAATGTATTGTCAATGGACAGGCTTATTTTATAATACACGCCTGAAGCACTTGATCACTATTTATAGATTCTAGGAGATGAATATACATGAAAGCAAAGATTACTCGCAATGCAGCTAAAGTATTAAAACGTGAACTGGGCTTACCAGAGAATGAGGGTAAACTTGTACGCGTTCTGATCACGCTGGATCATGGGGATCATGTGCATTATGGCATTGATTTTGATACACAAAAAGAAAATGATGAATTGGTTTCCACAGATAAAGAAATTGATGTTTTGCTTGAAAAAGGAAAACCGATGCTGGACGGCATTAAAGTGGACTACCTTTACTTTCCAAAAGAAGGATTTGTAATTACAAACCCTTCACAAGGAAACAATATTCATCACTAAGCCTTGGTGATAGAAGAAGGGGAATAGATGGCTAACGATATTCGAGTATGTGAAAAATGTAAACATGTCAAATTAAAATCAATGGTTGCTAAACTTCAGCAGATGGCTCCAGACGCTGACATTAAAATCGGCTGTAAGTCATACTGTGGTCCGTGCGGCAAGCGTGCTTTTGTTTTTATTAACGGTCGGTATATCAGTGCTCCTACTGAGGAGGAAGTGCTTGTAAAAGTGGCTCCGTTCATAAAAAAATAATGGCGATTGCATAACGTTCCTGATTTCAAACCATGCTAACGATGTAGCAGGATTTTGAGAGAAGGAGAGTGGTTTCGAAAATGAAGCACGATCATTCCAGTCTGCAATCTTCTACGTTGGTTGCACAGGCTTCCAGTTCCGTCAAGAAGCTGCATCACGCGGTAACACAAGCGGTATCTCAGCCCACAGCTGAGCTGGTCCAGCAGGCTCAGAATCGATTGATTCACGCCGAGAATGCTGTCATGGCCGCTCAGCAGCAAACCACATTTGGTGGTGTAGAATTTGCAGAGGAAATTCTCTCGGAAGAGAAAGAACGACTTGCTTCACTGAATGTGAGCCAAAAGTAAATATTCAGTGAGCAAAGACCTTATCAGCCTGCACAACCATGAAACCTGTTCGCATTTGATGCGGACAGGTTTTTTGTTGTTATTTTAAGCCTTCTTATGGGGTGTTTCTCGAATCATCTGAAGAAAATGTCTTGCAGTTGGAGGGAGTGGTTCGTCTTTACGAGTACACACCGCTATCGTATTGGTAAGATGGATTCCCTCCACATATACACGGCATAATTCTTTGCGCTGGACGTGTTCACGTACAACAAGAGAAGATACGAAATTGGCCCCATAGCCAGATATTACGGCGGTAGTTGCCTCATGTAGTCCGTTAAATTGCAATGAGATCTTGGGGCCAGGCATATTGTACGTCCTACAGAGCGATAACAGCCTCTCTCTAGTTGAACTTCCTTCTTCACGCATCACAAAAGGTACTTTCATCATCTCCTGCAGTGAGACGTGCTGATTAGCAAAGGGATGATGAGGCGCTACTACAAACCATAATTCATCCTGAAATAAGATCTCAGTGTGAATCGTATCTGGATGTTCCTCAGTAATTCCTCCGTAGATCGCAATATCTGCTTCTATATTAATGAGTTGACGTAAGGCATCTGCGGAATTGGTTGTATTGATGGTAAGTTCTACTTGATCATATTGCTGTTTGAACTTTGCAGTCCAGGTGGGAATCAAAAAATTAGCCGGTAAATAAGTGGCTGCAAGCCGAATACTTCCTATCCTTCCTTCTCGAAACTCCTCCGTAAATTGTTCAATCTGATGTTCTACTGCAAATAATCTCTTGGCGAGAACGGCGAGTTGCTCGCCTGCTTCGGTTAAAGTAATTCCTCTTCCTTCTGGTTTTAATAAAGGGAAAGTTAACTCTTGTTCAAATTTCTTGATCTGTGCCGTAATTGCAGGTTGGCTGATATGTAATACACTTGCAGCGCGGGTCACACTGCCTGTAGTAGCAACGACATGAAATAGACGTAAGGCATGTAAATTCACAGGTGAACCTCTCTTTCTATAAATCATAAATTTAAGTTATGAATACTTAATAAAGATATATTATTTTTATCATTTTAAACGCAATACAATAATAACGAAAGAACAAATGAATAGAGGAGAAGTGATCAAGATGAAAGAACAACAGAACACATGGGAACAGGTAGACCGTTATACTGAGGAGCTTTTGATTCCACACGATGAGGTGCTTGAGGCAGTGCTTTCTAATAATCAGCAGGCGGGACTTCCGGCTATCGATGTTTCTCCTAGCCAAGGGAAACTGCTGCAACTGCTTATCCAAATGAAGGGAGCAGCGCGAATACTGGAGATTGGAACGCTAGGTGCATACAGTACAATCTGGATGGCAAGAGCACTTCCTCAAGAAGGTAAGGTGGTTACCCTTGAGCTTGACCCGCATCATGCGGAAGTAGCCCGGCAGAATATTAGAGTGGCGCAATTGGAGGAGCGAATTGAAGTTCGAGTAGGAGATGCCCTGGATCAACTGGATGCGATGAAAAAAGAAGGCGTGTCATCCTTTGATTTTATTTTTATCGATGCCGACAAACCAAATAACCCACACTATTTAGAGTGGGCCCTTGAATTTGCACATCCAGGAACGGTAATTATCGGTGATAATGTCATTCGTGAAGGTAAGGTCATAGATGAGCATGAAGCAGATCCTCGTGTCATTGGGGTGAGAACGTTTTTGGAGCTGATGTCTAAAAAATCACGGATATCTGCTACTGTAGTGCAAACGGTCGGTGTGAAAGGGTACGATGGCTTTGTCCTTGGTATCGTTAACTAAAATGATACTCTCTATAGCAAGAGGGGCTGTCTTCGCAATATGTACGTGCAGTGAAGACAGCCCAGCTAAGCTAAAGAATGTTGCACGATAGCTAAAGTAAACGATCTGCAAACATGAAAGTAGTTAAACTAACATGTGTTGTTACAAGTTGTATTACGGCTTTGTTGAGCGAAGTTTATTGATCAAATTGTACGTAATAAGTTTGTCAGAAATGGACAATTCCATTTCGCTTTTTTCGTAGGATTCCTTGCATGCATTTATATCGGTTTTGTCACCAGTCGATGTGTCATAACAAGTTCCATTTTCAAACAAATGGTCTTCAGATGGAATGTATACCAGATCGCTTTTGGCGAAAGCACCGGTACGAAGTACGGTCATTCGTTTCTTAGTATTCAGCAAATCAGATCCCATGAGATAACGTTGATCAGTAGAGATACCGAGCAGATGTAGTACTGTAGGTGTAATATCGATTTGTCCTGCCGGTTCCAGATATACTCCGGCTTTATCATCGTCCGGAAGATGCAGGAGCAACGGGACCTGATTCATGATTTGATGCATTTCTAGATCGCTGATCGATCTACCGAGAAACGCTTCATAGTCTGCTTTTTCCTTGATAGAACTGTCGTGATCCCCATATACAAGAAACAGCGTTTCCTCCCAGAGACCTTCTTTTTCTAACCGTTCTACGAGTTCCCCCAGAGCAGCATCTGCATAATGGATAGACTGCAAGTAATCTCCCATCATCGTGCTAGTAAGTGGTCCAGTATCAAGCTCTTGTAAGGAGTCTGGCAGGACATAGGGATGGTGACTTGTAAGTGTGATCATAAAGGAATAAAAGGGCGATTTTTTAGTTGTTGTGTTCTCCTCAGTAAGATAATCGACTGATTGTTTGAAGAACGACTTGTCACCGAGCGACCAACCGACGGGTTCATCCATGATGTAATTATTTCGGTTTATAAATTCGTCGTATCCCATGTTGTTGTACATGGCATATCGGTTCCAGAAGCTGCTCTCATACGCATGAAAAGCAGATGTATAATAGCCCTCGTTCCCAAGAATCGAAGGGAGGGAATCATATGCATGATCTGGATAGCGAACAAATACGGAGCCTGTTGGCAGCGGGTACAGTGAAATGTTGGTGAGTAAATCAGCGTCAGATGTTCGTCCCTGTCCTGTTTGATGGTAGAAATTTTTGAAATAAAGGCTATCCTTCATTAAGCGATTAAAATGAGGAGTAATTTCTTCTCCGCCAATTTCTTTGCCAATTACAAAATTCATAAAAGCTTCCACCTGGACAATCATCACGTTTTTTCCTTTGTACTTACCGAACGTCTCAGCGGAAACCGCTGCTTTTGCCTCTTCCTGTTTGGCAGTAAAATACGCAGCAGTTTCGGAAAGTTCCTCATCAGATACCGCAGCTTGACTGGCCATACGTTCTTTGTTGTAGCGATAGACATCATAACCATGAAAAGCAAGTAGTCCTGTCACATTGTAAAGACTCATATTCCACCAGTTTCCTTCAAATATCCCTGTCGCCCAGGTTTTATTGTAATACTGAATGGGTCCAATGCAGAGTACGGTACCGAGAACCAAAGCCAGCACACTGTTCACGAATCTGTTTCGCACGGAAGGAAGATCTTGTACTTGACGATCCTTAGAGGAATACAGAGAAGTTCGGTTTTTTCTATTTTTAACAATGAGTCTTACAACCAGAAATAAGCCGATAAGTGCTAATAATACAATATCTACAAAAAACCAGAGATCACGGATATAAATAAGGGAACGGATGCTATCCCCCAGAGAGCCTACTTGTCCTGTCTGCATCAGAACGGGTACTGTAATGAAATCTCCAAAATAACGGTAATAGACGAGGTCGGCATAGATGATTCCTGTCAGTAGCAGATTTAACAAGGATAATGCCATCATTCTGAAACGAACGGGCAACCATAGTACCCAGAACGAAACAACCATCAAGGAGCCTATGGCAATGACGTTATCAAGCCGGCTCATATCAATATTTCTTGCATGCAGCTCATGATGAAAAAACTTAAGTTTTAGGGTCATGATGATGAGGAATAATAGATAAGGAAGATAACGCTGAAGCCATTTGTTTATATGTTCAAGTAACAGGGAATCTGAAAATTTAGGCAAGTAACACTCCTCCATTGTGCCTTAGTATTCCATTGGATAATAAATGTTCTGTCTCATTATATCGCCTCAGGTATCAAATATAAACGTCAGGTGTACTAAGAAAGGTTCAGCGGACTTTTAAGAATACTTTTCTTATTTGAAAAATAAAAAAAGGAGTAAACAAATCGTTTACTCCTTTTGTGCGTATTAAGCGTACTAAGATCTGCCTGGTCTTGGCGGCAGGGGCCCAAGGAATTGATAGAACTGAGTTTCAATCCGGCCGTTATACAATTTTCTGCGTTTGTCCGCTTTTTGGTTGAAATGTTTTTCAAACGACGAAGTGGAAGTAATGGCAAAAAAGGACCAACTAGGTACTTCTGCAGCTACTCTGCCCAGTGAGAAGATAAGCTTCTCTATTTCAGCTTGTTCACCAATCCGTTCTCCATAAGGAGGGTTAGTAATCAGGCATCCATAATCTCCTCTTAGGCGTACTCGGGAAACAGGAAGTACGTCGAGTTTGATTTCCTTCGCAAAACCTGCGCTTTTGACCGCTGCTTGTGCAACCTCAATCGCTTGCGGATCGATATCACTTCCCGCGATTTGCAGTGGAATATCATCTTTCACTTCATCGAATGCTTCTTCCCGAGCCTGGTCCCATACTTCGGTTGGAATAATAGGCCAGTGTTCCGAACTGAAAGAGCGGCGAAGTCCAGGTGCAATGTTCCAACCAATCATGGCAGCTTCAACGAGCAATGTTCCTGATCCGCAGAATGGATCATAGAATGGGCGATGCGGCCCCCATCTGCTTAGCTGAACAAGTGCTGCTGCCAGCGTTTCTTTCAAAGGAGCTTCTGTTACAAGCTTACGGTAACCGCGCTTATGAAGACCGGCACCGCTTGTATCGAGGGTTAACATGGCGATATCGTTCAGCAAGTGGACTTCAATCACGAAGCGGGCCCCGTCCTCAGGGAACCATTCGGTATGGTAAGTCTGTTTTAATTTTTCAACAATCGCCTTTTTGACAATCCCTTGTGAGGCAGGGACACTGGACAATTGTGACTTATGGGAACGTCCTTGTACGGGAAATTCACCATCTTGAGGGATCCATTCTTGCCAAGGCAGAGCTTTGGTTCCTTCAAACAACTCGTCGAACGTAGTTGCTTTGAATTCGCCCATCTTGATTAGAATCCGGTCAGCACTGCGCAACCATAGATTACATCTTGCGATATCAATAAAATCACCGGAGAATGTAACGCGCCCATTTTGGGTCGTTACATCGTTATAGCCGAGCAGTTTCAATTCTCTTGAAACGACAGCTTCTAGCCCCATTGGGGTCGTTGCAATTAATTGCAAAGGTTGCATAAAGAAATGTCAACTCCATCTGATTATCACTGCTGTTTCATAAAGGCCCTGCAGGATAATCTTTCTTATATTTGATCGTGTCCTTGCCTGTTTGAACTAGGACCAGTACAATGATATACGCACCTGCGTCTTTCGTCTAGCGTGGACAAAAACAAGGGTATATAAAACAAACACTTATTATAGAGCAATTGTGTCCATAAGGAAAGTAGATTGAAGGAGGAACATGAGGAATTGAATATACATCCTGACGAATATGTAAATGATTTATATGATGAGGATCTGCTTTTAACAGAAGTTATTCGTACAATTCAGGAAAGAGGAATGCCGGAAGTATCGGTTGCCCCTGCCTATGGTCGTCTGTTAACGTTTCTTGTACAAACATCTGGAGCAAAACAAATTGTTGAAATAGGGGCTCTTGGCGGTTATAGCGGAATTTGTTTGTCGAGAGGAATGTCTGAAGAAGGGCGACTCACTTCTCTTGAACTTAAGGAAGAATATGCAGCTCTTGCTCACTCGCAATTGACGAAAGCTGGGTATGGAGATAAGGTAGAGTACAAAATTGGCCCTGCGGCAGACAGTCTGGAACAACTGAAAATAGAAGGTAAGAAATTTGATTTCTTCTTTATTGATGCGGATAAAGAGAATTATCCGGTGTATCTTGAATATGCAATAGAGCTTGCTAATCCGGGAGCTGTTATTGTAGGTGACAACTGTTTTCTACGTGGCAGAACACTCAATACAGAGAAGAACGGGCCTTCCGTTCAAGCTGTTCGTAAATTCAATGAGCTCATCGCTACAGATGATCGACTCGTTAGCACGATGCTGCCGGCTTATGATGGACTCGCACTCGCTTATGTGAAATAAGAGGGAAGTATATGAAACGAAGATACTATATATGGTAATTTTCTTGACATGCTCTGAGATATAATTCAGGGCATGTTTTTTTGTGATTCTACATTTTCTACTCTTGACAAATAAGATATTTATCCGTAATAATTTGATTATTCAATTCGCATTTCTATTAACTGATAAACAAAATTGTGAAATTAATCCTCTAGGCTGATAATATACCTCTATATTTCGTCTGTTTCATTACAGATTCACATATGTATTAACTAATTCTCCAAAACATAAATTAAACCTTCCTACATGATAGATTACTTCCTGAATGCTATATCCATATGTTTATGTAAGCGCTTATATTTACTGTTTTCATTTATTTTCCTTTTTGAAGATCGAACGGGGGATTTAGTCTCATGCGTTTTTCAGCAGGCTGACTTCCATTCCGTCTTATATAATTATCCAATTTTTTAAGGAGGGGTTGTCATGAGAAAAAGATTTATGGTATTGCTTTTGCTTGTAATGGTATTTGCCATGATTACGGCATGTTCCGGCGGTGCTACGCCAGAAGCAGGCACTGGAGACACAGAAACCGTTACTCCAAATGATCAAGTTGGAGAAGGGTCAGGCACTGAAAAAGAGCCTGAAACAGAGGAGGATTTGCTTCCAGCTTCTACTCTTGATCCCAATATGTCAGGGGAATTTACATATTGGACATTTATTGATGACAAAGTAGAGTCCAAAAATCTGCAGGAGGCTTTTAACAAAGTCTATCCCAATATCAAAATGAAGACGGTTTACGTTCCTTTTGGTGATCTGCACGACAAACTTCAGACAACACTTGCCGCTGGGAAAGGTGCTCCTGACGTAGCACTTGTAGAGCAGGGCCAATTCCCGAGATACAGTACAACGAACGTGCTTGTGGACTTGCTCGAACAGCCTTATGACGCAGGGAAATACAAAGACCTTGTATCTGAATATAACTGGAACCGCTGGTCTTCCATTGATGGTACGAAACTACTTGGTATGCCATGGGATGTTACTCCGGCAGTGACTTATTATCGAGCCGATATTTTTGAAGAGTTGGGTCTTCCATCTGACCCGGAAGAGCTCGGTGAATACATCCAGGATCCTGAGAATTTTTTCACCCTTGCCCAAATATTGAAAGCAAACGGTAAGTATGCAATGGAGTGGAGAGATTCTCCGGTTCACTGGTACGGTGATTCTCTTGGATATTTTGATAAGGATTTGAACTATGTCCGGAACACGGATGATTTTATTCAGTACTTAGACATCAGCAAACGTGTAAATCAGCTGAAGATTGCTCCGCATGACGGCATCCTCAGTGACAAAGGAAAGCAACGTGTTAAAAAAGGCGAATCTCCAATGTATGTTACGGGTACTTACGGTGCAAGAGATCTCAAGCTGAATTTCCCAGAACAAAAAGGGAAGTGGAGAACGACGAATATGCCATTTGGCCTCAACTTGGGTCAAGGAGGGTCCACCTTTGTACTTCCTGCTCAGAGTCAAAATAAGGACGCAGCCTGGGCTTTTATTGAATGGGCCACGACGACCGAAGAAGCATGGAAGGTTTGGGTGAACCAATCCATTCAGCCTGACTGGAAAAATATCACGGGTAAAGACTGGTATGTGTCACACACGAATGAATATCTCGGAGGGCAGGAAGACCAGAAATTCTATACATCACTAAGTGAGAAAATTCCGGTTCGTAGATATACGCCGCTTGATGGTTTGGCGTGGCCGATCTGGCTCGACGGAGTGCTGAAGGCGATCGACAAAAATATTGACTCCAAGACTGCCATTCAGCAGACGGCCGAGAACGTAGAGAAGAAGCTGAAAGCCGATAAGGAGAAATTGCTCAAGCAGATGAATCCGTAAGAGGTAGGTAGCAGGCGAGGGGGGATTCCTCCTTGCCTGTAACGGATAACGAACTTGCAAAAGGAGGTATTTCATACGTGGTTCGCTGGCTGCTTCGATATAAAATAACGCTCTTAGTCATTGTGGCTGCAGCTCTTTTCTTTATTTGGTGGAATGACTCGAGAGGGTATGACGATGATGCAATGGCCCATATCCCTGTTTTGACAGGGGTTCAGCAAACTTCCATTCTGGAGCAGGAAGATGCGGGAAGCAAACTTGAATCCTCGTATTTGGATTACATACAAGAGTTCAGTGACGATGGAGCCGAAGATACGGGTAGCTTTGAGATTAAGCTACACTCTACCGAAGCAGTTAAGACGAGTAATAAGGGTACGGAATTGACGGACGGACTTGGAGATCAGTCAGGATCTGTACTTGCACTGACAACAGAGAATAGCTGGAGTGAATATAGATTTGAAGTTCCTGAAGATGGTTTCTACCAGATGGGAATGGACTATTATGCGCTACCAGGAAAACGTTCTTCGATAGTGAGAAGTATTCAGGTTGATGGAAAGTACCCTTTTTATCAGGCTCGCAAACTTGAATTTCAGCGAATGTGGTCTGAATCGGGTGAACCGTGGCTTGATAATCAAGGCAATGAATTTAATCCTGCGCGTAAAGAAGTGAGCGGATGGCAATATCGAGACTTTCAGGATCCGGAAGCGAAAACATACGAACCGCTGCGGTTTTATCTGACTAAAGGGGAACACACATTACGAATTACGAACGTAAGAGAACCGGCTGCAATGGGGAATATTTACATCCATTCTCCAGAGACGATTCCTACTTATGAGGAAGTACAAAAGAATTATGCAGAACAAGGCTACAACCAGACTAAAGAAGTTTTGATTAAGGTACAGGCTGAAGAATCTTCTTTACGTTCGGATCCGACTTTGAAAAGAATTGAGGACCGAGAGCCGGCAACAGAACCCTATAACAAGAATGCGATCACACTAAATGTGTTCGGTGGGGCAAGCTGGCGCAATGGCGGACAGTGGGCTGAGTGGGAGATTGAGGTACCGGAGAGCGGACTCTATGAAATAGGAGCACGCTATGGACAATGGTTTCTGAATGGAATCCCGGTAGAGAGAAAAGTGACCATTGATGGAAAAATTCCATTCCGCGAAATGAACGGCGTTTCCTTTCCTTATAAACAGGAGTTTCAGATTGCAAAGTTTGGTACGGAGGAGGAACCGTATCAATTTTATTTGGAGAAAGGCAATCATACTTTGCGGATGGAGGTTCAAGTAGGTGCGCTCGGAGGAATACTGGAAGACGTCACGGGAACAACACGCAAGATGTCCCTATTTGGTCGTGAGGTTATCCAGGTAACGGGCACAAACCCTGACCCGAACGGGGATTGGGAGCTTGAGCGGAACATCGAAAATCTCGTGCCACGGCTTCAGCTGATGGCTCGTACTTTTGATGATACGATCAAGGCGCTATATGATCTTGGTGTTACGAAAGGCAGTTCAGAAGTAAGCACTCTCTATGAAGCTAGGGATGTACTGCTCAGCATGGCAGAAGATACCCGCACAATACCAGGAAGAATGCAGCAATTTAATGATTTGCAGGCTTCTCTTGGTACATGGGTTAACTCGCTAAGTAAGCAGAGCCTTCTGCTGGATTATCTCATCGTAAAGTCAGTCGATCAGGAATGGCCAGTGCCAAGTGCAGGCTGGGTGAAACGAACGGGAACCATGCTTTATGATTTTGCACAGTCGTTTACGAAAGACTACGGCGGTATAGGCAATGTTTATGAGGGAGAAGAGGTTCTTGAAGTATGGGTGGCTAGAGGACGGGACTGGGTAGACATCATCAAGCAGATGATTGATGAAGATTTCACCCCAGAGACCGGGATTAAGGTCAATGTGAACGTTATACCTGCTCAGCAGATGCAGGTTCTGCTTCTTGCGAGTACTTCGGGAATTGCTCCGGACGTAGCGCTGGGGGTTGAAGGTGAAGTGCCGATAGACTATGCAGTCAGAAACGGTCTTATGAATCTGCAGGATTATCCAGATTACGAAGAGGTTGCGGCCAGGTTTAGGCCAGGTGCACTTATTCCTTATGAATACAATGGAGGAAGCTTCGCGCTACCAGAAAATCAAAACTTTAATATGCTGTTTTACCGCAAGGATATTATGGAAGAACTTGGTTACTCGGAAGAAGATATGCCAGATACGTGGGAAGAGGTTATGGATCTCATTCCTATTTTACAGCAAAACGGGATGGACTTCTTTTATCCACATGCCCCTAACAATCCTGCGCTGGCCATCAACGAATTTGCTCCTTTCTTGTTCCAACATGGTGGTGAGTTCTATCGGGAGGATGGGAAGTTATCCAATCTCGATTCGCCGGAAGCGATGGATGCTTTCAAGATGTGGACGGGACTCTTTACAAACTACAAAATTCAGAAACAGGCAGATTTCTATAACCGGTTCCGATCTGGTGAAATGCCAATTGGGGTTGCCGATTACTCAACGTATGTCCTGTTGTCTACAGCCGCTCCTGAGTTAACTGGATGGTGGGGGATGAAGCCGATGCCAGGAATGAAAGAAGCGGATGGTCAAATAAATCGTTCTACGGGCGGACTTGCGCAGACTGGAATGATCTTTAAAGATACGGAGATGAAAGAGGAATCCTGGGAGTTTCTTAAATGGTGGACTTCGGCAGATGCACAAGAACGATTTGGATCTGAACTTGAGGCACTGCTTGGGGTAGAAGCCAGATGGAACACAGCAAATGTGGAAGCGCTTAAGCGACTTCCTTGGCAAGAGAACGACATTCATGCCATTTTGGAGCAGTGGGAATGGTTCAAAGAGCGTGAAGTTGTTATCGGAGGATATTATACAACAAGACATATCGCTAACATATGGAACGAAATCGTTCTGAACGGCAAAATTACCCGCGAAGCCGTGGAAGAGGGAGTCCGCGAAATTGATAAGGAACTGCGGAAGAAAAGGGAGGAGTTTGGTTTAGATGATGACTCATAATCGCTCCACGCTCTGGCGGGAAATAAAAAAGAATCGGGTGTCCTATTATTTCCTTGCCCCGTTTCTGATCCTGTTTACTCTTTTTACTATCGTTCCCGTGGTCACTTCCATCGGTCTTAGCTTCACTTATTACAATATTCTGGAACCGCCGAAGTTCATTGGTTTATCTAATTACCGGTTGCTGTTTGTTGACGATGATATTTTCCTCAAGGCGATCGGTATCACTTTGAAATTTGCATTCATAACCGGACCCGTGGGGTACGTCATGGCATTCCTGCTGGCCTGGCTTATCAGTCAAATTCCGCAGAAATATCGTTTTTTCTACACTCTTTGTTTCTATACTCCATCCATCACGAGCGCGACTGCGATGTCGGTAGTATGGCTCTATCTGTTCGCCGGGGATCGGAGAGGACTGATCAATTATTATGCTAGCAAACTTGGGATCATCGATGAACCGTATTTATTTTTACAAAATGTACATTCGATTGTACCCGTCATTATTATTGTGTCCCTGTGGATGTCTATGGGGGTCGGATTTCTAGCGTTTCTCGCTGGTCTTCAGAATGTTCCGAAGGATTTGTACGAAGCAGGTTCCATTGATGGAATAAGGTTCCGCTGGCAGCAACTTTGGTATATTACGCTTCCTTCTGTGAAACCACAGCTTTTATTCGGAGCCGTACTTCAGGTTGTGAGTTCCCTGACGGTATTTGATGTGAGTGTCCAGTTGGTAGGTTTGCCAAGCCCACTTTACGCAGGGCATACCATTCTTGCGCATTTGTTTGATTATGCTTTTATCAAGTTTGAAATGGGATATGCTGCAGCCATTGCCGTCGTGCTCTTCTTCATGATGATCGGTCTGAACCGACTGATTTTTAACTGGCTGGGAAAGGACTGATTAGTTATGTTTGGCACATACCGAGGCAAGAAAACGGATGTTGGTGGCATTGTGTTATACGTATGTCTGACGTTACTCGGACTGCTTATGCTGGCTCCGCTCGTTTATATGATTTCTTCGGCGTTTAAGCCGGTCAGTGAATTGTTCTTGTTTCCTCCCCGTTTTTTTGTAAATAATCCAACCCTGCTAAATTTCAGGGATTTGCTATTAGTTACAGGCACGACATCGGTTCCTTTTTCTCGTTACATTTTTAACAGTCTATTTATCAGTATTTGTATCGTGTTTTTCGGCGTTATGATATCGGCTATGGCAGCGTATCCCCTTGCAAAACATAACATGCCTTTCCGGGGAGCCATTTTTAACATGGTCGTGCTTGCTCTTATGTTCTCGCCCCTTGTCGTGCAAATACCTCAATATTTGCTTGTGAGCAAGCTGGGACTAATCAATACGTACTGGGCACTCATCCTCCCTTATCTGGCAGCGCCAATGGGGATGTTCCTAATGACGCAGTTCCTACGTCAGCTGCCCGACGCTCTTCTTGAAGCAGCACGAATGGATGGGGCTTCGGAATGGAAAGTGTTTATGAGTGTTGTCCTTCCGATGCTTAAGCCGGCGATTGCTACCTTTGCTTTATTCAGTTTTATTTCCGCGTGGAATGATCCTTATCCGGCTATGGTTTATACAACAGAAGAAGACATGAAGTCTTTACCGCTTGCTATCCAGACGATCAGCGGGGGAGCTGGCGTTGTTGCCAGAGTAGGGACGCTCGCAGCCGCCTCCTTGCTTATGATTATTCCGACCATTCTCGTTTTTATCATTACACAGCGAATGGTACTCCAAACCATGGCCCACTCAGGGCTAAAGGAATAGGGGGGGAGCATATGAAACGTTGGCTGCGAAATGGATGTTTATTATGTGCAGTGCTCCTTTGCTTTGTATTGTGCGCGCCTTCCTTCTCTTACGCAGACGCACCTTATGATGGTTATACAGAAAATACACATGGTGATCGTGTACACTCCATCAACGGGTATTTGTATGATCGTTCCATTGAAGGGGTTGAACTGGAATCAGGTCCGCTGAATGCACCAGAAGATATTTTTGTAGGAACCGATGATTCTCTTTACATCGTGGATACCGGTAACAGCCGGATTGTGCATCTCTCCGAAGATGGCAAGCTGAAACAAGTGATGGGCGTAGAAGAAGGGAAAGGGAAATTAAACGAACCGAAAGGTGTGTTTGTTACCGAAGACGGTACCATTTATGTAGCGGATACCAAAAATCAGCGAATTGTCGTTTTTAATGCAGAAGGTACTTATCTGCGAGAGTTTGCAAAACCAGAAAGCCCGCTGCTTGGTGCAGGTTTTTCCTATTCTCCTTCCAAGCTACTGGTAGATAAACGCGGTTATATGTTTGTCGTGAGTGACGGAAATACGCAGGGGCTCATCCAAATTGATCCGAATGGGCAGTTTAGAGGATTCTATGGGGCCAATCATATCGGATTCAGCTGGAGCAGATTGTTTATACGGATGCTGGCAACCGATGAACAGAAGGCGAAACTTGCAACTACCAAACCGCTCGAATTCTCGAACGCAGTGCAGGATAAGGAAGGGTTTATTTATACAACAACGCTCGGCACTGTGACTAATCAGATTAAACGATTATCTCCTGTTGGAGTGGATACGCTTGGCTCAGGAGCTAAGGTATATGGAGATCCTTCTTTTCAGAAAGGAGATTCCATTCCAGCTTTTATTGATATTACGGTAGATCAGAACGGGGTTATGACGGCATTAGATTTATTAAACAGCAAAATTTATCAATACGACAAATTAGGAACGTTGCTATTTGTATTTGGCGGACTGGGAGAACAAAATGGTTTGTTTGTTACGCCGTCAAGTATTGCGCAGTCAAGTAAAGGTACGATTTATGTGGTGGATAAAGGAAGGAATCGGGTTGATCTGTTCCGTACCACTCCTTTTGCTGACACCGTTCATGCTGCTTCGAAGCTGTACGTTGACGGAAGGTATGAAGAAGCAGAAGGTCTCTGGCAGCAAGTATTGCAGCAAAATGGAAACTTCGATCTTGCTTACTTTGCGATTGGCAAGTCTCTCTACAAGGCACAGCGCTACAAGGATGCGATGAGTTATTTTAAACTGGCTGGCGCCCGGGGAGAATACTCCGATGCATTTCATGAATACCGCAAAGAATGGATCAGGGAATATTTTGCTTGGATCAGCGGAGGGGTCATCGTTCTATTGCTAATATTGCGTTATCTAGCACCTAGATTAATAAGAGGTATATTACGAAAAGTTCGTGCTAATAAGAGCAGTGAAGAGAACGAAACGTTTACACTTTCTCGCCTTCCTGGAGATCACACAATGAAAGGGGGCCAGGCAAAATGAGAACAACAGCGCAAATGATGTTTGGTGTACTAAGGCATCCCTTTGATTTTTTCGAGGAGATACAAAAACCGAATCGTATTCGGTGGCGTGATGCGATCATCGTGGTGCTTCTAGCATATGTAGCTCGAATGTTGTCTCTTGTACTGACAGGATACGCATTTGAAACTAGGGAGCCCTATGAAATTTCATACTTTCATGAGTTTGTCTGGATTGTCGTACCCTGGTTTACCTGGTGTGTATCCAACTGGGGAGTGAGCGCCATTCTTGATGGAGAAGGAAAATTCAAGGAAGTGGTTGTGGGAAGCGCCTTTGCACTCGTACCCTACACACTCTTCATTGTACCGATTACGTTGCTTACCTTTGTATTTTCACTGCAAGAGTATTCTACGTATTCTTTTCTAGTGAATGCAGTGCTCGTATGGACGGTATGGCTATTGCTGCTCAAAGTGAAAAAAATTCATGATTTTGAATTTGGAAAGCTGGTATTTATTACGCTGCTTAGTATGATCGGAATCGCGATATTGTGGTTTATCGGCATACTTATGTTTGGTCTGATCAATCAGCTCATTCAATTCATTATTGAATTGTTTAGAGAAATGAACTTCCGAAGGTAGGTGTTAATCATGCGGATGAAAAGCAAATGGACATTTTTTCTTGCTCTGGTGCTTTGGTTCAGCTCGAATCCCTACTTCGGTTCAGCGGCAGGCCAGTCCAACCAAACGAGTACAGAATGGAAAGGTTCCATTCAGCTCGCCTTAGAAGATACGAAGACGACTTCAGAGGAGATGGATACTGAATCTATCGAGGATGCAGCGGTGCAGGGAGCCGAACAGGCAGAAAAAATAGAGGAACCGGGTGAAGTTACAGGAGATGTGAGTGCAGCGGACGAAGGGGAAGTTTCTGCTGGAACAGGGAAGGTTCAACCAATTTTGTCTCTCGGACCTTATCCGATTTCAGCAACAAAGAAAGTGACGGAGAATGAGAAGCTCGAACTTTATATTGATGAGAAAACAGGAAACATCAGGCTAATCGATAAAATTACAGGCAAAGAATGGCTTGGGGCACCTCAAGTAGATCGAACGACAATGCCTAACAACAAGAAATATATGGACTCACCACTTCATATTAAATACACCGAGGGAGCCGATACGGTTCAGACACACACGTTAAAAGAAAAAGAAAATGAACTGACCATTGAATATACGGAGCAAGGAGCTAAATTGCACTTCTTGCTGTCCGTAGAAAAACTCGAGATTTCTATGGAGTACAGACTTCTGGATAGCGGACTTGAAGTGGTTATACCAGAAGAATCTATCAAAGAAACGGGTACTGCACGCATTGTAAGTCTTGAACCGCTGCCTTTCTTTAATGCAGCTAGTGGTCAAGATAAAGGTGCGCTTTTTATTCCGGATGGCTCAGGAGCACTGATTGAATATAAAAAGGATCATCCGATGTTTTATTCCGGTTATTCGGAATATGTCTACGGCAGTGATCCGATTTATGTTAGCGCGGGGCATTCCAGTATCGATGCGAATTCACGTAAAGTAAATCCCCCCAAGGAAAATATTGCGATGCCGGTATTTGGAAATTACCGCGAAGATGTCGGCTTTCTAGGGATCGTGACCGAAGGCGATTATGATGCCAAAATTAATGCTACACCTTCCGGCATTCGAAACATCCCGCTGTACAGGGTGTCTTCCGAATTTGTATACCGGAAAGATGACGTCATTTTTATCGGATCCTCGGGTCAGATTCCTTTTTATCAAGGAGAACGCATTCCAGGAGAAAGACGTGCCCAGTATGTATTACTGCAAGGTGAAGATGCCGATTACGTAGGGATGGCGAAAGCTTATCGTGAGTATTTGACTTCAAGTAAAGGTGTTACACCGATTACCGAAGATGCCTCAACCATGTCGATTCGTTTGGTTGGAGGGATTACGCGAGATGAAATTATCGGGAAAACATTTATCGAGATGACTACCTTCCGCGAGGCACAGGAGATGATTGACCATTTTGCTAAAGAGGGTATGACGAATCTGAGAATTACGCTCGAGGGATATGGTAAGGACGGATTATACGGAGATCAACCGAAACATTTTCCTATCTCTAAAAAGCTCGGAGGAGAAAAGGATCTCCAAGAGCTTACCGCTTATGCGAAGGGTCATGGCATTAATCTATATGTAGAAGCCAACTATGCTCGCGCTTTTGAAGACAGTGGGGGTATTCGTAAAAATAAAGACGGCATCAGAGGGATGGATCGTGAGCTTGCTGTAAGCTCAGGTTATGAGGTGTCCAGTGGTTGGAATGATAACAGTGAAATATTTTACTGGCTCAAACCGGATCGAATCATTGAGAAATATGTAAATAAGGAAAAAGACAAATTCAAAAAGTTAGGTGTTGCAGGAATTCAGTTTGCCTACTGGGGAGAAACACTTTTTTCGGATCTCGATCCAAAAAGCATTTCTACAAGACAGAGCATTGCGGAAAAATGGATCAATGCGGTTGATACGGTACGCGCGGCAGAACTTCAAACAGGAGTAAGTTACGGGAATGCTTATACTTATGGACATATCGACAACATTGATCATGCCCCGCTGGATTCCAGTCATTTTATTTTTTCAGATGAAACGGTTCCTTTTTACCAAATTGTACTTCGGGGTCTCATTCCTTACACTGCAAGTCCAACTAATCTGAGAGACGATGCGGTAATGGAAAAGCTTCGTATGATTGAATACGGGGCACTGCCAAGTATGCGACTGACGTATCAGCCTACGAGCCAATTGCAGCGGACGATGGAAGATGAGCTGTGGAGCTCGGAATATACTTACTGGACGACAGTGGCAGCAGAAGAATTTGGTCAGCTGCAGGAGCTCTATCAGCATTTGGATGGAGCAGCAATAACAGATCACAATGAAATCGAAAGCCAAGTATATGTAACGACCTACAGTAATGGGACATCGGTTTATGTTAATTATAGTACAAAGTCATTTGAGGCGGATGGAGTGGATGTACCTGCGCTCGGATACGCCGTGCATGAAGGAGGGGGAGCATAAGGTATGTGGAAATCGAAGCTCTCCATGCGAGGCAGACATATTTTAGAGGGGTATGGATTTATTTCTATATGGATTATTGGATTTATCCTGTTTATGGCTTATCCCTTAGGCCAGTCCTTTTATTATTCCTTAAATAATCTGACCGTCACAGAAAAAGGGCTGGTTGCTGAGTATACCGGTTTTACGAATTATCGGGCAGCTTTTACGACAGATGTTGATTTTTTACCCTTATTACAAAAAACAATGACCACTATGCTGACACAGGTACCGCTCATTTTGATCTTTGCCATGTTTAGTGCGCTGCTGCTTAATCGGAATTTTAAAGGAAGAGTCATCTTTCGAGGAATTTTCTTTCTGCCTGTTATTATTGCATCCGGTGCCATATTAAGAGAACTTCTGGAGCAAGGGGCAGCTCAGCTACCCATTTTTTATCAGTACGGATTGTTTGGGATGCTGAATGATTTTATTCCAGGTGCCCTACTTGGTCCCTTATTGCAATATGCTGATTCTCTTACCTTGGTCATGTGGGATGCAGGAGTGCAGATTCTCATCTTTATTGCTGGACTTCAGACGATATCTCCTTCGCTATATGAAGCAGCTAAATGTGACGGAGCTACGAAATGGGAGTCCTTCTGGAAGATTACTTTCCCGATGATCATGCCAATGATATTCGTAAACACACTCTACAGTGTGGTGAACTCTTTTACCAAAACGGACAATTACATCATGAATCACATTATGAACAATGTGTTTAAGTCCAATAACTATGCTTATGGTTCCGCCATGGGCTGGATTTATTTCGTTGTTATTTCAATCGTGCTTGCCTTGATCTTTTTCTTATTTCGAAAAAGTTTGCTGCAGATGGAAGGGAGGGCGTAGCCATGTTCAAATCGGTTATTCAAAGACTGACGCTGCCTTCTGAAGTTGCATCTGATAAGCAGCAGCTAGGTTGGCAAATTCGTACGGTACGAAAGTCAGGCCAAACCATCAAAGGGATTTTATTCTATCTCACCATCTTAAGTTTGTCCTTTGTATTTATGTACCCGTTACTTTATATGGTGTCCAAGTCGCTCATGCGGCCTCAGGATATTGCTGACGCGACGATTCGATGGATTCCCAAGGAGTTTAGCTTAATTAATTACAGTATTGCGATGCAGGAAATTAATTTTTGGCGAGGACTGCTGAATAGCACGATCATTTCGTTTGGTAGTGCTGTATTGCAAGTATTAAGTTGTTCTCTCGTCGGGTACGGTTTTGCTCGTTATCGTTTTCCAGGGCAAGCCTTTTGGATGGCGCTCGTCGTTTTTACATTCCTGGTTCCACCGCAAACGATTGTAGTTCCTTTGTTCACGTTTTTTCTAGATCTGGGATGGGTGAACACACATTTACCATTTATCGTACCTTCCGCTCTGGGGCATGGACTGAAGGGAGCACTGTTTGTTCTTATCTTCGTTCAGTTCTATCGTAGACTCCCTTCCGTATTTGAGGAGGCAGCGCGTATCGATGGGGCGGGCGCATTTCGGACGTACTGGACCATCATGTTTCCATTAGCCAAACCAGCCATGCTTGTTGTATTCCTATTTTCCGTGGTATGGCACTGGAACGATTTGTTTCAACCGAATATGTATTTGCTGGTACCTGAATATTTTAATTTGGCCCAAAACATGGCGTTGTTTAATGGAAATGCCAATCTTGAATTTCAACAGGCAACTCAAAACATTTCTGCTAGTAGTGCCATTGGGCTTGCACCAACGCTGCAAAATCAAATCATGGCAGCGGCAGTACTCACGCTGCTTCCTGTCCTCATTCTTTATATGTTTACACAGCGATATTTTGTGGAGAGTGTGGAACGAAGCGGGATTGCAGGGGAGTAATTAAATTTCATGCAAAATCGCTGTGCTTGAATATCATATGGCAAACAACCAAAAGCAAATCCCATCCCCAGGCTTCACATCGCCGGGAGATGGGATTTGCTTTTTTATATATCTATTTTTTCATAATATAGTTTAAACACCAGATCTTGATTGTAATTTCCAAAGCCTGTTCCAAACAAGGTGGCTCCTCCGATATGTTCAGCATCTTCCTCAACCGCGATTCGAAAAGTCCATTGTTTAGCCCGAATATTCACGTCGTCCAGTGTAATGTCTGAGATTTGCTGACCATCAATGAACGTACCCTGGTTGTTAATGCGGAGTACCTTATACAGACCATACTGATTAATTTCGTCCCACCACCACTCGGGTGTGAACTTGCCGCGTGATCCTCCAAAATCTCCTGGACTGGTCCAGATGCCAAGGCGTACTCCGTTGAAGAAGAAGGAGATATCAGATGGCCAATTATCATTAGCAGAAGGGGCCTCTGATGAAATTTCGAAGGATATTTCAAGTTCCGTTGGTTGCTCACTCTTTAATACAAAATTGGCGGTTCGATATTCCACATACCCTTTCGTAAACCACAAGATCTTGGCGTTGACTCTGTCTGCATCTAGAAAATACCTTGGCTCATCAAACATACCGATTACTTTTGTCGTTGTTGCGAGACCACAGGTAGGTTCAACTACGAAATCACTATAATGACCTATAGAAACGCTGTATTCATGAAAACTGCGGCGTGTTCTCTCCTTTTGAGGGAAGATGATTTCAATACCATCTGTATTCAGCGTACACATTTTCCTAGTACCATTCTGACCTGCTACTAGAGTGGAGGTAATAATATCTGCTTTTTCTAGCTTTTTGACATGCATCGTCATGATGGCGCTGCTTAGATTCAGGGCTTGCGCAAGATCCTTCACGTTCATATCTTGATGTGACAGTAGTTCGATGATTCTCAGTCTGACATCACTTGCGAGTGCTTCATACACGGGCAGATAAACTTCATTTGTGTTGATGATCATGAAATCGTAATCTCCTTCGGCCAATTGTCACTATAGGATAGTAATGGAATCTAGGATTAATTATATTATAAATCGGAAAAGGTGACCATGATGAGGGATTCACGTAACAAAACCGTCAGGCGATATGCCAGACGGTTTTGTTTATTATTCATAAGAGATAAGAGCAAGTGGTATAATTAAACTTCCGGTTTGCCGTATGTACTGAACCATTCTTTCATCGTATCAAAATCGTCACTAAAAGACAGAGATAATAGCAGGAGGATACGGGCTTGTTGTGCACTGAGATTATCTCCAGAAATGACACCTTCTCCTTCGCTGTAAACACTGCCAGAACCCGTGCGGGTCGTAGTAACGAATACCACGCCGTCCTTAATTGCTTCGTTTCTTTCCGAACTCATTGCTCTTGAGATTCCACCAGCACCTGTTCCGGAAGTAACGATTCCTGTCGCTCCGTCCGCTACAAAACCTTTAATTGCTCCGCTGCCTGCTTCTTGATAGGAAATGGCGATTTCCACCTTAGTACCCTCTAGTTTTTGTTTCGATATCTTACTGAGATCAAAAACTGGCTTTAGAGTACCTTCTGACTCGGTTGCCCGGGCAGGGGCACGATATATGCGGATATGATCTCCATCAATGTATCCAACTGCACCAAGCATGGGTGTTTCAAACGTATCCGTGCGGTAATCATTAGTTTTGGTTACTCCTCTTGCTAAGTGAATGGTATCATTCAGCATGAGTACGGTACCAAAGGAAGTCGTACGTTCACTTGCAGCAAGTTTGATGGCGTTGAATAGATTTGCCTTTGCGTCAGAACCGATTACAGTCCAGGGACGCATGGAACCTGTAATAATAACGGGTTTGTCACTTTGAACAGTAAGGTCAAGGAAATAAGCGATTTCTTCCATTGTATCTGTTCCTGTGGTTACTACGACACTATCATAGGTTTCAAGGGCTTTATCGACCGACAAGGACAAGTCATATAGATCACCCATGGAGTATGCGGAGGAACCGGAATTGCCGAACTGAAGCGTATTTACATCGGCTACCTTATTCATATTAGGAAGAGAACCTACCATATCAGCGATTGGTAGGGAACCTGCTTTGTAATCAAGAAAGCTAGTCTCATCTGTTGATTGCCCTGCAATCGTACCACCGGTACCAATGACAAGAACATTAGGCAAAGCCTCGGTCTGTGCTGCTGAGGATATAGGAGGGATTGTTGTGTTTCTGACAGGTGCGGTGGATTGTACAGGTGAAGTTATTCCGGAGACCGTTGTCGCAGCGCTTGCTGATGAAGAGAAAGGGGCTAGTGTAAGGGTAAGTAGGGTGAGAGCGGCCGTACTCCAGAGAACGAAATGGCGGCGGGGAGGAAGATTTGGGCTTGTGTAAGATTTCATACAGTTCCACTCCTTGGTAAGGTGATTTTTGGATATGTCGTTGAACTGTATTCTATTTGATGTTAGATTATTTTACAAATATAGAAATTCATAGAGTAAGCGCTATTAATTAAAGAATATTAGAGATATATAGCGATTATCTATTATATTTAAACAAATAAAA
>NZ_JAGXCY010000026.1 GCF_018310695.1 Paenibacillus sp. Marseille-Q4541 | reverse complement strand
GATTGGGAGTAGTAAGAGTTTATTATTTGGTAAAGAGAGCTGCGGTTGGTGTGAAGCAGTCCAATAATGCTCCGAACTCGCCCAGGAGTGGTAAGACGGAAAGAATAGTTAACTATTCTATATGTTTTAACGAGTAACCTTCGTTACAAGGTTTTTAAGCTGGGTTCATTATGAACTAACAAGAGTGGTACCGCGGTTTGCCTAAGGCATGTCGTCTCTTCTTTCATTTGATTATGAAGGAAGAAACGACATGCCTTTTTTCTATGTGAATAGGATGAAGTAATCTTCTATTTTAAGGTAAGTATATTCGTATTTTATTGGAGGTATTGTTATGGAGAAAGACAACCAGAAATTGCAGCGAACAATGACTTCTCGCCATATTATGATGATGGCTTTAGGCGGTGCTATTGGAGCCGGATTATTTAAAGGAAGTAGTTCAGCCATTGATATGGCAGGTCCTTCGGTTATTATTGCATACATGATTGGTGGAATTATTCTATTATTCGTTTTGCAAGGTCTCGCTGAAATGGCTGTCCGCAATAGTAACGCAAGAACATTTAGAGATTTAGTAGAGTCGATTCTAGGGAAATACCCCGCTTATTTTCTAGATTGGATCTATTGGAAAATGTGGGTATTAAACATTACAGCTGAAGCTGTCGTTGCAGCCATTTTTATTCAATACTGGTTACCGGAATATCCAATTTGGATGCTCGCCCTTTTCGTATCTGTAATCGTGACCGTCATTAACTTATTGTCAGTAAAAGTATTTGCTGAAACAGAGTACTGGCTTGCTTTAATTAAAATTACGGTTATTGTTGTGTTTATTATTGCTGGTTTTTTGCTATTACTTTTCACCTTTGGAAATCATACAGCTGTTGGTTTTTCTAACTTAACTAAGCATGGTGGTTTCTTTCCCAACGGATCAACAGGAATTATTACAGCGATGCTTGTTGTGATCTACTCTTATGGAGGTACAGAAATTATTGGTGTTACGTTGGCTGAAACGAAAAACCCAGAAAAAGTTGTTCCGAGCGCCGTTCGCAATACATTATTACGAATCGTTTCCTTCTATATCATTCCATTCTTCATCATTGTAAGTCTAATCCCATGGACAGAAGTTAACGGGGTACCCGAAAGTCCGTTTGTAATGGTATTTAAAATGATAGGAATTCCAGGTGCTGATCACATCATGAATGCCGTTATCCTACTAGCAATTATTTCATCAATGAATTCTGGTTTATATGGGGCATCCCGTGTTCTATACACACAAGCGATGGATGGACTTATACCACAAATTTTTTCCCGTCTATCTAAAAAGAAAGTTCCTGTTTACGCAATTTTACTATGTACTTCTTTTTTATATATTGGTGTAATCATATCTTTGTTTGCAGGAAGTAAAACGTTTGATTATTTAATGGGGTCACTAGGATATACCGTTTTATTTATCTGGTTAATCATTGCGTTTGCTCATCTAAAATCACGTAAAAATATGCCTGAACAAACAAGTGGCTACAAAGTAAAATTCTTTCCTTACACAACATGGATAGCCATTATTGCTTTATGTGCTATTCTGATAGGAATTATCTTTACGACTTCTATAATTGTAACAATGAGTACCATGGCCATTTATATGCTAATTACGTTAGCTTATATTTTCAAAGGACGCTATCACAAAGTCTAAGAGAGCGTAAAATATCTTGTCTACATGAATAATTACAAAAAGAAAGCCAATAAAATAAGGCAGTTAGACCTCTGATTTAGGGGACACTGCCTTATTATTTTATCCTTTTTTCTTACTTTTAGCTAATACTTGACTTTAGGCTAACCAGCAGATTAATTGGGGTTACGATAATACAAAGACTCAATGATTATATTCTTGAGAGTTAAGAGTTTATCCTCTGTAGTAAGATATAAAGATGCCTCCAGTTCATTCTCAACCGTCTCACTTGTATCATTAATCTAATTATGACCTACTATTGGGTGAGGTACATAAGGCTCTTCTAGAAACGCAACTTCTTCAGGTGTTAATTTAACCGATAGAGCTCCTACGGCAACTTCAAGGTGAGACATCTTCGTAGCACCAATAATAGGAGCTGTTACTTGTTCTTTCTGCAGTAACCAAGCAAGAGCGATGTGGGTACGGGGAACTCCCAGTTTTTCTGCGATTGATGCAGCTCGCTCTACTACTAACCGATCAGCATCCACCGTCCCATCGTATTTAGACTTTTGAATTTGGTCAGTTTCGGATCGATGTGTGGTTTCTGACCAATCGCGGGTTAATCTCCCGGAAGCAAGTGGGCTATATGGGGTCACCCCAATTTTTTCTTCCTTACAAAGAGGTATCATCTCTCTTTCCTCTTCACGGTAAATGAGATTTAGATGATTTTGCATGGACACAAATTTAGTCCACCCATTTTTCTCCGCTACATGTAATGATTTTTGGAACTGCCATGCAAACATAGCAGAAGCACCAATATATCTTGCCTTACCTGCTTTCACGATATCATGCAACGCTTCCATCGTTTCTTCAATTGGCGTATTGTAATCCCATCGGTGGATGATATATAGGTCTACATAATCCGTTCCCAGTCTCTTAAGACTTTTATCTATTTCACTCATGACTGCCTTTCGGGAAAGACCAGCTCCATTGGGACCTTCATGCATGCGACCCCAGACTTTGGTTGCAAGGACAACTTCATCACGGCTGGCATAATCCTTGAGCGCTCGTCCTAGGAATTCTTCACTTTTTCCTAACGAATACCAATTTGCCGTATCAAAAAAATTAATTCCTAGATCCAATGCTTTTTTTATAATAGTTCGAGAATCCGCCTCATCAAGTACCCATGGATGAACCCATTGCTTTGCATCACCAAACCCCATACATCCAAGGGAAAGCCTAGATACATCTAAGCCTGTGTTTCCAAGTTTCACATATTCCATTTGAATATTCCTCTCTTCCATTTATTATTCAATTCTTCTTGCCTATGTACTCCTAATTATGTATCAAATGGATGGAAGACCGATATCCTATTCATATCATTTTATTGCCTGTTCCTCTTAAACATCGCTGCCTTTATGCCACCGGCGATTGAGATATCTTCTGATTTGTTTCGTAAACGAAAAAAGGTAACTGGATTAAGACCAGCTACCTTTCTTTATTTTGATGAGTTTTTCTGAGAACGAATGATTTTCATCCTTTACGAATTGGATATCCCAATGAGATTTTGATCAGTATTTCCCTCTATTTGCTCAAATGTTTCCTTCATTCGCTTGATGTCTGCCTTGGGAGGAAATCCAAACATACGAGAATATTCTCGGCTAAACTGAGATGCACTTTCATAACCAACCCGATACGCAACCTCAGTAGCATCTCCGGACTCCATTAACAAAAGACTCCGGGCTTCTTGTAACCGAAGCTGTTTTTGAAATTGAAGCGGGCTCATATTTGTGATTTCCTTAAAATGTCTGTGGAACGAAGAAGTGCTCATATTAGCGACATCTGCAAGTTCTTCAATTCTTAATGGTTGATCATAATGTTGGATAATTTGGTCGATTGCCCCCCTGATACGATAGGTATTACTCCCTTCCATTGCAATTTGTGCAAGCGTTACCCCATATTGCCCTTGAAGAAGTCTATAAATAAGCTCTTTCTTATGAATAGGAGCAAGGAACGGAATGTCCTCAGGAGAATCCAGCAATTGAACCAAACGGAGTAAGGCATCCAATATAGATAATTCGATCTGACCGACGAACATGGCTCGTGAAGCACTATCCTTTGTATTGGCATGAATTTCAGCGTCTTTCAAAACTTCTAAAATTTCATTCTGGCTAAATTCAAGTTTTATGCTCAAATACGGAACCTCAGGTGAAGCCTTTATTACCTGCCCGATTACCGGAAGGTTCATAGATGTGATCAGATAATTAGATGGGCCATATTCTAGGCGTTCCTCAGCCAGAAAAATTTCTTTTAACCCTTGAGCAACGAAACAAAAGGAAGGACTGAATACTCTGTAGGCAGGCTCCGCCACTTTATCTGAACGAATAAGTAACAGAGAGGGGATTGTTGTCTGCAATACTCCTGTTTGTTTACAATGGCGGTTAATCAGTCTTGTAAGGTTATCTTGTCGGTTTCTTATTTCTTCAACCATTGGCCCCTCCTTAATGAGTTTTTTATTTGATTATACGTCATTAGTTTGCTAGAAGAGAATGGCTTTGAGAGGATTAGGCAATTATTTGAGACGAATTAGATATCCGTTCATTTGTTCAGGATTGCACAAAATATTAATTAATACTCTAGCTTATAAACAATTTCCCCATCTATCATTCGATGATCTGCTTCAAAACCTAATTTTTCATATAAATGCTTTGCCCTAGTATTATCTGGTTCAAAGCTTATATAAATAACTTGATGTTCTTTGTCTTCTTTAATCTTGTCAATAAGTTTCTCCATCGCTGCTTTTCCATAGCCTCTTGACTGATACGTAGCATCTATCATTAAACGATAGATCCAATATTCATTATCTTCAAAATCTATACAATACATCGTGAATCCCACCAAAACTTCATCGTGATATATAGACAAGCATGAACATTCTGGAAATGCCTTTGCCTGTGCAATGGAAAACAAATTAGTCGCTACAAACTTTTTTTGTTCATCTAGCACCTCTAACTTAATAACATCAAAAAAATTGTTCCTATCTATCTCCCTAAATGTTAGCATAACTATTTCCCCCCTAAAAAAGTATTTATCTCTTTACGGTTATCCTTATTGATCTAAAACAATACTGCTTGTTAGCTTAATAAAAAGATAAAATTATGTTATTAATACAATTATTTTCTTTGCCCTATAACTGAAATAACTTATACAGAAACTCTCTTGTGATCATATGTAAGTAAAAAAATTCAATATGCACATATATTGATACCTCCTGAAATTACTGTAAATATTTTACCACACTACTTTTGGTGGAGTATGTTTATAACTAAACTATCCTACTGATTAGACTGATTAGATATCCATCTAAATCGGGAATAGTACTACGTTCTTGTCCTTAAATTTGTATGTTACTTCAAAAGTTGAAGCTTATTCTGGAGCCATCCCAAGAAAGAGTCCTACAATATATACATCGAAGGGTAGAATTTGATTTGCTGGTACCGAAAAAACTTTTGTGGTACCATTGAAAAAGGGGTGTTGTATGTACGAAAGAATTCTGGAAGCAGCAATTGAAGAAATAAATATGAAGGGTTTAAAATTTACAATGAGTGATTTGGCCTCCAGATTGGGGGTAAGTAAACGAACGCTATATGAGCATTTTTCCTCAAAGGAGAAAATTGTCGCTACAATCGTCAGTCGAATTTTGAAAGAGATAGTAGTGAAAGAAGAGCGAATTTATCAAGATACGACATTGGGTACAATTGACAAATTAAAAGAGATATTAGCGATTATGCCTCAAAAAAGTGTTGTTGTTGATCCAAGATTTTTAGAAGAATTGAAACGATATCACCCCAAGGAATGGAAGAGAATTACAAAGTTTCTTGATGACGAATGGAATTATGTTAAACAGGTCTTGGAAGAAGGGATAGAAAACGGAAGTATTCGTCCTATCAATGTAACGCTTTTGATCAAAATGATGACTGTTTTATTGCGTGAACTTTTAGACCACAGATTTTTACTTGCCAATCACATTACTACAGATGAAGGCATCCATTCATTAATTGATACGATTATGAACGGCATTGTATCAGAAAATAATAAATAAACACATTATTTATACTTACGAATAAGTGTTTGTGAAGGAGTTTGATGTATTGAAGACAATGACAAAGGTATCACTCGTCGTGCTTTTGTTACTACTTGCGGCGGCTGGATATCTTGCCTATTCGTATTTTAAGGTACCAGCACAACATGAGAAAGAAGCTTTTATTAACACCAAAATTTATACTGTAGATTCCAAGCAACCATGGGCGGAAGCGATGGTAATCGAGGGAGATAACATCATTTATGTAGGAAGCTCAACCGGAGCCGAGGAGTATATTGACAAAGATACGAAAGTGCATAACTTAAAGGGTAAAATGATTATGCCTGGGTTTGTTGATTCTCACGCGCATCCTACTATGGCCGCTGCTCTATCGGACATGTTACAAGTGGATCCTAGCATGAATAAGGCAGATGTCTTGGAGCTGATCAAACAACATGCGGACAAAAACAAAGATTTGCCAGTAATAACAGCTATGGGATTCGATTTATCAGTATTCGGAAAAGATAAGCCCACTGCTGCTGATTTAGATCAAATTGATCGTGAACGTCCGATTTTCATTCTCGATGAGGGAGGTCACACGGCTTGGGTCAATAGCAAAGCAATGGAGGTTGGTGGCATTAATAAAGATACACCGGATCCTATTCCGGGCGCCCATTATTTTGTACGAGATAGTAAAGGAAATCCGACGGGGTTGCTTATGGAATCCCAGACGTATAACCCTCTCCTAAAAAAACTGTCGGTGGTCACGAAGGATACCGTAGTTAGCGGAGGGAAAAGTTTATTCCCTGTATTCTCTCAACTCGGCATTACAACAGTCTATGATGCGGGTATGATGGGCTTGGAAAATGAAGGCTTCGAGGGGCTTAGCCAGCTTGAGAAGGAGGGATTGCTTCCGTTTCGTGTCTCGGGTAGTTATATGGTACAATCACCTACTGTTGTCCCTACTGCGGTAGAATCATTAAAGAAGCTTCATGAGAAGTACGACTCGGAATTGGTCGATGTAAATACGATGAAGATTCATTATGATGGGACAATTGAGGGAAAAACTGCTGCTATGGAGCAACCATACAGTGATGGATCCAATGGCCATGTTCTTTTCCCAGTTGATGAGTTAAAATCATTTGTAACGCATATTGATGAAGCTGGCTTCAACACCCATGTACATGCCATAGGCGATAAGGCGTTGAACAATGCGCTCGAGGCCTTCGAGTATTTACAATCGAATAAAGGTAATACTCCAACAAGGAAATCCGTTGGACATGTGCAAGTTTATTCGGATCAGGCGATAGAGAGATTGTCCAAGTTGAAAGATGTGGTGGTATCAACAACGCCTGTATGGGCGACTCCGAGCGAAAGCACGCTTAATACATTGGGCAAAGAGCGATATGAGAAAACAATGCTAATGAACAGTGTCGATCGTGCGGGCGTCCGGCTAAGCTTCGGTAGTGATTTTCCAGCTAGTGCATTCTTTATTGGAGCTAATCCGTTCAATAATATGGCGGTTGGTTTAACGAGACAAGATGTTTGGAGCGATAATAAGGACGTACTACCTCCAGTAGACGAGAAGATTTCGCTTGAAACATTAATTAAAGGTTATACGATAAATGGCGCTTATCAACTGGGGCTGGAGGAGAAAATTGGATCCATCGAAGTTGGGAAGAAAGCGGATTTTATTGTTTTAGATGATAATTTGTTCGAATTGACTCCAGAGGAATTACAAAAGGCTAAAATATTGAAAACTTATATGAACGGAAACGTTGTGTTTGAGCGGGGACTTAAGGCAAGGCTAACGGAATATATGCTGTTTTAAGTAAGAACGGAGAAAATGGCTAGCGTACACTCTTCAGTAACCGGGTTCATGCTAGTCAGGTAGGCTACAATAGATATTTTTACACCCTTCAAAAGACTATTTATTGTTGTAACTTTAAAAAAAATTTCTCTTTAGTGAGGGCTTTAGTTTAATAAAAAGTAAAGGGCGTTACATATTAGTCATATAAAATATGTAACGCCCTTTTATTTGTCTTTTTTAATTTAGGTCTTGATAATGAATAAAATCCAGATATTATTTAGCTGAGTAATCTTTTCTTAACCATGTTTCTGCAAGCTTTTGTACCATAGAAAAATCAACAAAATAAAAGTAATAATTACGGAAGGGAATATTACCAACACATTTTATTTTTTGGTATTATTATAAATCTTGTAAATCATAATCATAAAGTAAATTATTATAACCAAATTTATTATAGAGTTAATTCTTGATTCTGTGCTAGTAAATTCAAAAATAAGTTAGCCTTAATTGATTTTAATCCAATCAGTAACAATTTAAGCCCAAACATGTACCGGATTCTTGCTTTGTTCATCTTGATCAGAACAATAGTCTGTCTTGAACTACATATCCCCATCCGGATATTAAAAGAAAAAGCACCCCTATCAAGGCATATGCAAGTGTAAAATAGCTTAAATAGAAGTTTAGAACTATGGCTGAAATTACTACTGTAGAAATGCTCCATAAAGCTAACGTTATACCTCTTTTCATTTATAACTTCCTCTTTGAATGATTTAACAATTCTAGACCATCTTGATATCTACGAATTTATCTGGAATAAAGTTCTAAAATATGTAGTAAAAAAATTGTGACCGTCCATGTATACTTTTTCTACTATTAAATTATTTTGCCCGTACTCTTTGCTCAATTAGTGCTAAAAAAAGATATACTACCCCTATTATGTATTCACTGCACCAATGTAGATTCTAATTTCAACACCCATTTTGTATCCTCCACGCTTTAGGCGTCACACCAATCACTTTTTTGAATACCGTAGAAAAATGCTGGCTCGTCTTGAAGCCAAGTTCCATTGCGATATCCGTTATCGACATCTTCGATTCCTTCAATATTTGACATGCATAGTCCATGCGAACTCGCTCCATATACGACGTAGGCGATTGTCCATTTGTTTCTCGGAACACGCGATAAAAATGCGACTCGCTTAACCCCATCTCCTTCGCGAGCTGTCCAATCGAGTATCGTTCAATAGGATTCTGCTGAAGTCTTTCTTTCAGTAACTCCGTGTAATTATGCATGTTTGGGGATTGTATTACATGCTGCGGATGATGCAGAATATGCAGCAAAAGCTCCAGAACGTAATGACGAATCTGAAATTCAAGTAACTCTGTACCTTGCTGCTGAAGAAGCTCTTTCAATCGTTTGAAATAAATTACAACATCTTTACTTACCAATTGAATGCGAGGACAACTCTGCATCCATCTGACGAAAATCTGACGCTCTTCCTCTTGGAGACCAAACCAATCTTTCTCTCGAGCAGGATCACGAATAATCATCCACCAAATTGTAGATGGTCCAATGTAATCAAAGCTGGCACGGTGAAGCTCGCTCGGTCTTGTATGAATGATATGCTGCGCATTCGTACGATGGGATTCTTCGCCAACTTCCCAATCGACAGCCCCCTGATCAACATAGACAAACTCATATGCATCTTCATGTATATGACTCGTTAAAGGTGTTGCCTTGTTGAAATGGTCATATCCCAAGAGAACTAAATCCTTAACACGAGACGCAGGGCCAAGTTCCCAATCTACAAAGTGTACCCAACGTTCATTTTTGATATGTTCTGCAACCATGTTTACACAACCTCTTCTATTATATGTTTCTGATCCTATTAGATGTAAATTGGAAAGTCAAATGGGATAAATTTTTGTACAATGAGGGCGTAATCATCAGGAATGGGCGATAAGCTTGAATAAAGACTTAGCACACATACACGTTATATTCAAGACACATTTGGATATTGGCTATACGATCTCGCGATTGTTATAAAAATTCCTTTTCAAAGGGAGAGTGTGAACAGGAGATGAGATTATAGGAAGTTTTCCAATTTTTTAGGAGTCTGAGGTGTGCAACTCACTCTTTCCCTAAAAGCATAAAGGCGAAATGTTATCCGAAATAAATTACTATGAATGGTGCCAATTTCTGCATTACTATTACATAATTTATTCATATATCGCTGTATAATATATCTACTTGTTCATCTAATCGGCAAATACTATGTGCCAATTAAAGAAAAGAGAACCTTGGTATAAATCCAAGGTTCTCCAAAGAGGTATTCCATTTTTCCGAAGGGATAATTCAGTTAGATACAGATAGGTGTTTTAATTGTCTTACTTTATGTGGTCAGTTCCCCACTGTAGTGGAACATTTTAATATTCACCTTTAATTACAAAAAACGAACCCCGAATGGTTCCAGCAAGTTTAGATTTCTGTCTGGCAAACTTAAATTTCCCTTCTAATTCCTTTGGTACCTCCATCCCCTCAGAAAGCTTAAAACCAACAGCACGCTTCTTAGGGTCATCAACCGTATACATGACATTGAGTCCAAGACCATCTTCGTAAAAGACGTAGGCAAATTGAATATTTTCAACTTGAAAACGCGATGTTTCTAAAGGTTTGGCTGCAAACTCAATATCTCGTTCTTTTTTCAAAATTTGGTTCACATAATCAAGGGTCTCCTGGCTCTCACTAGCAGATACAACCGTAAATTCATGTTTGTATTTGTTCATAAAATAACGGGCTTCATTCGCTCGTAAACCAGCAAGCGCTTCTGCTACTGGTGAAGACTCTAAACCAACCGTAGACACATTTTTAAAATCAACGATATAGGACATTTTCATCCCTCCTAAAAGTTTTGCGAGCATGTCTTCTTAGAACCTGCTTCGTGCAAAACTCGCATCGGAAGCATTCACTAAAGTTTTGCAAGCATTCCTTCTAGAACCTGCTTCGGACAAAACTCGCATCGGAAGCATTCACTAAAGTTTTGCGAGCATGTCTTCTTAGAACCTGCTTCGGCAAAACTCGCATCGGAAGCTTCTCTTTATTTCCTAACCACTGGAATCCACATTTCACCAAACACTAAGCCGTTTCGCTGCCCCATCTCAACCGTTGTATTCGGCCCACCAACATAGGCAACATCCTTTGCTTCTGGCAAAGCTTGACCAAAAGCAATACCTGTAAGCATATTACTCAACTCTTCCGCTGTAATCCCTTCCCCTTTAACAACTAAGTATTCACCTTTAGGGAATTGAATCACTCTGGTTGCTTCTGGTAATGTTTCCTCTGTCATAACGCCAGCATAATGCATCATCTTGTTATTTACCGCTTCGTTCACTGCAAAAATGTAGTTATTTGTAGCTATAGCCTTTAAAGTTTCAAGCCTTCCATCTTGTTTGATGGTTTGCCAAAAGTCGGCCTTTTCCTTGTTAATGCCAACATAATCTGTGTAATCGCTCTTGAGCTCCGTTCCAATACCTAAAACGATAAAGCTGTCTTTTTCCTCAATGGTATAATTTTGCATATTTAGCACCGTCCTCTTTCATTTTATCAATTGATTTGTCTTTTCACTTGATAGGTTTATAATAGCCTTAAATCATGTCAAAATATGATACTGTTTAGGGGGGCCAGATGAAAAAAGTTGAACGGATCAATATTATCATGCGGTATATTAACAACCGTGCCCACTTTACCATTTCTGAAATCATGCGAGAATTTAACATCTCTCGTTCGACAGCCATTCGAGATATCAGAGAAATTGAAGCCATGGGGATGCCACTTGTCGCTGAAGTCGGGAGGGATGGTGGTTATTTTGTCATGAGCAACTCTGTCCTCCCCACTGTCCGCTTTACGGATAATGAAATTAAAGCTCTTTTTATTGCTTTTATGGCCACAAGAAATCAACAACTCCCGTATCTAAAGAGTCGTCAGTCTTTAGCCGAAAAATTACTGGGTCTCATCTCAGAAAACCAGCAGGATGACCTTGTACTTTTAAATCAACTATTGCTTTTTGAAGGGACCAATCCCCATAATCCCGACTTGCTTGATCTATCAGACCTTCCCCATCCCATGTTAGAAAAACTCATCCAGATTCTTCTTTTGGATAACTATATATTGGTTACTGTCAAAGAAGAGAATGTAATAAAGTCTTATCCAATGTATCTCTTGCACCTTCATCATAAAAAAAGCCTATGGCTAATTGAAGTTTTTGATTTAGAGGAAGAAAAAAGGCGGATTTTACCGGTCGACAATCTCACCAATGTTGAACCATACCCTACCAAAAAAAGGGTGAGTAAGAAAAGGATTTTAGAACAACTAAGTAAGCAGGAAGAAATAATCAACCTTGTCCTTGAACTTGGTCCAAAGGCGATTGCCCAGTTTAAAAAATACCATCCATTAAAAGTTTCAATTTCCTATACAAATCCCTACCAAACCACAGCCCTTCTAAAGACTTATATCAATGTTCATAATTCAGAAGAAGTGGCTGAAATTACTAATTGGCTACTTTTCCTAGGTGGGGATATTAAGGTTAGGAAAGTGCCGCAAGAAGTCTTAGAAGGTTTACAAGAGAGATTAACCTTATACTGCCCATAAGCAGTGCCAGTTAAAACTAATATCGTTTTAGATTGTCGAGTTGCTAAATAAAAAAAGGCTAGCCAGAAAGTTCTGGCTAACCTGATCATACGAAAAGACACTAAAACGTGATTTTTCAATGGTGGTAGATCATAGATAATTTCACTAGAATCACTTACATCACTTATCAGCACAACTCACATTGTGTCTGTATCAATAACAAATCTGTACTTTACATCTGAAGCTAACACACGTTTGTAGGCTTCATCAATTTGGTCAGCTGAAATAATTTCAATCTCAGGGACGATGTTATGTTTTGCACAGAATTCCAGCATTTCCTGAGTCTCACGAATGCCCCCGATCATTGAACCTGCAAACGAACGACGATGACCAATGAGGGACATTACGTTTACGGATAAAGGTTCCCCAGGAGCACCCACGTTAACCAAAGTACCATCCAGAGTGAGTAGTGCGAAATAAGCATTAATGTCGATATTCGCACTTACCGTGTTAATAATTAAATCAAAGGACCCCGCAAGTTTTTCGAAAGTTTCTGGATCGCTAGTAGCGTAGTAGTGATCAGCCCCGAATTGCAAACCATCGTCCTTTTTCTTCAATGACTGCGACAGAACCGTTACCTCTGCACCCATGGCATGTGCAATTTTCACAGCCATATGACCAAGTCCGCCCATACCTACAACTGCTACTTTCTTACCTGGACCAGCTCCCCAATGATGTAGCGGCGAGTATGTCGTAATACCTGCGCAAAGTAGAGGTGCAGCGGCATCAAGCTCTATGTTGTCAGGAATTCGGACGATGAAGTCTTCCGTTACGACAATGTGAGTGGAATATCCGCCTTGTGTAGGTTCTCCGTATTTATCGACACCAGCGTAAGTAGGAATATTTCCTTTGAGACAGTATTGCTCTTCTCCTTGGCGGCAGTTAACACATTCTCCACAGGAGTCAACCATACATCCAACCCCAACTCGATCACCAACTTTGTACTTTGAAACTTCAGCTCCTACTTCAGTGACAATTCCTGCAATCTCATGTCCAGGTACGAGAGGATAGTTGACTTGCCCCCATTCGCCATGAGCAGTATGGATATCGGAGTGGCATATGCCAGCATATTTAATTTCGATCAGGACATCATGCAAATCGAGATCACGTCGTTTAATTTCAGCTGACCGAAACGATTGGTGTGGACCATCTACAGCTCTTGCTTTAGCAGTTATCATAATAAAACCTCCTAAGGTTATCTTTTTTCAAGAGAATTACGCCCGTGGGTATAAGTACATGTCTCAGCTTCAATTTCATTGAAATCATCCCTGTTTTCTCTTGCAAAACCATCTTAATCCCTCTAGTTAACTCTAGGTCAACTGTCTTTGGAAAATTGATACTCTCAGGATGCTTGAAAATGAAAGGTCTTCACTGCTTTGTGGTTATGTTAACTTTGACATCCCATATACAGCATGATAAAATCCCCAAAGATCCTAGAGTTAACTCGAAGTCTATGCCAGTAAGAAAAGGGGAACTTGAATGACGTATTCTATCAGTGAAGTGGCAAAGGAATTGAATTTGACAGTGTATACCTTACGTTACTACGACAAGGAAGGACTCATGCCTTTTGTAGAGCGTACCGCTAGCGGCGTGCGAAAATTCAAAGAATCAGACATCGACTTTTTAAAGGTCATTCAATGTCTTAAGTCTACTGGAATGCCGATTAAGGATATCAAGGATTTCATTGAATGGTGTTCCGAGGGTGATTCCACATTACAAGAAAGATATGACATGTTTACGGAACGTAAGGCTAGTGTAGAAGCACAAATGGAAGAACTACAAAAGACCTTGGAAGTCATTGAACATAAACGTTCTTATTACAAGACTGCCCTCGATGCTGGAACGGAAGAGATTCATAAAAACAATAAAATGAGGAATTTTATTACTAGTTAATAACATCATACTAACTGTCGTAACAAAGAGCCTAAGGTCTATAGACTTTAGGCTCTTTGTTACCGTGTGACCGAAGAGTATCCTGAAATAGTTTGACATATTAAAGACACTCAACCATGTGATTAATTGTCCTTTTTTAAATAGGAAATTAATCATAAACCTCCTGTCATTCTAAGTGTTAATCTTCTATCGTTTTTATCACTTTTGCAGGTACACCAGCCATTATCGTGTTGGCAGGGACATCTTTTGTCACTACCGCTCCTGCCGATATAATGGAATTCTCACCGACTGTTACACCTGGCATAATGGTTGCCGCGATTCCAATCCAGGCACCTTTTTTAATGACAATGGGATTTGAAATGGTCGATCTTCTTTGGGAAGGACTGACCGGATGATTAATCGTCACGAGATTGACTTTAGGAGCAATCAATACATGATCTTCAATTGTTATGCCTCCTCGATCCATGAAGGTGCAACCTTGGTTGATAAACACCTCTTTCCCAACTCGGATATTTTGACCATAATCCGTGTAAAACGGGGGCAGTAATTCAAACGTTTCATCCACTATTTCTCCCGTTAGCTGACTGAATAGATCTCTTACTTTCTGTGCGCTATGATATCCTGTATTCAATTCTGCAATCAGCTTTTGTGCTCGTTCAATAGCTTCACTCATTTTATAAAACTCAGGGTCACTAATTGAAATCACTTCACCTGAGCGGTCTCTTTCAAAAATACCTTTATTCATTTGCACATCACCCTTTACATTTCTTTTTAGGATAGAACTTCTTTTTACCATACCCCCTCGATTTAACTCTAGGTCAACTATAATTGTAATCACTCATCTCTTTTTCTATAAAGAATCGAACTGAATCCAATACTAAGAAACACATCTAAATTTAAATCCTTCTATTAGATTGCAAATTCTTGTCCTTTACGGCATTCAATAACAAAAGCTGACAAGCGATTGCTTGGCAGCTTTTGTTATTGAATGGGATGTTAATACTTATCACCGGCAAGGGTAAGCCACTTGCGGTTATGGTGTTCTTGCACTTCAACGGGGGTATCAAAGAAATCGCTCAACACATCAGACTGCAAGCATTTTAGCGTCTCATCCCCTTTGTAGATTTCTCCGCTCTTCACGAGCAGCGTATGCGTGAAGCATGGAGTTATCTCTTCGATATGATGCGTCACATACAATAAGGTGGGTCCACCAGGTTGCTTTGTAATCTTCTCGATCATCTGTAGCAGCTGTTCTCGGGCAAAAATATCAAGTCCCGTGCATGGCTCATCAAGGATCAATAGGTCTGGATTGGCCATTAGTGCACGTGCAATAAGGACTTTCTGACGCTGTCCTTGTGACAAGGTATCGTATGTACGAGCAGCCAAGGAAGAGCAGTCTAAAAATCCCATCAACTCTTCGGCTTGCTTTATATCTTCTTCATTTGTCTTGTCATACAGACCGATCGTCGCGAATTTTCCGCTGAGGACGATGGTTAGCGCAGTCTGATGTCCGTGCAGCTTCTGCTGCAGGGAGGTGCTGACCCAACCGATTCGTTTGCGTAGTTCTCTCAAATCCACATCGCCGAAGCTATGGCCCAACACTTCGACCTGCCCCGCCGTCGGCCAAATATAGCCGTTCACGACGTTCAGCATCGTCGTCTTGCCTGATCCGTTCAGACCAACGATACACCAGTGTTGCCCTTTTTTCACTTCCCAATTTATATCGCGCAAAATCATCGTCGTATCACGTCGCCATGATACATTTTTGAGTGATATAATCATATCTAAGTTTCCCCTCCTTATGAATGTGTCCATTATGCCGTTTGATCTGAAATACCATTTTTAATAAATTTATAAACTTGTACATAGTAATGAGCCATTTTCTAGTTGATTGAACTGGTCGAAACGATCCTTTTCAAACATATGATCATCTCCTCTTTAGCAGAATATCACTTTACCCTTTGCTTAACTAGTCAGATTGTACAGTTTTTGATGCATAAGATTAAAAACTTTTCAGACGAATTCATGCTGTAGAAACATTAACTTCCCTTGTTATCCTTCTCATCAGTAATTGAATCATGTTCGTGTCCTTTACTGCAAAGGGAACAAAAAAAGCCGCCCATATAGGCGACTTCTAAAGTGGCTATGTCTAGTCGTCCGACTATTAAATATTTCGCACCTCATACTCAAAGGGTTCTTCACACGAGAAAATCTCATCGAAAAATCCCATATACGGGATATCGTCTTCCAAGCATTTTATGCAATATGACAATTCCTCATCACATTCCATCTTTCCACCATTATTCCTCATCCACTCGAATCCGTCTACAATTTGTTCCATGAGGGCAACCTTAATAAATAAGGGCAGTTTCTCCAGCATCGATTCATCGATCTTAGTCTCTGATCTGTATCCCTCGAGCGCTGTACTAAAATAATCATCCATAAACTTTTTGCGTTTCTCCACGTCTGGTTCTGTAGTTATCCATCCTACTCCACTTCTCCAGAGATCTGCCAAGTCATACATATACCAACCGAAACATGAATTATCGAAATCATATACAGTGATTTGCCCAGTATCAAAATCTATCATATAATTCCCATCGTTGAAATCAAAATGGATCATACCAAAAATCTCATCGTTTCTGTCCAATCCTTCTAAGGTTGTTAGGAGATTTGCCAACTTCTCTTTCAGCAGAGTTAAGGAATCAGGTATCAGTTTATTAATATATTCGACATTGTATTTATCAAAGAAATGATACCGATAATGAACAGGAGTATATTCTTTTGACAATTGATGCAGTTTGCCCAAAACTTTACCACAGTTATAATAATATTCGGTAATAGGAACTTCTTCTCGATACCGATAATTATTATCCACCAGCTTTTTCCCTCTAGCCTTTTCAAACAAGCAGATAAAAAAGGTGTGATCATCATGAGTTATCTCTTCTAGCAGATTCCCCTTTATGGAGCGGATTACATCCGGGACACTGCCACCATGCTCGAATAAATATCTGTTATATTCAACTTCAGCCAGTATGTCTTCCAGGCTTCTGTCATTTAAGAAGGAGATTCTGAGTATTCTTGCTTCAGCATCCTCTTTCTCACAATTATAAACGACATTACGTCCTCCGGAATGTGCCTTAACCGGTTTGATTTCGTAACCTTCCAACCCGTACATGTCTGATACTAATGAAACTAAATATGCATCAGCGATTTGAATAACCTCGTCACAAGTTATAATATCTCCTCCTTAAGTTACTAACTATAAAAGCGAAAGAATCCAGTACGCACCATCTAAAAATTGTCAGTAGTAGATAAGCGATATCCCAACCTCAGTTTATTTAATTTGTCCATAATTTTACATATAGTTTTGTGATATCACAATAGAAACATTAGTTATAACTAAACTATACTGCCTAATAGCTACTGAAAAAGATTGTGAATCTTTAACAAAAAAACAAAAGGCATAAGTCCGGTAATATACCGAACTCATGCCCAACAAGTTACCTAATGATGTAACCTGTCTAACTTTAAGGAGACACTTCGCTTCCCCATCAGAGAGGATTAGTTCAAGCTGTTTAAGATTGTTTTAATTTGCGGATTAAGCTTCAATGCATTCGCAATGATCGTCAAAGCTTCAGCACGTGTGGAGGTTCCTTTCGGATCAAATCCCCCATTTGGCATGCCGTTGATAATGCCAGCTTGTGCAGCATCTTTAATACTATTCACTGCAAAAGGGCTTGCGTTTGACATATCCGTGAAATCACCTTTTGAACCATCTTTGTCAACATCAGTCAAGTTGACAATACGGGACAGAATGATGACCATTTCTTCACGGCTGATCGTTTTGTTCGGTTTGAAAGTTCCATCTCCGTATCCGTTAATAATACCTACTCTTGCAAGATTATGAATCTCGGTTTTAGCCCAGTGACTGTTAATATAGCTCAGTTCAGCAGCATCTTTAGCGTCGCCGCCGTTGATATCGAATACACGGGCGATGATAGCTGCGAACTCAGCTCGTGTAGTTTGACCGTTTGGACGGTACGTGCCATCCTCAAACCCAACGATCATTTGCAACTTCACAAACGTAGTAAAAGTCGTTTTAGCCCAGTGTCCTTTCAAGTCTGCCAGGTCAATCTTAACATTAGACTTCTTGGCTTCCTCTACCTTGGACCTAATCGCCTCAATTAAGTGTACTTCATTAATTATATTGCTGTTGAATACATTATCGGTAGGTACCGGTGTAGGTACTGGGTCAGGTGTAGTTGTAGTCGGTGGCTCAGGTGTAGGTGTAGGCTCAGGCGTTGGTTCAGGTGCCGGTGACGTATTACTCTGAGTGACTTCAATTACCTGAGTACTCCATTCACTCGTTCCTGCCGAATTTTTAGCTCTCACCTTATAGGTATGGCTTGTGTTTGCTGCAAGACTTTTGTGTGTGAATGGATTTACAACATCTGTATGAATCTCCCCATCTACCATCAAGTCATAACCTGTTGCATCAGCTGAATTGTTCCACGTAACATTGATTTGTGACCTACTTGCTGTTGTTGCTTTCAAACCTGTAGGTACAGCAGGAATTTTGCCCACTTGACCGCCGTCCTCGGACACGGTTACCTCATGGGAGGCACCAGCTACCGGCAGCTCTTTCCCTTGTTCGTTGGCAATGACAACATTATCGATCAATACTATCGTCTTAGCTGAAGCTTGCGTTGCAGCTTTGGCAATAAATTTGAATGCAAGCAAATCGCCTTGGGCAGGCACGTTCGAACCCACAGTGGCTGTCATAATCCGAATTTGTCCCGGGGCTGTCTCCTTTTGTTCGATAACCTCAAATCCGTCCTTCAGTGATGTGATCGATTCAAGTTGCAAAATCGCTGGATCATAGTGAAGCGTCAAATCTTGTGCATACACCGACTGGTACACGCTTTGTGTGACGTTGTTCAGTCCCATCGTTACATCGAACGTTTCGCCAGTGCTCACCTGATCTGGTCCGGTAATAACCGTGTGTGGCTTTTCAGAAATTCCCGGCTCCAAAAATACGTTGATCTCTGCAGCAGATGCCCAGCCATTTGCACCTTCCGCTGCTTCAAGCTTGATAAATGAAGCATCGATTGGATCAAAATTCGCTACTTTTTCTGCATTGTCCTTTGCCCAATCTCCACTTGCAACCTTGGTAAAGGTCTCTCCATCCGTACTCACATAGATATGATAAGCGGTTATAATCCCATTAACGGCTGATGACCTCGGTAAATAGGTCAACTTGTTAATGTTGTAAGTTCCTCCAAGGTTTAATGTGATTGATTGAGGAAGCACATCAGATTTATCCCACTTTGTATGCCAAAATGTTTGTGAGTTTCCGTCAATCGCCAAAGATGCAGAATTGTCTTCACCAACCGTTTCCTCACTTGTAGCTGTTGCCGTCATTTGCGACTGAGGGACTTTTTCAACAGTTACGTTCATGCTTGTTGTCAAAGGTACGTTATTCGGATTTGCAACTCCATCTGGCAAAGTTACCGTTCCATTCACAGTAAAAGTCTGTACAGCCATTAAAGCAGGATCATATTTCGATGACTCTACATCCCATGTTACTTTTGCTTCGCCATCTCCACCATCGGTAACTAATTTTACCATTTTCGGTAAACCTAGAGCATCTGCTGTCTTCTCCACTCCAACGGCTACTCCAGTTTTGTTCACAGGTGCAGTGATGCTCTCTAAATTTACACCTTGAGGTGCAATGTCAAAGTCCTGCACCGAGCGGTTATACATGGAATCCGCTGCGAATACTCGGAGTGTATATGGAGTAATCGGCGACAAACCTGTCAGCTTGTATTCCCTATATTCATCAAATGGCTTGTCTAGCGGCAGCGAAAGACTATTAAATGATTTGTCCACTTCTCCTGTAAGCTTGTTGATCAACTGAATATTGTATTCCAACACACGTACATTGTCACTTGCTTGCTTCATTGTAAAAGTAAGTTCGTTGTTTTCAAAGGATTTAACCTTAAGTTCCTCATCAAATTGCGGAGCAATGAGCTCTCTTGTATCGCTTTTGCTATACGTAAAGGCATCTTTGCCTTCGCCAACGTTGACTACTGAAGGTACACCTACAAATTCTTCTGTGGCTAAATTATAATGTTTGATGATAACTTTTGTACCATAAACCTCAATTAAATTTGAGATACGAGGAGTAGTATTGTATTTGATATAGTCCCCTTCAATGTATCCACCGTAAGGACCGGCATCAATATAACTAGAATAATTCGTCGAACCAGCATCGAAGTACGAAGCCGCACCCTGATAGAGAGAACGTTCGTCGGTCGGATCGTAATGTGTATGACCTGACACATATACCACCTGTGACAAATTATTGTCAGCAATATATTTACCTACATTATTACTTCCAGCGGTGCTCCATCCCGATCCCCAATTGGTTCCGCTTATAGGGAAGTGAGAAGATACAAATATCGGTTTTGTTGGATCGTAATCCGGTTCTTTAGTAATTTGATCAAGGAAATTTTTAGCTTTGCCTGACGTGTTATTATTGTCATAGTTTCCGTCAAAAACAACAAGATTATATCCTTTTACCTTGACCCGATAAGCATCGTTAAAGAAATTATTATCATATGATTGCGTTGATTCGTTCCATGCGCCAGCTGAACCAACAGGAATTAATTTTTCGGCGCCGCCCATATCATGGTTCCCTCTTACCAAATACAGCGCGATATTATCAAATAAGCCTTCATCTTTCAGTTTGTTGTAGACATTTGTCAGTTCATTCATCCACAGATATTCGATCGCATTGTTACCGCCAGTAACGTCACCAGGAATCAACATAATGTCGGCTTGCGAGAATACTTTCAAGCTTTTTCTAAAATCATCTTCCACCCGCGCAATTGCAGCTGGATTACCACTGATCTCCGTATCACTGTTCACAATCATATTTAAATCTGCTGGAGTAACTGTTTTATCGCTTTTTTGATAGATAAAAATGGCATTGGTTAGTTCACGTTCGTAATAACTGATGGTTTCCTGAGTAAATAATTTTTCTTTTTGCGTTGTTGCAACCGTATTCGCGGTCGTAAACACCTTTTTCAAATAATCAAAATCGGTTTTACTATAGCCGTTGCCAAGTCCTCCTGCTATGATTGCATTGGCTTCTGCTACCGTCTTGTGAAGTGCTGTCAAATCCACTTTATTTTCAGAGTAACTATTATAATTCGCTTGAACGATATCGCTGCTAAGCGCACTTTTCCAAATTTTCAACTCCGAGATAGCGAATGCATTCCCGCCAAGGTTGCCCAATCCGTCGGAACCAATATTTAATGGGTTCGCTGTATCTAGCGATCCAAGCTTCAGCGTCGTTTCAGCCATTGCGTAACCATCAATATACATCGAGGCAAGCAATTTTTCTCGGTCAACCACATAAGTAACATAACGCCAATCAGAAGCATCAAATGTGTTGCGTCCCAAAGAAATGTTCTTTTCTTTGGAGGTTGGGAATCCAAAATTCATATGAATCGAATTAGCTGAAGTGTAGATCGCCCAGCCTGAATTAGAGCCGTTACTGAAATCTTTGTTGGATAAGATGACCTGATTCTTGTTCGTGTCGCCTTTATACCAGAAGGATACAGTAAAATTCTCTTCACCAAAATTCAAACTTTCCGACGTGCTGACATAATTGCCGTTCCCGCCTTGTAAATGTAGCGCTTTGGTTCCTGGTAATACACCGTCTACATAACTATAATTCCCATGTGCTATCAAATCCTTTTGATTTGTATCGTCCTTCAAATTATTATCGAATGTAATCGATGTAATAAGATTGTTGGCATTCGCGCTAGTAGTATTGATTTCTGCGTATGCACTGTTGGATAGCATAGCGAATAGCATCGTTACTATGAGCGAAACAGATAAAATTCTGTTCATTACAGAAAAACCTCCATATATTCAAGTTAGAACTATCAAAAAAAGTCCGAATATACCATCGACTGTAACGCAGCTGTAGATACGATATACAGCAGTATTACCCATTTTCATTGCAGAATCGCTTTGGCTACCATTTCAAGGTCTAGCGTATCAACCTTACCGTCATGATTCACATCCGCGTTTTCAATCCAGTTCTCTTGACCTTGTTGTTTACCGCTTCCCCCTGCAACAATAGCTAAGTCTCCAATAGAGATTCTTCCATCTCCATTGACATCTGCGGTGATTCTCTTCTTGTCAAACTCTTGAATGGCCCTTCTCAATTCAGTTTTCGCGATATCTATCTGCTCCTTTGTAGCATTTGAATCGTTTGCTATCCCATTCGCTGCTTCGATTGCTAATTGCAATCGAGCTTTGGATCCAGGCGTATATAGCCCGTCCTCATTTCCTTCCACTGCTGCATCGTATTTGGCCTGAGCGCTTTCGATTAGGCTCTGTAACATCAGTTCTGGCTCTACTGTCACATCAGCGGAAGACGTAAAATTTCCATCTGAAGTCATGACCGTCACTGTTGCCTTTCCAGCACTGTTGCCGATCAGTGAAGCGGAAGCGCTGTCACCAGTTGAGGTTACAGATACTACAGCAGGATCGCTGCTTGTCCACGAAACCTGGGTATCATTTGCATTAGCCGGCGTAACCATAGCCGTTAATATTCTGGTTTCACCTTCAGACAAGATGATGTCCTGTTGATCAAGCGTCACCCCGTTAACAGGAACGCGTTCAACGACTTCGAATGTCTTACGATCCACGATCTCATACCCGTCATCGAGCATGAAAAGCGCATCATAAGTGCCAGGCGCCAGCCCATTGCTGAGACTAGATTCCCCGTCTCCCGACTTTAAATAAACCCATCTCAGCGATACACCCGCTCCTGGAGGAACGTCTCCGGTTTTGTAGATGCCGACCCAATCCGTCCCATTTGCACCAGCACCTGTGTAAGATAACGTAATAGATTCGCCCTTGAAATACTGGAGTTTGTCCAATGTTAACGTCTGGCCTGCAGCTGCATCAGCAACAGGTACAAAAGATGTTGCAGTCAAGCTGAAAACCAACATGATAACAAAAGTAAAATAACCGATAAAACAAAGCGATTTCCGGTTTCTTTTTTGGTTCATTTGCCAAATCTCCTTTCATATTGAAAATAAAGGATTACTCCGCTCTTTTCGAAATGATAAGCATTGCTCAATCTGCGATTTTCACGTGTTAAATCTCTATATTTGCTTGAATTTCATGTCGCCGATCTTTAAATACTTCTTGAGTTTGGTAGACACTAGTTCTACAGAAATAGCGAAAAACAAAATAAAATACGTAAGTGTTCCCATCTCACGAATATCGAAGTAAAGTGAACTTGCCATATACATATCGTAGCCAATTCCACCTGCGCCTGCAGCGGCGCCCATTGCTAATGCGTTAGAGAAGTTAATCTCTAGACGAAGAAATGTCCATGACAGGATATACGTCAATGAGGACGGAAGAACCGCTTGGAATACAATTTGTAGTCGGCTCGCGCCAGTTCCCTTCAACGCTTCAAGCATACCTGGGTCTAGCTCCTCAAATGACTCGGCATACGCCTTCGTCAAGTAACTAACGGTATGAAAGGTCATGCCGATAACGGCTGCTACGCTACCAAGACCGGATGACACGGCAAAGATCAGCACCCACAAGATCGTTGGTACAGCTCGAATGACAGCCATAATCGCTTTGACCGCTTGAGATACAGTGCCGCCCGTAATATTGCGAGCAGCGAGCAAACCCGTTCCAAGCGCAATAACCGCTCCGATCAAAGTCGTAATAACACCCAATCCAACGGTTATAAGAGCTGAATAAGCTGCATTTATGAAAGTAAGATGCTTGAAATGTGACTCGCCGAACATGCTGCCAAAGTTGCTAACCGTTTTCTGAACGCCCTCTACGAAAGAAACATTCTTACTATCCATGCTCATGAGTGTATAGATCGTAAGAACAGCAATAATAAGTAGGGTTGATTTCATAATAAATCCAGAGAAATCGAACGGCTTCTTCTTAAGCGGCATTGGCTTGCCGCTTGTATCGTTCCCTAGCACTCCTTTATTAACTGGCTGAAGATGAATGGTAAACCCACCTTTCTATTTGATCAATTTGCGAATCGCGTTCGATGCTAGTTCAATGGTGACGATGGCAATAATGATCAAGATGACGACAAGACTAGCAGAATTATAGTTAAGACTCTTATAATACAGGTCAAATGAAAAACCGATGCCTGTCCCTGTCAAAAGACCGACTAAGGTAGCGCTGCGGATATTTGTTTCAACCATATAGAGCAGCCAGCTCATCATCTGAGGGGCAGTCGAAGGAATAACCGAACGACACACAACAGAGAGATAACCTGATCCCGACGCTTTCAACGCTTCTACTGAGCTTGCGCTTACCTCATCAATTGTTTCCATAAATGCGCGAGTAAGAAAGCCAAAGCTTGCGAAGAACAAAGCCAGAAAACCCGTCATACCGCTTTGTCCGAAGGAAAATAGGAGCACCATCGACCATACGGACACATCAATATTCCGAAACAAGGTCGCAATGAGGCGACATGCTGCACTAAAAAATCCATTCACTCTTGTTGTCGCTGAGCCCAATACTGCAAATACGATAGCTACCATAGCGCCTACTGCAGCAGCAGCGGTAGAAAGAAGTATCGTATCCCAAAGTCTAGGCAAAATTTGCGGAAGTCTCTCCAGCGACTTGGCATCGGGATAAAAGTTCTGAAAGGCCCATCCCACCGCTTGTGGAAAAGCGCTTAATCCTTGTAAAGGATCAAACTTTGTCAATATAGACGCAATCCAGCTAATCGTTAGCAGGAGGCCGATCAGGAGCAGCAGACTGATTCGTTTTCTTGCGATATATCTATCCAAATTCATAGGACGTTGTTGTCTCCCCCCTGCGATGCTCAGACAAATCCATAATTAATTCACCGGCCTCTGAACCATAAATATGATGAATGCGATCTTGTGTAAGCTGCTCCGGTGCACCATTAAAGACGATTTTGCCTCTGTTCACGCCAATAATAGAATCTGAATAGTTCAATGCAACATCTACCTGATGCAGATTAACCAAAACCGAAATCCCCATCTTCGTTGTGATGGACCGCAAATGATCCATAATTACTTTGGATGCATTAGGATCAAGCGAGGCTATCGGCTCATCACACAACAGCAACTTGGGATTTTGTACTAGCGCCCTAGCAATGCCTACTCGCTGCTTTTGTCCTCCACTTAGCTGGTCACAGCGCTTGAACATAAACTCACCTAACCCTAGCGCATGAAGAATCTCCTGTGCCTCTCGTTTCTCCGCTTCGGTGTAGATGCCTAATGCGCCTGTTAACGGATTTTTGTATCCTAATCTACCATGCAATACGTTTTCTATAACGCTTAATCGCTCTACCAAATTAAAGTGTTGGAACACCATACCTATACCTGTTCGCATCTGGCGCAATTCTTTGCGTTTCAGTGACGTCGTCTCTTTACCTTGGAACTGAATACTACCTTCACTTGGTTCAATCATGCGATTAATGCAGCGAAGCATCGTCGATTTCCCAGCACCTGAAGGTCCGATAATGGAGACAAAAGCTCCGCTTTTAACCGAAAAGCTAACATCTTTCAAGGCCCAGCTATCCCGCCCATACTGTTTGGATACTTTATCCAAAGTTAATAAAGTTGTCATAAAGGCTCCTTTTTTCTTTGTTAGCTGCAGAATGTCATACACGTGTGAAATCGCAACGAATAAAATGGCAGCTTCATCTTGTTTGTAAGAAAGGGCTATTCAAGAAATAACTAATCACTTCATTTTTAATCCAGCTAATAACTGAATATATGAAGTAATAAGAACGTCTGCGTTGCGGTAAGGCATTAGATTTCTCCCTATCCTTGTTTCTGCTTTGTCTTCCGGAAATATCGCTACTGTGATAGCAACTCCTGCCGCCTTGCCCATTTGCATATCAGAATCGGTGTCCCCTATGACTGCAACTTCTGAAGGTAATATGCCTAGTCGTTCGCAAGCCAGATAAATCATATCAGGGCTTGGCTTGCCTTGCCGTACCTGATCGGTACCTACAATGGTCTCAAAATAATTACTGAGCCCAAGCCACTCCAGATGCTTAACCGCATCATCCGTCTCATCAGCGGTAACTACTGCTAACAACACTCCCTGTTTGCGACACTGCGCTAATACATCCATAATATTTGCGCGTGCTTGCACGGGACGAGATCGCTCAATTCCTTGATAGGCTTCTTTCATGCTCTCGTAAGCAATGACATGTGCTTCAGCGTTACCAATTCCTGCTTGCTCGCTATAATGAATGATCACACTCTGCATGTCCGCCATAGTCCCTGTAGATAACAATCCTTCAGTATCATAATCCACGATTTTCCCTTGCTCATCGCAAATAACTCCAAAAATGGAAGGGAGAGAAGCCAATGAAGGATGCACCGGAATCCGCTCTTCTATTCTCTTATTCACTTGATGTATGAGTATCTCGCACCAGCTACCCCATAGAGAAATAAAGTTCAGCAGGGTACCATCTTTATCGAACAAGATTCCTTTGACTTTAGCGTGATGTCCATCTATCAGCTGAATCGCCATTATTTGGACAGCTCTCGAATTGGATTAAACCAAGGATCTTCTACTGGAACGAAGTGAGTATCACCTGTTTTCCAAAACAAACCGGAAGATTCGGAATCTTCTGGAAGGAAGATACGTTCATTCATTGTTGTTTCTTCAGCTGTCATCGCTTTTACGATGGCGTTAAAATCTTCCTCACTCATTTGATCAAGATTTGCAACAAATGGCCCATTCAATACTGGCGTTACAGAAATGAGGCGGAATGACTTGTCAGCAAGCTGGTCGAACGGCTGCTCAGCATTATTTTTCACTGTGTACACCGCACCAGGACGGTTTGCTTCACCTTCTTTAAGATCCACGTAGTTGCTTACGCAAGTGTCACAAAATGCTGCAATATCTGCTTTATCCGTCAATAAATTAACAGCTGATCCTTGGTGAGAGCCGCCATACAATACTTCACTGAAGAATTGATTCTTTCCGCCTTCCATCAAATCTTCTGCAGTAAGAGCTTTGTAAGTGTCTTGTTTAGAGAATGTAGCGACAATTTCATTGGAAGGCACTTTAAACCCCGAAGTAGAACTATTGGATACAAAAGAGAAGCGTTTACCCTGAATATTAGCGATAGAATAGGAATCCCCGTCCTTGTATTGATCCGTGTCTTTTTCGTTAACCGCTAGCCATCCGTAGTATACGGCATCATCCAGTGTACCGGACTCACCTGAATTCACAACAAGTGGTTGCAAGTTCGCATTTTTGTTCTTCGCTTCCACGTACGCTGTGGCACCCATGTATGCAAGATCTGCGCTTCCGTTAGCGAGTGCTTCGATAGCAATGATATAATCGGTCGTGGTGAAATGCTCCACCTTCTTGCCGGTCGCTTTCTCAATAACTTCGCCGATTGCGTCACGTGTATCCTTCAGATCCCCGCTGGATTCATTCGGTAGCCAAGCAATCGTTAATGTGTCCTTCTCTTCTTTGGAACCCCCCTTATTTGCGCTTGCTAATGAGTTGTTACCTTCATTTCCTGTGTTTGAAGAACAAGCTGTCATAATGACTAACAGTACAATTGTCATCATCAATGTAAATTTTTTCACGACTATCACCTTAGCTTTCTTGTTATTGAGCATGAATCCAGCTCACATTTTTTTGTTTCAGTGTAGCAGTCCATTGTAAGGGAACTTCTACATCCGTCACAATGATATCAATGTCTTTCATATCAATAATTTGATAGGGATGAATGCCACCAAACTTGGTGTGATCGGTCATAGCGACGGTTAACTGAGCTTGATTCACTATTTTTCGTATCAGATATCCTCGTTCCAGATCAAAGCCAGTAATGCCTCTATCAAGCCTTAGGCCGTCAACAGAGATAAACGCTTTGTCAACGCTGAAATTCTCCGCTATACTCTCAGCCATACCGCCTGTTACGCGCGAAAATTTGGACAAGACTCTGCCGCCAAGGAAATAGATTTGACCAGTGAATAAGCCCTCATTTTGCATCTCAACTAATAAATGAAGCACTTGGAAGGAGAACACGACAATCGTGACATTCTGCTTATTCTGTAAGTAATGAATAACTTGCATTGTAGTGCTACCATCGTCGATAAAGAGTACATCATTATCTTCCACGAGCTCAGCGGCAGCCCTCCCTATTCGTTTCTTCTCCTCGACTCTGACTACTTGCCGATTCAGGTAAGTAGGTTCTTCGCGAGTAAGCTCTATTTTGACAGCACCCCCATAAATGCGACGAAGCTTCTTTTCTGCCTCCAAATCTTCCAAATATCGACGTATCATCTCGCCGGATACTTGCAGCTTTTCAGCTAAATCAGTGGACCGTACCTTACCTTCCAAATTCAAAATGTCGAGAATAATCTTTTTGCGTTCCTCGCCTACTAAAGACATATCAGCACCTCTTTTGCACTCTATTTCTAAAAGAAACGTAAGTAGAAACCACCTCCGTACCTATGTACCATTCTGTTCTTACTTTGTTGTTCATCAATCTATCAAAAACATAATTACACTCCTCATTATGAAGTTGAATTATTTACTTAAAATCAAATACAAAGGATGTTATTGTAAATTTTTGCATTTCATTTTGTTTTGTTGGAAGTTATTTAGACACTCATACAAATTGAGTATGAAGATGATTTTTTCTCAATTACATGGAAAACTCTTGATCCCTTACAACAAAAAAAGACCGCTTCCGAGTCAATGTAATGGCTCAGAAAGCAGTCTGTTTCATCGTTATTCAGCTTGCCAAATATCTTTCAACTTCCAATAAGTCAATCCTTTTACTTGTGCCTCTCCGCCCTCAGTTACGAGTTCAATGCCTAACAGCTTCTCACTCGGATAAATGCGGCTGGTCATCGTAGTTTGCCCTTCATTCGCAAACATTTCAATTGATGAACGATCCAGATATACATGCAATGTCAGCTGTCCCTCAGCACTTAAGGCTGTACGGCGAATGCCATCTGTCTTCTTGCCTGATTTGGAGCAATCAAGCATAAGCTTCTGCTCCGGGATTGAATAAGTGATAACCGTTTCCTCATGGTTCGTACCGCGAAGCTTCAATCCTACGAGGTCCGCACTTGTCTTCGTCAGATCAAACACGACCTTCACTTCAAGCAGATCCGCTTCAACTTCTGTCATGGAACTTCCAGAAATCGCGTGATCTTGATACACAACATGTTCACTTTGACGAAGCAGATTCATTTCTTCTACCGGATTCATCAGCACCTTGTCATTCTCAGTGAGTGTAAGCACACGAGGAATCGTCAGTGCACCGCACCAGCCGTCTGCTTTTGTCGGCATATCTGATTCCCACATATCCATCCAGCCAATCGCAATACGGCGACCTTGATCATCTAAGAAAGTTTGAACCGCATAGAAGTCATGACCGTTATCAAGCTCATCGAACTCTCCATGCTTGTATTCATTATTGTCATAATCATATTTCCCAACGTAGTACCCGGTCTGGAATAAGTTATTGTACTTCTCTCCCTGCGCATCAATGCCTTGAGGAGAGAACATAAATACATGCTTGCCGCCAAGTTCAAAGAAATCTGGGCACTCCCACATGAAGCCCATATCCTTATTTCCCTGCAAAAGCACACCATGATAGGTCCAAGTTCTAAGATCAGGAGATGTATACAAAATAACACGCGGTACATCTTCTTTCGTACTGTTACCTAGGATCATGTACCATGTATCCTCATGCTTCCATACCTTCGGATCACGGAAATGCTGGGAGCTATCGGCAGGAGGCTCAGCAATCACGGGATTCTGTTGTATTTTTGTAAAATGAATGCCATCTGTACTTACTGCCACATTTTGATTTTGGAAAAAGATATTGTTTGGTTGATCAATGTAGTGATGTCCAGTATAGATCAATGTCAATTCACCGTTATTATCCACTGCGCTGCCTGAGAAGCAGCCATCCAGGTCACACGCATCTCCAGGAGCTAATGCAATCGGACAATGTTCCCAATGCACCAGATCTTTACTTTTTACATGCCCCCAGTGCATTGGTCCCCAGTTCTCATCATACGGATGATGTTGATAGAAAGCGTGATATTCGCCTTTATATTGAATTAATCCATTAGGATCGTTTATCCAGTTTGCAGGTGCCATGATATGAAAACCTAAGCGATAACGCTTGTTCATTTTTCCTTCTGCCTGTTTCAAAGCTTCCTCAGCTTGCTTCGTATTGTTGTTATATGTGTTCATATGTCTTCCTCCTATGCTGTTTCCATATGTGAATGAAGTTGAGAATCCAGCTTATTAGTATTTTTCGGATCTTTCTTTAAGGTAAAGATGGAGATGGTCGTAAAGACGAATACGAATATACCCATAATCAAGTATGTATTCGCAAAGCCTCTGACATCATAAAGTGCACCGGCGATTGGCGAGAAGATCGAAGCTCCTACCTGACTCGTAAACTGGTAACCTACCAGATATAAGATCGATGACAGACGCGTGTCGAAATTAGCAGCCAAGTATTTGAATACGGAGATCAGCATGATTGGCAGTTCCAAAGCGTGAATCAATTTCATCGCGGAGATACCGAAAGGTTCGACAACTAAGCCGGAGCCCATGATTCGGAATGCCATTAAGAACCCTGCCAGAATCAGACCCTTTTTAGCTCCAATTTTGTTGACGATAAACGGTGCTAAGAACATCATGCCTGCTTCCAAGAACACTTGGAAGGAATTTAAGTAACCGTACACTTGATTGCCTAATGCAATGCTCGAGAATGCTGATGAAAAGTAAATCGGGAACTGCTGGTCATATACATTATAGATACACGTAACACCAAGCACATATAAAATGAAGAACCAAAAATGCTTATCTGCAAACAAATTACCGACTTGCTTAAAGTTAATAGATTCAGCCCGTTCCATCTCGGATTCTGTCATCTCAACTTTGATCGTCATCATAATAATAAACAGAATGACTGCAGATACAGATGCAATCCAGAAGTTAATATTAGGGTTGATATTAAAGAACTGACCGGCAAAAAATGTTGCTGCCGCCCAACCTAGCGAGCCCCACATACGAGATTTACCATATTCAAAGTCATATTTGCGGCTGATTTTCTCGACATAAGATTCGATAGCTCCGATCCCTGCCAAGAAAGAAACACCCAAGTATAATCCACCTACAATGGCGCCAAGAAAAACATTGTATTGAAGCAAAGGTCCGTAGATAAAGATATAGAAAGGACCAACGACTAAGAGCAATCCACTGATTAAAAATAGGATATGCTTCTTAAGTCCAATCTTATCGGAGATATAGCCGTAAAGCGGTTGCATACATAATGCAAAAACAGCGTTTACAGTAAAGATAATACCTGTTTCAGCACCATTCAGACTGATCTCTTGCCCCAGCCAGATGGAGAACAATGAATAACTTGCTGACCATGTAAAGAAGAAAAAGAAGAAATAGGCACTTAGTTTCCAATACATGCTCTTTGAATGTCTCATAGTGAACGCTCCTCTAAGTTGAACATTTAATGTGAATGCAAGCACGTTAATGCGCTTACAAAACCGATTATATGTCAACCGCTTTCATATGTCAACCGCTTGACATATTTTTTAAGGAAAAAGGAGCTCTCTCCCTTGTCCCAACTCTCCTAAGGTTAGCTCCGTCTTGTATTCACAGTACTGCTAGGTATGAAAGTTATATTATACTGTACTAGCTTTAATAAGTTTCACAGGCAGATAGGTTTCTCGCGGCACATCACTGAATTCCCCATCAATTTCTTTAATGAGCAGCTCAACGGCAGATTTCGCTATCTCCTGTATCGGCTGCTGAATCGTCGTTAATTCTGGAAGTAAGTTGCGAGTCGTTTCTGTTCCGTCATATCCAATTATACGAATATCTTCAGGAACACGTTTGCCACGTTTTCTTGCTGCAGCAAGAAATGAAGCGGCCACCAAGTCATTACTCGCAAACAATCCATCTACTTCTGGATGCTCATCGAGCAAGCGCCCAATCGGTTCATCATGATTCTGTTGATGGAATGGGTCATTTACTTCATAAGTGATTGCCTCTCGGCCGTGCTGTTCCATCACATCTTCATACGCTTTTCTTCTTAAGCTTGCTGGTGTTTCCAATTCGACAGGTCCATTAATATGTAGAATATGCTTGCAGCCCTTCTCAATAAGCAGCTCAGAAGCCATTTTCCCGCCCATGTAATTATCCGATCCTACAACAGGAATCGTATCCGATAAGAAGCGATCAATCGCAATGACCGCAATATTTTTCTGATCATAATTTACAATACCTCGGTTATGTGTACCTACGATAATGCCGTCAACTTGATTGCGCATAAGCATATCCACATAAGATTCTTCTTTATCCAGTTGATTCAAGCTATTACAAATCAGTAGTTTGTAGCCTAATGATGCACAAATATTCTCAATATGAAAAGTAAGCTCTCCAAAAAACGGGTTGCTTGTTGTTGGAATGATTAATCCAATTAGATTGGTTCGTTTACTAAATAATGACCGAGCTACGTCGTTTGGAAAATAATTCAACTGCTGCATCGCGTCATGAACTCGATCCTTCGTTTCCTGACTAATATAACCCCGGTTATTAAGCACCCGCGAAACCGTCGTCGGCGAAACTCCTGCTAATTGTGCAACATCATTAAGTTTAGGTTTCATTCATTGTTCCCTGCCTTTTCTTCATGCCTTATCTCCAATTATCCTTCCATTTTAACATTGTTAAACGTGAAAGAACATGTTCCAGCCTATATAGAGTCTAATTCACACAAGACCAGAATGAGCATTTTGAATTGACTGTAAATAGGGATTTACTGTGTTTAATCATGTCTCAAAAACTTGCAGCTTCGGTATTGTTCTAGGCTCAGATGAATAGTATGAGACGATAGCAGAATCTAAAGCGGAGCAAAGATCTACTCGAAGGAGAAAAGTCATAAAATGCCGACATCCATTCGAACGAGCATGGTTTACATTATGACCAATATGGAAGAAATGAACGAAGTCATCGCTTTTTACGGGAGATGAATGGAATGCTTACCTTTACGGGTCACTACCCGACATATGGAAAAGGTACAGGTACCAGGAAAGTTTCATCTGTAACAGCAAATGATGGCATTGATCCTCTTGTGTCACAAGGTTCACTGTCTTTATCCCGTGATGGTCGTTTCTTATTTGCAGTTAATGCAGGCAGTCATAGTATCAGTAGTTTCATCATTAACGACAGTGGAGGACTTGTTCTTGCCGATGTGAAGCCATCGGGAGGTGCTCAGCCAAATAGCGTTACTGTATTCGATGATCTTCTGTATGTTTCAAATGTGGGAAACTCCGCTGATAGAATTACATCTAATATTACTGGTTTTCGCATAGAGGATAACGGATGTCTTACCTATATTCCGGGGTCCACCCATTATCCTAGCCTCAGGAATTCTTCTAGTTACGGAAGTAGCTTCTAGTGCGCCGTCATCATATTCAATGAGTGACAACGGAATGCTGAATGTTATCAGCGGCTCCGTACCGAACGGCCAGAAAACTGCACCTTAGTCTGGCTAGTGCGGAACTAAGATTACTTATTTTTACTTCTATAAAGCTGCTTCCTTGACAGGGGTAAGTTCAATATAGCAACTTCTAATAGTCTTTGATGCTGTTCTATATGACAAAGACTATTACTAGACGCATTCAGCCGCCATTACAATTTTTCAATATACCCTTCAGTTCCATGCACACGAATTCTCTGCCCATCTTTTATCAGTTTGGTAGCATTCTCCACACCGACAACTGCTGGTAAACCATATTCACGTGCGATTACTGCTCCATGGGTCATCAGTCCACCAACTTCGGTGACTAGGCCTTTTATGGACACAAACAATGGTGTCCAACTAGGGTCAGTAAAGGTGGTGACCAATATATCTCCATCTTCTAGATCAGCATCTTCCATGTTTAAGATGACGCGTGCTCTGCCCTCTATAACTCCGGAAGAAACAGGTAGACCTACAATTGCTTCGACTGGAAGATTTTCTCGTTTGTACTCACCTGCAATGATTTCACCATCAGACGTAATCACACGAGGTGGTGTTAGTTTTTCATAAATTTTGTACTCGTCTTTTCGTTTGCTGATGATCTGATAATCAAGTTTATTCGTACGCACGACTTCGCGAAGTTCATCAAACGTGAGATCGAATATATCTTCTTTTACACGAATAACGTTAGCTTGTACGAGCTGTTCAGCTTCTTTCAGTAATGCCTGCTTATAAACGAAGTAGCGATTAACCATACCGTATTTAGGATATTCCCGGTAACCTATGAAATTCCGGATGAGATCGATCATTTGTTTCGTTTCTTTCGCTTTTTGTTCACCATCCGGTAATTGCTTCAATCGATCTAATAACTCTTGTTCTTTTTTCAAAGCTTCCTGTCGCCCTTGCTCAAATTTCCGATGGCTCGCATTAGGCTCAAAGTTTTTGATGTTACTGAAAATCAACGAGACAAGTGTAATTGGTTTTTCGCTCCAACGTGTTCTAGTAATATCGATTTCTCCGGCACATCGCATTCCATATTTACTTAGAAAAGAATAGAATGCGTCTTGGGTTTCCTTTCCACCATCGAACTTAACCAGTTCATCCAAAAAGTGATCATCTTTTGCATGTTGTAAATAATCAATAACTTCTGGATAAGGACGGATCACATCCCCGACATCAAGTAGTGCCAGCCCCATTTCCGAAGTAATATTGCCCGGTACAGATTGAGAAAGTGTATCTGCAGCGTTTTTTTCACCCAACCACTTGTTCATTTTTTCATTGATCCAAGCTGAAGCATCCATAGCAGCCATAATCACGCCCAAACTTTGTGGGTCAAATAAGATCTTCTTTAATTGCTGAATATCTTCTAAAATAAAATCCAATAATTCTGATCCTGATTTCGTTTGGATGATTTGTTTTAACTCTTCGATCGAAGCTTCACTACGTTTAATCAAATCAGAAACGATTGTTGGATCGTTTTCCATTTGTGATTGCAAACCTACAGAGGCCATATCTTTACTGCTTCTTTTGGAACTTGGTGCTGTTTTATCATGTGGTAATGATGGTATAAAATTCCGCTCTACGATCGTCATTAGTGCATCCTTGATGAGAGGATCGGATTGTCCCAGGGTATTTAATAAACTCTTTCTACTGATAGGTGAAGCCAGCATAGGTGCAACATCAACAAATAACCTTCCACCAGCTTTACGCATAGGTGCTGGAGTCGTTAATAGGTAGAATGACAATCCCAGTGGTTTCATGGGATCCGTCATCATTTGTTGATGACCGACAGAAACATAGACATGATTCTCTTGATCGTTCGCTTCAGGGATCGGATATAAAGTAGTGATTGGCCTGCTCTGGAGAATATAAAATGTATCTTCGTCCAAACACCATTCGATATCTTGTGGCTGGCCAAAATAGGCTTCGATCTGTCTTCCAATGCGTGCCAGTTGTAAAACTTGTTGTTCCGTAAGTGTTTGCATCTTTTGAATATCTAGATCGATCTGCTTGGTCTCTGTTCCGCCTTCTTTTAGTCCATAGATAGCCAATTTTTTGGTTGCTATTCTCTTTTCGACGATTTTCTCATCCTGAACTTTATAACAATCAGCAGATACCAAGCCAGAGACCAGTGCTTCTCCAAGTCCAAAACTAGCATCGATAGATAGCAACTTTCGGTTTGAAGTAATCGGATCAGCGGTAAATAAAATCCCTGAAACCTGTGGGAATACCATTCTTTGAATGATAACGGATATGTAAACTTGACTGTGGTCAAATCCATTCCGCATACGGTAGATTACCGCACGATCCGTAAACAGAGAAGCCCAACATTTGCTGATATGCTGCAAGATGGCTTCTTTGCCAATGATATTTAAATAGGTGTCTTGTTGACCTGCAAAAGAGGCATAAGGTAAATCTTCAGCAGTCGCACTAGAACGCACTGCATAAGCATTTTCATCACCAAACTGGGAGAGATAACGAGTAACTGCTTCCACAACATCAGAAGGAATGTCTACTTCCAAAATGATTTGTCTGATCTTCTTGCAGATTTCACTAATTTGATCTTGATCTTCTACTTTTAACATGGTTAGTTGACTGAGCAAAGCATGATACGCTTCGTTTTGTGCGATGGCTTTTTGATATGCAACAGTTGTCACACAAAATCCTTCTGGTACTTGTATTCCTTCCATTTTTGATAATTCCCCTACATTTAACCCTTTTCCACCAACGAGCAAAAGCTGTGTATTTTCCACTTCCTGAAAACCGAGAACCAAAGAACTCATTCAATAACACTCCTAACGATTAATTTAAGAAAAAACTTTTGACAAGAGTTTACCGGCATGGTATTATAAAAGAGTAAAGTGCATTAATCATGTCCATTTAACCAATAAAAGTCGTGATCTGATTATATCATCGTGTCTGCTTATATACAATATTAAGAACCTGATAAGACTATCAGGTTCTTTTTTTTGATGTTCTACTATTATTAGTCACATCAATAACCTTGGTTCGAACCGAACTCCGTTACTCCCTAGCGGTCCTACAGCGTATGAGAATCCTAGAGTTGCATCGGTTCATATTGGGTTAACCTGCCCGTTAGTTCAGCCCAGACAAGCAAGTGTCTACCATCTATATTGGTAACCAACGATTGAACCCTTGTCATTCCTCCTAATGGAAAATTAATGATCCTTACACCTTATACAAATCATTCGATACATTCACCATAAATGGATTCAATTCACCGTTAATACAGACATGCAGCTCATGCATCGCTCTTGTACAAGCTGTATAGAACAACTTGCGTTCGCATTCTTTTCCATACGTTTTTTGTGATGCATCATAGATAATGACCGCATCAAATTCAACGCCTTTTGCCAGATAAGACGGAATAATCAGGATCCCGGCCTGAAAGGTGGCCGATTCCTTTTTAATTAGCCTTATATTGATCAAGTCCTTTAATTCCTCATATGCCTCGCTACTCTCGGTAGCTGTTTTGCAGATTACAGCAATCGTCCGGTGACCCGCGGTCTGCAGATCCTGAATACTTTCTATCACCACGGCAACATGTTTCGCCGAATCAGACGTTTGCTTCAGGACCGGCTTAACGCCTTCCCGGTTAAATGGCTCAATAACTTCCCCGCCTTCAATAAGAGCACGGGTAAATTCGATAATTTGCCGCGTCGAGCGGTAACTCTGGGTTAAGGTTACATGGCTAGTATCCATCTTTCCGTATAATAGGGTTAAATTATCTGTGTTTAAGCTGCCTTGATCATGGATGAAAATCCTTTGATTCCAGTCCCCCAGCACCGTCATTTTACTCCGGGGAAATAATCTTTTGATGAATCTGAATTGGAACGTGGAGAAATCCTGTGCCTCATCGATAAAGACATGCCGGATGGTATTGTTCGTCTGGAATCCTTCAATACATTCGGTTAGATACAAATAGGGTGTAGCATCCTCATAAAAGAGCTTCTTTTGATCCAAATTCTCCACCGTCTGGCTGCAAATCTCCACCCAGTGAGGCGGAAGTTCGACATGGTCAATAAAGTGTAAGACGTAGCTTGGATCCGCGAACAGTTGGCGATACAACATCGGAATATCGACGTAACCGAATTGCTTAATTTCTTTTTTTAACGGCTTGAAGTACAAATCCACGATTTTTTCGGCAAGAATCGTTCTTTCGGTTTGAAAATCATCGAACGTATTGCCCGCACTGCGCTCTCGCTTTTGAAGCTCCTTGAAAGCCCAGTTATACTCATCCTTGTCAAGCAGCTCAATTTCTTCTTCAACCCATAATTTAGACATCTCATGGGCAGCCTTGTTCTTCAGCTCCTTTAGGAGCCACTCCGATAGAAGTCCCAAACGGTTGGGTATTCGAAGGCTAGAATCATACCTGTAGAACTGCTCATGAATCCATACAGCGGAAATCAGAACCTCGCCAAGGAACGTAATATCTTTAAATATCATATCTCTGCTTCTCAAGGATGAAACGTACTGCTCGATCCAATCCATGAACTCTCCCGTAGCTTTGAACTGAGTCCCTTCAATCCGCTCGGTATATCCCTCTTTCCCCATCGCTGACAGAATGTACTCCATTTGGTTGAACGGATCTTCAACCTGAATTACCTCTCCCAAGCGATGATCCAAATATTCCTGGAAAGTGGTTTGTTCCATATTTTCTTCACCCAACTCAGGAAGGACGGTAGCGACATAACTATTAAACATCGCATTTGGAGAGAACAGCACGATCTGGTCTGCACGCAGCGTATCTCGAAAACGGTACAGCAGGTAAGCCACCCTCTGCAGAGCGGCTGAAGTTTTACCGCTGCCTGCCGCTCCCTGAACAACAAGCATTTGACTTGTGATGTTTCGAATAATCAAATTTTGTTCCTTTTGAATGGTAGCCACAATGCTTTTCATTTGCGAATTGGACTGCTTGCTGAGAACCTCTTGCAGCAATTCGTCGCCTATGGTCACGCTGGCATCGAACATGCTTTCAATCACGGAATCTCGGATCATGTACTGCCTCTTTAAGGTCATTTCCCCGGTAATGATACCGCTGGGCGTATTGTACTGAGCTGGCCCGGGAGAATAATCATAGTACAGGTTGGACACAGGTGCGCGCCAATCATAGACAAGAAAATTGATACCCTCTTCATCAACCAATGAGGCAATTCCTAAATAAATTTCTTGAATTTGTTTATCATACTCATCATAAAAATCAATTCGTCCGAAATAAGGAGACTGCTTAAGCCGTGACAAGGTTTTTACTTTCTTTTTAGCATGCTGATAAGTTCGCTCGTTCTCGGACAACACCTCGGCCTGCTGCTTCAGGCTCGCATAGGTGCCTGAGTCCTCAAAATTCAAAGACACATCTTCCCAGAAGGTTTTTCGGAATTCCACGATAGCCGTTTTTTTCTCGTCGATGTCTCCCGCAATCCCTTCCAACTGCCTGTCGATCTCAGACAGGACAAGGTTTACCCGTTGTTGTTCATCTTCCCAGCTCTCAAATTTAGTTCTCACCTCAACACTCCCCATCCAGAATGTAGTTCAGTTTCTAAAGCCAATATCAATCACTTGAACTCTGCAGCTTCATGCTGATGATAATTTATATGAGACAGCAATTGACAACGAGATGAGATTGTGATACAGTAAAATTATAAATATGTATTATATTTGTTATTATGTAAAATATTGTTTAGATAATGATTTTAGCATATCAGCATTCACATATCAAACTTTATTTCCCAATGAATTCTACGCTTGTAGAGGACATTGGTTATTTCGGTTCTAAAAAGTATAAGAACAGGGCTAAGGGTCAAAAAATCATATAAAAAAAGCTGGCTTTAGTATAACTAAAAGCCAGCTTTTTTTGCTTCTCCTTATGTTCGTGATACGACTCTCTCTTTTCATCTATTTAGCGAAAATCAAGGACACCCTTCCCATTGGAAGAAATTTACACCTTGGAATCCTTATCTCATATCTTAGTCAAAGTGCCTCGCTTACTGCAGCCTTATTATTTTGAATCCGAAGATTCCTTCTGTTTGTCGTGAACAATACGAAGTATCCAAGCGTTACGAGGATACAAAATATGACGTCAATTACAATCAAGTTCTGATAATTTCGAAAATAATCGAAAGATAGACCTCCAATTAATACACCCACTATAGCCCCTCCCTGGTGCATGAGAAGTAAAACGCCGGTATGTTTCCCTTTACTCTTTGTGCACTCATTGATGACGAGAATTCCACCTGGTAGTGCGCTTAAGTAAGTAACTCCGAACGCTATAGCAAAAAGAATAGGTGAACTACCCAAGTGCATAAAGAGGAAAATAAAACCTATAATACGTATTCCATACAAAATAGACATCATCATTAATTTATTGTATCGGTCCAGAAAATAGCCGCAAATGAGCGCCCCCGTGATTTCCATAATACCAAGTATACTCATGGATAACGCGATCATCTTTGGTGACACGTCTGACAACTGATGTATGGCTACCAAGTTCATCTCGACCGATCCCATATTGATACCGCAGGTGAACAGAGCAATCGCGACCACAACAAAAATAGGGAGATGAATAAATCTCTTGGGTGATGGAGTTACTCCAAGTAATATATCTTGCCCTTCGACTTCAATTGAAACATCCGTTTGAGCTTTCTCTGTTGTTTTCTGTTGTTGAGCCTTAATTCCTAGCAAAATTACGGGAAGTGTCACAAAAACACCTAGGGTAAAAGAAGCCATAAAGGCATCCTTCCAAGTCAGCCCGCCAGCCGATACAAAAATAGGCGTAATAATCGCTAATCCTACAGAAGAAGCGGTCCCCAGCAGTGCCATTGCTTTAGCTCGATGATGACGAAACCATTCAAATACCAATATATAATTCGTAGTTGCCCCAATACCAGCCAAACCCGAGATAATACCGTATCCAATAAAGAAGACAGTAGGATGGTGACCTAACACGACAATGCCAGTACCTAAAATACTCGTAATTGCACTCAACATTAGTACTGGTTTTGTACCATAACGATCAACGAGCCAGCCCCCCAAAGGTGCACATAAGGCTGCAATTAATAAATTGGTTGACCATGCCATCGAAATGAATCCCCGGCTAATCTGTAAATCCGTTGATATTTGCACCTGAAAAAAAGCTAAGCTGAACCGGGTCAATGCACCAATAAATCCAATAATCCAGAGAGATCCTAACCCAATCCATGCATACCTGGATTCCTTAAACCACGTGGTCCCCATTATCGCTTACACCCCTGTCTATTATAAAAAGATACCGAACGGTCTCATTTATAATATCATAAAAGCACTTTTTTGCAACAGAATAAATTCATTTGATATACTACTTGTACAAATACAATTAAGAGCGGAGTATGACAATGGAAAAAGGAAAAAAAACCCGCAACTACATCATAGCTAAAGCTGCTGAACTGTTTAACCAGAAAGGATATTCAGGCTCATCCTTATCTGATATAACAGAGTTAACAGGCATCAAGAAAGGCGGTATCTACCGTCATTTTTCCAGTAAAGATGAGATTGCATATGAAGCATTTAGCTATGCGGGCAGTATTGTCGGTGCCCAACTTGCTCATGCTATTAGTCAGCAAGAAACGGCCTCTGGCAAGCTATTAGCTTATTTACATGTGTACGAGAAAGTAGTTGAAGCACCACCCTTTATCGGGGGGTGCCCTCTCCTTAACACAGCTATTGAAAGCGACGACAGTCATCCAGGCTTACGTAAAAAAGCCCAACAAGCCCTAATAGGTACTCTAGAAACAAAAAAAAAAATCATTTCCCAAGGTGTACAAAGCGGTGAATTCAAAGCAGACCTCGATATAGAGGCGTTAGCTACCTTTTCCCTTTCCATCATGGAAGGCGGTATCATGATGAGCAAGCTCGAAGGCAACAATCGGCATATACGGATGAATATCAAGAGCTTTTCTTCTTATTTAAAAAAAGAATGCCTTCGCGAACCTAGTTAGTTCATTTCAATCCTTGTTCCATCGCTCTTTGCTTTCCAATGATTACAGTCAATATTTTCATCTAATCTTACGAGAATCATTCCGAAGAGGCTTTTTAATCCCAGCAGAGAAGTTGAAGAAAGCAGAAGACTTTTGCATCTAAATCCTTTTGTCGTCAAAGCTAAATAAGGGGAACATAAGCATTTATTCAGTTAATGCAAGATTTGGAGCTACCCTAGTAACTCTTAAGTTTTCGCTATCAGCCCATTGCATTAGCATGAGGGTTATTCTTAATTCGTCGTTACTTATGATAGTGTTCACCGCGCTTGAGCTTACACTATGCTGCCCTTAGCTTAATAATTAGCCAATCCATCTAATCGGAAGTAATATCAAGTTCTTGCACTGTACGGCAAAGGTATCAAGTTCTTATCCTCGACCTGGGACAAGAACTTGATGCCTTAAAACAAAAAAGCCGCCATTTAGGTGACTTCTTAAACGTTAAAATATATGATCTTTTATTTGTTTGAACTTTGCAGCTATATCATTAAGAAGTTGTTTTAATAAGATAGTCCAGGATAAATTCATTCACTTCTTTGGGATTATCCAAATTTGTAGCATCATATACTCACACCATTCCTTTTATAATTTCAGATAGAGTTAACAAACTGAAAGTAGCACACAGTGTAATTTCAGGTGTTAATATTTTATTAAATGTGATTCTTCCTAAAACTATTTCGGATATTTACATATTATTCTACCTGTCAGCTTTAATAAAAAAAACAGCCGGTCACAATGTCCGGCTGCTTTGTTGTCTATTATTGAACTATCGTTTCCCGTTAAAATTAAAGTTCTCCTACTAAGAGTCATTGGGTGGGCGTGGTGAATATTTCGCTGCATGAAAACACTGGCATGACGAGACTAAAGATAGTTAGTTTGTATACTTTCAGCACCTCGATAGGCCCCAACCGTGAATTTCTATCGCTTGAATACCAAATCGACTGCGATTGGCAGGTGATCCGAAGCTTCTGAATGGATCACTCGCTGATTCGAAAGCTGAACCGTTGGAGACGTTAAAATGTAATCAATAATTTCAGACGGATTGCCTACCGGAAAGGTATAGACATCTTCAATTCCCTGAAAGCTGTTCATGAATAAACCGCTATTTAACAGCACCTGAAACTCTGAACTGTCAGGTTCCGCATTAAAATCGCCCATTAAAATCTTCGGTCCCTGAGTGGCGGAGGCAAGATCAATAATTTCCTGCGCCTGCACCGTTCTGCTCGTGACATCTAGTCCAAGATGCGTATTATACACATCCACATGAATGCCCTGCAGATTTACAACCGCATGCAGAGCACCGCGTTGCTCTTCTCCGAAGCTGCTGAGTAACATATTTTCAGAACTAAGAATAGGATGCTTGCTTAAAATGGCAGTCCCAAATTGACGATTGTTAGTCCGTCCTTCGTCAGGTTCAAAATCAAGATTAGCACCGTATGCGTAGTGGTAACCGAGTAATTCTGCTAATTCCTCTGCTTGGTTTTTATAATCGCTTCGTACTCCATAAAATCGATCAACTTCTTGAAGGCCGACGATCTCTGCGCCGGAATCACGGATGACATCCCCAATGTTTTGCAGGCTTAGCTGATCATTCAGATCAACGCCGTGGTGGATATTATAAGACATCACAGTTGTGCTTACCTCCGTGCCATCCCCTTTTCCTCCCGCCATGGCACTAGTTGGAAACATAGAAACGATCATCAGGCTTGGGATATATGAAAAAAGGTGTTCTTTCACAAACAAATCCCCTTTCAAAGGTTACATGATTTTATCTGAGTGTTACATAAAACCAGTTTCATTTTATATACGGTTTTCATTTGTTATAAGTGAGCTAGATTCACTTTCTCATTAGGATGTGGTTCATCCATTTGCTGCTGGTAAAGGAATTATAAATCCCGGATGTACCATGCGTCACATGCGAAATGCTCGGAACCTGCAAGCGGTGATTTCAACAACCGAAAACCGTGTTTCTTATAAAAGCTATTCGCTGCAAGCATATTTTGCAATGTTTCCAAATAACAAGCCCTATAATGCTGTGTTGCAAATCGGAGTGCGGTCTGCAGCAACTCTCTCGCAATTCCTGTTCCTCTAGCTTCCTGTAGTAAATACATCTTTTGCAGTTCACATATCTTTTCCTCAGGGGAACCAAACTGTGCAATCCCGCAACCGCCAAGCATCTTTCCGTTTGCATCAAGCACAACCCAATAAGCCCGGCCTTCCTGGTTATAATAATCGAACAGATGGCTTAAACTTTCATCTTCCCATGCTAACCCTGGGCGATTTCCGCCAAAATCTATTAAACATTGCCGGATAATCGATTCTATGGCGCTGTTATCTTCTGCTTGAATTGTTCTTATGTTCATACTATTGGCTCCGTTTCGACAGATACTTTTTTATACCCCAGCGTGTTATTGTCATCACATCTAAACATCAATTAACGCTAAGAGTTTCTATATGTATGTTGTCTTTTTGATTGAACTATCCTGCCCCTAGCATAACCCATACTACTTTGGCACTTTCTATGATATGCCGTTGCTGTTCTGAAATCAAACATTCGTAAAATGAATCCATTAAAAATAATGTTTTGGAATTCCCCGATTTTCTTTGTCAGTGCTACACTATCTATCTTCAGCATCATTACATCTAAAACGGAAAGGTCATATTTTATTAGTAATCAATTCATAAGCTGTATGCCGTTGTCGGCTGTGATTACAAATATTCATAGTGTTTGGCTAACCAGAAAAGATCCTTTCTCTGTGGAAAGTATCAAGCCATGCTTATATACTAGATCCTTTCGTTGTTTTTCCCTACTGTTTTTACTTAATGTTTGTAACTAATGTAGAGAGAAGAGTAATGTCTTAAATTGAGATAAAGTAACAAAGTTCGGATATATCTTACTATTATGAATTTTTCATATGTTGAAATATTATTATATTAGTTAGAAAGTTCATATAAAAATACGGCACCCGCCCTCTCGCCATATTTCGAGGAACGGATGCCGCTTCTTTACATTCTATTTTTCAAACCTTCTTGGCCATCTAGAGTATCAGGTATTAAATTCCCAAATGTGCCCTCAGAGTCGAACCTTCATATTCGGTTCTGAACAAGCCTCTTTCAACCAACTGCGGCAGCAGTTTTTCAAAAAATAGTTTCATGGATTCCTCTGAACCTCCTGGAAGTGCTATAAATCCGTCTATCACCCCTGCCTCATGCCGCTCAATAATATCATTTAATACGTCCTCTACCGTTCCAACGGAAACCCAGTGAGCAGATCCCACGACCTCTGGCCTTATCAACACCTCTTCCACGGTAGGCTCGTGATTGGTGATATAACGGCGTAACAACTCAGCATGAGTCCGGCTGCGGACTGACTGATTCGGATCGGGAAGCATATCGGTAGTTACGCAATCATCCAAGGCAAAGCTACTTAAATCAAGACCAAGTACTGACATCAGCGATGCATGTCTGCGCTCCATACTCAAATGTGCATGCGCAGACTTATGTAATTCATGTGCTTCTTCGCGAGTTTCAGCCAAGAAAAAATACAACCCTGGCAAAACTTTGATAGCGTTCGGATTACGGCCATGTTCCTGAGCTCTACTTCTCAGATCATTTCGTAATTCCACTCCGGATTCAAGGTCTGGCATGGCAGCAAAAATAGCATCCGCTATGGAAGAGGCAAAATTACGTCCTGTATCTGATGCACCTGCTTGAAACAAAGGAATAGATCCAGATCTATGTGCAGGCAAAGTAAGCGGTCCCTGGACACTGAAAAAATCACCTGAATGATGAATGGATGAAACCTTGTCCTTATCAGAAAAAATGCCAGACTCGCGGTCAATCACAATTGCTTCATTCGGAAAACTATCCCAGAGTTTGCGTACGACATCAGTAAATTCCATTGCTTTCGCATATCTTTCTTGCGGAGAAGGCATCGGCGAATCACCGAAATTATCAGCTCCTTCAATCGAAGTTACGATATTCCATCCAGCGCGCCCATTGCTGAGCCAGTGCAACGACTGAAGCTGCCTTGCGACAACATACGGCGGATTGAAAGTAGTAGAAACTGTCGTGACCAATCCGATCCGCTGAGTTTCACGAGCAATCGCTGCAAAAAACATAGTAGGGTCAGGACTACCAAAATTTGCGGAATCGCCTAGCAGCTGTGGGCTAAGATAAAGATAATCCGCCTTGAAAAGAAAATCGAGCTTCGCCTTCTCCGCCAGCTTTGCCAAATCAATGTAATAGTCAATAGACCCCATTTTTTCTATATCACTGTCTGGGCGCCGCCAACCGTCTCCTTTCATCCATGTTGCAGATAAGGATAATCCAATACATAATTGTCTATTTGCAGTCAACTCTACCAACCTCCCTCTATTGAAATAAGCTTTGAAACATAACATAGTAATAATGATTCTCATTATCACTATTTAGTCTAGCAGAACTACAAAAAATGCCAATAGACAAATCACGGATGAAAGCAGATTGATGACTTTTTTCAAGTATGGCAAAAAGAAATGGCTTTATCTATAAGTAATAAACTATTTGCACCGTGGACTATATTAGTTTTATTGTGCTGCTTTGCTTTACAGCTCGTGTTCATACAAGAATTTGGATTTGTTATGGGTGCAATGTACTCAGCTTTTTTACAAAATCTGTTGATGTCCATTCTGTTTCTCAATATGTTTATTTTGCGTGGAAATATGGAAGGTCAGTGTTTGTTACTTGCATTCGCAAAATGGATCGGGACTCTTGCTCCCACAATTACAATGGGTATCATGACTTATAATCCGGTAGTCCTTATATGTGGTATTTTCTGCACTATTTTCGATGTTATATATATTGTATTACCTTTACGCAATAGAAGAAGTATAGTAGTAAAAACTGCATAATTAGAATTTAATATATGATATTAGTTACTAGCAAAATGATGGGGATTAAGAATGTTACAGGAAGACAAACAAGCCAGAAGCATGTTAACTGCTTCCGGCTTGTTTGTTTTGGTGGTAATCGTATGAGATCGCTTTACTTGGTCTTTCACGCATTATCCAGTAAACTAACGAAGATAATGTCAATGATGGTGAGTATCTGATCATAATCGACCTGTTCAATGTAACGAAATAGCGTTATTTAGGTTTAAATGGATTGGATAGCTCCTCGATTGGTCATTCGTCCAGTGCAAAATTAACAGTTAATTGGTCTCCCCATATAATTCTTTTAAGTGTTTTACATGAGCTATTCCCCAATCATGCATTGCCTGTACAACTGTGTCCATTCCTTTACCGTACTCTGTGATGGAATATTCAACTTTAGGAGGGATTTGGAGATAGATCTCACGATGAACGATATCGTGATACTCTAGTTCCCTTAATTGTTGGGTAAGCATTTTTTTTGTTATATCCGGTATCGCTCTTTGAAGTTCGCTAAATCTCATTGTGCCATTTGTTAAAAGATGATACAGAATGATGGGTTTCCATTTGCCTACAAGAATTTCTATTACCTTATCGAATTTACATTCCGATTCCGCATCCATTAGAGATCCTCCTTTAATTATCTAGGTATCTTTTTGTATACTATGTTTATTTTGAGTGCCTACTTCTAAAAAATAGAACTAGGAATTATTATACACCTATAAGTTAAATAATAAAGGAGAGAATCATTGTATGAATATTGCCTTATGGATCGTGCAAATTATCTTAGGATTGTTTTTCGTAATGCTTGGTTCTATGAAAGCTTTCCAGTTAAAGAAAGCACATGACTCAGGAACGTCTAAAGGATTAGAAATTTTTATAGGAATATCTGAAATTCTTGGAGGACTTGGCTTAATACTACCGCTCGCGACCGGAATCGTACCTTCATTGACATCTTTTGCAGCGATTGGACTTGGCGTAATCATGGTTCTTGCTGCTGGACATCATGCAAAAAAGGGAGAATATAAGGCCATTAGTATGCCCCTCATTTTCTTGGCGTTGTTGATATTTGTCATCATCGGCCGTTGGTAATTCTAATGGGACCTAAATGTAACCTATTCAATCCGATTAGGTAAACAAATAACGCGCTGGAGAGAGAGATCCTTCTCTACCAACGCGTTTTTTCAGTAATTAATGTATATCTTTCTTTTTGAAATTACCGCCTTTAACTTCTGCTACATCATATACTACAACAAAAGCATTTGGGTCAATTTCATGAATGATTTCTTTTATTTTGCTTTCTTCCATGCGGTTAATTACACATGTGATTTCTTTGAATTGTTCATTAGAGTATCCGCCGTAAGCATCTGTATAGGTTGCTCCACGACCTAATCGGTCACGTATCGTTTCTACCATGATTTCGGGTTGATTTGTGATAATTTTAAAGGTTTTAGATCCGCTCAAACCTTCTTCCACAATATGAATTACTTTAGAAGCAATAAAATAAGCAAGTGCTGATAAAATTGCCCCCTGTAGGCCAAATACGGTTGAAACAACAATAAAGACGAACATATTCAAGAATAAGATTAGATCACTAGTTCCAAAAGGTATTTTTCGTGATAGCAGTACTGCTAACATATCTATCCCATCTAATGCACCGCCATTACGCAATGCTAACCCCATCCCAAAACCGATGATAATCCCACCAACAACGGTAATTAACAAGGTATCCCCTTGAATAATCGTTGGTACATGATGCATAAGACTAGTCCCAACTGCTAGTGAGGCAATACCGATAACCGAATAAATAGCGAAGCTTTTACCTATTTGCTTATATCCTAACCAAACAAAAGGAATGTTAAGTACACCAATTAGCAACCCTAATGGTAATCCAAACAGTTTTGAGCCAACGATACTGAGACCAGTCACACCACCGTCTGAAACGTTGTTGGGTATTAATACTGCTTCTAGACCATATGCAGTTATAAAAGCCCCAATCATTATGAATAATACTTTTGAGATTACTTTCAGTTTTTTTGACTTTTGTTTACCCTTTTGATGCATTATACTTCCCCTTTCGACAAGACCGATAGAAAATAGTCTATAATAATTATCACCTTTTTGGCAAATAAATGATGATTCGTAGGTAGTATTCTGATTATTCTAATTGTTCCCATATGTATAAATTTTCTAACTTATAGTCATGAAAATTGAAAAGTTGCTTCCTTGGCAAACCACAAAAGATACTTTTATATATCAACCTTGTTGAGTCACAATTTTACGTACGAGATAGAGTCCGATACCTACTCCTTCTGTTTGTTTGGCGTTCTCTCCGCGATAGAATCGTTGGAAAATAGAGTTAAAAAGCTGATGTCTATGACATCAACTTTTTTTGATAACACTAAGTTTTGCTTCTTAATATCTGAACAGAATTTCTCAGCACGTTAAATCAGCTGCCGAAAGCCATACCAGAATCCGCTTTATCATTACACATTCTCTAACATGAAATTCCCAATTTCAATCAAACTATCTTCCGCTTGCGGTGTGACACCCACCTGATCGGCAAAGCCATGAGAAAGTCCTTTGTATCGTACCGTTTTTACTTTGACGCCCGACTCCTTCAGCTTTAAGGCATAAGCATCATCCTCTATACGCAAAAAGTCATATTCGCCAAACAAAATAATGGTAGGTGGCATTCCTTTCAGATCACCTCGCAGCGGGCTCACTTGAGGGATTGTATCATCAGGTACCCCCAAATATTCACCTAAGCTGACGCTTCCTAAACCGCCGCTCAACAGATCCAGTATCGAACGAATCGGTTTTTCCTGAGACGGTGATATTTCATATACATCTCTGCGCTGCATATGTTCCTTCATACCTGCTGCGTCCACACTTGGATATAGTAGTGCCTGAGCCTTCACCATCTGAGTTCCCTCATCCCGATCCTTCATTGCGCACACCGTGGCTAGATTCCCACCTGCGGAATCACCGGAGATACAAATGCGATGCGGGTCACCATTGAATTCTTCGGCGTGAGCATATACCCATTTCAACACGGCATAACAATCATCGAGCCCAGCAGGGTATGGATTTTCTGGAGCTAGGCGATAATCAACCTGAATCGATACACACCCGGTATTCGCTACCACGAGCTTGCACATCTCCTCCACCACATCAGGTCCACCCGCTACGAAACCTCCTCCGTGGATGTAATAAAACACGGGCTGCAAACCTGCCTTCTTCTTCTGCGGGGTATAAATTCGCACCGGTACTGCCACATCGCCGTTCTGAACGGTAGCATGCCTCACATCAACACCTTCCGTGATCGGAATGCTGTTCACGCCATTCATCATCTTGCGCATTTGAGCTGCACTTTTTTGGATATTTTTCTTTTTACTGCTTTTCAACATCATCTTAACCAACATGCCATTGAGGCCCTTCAGGATTGACTCCATACTCTGATAAAAGCGGGGATCCAGCACGCCAGCCTCATCAGTTTCAGGAATGGGCTTAATCAGGATATCTAGTCCATTTTCATTAATTACATGCTGCCTTTCAAGAATAGATGTAAGAAGCTCTTGAGAATATTTACGTTCCATGATGATGCTCCTTTTCGAATGTTGTATCCACTCAGCCTATGTTTACTCCGTTAGGCCTGATGGTAAAATTCATCGCGTCAATTTATAGTTGGTTTGCTATAACTTAATTATAGGTATTGGTCTTCAGAAAAAATATCGCATTATTTCTTTTGTTATATATTTCATTTATTTTAAAAAAAGAAAACGATTCCATAATAGTAGTCGAACGCAAAAATAAGATATAAAAATCAAAAAAGGATGACATAGGTGTCATCCTCGTTGTATTATTTTCTGTTTATCGTGTTAGTAAAATCACTTGTACCTCATGTGGCTGAACCACAGCATTTACCACAAAATCCTCTGTCACTTGCCGCGAGTGCATTTGAAATAATGGCAGAGAACGACTTTCAAGATAAGACCATTCTTCTGAACGCATGTCCTTAGGCGCACCCATTTTCAGCCATTCGTCAAAGGCACTTCCCCCATCCGGACCTATAGAATACCTGCGCTCTGTATAGTCGCCTGGCGTTAAGCCGTCCAGACGAATGTGGTACTGACGGGAATTGCGTATATTGAACACGTTATACCTTTCAGTTTGAGTCAGGTGAGTGGTATGGCGGTAGCGATATAGAGTATCATAATGACAATAATTATATAAAAATATTTGTATTTCACCTTTCGAAGAAGTGATAAAATATCCGTCACCTTCAGATATCAGGCTGTTACCTGCATACCGCAATAACTGCAGGGCCCGATAACAGCTTTTAGGCAATCCCCCGCGAGTAAATAACCCAAACCCACCATGAAAAAGATCCGGCAAAGGAACAATCTCCTCCATGTGGTCACTCAGCGACCAGTATCCCATCGCCTCAAACTGGTCATAGTTTTCCAATATGTTTTTAAAAAGAAAAGCAGATTTGTAAGAGGTATCGTTGCACAAATCACGTTGCCAGATGCTATTGCTCCACTCTTCAAGAATCACAGGCAGATTGCCGAAACCACGTTGGCGCAGCAACTTTTTGACCTTATGCAGCGTGTGCTCCAAAAACTGTTCATCGCCGCTTGCCGCAAGTGGAAAAGCTTCATCCTCTGCCATGATCTGTAGACCCGAGTCTTCCTGACCAGGTAATATGCTGTGATAAGCACGTAGAGCCAGTGAGTCGGGCATACAATTTCCCTTACTGCAAGAAACTAGAAAGTCGCTGATATAATCACTCGAATCAATGTTGCTTCCTGGTCCAGCGATATGTAGCTGGGGATCGATAGCACGGATGGCGTGGGTAGTCTCTCGGTAAAGCACCCAATATTCTTCCATTGTAAACACACCATAGCCCGAAAACTCTGGACTCACAAAGGGAGCGAACCTCCATTCCCGCACGGACTCAATCCCATATCGGTCAATGAAATGCCGAACAAGGGAAGTCACAAGGGCGAGCCAATCGTCTAATTTTTCAGGCATCGATAGGATGCTTGGCCTCTTAAATGGAAACACAGCTTCCCTCGCTAATGCAGAGGGCATATAACTGAATTCCACATAAGGTTTTAACTCCACGGAAAGCATGAAGTCCAGTACCTCATCTACATAAACAAAGTTATAATCTGCGCTGCCCGATAATTTGCTGACATACAGCATCATGTCATCGTCTAACAGACCTTTGCAGCGCAAATAGCGAAAACCAATCTCCTTTTGCAACTTTCGTATTTGCGCCTGTACCGCGCCATTCAACAGATCTTTGGCATATCCTGCATTTACTAACGTTCGCCAGTTGTGACTCAACATCCGAATCTTACGGCTAGTATCCACATGAAGATCATGTACCTCGTTGACCTGGGGGTGGACAATGGATTGCTCGGGGTGATGCAAATGCTGCGTCAGTGAAGAAAAATCGGTCGAGAATCCCTCACTGGTCATACCGTTTTCTTTAGGTATAGCGGTATCATGCTCATTTATGTGACGGTATTGGCCTGGTGTAACACCAAAGCGCCGTTTGAAGGCATCGATCAACGCGTTGGCACTAGGAAAACCAACTTCTGAAGCGATGTCTGTTATTGTTCTTTCACTACGAAGAAGAGTCATTGCCTGACTCAACCTGACATTCGTAAGGTAGGCAGTAAAAGTAAGACCAAGCTGTTTCTGAAATAAATGAGACAGGTAGGAACTACTTAAATAGATAGTGGAGGCTAGTTCACTCAGTGTAATATTTTCCCGATAATGTTGGTGGATATAATCGGTCGCTTTGCGCAACCTTTCCCTACTTGATGATCTGGAGGGATCCTTAGGCTTGGTCTGTTCAAGAAAATTATGCACTAGGTTGTTCAGCAGTACCCCTACACGACTACGCAGCAATATAGGGAAACGAGATTCGTTTTTGTAATAGGCCTGGAATACGCTGGCGAACTCACTGCGGAGTAAATTAAAGCGAGCCTGCTCCTCCTTCGGGTACAGAAAAGACTTACACTCTATATTCATACTTTCAATTTCAGGACAAAATGCCGCCAAAAAAGTACGTGAAATAAACAACGACAGTGCCTTGCCCGAACCTTGCATATCTAAGGAGTGCAGTTGGTAGCTGTTCAACACAATAATGTCATCCTGCCGAACTTCATAAGTAAACTGATTGTCATCCAACTGTAGTACCCCAGTTCCCTGCAATATGTACATCACCTCTAGGTCCTGATGCCAGGAGGCAATAGCGTCGTCAGGGAGGCTAATTGAAAATCTGAAATCCGAGGCCGTCAATGTATTTTCTTGCATACCTAACCTCCTATTCATGTCTTAATGGACAGACAATTAGGCACTATTCTAATGCCAATCCAAATCGTATCATATTAACCCATGAAAGCAAATTAACCATAGATAACGACTTTTTTGCGTCAGATCTCGAACGTAGATCTTCTACTGAGTGAAAAGGTTAATTCAGCAAATCTCTCTCCCCTTTCATAAGCAGCTGGGGGAAAGTTAATAAGAAAGCAGTACCTCCACTATTAAAGTGTTGGTACTGCCATATAAAATGAAAAGTGCTTAGTTATTTAGAACGTACTTATTATTCTGCTTTATAATATTTTTTTTGAAACTATACTCCATTTCTCCAGCCATAGCTTCAGGAGTATCACCCGTTTCTCTGAAATCATGCGTATATATTTGTTCAAAAGGCCCAAAGTTTACTTGCTTATAAAATTCAAAACAAGGAAACCCATCATGTGCTCCTTGCATATTGACGGTACCATCTTTTTTAATATGTACTATTAATAGATAGTCGACAGGAGGTGCATATTCATTTAATGGATTACTAGCACTTGCACTCATTTGAAACTTGACTTCATCAGAACCCCAGACGATATCTGTGCACAAAATTCCTTCTGTACTTGCTTTACCAGTTTTTTGATGAACAGAACCATTTGGAGTTGTGACTCGTTCTGTTGTTATGCCCGTATTTTCATATGTGAAAATTTCATTTTTGTAAAAATCTACAACTACTTCTTGTTCCACTCTGGAGCGCATAGCATTGACAGCATATGGTGTAAATTCTCGGGAGTCCCCTTCAAATTGAATTACGTTTCCTGTTTTTACATCCTTCCTAGGTTCAGTCCAAGATATGGGAATAAATACACTGGCTCTAACTTTAACGACATTCATCATGAGAAACACCTCTAATGTTATTATATTTATTCTACTTGATCCGTCGACTTAATGATTATACGGCATTTGTTTGCTGAAAAGAATGGTATTGAGAGGATTAGGCAATCATTTAAGACGAATTTGATATCTGTTCTTTGCTCAGCAATGCATAATTAAGACATACCCCAGAGGTACTGTTAATTATTTAATTACTTCAAAAAACTGGAGGGTTCTACATGCAAAAAGTAATTTTAAACAATAATGTTGAGATGCCCATACTCGGCTTTGGCGTTTTTCAGATTGCAGATCCAAATGAATGTGAACAAAGCGTTTATGACGCTATAATGGCAGGCTATCGGTTGATTGATACAGCGGCCTCCTATCAAAATGAAGATGCAGTTGGAAGAGCGATCAAACGAAGTAGCGTAGCAAGAGAGGAATTATTTATCACAACGAAACTTTGGGTGCAGGATACTGGTTATGAGCGCACAAAAAAAGCATTTGAAAAATCTTTAGAAAGATTGCAATTAGATTATTTGGATTTGTATTTAATTCATCAGCCATATGGTGATGTGTATGGTTCTTGGCGCGCTATGGAGGAATTGTATCGTGAAGGAAAGGTCCGTGCCATTGGGGTTAGTAACTTCCATGAGGATCGACTGATCGATTTAATTATTCATAATGAAGTCGTTCCTGCCGTTAATCAGGTTGAAACGCACCCTTTCCACCAACAAGTAGACAATGCGAAATTCATGAAAGAGAATCATGTTCAGATCGAATCCTGGGCTCCATTTGCCGAAGGAAAAAATAATTTGTTCCAGAATGAGGTATTGGTCTCCATAGCTGAAAAGGTGAATAAATCCGTTGCGCAGGTGGTTTTACGTTGGCTAACGCAAAGAGGAATTGTTGTGATTCCGAAGTCTTCTCGTAAAGAAAGAATTATTGAAAACTTCAATATCTTTGATTTTGAATTAAGTCAAGATGACATGGAGTCGATTGCAACGTTAGATACGAAACAGAGTCTGTTCTTTTCCCATCGCGATCCTGAAATGGTGAAATGGATCGGAACCCGTAAACTTGATATTTAATAAATACGGTCAAGACGAAGCAATTTCTTTATTCATGAATCATAAGTCTATAGTATGTTCAATAATGCTCTTCCATCAAGGGAATTCAAAAAACCGTTTGAGAACATCTCAACGGTTTTTTTGATTAAGATTAAAATTGTTAAGTATTACTTACTCTACATAAGAATAGTCAATATCTATACACAGAGTATGGTTAAATATAGTTAGCCACGTAAGTATTTTTAATTTTATCTAATACTTTTCCAAGCTCTTCTTCTCGTTCTAACTTAAAATAAATCGTAGCTAACTCAAAATCACTTCCTTGTTTATGCTCAACATGATCTCCTAACTCATAGTGAACGTCAACATCGATTATTTCTGGTATATCCTTCATATCTTCTAAAGACATATAGTTCTGTATTACACCGTTTTTACAAGGGATGGAGATCCAACCAAATACTCCAGCGTGGTTAACATTAATAATTTGAAATTTCTCATAAGTCGCTAATTGAAATGAAGACGTCCAAAGATTTACATCGTTCTTACGAAGAATTGTTCCACTTATGCCTCCGCCTCCAACCCTTAAGGCAACTTCACCAACTAACAAATTATCGGTTCGTGTGTGGAATACTTCCATATGAACGGGTCCATCCTGAATTTTCATAAGCACCACTACTTTTTTTAGTAGTTCTTTTATATCTGTGCTTACTTTGTTATCCTCACTCAGTATAAAAGATCCTTCCGATTCACTTTGTACTTGATGAAGAGGTTGAAAATACTTGGATACTGAAGAGAAAATCACGATTTTATCCTGTACTAATGCATCACAGTGATACTCTTCCATATCAATATACTGTTCTGCAATACAGGGTACATGAACACCAATCTCATCCAATTGCGATAATGATTTTAACTGTTCGTAATGAGCAAGGCTAGAAATCAAACGTATTCCTCTTCTACCAGTTCCCATTGCAGGCTTAATAACAAGGGGCCACCCTAACAATTTTGCCACTCTAGGTATATCATTCATATGATAAACAGACTCAAAATTAGCCACAGGAATATTGTTTTCTTGTAGTTTTTTTTTCATAGTTATTTTATTTGTTAACCAGAGTGTAGTCTCAAATTCAGGTCCCCGAATGGCAAAAAAAGATCGGATGAATCCCCCCGAGAGAACACTTTTCTCTGTAGGAGTGATGATAACATCTAAAGGAGAATGACGACACAAATCTAGAACCTGATTACAGACCTCAGTGATATTACTTATATCAGTGACCCCGTATACGTGATCAGCAAAATCGCTATAAATTGATGCATAACGGTGTCTTGTAATTACAGATAGTTTCAATTCTGGGGTATTATTTTTCAACCATTTAAAATAGCGTACTGCTTCTTCTTTATCCGAACTGATTAACAAGTAATGCATTATTTTCATCCCCCTCTATGTTAGTCTTCTAAAACCGTATAAAAGGTTACTTGATTAGATTCATCGTCGTAAAGCACCCAGTTAGGGGGAGAATTTTTAATATCACCGACATTGATGAGATACCGGTTGCCCATATCAAAGGTTATCTTATCGCCGGGTTTCATCTCAATTCTGTCGTACTTATTATGATTCGTTTCCTTACCTATTTTAAAAATTGCATTTTGATGATTATGACCATAAAAAATAAGTGGACGTTTCCATACCGGTACAATTGGATGGTTATACTCTTCATCAAAGTTGAGCCATTCAAACTGATGTCCATGTACAATGAGTGCCTTATCGTTAAGTTCTATTTCATGGGGTAATTCTTTAAGTAAAGAGTATAGAGATTCTTCCATATCAGTAGAATAAAGTTCTAACATTCGCTCCTCTTGATTTCCTAACACGGTCCGGACGTTAGCAATAAAATTCAATAAAGAAGAATCAAAATCTATTATCTCATCAATAGAATTAATAGACATGTTTTTTGCTTCATTTTTGGAAACCTTTACTTCAAAAACATCACCTAAACAGATGCATTCATCTACTGAAAAGTTTAAGATATCGTGAAAGACACGATTTAAATGATCTGTTTTTCCATGAATATCTGCAATGATCGCAAACCGCATTCTACCCCTCTTTTACTTCATCATCATTTCGTATTTTTCATTGATATAAGCTAAGATATGAGTATTATCTTCAAGTTTTCCAGGAATTAGCACACCCTCATCTTCAATTGCCGGTATAAAGGGTACTCCCATTTTGTCAATCAATGTTTTACGCTCAGAGCGCTCTTTAGGAAGATTCACGTTAATATACGTCACCTGAAGTTCCATCAAACGTTCACGAACTGTTTTACAATACGGACAGGTCTCACGTTGATATAAAGTCAACATCGTATACACCCCTTAGTTTGATGTCTTGAATTGCAACGGTGCTTGCCCCCTTAGTAAAGGATACTCCCATCTCACTAAGTGCAAGCTCAATTGCTCCAAACACTGAAAAAAGATCTAGGAAATCTACAGAGCCAATGTGTCCTACACGAATCATTTTGCCCTTAAACTCTCCTTGTCCTCCTGTTACAGTCATACCGTACTCTGAACTCAGAATTTTTAGTAATCGTGAAGTATCAAGACCTTGTGGAGCAAGGGCTGTTGTAACTGTGTTACTACGTCTTACAGGATCACAAACAAAGAGTTCAAATCCTAAGGATTCAAGCCCTTTCTGAGTAGCTTCAGCTATCAATTGATGACGTTGGTAACATTCTTTTAGTCCTTCTCTCATTAACATATTTATTGATGCCCTTAAAGCAAAAATAAGAGATACACCAGGACTTGAGGGGGACATAGGGTAAAATTTCTTAAATCTCTTAAAAGAGAAATAGTACGTTTTAGCTTTTATTTTTTCTAGCCGGGTCCATGCCTTCTCAGAAATAGACACAAAAGCAAGTCCTGGAGGCATCATGAAACCTTTATGAGAAGCAGCCAAAACAACGTCAATCCCCCAATTGTCCATTTGAAGTTCATGTGACAGCAACCCGCTTATAGCATCTACAACAACAAGAACATCTTTGTCTTGAAAAAATTGCCCAATACGTTCGATATCATTGGTGACACCTGTCGATGTTTCACTATATACAACAAGAATCCCTTTTACTTCAGGATTATTAAAATATGCTTCTTCTACTTGTAAGATATCAACAGAAGTACCCCAAGGCGACACAATTTCAATAGGTTCTACTCCATATACTCTTGCGATATCTGCAAACCTTTCACCAAAATATCCATTGGATACCACCAGCACCTTATCTTGTTCTTGAAAACAATTGGCAACTGCAGCTTCCATAGCTCCCGTTCCAGAAGAAAGCATGGTAAATACCTTCTGTTCTGTACCAAAAAGAACGGGAAGTCCCTCATTTACTTCTTCCATGATTTCTTCCATATGAGGGGAGCGATGGTGAATTAATTCTTGGGCTCCAGCAAGTAGTATTTCTTGCGGAACATAAGTTGGTCCTGGAGTAGCCATACGATGTTTTTTCATATCAATTATCATCTTCCTTCTGTTAGTTACTGACGAATATGGTTCGAGTAGAATGTTGTAGGTCAAAATCGAATAGTACAATACGATGAGTATTCGAAACCATTAGGCTTGAGCTTCTGTAAGGAACCAAAATACTGCTACCCATAATCGATGACCACACATGTGCGAACCCATTTGGATCTTTTGATGTACGAAAGTGGGCATAGTTCCGCCCTTTCGGCGAGATACTTTCCAAGGTTTCTAATAAATCTTCTACAGCTCCCTCTTCATAACGCATGCTTACGAGGCCTATCGTACTACCAACAGCAAATACTTTAGCAAGGCCTTCAGTAGTCTGAAGTTTCGGTAAAACACTTACTACTTGTTCTGTTATATCGTAATGAGAGTTAAAACCTTTAGATCGCACTTGAATTTCATACATCATGAATGATCGTTCCTTTATTCAGTTTAATATCATAAGGATGAATACCACCAAGAACTACTTGCTTCATAAGTTCTGCATTTGGATAACGAAGCTGCTCGTACAAGTTTACAACTCGATCTACATCATATTTAATTCGTTCTATACTGACTCGTAATTGACCATTCTCTTCTTCAACTATGGCATAGGAAGACTGTGTAAAACCGTCGAATGTATACCCAACTCCACCCGGGTTCACAATACATTTACCATCGATGTACCGTAGCAAAGGATGATGAGTATGAGCATAAGCATAGATCGATGCCTGCTGCTTCGTCATGATCTTTTCCCTAAATACATCAATTGATTCTGAAGGTAGAATAACCTCGAAAAGGTCATAAGGAGTTGCATGAAAACAATGAATCGACATTGTTGCGGACAAGGTTAAGGAACACTCGATTGGAAGAGATTCCAAATAGTTTAAATCCTCTGCAGTTAACTGATCTATTGTCCAATGTCTTTCAAGACTCATCATGTCATAGTCAGTAGAAGGCACCTCATTTTTTTTAATTCCTCGAATGATCCATTCGTCCGTATTTCCTTTTAGCACTAATGCCGATGTACTACGCAGTAAATTGAGTACTTTTTTAGGTTCAGGACCGCGAAAAACCAGATCCCCTAATACAATAATGTCACTTATTCCTTTATTGGAGATATCCCTAAGCACAGTTTCGAGAGCGGTTGCATTTCCGTGAATATCAGAGATAATTGCCATTTTCATCACAATGTACCACCTTGCTTAGGAACTGCCATTACAAAGTCTTTTGTTTCTCTTTCACCTTGATTGCTTAAACTAAAAAAACGATCAAAAAATGATTTCTGCCAAGTTGTCTCTTGTCCACCTTCTAAAGATACATAACGTCTCAATATTTCATGCCCAGATATCGATAAGTGATCCTGAACCATATCGACAAACGGGTCATTAAAAAGCATTTTTAAGTAGTACAGAGAGTAATAAATTGCTTCTTCAGCAGCAAGTTCTTTTGAACGAGTAGCGACTTCGGGCCAATTCATCTTTTCTAAATGAGAAAGAATATATTCACGAACGTCACAAAACTTAATTAAATTAACATCTTGGTCTATTCGGACCCATCTCTCATGACTAGCTTCCTTATATAAGTGGATAGCCAAATGAATTAGAAAATCAACGGTCTCTAGACACGTTGTGGGGACGTCATATAGTTCTTTCTCGTATGCACGCTCCTTCAGACCATTAGATGCGATAAAAGTTCTAGTTAGGTCTACATCATAAGAGAAATCAACTCCAATGTATTTAGAAAAGACATTATCTACTCTCTTCATATGAGGATGTAAGTTCCCCGAACGGTCTCTCCACTGTATGACTTCTTCTGCACTCACATGAGAAATGGAATCAGTGGCCCAATCATAATGACCTGGAGTATATCCCATACTTTGTAGCATTTCCGATATGGCTTGACCCTGTTCTAATGAAATCAGAAAGTCCAAATCATTCGATATTCTAAGACCAGCATCCTTATATACATGAGGAATTAGCCATGCTCCTTTAAGCGGAATAATCTGCAAGCCATTATTATTTGCATTTTTCAGAATCATTTTCAGTTCCTGGGACATAAGTTCATTCTTTATTCGATTCCCTTGATATGCGTGATTCATTACCTTTTTATATTCCAATTTGATTGCTTTAGTTCGGTCGAGTCTTATAAGGTGAGGTGTTACGAGTGGAAGAACTTTATGTTTTATGCACAGTGCTATAAAATACTCTATTGCAATACCATTCTCTAGAATAGAACAAATATGTTGTTCTTGTTCCAGGCTTAAATGGATTCTAGAAGCTAAGATCATTAACTGTTGCTCATTTGAAAGAGCTGACCATCCTTCACCTTCCGAACTCCTTTTCACTTTTGTCCTTCTTCCCTTCTTAATTTTCTATTTCTTGCGCAAACCGGTTGTTATATAACTCGACCATGTTCGAAGCCCATTCGCGCGCTCTACTTAATGATTTATCGAATCGAGCTATCCAATCATCTGGATGAATAGAGAAGGAAACCAAGTATTCGGTCTCCTTTTCTATCAATACAAGTTCCAATTTCTCGTTATATTCCATATCCGTACCTAAAGCTCCAACATGAGACGGCCATCGATTTCTGTAACGTTATAAGTCCGCAGTTTCACTTGCTCATAGGCTAAACATTCACCTGTCCTCACTCGGAACTCCAAACCATGCCAAGGACATGTTACGATCTCACCTTCCTCAGTCCATTGCAACTCCCAAGTTTTTTTATTCCTGTAAAGAGTTCCGGAGACTTTCCCATCACATAGCGGACCTATTTGGTGAGGACAAATATTGGGTAAGCCGTGAAATACTCCATTAATATTAAATATTCCTATTGTTCGTCCTTTTACGGTAACCACCTTATGTGCTCCCACAGGGATTTCATCAGCAGCGGCAACGTCAAAAATTCGTTCCATTAGCTCAGTATCCCCTTTTTATCACTTGAACGAAGTCGCTTGCCTTGTCTATCAATGTCAAAGAAGGTCAGAGCATTTTCGCCCAAAATTTTTCTTTTGACCTCTTTAGGTAGTCCTGAATTCAAAATAGCTCGAGGATGATCAAAGTCGTGGTGTGGCCAGTCCGATGCAAACATCGTTGTATTTTCTCCTTCGTAGAGTTCAATCACCTTAGCCAAATCACCTGGTTTTTCAGGCTCTTCAATTGGCTGCGTTCCATAGTAAAAGTTTTTGATATAATGACTTGGTGGTTTTTCTAAATGTTGAACGTACCTACGTCGTTCCATATATTCTTTATCCAAACGCATGGACATGTAGGGAATCCATGAAAGACCTCCCTCAATAAAACACATTTTCAAATTTGGATATCGTACAGGAACGCCCGTTTCTATCAGTCGCAACATATTAAACATCAATGACATAGAGTGGGCCAATGCATGACGTGCAAATTCTGTTTCAAATTGTTCCAATCCATTGAAAGGAAATGCAGTATTCAAAGTTAGTACTGAATGGAAAATAACCGGTAAACCTGCCGCCTCTGCAGCTTCAAAAATAGGGTTATACATTTCGTGTCCCCATAAAGTGTGCAAACCTCCACACGGCAGATATACCCCAACAATACCTTCTTCATCCTTATACTTATTAATCTCCCTAGCAGCATCATGAGGATCCTGCGGTGCGGCAAGTATCAAACCTTTCAGCCCTTCCCGCTTATCAGCCCATTGATCCACAAGATATGCATTGTAAGCTCTAGCTAATGCCGCGGCATACTCCCGTTGAGGGAATGTTGCTATTAAGAGAAGATTATCAGGAAAAATAATAGCTATATCTATCCCTAGTTCCGTAAGCTCTTGACGGAGTTGATCAGGATTATTCACTGTTTTTTTATCAAATCCTCCCGGCCAAAAAGGACGGTTACCTGAAAATTGAGGAGCAAATCCTGGTATGTTTAAATAACGACGAGGGACATTAACAATAGACTCAAGCGCTTTCCTCCATGGTAAGTCGCAATATGGAATTAGATCCTCCGGAGTTTCATTGATATGTACATCGGCATCAACAATAAGAAAATCTTCGTACTGACCCTTTTTAATCATAAGATGCTACTCCTTCGTCTAAAGCATTAAAGCTTGTTAATATGCCAGAACCGGTAATTGTGAATGCAGGCAATTTTGAAGCCACCATCTTACATTGTTCAATCATGTTTTTTATCTGCTCTAGATTCTGAGGTTTTACAAAATCGTTCCAATATTTAGCGTGTCCGTTATCACCAAACGCTCTTTCAATATGGGGGACCATACTAGAAACATGATTTTCTAACGGTGTTAATTCAGTTTCTTTATCCGGTTCAAGTTTTGGGTAAAGAAATCCCCCAACAAGTGAAGTAAAACCAGCTGGTACATGAGAAATCATGGACTTGAAGACATCAGGAGGAACCGCTCTTTTATGATCTGTGGACCATAAGGTTTCCTTGGCGTCATTGATTTCTTCTGACAAACCGAATTTTCCAATAAATTCTGGATATTTGGATAATGTACCGAGGCCCAGATGTGGGTAATCCGGCCATCCAGAAGCGTATAATTGCCCATTTTCCACCCATAAAAAGGTTTTATCGCCACTCATAAATTGATGACCAAATTTACTAACGATCTCTAATAAAGTGGTCGATTTACCTGCCCCCTTCGGCCCGATAATTAAATTCGCTTTTCCCTCTTTATAGGAGCATGTTGCATGTAATACTACTACTCCGTGATTCTCCTCGTTTTTGAGCACTAGATCTCGTATAAGCTCTATAAATACTAATTCTTCTGCTCTTACGTCTTCCCCCTGAATGGAAATCAAGATTGTACTTTTATTAGAGTTCATGGCAATATAGGTATTTGTTTTCAAACATTTTAGGTATTGAATACCTTCCAATATCACACGTTTTGCAGGAATCGTAAAAAAATCTGATGCGCTTTTTCGAAGGAATACATCTTCTCCACTAGAGAAATCTATTTCTTTGAAATTATCATTATTTCTAGTGACTGTGATACTAGCGAGAACACTATCAGAAGGTTCATTCTTTATGACAAAGTGAGTACTGAAGAAATCAAATATGGAATCTAGTGATAAAGAATCTTCGACGTAAAATGTCAGCTTCGAATGAAGAAAAGACATCGTATAACCTCTTACCTGTGCCACAAAAAACACCTCTTTTATAAATTTATAATACTGTCAATGATCAATTCTGATTTGAATAAGGGATTTGCAAACAAAGAGTTTTTAGAATCATCTAAGTGGTAATGTTGTAATACCTCAGTATCCTTAAGTAAGTTTCCAGTAAGTATACATACGGCCGTTTCCTCTGGGTGAATTTCTCCGGATGCATAAAGCTTTTTAAGTCCAGCAATGGTAGAAGCAGATGCAGGTTCACAACCTATTCCACTTTGATCGATGACAGCTTTGGCATTAAGAATTTCCTCATCAGTAACTGATATTGTGATCCCTTGGGTTGTATTCAAGGTGTGTTTTGCTTTTTTCCAGCTAGGAGGGTTACCAATATTTAGCGCAGAAGCAATTGTTCTGGGGTGAGGTTCAGGCTTAAGAATACTTTCATTATTCCTTATCATTTGATGAAAAGGGCTTGCCCCCTCCGCCTGAACCAGTAACACACGGGGGAGTTTATGAATAAAACCAAGATCATACAAGTCTCGTAGTCCTTTTCCAAGTGCAGATACATTACTAAGTGCACCACCCGGAACAACAATCCAGTCAGGTAAATTCCAATGAAAATATTGTGCAATTTCAAAAATAATACTTTTTTGCCCTTCAATACGAAATGGATTAATTGAATTGCAAATGTACATTCCTAGTTCATTGTTGTACTTCTCTAAAAATTGAATTCCATCATCGTACGTCCCCTCAAAGGTAATAACTTTTGCTCCATACGAAACGGTCTGCAATACCTTGTTAAGTGAAATATTTTTGTCTGGGACAAAAACGTAAGATTGACTATTTGAAAGAGAGCTGTACATTGCAAGAGAAGAAGAGGTATTCCCGGTTGAGGTACAAGTGAACTTATTAAACCCTAAGGACTTGCCATGAGATACAGCAACGACCATCCCGTTATCTTTAAATGATCCACTTGGGTTTTCGCTCTGACATTTCAGCCAAATTTTCTGAACACCTAAGTATTGATTCACTTTTTCCGCTTGATAAAGACCTGTGTTTCCTTCATATTTCGTTATCATATGTCTATCTTCAAGCTCAGGGAAAATTATTTCTTTGTAGCGCCATACTCCACTAGCATAGGGGGTCACTCTTTCCGATAAGCGCTCTTCAAATTTTTGTTTCAAATAATCTGAATCCACATTACTAAAATCTTGTTCAATCTCTAAAAGACCGCCACAACTGCAACCATACTTAAAATCGCTTAACGAATACCGCTTATCACAATCGTTACAATGTAACTTCATAATACTTACTCCTTAACAACTCGTTATTTAAGTGTGACTGGAGCTGCACTGTATTTATCTTCTTGGCGTCTCATCTCATACATGCCTTGAAGTTCAAATACTTCTTGCATTGTTGAGATATCAAGTTCTACACCTGCAGTATTACCTTCCTTGAGAATTCGATCAAATGTTTCCTGCATAGCTTTTATTGAACTCCGTAATCCGTGATTTGCATAAATAACCATCTGGATTCCAAAATTACTGATTTGTTCTACATCGAGTGTTGGATATGTTGTTGGAACGATAACCATAGGGGCAGATCCTTTATATGACTCAACGAAGGAGATAATTTCATGTGGTTGTTTCTGCTTGGAATGAATCAATATGGCATCAGCACCTGCCTCTTCATAGGCATAAGCTCGATTCAATGCTTCTTGCATACCTTGTCCTGCTATCAAAGCTTCAATCCTAGCTATAACTACGAAATTAGGATCTAATTGTGTATCCTTCGCAGCACGTATTTTGCCTGCAAATTCTTCGATTGGAGTTAGCTTTTGAGGACCTTCTACAAAACTATTTAATTTCGGGAACTGCTTATCTTCTATACATATTCCAGCCATTCCATTCCTTTCATATTCCTTTACCATTCGAATTACGTTATTGACATTTCCATACCCGGAATCACAGTCACAAATAATAGGTATTGACGTTGCCTGATTCATTGAAATCGCTGCTTGTAAGTTTTCTGTCATCGTCAAAATATTTGCATCCGGAACAGAATGAGTTGCTGAAATTTCGAGACCACTTGCCCAAATAGCATCAAAACCTGCCTGTTCAGCTAGTTTAGCACTCAAGCCATTGTGCGCACCCATTACGCGAATTAATTTTTTAGAATTAAGAAGTTCTCTTAGTTTTTGTGCTTTCATTCGAAATTCCCCCTATTAGTTCTATGGCTTCATTTAAATAGGAAACGTCTACTTTTGGCGGACGTAACTTTCCAAGAATTTGTGCAATTTCTAAAGCAGGGATAGGTTCTATATCCATATTAGAATTCAGAATTTTATCGTAGTAGTAATAGTGAATATTACTAATTCCACAAATTATTTCTGGAGAAGAAATCCTCATTGGTTTCTCCAATACACTATTTAGCACATATTCAGCAGTATCAATTGCTGGTTTCACTATGAAATCAGTTCCAAACTCTCCCCAGTGGGTAAGAGCACATACAAATTGTTCTGTTGGTAAATTCCCTGCACCACGGGCCATGCCACAAAATGAAGTATCAATATAGGTTGCCCCTGATCTTATGGCTTGTAGAGCATTTGAAAAAGCAAGTCCCAAATTATTATGTCCGTGGAATCCCACTTCAATAGGAGTTGATTCTTTAAGAGCGGTAACATATTCATCAACACTTGTTGGTGTCATCGTCCCAAATGAATCAGCTAAATAAAAAATATCGGCTCCATGTCGAGTCGCTTCTTTTGCAATTTGTGCGGTTTTGCTTGGCTCTACATAACTTGCAGCCATTAAATTCATTGCTACTTGAAACCCACGATTCTTCAAGGTAGAGATATAGGGATAAACATCCTCTACATTTTGTGGATAGGATGCAACACGTACTAGGGAAACAGTATCAACATCAAGGTCTAGTAGTTGCTCTATACGGCATACTGTAGGAACTACCATTATTGCTATTTTTGAGTGTAAGGTCTTTGGGAGTTGTTCTAAAAAATCCTGAGTACAGTCAGAATTTTTACCTACTAACTTGGATTTATTACTGCTTGATCCCCCTAGGTACCCTACTTCAATATAGTCAGCACGAGTATCATCTAATCCCTCTACTATTTTTTGAATTGCTTGATCACTAAAATTCCAGTTGTTCAAATTGCCCCCATCTCGCAGTGTACAGTCAATAAGTTGAATACTCACGCACTCACCCCTTTATGGCAGCTGAAAAACGTGAGAGAATTTGTTGGGGCGTCCACTCTACTCGTTTCCCAATTTTTTCTGTTCGAGGCTCAATTTTCATATGAATTAAAACAGGTCCTTCGTCTGGAATTGCCTGTTGCAACTCTTGGTGATTATGAATTTTCATCCCATGTTTATATCCCATCGAAAGAACAGCTGTTGTCATACCATCCATTCCAATGGTTCGTTGTCCACCCGTACTTTCATGCATTGCATTATCTAATACCACATGAATTAAATTAGTCGGTTTTTGTTCTCCAATCATGGAAGTTACACCTAAATTCATTAAAAAAGAACCATCTCCGTCTAAAATAAGGATTTGTTTGTTAGAGTTAGTGAGTGCTAGACCAAGGGCTACTGGAGCAGCAATCCCCATGGAACCAACCATATAAAAATGCTCTTTCCGATCCCGAATATTATACAAATCTCTACTTATATGTCCACAAGTACTGACTACATATGCGGACGGAAACTTTTCGAGTACAAGCTTAATCGCTTCATCTTTTCGCATAGTATCTCTCCTTAAACCTCATCCTTTATGAGTAGAGCAACAGGCTTACTAGTCGTCTCAATCACTTCAATTGCCTTATGAATCGCTTCAGTTTCATTATCATTAAGCTCAATGTAAGGAATTTCAACAGCATCTAAGAGATGTGTTAGTCTAGCACCAATTATGTCATGTTCTACTGCGTCATTCCCATAGGCCCCTCTCCAACTAACAATAAGAATAACGGGAAGATCATAAATCATATTAAAGGAAGTTAGAACGTTTAGACTGTATCCAAGCCCGGAATTTTGCATCAATACAACACTCTTTCGGCCAGAGATAGCAAATCCCGATGCGACACCAATTGCAGAATCTTCTCTTACTGCAGGTATGTAACGCACTTTCGAATTGTCGCTTTGCTCCAACAAATCAAAAAGACCTTTTAATAAGGAGCATGGTACGCCTGTAAAGTGGTCGTAACCTTTCTCGTTTAAGATTGACAATATTTTTTCTGCCTTCGTACTAACGATAGATTGGGTCAATGATATTCTTCCTTTCTTCTCTCCCAATTTGTATGTTTTTCAAAAAAAAGAGCAAGTTCCACAATTCTTTTTTCCACCTGTGTTTGTGAATCACCTTGAATGCGAAAACTTGCAATGGTATCAACACTTGAATCTGAATCTGTAAATCTTTGCCCTGGTGACCCTTCTATTACCTTTAGTGTTACCCATTCCGGATACTTTTCGGGAAGAGATATTAATACACCCTCTTGCGTAGGTATCAATATAAAACCTCCTGCTGTCAAACACGGGTATTCATCCGCTAATCCATTTTTAAGCCCACACTGTGCTTGTACACTTGCTTGTGTAAGGTCAAGATCAAAAGATCCTTTTATAGTCTCTCTTATTAACCCACCTCCAGTTCGGCTCGCAATCTCACAAAAAATTAACTCATCTGAAGGTGTGTGAAATACTTCAGCATGAAATGAAGTGTCCTTCGGTGTAGGTAATAAGATAAGAGCCTCTTTAACAAAAGTAATAAGTCTATTAAAAAGGGGATTGGATTCATCAAGGAGATAGCTCCCGTTAAATGTCTTGTCTTGAAAAGATAAACAACCATTAATATATTTTGATGGCCAGATAAACCTAATCTCACTATCTACAATTAAGCCGTCAATGTGGTACATATCCCCTTCAATAAATATCTCCACTTCTTGATTTGGTTTTATTTCATTTTGAGCAAACCCAAAAATATCACTTTCGTTCTCTAGAACGAAAACATCTGATGATCCAGATCCATAGATTGGCTTTATAACAATAGGGAAACCATGAATTTCGCTAAATTCCAAAATATCAATTACAGATGTTACTTTCCTAAAAGGAGGTACGGATAATCCGCCTTCCTGCAAGATCGTCTTCATTATGACTTTGTTTCGGAACGCATTTGCACTGTCATATGATTGTCCTTCTATGTCTAAGTAGTTTCGAATACGTCCAGCCCGTAAAATATCAAATTCAGATGTTGCAATGACTGCTCGAAAAAATGAATTTTCACCTTGTTTTAATGCGCTTAATTCTATTAAAGGGTTAGTTTCATAATGATCAAAAAACTCAACTTGTGAATAATTCGTATAATCCTTCTTCCTTTTTTCAGAAGAGATTACTACTAAATCTTCATTTAATTCCTTTAGCCATACGTCAAAAGGAGATTTAGCATAGGCTGTTTTACTTAAAATTAATATACTCATCCAATCGCTTCCTTTTCTTGCTTGAAATATTCTACGATTCCGAAGACATTCCTGGAGCTGATTCGTTATGGTTTCGAACATTAGGAAGAATATAGCTAATGAGAATTACGGCAAGCACCCCAACTATGAGCAAGAAGATAGCAGCTATTTCGGATGAAATCACATTAACAAAGAAAATACCAAAAGAACCTATTAGTGTACTAAGTTTTAAAGCAATCTTGTTAACTGCCATATAAGTACTCCTTAATTCCTTTGGTGGGATTTCGCTAAGATAAGTTTCATAGATTGGTGCAAATAAAGCTTCACCTAATACAGCAAAAGCCATCATAGCTACCAACAACCAAGAATTATTCAAGAAAACGATACAGACATAGCCGATAATATAGAAACTAATCCCCAGAAACATCCATCCTCTATCCGTCCACTTTTTAGTTAAGGTTATCGCCATGATCGAAAAGAGAATTACAAAAATGGTGTTCTCGAGCCTCAGTAAACCAAACATTTCTATACCATTAAGTTGGAAATTGAGTGGAGATAACTGGAACAGTCCAACCTGTTGTTCAAATCGAACCGCTACATAATAGCTGAAATGACTCTCTAATGAGAACAGTAATACGAACGTAGAAATATAAACCATAAAAACTTTGTCTTTCCATACCGTGGCATAGTTTTTCATCATTTGTGCTAAATTTTTACCAATACCTTTTTTTATCACCGTACCATTAGGATTTGGTTTATATGTCTCTGTAATGCGAACAAAAATGATACCAAGCGATATACAAGATGCCAATACAAGACCAGCACATAAATAAATGAGGAATTGAGTGAAAAGTAATGTCCCTAAAAGTCCACCTAATGCCATGGAGAAATTCATTATCCAGTACATATAAGAGTACATAGATTTCCGTTCTTTAGATGAAGTTACATCTAAAAGCATGGCGTCAGATGCTGGACTAAAAAAACCGGATGCTATATTACTTAATAGGAAGCCCAAAATCATTAGAAGTTGAAATCCCATATTAGAAATTAGCATTAACAAATAAGAAAAAAGCCTTATTACTTCAGAAAAAATCATCATGTTTTTGCGCCCAATTGTGTCTGAGCAATATCCACCTATCAAATTAGCTGTAAAATTCAATATTATTCCTAAAGATAAAATAAGACCGGCTAAACCAGTGCCTACGGAACGCGCCAAATAAATAGACATAAAGGGAAGAATCATATTAGATGCAACTGAGCTAATTAAAACGATGCCCATTCTTGCTCTAATATTGGGGTGAAATGAACGGATTTCATTAATCATAATCTTTTAAGAAACCACTAAAGTTTGGTCAGATACTTGTTCCCAAACAATGTGATTTTGCATCCATTCATATACTTCATTAAGGCGTAATTGCAGTTGATTTTCGTCTTTTCCTTCTACCAGCAATGTAGCGACACTATCAACACTTGAGGAGGCTTGATCGAATGTTTTACCAATATGTTCAGGTTTCACTGTACAGTTTAGGACCCATTCAAAAGGGGGTTGAGTATGAATGCTTTTTAAAACACCGTTTCTAGCAGGAATAAGCAACCAACCAGCTAGCCGATCCTGTGAAGGAGTACAATTAATTGAAGCACCACATTGAGCCCGTACAGACTCTCTTAAAATATTGACTCCAGTTGCAAAATCAATTGTTTCTACGATATCTCCTCCACCAACCCTACTAGCTATTTCGCAAAGTACAATCTCGTCAGAATTAGTTAAGAAAAATTCCGCATGAAAGGATATTGCATGATCAGGGGTTGGTAAAGCCCTTAAAACAGACTCAACCGCATTATTGAGGCGATCAAATAACTCGCCCGGTTGAAGCAAGAGCGAGCCAAGGTATTTGTCTTCATGAAATGCCATACAACCGTTTATATAACGTGAAGGACGAGAAAGTAATAACTGAGATCCGCTGAAAATACCATCTACATGGTACATCTCGCCTTCAATATATTCCTCTACTTCCAAATTTGCTTCAAGGCCGGTTTCTAATATTGGTAGCAACTGTTGTTGTCCACGTATAATTTGGACATCTACAGAGCCAGCACCATCAATTGGCTTAATGACTATAGGATAATCATTTTCTTCTATAAATGAAATTAGATCCATAACATCATGGATTTTTCTGAATTTAGGTATGCGAATGCTATTTTGCACTAGCTGCTTCATATATACCTTATCGCGAAATGCTCTAGCACTTTCTCCATGTTGTCCAGTTACCTTTAAGTGCTCACGAAGCCGCGCAGCTTTAAGTAAATCAAATTCATGTGTAGCTATAATGAAATCAATGTTACTTTCTTTATGCATATCTGAAATGAACTTATAAACATTGTCATTGAGACTGAAATTAGGGAACCCAATCGTATTTGAATAAAAAGAAGAAAAACGCTGAACCTTGTCGCTTTTGGTAACCATGATGAATTCACCTTCAACATCTTGCAACCATTCCTCATATTGAGCACGTTCAGGAGAAAAACGATTTATAATCACTGTCTTCATTCAACCACTCCAGCAGATATTATGATTTTGGAATTGAATTATTAGCTTGAATTTTTATTACTAATAAAATGGTGTACCGGAGGAAATATGCCCTGAAACTTTTGAATAACCAGATGAATTTGAGAGGAGCTTTACAAAACCAGAATATCTAACATGAGTAAAATTATTAAAACTTAGTGCTGGGTAGGCAATTCCAAAAGAATAATTTGCAATGACAACAAAAATGGTATTATATAAC
>NZ_JAGXCY010000025.1 GCF_018310695.1 Paenibacillus sp. Marseille-Q4541 | reverse complement strand
GATATTTCGTGATTATTAAGTAACATTTTTGTAATATTTGAAACACCTCTCTCCACCCACACTCCAAGAATCGTCTTCCAAAAGTAAAAAAGGACCCTATACCGCAGGTTTAACTACAGCACAGAGCCCGTTTATCTATGGAAAATACCTAAATAACGCTGATATTACCGATACTTATATCATCCTCGTCTTTTATTTTCTTTACGATGCTCACTTCATATCCATTGAGTGCCGACACGCGAAGTGTTTCCCACGCAATGCTCTCTCCTAATGGTGCAGTAACATGGATCTCTCTCTGCTCTTCCCATCCAGGAAGCAGATCAAAAAAGTTATCTTCCACTTTCAGCCACGGCTGATCAATCTCTATTTTCACCATCCTTGCTACTTTATCACTGCGAATACGAATGGAATGGTTCTTCTCGTCTATGGTTACGAGGAGATGTGCAGGCTCAAATGCCATATCCTTGTAATCTCTTAAGTAAATATAGTTATCTTCTGCAAGTTGGTTCAGCGAGCGGATCACACACAAGACAGATGCTGCATCTGTTCCTTGAATGAGAGCTTCTTCCGAAATTGTGTCCAGCTGTCTCTTCCCGCCACCTTCAAGCTGTACTTCGTACGTCCGCTGTGAAATCATTGTTCCATCCAACCGATAAACATTCAGCTGAATAATTTCATCTTCTAGCACTTCAAGTTGGTCATTAATCACCCACAATACAAGATCTTTTCCGGCATCATGATCCACGGTGTACAGTACAGGTGCGAAGAACTTCCTAGAATAATGATACGCCGCCTTCGGAAGGCCGTAATAATCAATTACCGACCAACTAGTTCCAGGCCAACAATCATTAAGTTGCCAGTAGAGCGCCCCGCTTGTCGAAGGGCTGTTCCTGCGGTAGTGCTCAATACCATATTTCAAGCCTTCTGCCTGGGTTAGCATGGAGTAATTAATGTACTCCTCCATGTCTTTAGGAACTCCCGTATATCCTTCCATCAACAGAACACCTTTTGGATGATGCATGTCCTTATTACGATACATCATCTCCTCACTTCGATATGCGTATGAAGAGGCATGGATATTGTTCATGAGCGTGTATCGGTTCGACGAAGCATGCATCCCAAATTCACTCGCGAATTTGGTATCATCTTCTTTAAACTTCTTGAAAGACAGTCCTTCTACACTATAATCCTGTAGTTGTGGCTCTCCAAAGGTTCTCGGTTCTATGTTCCCATGCCATACCTGCCAGTTGTGCGTATCTCCTACTTCACGGGAATTGTGATCATTACCTCCATACGGTGAACTTGGCCAGTACAGTCTAGATGGATCGAGTTCTTCCAGAAGGGCTGGCATCAGTTCATGATAGATCTTCTCTCCATAAAACGGATGCTTAATCTCACCGCTGGCATGAAGCGCTTCATACAGCCAATCATTCTCATTATTCCCGCACCAGATTGCGAGGCAAGTGCGACTACGCAGCCTTTTTACAACAGACTCTACTTCCTGCTTCACATTGTTCATAAAGTTACGGTTGTAATCTGGATACAAGGCACAAGCAAACATAAAATCCTGCCATACCAAGAGACCAAGCCGGTCGCACTCGTCATAGAAAATATCCCGTTCATATATACCTCCGGCCCACACTCTGATCATATTCATATTCGCATCCCGCGACATCGTTAAAAGCTGAGAATAACGGGAGTCAGGTACGGAAGCAATGAAGCTGTCAATAGGAATCCAGTTCGCCCCTTTGGCAAACAGCTTCACTCCGTTCAGTCGGAATGTGAAAGCATGCTCACCCTGCTCATTTTGAAGCATCAAACTCAAGGTACGAATTCCGAGTTTTTGCTCCTTCGTTTGAACCACATCTCCGTCTGCCAGAATAGACACTTGTAATGTATATAGATAAGGATCACCCAGATCATGAGTCCACCACAGCTTCGGACTAGGAACGATGAGCTGCCCATTTCCGCTGAAACGATGTCCAATTATGGCACCATCTACCGAAATGCCTCCAGGTTCATTCACTGGAAATTCCAGTCCCGTCACCTGTTTTCCCTGTTCGTCGTACAATGCTGCTCGGGCTACATAGCGAACATCACAGTCATAAGCACGTATCTCGGTATTTATCTCGACGATTGCAGCTTCCTCTTTCACTTCGGCTGTACGGGTGAAGATGCTTTCTACCGCTGCCCGGGTTCTTTTCACCAGCTGAACATCCTGCCAAATCCCTGCACAAACAAGCCTCGGACCCCAGTCCCAACCATAATGGCTTTGTGCTTTTCTTGTCCAGATTCGTTTCTTGCTGAATCCAGACCAGTAATATTGCATTTTTGACTTGGCGTGCAAATGAACTGGATCGAACTTGACGGCAATGGTATTCTTGCCCTTTTTTATCTCTCTTGTCACATCAAACGCATGTGGAATGAACATATTATCTGTAGAACCTAGTTCCACACCATTTAGATATACGGTAGCAAAGGTATCAAGCCCGTTAAAGATGAGTTCTAGTCGTTCTCCTGCTGTTTTGTCCGCCATGTCTGTCCACTCAAAAACAGTACGATACCACCACACTTTTTCCTCAACCCATCGGCACTTCTGGTCGTTATGACCGTAAAAAGGTGGATCAATAATTCCACGGTCGATTAGCGTACTATGCACATCTCCCGGAACACTAGTTGTCATCCAGAAGTAATCAACATAATCTTCGGAGGCAACTTCCAGATCCCTTACTTCTCCTATATCAAAATCACGCAGCTTCCAGTTCTCCGTTATTCGCACCATTCTATTCACTGTAGATCTCCCCTCCATGAAAAAAGCGCCAGAACCTGTAAGTCAGAAGGCCCTGGCACATGATTACTACTGTTTAATATGATTCATTTACACGTAATTAAGGCTATCCAAGATTTCCTTTACACTCAGTTCTGCACAAGCCATGGACGTATCCGCCACACCGTAGTACATTTTCACAACATCTCCATCTACCAGTGCACCGCATGAGAAAACAACATCACCGAAGAATCCATTCTTCTCATAGTCTGCTTCCGGCTCCATAATCGGCTTATCTGAGCGAGCGATAACTTTGGTTGGATCGTTAAGATCAAGCAGCAGGGCGCCCATACAATAGCGATGATCAAGAGTTGCCCCATGGTACAATTCGAGCCAGCCTTTTTCCGTCTTGAAAGGAACAGCTCCACCACCCATACGACCGCTATCCCACATTCCATCGCGAAGTCCTGCTAAATGTTTGTGATTCCCCCAGTAAAGGAGGTTATCTGATTCCGCAATCCACATTTCAGGATTTCCTGTGCTCTTCGTAGTCGGACGATGTAATGCATAGTATTTTCCGTTTATTTTCTCAGGGAAAATCAGAACATCCTTGTTATCCGGTCCAAAGATCATGCCATGGTGGGTAAAGGAGATGAAATCTTTAGTCGAAATCATCGATTCCCCAACGCCGACAGAAGACACAGCCGAGAAATAAATATAATACGTATCATCGATCTGAGTGACACGAGGATCTTCAATGCCGAATGCTTCAAGCGCCTCAGATGGATACACAAGTGGTTGATCCTCAATAATAAAATCGTGTCCGTTCTTGCTCCGGGCAAGACGAATATAAGACAGAGAAGTCAAATATTCAAAAGTTGCGCTTTGCTTCACATTACGAATGACACGTGGGTCAGAGAAATCATACCGCTCATCATCCGTACGGAACTCGAGAATGTCCAGTTTATTCGTCCCCGGATTGAACACGGGTGCCTTTACGATCATTGGGTCCTTACTAATGGGGCGCTCCGCTACACGGAGGAAAAGTAGAACTTCACCTTTGTATTCAGCAACCCCTGCGTTAAAAGCACCTATCACTTCAAACTCATCATGAAACGGCTTCACATCAGCCGGTGTAATCAGTGGATTTTCTTCGTATCTATTAATATTCATTGCTGTTTTCCCCTATCCATTCGCATTTATATTCGGTTCTCTCTACCCATTCTTGTTACTTATACTTCATATTGTAGAAAAGGATCGGCAATCGTGAGACGATGTGCCTCTGCATCACTGATACCTGCATACAGATCCGCCGTTCCATCTTGTTTGCGAACAAGTCCACCGCTAAAGACGACATCAGCAAGATCAGGCCGTTTGGTCTCACCCGGAATGAATTGTGCACGTACCGCAATCAGCTCCATATCGGTGTATTCACCCGTTACTGGATCGAGGGCAAATACCATCGGATAGTAGTGTCGATCACCAGCATCATCAAAGCTAGCTACATGTCCGAGTACGCCAACGAGTCCATTTTTCAGAATGTGCAGTTCGTTCGCTCCGCCCCATTCTTCGTCAATAAATTGATCGGAGAGAAGGGGGGCTTCGTTCACCAAATTCACTGTTACTTCGTCAAGAGAGTTTACTTTGACAAATCCAATTTTGCCACGTCCACCTTTCTCTCCTTGAGGACGAGTAAACACACCAATCTCGCCACTAGCCAGCTCAACAAGACGCAGATCCTTCATTGCATCTGGGCCAGTAAAGAAAAGTTCAAGCTCTCCGAGCGTCTTGCCTTTACGGAATACCGTTCTCCACATCAGTGCATTCTCCATCTCTGGATGAGGGAAGACTTCCACTCCGCCGAGTACAAGTTCTCCTTTAATGAAAGTGAAAAATGGGTCCTGCAGGGTGAACACCGGAGCTTCTTCTTTGGGGATCCATGTACCATCTCGCTCTACAAAAAAGTGAATTTCCGAATGTTCGCTATCCCGGGATTCCACCCGCCCTGCAATGATCATTTCTCCATCTATTTGAAATGGAGCGGTGATGTTGTATACGTCCTTCTCACCGACTCCTACAAATTGAAGTTTAACTGGATTTTGAACTGTATTTTCTTTATTCTGATAATCGTGAAGTAATGTTTCGCATGTCTTCACACTAGATTTTTGTATTGTCATTATGAAATAGCCTCCTTTTATTCAAAAAGAACTTACCGTGTATTTGTGGAGACGAAGATCACTGCCGTATGGGCTGGAATTTCCAGACGAAACTTGCCGCTATCCATCTCATCCCCTACTCCACTTGCGATGAGCAGATTCATCTTCATATCAGACCATTCCGTTAAATCTACTAATAATGGCTTATCTCCATACTGGAGGATGACGACGGCTTCTTCCTCTGCGAAACGCTTCGTATAAATAATTGCATCTTGTCGTTGCTCTAGGCGGGTGTAATCCCCCCGGGACAAAGATGGATACTGCTGTCGCAGGGATAGCAGGGTTTTATAGTACTGATACATGGAACCTTTCTCTGCGAACTGTGCTTCTGCATGGATTTCCTCATACGTGGGACTCATGCCGATCCAAGGTTCTTGATCAGAAAATCCGCCATACTGGCTTCCATTCCATTGCATAGGGGAACGAGAATAATCTCGGCTTTTCGCTTTGGCAATCGCAAGAGCCTCTTCCTCAGTGCTGCCCTTTTGTATAGCTGCTTTATAATGACCAATCCCCTGGATATCCCTCATATCTTCCAAACGCTGAGCAACATGGTTTCGCATCCCCAGCTCATCGCCATAGTAGATAAAAGGTATTCCTTTGGCTGTCAGCATAAGCGTCGCCATGAGTCTTGCCCGCTGCTCTTCCAGGTGGGCACTACCTTCTCCAAACCGCGAAATATGGCGCGGCATATCATGGCTGCTGAAGAACAGGGTGGGCAACTGATCTGTTGTATGTTTCTCTTCCATAAGACGCATCTCTCGAAAAATCGCCTTCGGATCGAACTTCTCCTGACTTCCAAGATTGAAGTTGAATACAACATCCAGCAGCCCGCTCCCAGAAAAATCACGGAGCAAATCCATATTTTCCGAACCCACTTCACCTACCATAAAAATGCCTTCACGTGTATGAACATAGCGGCAGATCTCACGGATGGCATCAAGGATGCCTTCTTGATTCTGATCGTACTTGTGAATCTGTTCGCCTTGCTCATCATAGGGATTATCAATAAATTCACCGGATACTTTAAGAAAATTAATGACATCAAGCCGGAACCCATCAATTCCTTTATCCAGCCAAAATCCCATTACATCTTGCATCGCTTCGCGAACTTCAGGATTAGCCCAGTTCAGATCCACCTGTTCCTTAGCAAATGCATGATAATAATACTGCTCACTACGTGCATCCCATTCCCAAGCGCTTCCTCCAAAAAGGGACTCCCAGTTATTCGGCACGCCTCCGTCTACAGCTGATTTCCATATATACCAGTCTCTCTTTGGCGAAGATAGAGAAGATGCAGACTCTATAAACCAAGAATGTGCCGAAGAAGTATGGTTGAGTACAAGATCCACAATCACTCGGATACCGCGTTCATGTGCCTCAGCAATAAAATGTTCCACATCAGCCATCGTTCCGTAGTCTGGATCAACAGCATAATAATCAGAAATATCATAGCCATTATCAATCTTGGGTGACTTATAGAAGGGCGTCAGCCATATACCGCCAATCCCCAGCTCTTTCAGATAATCAAGCTTCGATGTTATACCTAAAAAATCACCGACACCATCACCATTTCCGTCACAGAAACTCGGTACATAAATCTCGTAAAAGGCAGTATCCTGCCACCACTTTCCTTGTTTCTCTATCATTTGATTAACTCTCCCAAAATGCTTAATTTCACGATCTATGAAGGAAGCTCGAATAGACAAGATGCATTAAGCACCTTAATATACGAGCTTCCTCAACTGATTTTTATCGTGCCTACAACCTGAACGGCCTAAGCATTATTTAAGACTGAACTGCATACCTTCCTTGAACTTCTTGCCGAAGATCGCAAACATGATGATGATCGGCACAGTTAAAATAACGGATGCTGCATAGAGTGGCCCCGGATAACTGCCATAAGGTCCAAACATCTGGGATAAGAGAACGTTCAGCGTAAGCATATTATCACTGCGCACAACGAGCATATCCCATAAAAGTTCAGTCCAGCGTTCCATGAGCAGGAACAAGAAGATAACTGCAGTGATGGATTTGGACATCGGCATCATAATTTTGTACAAAATCTTAAAGTCAGAAGCACCATCTAGTTTCGCTGCTTCAATAAAATCGTTAGGTACGGCTTTGAAGAAATTGGTGTACATAAAGATGGCCCACAAGCTGACTGCTTTCGGTATAATCATCGCCCAGTACGTATCGTACAGCCCAATTTTTTGGATTACCAAAAAGTTAGGAATAAGCAAAATGATCGCCGGGAAGAACATATGAAACAAGACGAAGTTATTGATCGTATCCCGACCCTTGAAATTCAGTTTGGCCAGAGCATAAGCAACCATAATTCCAAACAGCATCATAAAGAACGTAGATGCAACGGATACGATAATACTGTTAAAGAATGCGTTCATCCAAGGTCTTGCTATACCCACATCTCCACCTGTAAAGAGCCACTCATACGAGCGCAGTGAGAACTTGGTCGGAACGAGCTGACGATCGATTTGTGACCAATCTGCAAAGGAGTTAAGAACCATGTACAAATACGGATACACCATAACCAGAAGTAAAAGGGTGGCAAGTACATAGCGGATCGCAAGACGACTTTTTCTATTTTTTTTAGACCCAACCATTTCGTTTCCCCCATCCTTCCAGTACTTTTCGAATAATAAAGATTGATATGAACGTAACAATGGAAGCTAGGATTGCTATGGACGATGCATATCCAGCCTGTAGATTGTTAAAGGCCTGATTATAGATTTCCATCTGCCACGTATTTGTAGCGTAGTTCGGCCCCCCGCCTGTCAGCTGGTATACCTCAGTAAAGATACCGAAGGTAACCCCGAACGAAAGAATAAGTGTTGTATAAAGCGCTGGGTACAGAAGCGGAAGGGTGATTTTCCAGAATCGCTGTCTGTCTGTCACGCCATCAATGGCTGCTGCTTCATATACTTCCTTATCAATGCTCTCAAGTCCGGAAGTAAGAATCAGGGCATAGTAGCCAGTAAATTTCCAAGCTAGGATAAGTCCGACAATAAATAGTGCCGATAATGGAGAACCGAGCCAATCAATATTAATACCGAAGTTGCCTCTGAGGAACTCATTTACCGGACTGTTATAGGAAAGAAAACCTTGTGCAATTAGGGAGGCTACAACCCCAGAAGACAGATACGGCAAGAAGAAACCGATCAGATACACACTTTTGAACTTAGGTAATCCTTGTACAACAACCGCCACACCAAGTGACATGATCGTAACGAGCGGAACAAATAACATCATGAATTTATACGTAACCCAAAAGGCCGATCGAACTCCTTCAGAAGCTAACGCTTTCCGGAAGTTATCAAATCCTACAAAGTCAAAAGTAGGGGCAATCAAATCCCAGTTCGTAAAAGACAAATACAGAGACCAGATAAGGGGTCCAAGGAAAAAGACCAAACCGAATATAAGGTAAGGACTGGCAAAGAGCCAGCCCAACTTATTATTTTGTTTGTTAATCATTATTGAAGTTCACCTTCAATCGCTTTCTTCATATTATTCCATCCCGTTTCTGGATCAATATCACCACGCACGACTTTATTAAATGCCTCTTGTCCGATCAACGTTTGAATTTCATTAAACTTGGCATTATCTATGGCAGGAACACCTTTGGATACTGCTTCTGCATATGGAGCAAGCTCCGGTTTGTCAGCCAGGATTTTTTTGAATCCGTCGACTTCTGTCAGATCATCACGCGCTGGTGGCAAGTTGGTTTGCTCAAACCATTTCACGTCATTTTCCTCATTGGAGTACACCCATTTCAAGAACTCTGCTGCAGCTTGTTTGGATTCTTCCGGTGCACTTGCAAAGACAACAAGTCCTTTAGCATCTGCGTACGTCTTGGAATCAGCAGGATCGATATGATCCGGTACCGGAGGAAGTGTTAATGTATAGTTCTCTCCATATTTCAGCTCAGGATATTTCGTTGCCCACATATCAAAGGTCCATGGACCAATGTCAGTGAAAACACCTGCGCCTGTTTCAAATGGGTCGGTTGCATTCTGCGCCAGGATACCGCCTGCTTTGCGAAGATCATCCACAAAGGTCAACATTTCTACTCCGGCTTTGTCATCCGCTACCAGATTAGGTCCTTCCACAAACTTGTTACCATCCGATGCTGCATTGTACATAATGAAGAAGTCGAACCAGCGTTTCCAAGCTGTGGAATCAGCAAGGTCAGCTCCTTTAGTCCACATATATTTATCAGGGTATTTTTCTTTCAGTTTTTTTGTTGCTTCTAGAACTTCGCTGTATGTTTGCGGTGGCTCATTATATCCAATTTCCTTCAGAATATCGGTACGCCATCCGATCAGCATCGGGTTAGAATAGATCGGCAGTACATACTGGTGGCCATCAGCAAATTCCCAAGGAGCGATTGTCTCGGCCATGTTGCGGGATTCCACAATTTCTTTGAACTGTGGTAATTCATCGAGTGGTGCAAGTGCTTTACTATTTGATAATTGGGCTGCAAAACCACGGTTGATGTTCTCTGCTACCGTTGGTGCATTCCCTCCTGCCAGCGCTGCCTGAATACTAGCTTCCGAGCTTGGAGATTCTTTAATCGCACTTACGTTTACCTTTACATCCGGATTAACCGCCTCGTAATCCTTCGCCATTTGTGTCCAGAATGCTTGTTGCGGCGGGTTTGGTGCTGCCCAGAATTCAACGGTTGTCTTACCATCTGCACTTTGTCCGCCTCCTCCATTTCCACAAGCGGAAAGTACCGTCCCACCTACCAATGCAATTGCCAGAAGTAAAGAAACTCTCTTTTTCTTCATGTCGACCCATCCTCCTAGATGCGTTATGTCTTAAAATCATTAAACTTAGAATTACAATAATTAATTTTGTAACGTTACAAATAATAAAACAAACGTTCTTGTAAGCGTTACAAACACATTATTATTCACATTATCCCTTTTTGTCAACGCTTTATTAATAAAAAACAATAATTAATTAATTCCCGTGAACTATGTCACAATTAAATTGGATCTTTACATTTTTATTTTGTAACGTTACAATATTTTTGTAATGTTACACTTCAATCATTATAATTAGAGGCAAATTTCGGTATAGTATGAGATGAATCTCATACAACTATTCTTTTGACATTCCATATATAAACGGAAAGGAACGTTATCCTTGACTAAGCCAAAAATCACGATGCAGGATATTGCTGACCATCTACAAATTTCAAAAAATTCAGTTTCTCAGGCTCTATCTGGTAAAGATGGCGTCAGCGAAGAGACACGTAAATTGGTCATACAAACTGCTGATGCGCTCGGTTACATATATACGGGAAGCCGCAAGAAATCCTTTGATCAAGAGAGCAGCTACACGAATACGGGAAGCATCGCGCTTGTTGCTACGGATTTCGCATTCTCACAGCGGGGATTCTTTGGAGAAATCTATCTTACGGTTGAACAAGAGGTACAACGCGGTGGTAAAAAACTACTGATTCAGTCCATCTCCCAGCAAATGATGAACGAAGGAACTTTACCTCCTTTTATTGAGCAGAAAGAAGTGGATGGTATTCTGATTCTCTCTCATCTGAGTACGGAATATATGAACAAGCTTATTCAAACCGGTATCCCTGCTGTACTCATCGATCATCATCATCCAGATGTACAAGCAGATGCCATTCTCACCAACAATCGATTTAGTGCCTATCATGTGGTCAAATATCTCTATGAGTTGGGACATAGAAAGATTGGTTATATCGGCAATATCTCATTCTCCCCCAGCTATTATGAACGTCTAGAAGGCTATCATCTTGCTCATCATGATCTGGGGATGGAGGTTCATCCAGAATGGATTATTAAAGACGCCTTAGAGGATCAGGAGTTTATCGCTACTCGCTTACGTGATCTTCAACATCAACCCACCGCATGGTTCTGTGTGAACGATGGACTTGGTTTTTTTGTGAACTCGGCTCTGTACAATCAGGGTTACCAAGTTCCCACCGATATCTCTATCGTTAGCTTCGATAACGGACAGCTTTCCAGGCTCGCTACTCCTTCCACAACGACGATGGCAGTAGATCTTACCTTATTTGGAAAAAAGGCGGTCCGACAGCTTTTTTGGAGGATAAAAAACCCTGAATCCCCTTACATGGAAATGCTGTTGCCAACCGTGCTTTTGGAACGTGATTCAACAGCCGCTCCACGTGATTAAATGTAGCATGACAATAAATCGACAATACATGCTCGTTATTAACTTTATATAAATGGAGGCTTATTACATCATGTCTACACAAGTACAGGAACAAGCTGCAAAGGCGTACCAACTATGGCTAGACAGTCCAGTCATTGATGAAACGTCGAAGGAGGAGCTGCGCAGCATAGCTAATAATGAAAGTGAAATCGCAGACCGCTTCTACAAAGATTTGGAATTTGGTACAGGCGGACTCCGCGGTGTTATTGGTGCCGGCAGCAATCGCATCAATCTCTACACTATAGGCAAAGCAACACAAGGACTCGCATCTACACTGAAAGAAGAGTACGATTCACCGTCATGTGTCATCGCTTATGATTCCAGACACTATTCACCTGAATTTGCTCAGGAGGCAGCGCTTGTTCTTGCAGGGAATGGTGTAAAAGCTTATGTGTTTGAATCGCTTCGGCCTACACCCGAGCTATCTTTTGCGGTTCGTCATCTAAATGCAGAAGCAGGAATTGTAATTACAGCCAGTCACAATCCTCCTGAATATAACGGATACAAAGTGTATGGGGCTGACGGTGGACAAATTACACCAGATACTGCGGCGAAAGTAATCGAGGCTGTACGCAGCGTGAGTAACTTCGAAGAGGTAAATAAAATGAACCGCACGGAGGCAGAGGCAAATGGAATGCTTGTTTGGCTCGGTCGGGAAATCGACGATGCCTACACAGAAGCCGTAGCTTCTGTAAGCCAGCATCCGGATGCGATTCGGGAAGTCAGCAGCAACTACCGGATTGTATATACTCCGCTACATGGAACAGGCAATATTCCAGTGCGAGCAGTACTGAACCATCTTGGATTCAAGCATGTTGATGTCGTTCCCGAGCAAGAACAACCGGATGCGAATTTCTCTACCGTGAAATCCCCTAATCCGGAAGAACACGCAGCTTTTGAGATCGCCATCGCTCAAGCCAACGCAAGCGGTGCGGATCTGATCCTAGGAACTGACCCTGATGCGGATCGAATGGGTGCTGTCATCAAGGATGACAAAGACGAATTTTTCATTCTGAGTGGTAACCAGTCCGGGGCTATTATGGTTCACTACTTGCTAGAATCCATGAAGAGTAAAGGAACCCTCCCGCAAAATGGTGCGATTATCAAGACGATTGTAACAAGTGAGATGGGCGCCACTATTGCTGATGCCTATGGTATGAAGGTGTTCAATACGCTGACTGGCTTCAAATATATCGGGGAGAAAATGACCGAGTTCCAAAATACCGGTGAGCACACTTACATCTTTGGTTATGAGGAAAGCTATGGCTACCTAGCAGGCAACTACGCCCGTGACAAAGATGCAGTTATTGCTTCGATGCTGATTGCTGAAGCAGGGGCTTATTATAAATCACAAGGAAAAACGTTGTATGAAGTTCTTCAGGAGCTATATCAAACCTATGGCTATTTCGCTGAAAAACTGGAGACACGTACACTCAAAGGAATCCAGGGCGTTCAGCTGATCGCAGGGATCATGGCCTCTTGGCGTGAATCTGCTCCTTCCGAGATTGCCGGGACTTCGATTGCCAAAACTGAAGATTTTAGTCTTGGACTCTACGACTTGCCAAAAGAAAACGTACTAAAATATCATCTTTCTGACGGTAGCTGGTTCTGCCTCCGTCCTTCCGGTACGGAACCGAAGATTAAAGTGTACTTTGCTGTTCAAGGAGACACGTATGAAGATGGCCAGCAAAAAATCGCAGCTCTGACGAGTGAGGTAATGACTCGTATTGACGCTTATGTTCATGAGCACCAGGCATAATTATCTTTTTCTTTTTTCCAATCCAATCTCTAAATAGCACAAAAAAAGAGTAGCCCCGGGGCTGCTCTTTTTTTGTGCTAAACAATCGAGCTATATATCCACTACATTCCTCACTCCATTACCATTTACGATAGGGTAAGAACTTTCCGTTCATCGTAAGAATGATACGGTCTCCGTTTGGATCTTCCTTCTTTTGCACGTCAAATTGGAAATCAATTGCGCTCATGATACCTTCGCCAAGCTTCTCCAAAATAAGCTCTCTAATCGTAGGACCGTATACAAGCAACATTTCGTATAAGCGATATAGACCTGGATCGGTAGGGGGCATGTCAATGACATTACCACGATGTGGAATTTGAGTTAGGGCTTGAACTACTTTTTCATCGAGTTCGAGCAATTCCCCCATTTTAACAGCTTCCTCCGGAGTCATTGTAGCTTGGCCTAACAATGCCGTTACAACCCAACTCTCCGATTGCTCACTTTCCTGAGCAATTTCGCCCCAAGTCAGTCCTTTCGCAAATTTAGCTTCCAAAATTTGTTGTGTCGCTTCTTTTCTATTCATAGTTTATTGCTCCTTTTGGTATAGTATAATTTGTATTGATTAGTACATATCCTGAGTTGGCGTTTGTTCATATCCATTAATAATTAGATCGAGCTTACCTGTGTCTGGTGCAATCACTAGACCATGAACAGCAACTTCTTTCGGAATGAGCGGATGGTTCCGTACAAGTTGAATGTTACTTTTAATCGAGTCCACTACATTCGTAAAACCAAACAACCATTTATGAAGGTCGATACCTGCATATTCAAGGGAAGAAAGAATTTCTGGTGTCGCGACTCCGCGATCCATTATTTTTTGTAATGTTCCTTCAGGGTTACTTTGACTCATCCCACAATTGTGGTGACCAATGATATATATTTCTTCCGCATTCAGTTCGTAGACTGCTGTTACGATACTACGCATAATGCTTCCAAACGCATGCGTAATTGTTCCACCTGCTGTTTTGATGATTTTAGCATCACCATTTTGTATATTTAGAGCTTTAGGCAGCAGCTCAATTAGTCGAGCATCCATGCATGTTATGACAACCATGCGTTTTTTAGGGAATTTCGTTCCCTCATAGGGCAAATACTCCTTATCTTCTACAAACTGATTGTTGTACTCCAAAATTTCTTGTAATAGCAATTTTCGTGCCTCCTTAAAGGATTGTAGTTATCACTGTTTCAATGGCTGCTAACTAGCGAATCAGGATATAACCAAGTATAGATTTTTGCGTCTATATACAGAATAAGTTGGCGAAACGCTTTATGTCTGTTGGCTTTCACTATGAAAGGATTGATATTTATTTTGGATCATATCGATTTTGAGATACTTGCATTACTAAAAGAAAACTCAAGGATTCAATGGAAGGACATTGGTCAAAAGATACATATGACAGGCCAAGCAGTCGGAAATCGCATTAGGCGATTAGAAGATATGGGGGTTATCGAGCAATATACAATCGTTACTAATAAAGCAAAGCTAGGACTGTCTGTAACAGCCTTTATTACATTATTTGTGGAATCAGCCAATCATAGTTCATTCCAAAAGTTCGTGATGGCGGAGGAGGCTATTACCGAAGTGCATCGAATTAGCGGGGAAGGATGTTATGTGTTAACTGGTCATTTTGCTGCAAATGAGGAGCTTGAGGCGTTTCTAGCTCAACTTCTGAACCATGGAAATTATCGAGTTAATCTATCAATCGGAAAAATAAAATTTTAAATCATACAAAAAATAGGCCACTCGCGTTGCGATGCGGCCTATTTTTTGAACTTTGAAGTAGCTATTGCAAGGAATTATCATCTAATTCATAAATCCTTCTGAGCTCCATCATAAAATAAATTCAGGGGATATCCCTTCGTCATATTCATGACTTTTAGGACATCCCCTTTTCGCATGTAACTTTCCTATTGTAAGAAACGTTTTTTACTTACTTCACGCTTATATATCGGTTGTACGCATCCATACGGATTTGAACCAAACGTTCCAGTCCCATATCGTTCAGCTTTTTCACATAAGCATCCCAATCCGCATCAATTGTACCTTCTGTAATCCATTTCGCACGGCTTGTGCGAACAAAACCATCAATGTCGGTAGTTAGCGTCGGCAGCTCTTGAAATTCTTCCGCACTGTACATTACATTTGGGAAAGGCGTTGTCACATAGTCACTGCCCAGTTTATCTATGACGAGCTTGAGGCCATCTCCTACGGTGTCATCCAGTTTAATCTTTTTCTCGAACTCAGGGCTCACATATTTCGGTCCAAAATCACGCAAGGATTGATCCCAGTACCATGCATCTGCGCTCGTACCTTCCGGTGGGTTCATCAGGGCATACGTATCATCGCCTGTTTTCTCAATTACCGTACCGACCGCTCCCCAGAAATTTTGAATGCTCGCTTCATTCGTGTAGAACTGGTCTGCCCAGCGCGCAGCAATCTCTGGATGCTTGCTTGAAGTCGTAATCAGCATTTCATTACGAAGGAAACTTAGACCTTGCGGGTCTCCCCCTTGGTAACGATTGCCATCCGGGCCTGCAATGGTTTCAATTGCTTCATACTCATCTTTCCATTTACCAAAGACGGCATCTGGAACCCACTGATACGTAAAACCGATCAGCGCTGCATCCGGATTCTGGTGTTTCGCTGTCGACATCGTATTATCTTGTGTAAACAATTCCTTGTCTATAATGCCTTCTGAGTACAGTTTGTGCAACCACTTGATAGCTTCTTTATATTCTTCTGTCACCGGATAATATACCGGTTTGTCGTCTTTAACCATCATACTGTTCCCATTGGTATCCGTAATGCCGAATGGATTAAGTAAATCCATGCTGATATCTCCCGATCCGCTAATCGGAATTTCATCGGCTTTTCCGTTTCCATTCGGATCTTTCTCCTTAAATGCCTTAAGTACTGTGTACAGCTCTTCCGTTGTAGTCGGGGCTTTGAGTCCGAGTTTATCTAGCCATACTTTGTTTATGATCGGCTGATTTTTGGATTTAGGTCTGGATGGAAGGCGTGCAGGCAAAGAGTACATTTTTCCATCCGGGAAGGTACTGATTTTTTTCAGTTCCGGCGTTTCAGCCATCGCAGCTTTCAGATTTGGCATATAGTCATTGATGTAATCATCCAGCGGACGGAAGTACGAAAGGTTATTTACGATATCGGAATCGTTGAACACCGCATCTCCCAGAATAATATCCGGCAGCGTACCACTTGCCAGCATGATGGATTTTTGCTCGCCCCAGTCATTAGAAGACATGACCTGCCAATTAATTTTGATACCCGTCTCTTTCTCCAAATCTTTCAGCCACTGATTCTGGGTAAATGTATCACCCATGTTCCCCCACCGAACTGTCAACACTTCCAAAGTGATTGGTTCTTTTACAATGGGCAGACCTTCTTTATTAAAACTAGAATCCGGTTCGGTCGGCGCCGCTACTTTTTCTCCCCCGCTGCAAGCAGCCAGGCTGAAGAGTAGTAGTGAAGAAAGCACAGCAGAAGTGAGTACTCGTACTGGAAGCATTTTTCTCGTTCCTTTATTTCTCATGAGATTCAGTTCCCCCTTACCTATTTTCAAAATGTATACCCTTAGCTACTCAGAGATTACATCACTGCTTCACGGCTCCGATCATCACCCCCTGATTGAAGTATTTTTGTACAAATGGATAGATGCACATAATAGGAACGGTAGCCACAATAATGACGGAGTATCGCATAATGTTGGCGAGCCTAAGGGCCACTGCTGCCGCTTCTCCCGTACCCATGGCAGACTGCATCTGGTTCATGATGAGAATATTCCGCAAAATGAGCTGCAATGGATATAAATCAGCATCTTTCAAATAAATGAGTGCGTTAAAATACGAATTCCAGTGTCCTACTGCAGTCCACAAAGCGATGACGGAAATAATGGCTTTGGATAAAGGAAGTACAATTTGTACGTAATATCTGAGATTACCGCAGCCATCGAGCTGAGCAGCCTCCCACAGATCATCGGGAATACTATTCTGAAAGAAGGTCCTTGCTACGATGATGTTATAGACAGCAACCGAAAACGGCAGAACCATAACAAGAAACGTATCATACATGTGAAAATCACGAATCGTCAGAAAGGTCGGGATTAGACCGCCGTTAAAGAACATCGTAAAAATGAAAAATAATGAGATGGTTTTGCGCCCAAACAGGTCTCTTCTCGACAAAGCATAGGCGGCCGACAGATTCACAACTAGACTAATTGCTGTCCCGATCACGGTATAAAGTATCGTATTTCTATATCCAATCCAGATGTTTTCATGCTTCAGCAGTTCCTGATAACCGGCTAGGGTAAATCCCTTGGGAAATAGCCACACCTGACCGTTCGCTACAGCAGCGGGATCGCTGAACGAAGCGATGATGATAAAATAAATCGGGTAGATGAGCAAAATTAGCAGAACCCCAGCAATACCGTACATCACGATTTCCAGTATCCGATCAGAGGACCTGCTGTTGATGGTTCTAGGTCTGACCTTTACTTCTTCTACATTCTCCATAACGGAGGCCTCCTCTCCTACCACAGACTGTTTTTACTGTATTTCTTCGAAATCTGATTGACCATAATAAGCAAAATAAAATTAATAATGGTATTCGCTAGGTTGATCGCGGAAGAGAAGCTATATTGACTGCTTAACATCCCAATTTTGTATACATAAGTGGAGATCACTTCGCTAGATGTAATATTCAAGTTGTTCTGCATCAGATACACTTTCTCGAATCCAACACCGAGGAGACTCCCCACCCGAAGAATCAGCAAGATAATCGCTGTCGGGATCAGCATCGGAATATCAATGTAACGAATCTTCTGCCAGCGGCTCGCACCATCCATCGTTGCAGCTTCATATAGACTTGGGCTTACTGCCGACAAAGCCGCGATAAAAATGATGCTGTCCCAGCCGGTATGCTGCCATACATCAGACCAGACATACACACTGCTAAACATCGAGGTAGAGCCCATCAGGTTCGGAGCTTCTGCCCCAAACAGTCGGTAGATATTTCCGAGAAGACCCGTACTCGGGGACAACAGAATCAACATCAATCCGACCATAACGACGGTCGATATGAAATGTGGCATATACGTCACCGTCTGGAAAAATCGCTTGAATCGATTTTCTCTCATCTGATTAATCATCAAGGCCAGCATGATCGGAATCGGAAACGTAGCAATGCTGTAAAGACTAATTACAAGCGTATTTTTAATGGTGGTTGAAAATTGATATGAATTGAAAAACTTCTCAAAATATTTAAATCCTGCCCAAGGGCTATCTCCAATTCCAAGCGCAGGACTGTAATCCTTAAATGCAATGACAATGCCGTACATCGGAATATAAGCAAATAATAAGAGTAGGACTACGGCTGGCATCAGCAGTAAATACAGTCCCCAGTTCTTTTTGACCTGACTGGTCCACGATGTTCTTCTCACATGCGTCAGGTCCGGTTCTCCCCTGATTCCTTCTGTCACTTGTGTCTTCACGGTAGATCCCCCTTCTATACGTGCCTGCGTGGTATCATCTTTCCGCTACAGCACTATTATGTTTGCGCTTTCAATAGTTGATGTCTTTGTTAGTTACTAGTGTACCTTGCTTCCCTTCGCTTATTTGGACCTATTCAAGCGACAATGCGGACTTTAGCCTTATCAAAACAAAGGGGCTATCAAATAGACAAGTCTAACGTATATGCAACAATCCAGACTTCGTACCGTACCTATTCGGACTTTTATATCTATGCGCAGTTTCGGTTATGTTCTTTTTCAAGGAGACGCACTATAATATGGTTACATAAAACGCTTACAAAAATGGTCATGCGAAAGGAAGCGGCGTCTCGTACAATGAGTAAACATACCGATAAAAAATCTTATCCCATCCGGCATTACGTCAAAATCATGATGATCGTTACCGCCTCAGCTCTTCTCCTTGACCTCATTATCAGCGTCGCCTCGATCTCCATTGTGAAGCAACAATCTACTCAATATTTGCAGGATACCGCCGATTTGTATCTGACTCGGATTAATCATGATTTTGCCTACATTAATCACTACATGGGTTGGACACTCGCCAATGACGAAAGCGTCGAATCCCTGGACGATAAAAATATAACTTACGACGAGTTCCTTGAATCCAGCGATAAACTCCGCAAAAGATATACGGAGCTTCAAAAAAATTACGGTCCGGAATACCAGTTTTTTTTCTACTATAAAGAAAAGGATCTGTTTCTTAACTACGCTCCTATGAAGCTCTCCTATCCCGAATATGAAGAGCTAAGGCAGCAGATGATGACGTACACAGAAGATCCGAACTTATATGAGAAGTACTACTCCAACTGGACCCCGATTCAAATAAAACAAAAGTATTACATGATCAATCTCGTTCCTTATCACGATAAATATTTCATCTGCTTAATTTCTGCCGATGATCTCATCGATCCACTGCGCCAGATTAATCTTGGAAAGAACGGATTTTCCTCGCTGGTAGATCAGGACGGTCTTACCCTCTCCAGCCCAAATATGGCAACAGAAGAAAAAGGACTGTCACTAGAAAATGTAATACTGCCTCGGACCACAGTGATGAAACCATTTCTTAATTCACCCGTCAGTGTGAAAATGGTAATCCGCTTTGGTGCCTTTGAGAAGATTATGATTGCTCAGCTGCTGATCATTCTGCTGTTTCTCATCCTTGCCTGTACACTCTGTATTGTCATCTTATACTTCAAAAACAAGGTGCTCACACCCATTCAGAACTTTTCTAAAAATCTGCGTTACCTTGAGGAAGAAGAGGAGTCTCTGGATTTTAGAAACAGCCAGATTATTGAACTGGAGCAGGCAAACATGGAATTCCATAATCTTGTTCAGCAGATTAAAAAATTCAAAATCGAAGTATATGAGCAGGAGCTGTCCAAACAAAAGATTCAGCTCGATTATATGAAGCTTCAAATTCGGCCTCACTTTTTTCTGAACTGCCTGACCAATATTTACAGCATGGCTCAAATGGAAATGTATGAAGAGATTGAATACATGAGCCTATCCACCTCTAAATACTTCCGATATATTTTTCAAAATGACGGAGATTATGTAGATCTGGATGATGAACTGGACCATATTCGCACTTTCCTTGGGATCCAAAAACATCGATACAGGGATGCTTTTACGTACGAGATTGAACAAGCGGATGATACCAAAAGAATGGTACTGCCGCCGCTTATTTTACAAACCTTCATAGAAAACGCCGTGAAATATGCTGTTTCAAGAGATCATTCACTCCAGATTTCCGTAGAAGTCAGTGCACTTCACAAGGAAGCAGAACGTTTGCTAGTCATTGAGATTCAAGATACAGGACCTGGATTCCCAACCGACATACTTGCTAAACTCCAGCATAAGGAACAACTCGAGTCTGGGGATGGACACCAAATCGGGATCAAGAACACTTTGCAGCGTCTCGAATTTATTTATGATGGTAAGGCAGTAGTGGAATTTTCAAATAAAACAGATGGGGGTGCCTGCATTCGGCTTCTGCTTCCGCAGCCCATGCAAGCAGCTACCTTACTAAAGGAGAAATGACCATGAATATCCTCCTTGTAGATGATGATTATTTTGTTGTAGCCGCCCTGGAGAAAAAAATTGACTGGGAAGCTCTTTCCATTGAACGAGTGTATTCTGCCTATAACATTGCTCAGGCGAAAGAAATATTACTAACCGAATCCATACAAATTCTGGTCTGCGATATTGAAATGCCGCAAGGAAGCGGTTTGGATCTCCTTGCATGGGTTCGTGAGGAAGGTTATCAGGTACAAGCGATTTTTCTAACCAACTACGCAGACTTTAACTATGCTCAGAAAGCGATTGAGCTGCAAAGTTTTGATTATTTTCTTAAACCAATCGAATTTGATAAGCTGACCCTGATCCTATCCAAAGCTATTTATAAAGCCAAGGAACAGGAGAAAAAAGAAATTGCGGTTCAAGAAGGACAGCTCTGGCAAAAAAACCATAATAAAATGAGGGAACACTTCTGGCGGAAACTAATCATGGAAAAGCGCAGTGCTCCCGGCGTGGACTTTATGGAAGAGGCCATTGAGGAACAAAAGTTATCCTACAAGCTAACGGATCTATTTCTCCCTGTCTACATTCAGCTCTTCCCTTATGATCAAAGCCTTGGCAAAAATGATGAGGATTTATTTAATTATGCGTTTCTGAATGTATTCACTGAGTTATTTCAGCACCCCTTTTATTCTATAGAAGCCATCCTCGAAGCGAAGGAGAATAACTGGGTCATTATGCTTAAGTGGAATCAAGCGCCACTGCTCTCCATTATCGACAGTTCCTGTGATTCCTTTGTACAAAAAGCGAATCGCTTCCTGAAAAGTGATGCCTTCTGTGCCGTGGGCATATCCGCCCCTTTGCAAGAGATTCATCCGGTCATTGGCGGTCTGTTTCAAATGAATGAAGAGATTATTAAGCATCGGAATCAAACGATGTATCTGGCCGATTATGAAGCTGGAAATCAAGATATTACTTATCCGTCCCCGGATCTAAAAAGGTGGGAACAGCTCCTTATTCAAGACCATACGGAAGTACTTCTTAGCGAGATACAAAATTATTTGAATTCGCTAACAAGCCATCCCATGCTGAATACTTCGATACTCAGGTTGTTTCGCCTTGATCTCATTCAGCTGGTGTATTCCTACCTTAAGAGTAAGGAGATCGAGGCGCATAAATTGTACACAGGTAAAACCAATGATCTACTTTCGATACAGTCCCTTCATTCCATCTCGGATATGGCGAAATACGCTGAATATTTGGTGCATACGGCTAAAGAATATCGACATTTCACAGAGCAACAGGACTCCGTCGTAGAGGAAATCAAGCAATATATTCATCTCCATTATGGTCAAGATCTGACAAGAATCAGCCTTGCAGAGATTGTATATCTGAATCCGGATTATCTGGCTAGAATTTTTAAGAAAGAAACGGGAATATCACTTGGTACCTATATCATCCAAACCCGTATTGAAGCAGCCAAAAGACTACTGGAAATGACTTCCCTGTCCGTCTATGCCGTGGGTACCAAAGTCGGTTATGGAAATTATCCTTACTTCTCAAAACTATTCAAGCAAGATACCGGTCTTACTCCAAGCGATTACAGAAGGAGCAAACAAATTCTGACCTTACCTAAATAAAAAAGATAACGCTCCGGGGCAGCTTTTATATACAAAAAAGCTGCCCCCCTGTTTCTTTTGAACTATGAATAAAATAAGAAATAGTGAATTATTAAACATTTACTTCCATAAAATTAAATATTTACATGTCTCCAATCACTCAGTATAATGACTGTAATTACAATCCTGACACAAACTTGCAAATCGTATATTACGTTAAAGGTGGGGATACGATGCATTGACGGAGCTTTTTTGTAAAAGCGCTTACAATACTGAGAATGTGAGGGATTCTTATGGATAGTAAAGGTGCACCAAATGAAGTTGTCCAAAAAAGATCACCCGAAGAATATGCGGCCATCGCAAAGTCTACTTACTTCCAGACACTTCTCCAGGAAAAGAAAAAATTCATTATCCCTTTCACGATCTTCTTCTTCTGCTTCTATTTTGCCCTACCCATTCTTACCTCCTACACGACCATACTAAATAAGCCGTTTATCGGCAGTATTACTTGGGCCTGGGTTCTGGCCTTCCTGCAATTTATTATGACGTGGGCTTTCTGCATGATCTACTACAAAAAAGCAAGCCGATTTGATCAGCTGTCCAGCCAAATTGTAGAAGAGGAGCGCACGAACCTATGAATTATGCTGCTTTTACCATGTTTCTTGTCATCGTCGCATTCACCTTGCTCATCACCTTCTGGGCATCCAAAAAAACGAATTCTGCAAGTGACTTTTATACTGCGGGCGGTGGTCTGACGGGCTGGCAAAACGGACTTGCCATCGCAGGTGACTATATGTCGGCAGCCTCCTTCTTAGGGATTGCAGGCATGATCGCTCTTTCCGGATTTGATGGCTTCTTTTATAGTATCGGTTTTCTAGTTGCCTATCTCGTCGTTCTATTTCTCGTTGCAGAACCTCTGCGGAACCTTGGTAAATACACTTTTGCTGATATGATTGCCGTCCGCTTTAACGCCAAGCGAATCCGTGGATTTGCTGCATTTAATACCATTGCGATTTCTATTTTCTATATGATTGCACAGCTTGTTGGAGCAGGTGCTCTGATTAAACTGCTGCTAGGCATTAATTTTACGACCTCCGTTATTATCGTAGGTATTCTTATGACCGTTTACGTTATTTTTGGCGGGATGCATGCGACCAGCTGGGTACAAATTGTAAAAGCTTTTCTACTCATGGGTGGAACTTTTGTCATCTCCATCATGGTACTTTACAAATTCGGATTCAGTATCACAGGCATGTTCGAGCATATGAAATCAGCAACACCGCTGAACGAAAACTTCCTGAACCCCGGAGTTAAATACAAAGACGGGCTGGATACGCTATCGCTCACTATGGGACTCGTTCTAGGTACAGCGGGTTTACCACATATTCTCGTCCGCTTCTTCACCGTGAAAGATGCCAAAACAGCGCGGAGTTCCGTAGTGTATGCAACTTGGGTCATCGGTATCTTCTACGTCATGACCATCTTCCTTGGATTTGGTGCAGCGGCCTTTGTAGGTAATGCCAACATTATTGCGCAGGACAAAGCCGGAAATATGGCAGCTCCATTACTAGCCCAGGCTCTTGGTGGTGATATGATGTTTGCCTTCATTTCAGCTGTAGCATTCGCCACCATTCTGGCTGTCGTTGCGGGACTTGTACTGACTGCTGCAACTGCATTCTCCCACGATTTCTACAATCAGATTCTACGTAAAGGCCAGGCTACGGAAAAACAACAAGTGAACATGGCTCGTTATGCTTCCATTGTCATCTCCATTCTGTCCATCCTGCTTGCTCTTGTCGCTCGGAACTTGAATGTGGCTTTCTTGGTCTCCCTTGCTTTTGCTGTGGCAGCAAGCGCCAATCTGCCAGTCATTCTGTATACGATCTATTGGAAGCGATTCAATACGAACGGTGCGATCTGGGCTATGGTCGTCGGACTTGTCACTTCGGTAGGTCTTGTACTGATCGGACCCAATGTATTTAATCCGGAAGCAGGCAAAGCCATTTTTGTCGGTGATCCGATCTATCCATTCTCCACCCCAGGGCTCATCTCGATCCCGCTCGGTTTCCTGGCCGGTGTCGTTGGGACCCTCGTGTCTCGCAAAAAAACCGCCAGCGAAGATAATCAGACGAGTTATGATGAGATTCTCGTTCGCTCCAATACCGGTATGGATACAACCTGTTAATTGACTGGTTATCCTACATAAAAAGGCACTCTGCCAGCGTCTCTTTAAGACAATGGCAGAGTGCCTTTTTGTGAAGGGTAAACGAAAGACATCTTAGGAATCCAATTTATATATCCAATGTTCTTCCTCCGCCACGCTTTCCAGAACAAAAAAACCTGCTGGCATTAAGCCAACAGGTTTCACTTCAATCTCTTTTACACCTTCACTCTTCTTACAAAGAGCGATATGATCAGTCCAATCATGGAGGCTATAAAGGCGAACATAAAAGCATTTTGTACCCCTGCCGCCAGTGCCTTCGACATGAAGATCGGATCAGTCATTTCTCCAGCATTACTTGTCATATACTTCGTCTGACCTGCCGACATAATACTGATCGCAATTGCTGTACCGATCGCACCAGCAATTTGTTGCAATGTATTCATCACGGCTGCTCCATCTGGATAGTGTTCTTTTGGCAGCTGGTTAAGACCATTTGTCTGTGCTGGCATCATAATCATCGCTACCCCAATAAAGAGACAGGTATGCATCACAATAACGGCAATGGTAGTAGTCTCTGTCGTTACATTCGAGAACAGGTACGTAAACACCGTTGTAATGATGAATCCAGGCATAACAAGTCCTCTTGGTCCAAACTTATCAAACAGTCGGCCTGTAATCGGGGACATGAGTCCATTTATAATTCCTCCTGGAAGCAGCATTAAACCAGCAGAGAAAGCTGCTAACATCAGTCCGCCTTTCAAGTACAACGGAAGCAAGATGGAAGCCGAAAGGATAAGCATCATACAGATAAATACAATAAGCACCCCAAAAGTAAACATACGGAATTTAAATACGCGCAAGTTGAGCATCGGCTGCTCCATGCGGAGTTGTCTTATTGTAAACAAAGTTAGACCGATGATTCCAAGAAGCAGTGGAATGATAACGAGCGGATCTCCCCAGGATCCTGCTCCTTCTCCTGCATTACTGAATCCATATACGATGCCGCCAAAACCAATAGTCGAAAGCACAACAGACAGAATATCAATCTTCGGTTTTGTAATGGTAGATACATTTTGCATAAATTTCAGTCCGAACAAAAATGTAAATAGGAGCAGTGGCAGACAGATCCAGAAGATCCAGTGCCAGCTAAGCTTATCGACGACGAGACCAGACAATGTCGGTCCGACAGCCGGAGCAAACGTAATGACAAGTCCCATGGTTCCCATAATGGTTCCGCGCTTGTGTGCCGGGAAAATCACGAGAATCACCGTTGTCATCAGCGGTAACAGTAACCCCGTTCCAATCGCTTGAATGACACGAGCAATCATCAGTACTGCAAAATTTGGTGCAATGGCAGCAACAAGCGTGCCAAGTATCGAAAACAGTAAAGACGCACTAAATAATTGCCTTGTGGAAAACCACTGCAGCAGCAAGGCTGAGATGGGAACAAGAATACCAAGTACAAGTAAATAACCTGTAGTTAACCACTGTACGGCATGGGTTTGAATACCAAAATCACTCATGATTTCAGTAAATGCCATGTTCAAAGCTGTTTCACTAAGCAACCCAATAAAGGCACCAATCATCAGTGCAATCGTAATGGGAATCGGCTTGATTTTAGGTTGTTCTAAAGATGACATTATTTGCTGACTCAAAAAAACACTCCTCTTCCAATTCATTTTTCTATATTTAGACCAGTCTATATAATATGCTTACAGGAATATGAAATTCCTGCCCCTAGGCTGTTATTTCTTAAGCAAAATCGGTATGTACTCCGCTACTACCTGCAATGGCTGACCATTCTTATTGGTGAGAGAACGTGTAATGGCCCCTTCAATCATATTATTGATGAGCACAGACAGCTTGCAAGCCCGGTCAGGTTCAAAACCTTCCTTAATCAAGCTTACGCGATAAAGTTCTTCCCACTTTTCAAAGGCTGCCAGACAAGCTAAACGTAAAGGTTCACTGATAAGCGAAGTTTCTGCAGCAACGATGCCGATCGGAATTCCTTCCAATGTATCTACCTTGTTAAAGCAATCTGCCATCTTAAAAATATGATTCTGAATTCCCGTTACTGCACTAATTTCTTGATTCATACTCTTCTTTATATCCGCTTCTACAAAATCGGCCATCATATGTACTGCCTCAATTGCCAGCTGTTCTTTGCCATTCGGAAAATGGTAATACAGGGAACCTTTTGGAGCTCCACTTTCTTTCAGAATCTGATTTAACCCGGTCGCATGATACCCTTGCAGGTGAAAAAGACGCGTAGCTGCGGCAAGGATGTTCTCTCTCGAGTCGTTTTTGGAATTCAATTTCATACCCCATTCCCATAAAATATAGTGACTGGTCTACTTATTATGAAGACTATTTTATTGTAAAGAGCCCACCACTCACTGTCAATCTATTATTAGTAAAAATAAACCAAGAAAAAGGCTCTCAATGTTCCACCTTGGACATTCAGAGCCTGTGTTATCTATTCTCGTTCGATTTATTTGCTTACCAATTTTCTAGTTTGATAGGCGATGAGGGCATTATATAATTGCAATCTACGTACAGGTTTGAATGTTAAGAACTCAAATCTCTTCTTCTGCTCTGCATCCAGCGTCGTTCCGATAGGAGCAAGAAGTGCGATCGGCACATCCCCACCAAGATACGTTCTGATGTCTGAAGATTCCTCTATACTAATATCCATCAGAATCAAATCATAAGATAACCCCGATTGTAGCTGCTGTAAAGCTTCTTCTGCTGATCCAGCCTCTGCCAAACCAATTCCCCAACTCTTCAGCAGTCTTCCTAACGAGTTCCTACTCGTGACATTATCATCAATAATAAGTACTTTCATCCCTTGGAGAACAGAAGAAGAAAAAGGGAGGTTTTCATATCCGATGTATTCTTTGAAGCCGAGTATGACATCGATCTTCGTCCCTTCTCCAACTTTACTTTGAACTTCAATCGAACCACCCATGAGGTTGACTAAATTTTGAGCAATCGCAAGTCCGAGTCCTGTCCCTCCGTAATGATGGACGTGGTCGGTCTCATGAGCCTGATAGTAATTTTGAAATAGCTGGGACACTTTGTCCTCGGAGATTCCCACACCGCTATCCTGAACGGTCAATTTCACATATACTTGCTCTTCGTCCGAGGCGTTTACAAGACAGAGGGATACGAGAATTTCACCGTGATGGGTAAACTTCACCGCATTACTAAGGAAATTGAGCAGGATCTGCCGTACTTTATCCGCATCACCCAATAAATAAGTAGGGATATCCGGTGCGACATCAAGAATTATCTCTACTTGCTTATCTAGTGTCTTGGGAACAATGGTGTAGATCAAGTCTTCTACCGTAGACACCATATCAAATGGGTCCTCTTCCAATACGGTTTTGCCTGCTTCTATTTTACTCAAATCCAAAATATTATTCGCAAGTACGAGAAGCGAGTTATTACTCGATTGCAACAAATCCATATATTGCCGCTGCTCTTCCGTGAGATCCGTCGTCTCTAGTAGTTCTGACATACCGATTGTTCCGTTAATCGAATTCCTTATTTCATGAGTCATCATGGCTAGAAATTCAGATTTATGTTGTGTCATCTGATCTGCTACTTGTACTTTATCACGCAATTTCTGGACTTGAAATTCAGCCTTTTTCTTATCTTGGTGCAAGCTCTGATTGCGGTCTACTTGAAGATCAATCAATCGTTCAAGTTCAATAATATAGGACAGAAACATCGCCATAGAAGAGAGCATTCTTACATCCTCTTCACTAAAAACCGTCATACTGTTTTCCAAAACGCATAGCGTTCCGTATAGTTGCCCACTTTTGTAGTTGATAGGCACCCCTATAAAAGTATGATCACCTATGGTTTGAGTGATATCCAAATCTTTCGTCATGGGATGCTCTGCTGTGTGTGGAATCACAATGGACCCTCTAGTAACCAAGCTGCAATAGGACTGTTCATATGGAAGACAAAGCCCCTCTTGCACAAGCACATCCGATTTATTAAATGCTTTTAATATTTTATTTGTTACTCCGTCGTTCGTAGCTATAAAAATAGCCTCTGCGTGAATCAGAGACTTTAATACATCAATAATATGACTAGCAGCCTCTTCAAAATTTTGAAAGAAACGTGATTTTTTCTCGATCATAGTTCACCTCTATTAAAATAAAGAACGAAGAAACCTAATCAAATTATACACTAATCACATAGATTTTGCCTGCTGGTAACCCTTACATATGGAATTCATTTTATTGTTTTTGTTTATATTGGGATAAAATTTAGCAAACTTATAGCGGAAAAGACCATTCTATATTTCCTATGTTTTTGTATCGTCCTATTCGCTTGAGTACCAAAATATCACCATCAGTTCGTTTATTCAGTCCTTCAATTACAAATTCAGAACCTTCATCTATGTTCTGCCCTTTTCCCGAAGGTGAGAAGGCTCCTCGGAAAGTCAGCTTGTATATTTCTTGGGAGTACTTTTTTTGCAGTATCCATTGGTCTTCCAACATATTGCCGGTCGTATAACCGTCTATTTTTAAGAACGCGCTTGGATTAGAGTCTTTATTTCCTGCATCTATCACTAAATCACGTAGATAGATTTGATCTCCTTCCCGATCAAACATCACTTCTCCGTCAGTCAGATCTTCATAACGAAATTCGATCATCGAATCATCTTTGACAGACAAAGACGCTCCATCCAGCACAAATGTGGCACCTTGCGGAATATCGATAAACGTATATGAGAAAAGAGCTATTCCCGCATTCTGATCCTTTGTCCTGCTTACATCCAGCAAAGCACTGATATGGCCAGGTTTCGTACTACCCACATTATGAATCTCTTTACCATCGGAATCTTCAAAGTGAAACATGAGCTCCTGAACGTCCATGGATTTATTACCACGAGATACCGACTCTACGTTGATTCTAGTGGAGGTTGCCGTATTAATGAGTTCTTTTACCCTTATAAAAACACCTTTCGTTACTTCGTATTCTTTATCTACAGGTTGAACTTCAATTATCTTATTCATATTCGTCATGTCTACAGTAAAATGGAAACTCCAGTCTCCATTCTGAACTTCATGATTCGTTCCAGATTCATTCAAGTAATAAATATTCCCCTCAATTTCAAGCTTATCTGTCCTAACTACTTCAGGGAAAACCGCACTTAACAAATAGAACTCCTTGGTTTTACCTACGTCCGACAGTTCTGCCACCACATTGCCTTCTCCATCCTTAACAACAATATGATTATCTTTACCAAGACGAAGTTTATCAGGTACAGGATTTCCTTTTTTGTCTGTAATCTGGAGTGCCATTACGATCCTTAAATTATCTGCACTCACTTCCTTGATTTCAAGGTGATATCCCCCATCCGTTACGGAAATTTCTGGGTTAAACATGGATCCTGCCGTTTGCCCGCGCAACAAGCCTTCGTCTGTTATACCTGTGGCGGTCAGTGCGACGTAAGAGTCCGGGGGTTTAGGGAACGCAATATAAATGAGGACAAGCAGGGTCAAAATGACCACTCCTGATAATGCATATCCAGCGATTCTAATCCGTACAGATTTTGATAATCGCTTCTTTGGATATTTATCTATACTTGTTACGTTATCCTCGTGAAGGTTTTCGGGGCTTAAATAGCCGGGTTGATAAACCGCCTGATTTTTTAAAAATAGCGATATGTACTTCCCTCTTCCCCTGCTCATCTCCTGATAATTCATATAACAATGCTCACACGACTCTATATGCTCACTAATTTCTCCATCTGTTAACTCATCCGTTATAAACTTCTCCATCTGAGAAGTAGTTAAGCATCTCATTCTTAAAACCTAGCCTTTCTAGTTACCTAAATATATGAAAATGATAGACACTCTACTTAATACAGTGTTAATATGACTTGGATTATACAAATAATGGAGGTATTACATGTGAAATACGCGACTAGATTTTGCTATGTTTTGGTATTATTTCTTATCTTGAATACATCAATGAGTACAGCTGTAACCGCAGCACCCGTAGATTCAAACCAAGAAGAAGCTCTACAAATCGCTAATGCATATCTTGATGCATTACAGAACAACGATGTAGATCGTATGATGCGGTATTCTTATGATTTGAATTATATCAACGAAGAAAGTAGAAGAGAAGGTTATAACAGATTTGCTACAGATAGTTTGGATCATTACAGGGTAGAAAGTATTAGCAAGGTCGATGATCAGGAATATGAAATTGAAGTCCAATATACATATACGGATGTCCAATCCTACCCGCTCATTCCTTATACCGTCCTCAACACGAATGATGGCTGGAAGGTCATTATTAAACCGCTTGAAGTCAATCTAAATCCAGACTCATCCGAATATATGAGTATAAAAGATGGGGTCCCGGTATACCAAATGACACCTGATGAAGGTAAGTTATTCGCCGCGCCAAGAGCAGCTGTTGCCTACTATTCTTTTGATTTACAAAGCAGTACTCCGTTGCTTGGATCAAGCTCTTTTAACATCACGCAAGGGACCGTTACAATTAACGGCTATCAGTCAGACCGTGTCTCAAGTTCCAAAGCATCTGTAAAGTATGAAATCGTGAAGCCTCTTTCAAGCGGAGCGGTTAACTGGTATGGTCAAAAAACAATAGCAGGTTCTTATCCGCAAAATGGCTCCTGGTATAGTAGTCAAATTTCGCTCAGTGCTTCACCGATCACGGATGCTAGGGTAAGAATAACGAACCTAAGTTATGACGTCTATGGGGCAGGTAACGTGTACGAATAAGATGTACGGATAAGCTACAATACAATTAAACAAGATAACAACGTAAAAAAACCTCCAGAACACAATCTGGAGGTTTTTTTCGTGGCTCGTCATAAATCATATTGTTCTAATCCACACGAATTTCAAATTCAAGTTCAGGTATCATTTCCTTTACAATTTCCCCGTCTTGATCATAGAGGTAAGCTCCTTTTTCTACTTTACTATATTGGGGTAAGTACGGCTTGATTATGATTTTCTCTGGTTTTGAAGGAAACGGCTCAAACCGCAAATCATATATAAAATCGCCTTCATCTGACAACTGGCCGCCACTGCCATTTATCTGGCTAAGCTCATTCCCCTTTTCATCCCACACTTCGTAATCTAGACCTGTAGTTAGAAAATCGTACGAAGTACCACCAGGAAAAGATTGACGGACAATCAGACTCGTTGTAATCGGTGTTAACTCTAGCTTCTCTAGGGTAATCGTAAATATCTTATAAGCCTTTGATTGCTCGTTCGTTAGGAGCGCCGCTTTTTCACCCGTACTTACACTGACAGGTACGGTGAAGAGAAAAGGCTCTTTAAACTGTGCCATTTGAATCGTTACCGTCATTTCAAAGGAACTCGGGAATGGTTTTCCGCCTCGGTTCTGCATGGTCATGAGTTCAACAATAACAGAATCATCATCGACTCCTGGTTTCGTAATGATCGGAATGTTGCTATAACGAGGAGCATATTGGTCTACATCCTTTCCGTTAATCTGAACATCCATATGCTGAATATCATCTTGTAGCTCTCGCATTTCTTTGATGTCAGTCAGACTAGGATTCGTCTGCTCTAAGCTGAAGGATACCCGCGTACCGTCATAAATAATTTCCGGAATCGTGAGTGTCGTATCGTCCTGAGTCGCACTGACTGCAGGATGGATCGTCAGATCTTGCTTATGCGCAACATTAAGACCTAAATCGCCGGCAAATTCAAAAATACTTCGGATGAAAGGAGCCTGCTGCAAAGATTGAGCCATTGCTGGAGAAACCACTATACTTCCAATGAGAATAAGCAAAGCAGCTATTATTGTCAGAGGAATCATCGGTCGAAGGAACTTAAAATAGTTTTTCAATCGTCTAGGAGATTCTATACGTTGCTCTCTATGTACTTTTGCCATAATGTCATCTGACAGATCTCGATTCATCATCGTATGGCGAATACGAACCATGTACTCGTCCAATTCATCCTCTTGTAGTTTTGAGCGAAGGTTCATGTGTTAGCCCCCCTTTTCCCTTCTTTTTTATTAGTTTCTTTCGAATCCGTTCATATCTTTTTCTCGCACTGGCAGAAGTAATATGAAGTACTTGACCAATCTCTTCATAGGAGTACTCCTCAACTGCTCGTAAGACCAAGATATGTTTCTCATCAAACGTTAGCATTTCGATCAAATCAAGCAAATCATCCGACTGATGCTGAACAAAGGGTCTAACGGTTTGTGTGTTTTGAAAAATGCGAAACAGCCGTTTGTCTCGAGCATGCTTTTTGTTAATATTCATACAGTGATTGTAGGCAATTCGGTAGATCCAGGCCGTGAAAGAAACCTTTTTTTCATATTCCGTAATATGTTGATAGGCTTTAAGAAAAATATCCTGAACCGCATCCTCAGCCTGTCCTTTATCTTGAAGTAAATAATAGCAGTAGATATACAGCGATTTCTGGTAGCGTTCAATGATCAACCTGTATTTCTCCGTATCTCCCTGCTTGATCGCTGCTATTCTATTTTCTATATCCTCGTTATCATTCGTACCGTGTTCAGATGAGTTCAACATAGTCCCTCCTTTCTTTTTTATCTATATAACAATCCAAAACTTCGATATGTGACAGTTCATTCGATTAACATACAAAAAAACCACGCCCATATACGCTGGTCGTGGTGATCCATCTCAATATCATATGTTACGTTTTTAAAAGTTTTCGTTCAGCCCTTCTATGTCCATCCCCACATGAATCCATCACGATCCCATGCAATCCGGCCCTTATGAAGTTTACGAAAAGCTTTCTTCACTTCTTTCTCAAGTGACGCATTTCCATTCTCATTCACAAAAACAAATTCCTCACCAAAATGCTCCCGTACATATTTAATGGCATCTTCTTGATATAAATTGCCCTTAAACCTGATTTCCTCAACCATCCACTCCGCTACCTGTTCAGCTGTATATGTCATCCTTTATCTTTCCTTTCAGTACCTGTTCCACACAAGTTTCACTTTATTTTAACACATAACCGGTTCCCTTGTTTCTAACTACCTACTCTCTCAGTACATCATCTTACTCCTTATTCAGTGTTGTCAGACGGAACGCCCTTCGGTAAGAGGTAGGTGTCACACCGGCTAAACGCTTAAACCATTTGGCAAACTGCTTATCATCCTGAATACCTACGAGCACCGCGACCTCTTTTATATGTAAATTTGTACCCGTTAACGCTTCCTTAGCTGCATCCAGTTTTAATCGATGAATGTAATTTAGCAACCCAAAGCCGAATCTTTTCTTGAACATACGGGACAAGTAATCTTTGTTATATCCCATATGATTCGCAATTTTCTCAACAGAAATATCTTCACTCAGCGCATGCAGGCGAGTCCATTCGAGCAGCTCGGGGAGCTGTGGATCAAGTGCTGTATATTCATCCGCATCCCGAAGCTGTTCTGCCAATTCAATGAGAAGTGAGGTCAGAAAATAGTCCCCAGCTCTTCGAATTCGGTAGCCCCCGCTCGCAGCATGTAGAAGTTGACGAGCCAGAATATGAACTCTCGTCGAATTGGGACATCCTGAATATCTTGGAATTTGACCGTATGATTCTACTCCGGAAGGAACCTGTTCAGGCAATAAAAAATGAAACCAGTAAAAAGAAACTCCGGGCTGAGAAAGCTTGTACCCGCGATGTCTTTCCCCCGGTTCAAGGAGAAGTATATCTCCTTCCTTCACTTCGTACATGAGCCCGTTGACTTCCATGAAGATCACTCCGGATACGCCGATGATCAATTCGTAATCTTCAATGGTTCGATCCATATGTGACCATGTTTCATCCGATAAAAAATGTCCTCCTCTAATAAAATTGTAGGGTTGCTGTAAATATAGAGGCAGCAAGTTCTATTTCCCCCTTCTTCTTTAATGAGGTCAGTTTTTGACACCTATTATACCTTACCTTCTACCGACAAAGATATCATTCTCGCTTATGATGAGGTAAATAACCAATGAAATGGAGAGTGTAACCATGAACAAGTTATTCAGCCCATTTGCTTCTCAGCCTTTACCATTAAAAAGCGTAACGATTAACGATTCCTATTGGGCTCCTTATGTCGATCTTGTCAAAGGCACGGTCATTCCATACCAGTGGGATGCGCTCAATGATGCTATCCCTGATGCGGAACCAAGCAGTGCGATTCGCAACTTCCGAATTGCTGCAGGATTAGAAGAAGGCGACTTCCATGGTTTTGTTTTTCAGGATTCCGACTTATATAAATGGCTGGAAGCTGTTGGCTTCTCTTTATCGACTACGCCTGATCCGGATCTTGCCAAAGTAGCGGATGGAGTAATTGATCTCATTGCCGCTGCACAAGATGAAGACGGTTACATTAATACGTATTTCACTGTCGTTGCACCTGATAAACGTCTCACCAATCTGCATGACTGTCACGAGCTGTATTCTGCCGGACATCTCATTGAGGCCGCAGTAGCTTATTACGAAGGCACAGGTAAAACAAAAATCCTGGACGTTGCGAAACGACTAGCTGACTATATTGATCTTCACTTTGGCCCAGAGCCTGGCAAGATTCGAGGTTACGATGGTCATCAGGAAATTGAACTTGCCCTGATTAAGTTGCATCAAGTTACTGGTGACGATAAATATTTGAATCTCAGTTCCTTCTTTATCGACGAGAGAGGTACGGAGCCTAGCTTCTTTCACGCCGAATGGGAAAGCCGTGGACGTACCTCTTACTGGACAGGAAATGCGGTACAAAAAGAGGCTCCGTCCCTCGAATACTGGCAAGCACACAAACCGGTTAGAGAACAGGAAGTAGCCGTAGGTCATGCCGTGCGTGCCGTCTATATGTACACAGCTATGGCCGATTTAGCCATCCTAAAAGGAGATAGTGAACTGCTCTCTGCTTGTAAAAGGCTATGGAATAACATTGTTCACAAGCAGATGTACATCAATGGAAGCATCGGCTCTACACATCACGGGGAAGCCTTCACCTTTGACTATGATCTGCCCAATGATACAAATTACTCGGAAACTTGTGCATCCATTGGCCTTATTTTCTTTGCTAGACGCATGATTCAGGCAGAGATGAAGAGTGAGTACGCCGATGTCATGGAACGGGCACTATACAATACAGTGACAGCCGGCATTGCAGGAGACGGTAAACATTATTTTTATGTTAACCCGATGGAAGTATGGCCAGAAGCTAGCAAAGGAAATCCGGGCAAACATCATGTGAAGCCTGTTCGTCAAAAATGGTATGGTTGTGCTTGCTGCCCTCCAAACGTTGCCCGTTTGATCTCTTCTCTTGGCTCTTATATCTTCACATCAAGCGATGACACGCTGTATACCCATCTGTATATCGGCAATGAAACACAGGTGGCGCTTGGTTCTAGCAAAGCTACAATAAAGCTCACAAGTGAACTACCTTGGAATGGCCTTGCAGGCTTACAAATGGAGACGGTCGAAGGTGACGGCTTGTTTACCCTCGCAGTACGTGTGCCATCTTGGTCTGAGCAGATTTCCTTCACCCTGAATGGAGAAAAGGTGACGGCTGACCTAATTGATGGGTACGCTTATTTCAAGCGTACATGGGAACAAGGCGATCAACTAGCGATACACTTTGATATGCAACCTAAGCGGCTGTATGCCCATTCAAAAGTACGGGCAAATGCAGGGCGAGTCGCTCTTCAGCGCGGTCCTCTCGTATATTGCCTTGAAGAAATGGACAACGTTTCACCGCTGACGACCGTTCGTCTGCCTGCCGATGCCGAAATTCGGGAAGTAACGGGCGTATGGAATGATGAAGTCGTGTTTTTAGAAATGGACGGCATCCGGCAAGAAGAAATTACGGGACAAAAAGAATCGCTGTACTCTACTGCACCGCCGAAACAACAAGCGCAGCGCCTTCTTGCTATTCCGTATACGCTATGGGGGAACCGGACACCAGGGGAAATGCAGGTCTGGATCAGAGAACAATCCTGAATAAATTCATTTTCTTAAATTCCCAATAATTTACTTCCAGTAGATCACTCTCTGGTAAGATGGAAATATATCTTTTTACCAAAGGAGTGATCCCTTGTTTCCGGTCCTAGAAACCCAAAGACTTTTCTTACGAGAGATAACGATGCAGGATGCGATTCCTATCTATAGCTATCTCTCCTTGGATGAAGTGACTCGCTATTATGGGAGAGAAAGTATGGAAAGCTTAGAGCAGGCTGAAGAAATTGTGGCCTTGTTTGATACGAATTATAGGGACAAACGGGGGATTCGCTGGGGAATCGAAAGAAAAGATACCGGACAGTTTATTGGAACCGTTGGCTTTCATTCATGGGTCCCAAGACACCGCCGAGCAGAGATCGGATATGAAATTCATCCCGATCACTGGAGAAAGGGCTACGCCTCTGAAGCCATTAGAGAAGCCATCGCCTTTGGTCACGATACCATGAACTTAAGCAGGATCGGAGCCATCACTTTTATCGATAATGAAGCGTCGGGTCAGTTGTTATTGAAACTGGGGTTTGAAAAAGAAGGCGTGCTACGTGACTACATGGTCCATCAAGGGGCATCTCATCATGCATTTATTTACTCTCTTATCCATAGAGGTTGATGTGACCTTGGCATATTTTGAAAAAGAGCCTTGTCTATTGAGACAGGGCTCTTTAGAGTGAAGTTCATTTCAGGAACATACAGATATTTCTATGATGGTTCCATCTGCGCTTTATAGTTCTTACCATTCTCTACATAACGCATGGCATTGCTGTGCATCTGAATGATCTCCTCTTCACTGAGTTCACGCACAACTTTGGCAGGTGTGCCCATAATGAGTGACCGGGGCGGAAATTGCTTCCCTTCCGTTACTAATGAACCCGCTGCTACTAACGAATCTTCTCCAATCCTTGCCTTGTTCATAATAATGGAGCCCATCCCGATTAATGCTCCCTTGCCAATGACACATCCATGCAGAATCACGTTATGCCCTATCGTCACTTCATCACTCACAAGTAAGGGGAGGCCTTCATCGGTATGACAAACCGTTCCGTCCTGCACATTGACCCGATCTCCAATATAGATGGAATCATAGTCTCCCCGTAGTACGGCCTGAAACCACACAGAAGAATCCTTACCAATCGCTACACTCCCGATAATCGTTGCATTTGGTGCAATAAAGCAACTAGGATCAATCTGTGGTGTCTTATTTTGAAATGAAAGGATTATAAACGTTCCTCCTTAAAAAGTAGATGCTGCTTTCTTTTTAATATAACATCATTTCATTATTATAAATCAGGAGATTCAGCGCTATTTTATCCATACGTAAATAAAAAAATCCCGCCGAATTTGGCAGGATTTTGGGTGAGATTCACTAAACTTTATCTTAATAAGAAGTCCAACCGGAATCAGCAGTAATTACCGTTCCGTTTACAAAACTGGATTCGTCAGAAGCAAGGAATAAAGCAACCTGAGCAATTTCCTCTGGTTTACCAAAACGAGGACTTAATGCCATACCTGCTTGGGTACGACCAATCCCATACTCATTGATACTTGTCATAGAAGAGTTAATGTTTGTTTCTACACCACCAGGTGCGATTGCATTACAGCGAACTCCTTGTGGAGCATACATGAAACCTGTATTTTTCGTGAAACCAACTACTGCATGTTTAGAAGCCGTATACGTTGCACCTGCACGAGCACCATTCAGTCCGCCTGCGGAAGCAATGTTAACAATAACCCCTTTTTGTTTTGCTAAGAAAATAGGCATTACTTTACGGGTAGAACGCATAACGCTTGTTGTATTAATTGCAAAGATACGTTCCCATTTATCATCTTCAATATCGCCGGCAGGTTCAAAGTTATCCATAATACCAGCGTTATTAACAAGAATATCTACAGTACCAAATGTACTTACCGTCGTATCAATCAACGTATCGATATCTTCTTGTGAAGCTACGTTCGTTTTGATAGCGAACGCTTCTCCGCCTTGGGATTTGATCTCCTCTACCGTGGTGTTTGCTCCTTCTAGATTCAAATCCGATACAACTACTTTTGCTCCTTCTTTTGCATATAGAATAGCAATTGCTTTGCCCATACCAGAAGCTGCTCCTGTGACAACTGCGACCTTGTTCTGAAGTCTCATTTTATATTCCTCCTAGTTTTGAATGCGTTTTCAGATAGAGGTGCCTAATGAACAATTGTTCATTAACTTCCTCATCTATATTATAATAACAGCATACGATGCTCTTCAATCATCAAAAGGTTTGCGAATTGTTCACTAACGTACATTTCTGGTCAATACTGTTTATTATCAATAGAGGAAATATAAGGAGTTTGCTGAATGAGTAGCCCAAACAATCAACTGGATCGAAGAATTATCAAATCAAAAGATGCTTTGCATGATGCGCTGTTACATTTGATGCAGCAAAAAGAATTCAAAGAGATTTCAATTACCGATATTGTAAAACAAGCTAACCTAAATCGAGGAACCTTCTACAAACATTATCAGTATAAAGAAGATCTATTAGAGGAAATTATAGATGATGTGATCTCCGACTTAATCTTTTCCTACCGAGAACCTTATCAAAATATGGAGCACTTCAGCATCTCAAATTTAACCTCGGCCGCAATTAAAGTGTTTGACCATGTATATAATCATTCGAATTTCTATGAGCTTATCGTTAAAAACAACAAGTTTAGCGGAGGACAAACGAAAATATGTACTGCCCTCAAAAATTTAGTCTTAGAGAATTCGGAAGAACATCAACCGAACACAGAAATAAATCGTGATCTTCAAGCAAGCTATGTAGCCTATGCGATTTTCGGAATGATCGTCGAGTGGATTAACCATGACTTTACATACAGTCCGAGCTATATGGCAGAACAGCTGCTTGCGATGATTAAACAAACGGATTAAACGTAGTTATTAATAAAGGTCCTTGCATTAAGATTGCAAGGACCTTCTCTGTTCATACATCGATTTAAAAATCATACTTCGCATTTTTTTCTTCTTGCATTACCTTCACCGCATGAACATGTAATACGGTGTCTTCGACTAAACGTTCCAGCCGGAAAAGAACATCATCATTTACAATCTCTTTGCGGTGGAAATCTTTTTCTTCTATGAATACATAAGTCGGCACGATTTGAGCTTTCATATAAGCTAATATCGGTTTCAGTTGCTGTTCCACCATCAAATAATGCTTTGGTGTTCCTGCGGTTACGAGTATGCTAACGACCTTATCGCGAAAAGCATTTACAGGCAATAAATCAAATATATTTTTCAGTGTTGCTGGAATCGAAGCTTGAAATACAGGTGTACCGATAATCAGAGCATCTGCTGCCATAATCGTTTCCGTTACATATTTGGTATCCCCTTCATATTCCCAATAATTGCGGCCATCACTGAAGACCATATCGTATTGTGATAAGTCAACCAATGTAATCTCGGCATCTGGATATTGCTCCCGTGCTTTATCCAGTGTGTAATTGACCGCTGTTCTTGTTTTGGTACCTACACTTGATCCTGCAATTCCTACAATTTTCATGTCTATTCCTCCCTACTCATTTTGCAGTGTGTTTTTTAACTTCAGGCATAATTACGGTTGCAATCAGCTCAATATTTTTCATTATTTTATCCATTGGCAAACCACCAAAATCGATTTGAGCCATGAAACGTTGTTGATTATATAGTTCGTGTTGATATAGCATTTTCTCAATGATCTGCTGTGGACTGCCAATCATTAAGGCATCCCTATAATCCGTTGCTTGAGCAAATTGTTGCTTCGGATAGCCCCCACCTTTCAAGGCTCTCATCCCTGCATTGATATAAGGATAATATTCACGCAAAGCATCCTGAGAGTTCTCTGCCGTATACAGCAAGCTTGTTGTTGCAACCGGTAATATTTTTGGATCAAAGCCACTATGCTCTGCTGCCTTACGATACGCATCCACGGATGGCTTGAAGTTCATTGCAGGTCCTCCAAGCGTAGTCAGCATCATGGGCACACCTGCAAGTCCTGCTTTTATTGCACTAGCTGGAGGTCCACCTACTGCACGCCATATCGGCATTCGACCTTGCAAAGGTTGTGGTAATATGCCCGCATTTTTCAGCGGTGCCCGGAACTGGCCTTCCCAAGTAACGGATTCTTCCTCATTTAGTTTCATCAGCAGTTCCATTTTTTCTTCAAACAATTCCTCATAATCTTGAACATCATAGCCAAGTAAACTATAAGCTCCAACTCGGGACCCGCGTCCTGCAACAATCTCTGCTCGGCCGTTCGATATCAAATCAAGCGTTGCAAAATCCTCATACACACGGACAGGATCGGATGTGCTTAGTACCGTTGCTGAACTCGCTATTTTTATATTTTTTGTAGCTTGTGCGATAGCTCCAAGAATAACGGTATGTGCCTGTGTCGCAAAATCAGCTTGATGGCTTTCACCAACGGCGAATACGTCCAGACCAGCCTCATCTGCCAGTTTACTAGCTTCAATTAATTCATGAATACGTTGCCCGGCAGGAACACGTTTCCCTGTCATGGGGTCAATTAAATGATCCCCTATGGAATATAAGCCAAATTCGATACCTTTGTTTGCGTCAATACGATATTGTTCCATCTTTATCTCTCTCCTTCGTAATCAATCGATTGGTTGTAATTTCGCTTCAATTTCAGCACGTTTTTCTTCTAAGAATGGGGGTAGGTCCAGAGCTTTTCCTAGTGACTCCACACTTGCATCAGCAGTGAATCCCGGCCCATCTGTCGCCATTTCGAATAAGATACCGTTAGATTCACGGAAATATAAACTTTGGAAGTAGAAACGATCTACGATTCCCGAGGAACGGAAACCATGTTCTTTTACGACTTGATCCCAGTAGCGTAGCTCTTCTTCGTTCTTCACACGAATCGCGATATGATGAACGCTTCCTTTACCGGGTTTCTCAGTAGGGCCATCTTGTTGTTTAACTACAATTTCCCCCAAAGTCTGTCCGGCTACGGATTGATATATCACTTCATGCTCCGAACGGGATGCCTCTACATAACCGAGCATATCCTTCAATGTTTTACCTAATCTATCTACATAACGTACCGTTAGTTCAATGGAGCCGAGCCCCAAAATACGATGCTCTACAGGCACCGTGGAATCTTCCCATGCGGACCAATGTTCAGGAATTTCTTTGCCCTCATTATTGAGCAGCACCATTCGCAGGCCTTCGTTATCTTCAAAATGCAGCGCATCTTTCCCCGCATATTTTGTGAATTCCCCGTGATGTACGTCTAGTAACTCGAATCGATTTTTCCAAAAAACCAAACTCTCATAGGAAGGAATAAGTAACCCAATTTGGCTAATGCTATTGGTTCCACGAATCGTTCCTCCTGCCCGAGGCATTTCAAAAAAGGAAAGCTCAGTACCTGCCCCACCGGTTAAATCCCCGTAAAAAAGATGATACATGCTCGGGTCATCTTGATTGACCGTCTTTTTCACTCGGCGTAAGCCTAATACTTGCTCATAAAACCGATTATTCTCTTTTGCGTTTTTAGTTAGCATGGAAACATGATGATGACCAGAAATGGTATACATAATTATTCCTCCTTTTATTAATTGACTAATCAAGTGATGTTGTAAAAAAAATTACCTCTATGAATCAATTTCATAACTCATTACAACGATGAAATCGAAAGTATATAGAGACCAACTAAACCATTTTGATCTATATATACTCTTGATTGAAGCAACTAAAGGTATTATAAAATTGATTCTCTATGGTAACTCTTTTTTCTGACTATGCTTGTGAACACGTGTCATTAAACGATATAGTGTCTTCTTCTCTTCTTCATCTAGTACTTCATCAAAGAAGGAAGATTGAAATGCAATTTGGTGTAACGTTGCTTTTGACAAAGCCTTTTCGCCTTTTTCCGTTAGACGAATGGTCTTCGTTTTCCATTGTTGCTGACGCTCAATATACTTCTCTTTCTCGAGCCTTACCAGCATGCGGGAGATTCCTCCCTGTGTCACGGTTACTTTCTCAGCAAGTTCTGACTGTGTCAGTGGCTGATAAACCGATATCTGCATAAGAACATCGAATTGAGCTGTCGTTAGATCAAACTGTTTTAAAAACTCATTCGATAATTGATTGCTCTGGTGAGTAAAGCGCACTAGACGTAACCATATTAGTGAACCTAGTGTATTTTTCTGCATTTTCATCACCTCGAATCGTTGTTTCTATTATCACTTTACTACTCAATTGATAAATAAGCAAGCTTTTTATTTTAAATTTAAGACTTTATAGGTACACAGATTTCGCAAAAATCATTATTCATATCGCCAATGTATCTTTCTAATATCGGTTTGTCGTCAATTTGATACCCGCTGTTTTGTATAGCTGGAAAAATTTCAGCCCAAGTTTTTTGTATCTCTTCCGCCGTATGTTTGACTTGGCAAACCACATATTCCCCACCAGCAAATTCACCTTCGGTAATAGAATCATCCATTTGAAAATCTTTTGAGATGACAATACATGCATCATATCTACAGTTTTCAGGAAGTGTTACTGTAGGGTTATCTTGTGGAATTCCAAGTAGGATTGTCGATGCAGTAAGTAGATTTTTTCCCTCTGCCCATTTTTTTAACTTTCCCATCGCTTGAGTGTTAGTAGAACCATATGGACCAACTTGTCGTACATGGGCAATACGATAGTTTGGAATCATTTCGACTTTCATATTCATCATTTCTTTTCCCTTCTTTCTCTTCAGATGGTTAACCTATTTCGAATGCTATCATGGTATAAAAATATATTCATTTGTTTTTTTTGAATCGATATATCGAGGAGCATGATGAAAAAAACCTGCCAGATCATCAAATGATCTAGCAGGTTTTTTTAGGTCAACACAGCTTCGTCACGAATATCTCCTACAATTTCTTCTAAGATATCTTCCATCGTAACGAGCCCAATGATTGCCCCTTCTTCATTCGTTACAGCTGCCATGTGAACACGACTTTGCTGCATTTTTATTAGAACATCTTTAATTGAAGCCTTCTGTGAAAAGCGAGGCATATCATGAATATAGTCACTCATTCTACACTCTCTTCCAGCAGCGATACTCGTCAGCATTTCTTTAGTGTTAATAAATCCGATAAATTTATCCTTATGTCCTTCTTCTATAACAGGATAACGGGTGTATTCATGCAAGTTTAGAACTTCCATCATCTTATCAAAAGACATTTCTTTGTCTAAGGTGACGATCTTATCTCGCTTGATCATAATTTCTTTGAGCACTCGCTCATCGAATGCAAAAATATTTTCCAAATAATCAAGTTCCGTTTCGTTGATTTCTCCGCTCTCATAACTATGAGTCACGATCAGCTTCAGTTCCTCTTCAGAATACACAGACTCGTGGCCAGCAGGTCTTACCCCAAACATACGAAGCAAGAGCCGGGCAGACCCATTCAGTGCATATATGAAAGGATACATGATTTTACCGAACCAATAAAGTGGTGTCGCAAGTAGTAATGTCATCTTCTCAGCAAATTGAATAGCCAACGTTTTCGGTGCCAATTCGCCTATGACTACATGCAAAAACGTAATGATAGCTAAGGCAATCGTATATGAAAGTACAGTTGCCACAGCTGCTGGTACATTAAAATGATCAAATATCGGATGCAATATCTTTTCAACGGTCGGTTCACCCAGCGCACCAAGTACGAGAGCTGTTATTGTAATACCTAACTGACAGGCTGATAAATAATAATCCAAATCATGAGCCACTTTTTTGGCGATAACTGCTTTTTTATTCCCATCGGCGATCAGTTGATCGATCCTCGACATCCGAACTTTAAGAATCGCAAATTCAGCTCCAACAAAGAAAGCCGTGAGTCCAATAAATACAGCAACCAAAAATAAGTTTAACGCAATTATTCCGTCCAATTCGTTCCCTCAACTGAGGGATTCACCTCCAAGAAATTGTTCTTACTTCTTTTCATTAAAAGAGAATCCCTCTAGCTATGCCGAAGAATAACTTTTTTAATCTGGTAGTTATCCATCTCTGCTACAGTCCACACATATTCTCCATGTACAATTTCATCGCCGATTGTAACGGTCGACCCTTTCTGATATTGAATCCAGCCTCCGATGGTATCCATCTCTTCATTTCCCTCAAACAAGAGTCCAAACTGTTTCTCCAGTTCAGCAAGGAGTACACGTCCGTTTATTACATACTCCCGATCCCCTGTTTTCTGTATATCGGCTTCTTCATCCGCATCAAATTCATCACGAATTTCGCCAACAATTTCTTCTAGTATATCTTCCATGGTAAGAATGCCCGAGGTACCGCCATACTCATCAATAACGACGGCCATATGCACTTGTTGTTGCTGCATTTTGATCATGGCATCCTGAATCCGCGTGTTTTCAACTACATAGGGAAGTTCCCGGATAAAATCAGCAAGCTTCCGTTCTTTTTTAGTAACAATAAAGGGCAGCATTTTCTTCACATTGACAACCCCAACAATTCGGTCCTTGTCCCCTGCCTCAATGACAGGATAACGGGAATAGTTATTCTCATCTAGAATACGGATAATATCTGTATACTGCATATCCATATCTAACGTAATCAGTTCCGTCCTTGGAACCATAATGTCTCTGGCAACACGCTCATCAAAAGAAAATACATTTTCCATGTAAGCAAGCTTCGTTTGATTAATTTCGCCACCTTCAAAACTTTGGTTCATAATAATCCGCAGCTCATCTTCCGAATAGGCTTGGTCATGTCCTGCCGGCTTAACACCAAAAGCACGAAGAAGGATACGTGAAGATCCGTTTAATGCCCAAATGAATGGATACATAACCTTACCAAACCAATACAAAGGTCCCGCAAGTAGCATCGTCATCTTCTCAGCATACTGAATCGCTAACGTCTTCGGTGCCATCTCTCCCACTACAACGTGCAGAAAGGTTACGAAGATAAAAGCAATGGCATATGAAGCAGCAGAAGAAATCGAGGCAGATACATGAAAATAATCAAAAAGTGGATATAATAAACGTTCAACCGTCGGTTTGCCCAGAGCTCCAAGCCCAAGTGCCGTAACGGTAATACCTAATTGGCAGGCGGAAAGATAGTAGTCAAGATCGGCAACGACCTTTTTTGCCACAATCGCTTTTTTATTGCCTTCTGCAATCATTTGATCGATTCGAGACATACGTATTTTAACAACAGCAAATTCCGATGCAACGAAAAAAGCCGTAAGTCCAAGCAAAATAACAAGCAAAAATAAATTCGTTATCGTTACAATGTCCAACAAGTTCCCTCAGATGAGGGATTCACCTCCACAAGTTTTCATTCTAAGTGATTTTCAGATTGTCGGTAGCATAAAGAAGACAACCCGCTCTGAAATACATATGATATGCATTTATCCATAATCCATTCTTTAAACGGTTTACATCCGTAATTTGATAAAAATGTACAAACGCCTTCCCAATAGCTCTACCTCCTCTTTCGTTATCTAGATGGAATGAAATACTCGAACCATACAGTAAAACGTCACGGTTTGAGTGTTTCAACAATACCACAAAATCAACAATTTTCTTAACTTACTTTTATTACAATTTCGTAAGATAACTGTAAGTTAAACCATTAGTTCGTCATCGCCGCATTTTTTATAATTAAGTTTAGTAATTAATCTTACTTGATTTGAAAGGATAATCACCTGATGACCAAGAAAAAAAAGCAGACTATTTTTACCGTTATCGCATTGATTACACTTGTTGCTTTATTTGTTGGAGGTTATTATTTCACCTCTATTGCTAATGAACTCGGCGATTTGCAAAAAACAGGGACTGACTCCCCGTTTTATAACCTTGAAAAGGTAGATCAAGAATCTGCCACAGAGCCCCCGGTATGGGAAGGCGATGAACCCGTAAACGTGCTCCTCATGGGAGTAGATGCAAGAGGTTTCTCCGAAGGGGAGATTCCGAGGTCTGATACCATGCTCGTTGCTTCCATAAATCCTGTAACCAAAAAAATATCCTTGTTCTCTCTTTTACGTGATACGTATGTTGCCGTTCCGGAGCATGGAAATAACCGCCTTAATACTGCCATTACGCATGGTCCAAACATAGCTATGCAAGCGGCAAGCGATCTCTTGGGTATTCCCGTTCAGTATTATGTTTACACCGATTTTCAAGGGTTTATCAAACTCGTGGATGCAGTAGGCGGGGTTGATTTTGAGGTAGAAAAAGATTTGTACTATGTAAGCAAGGCAGATAACCATGAATATGATATTGATCTGAAGCAGGGAATGCAGCATCTTGATGGTGAAAAAGCATTAATGTATGTACGTTTCAGACATGATGCCATGTCCGACTTCTCTAGAACGGAACGCCAGCGCGACCTGCTAAAAGCGATTGCTGACAAACTGAAAACGACGACATCGATCGCCAAGCTTCCTTCCATCTTGAATGAAGTTAATCCATACATTGATACGAATCTGAAATTTAATGATATCTGGAAACTTGCTTCCCTTGGGTTTCAAAGCAGTCTTCAAGCAAGTGAACAAATCCCACCAATGAATATGCTCGAGGAGAAAAAAGTTGGCGGTGCAGCTGTTCTGGCAGTTAAAGACTCAGATGAACTTAAAGCGTATGTACAGGAAGTTCTAAGTACTGGAGAAACATCAGAAGATGCAGTTTCAATTACTAAATATTAATCCAAACAGATAGCCTACAAAAATAACAGTAAACAGCTGTTTCCCGGTATTCTAACGGAAAGCGGTTGTTTACTGTTATTTATCATATTCAGCCATCATGATTTACTTATTAAGTATGGCAACGTCATATCCTTTTGCTTTAATAGCTTCTTTAATTGTGGATACTTCTGTATTCGTCTCATCAAATTTCACGTCTACCGTACCTTCATCAAAGTTAACTTTACCTTCAGCGCCGATGGTATCCAATGCGCCTTCTATTTTTTTAATGCACGAACGGCATGACATACCCTCTACTTTAACGGTTACTTCTTGCATAGGATTCACCTCCTTTCATCTCAGTTTATTTAAGACACAATGTGTTGTAGCTGCTCCAGCGTAACCCGATCAATGAATCTCCTGAATTTTTCTTTTCCTTTGGCATGGGTCTTATAAAAGTTAATTAATGTGATAACAACGGGAACGATTTGATCTTCCGTTAACCCGGATACCAGCGATTGAGCTATTGAAGTCTTAAGACCTTTCGGTTCCCCTCCAACAAAAACCTCATAGTTATTACGCATTTTCACAACGCTGATATCTTTCAACAAAGGCTCGCTAGTCCCGAGGGCACACCCTGCAAAACCAACCTTAAGTGGCATGGGTGTTTCAATGCCTGCTATGGACTGATTTAATTTTTGTGCTGTTTCTAGGCCTGCTTCCTTTGCCCCTTTACAAAAATTACAGGCGATTAAGCTTTTGGTCACAAAACCCGCTGGATATACTTCCAATCCAGAACGCTCGAGTTCTTCCTTAATCACCTCTCGTTGTTCGAGGGGGACTTCCAAATAAAGCTGCCTAAAAGGCGTCATTTCAATTTTGACACCTGTCCCTGCCACATGCCCTATTTTTGCAAGTTGCTCTGGTGTAAACAAACTTCCTCCCACTTGAATTGGAGGTGCTACTGCGATTCTCGTCGTTTCTCCCACGACCTCTTCACTTCTAATAGACATTAAAGCTCATCCCCATTTACTTACAATATTAATTGTGTATCTTTACACGTTGTAAACGAAGAGCATTAAGAACTACGGAAACGGAACTCAATGCCATCGCTGCACCTGCTACCCATGGAGCCAAGAGGCCGATGGCAGCAATCGGAATACCAAGTGTATTGTAACCGAGCGCCCAGAATAGATTTTGCTTTATATTAGCCATGGTTTTACGGCTCATGTAGATGGCATCTGGAATACTGGATAGATCACCACGCATCAAAGTTACATCTGCAGCTTCCATAGCCACATCGGTACCTGTACCAATTGCCATTCCAATGTCTGCTGTGGCAAGGGCTGGAGCATCGTTGATACCATCACCAACCATCGCTACTTTCTTGCCTTGAGCTTGCAGCTTCTTCACTTCTTCCGCTTTACCTTCCGGTAGAACTTCAGCACGAACATGATCAATGCCAACTTGAGCTGCGATTGCCATCGCGGTCCGCTCGTTATCACCGGTAATCATAATGACTTCTATACCCATTTCCTTCAACCGACTGACAGCAGCCTGTGATGTTTCTTTGATGGTATCTGCTACAGCCACCATACCCGCGTACTCTTTATTGATGGCAACAAGCATGGCCGTTTTTCCGGTTTCTTCTAAAGTGGACATCACGCTGTAAGCAGCCTTAGCCTCTACGCCGAATTTGTCCATAAGGCGGCGGGTACCAATCAACAATTCTTTCCCTTCCACAATAGCCTTGATTCCAAATCCCGGAATTGCTTCAAAGGTTTCAGATCCTGGCAGTTCAATATTTCTTTCCAGAATGCCGGCAACAATTGCTTCTGCGAGGGGATGCTCTGAGTTTTTCTCAGCTGCACCCACAAGTCTAAGAAATTCTGTTTCATTTCGAGTGGTCAAAACATCGGTAAGCTCAGGTTTACCTTTCGTCACGGTCCCTGTTTTGTCCAGAATAATCGCGTCAATTTTATGCGTTTGTTCTAAGTGCTCTCCGCCTTTGAACAAGATCCCAAGTTCAGCTGCACGACCAGAACCAGCCATTATGGAGGTTGGTGTTGCCAGACCTAGAGCACATGGACAAGCAATAACAAGGATAGCGATCGCTTTTTCTAAAGACCCTGCGAAGTCTCCAGGTGTCAACAAGAAGTACCACACCAAAAAAGCAACTACAGCAATCCCCACAACAATCGGTACAAAGATTCCAGAGATGACGTCGGCTACCCGTTGAATAGGAGCTTTTGAACCCTGTGCTTCTTCTACAACTTTAATGATTTGCGCAAGAGCTGTTTCTTTACCTACTTTTGTTGCCTTAATCCGAAGCACACCATTTTTATTAATAGTCGCTCCAATAACAGCATCTCCTGCTTTCTTTTCAACAGGGAGGCTCTCGCCTGTCAGCATGGATTCGTCTACCGATGAGACACCTTCCAAAACTTCTCCATCCACAGGCACTTTATTACCTGGACGAATAAGTACAATATCACCTGCAATAACTTCTTCTACCGGAATGGTCAGTTCTTGACCATCACGAACGACCATTGCTGTCTTGGCTTGTAATCCCATCAAAGACTTTATAGCTTCAGAAGTCCGGCCCTTTGCCAGAGATTCGAACAATTTCCCCATTAGCACTAGGGTGATGAGTACAGCACTCGTTTCGTAGTACATCTCTGGACCGTGATGCGGACGTCCCCCTTCGACAGCCCAAACGATCGTTAGATATAGGCTGTAAAAGTAAGCTGCTGAAGTCCCAAGTGAAACTAGGACATCCATGTTGGCACTGCCATTACGTAAGGATTTATATGCACCGATGTAAAATTGTCTACCGATATAAAATTGAACCGGAGTTGCCAAAATCAATTGAAACCATGGATTCATAAAGAGATCCGGCAGCCATATCCACGAAGTAAACGAAAAGTGGCTCACCATTGCCCACAGCAACGGAAGTGAAAGAATTGCAGAGATAAGAAGTTTCCGTTTTTGTTTTGATAATTCTTTTTCACGATGCTCCGAAGGGTCACCTTGTTCCTGTTTTGAAACAGCTTTATAACCAAGCTTCTCCACTCGCTGCTGCATATCGGCAACAGAAACGTCAACCGGATTATATTCAACATGGGCAATTTCCATAGCGAAGTTAACGGTGGCTGTACTTACGCCGGGTAATTTGTTCAAAGCCTTCTCAATTTTCAAAGCACATGCGGCACAGGTCATACCTACAAGCTGCAAATCTACTGCTTCTTTAGCCGTACTGTAGCCAAGTTTTCCAATACTTTCTTCCATCTTACTAACATCCACTTTGCTCGGGTCATAAGTTACGGTGGCCCTTTCCATAGCGAAGTTTACATTAGCTTCTGATACACCTTCCAGTTTATTCAATCCTTTTTCAATGCGGTTTGCACAAGCAGCACAGGTCATACCTGTGATCTGTAGGGAAGTTTGTGATTTTCCCGCCTCAGTTGTTGCCATTATATAAACACCTCACTTTTGTTAGATTACATTTTGATTTCCTTCATTTAATTCAGTAGAATTATTAAGTTTAGTATACCCCCCTACCCTATAATGTGTCAAGTTAATTTCTCCTCCTTTTTAATCGCACTGCTTGAAAATAAGAAAATAAGAATACTCTTTTTCTCACAAACTTAGATTTTGTTTAAACGTTAAAGAGGGGTCTTCTCAGTAACAAATACATCTGCTTCTGAGAAACCCCCTCTTTGTTTAATCCTCTTTGAAGAAAATTCACTGTATTAAGCAGCCATTTCACGGCAAAGTTTGGCGCATCTAAAACATGCTTCTGCACATTGCTGGCAATGATCATGATCATGTTTCTTGCATTCGTTACCGCATGCTTCGCAGGCATCTGCACAAGCTAGACATATTTCTTTCGCATATCTACTGTTCATTGACATCGCACGAGCCGCAAATTCACATATATCTGCACATTCCCGATCAAGGCGAATGCATTCCTTCATCATTCCAACGTGATCTTCATCCAAACAGGATGAATAACAGTGGTTACAAGCTACCATACATTTTAAGCACTCTTCTATACACTCTTTGTAATTTTGATGCGTCATCATACGCAACTCCTCTCCATTCGTATATTTAGGGTAGGTCCCTACTCTATATATACCCCGTCTCGAGATAATTTATCATGTTGAACCGAATTAATTTATTTAACTTCTCATAGGTAAATCACTATGCAAATAACCCTCCAAAGATTGGAGAGTTATTTGTTTGAGGACTTATTTTTACTTACTGGAGATCTCACTCTCCGTAACCCATTGATGATTTTTAACTTCATCCCCACCTGTAGTCGGCATATAATCAACCATATAAATCGTTGTTTGCTCTGCTGAATCAATAGTAGCTGTTGCGCCGTTCATTCCCTCCATGTGAGATGCTTCCAAAACTACTTCATCTCCCACTTTATACGCTTCTACTCCACTATCCTTCAGTTCCTCGTGAACGACCCATTGGTGATCCTTCACTTCTTCTCCGCCCGTAGTAGGGGTGTAGGATACTGCATACACTGTTGTACTATAAGCACCTACAACTTTACCTTCAGCTCCGTTCATTCCTTCCATATGATCTGAATGGATCGTGACCTCACTCCCCACTTTAAATGTAGGATTCACCGCTTCTTTTAAACCGGCAGGAAGTTCACCAGAACTGGAATGATTCATCTCACCCATCTCCATATTATCATGGGAGGTGTTACTATTGTTCGTTCCACACGCACTTAATGTCAAAACAATCATGGCTGCCGCACTTAACAAGATCCATTGTTTTTTCATTTCATATCACTCCTTTAGCGTCTTCGTTATTCGTGCCCAAACATTAAGAAAGCAGTTTTTTCTCAATTACTTCACGATTAAATACAAATCCAAAAAACACTTCGTTATCAATGAAAATGGTAGGAACTAATCTTTTTCCAGTTCGATTAAAAAGCTCATCTGCATGGTCCGGATGATCTGCGATACTAAACTCAGTATAGGCAATCTGATTTTCATTCAGAAATTTTTTGAAATTCCTGCAATCTTCACAAGTCGGCGTTGTATATACCTCTACGTTCATATGGTTCATCTCCTCCAATATTTCAACTTTCGTATTTGGGGTTATTCAGCTACATCGTAGCCTTGTTCTTCAATAGCCTCTTTGATAACCGGAAGAGTTAGCTTACTTTCATCAAATTCAACTGCTACTGTCCCATTCGCAAGGTCAACTTTTCCGTTTGCTCCAATTTCTTTTAAAGCCCCTTCAATCGAATTTACACAGTGCGCGCACGACATACCTTCAACATTCAACAGTATATTTTTCATCTTTAATCTCCCTTTACCTGTGATTTACTTTCAGATGATTTCATCAAAGTTCGTTTACTGTACATGAATGGTGACTTTTTCACCGTCATCAAGCGGACAGGATGGTTCCCTATTATCCACTCAAGAAACTTCCAATGCACTCCATTTATGATTATTAGGATACCCCCCTACTCTATATATGTCAACACTAAATTAGATTACCCCCCTAGTCTATATTTGAATCTAAAAAAAGGTTCTTTCGAACCCTCGCATAGTACATTATTTCATTAATTTATTAATCGTAATTAACAACTCATCTATTACTTCGTTCTCGCCTTCTTGAATACGTTCCACGACACAACTCTTCATATGATGCTCTAATAGAAGTTTTCCTACACCGTTCAAAGCAGCTTGGACAGAGGAGATTTGATTAAGGACATCATCACAGTACGTATCTTTTTCGATAAGCCCTTTTAATCCTCTAACCTGACCTTCTATTCTATTAAGACGACTGATTAAATTCTTTTTCGTTTTTTCAGAGTGATGACTTTTTCGATCATCCGTGTGACATGATTCTTGCCCTTCAGCTAGATTTTCCATGCATTGATCGCTCCTTCCTTCATCCCTTTATTATACTTTAGCCCCCCTATGCTATACAAAATAAAAATTTCGCTATTCATTTCTAAATTTGAATATAGAGCCCATCGTGTAACTATACTTCCCTTAACAAAAAAAAGGCCAGATCCATAAATATCGACCTGGCAGGCATGAATATAATGAAATTGATCTACTCCTGTTTACGGAATTTCATAAACGAGGACAAAATAAGAATAATTAGAACAGTCAGACATATTCCAATACTGAACCGATTCTGCTGATCGAGCACAAACCCGACAGCAATTAGGGCAAGACATACGATAGCAAACCCAGTCAGATAAGGGTAACCCCATAATTTGAAAGCCGGTTTTACGGGATATTGCTTACGCAGTTTCAGTTGGGACGACGCAATGCACATCCATACGAGAAGTACAGCGAACCCCGGAACTGCCATTAATACACGGAACAGCTGATCTTGTGCAAACAACCCTAACATCGAACCTGCAAACAAAATAATAGCGCAGAGCAGAAGTGTATTTACCGGACTTCCTTTGCGATTTGTTTTCGTCAGAGCTTTGGGTGCTTCTCCAGCAACAGCCATGGAATACAACATTCGTGAAGCACCGTATATCCCAGAATTGGCTGCGGACAAAACGGCGGTAATCAGGACAAAATTCATAACATGGGCCGCGCCTGATAACCCTGTTGATGAAAGAACCTGTACGAAAGGACTGCTCTCCGGTCCCAGTTCATTCCACGGAATTAAGCCGCAAATGATCAGAATCGGAAGGGTAAAGAACAAAATAATTCGTAAAATAAAGTTGCGCACGACTTTTGGCAATATCTTTTCTGCATTCTCTGTTTCTGTCAGAGTGAGACCAATCATCTCCGAACCACCATAGGAGAACATGACCACAAGCAAAGCAGAGAATATCGAGGTCCAACCATTCGGTAGAAAACCGCCAGAATTCATGTAGTTCGATAAATAAGGCGTATGATCACTCGGAATGATTCCAAACATCAGCGACACACCAAGAATAATAAAAATAATAATCATCGTGATTTTAATTCCAGCAAGCCAAAATTCAAATTCCCCAAATGTCCCTACACTCATGAAATTGATAAGGATCACAAAAGCGGCACATACGAGACTCAGTGTCCATAGAGGTACATCTGTGAACCAATACTGCAAAAAACTACCGGCAGCGATAATTTCAATAACACAAACGGACAACCACATGAAGCAGTACATCCAGCCCATAATATAGGAAACTTTTTCTCCAAAGGCCTCTCGGACAAAATCCTTCATGTTGCGGTTCGGATATACCGTCGCCATTTCAGCCATAGCTCCCATGACGATAAGTAGCAATAGTCCGGCTAAAATATATGTCAATACAACTCCTGGCCCTGCCAAGGAGATCGTTTCTGCACTTCCCTTGAAAATGCCTGTTCCAATAACACCACCCATGGCCATTAAACTGATATGCCTTGGTTTTAATTTCTTTTGTAGCGATCCTTCTGTAGTTCCCATCTGTATCCTCCTGAAGCATATCTCTAAACTAAATATGTCTTTTATTAAATGTACCTTTCAGTATATCCTATTTTAAAGCATTTTCCATTTTCCACTGCTACCCATATTCCTTTAAACATTTTGTTTCGTGTTTGAAGCTGATTTTATGTAAGGAAACAGCCGTCTCCAGGATACGTACCGGAAACGGCTGTTTGTTATCGTGCAGTATTCATACTTACTATAATGCGTTCCATGTCTATTCTTTAATCATTCGTACACATTAATTTGCAGATGATGGTGCGGCGGCCTTGTCCTTAACAACAGGCTGAGGCGTAGAATTTTTCATTTCTTTTTCAGACACCTTCGTTTCATATTTATCCCACCGGACCACATTCTCCAGTATAATGACCAGCATTACACCGATCACAAGACCGTTGGACAGAATCGGCGTAAGCAGTGGTGGAAATTCCGTAAACGCAGAAGCCGGTATATTCATAATACTAATCCCCGTTAGTACCGGAATGGCAACACGATAGATCGTTTTCGGATTGAAAACCGCCCCTTGGAAAGAACGAATGGCCGTACCAAACATTTGCAGATAAGCTGCAAACAGCACCGCATTACCTACCGATAAAGGAAGCTTTGCTAACCATCCGCTTAGAGAAGGAAATACACCTACAAAGATAAACATGACGGAACCGGCAAATAGAGCAGCACGCCGCAGTACCTTCGTATTTTCCAGAAAACCGATTGACGAAGCAAATGTACCAAAGGGAATCAGTCCCAAACAACTCCCCAGAATCGTAAATAAATTCGTGAAAATAAACGATCTTTTGTACTGTTTCTCCGTCGTTTCACGCTGATACATTTTACCAGCTGCAATTAAGCTCGTTAACGTGTTCGTCATATTCACCAAACCAGCAATAAGACCTACCATAATGATCCCCGGTTCCAAACCCGGTGTACCCCACGGCAGCCATTGCCACATGAGATTCGTCCCTTCTGCGGCAGTATTACCTGCTCCGCCCTGACTTCCGAACAAGATCGCATAAGCGATCCAACCTACAACAATTCCGCTCAGCAAAGAGAACTGTCCAAATTTCCCTTTTCCTTTAATGTGAATCAGTGCGACTACAATAATAATAAACAGAGACAACCCGGCAAGTGACAAATCCCATTTTCCAGTTTGGTCATAACCAATCATGCCTTTAAAAAAGGTGTTTGCCAGCTGAAAAGTAAGTAACAGCAAATAAACGCCCATCACGATCGGCGTAAATATACGCTGTAACACTTTAAGGAAACCACATAATGTTAAAATAATAACGAGAACACTGGACAAAATAAATCCACTGGTTAAGCTCGCTGCCACGGTTCCAAGGTCCAGCCCCATCGCAGGCGCAGACGCACAAATACTAAGAACGAGTCCCCACCATACACCGGCCGGACCATCCATCAGCGCATAACGATGTCCCCAAATCACTTGGACGATGCAAAGAATCCCGGTCAGAATAAAGGAGCGCTGCATCGAACCGGCAATCTCATCAGGTGCAAGCCCTAATGCATGGCCGATCGAGAGCGGCACCATGACTGTATTTGTAAACAAAAAGAAAAGCCACTGCACACCGGCAAGTAGCACACTAAGTGAAAACTTCGATTTCAATCCATTCATCATTTCATTTCCCATCTTTCAAATCTTAATTACGTATTTCTATATCTGCTTTTCTCTACTTGGCCCCTGCTTCTTCTAAAATAGATACCATGGCTCGGTAGTCTCGGCTCACCGCATGTTGTAATGGAGTAATCCCTTCGCTGTCTCCCAGATTTACATCCGCTCCATGAGAAACGAGCATCTCCACAATTTGAGTGTGTTTTTTTCCACCATCCCCAAGTATCACAGCTTCTAACAAAGCTGTCCACCCTAGGTTATTAACATGGTTAATATTCACATCTGAATGCTCAAGCAGGTACTTTACTACATCCACATGTCCACGGTCTGCTGCAGGAATAAGTGCGGTGCCGCCAAAACGGTTCGTAATGCTCGTATCCGCTCCTGCCTCCACCATGATCTTGACGATCTCCAGCATACCGGAAGCACCAGCAGAAAGGAGCGGATTATCATTTCGATGATCTCGAAGATTCATATCAGCTCCTGCTTTGATTAATGCTTTGACGGTCTCAGGCTTATTCTCCTGTGTAGCAGCGATGATCGCTGTACGCCCGCTACCATCTGTAGCATTCATATCTACTCCCTGCTGCAACAGCGCGAGCACCTGATCAGTATCTCCGCGTTCTGCAGCCATGATCAATTCTGTAGTCATTCCATCCCCACCTTTTCTAATATCAGTATTCTGCTTCTCTATATCGGTTTGCTGCATTTCTTCAGCCATTCCCGTTGATAGGAACTTCTGTCCTTTGTTTTCACTACAGCCTAGGAGCAATAATAACATTGTACATATCATACCAACTCCAAAGAACCTCACATTATCCCTCCATCATCAGCTATGTTTTCATGTTATCATGGGCATAACTATATTAAAAATATTTAATACCTTGCAAAAGTATATGAAAATCATATAGTTTCCGATAAGGAGTACGTTCGTATGGATATTAAACAATTACGTTATTTTATTGCGCTGGCTGAAGAACTACAGGTGACTTCTGCAGCACAAAAATTACACATGTCACAACCACCGCTTAGTCAGCAGCTAAAAATGATGGAAACTGAATTAGGAGTACCCTTGTTCCGTCGTAATGGGCGTCACCTTGAAATTACCGCTCCCGGTAAAACGCTATACGAGCACGCGCTCGGCATTACTCGCATGCTTGAAGAAGCAAAAGCAGAAGTAAAAGAATCCGGGCTTGGAGTACGAGGAAAAATATCGATCGGAATTAATACGCTGTCTGATGAGCGACTTCCCGGCGTCCTCAATACATTTCGCACGCTTTATCCCAAAGTCACCTTTAAAATTCAACAGAATGAAACCAATACGCTTGCGAAATTAATTAAAGACAAGATGCTTGATCTGGCCATCGTCCGCCTTCCAATTTCATTAGAAGCTTTTGATTATACCATGCTGGGCGCAGAGCCTCTATACTTCGTGACCGGAAAAGAACAATCAGCCAATCTCTCTACTGATGATTCACACACAGCCATTTCGTATGAGGTCATTTCAGAATACCCGCTTATTCTTCCAAGCACAGAAGGACTTGGACTGTATCACTTAATTTTGGATCAATTCCAGGCCAGGGGGCTCTCACCCACCATCGTTGGTGAATGTTCAGATATTGGAATGTTGATAGAGCTGGTAGCTTCCGGTTTCGGAGCCTCGATACTTCCAAGATCTTCGCTGCACAGATACCATAATCACGATATTCAGGCGTATGAAATTAATGGCCCCCAAGACACCTCCAGTTCGGCTGTAATCTGGTTGAAACAGCATTATCTTAGTAAATCCGCTCAAAAGTTAATTGAGTTAATTACGATGAATCGATAATTGGCTTTTTATTTCCACAAATATATGGACAACAAATTCACATATTTATTCCGTTTTCTATTTAATAAAGTGACTTATACTATGTACAGGAGTATGTTTTTTATTTAGATTAAGATGAATTTTAGGGGGATAATGACAACTGTGAGCTATGCAGGAATATTTTTTGCGATTGGCATTATTGTAGTGATACTCGTATTGCGCGTTGTTTTTGAGAAAATGACGAAAGATGAATAGATAAAAAAACTTCCTATTTAATAATAGGAAGTTTTTTTTATGATCCTAAGAAATATAAATTAATTCTGCCATTTCAATACGAGAGATTCGTAAGGGCGAAGAACCATTTGGGAAAGATCCCACTTTTGCCCTTGTTCCACTGGATAATTGCTAATCATCAGTTCAGCACGATCTGTAGTTAGATTAGCCGGACATTCGAACACAGTCTCCTGATCGTAGAAGTTATTAATGACGAGTAACGTCTCGCCATCCAATCGACGAACATAAGCAAAGATAGATTCGTGGTCATAGAGTATCAGTTCATAGCTCCCGTATACGATCACCAGATTATCTTTGCGAAGCTGAATTAGCTTTCGATAATGGTGAAACACGGAATCAGGTTCCGCCAATGACTGCTCCACATTAATTTCATGATAATTCGGATTGAGCGGAAGCCAAGGCGTGCCTTGGGTAAACCCTGCTGATTCCTCCGTACTCCACTGCATCGGTGTACGTGCATTGTCACGCCCTTTGGCGTAGATCGATTCCATCACTTCACTTGGATTCATTCCTCGCTCATGAACACGCTCTTGGTACATATTTTTCGATTCGATATCGTTATATTCCTCAATCGTCTTAAATCGAACATTCGTCATGCCGATTTCTTCCCCTTGATAAATATACGGTGTACCTTGCATCATGTGGAGTAGCGTACCCAGCATTTTCGCTGATTCCGTGCGGTAAGCTCCATCATTACCGAACCTCGATACAATTCGTGGCTGGTCATGATTGTTCCAATACAAACTGTTCCAGCCTTTTTCTGCGAGTTCGATTTGCCATTTGCTTAGATTTTCCTTCAAGTCCTTAAGGTTCAAAGGATGTAAATCCCATTTGCGTAAGCCTGGAACCTTATCAAGCCCCATATGCTCAAATTGGAAAACCATATTCAGTTCACCACGCTCTTCGGCAGTGTAAAGTTTGGCTTGTTCCGGAGTCACTTTTGGCGTCTCTCCGACCGTCATAATATCATAACCAGAGAGAACCTCACGAAACATTTCCTGTAAGTAATCATGTACCCCAGGGGCATTAGGAATAAATTCGCCTGGTTCTGCCTTTCCTGTCACATAATCTTCGTAAGAGGGAAGAACTTCTTTTTTGGATATCATATTAATAACGTCTAGCCGGAATCCGTCCACCCCTTTGTCGAGCCAAAAACGGATCATGTCGTAGATTTCTTGTCTTAATTTTGGATTTTCCCAGTTCAGGTCCGGTTGTTTCGGAGAGTACATATGCAAAAAATATTCTTCTGTCACTTCGTCATACTCCCAAGCTGAACCGCCGAAGGATGCAATCCAATCACTCGGAACTTGATCTTTCGTACCTGGACGCCAAATATAGTAGTCTCTATAGGGATTATCCTTGGATTTACGTGCTTCCTGGAACCAAGGATGCTCATCTGAAGTGTGATTAACGACTAGATCCATCACCAGTTTCATTCCTCGCTCATGCATCGCTTGAAGCAGCTCTTCCCAATCTTGCATCGTGCCGTATTCCTCAGAAATACCGCGATAGTCACTGATATCATATCCATTGTCGTCATTCGGTGAGGAATATACGGGTGATAACCAAACTACGTCGATGCCGAGCGTTTGCAAGTAATCCAGCTTCGAAATAATACCTTGCAGGTCACCTATTCCATCCTTATTGCTATCCATAAAACTACGCGGATAAATTTGATAAACGACTGATTCTTTCCACCATTTTTTAGATTGAATAGGTGTTGTATTGGTAATCCTTGTTGTCACTTACGCTCAACTCTCTTTCAAATATAGAAATAGATGCGATTTTAATCATCAAAGGTGAATCTTTAGGACAGATTAATGTACTCACTTATATTAGTGGAACCGGTTCCTAAATTAATTAAAAATAAAACCGGTTGAACTGGAACCGGTTCCTTAGCATGTATTATAAGTCTGTCTTTGAAATGGTGTCAAGGCTGCCCCGCTCAATAATTTCGTACTTCGAAAGCGTTACGGCATCAATCTCTTCTCCATTTACCAGCTTGAGAATATGGGCCGCAGCCAATTTCCCGGCTTCTTTATAGAAAAAGCGAACTGTGGTCAGACCTGGGTGCACAATGCTTCCCACTTCATAGCCGCCGAATCCGGTAATCGACAGTTCTCCCGGTACGTTAATACCGAGCCGTGTAGCAGCCTTCAGTACTCCCAAAGCAATATTATCGGTTGCACATACAAATGCGGTAGGTTTATGCATCCGTATAATTTTTTCAGCCATTTGCTCAGCATCTTCCATATCAAAACTAGTTTCATAATAAGTAACATCGGCATCTTGTGCTTTACGCATCGCACGGGCAAAACCTTGCTTCCTTAGGACCCCTACAGCTCTGTCTGTCTCCGTTACACCTAAGTAAGCTATTTTCCGGTGTTTCTTCGACAATACTAGATTCCCCATATCATATGCCGAATGCTCGTCATCATGAATGATACTCGGTATACCGGACTTCTGTTGACCTACCAAAATAATCGGGATGTTCAAGGAGTTAAGGGCTTCAGCATGCGCTTCGCTCATTTGGGTAGCGAGAAGAATAATCCCGCCCACCTTTTGTCTAGCAAAACTGAATATATTCTCAATTTCCCGGTGCACATCTTGATTCGAATTCGCTATGAGCATTTCACAGTCCATTTCTTTTAACTTTTCATCAATGCCGATCATGGTCTGCGAAGCAGTAAACGAATCAAGACGAGGTACAATCGTACCAATGATATTCGTTTTTTTGGCCTTAAGACTTTGAGCAAAAGAGTTCGGGGCATACCCCGTTTCTTGAATGATTCGCTCAATTTTTGCTGCGGTTGCCGCTCCTACTGATCCACCGTTAAGAAACCGTGATACTGTACTTTTGGCGACTCCCGACAATCGGGCTATATCTGTAATCGTGACCATGCCTGTATTGCTCCTTTTGCATTCGGAAAGTTCGAGTGATTCGCTTTTCCTCACTATTATTCTCTAGTATTTATCTTAACTGACTTCTACCGTCTATGTAAAACTTCTAACTAGCTGAACATATTCTTTATACCATGTATACCAAACACTTTTACGTGATTCTATTGTCGTATCCTCCAGCATGGCTTGGATTACATCCAAACATACATGCCAGCCTGCAAGATCTTTGGGGGTGTGACTCGTCATCTTATGAATTTTCTCGATCAAGACTAACTGACATCCTTCATATTCAGGATACAATTCAAACCGTACTTGGTCTTCTCCCCAAGTATACTCCAAGACTGAATGCAGTTTGAGTTCGGTAATTTCAAGTTCCTTGAATGTTCCATCTTGCATATCAAACTTAATTCCCCCTCCTTCTCGGAGGTCATCAACTTGTAACTCGGAAAACCACTGACTTAACTTGTCATTTTCCGTAAGAGAAGACCACACGATGTCAACAGAGTGCTTCAGATGACGCTCAAAACGAGCAACATATCCATCTTGAGTTTGCCTTATATCTGCTAACGAAGTATTTGGAAACTGAATCTCTTCTGTTTCTTTAAGTGTGGCAAAAGCATTTCCCAATACTATATTGTGATGATTAATAATTTGCTTTGCAGTTAGATTATTGGAATCCCATGTCCGGTGAGCGTCTTTGACAAGCGTAACATGATAACCAAGACTGAATGCACGGCGTACTGTCGTATCCACACAATACTCGGTTTGGTTTCCAGCAATCACGAGATTTTCAATTTGCTCTGCTCTAAGATTTTCATCCAGCTCAGTTTCATGAAAAGAATCCGGTGTACTTTTATGGATGACCGTTTCCCCCTCCTGTGGAGCAATAGAAGGATGAATTGCCCACGGGAAAGTCCCCCTTATGAATTCTTCATCATAATGTTGGACATAAAATACCGGGACGTTAGCAGTACGTGCCTTGTTGATTAAGTCCTGAAGCTGGCTAAGGAGTTGCTTTCCTTCGTATATCGGATTTGATTCTTCAAACATTCCATTTTGAACATCAATGACCAACAAGGCACTCTTTTTCATCTTCAGCTCTCCCTATATAAAAATATTGAAAGTATTCGGCAAGTTAGACAAAATACCTGCTCACATTATCAGGACAACTTGGATATCCACTACAAACAAACTAATACCGATCCCAAAGTGAATACATCTGGACAACCACCAAGGGAGTAAAGGTAAAGAAAAAACCTACGAAAAAACTTATTATAACATCAACAGTTGTTCCAAACGTCAACCGATTACTGAATCCGATGAGGAACTAAGCATAATCACTAGTGTTCATTTTATGATGAACGCTTCCCGCTGGTTGAAGAGAGAAACAAGTGGCCTCATCCATCAGCGTGCAAACTTTATCGTTCATTAGCTAAAACCACCAATTGTGCATCAGTTGCAATACTATGTATTGCATAGTATAATTCTACACATAGCTTTTATCATTATTCGATGAAAGTACGACTGTTTCGACGCTTTTATTATTGGTCTTTGTATATTGAGGGGGGGATGCTATGGATGTGCAGTTAAAACGTGGCTTACTAGAAGTATGTGTGTTAACGGTACTCACGAAAGAAGATTCTTATGGATATAAAATAGTGAAGGATCTATCGGGGCATATTGAGATCTCAGAATCCACGCTGTATCCAATACTAAAACGTTTGGAGACCCAGAATTGTGTCACTGTTTACTCGGTAGAACACAACAGCCGATTGCGAAAATATTACAAGATAACACAGCAGGGTAAAGAAAAAATTAATGATTTTCTAAACGATTGGGACTCTGTTGTAAAACTACATAATTTTGTTAAGGAAGGAGCAGACTGTGACTAAATCAAAGTTTTTATCTGAGCTTGCTGAGAAATTAAAAAATCTGCCTCAAAGTGAAATAAGTAAGTCGATCGATTTTTATTCTGAGATAATTGACGATCGCATGGAAGAAGGAATGAGCGAGGAAGAAGCGGTGAATGGCCTTGGAAATGTTGAGGATATTGCTCGAGAGGTAATGCTAGATAGTACGTCTCTATTAAAACTTATAGTTCCAAATTCCTCGCTTTCAAAATCAGACATTGCGTTATTAGTCTTCGCATCACCTTTATTCATTATTATGTTTGCACTGATCTTTACTTTTTATGCCATTGTCTGGCTATTGATTATCACACTATTTTTAATAGAACTCGCCTTCTTATTGACTGGTATTACAGGCGTTGTTGCTTCAATTATCAATTTTGGTGACAATATTCCATTCAGTTTACTTATGTTTTTTGGAGGTTTGATTTGCGTAGGTATTGGTATTTTTACATTCTCACCTATTAAATTGATCTCCAAAAAGATAATAGGTTTGACAATCAGGGTAATGAGAAAAATTAAATCTATATTCAGAAAGAGGTATTATCATTATGAAGAAGACATTTAAACGAACTTCGGGTGTTATTGTTGCACTCGGTTTAGCAATTTTCATTTCAGCATGTACAACAGATTCTGATTCCCAAAACACCTCAACTCCTTACGAAGAGAAAAGTTATACTGTAGATGCGGAGAAGGTCTCCAACTTGTCTTTGACTACCAGGGGGCGCACGATTGAATTGGTAGAATCAACTGATCATCAGATTCATATCAATTATTTTGAAAATGATAAGGAATCCTACGATATTAATATTTCAGATAATAAGGAACTTACAATGGAAGCTGTAAATAATAAAAATTGGAAAGATTATATTGGGCTAGACACAGAGAAAGAGCATCGTAATGTTAAGATCGCAGTTCCAAGTGGGATTGCTAGCGGGATTACAATGAAAACATCCAAAGGTGACATTGTCATTTCTGAAGTGGATATAGCAGGTTCCATCGATGTAGCAACTTCAGATGGTAAAATTGAAATGACTAACGTAGCGGTTGATAAGATTCTAAAATTGGAAACCAAAAATGATGACATGATTTTGTCTGAAGTGAATACGAAAGGTTCCGTTGATGCATCCATATCAAATGGGAATATACAGGTGGAAAATGTCGCTGTTGACGACACTTTAAAATTAAAATCAAAAAATGGCGACATTACTGGAACTGTTCAGGGTTCATATGATGATTTTAGTATTTCAAGCAACGCCTCCAAAGGGAAAAGTAATCTACCCGAAAGTAAAGGTGGGGGTACTAAGACTCTGGATGTCAGCACGAATAATGGTGACATCAACCTCGAATTTGTCGATTAGTTTATAAATAGTATTGTGTAATAAAAGGTTGATCTTTCTTTTTAAAGATCAACCTTTTATTCTGTTCTAGAAATGATAAGAACCGCACCTTAATAAGTAAAGGGAAAGGTCCTCCTGAACTGGCTCGTTCCGAATAAATCAAAAAAGCCGCCAATATGACGACTTCTTAAGCGAGTAATTACTTTTTGTTTTTAAATAATCCTGTCGGAATTTTAGCATCCCAATTTTCTGGAATCGTTAGACGCAGTGCATGTGCTATCACCGCAGCAGTATCGATGTTTCTCACTTCACCCAGCACGGTACCCGGTTTTATAGAACTTCCTTTCGCAGTCCAGAATACCGTTTGTTCCTCAGGTGTACTGCCGCCATGACCAGTCCCACTACCACCATGATCTGTAGTCACAATAATTAGCGTATCCTTCATGAGTCCCGTTTGCTCTAAAGCTGAAACAATTTGACCCACACGCTGATCTGCCTTTTGTAATTGCTCATAAAATTTATCAGTGTAATATCCATAAGTGTGGCCAGCTCCATCTACTTCATCCAAATGAACAAAGATACTTCGTGTATTTAAGCCCTCAGATTTGATGTAATCCACTGCTTTTTGAGTTGTCGTTTCATCATTTCCCCCATTCACTTTATAAGCTCCGGAAGAATCCTCGATAATTCCTTTGTTAATCGGTGACCAAGTTGCGAATGAAGCCTGCTTAATCATGGGACGTTCCTGTTTCAACAACTTCATAAACGATGGATAATCGTTCACCTCTGGATAATAAGTAGTACCTACGATATCATTCGTCAAACCATGTCTTGAAGGATCTACACCATGAAACATGGAGCCCCAGTTTTGTGCACTGATCGTTGGCAGCATTGCTTTTGCCTCATAGGTTACGGCCCCTTCTTTTATTAGTTTGTTAATATTCGTTGCACCTGCTTGTGGATTCTTTACTCCATTGCCTGCTCCGTCAATCCCAATGAATACTACCCGTTTATACAAAAAATCTTTTTTATAAGGTTTCAGCTTATCTTCCATTATTTTAACATCAGCGCGGTCCACTTTTTTGTCGTTATTAAGATCGGCTATTTTTGATTTTTCCCAGCGCTTATCCCCTGCCTTGCTATTTTGCCTTTTCAAAACTGCCTGCAAGTCCTCATTCGTGAGTAAACCATCTCCTGTTAGATCCATAGAATTTGTTACACGCACACGAACGGAAGCCGTTTTTCTCCCATCGATCGTTCGAATCGTGACCGTTGCCTCTCCTGGTTCCCCTGCTATGATTGTCGGACGATTATCTACGATCTGTACCTTTGCGATCTTTTCATTACTAGAGCTCCATTTCACATCTTGGACCGTCGCATCAATCGGAGAGAGCGTCACATTCAACGGCATAGGAGCTCCAGAATTCAAAGTAAGCTCTGTCCGATCCAGTGAGACGGATTGAACTGGAGTAGGTTTTAGCGGAGGTGCACTGTCAAACAAAGTACGGACATTCGTATCCGTAAGGACATTTCTATAAATTTGCATATCGTCCACTTGTGCTTTTAATGCAGAGCCATATTTGCCCGTACCGTCCTGCCCAATTTTCGTTGTATAAGGAGAATCTAGCGTCCCTTTCATTTGGGAAATATCAACCGTTTGGACGAGGACCCCATCTTTATAAAATTGGGCCTTTCCGTTTGTCCGGTCATGTGAAACTACAATATGATGCCATTTATTGTCGGCGACATTCGGTATGCTGGAGTCTAACCTGTTACTCTGTGACGTTTTATAATTCCAAATCAGTGAACCCGATCCGTTTACACCTAAAATCCATCCGGTATTGCTCCCGGAATTCCAATCTTTATTCGAAATGATGGATGGATCACCGGTAATTCCTTCTGTTTTAATCCAAAAAGTAATAGAAAAGTCCGTATTTTCCCCAAAACGGAACTCATCATGATTTCCCAAATCTACAAATTGTTCATTCGATTGAAACCGAATGGCTTGTCCAATTCGCCCTTGGACAAATTCAGGACTGCCATAAACGCTAGTCGATAAGGAGCTTGACGAGCTATCAGCCACCCCATTTTCAAATTTCAGGTCAAGAACTGCATTGGGAAGCGTGACAGCATTGCTCAATTGACTTCCTTGCAGTGCTACTCCTTCGGCTTGAACGATAGGAAGACCAGGGGATGGCAATGTGATGAGTGTAGCGGCGGAGATCGATGAAATAACCAGTTTTTTCAGATGAAGCTTCATAATTTCCCTCCTAGGTAGATGTTTGTTTATCCAATTAATCACACACAAAACAATGATTAAGCCATATTATTTATGTGTGATTAACTTCATCTTACGATTCATATATTAATTAAAACGTATAATCACTGCATAAATATGTAAAAAAAGACATCCGGTCGTGTTGTCCGGCTGCCTTATAAAGGTATCTTTTTCACTTGATCATCCTTGACGAATTCCAAACCCAAGGAATTGGTATTGCCACTTGCACCCAACTCAGCTATCCGATCATCAGGTTCACTTTCAAAACGAATGCTATATATCCCGATAGATCTTGGTGTCAAGGTAATATCATGGTGCCTGACTTCAATAAACGACCACATACTTTGGGAATCACCATATTGTTGGAAGATGGGACGAATCTTTACGTTTTCATCATGCCCACCATAGTTGGCAATCCTTAAAGTACATTGAATCGACACGATATCTTCTACCGTATCATACATGCACCGCGAATCTTTCTCTAAAAAATCGACAACTTCAATTCCTGTTTTTTTTGCATGAGTAAGATAATACAATTGCTCTGTCAGAAGTGGATATACATAAATAAAAATGATACTAGAGATCAACACAGTTCTACCTACATATTTTTTGTAATGCTTCCTAAAATGTTTTATGGTTAAATTTCCACTGATTATGACCATGACTATTCCGAAAATTGTAGAATAATGAAACCCTTGGCTCGTTACAGGGTCGCTCCAAGGCGGGATTCCGATTGCACTGAAGAGATCATCTCCAACTATGGAACCTCGATGGTTGAATCCTACGAAAATTAATGAGCTCAGTAAAAATAAAACATATAGCCATCCTTTCTTGCTGGTCATCTCATCCCTCCAATCCATTCTGGCGATCTTTGCTGTTCTTCATTGATATACCTCCAAAACTCGCTTTATTCAGGTATTAAATCACGTTCGATTTCCTTTGTCCAAAATAATAGTGCTTCATCGTTCCCATGGCTGCCAACACATTGGAACCCTAATGGCATCCCGTCTATTTTGATTAAAGGTAGGCTTATCGTTGGAAGTCCTGCGTAAGACCAGACTGCCGTCATTCCTGCCCAACCTGTTTTTTCAAACCCTTTAGGTGCTACGCCACCTTGCGCTGGTGTAACCCACAAATCGATACCATTTTTTATTTTGGTTTTTTCCAAATCAATTCTTAAGTTTATTTGCCCATTGCGGAGTTGTTCTAATTCCTCTAGTGGTATGGCCTGACCGTTTTTAATTGCCGTTTTTACTGAAGAACCATACAAATGTTCATACTGACGGAACCAATTTTCGTGAACTTGCGCCATTTCACCTTGTACCATTCTAATCATGGCATCACCAGATACTAACTGTTCATCCCAGGGCATATCGACAAAGTGAATGGTGTACCCCTTCTTTTCTAGTGTTTTCAGCTGGTTTTCGAAGGCACGTCTAACATCATCGAACATAAGATTCATGAAGATCCCATTTGGCACACCAAGAATAGGTCTTTTATCTGAATGGAAAGATTGCCAGTTAGGAACTAAATGAGAACATGCATATATCATGCTTTTGATATCCTGTGTGAAAAATCCAATTGTATCAAAGGAGGGTGATAATAAGATAACTCCATCTGATGGAATACGGGCATAGCTTGGTTTAAATCCAACTACACCACAAAATGATGCAGGAGCAATTACCGAACGGAGAGTCTGAGTTCCGACTGCTATTGGACATATACCAGAGGCAACAGAGGCAGCTGATCCAGCGCTTGAGCCACCAGCCGTGTGTTCAATGTTATGTGGATTGCGTGTAGGGATTATGCTATGGTAGGCAAATTCTTCGGTAATGGTTTTCCCTGCGAATATAGCCCCCATCGATCGAAGATTCGTAATAAAGGACCCTTCTTTCGTGGTCAAAGCGTTAACTGGAAGCATAGAACCTGCTCGAGTTGGGAATCCATCAACATGTATTAAATCTTTAATGGCGAAGGGGATACCAAAAAATGCAGGTTTTTCATCGGGGAACTTTTCTAATAAAATATTATAATCACTTTTCAAACGAGTATTTAAATCATCTTCATGAATAAAAGCTTTTACATATGGTTCGACAGTAGTGTAACGTTCATACAAATTCGTTAGACAATCTGTTAACGAGACCTTATTTCTGTCCACTAATGTTGCTTCATGAAGAAACATAATATCTCCTCCTAAAACTAGTGTCTTCATATGGTTTGGAACGGAATCGAACCGCTGACACTAGGATTTTCAGTCCTATGCTCTACCAACTGAGCTACCAAGCCTTATATTTAGATGTATGGTGGCTTCCTTCTTAATAAAAAACAAAAAAACCCCTCGTCCAAAGGGACGAGGAGACCGCGGTACCACCCTATATTAGAGCCTTCCTGTGAAATGCAGAAAGAACTCTCACTTTAATTCATAACGGTTAAACCGGTACACCTCTACTTACCAAAAATGGTTTCAAGGGACAGCTCCGGAGCGAACTTCATTCACACCTTTTCCTAGAAACGCTCTCAATCTCCGGCGTTTCCTCCCTGTAAGAAGGTATTGAATTACTTTTCTCCATCAAAGCATTTACATCGATATGTAATTTTCCTTATTCTACGTCAGTAACCATTTAAAGTCAATAATTAATTATTATATGATTACATTTAAAAAACCCGGAGAACACAGCCCCTTTTTCAAAAGTGCCTATCTTCCGGGTTAATATATTTTATTTATTGTTAGCAATAGGAACCGTGATAGTCTCATTGTAGGTTTTAATATATTGGAATCCGTCCAGCAGCAGTAGTTCAGGTTTATCCTTTGTATTAAAAGAATAGGTCTGTTCCCACAGGATGTTACCGTTTTTCAAATCCCAAGGGCGTGATAAGGAAATGGATGATACGGGTACTACCTTTCCACCAGCCTGTACGGATAAATTGTTCTTTTCTATAAAAGTAAATTCTTTTCTAGCGATCACGATATCATAGCCTGTATCGGTTCTTGTTACACTTCGAATCCATAGCTTTTCGCTTCCCAATCGGATCGATTGATCTGATGGCGAAGCAAGAGATATGGGTTTTTCTACTTTCTGATATGCTTCAAAACTTGCGAGCACAAGTTCAATCGTTTCAATCTTGTCTGTTGGAAGCACATCAAATTCAAGTTCAAAACCCGGGATGTCCGTTTCAGGGAAACCCTTCGAACGCATTCCCCATTCTTTCACCTCTGTGCCATTAACATAAAGCTTTGTTTTACCTGGAAATCTCGGATATCCCTCTTCCTCCAATTCATAGTGGCCTTTCACCATGGTTGAAGAAGGCGAAGCCGTGATGGAGTCATAGTGGACAGCCCCCTGATCGACAGAAACAGATTTTGAAATATCCTCTTTAATGATACTCTTCATCGCTTTATTCGCTTCAAACTTGAAAGAGATCGGATATGATGCCCGTTCTCCATTATCTAACCACTCACTGAATGAAACGGTTAATGTTCTAGAGAAGGGACTGACCGGCTCAAATTTATATACTCCTTCGTAATGTGTCTCATCTTTGCTGATCTTGGTACCTCCTCCAGTTGTCCAACCTGAATCCGTTAAAAACCCTTTTATTCTGCCCACGTCGTAACGTGATGTACCGTTGTCAGTAAATATGGAACCATCAGTTCGATCAATGGTGTAATACATTAACAATGCGTTTTCGTCTGCAATAACCCCATTAATGGTAATGACTGTGCCATCATCGAGTGTTGTGCTTTTGTTAACCGCTTGTCCATATCCTTGCTCCGCCACTTCACTAAAGCTAAGAGAGCTCAGCTCTATTTTATTAAGCAACTTCCCTCCGTAATAAGCGAAGGCAGGATAATGATACGTTCCAAAAATCAGAAGGAGCGCTGCGGCGGATGACGCAAACCACGTGGTAGCTCTATTCCTATTCTTTTTCTTAGCAGGAACATGTTCAAGTGCATTTCGAAGTCTGTCCTCAAGATCTGACGGGGCCTGTACCATATTCAAGCTTTGTTTGTGCTCCTGCAATCTCTCCTCGATCGTTCTCATAACGCTCACCTCCGATTATGGATTTCAGTTTTTGTATGCCTTGCGAAATTCTTGATTTGATCGTACCAACAGGTGTACTGGTCATCTCTGCAATTGTCTGATACGGAAGATCATGTATGTACCGAAGTTCGATTGCTTCGCGCTGCCGTGGATTCAGATGAGATAGCATCTCCTCCATATTCATCTCTGACTCCGTATTACGATATGGATTATCGTCAGTTAATACAGTACGTGATGATTCTCGTTCGTCTTCCAGTGGAAGATATCGCTCCTTTTTGCGGAGTAATGATTTGCACCGATTAACGAGAATGGTTTTGCTCCAGCTGTAGAAGGCTTCGCCTTTTTGCAATTGATCAATCTTTTCGTAAAGAGTAACAATCATATCTTCCATTGCATCCATCGCATCATGTTCGTTTCCCATGTATGTATAGGCAAGACGATAATAAGCGTCCTGATCGGCTACGATTAGTTCTAATAAAGCTTCTTTGTTTCCATTTTTGGCTTGTTTGACTAGACGGCTTATTTTCATGTTCTCCCCCCTTTCCTAGATAAGAGATCTCAGTGATGATAAAAGTTCATTTCGCACAAAAAAATTCCACAACCAAGTTACAGGGACGTCGCTACATCCCTATAAGGTATTATAAATCACCTACACCTTAGACGGATGTACTCCATATGATATACAGAATATCGGTGTAATAAATATCAGATGAGGAGCTGCTGTTATTGGTAAATTCTAAAACAAAGCTGACTGGAAAGGTTATATTCCGAGGAGATCCGGGTTACGAATTGGCTCGTAAAAATTGGGATCCCCATACTGACAGATTTCCCAAAGTGTTTGTTTTTGCTCAAACAACGCAAGATGTCTCAAACGCTATAAAATGGGCTCGCGAGAATCATGTCCCCATTCGTGCCAGAAGTGGAAGACATGCGCTGGAAAACAACCTTTCACAGGTTAACGGGGGAATTGTAGTTGATGTAAGTGAGATGAAGAAAATCACGCTAAATAAAAAGAAGGGAACCGTCATTGTTGAGACTGGCAACAGAGTCGGTAGAATCGCGAGGACCCTTGCTAAGCAAGGATTTATAGCCCCCTTTGGTGATAGCCCTTCGGTTGGTATTGGTGGCATCACACTCGGTGGGGGAATCGGTCCTCTTCAGCGAACAATCGGTCTTATCAGCGATAACCTGATCGAGCTTGAAATGGTCGATGCGAATGGAAAAGTAATTATTGCTAATAAACACCAAAATTCTGATCTACTATGGGCATCCCGCGGCGGCGGCGGCGGGAACTTTGGGATTTACACCAGATATAAATTTAAAGTGCGCCGATCTCCATCAACTGCAACTGTATATAAGATTACTTGGCCATGGAATCAATTCGAAAAGGTATTAAAAGCATGGCAACGATGGGCACCTTCCGTTGATACCAGGCTGGGCAGTGAATTAAACATTGGCCCGAAAAAAGGTGGAAATGTCACAATGGAAGGCCTGTTTCTCGGATCAAAATCAGAGGCCATCCGCTTATTAAAACCTGTCACAAGCGTCGGAACACCAACGCAGAGTATCATTCAGTCATTACCTTATCCCGAAGTAGTGAACTTCTTATTAGTTCCTGATCCGGTTCTGACTCAAAAGTTCAGTAATCAATTTTCTTCTGGTTTCGGTCGGTGTCCTTTCCCCGATAAAGCTATTAAGGTCATGCGCGAATTTTTAGAGAAGGCAGAGCCAAACTCCACCGCTGGGTTCTTCTTCCTCAACTGGGGCGGAGCTGTAAGCCGGGTATTACCTAAAGCAACTGCGTTCTACTGGCGTAAGGCGCAATATTATGTGGAATGGAATAGCTCATGGATCAAACAATCCGATGCTGCTAAAAATATCGCCTTAGTTCGTAATACACGAAAAAAATTACAACCCTATATCGTAGGGTCCTATATAAACGTACCAGACCAAGGAATTAAAAATTCCGGGAAGGTTTACTATGGAGCTAACTTCCCAAGATTGCGGAGAGTAAAAGCTAAATATGATCCCAAGAATGTATTCCGCAATCCGCAAAGTATCCCCCCGGCTCGAAAAGGATAAGACCATCCTGGTTATATCTTAAAACGTCTGCCCTTATCTAGTCATTAAAAATACCCCCTATAACTCATTGGTTCACCCAGCAGGTGCCAATAGCTGTTATAGGAGGTATCCTCTTTGTTGAAATTCAAACGCTCAAACGCTGTTCTATGCCTGTCCTTTATTTGCGAACGATGGTATATCCTTTATCCTGAAGCAGCTTGATAACTTCATGCTCACCCAGACTTTTTAAAAAAAGGTATTTAAGAACCCTACCGTATTCACCTTATACACCGTTCCGTCTTCAATCCCCTTGTATTTCATTTCTTTCTTTATAAAAGTCAGCCCACTAAAAATACTTCCAGATTGAGAGATCATCTGTCCGTCCTTGATGCACCCCATGCCATCTATGTAATTATACTCTCCGCATGAGATTCCATGCTCCTTATCGAGCCAAGCATAGTAGACCTCTTCACTTGGACGGAGTATGGCTAACAATACAACTAATAATAAAAATCCAAGCACCCATATCCTCCACGGCTTTATACCGAGTTGCCTATTCATCATGTACACTTCTCTTCCTTTCCATCATGTTATTCTGCGTTGTCATAGATAAGTCTACTTAATTCATCATATGCATCCTCGGGAATTTCATAGGCATTGGTATTGGAATGTCCGTCTAAGTCCACGAGAAGTCCCGTCCTTCCTATCTCATCACTTACATTTATATGAAAGCGATGAGCAGCCCCCTCATCATAATTTACGGTCATCTCAAATATCGCGGCATAATCCACCATGCCAAGCATTGCCTCCGATTGATTTACTTCATGAACGAATCTTTCGATTTCTTCTTGATCTTCAATCATTTTCACTATAAAAGGAGCCTTCTGACTTTCTAAGCAGACCTGTACACATTCCAGCCGAATACTGCTTACTCCCTCTTTAATGATCGGGATCTCCTCTTCGCTGCATCCAGGTAGAACGAGCAGGATGCACGCCACACCAACTGTGATCCATTTTCCAACACCCACATGCCGTCCTCCTAAAAATAACTCTATATCTTACAACGGAGTTGTGTAGAAAAGTGTTGCAGAAAAATCGAACTATATCCGTCACACTGCAATACCATTTTAACCCTACTATTAAATAAGGACATTAGTTTTCAGTTACATATACGCGTACAACTGAAACTTCAAGGTCTAAGCTTAATCAGCAACGTTTTCATCATTTAAAACAATTTCATATCCATTTCAGTTAGACCAATTTCGGATATACTGGGCATGTAACAAAAAAAAGGGGTAGCTGCCCGTTCTCAGACTACTGCGAACAAAATTGACCCTGACCGCCAAATCGAGGGTCTTTCTGTTTTGAACCTTGCTTTCGATACTTGCTTCAATTATAGCGGATGAAAAAAAGCTGTATTCCTATTTAAGGAATACAGCTTTTTAATTGAAAATAAGTTGATACATTATTCCCACAGAAAGTAATGCGCGTGGAGGGACTTGAACCCCCACGTCAAAGACGCTAGATCCTAAGTCTAGTGCGTCTGCCAATTCCGCCACACGCGCATGAAACAAAAATATAATGTATCGCTTGGCGGCGTCCTACTCTCCCAGGACCCTGCGGTCCAAGTACCATCGGCGCTG
>NZ_JAGXCY010000024.1 GCF_018310695.1 Paenibacillus sp. Marseille-Q4541 | reverse complement strand
ATATTATTGACACCAATTATAGAAATAACCTCAGTATTAGAACTAATGATGTTGTATTCCTCTATATGGGGAGAATTGTTCCGGGGAATGGTGTGCTGGAATTAATTAAGGCTTTTCAAGAAGCATATGGTCAAAATAATAGTAAGCATCTTATAGTTGCTGGGTTTCATAATAATAAAAGTAAGTATGAGGAAGAAGTTAGGGGTGAGGCATTGAAAAACAGTAACATTCATACCCTAGAGTTTCAAGAAAATGCACCTGAATTGATTGCTTCTTCAGATGTAATGATTTGTCCATTTACTAAGCCTCACTTTTCAAGAAGTATTATTGAAGCTGCCGCTATGATGAAGCCAGCTATTGCATCAGACATAGGAGGGCCAAACGAACTAATATTAAATAATACTACAGGTTTGCTCTATGACATTAATAAAAAGGGATCATTAACCGAATGCATTCTTCAGTTAGGTGAAAATAAAAATCTTAGGGTTGAATTTGGGAGGAATGCATTGAGTTTCGCTCAGGAAAATTTTGATTCAGTTAAAAACGCCAAAAGAACTTTTGAATTTTATAATCGATTTCAAACAAAATATCACCTTCAACACTAAAAAGAGTAAAGAAGTTAGACTTTGATTTTGATCTGAGGTAAATAATATGAAAAATAAAATTAGACTTGATCGGTACAGCCAAACTGGTTACTCTCGTGGGAGAAACGGTTTGGTTGTTTTAATATGGTGGCTCATTCAAGGTACTATTTTTCGCTTTTCCCTGCATCCTATGTATAAATGGCGCAATTTTTTGTTGCGTCTCTTTGGTGCGAAAATCGGCATTGGAGTTCAAGTGAGGGCATCAGCTAAATTTACGTATCCATGGAAAGTAGAGATAGGTGATTATTCGTGGATAGGTGATAACGTTGAACTATATAGCTTGGACGAGATCGTTATCGGGCAACACTGTGTGATTTCTCAGCAGAGCTATCTCTGTACTGGAAGTCACAATATGCATGATCCTCATTTTGGTCTAATTACGAAACCTATTCATATTCATGACGGGGCATGGGTTGCCAGTGATGTGTTCGTATATCCAGGGGTTACAATAGGAGAAATGGCGGTCGTTGCTGCTAGAAGTACGATAGTAAAAACAGTACCTTCTAACGAAGTTCATGCAGGATCACCTGCTAAATTCATGAAACATCGATTTGAAGAGACAAATCAAATGATGTTAGAGAGGTTGTCAAATGAAGCCTAATATCGTATTTGTTATTAATTATTTTCATCCTGATTATGCTTCAACAGGTCAGATCCTTACAGATTTGTGCATGCATCTTCAGCATGATTTTAATATAACAGTAATTGCTGAGTTGCCACCTTCCATGAAAGATAATAATAATCGGAAGAAATTTCATTATGATGAGTTAGAGAAAATAAAAATAATTAGAATTCAACTCCCAGAGGTCGATAAGACAAGTAAGTTAAGTAGGTTGCGTTATATTGCATCCTACTTTTTTAATGCGGTCTACATACTACTTAAACAGAGAGATATGCAATTTATTTATACGATATCTCAACCTCCTGTACTTGGCGGTTTAATTGGATCGATTGGAAAGATTCTAAGGGGCTCCAAACACATTTATAATATTCAAGATTTTAATCCTGAACAAGCAGAAGCGGTTGGATATAACAAGAGTAAGTTGCTTGTTGGAGTCGCCCGATGGGTTGATAAAATGAATTGTCGACTTGCAGACCATGTTATTACGGTTGGTTATGATATGCGTGAGACATTAGAACGCCGATTTAAAAATCGAAATGTGCCAAGTAATTCGGTAATTAATAATTGGACAGATGAGAAGGATATTGTTCCTTTAGATAAAACGCATCCAGAGGTCTCTCAATTTCTAGATGAAAATGATTTACAGGATAAATTTATTGTTATGTATTCTGGAAATTTAGGTCTTTATTATGACTTGGAGAATTTAATCAAGTTTACGGAACGTTTTAAGGAATGTCCAGATTTAATGTTTGTGTTTATCGGAGAAGGTGCAGTTAAACACAAGATGATGTCGTTTGTTAAAGAACAACAGATCACACAAGTAAAATTTTTAGGCTTTCAAGATAAATCCAGAATTAAATATTCTTTGAATGCAGCTGACATCCATCTAGTAGTTAATCAGAAGGGAATAAAAGGAGTTTCTGTACCAAGTAAGATTTATGGAGTAATGGCTGCAGGTAAACCTGTATTCGGTGTTTTGGAAGATGGAAGTGAAGCGTTTCGGTTGGTTGAGGAGAGTAAATGCGGTGTACTAGTGGAACCTCAGCAATATGATGAATTTGTAGAGAAAGTAAAACAAATGTACTTTATGAAAAATAGTGAATTGTTTGAGATGGGAATGAGAGGTCGCTCATACCTTGACCAAAATTTACGCAGAGAAGTGGCTATGGATAAATATCGTACTTTGCTTCATTCATTAACTTCTGAACCTAATGCGAAACAAAAAGGAGTGGAGATGAATCTATGAAGCTTGTTTTACTTTCCGGAGGATCCGGTAAAAGATTGTGGCCCCTGTCCAATGATGCTCGGTCAAAACAATTTTTGAAAGTACTACAGGATGACGAACAAAACATGGTATCTATGGTCCAACGAGTTTGGGCCCAGATTGGAAAAAATGGGCTTTCAGATGATAGTTATATCGCGACCAGTAAATCTCAAATTGAGATTATGCTAAGCCAAGTAGGTAAGGATGTCCCTCTGATCATAGAACCTGAACGTAGAGATACTTTTCCGGCTATCGCTCTTGCAGCAACTTACTTATATTCTGTACAGGGTGTGAGTTTAGATGAAACAATCGCTATTCTACCTGTTGATCCTTATGTAGAGGACCACTTCTTTGATACTGTAAAAGTTTTAGAGGGGGTCTTAAAGAAATCTGGAGCGGATTTAGCATTGATTGGCGTTAGGCCTACTTACCCTTCATCTAAATACGGTTACATTATACCAGCTGAAGATCCATTATCCAATGAGTATGCGACAGTATCCAGATTTCAGGAAAAGCCCACTGAAGAAGAAGCGGAGCAGCTTATACTTAAGCATGCTCTATGGAATTGTGGTGTCTTTGCATTTAAACTTGATTATTTAATTTCTCTACTCGTAAAGAAAGAAATGCCTATTCACTATGAGGAATTAATGAAGCAATATCATAAACTACCGAAAATCAGTTTTGATTATGAAGTAGTTGAAAATACGAAGCACATTGTTGCGGTTCCTTATGATGGATATTGGAAAGATTTGGGTACGTGGAATACACTCACAGAGGAAATGGGAAGCAGACAGATTGGTAAAGGCATTATTAGTGAGGATTCCTCGAATACCCATCTTATTAATGAGATGGATATTCCGGTTACTGTTTTAGGTGTTTCAAATGCTGTTATTGCTGTCAGCCCCGATGGTATTCTGGTTACTGACAAATCCTCGAGTCCAAGAATTAAGGATGTTGTGAATTTCAAGCAAGGTCCAATGTATGAGGAAAAACAATGGGGTTGGTGTAGAATTCTGGATATTCAAACCTATGCGGATGGAAATCAAGTAGTCACCAAAAAAATGAATATAAAAACAGGTGAAAACTTGAGTTATGTATTAAGTACAGAAAAGCAAGAAGTATGGACCATTGTTAAGGGTGAAGCTGAGTTTATTCATAACGGAAATTTCATGTTGATAAAAGAAGGCAACGTCTTACACATTCCAGCTAAAACAATGCATGGTTTAAGGGCAAAGAGTGAAGTAGAGTTTATCGCTGTACAAACCGGACCAGTTAACGGTTTTGAGGATACTATAGAAATTTACAAAGAGTGGACAGAAATTGAACAACACTGCAGCAAGTAATACTGGACATTTTGAGAGAGTGATTGCATTTTACATCTCAAATTATGGCTATGGGCATGCTACTAGGAGCATTGCAGTTTTAAGGCATATGATGAGGGAGCCTGCATTTCTTCGCACTCACTTTATTGTGTGTACTGGTGATGTCATATCATTTGTTCAAGATTCCTTAGAAGGAAACAGTAATGTTAGCTACCGAAATACTACACTAGACATTGGGTATATCACTCAAAAAGGTTCAGTTGAGCTTTCCAAAAGTGGAATGCATCAAACCTATCTTAACTATATGGAATCCTTCTCGAAGCTTACTAAGCAAGAGAAGGATTTTTTATTGCTCTCAAAAGTGGATCTTATTATTTCGGATATTTCTCCTATTCCATTTGTTGCCGCTAATGAGTTAAGAATCACTTCTATCGGAATATCTAACTTTAGTTGGTTCACTGCGTATCAAGATACTTTAGAATCTCAATTTCTTAAACAGTTAGAGAACGCATATAACAAAATGGATTATTTCATCTCTCTCCCTGGCGCAGATGAGCCCTCATGGGGACGAAAAGGTTCTCTGGCAACAGATTTCTACTGCAGGAGTGTAAATGAAGATGAGGTTCAATACCTTAAGAAGAGTTTAGGTTTAGACAATTACCAAAAAGTTGTGTTTTTTACAATGGGGCTTAGTATTCATGAGCTAAAGGATATCTCAAAACTCCCTATATGGGAGGACTCTAGCACTGCATTCATCGTATCGGCAAACGTAAACGTACAGGGGAGAAAAAATATTTATAGGATTCCTCCTTCTTATCTTGAATCACAAAATTATCTTGCAGTTTCCGATTTGGTAATTACTAAGCCGGGGTGGAGTACGATCAGCGAGGCTTTCGTGTATAAGAAAAAATTACTATTGGTCCAGCGTTCGGGAATGAGAGAAGACACAAACTCTATTCGATATTTAGAGGGGAAACTTTCATTCCACACCATGGGCTGGAATGATTTTATGAGTATTGAGACATTAAACACCTTTTTTCAAGAGCCATCTATAGAAGAATCTATTCATTCAATGAACAAAAAATCAAATGAGTCTCTGGAATTAATTACTCGTTTTATAGAAAAAGTTAGTGTGTAAAGTTCATAAAGGTGTAGGGGGAAGCTAAATGAAAATCACGGTTGTTGGAACTGGATATGTAGGTCTTGTATCAGGCGTTTGTTTCGCTGAGATCGGAAATGAAGTCATTTGTGTTGATCAGCAAATTGAAAAGGTTCAGATGCTAAACCAAGGAGAAGTACCTATTTATGAACCGGGATTAAAAGAATTAATTCAACAGAACAAAAATTTACAGCGGCTCTCTTTTACTACCGATATTCGTAACGCAGTAAGTCAATCAGAAATGATTATTATTGCAGTAGGGACACCATCACTGCCCAACGGAGAAGCTAATCTTGATTATATTAGGCAGGCTGCATTAGATATAGCGCTAGCTATAAATGGTAAGAAAATTATAGTAACGAAGAGTACCGTTCCTGTAGGTACTAATGAAGAAATTAAATCAATAATTAGAGCCCATACAGATCACCCTTTTGAGATTGCATCTGTTCCAGAGTTTCTAAGAGAAGGAACAGCGATTAAGGATACTCTATATCCTGACCGTATTATTATTGGATGCGAGGATGAAGAGACTGCTTCGGTATTAAAGAGCCTGCATGCATCCTTAACAAACAATATTATTACAACCGATATCCGTTCAGCGGAGATGATTAAATATGCTTCCAATGCATTTCTTGCCACGAAAATCTCATTTATTAATGAGATTGCAAATATTTGTGAGAAAGTAGGAGCGGACGTAACTAGAGTAGCAGAAGGAATGGGATATGATCGTAGGATCGGTAATTCATTCTTACAGGCTGGTATTGGCTATGGCGGATCTTGTTTTCCTAAAGATACTCAAGCATTAATTCAAATCGCTGGTAATGTTGATTATGAATTTAAATTGCTGAAATCTGTTGTTGAAGTTAATAACGATCAGCGCTTTAACATTATTCGAAAACTTGAAATGGCATTAGGCACACTTTCTAATAAGAGAATTGCAATTTGGGGATTGGCATTTAAACCAAATACAGATGATATTCGAGATGCTCCTGCTATCGAGATTATTCAAGAATTAATCAAATTAGGTGCTGTAGTGAATGCATACGATCCAATTGCTACTTCAAATTTTCAGAAAGAACTGAATCACGAATCTATTGTTTGGTGTGATAGTGCACTTGAAGCTGCAAAAGATAGTGATGCGCTTTGCCTTTTAACTGAATGGTCTGAATTTGCAGAGATCAATCTTCATGAATTAGCAGCTCATATGAATCGATCTATACTTATTGATGGAAGAAACGTATATGAACCGGAAAAAGTAAAAGAAGCCTCCTTCATTTATTATTCTGTTGGTCGTCCTCATGCAGCTAATATTTCTGATACTTACACGGAAGCTATGTCCTAGGGCATAGCTTCTTTTTTTGGTTTTATGATAATGAAGATATCTGGCATATATGTGAAGGGATTGAACTAATATGAAACGTTGGCTCAAAGTAACACTTAGTATTATCTCCTTATTTATTGTTATAGGGGGGGGGCTTGCATGGTATCTATATGCTTCCATCGAATCTACAGCCAAAGATATATATGAACCGCGTAAGCCAGTCGTTCCTGTTACAACTGTAGATGGTGGACAACAAGTGAACCCGGAGAAAATATCAGAAGAGGAACCTTTCTCTGTATTACTCCTAGGAGTGGATGAACGAGAGAATGATGTAGGTAGATCCGATACTATGGTTGTATTAACTGTTAATCCTCAGAAGCACTCTATCTTGATGTTCAACATTCCGAGAGATACACGTACGGAAATTGTAGGAAAAGGAACAGATGATAAAATTAATCACGCGTATGCTTTTGGTGGAGTAAACATGTCTGTACAAACTGTAGAAAAATTTCTAGGGTCCCCTATTGATTATTATGTAAAAGTAAATATGGAAGGGTTTACGTCAATTATAGATTTATTAGGTGGTGTTGAAGTAAACAATTCCTTTGCTTTTACAATGGGTGAAAAACAATTTGCCCAAGGGAACATAAAATTAACGGGTGAAGAGGCACTATTATATTCTAGAATGCGCTACGAGGATCCTAGAGGAGATTTAGGTAGAAATGCAAGACAGCGTGAAATTCTTCAGAATTTAATGAAAAATGCTCTGCAAGTATCTAGTGTGGTGCAAATTCAATCTATTCTTGATGAAGTTGGTGGGAATGTGAAGACGGATATTACATTTACAGAAATGAAAAAATTTATAATGAACTATCGCTCCGATTTGAAAAATATTGAAACGATCGAAATCAAAGGGCAAGGCAAAAAAATAAATGGAGTGTATTATTATATTGTCGATGAACAGGAGAGGTCAAAAGCTGAATCGTTAATGAAAGAACATTTACAAAAGGCAGAAAAATCTTGAGTAGACTTAAGGAAAGAAATTCCAGGAAAAAGAAACAAAAAAGAAGAATAATGGTTCTTGCTTTATTTGTGATACTTTGGGCTTTTTTAATCCTGTTTATGTCGACAAGGACTTATCAACAGCAGACGATACGACCACTCCTTATTAAGACGGTTCATCAACTAAATATTAATGTTAACTTGCCTAATATCACAATTCATTATGCTGGACATTCTAATAATTTACGGACAAATCCTTATGGGTTTGTAGAATTTGTATTTAGAAAAAGTGCGCATATGTTTGTTTATGGCGTGCTGACACTGTTAGCCCATTATTTGTTTAGAAGAAGATGGGGAAAGAATATGTTAAGCTACTTGTTTCCCCTCATTTTGATAGTCCTCATCGCAAGTATAGACGAGTACTTACAAAAATTTTCTGTTGGTAGAACCTCATCACCCTATGATGTACTGCTAGACTTCACCGGAGGTTGTATTGCTTTACTTCTCAGCATCATTATCGAAAGATTGTATCGCAGACGCAGGTCTAAAGATTCCTCCTCGCTCATAACCTGAGAAAGATACAAAGGACAAGTGGGGAGGGGCATCATGCTGCGCAGACGCCGGGGAAAAGGTTTGGTCAAATTGCTCACTGCCGCCTTGGTGGTGGGCTTGATTGTTCTTTTGTTCTATAGTGTACGTGGTATGGTTAAATCAACGAATGAAGAAGAAGCGGTACAGATCATTGAACAATTTTATGCTTTTGAGCAAGAAGGGGACTTTGGAAGTTCGTGGGAGTTATTTCACTCTCTTATGAAGGAAAAATATAAGAAGCCTGATTATGTTCAGACCCGGGCGCATGTGTTCATGCAGCATTTCGGTACGAACACCTTCCAGTATAATTTAAGCGAGCCAGAGCGGAAATTCGATGTACAATTGGTTGAGGGCAAAGAACCACTGAAGGAAGTTTATCTCATTACAGTAACCCAAATCTACCATTCTTCTTTTGGAAATTTCAAAATCGTCCAACCTGTCTATGCCGCTGAGGAGTCGGGTGAATGGCGTGTACTATGGTCATTCCAGAGATCAGAAGATTTCTAATATGAGATGACGTATGAATTGAAAAAGCACCTCGATGCACAGGATTCTCCCGTGCATCGAGGTGCTTTTTTGCGTTGGCTTAACTTACTTTTCCGCTAAGAATCGTAAGAAAGTTGTCCTATTGTGCAAGAAGGGCGCGTACAATAAAGTAGGTCAAGATGGGGGCGCCCAAAATAACCAATACAGGCACGATGCTGATGTGTCTGGATGCATTCCTCCTCCACTTTTTAACCATTCTTCTCACATTCATTCCTCCTACAAACCAATATTAATAACAATACAAATTGTATCATTTGTACAGAGGGGTGTGAATATGAAAACAGCTTGTTTTCGTAATTTTTATGTAAAACATCTCTTTTTTTCTGAAAAAGTCTGATTTCATCTCTGTAAAAGGGGTTACATTTTAAATAAGGGGCGAAAAAATCTTGACAAAAAAATAGGACTCCATTATGTTCTAGATACAAATTGTATCGAAAATGATCGATTTATGCGGTTTTATATTTCAAGAACGATCCTTACACGTTGCTTGATTAGAAGGAGGCTTCAATATGATAGGTACCAGCCGTTTTTATTGTGTTGCCTGCAAAAGAATACTGTGGGGTGGAAATGAGTCTATGAATTACTTCAACTCTTCTGTGACAGAAGCCTCAGGAGACGCTCTTGATGGATCTCCTTTATCTAGGAAGATAGACCCTGTATCGCCTACGTTTACAGCCAATCTTATCTTCCGTACCGGATTTTATCGTAATGAAATGCCCCTTGGTTATTGTGGTCACTGTCGTGAAGTTCATCATACGAAGCAAAATCGTCAATCTCAACAACAAACTTGTGAACAGGAGAGTGAACATCCTGCTTCGCTCTGTTCTTGGAAGAAAGACCCTGTACTCGAATGTGGGACAGGTTCTATGGTACACTAGCTTTTGAGCAAGTGAGATGCCAGAAGCTGTACTATATGAAGAAAATAAGGAGTGAACTTGTCCATGCATCAAGATCCTGTTGTTCGAATGCAAGGGGTCAGCAAAGTCATTTCTTCCCGCTATCTAGTGCGAGACCTGACTCTGGATATCCTTCCAGGCCAGGTCTTTGGTTTTTTAGGTCCCAATGGAGCAGGGAAGACGACGACAATTCGGATGATGGTAGGTCTGATGTCCATCAGCGAAGGCGATATTCATATTGCTGGTCATAGCGTGAAACATGAATTTGAAGATGCGATCCGCGAGGTAGGAGCTATTGTCGAGAATCCGGAGATGTACAAATTTCTGACCGGATATCAGAACTTGCTTCACTTTGCTCGTATGTCACCTGGAGTGACCAAAGAACGGATTCAGGAAGCGATTGAACTGGTAGGACTCACCCAGCGCATTCACGATAAGGTGAAGAATTACTCGCTCGGGATGCGGCAGCGGCTTGGAGTGGCGCAAGCTATTTTACATAGGCCGAAGCTGCTTGTCCTCGATGAGCCAACGAATGGACTCGATCCTCAGGGAATTCGCGAACTGCGTGATTACCTCAGAAAACTATGTGAAGAAGAAGGAACCACGGTATTTGTATCGAGTCACCTTTTATCTGAAATGGAACTGATGTGTGATACGGTAGCTGTCATACAGAATGGTAAGCTTATTGATGTTAGCAGCGTAAGAGCAGAGGGGACGCTTGCTACAACCGAATATGCCTTCGAAGTAAGTGACGTCGATATGGCGCACACACTAGCTGGAGGCGAGGGACGTGTAGAACAAGGAGTGTTATACATACCAGGAACGAGAGACGAGGCGGCAGCGCTGAATGTTCTTCTCGTACAAAATGGAGTGAAGGTCTACGGGATTCGAGCTAGAAAGAGCTCTCTGGAAGATCAATTCTTGGCACTTACAGGAGGTGAATCCATTGAGTAATTTCTTTATGCTTGTCCATAATGAGAATACGAAGATATATCGCCGTATGCGCACATGGGTCATGATAGGAATCTTAATATTCATGTCGATCATCATTCCTTATCTGTTCTCTGGAAATGGAAGAGGAGAAACGATCTCTTTCTGGGAAGGAGCGATGATAACCGTTTCCTTTGTGAGCTTCCTGAACACCATCTTTGCCGTCGTCATCGCAGCAGAATCGGTGGCAGGTGAATTCTCTTGGGGAACCATCAAACTTCTGCTTATTCGTCCGTGGACAAGAAGCAAAATCCTTTTCTCCAAATATATTTCGGTGTTGCTATTCAGTATTCTTAGTACACTCGTTATGATTCTACTTGCTTTGGGCGCATCTTATGTCTTCATGTCTTCGAGCGTTCAGCCTGAATTGGCACCTACAGATATATCTCCAGCGAGTTATGCACTGGTTAGTTGGGTATATGAATACGTAGATCTATTTATTACGATTGCGATTGCTTTTATGGTATCCACCGTATTTCGTTCTGGGGCGCTTGCCATCGGGTTATCTCTATTTATGTTATTTACGCAGGGGATTTTTGCAGTGATCTTTAATCCAGAACGTTATGCATGGGCGAAGTACATCCTCTTCACTAACATGGATCTTGGTCAATACATGTATGGTGGAGGTACCGGAGGGATGAGTCTAGGGTTTTCTTTGATCGTTCTTGCCGTGTACTACGTGTTATTTATGGGCATCGCTTGGTATGTATTCAACAAAAGAGATGTCGCAGCCTGATTGATGATGACCGGATCCGGTTACAACATGAAGCTTCTGAACATCGTAGACTAATTTTATATGGATGGAGGGTCTGGCATTGACTCAAACAAACCGATTTTTCCGATTTCTCATCGGAATTATTCTGGTCTTTCTCGTTATTTATCTGGGCTCAAAAGTTAATTTTATCTTTGATCCCGTAATCTCGTTTATTAGTATTATTCTCGTTCCACTGATGCTGGCTGCTTTTTTCTACTATCTGCTTCGGCCGCTGGTAGAACTCATGCATAAGCGAAAGGTCAACCGCTCGGTTGCCGTCTTATTGATTTATTTGGTAATTGCGCTGATTCTGGTCGGATTTATTCTAGGCATATGGCCTTCCCTTCGAGAACAATCCCTAGGATTCGTTGAGAATGCGCCCAATCTGATTAATATGCTCACGAAGCAGCTGAAGGAACTCGAAGAAAGCGGTGTTCTTGCACAGTTCCTGCCTGAAGGTACGAATGTGTTCACCAAAGTGACGGAGATTATCGATCAAGGATTAAAATTGTTTACCAACTATATGTCTGGGCTTGTTTCCTTCTTCTCCTCCTTTGTGATGGTGCTCTTCGTTTCACCGATTATCCTGTTCTTTATGCTTAAAGAAGGCAGTAAATTCGGTGAAAACATTGTAAACTTCATGCCAAGACGCTTCCGGGATGAAGGGACTGACCTCATGAATGAGATTGATAACTCGATCAGTGGTTTTATCGTAGGGCGTGTCCTTACGAATGTGGCACTTGGCGTGCTGATGTATATCGGTTTCCTTATCATTGGATTACCGTATGCATTACTTCTTACCGTCGTCTCTGTCATTATGAACTTCATTCCGTTTATCGGGGCGATTGTATCATCCGTTCCGATTGTTATTATCGCGTTCATTGAAGAACCATCGATGGCAATCTGGGCACTAGTTATTATTCTAGTTGCACAGCAAATTCAGGATAACCTGCTTGCACCGTATATTATGAATAAGACGCTGGATATTCACCCGATTACGACGATCGTCGTTGTACTGGTGGGTGGAGATATCGGTGGACTTATTGGAATGCTTCTGGCTATTCCTTTCTACATGGCAGTCAAAATCATCGTACGCCGTGTATATAATGTCTTCTTTAAAGATCGCTGGGAAAAAGCGTAACCTGCTGCTGTCAGCAAAATTCGAAGGACCCTTCCTTCGGTCAAAATAAAGCAAAACAAGGCCCGCAGCTTGGGGTGTTCCCTAAGCTGCGGGCCTTGTTATCTATTAAGAACGAATTAATCGGCCATAACGGATTCTTCATTAAGTGTACTGGATATAGGTTCCTTAGTAATCACCGCTACTTTGAGGAAGCGGTTTTTCTCTTTTTCCAGCAGAATGAAGGTAAGTCCTTCAAATTCGTATTCTTCTTGTACAAGCATTTCTGGCTGATGACTATATAGCCATCCTCCGATCGTGTCCCATTCACCCGTGTCGAGCGTGGCTGAGAAGAGATCATTTACTTTCGAGAGAGATACTTTTCCGTCAAAGAGAATGTTGTGCTCATTAATGATTTGAATTTCTTCTACTTCATCGGAGTCGAATTCATCTCTGATCTCGCCGACAATTTGCTCGAGTACATCTTCAATCGTAACCATACCTGAGGTTCCGCCGTATTCATCGACCAGGATGGCAATATGATTGCCTTCTTGCTGCATTTTTTTCAGCAGGTCTTTGACCGGTGTTGTCTCATGTACAGCAGGAATCGGATGAATCAGGCTTGGAATGTCAATGGCATTCGTATGGTCGCCATAGTAATCAAGGAAAAATTGTTTCGTATGAATAATGCCGATAATGTCATCCTTGTTCTCGTTCACAACAGGAAAACGGGTATACTGTTCTTCTTTAATGATGGCGAGATTCTCTTCCACGGATTTATTGGCGTACAGACACACCATATCGGTTCGTGGAACCATAATTTCTTTAGCCAGCATATCATCAAAAGCAAAAATCCGGCTTACATAGCCAAATTCACTTTGGTTGATCATGCCACTTTCGAAGCTTTCATTAATGATGATCTGCAATTCCTCTTCTGAGTGTGCTTCTTCTTGTTCAGAAGCTGGCTTGACACCAAATAGTTTGACAAGCTGGTTCGCAGAACTATTTAAGATGAAAATAAATGGGTACATCACTTTGTTAAACCAGATAATGGGTCCCGATGTCCACATTGCCACGGCTTCGGCTTTGCGGATAGCGACGGTCTTCGGTGCCAGTTCACCAACAACCACGTGCAAGTAGGTAATGCCCATGAAAGCTAATACGAAGGATAACACCGACCCTACGGATTCAGGTACACCCCAGCTTTCAAACAACGGATGCAGAATTTTCTCTATCGTTGGTTCACCGAGCCAACCAAGTCCGAGAGAGGTAATTGTAATTCCCAGCTGACAAGCAGATAGATAACCATCTAGATTTGCAACCACTTGTCTTACCGCGACTGCTCGCTTATTTCCTTCTGCAATCAATTGATCAAGCCGACTTGTTCTTACACGTACTATAGCAAACTCAACAGCTACGAAAAAAGCAGAAAAACCGATGAGTACTGCTATCATTACTAAGTTTAACGCGTACCTACTACCTTCTTCCATTTCACATCTCTTCTCCCTCATGATTTTAAAGTATAAAGTTTAACGAGTATTATATCGCATCTTGAGTCTAATGACTACTCGGCCATAAAGATAAGGACCAGTGCTGCGCGTCCATTTTGGAATAAATCCCATTCTACCGGGGAATTAACGTCATTCATTTTTATGAAGAAAGGTCTTCAAATAATATATGTATAGACTTATATATTCATCTTGAACCATTTTTTTAGGTGCAATGAAAATTGTTGTTATTAAAATAAGCCCGATATTTCTACTCTGTACGTGCATGAAATGTGCTAAAGATTGTCAAACTGTATAGATGACTGCGCAGAGCGCAACTTTGTTTTTAATAATCTTCAGGTGGGGGCTAGGCTATGATAGGGTTGGTCATTATTTTACTTATATTGCTGTATCTGGTTCAGACCATACTTATATTGCTGCTTGAGTATAAACGTCCGGATCGAGCAGCGGTTTGGATCTTCATTTCGTTTTGTCTGCCTCTGATTGGGATCGTGCTGTATTTTGTTGCAGGAAGGCCCTATAGTAAAAGCGCACGCATGACACAAGAAGAAAAGACATTATGGGAAGATATGCATAGTCAGATATCCAGCAAAGTGAAGCTAGTGAATTCCGTAGAAGGAATGCAGAACCCATCATTTTCAAATAACGAACGATTGTACAATCTATTATCCGAAGTTCCCCACAGTAATATCACCGATTGTAACCAAACGGACTATTATGCGGAGGGGGACCCTCTGTTTACATCCTTGTTTCAGGATATTAAAAAGGCAGAGCATCATATTCATATCGAATTTTATATTATTCGAGATGATATTTCGGGTACCCGGTTTCAGGATCTCCTCATTAAAAAGGTAAAGGAGGGGGTAAGTGTACGGGTGATCTGTGATGGGTTCGGAAGTAAAAGTTTGCCGAAGTCATTTATGAAGCGTATGAAGGAGGCGGGGGTTGAATTTCATGTTTTCTTACCTCCATGGCTTGCCTTGAAGCTTAAAAAAGTCAATTACCGCAATCATCGTAAAATTGTCGTAATCGATGGCAAGATCGGTTATACAGGTGGAATGAACATTGGGGACGAGTACAAGGGGGAATCGACCAAAATGGGATTTTGGCGTGATACTCACATGCGTATGATTGGGGATGCAGTCTATTACCTGCAGATGGCTTTTATAAAAGATTGGAAGATGGTAACCGGACAGACGCTTGATGTGCAGCACCAGCAGGCTTTGTTCCCTGATCACAGCTGTAAAGGTACGGAACAGGTACAAGTGATAGAAAGCGGGCCGGATGAGAACAGACACCCCATACAGGAAGTGTGCTTTAATGCGATTGCTATGGCAAGTTCACGGGTCTATATCACAACGCCTTATTTTATTCCGGATATTGCACTCATAACAGCAATCAAAACAGCGGCGCGAAGCGGAGTGGATGTTCGTGTCCTGATTCCAGGCAAGGCAGATTATATGATGGTATTGCTCGCTTCTCTATCTTATCTAGAAGAGCTGATCGAAGCAGGCGTAACTTTCTATCGATACCAGAAAGGCTTTGTCCATGCCAAAGTCATTATTGTCGATGATTTACTTGCAGCCGTAGGATCAGCGAACCTGGATATGCGCAGTTTTTACAGTAATTTTGAACTGACTGCCGTGATGTATTCCAAGACTGCGCTGGACCGGCTGACGGCTGATTTTGAACTCGACTTGCAGAGCAGTATTCGGATTACAAAAGGTGAATTTGAGAAGCGTTCCAACCTTTCCAAGTGCGGTGAGATCGTGTGTAGGTTACTATCTCCCCTGCTTTGATCATATTCGACGGATTTTTGGATGAAAAATGAGTTTCTAATCGTTTTTCTCTTTCTTGCTGACGAATTTGTAACTTTTGTTACTACGATATGTTATAATAAGGATATCTTGTATGTCTAGAAGACATCGAAAAGGTTGAAAGAAAAGGGGGGGTTCTATGTCAAATATGACAACAAAAGAAATGATGCCAAGTCCGAGTAAACAGACGAAGGCAAGTAATTCTCCGCTCAGTCTGAAGCTATTGCAAAGAGCACTTCTTATTATTGTGGGAGCAGCTTTAATGGCGGTTGGCCTTGAAATTTTTCTTGTTCCTAACGGAGTTATTGACGGGGGAATCACGGGTATATCCATTATGTTGTCCAAAATAACCGGCTTGCCGCTTGGTGTGTTGTTAACGGTGCTTAACTTACCGTTTCTCTTCATTGGCTACAAGCAAATCGGCAAAACGTTTGCAATCTCCACCTTTTTCGGCATTGTGGTCATGTCCATTGGCACACAAATGCTGCATCATGTTAATGCATTGACGCCGAACGAACCTCTTCTGGGAGCAGTATTTGGTGGTCTGATTCTTGGTGTTGGTGTTGGTCTTGTTATTCGTTCTGGAGGATCGCTTGACGGTACCGAAATCGTTGCTATTCTTCTTAGCGAGAAATCTCCATTCTCCGTGGGGCAGGTTGTATTGTTCATCAACTTATTCATCTTCGCAACGGCAGGCTTTGTATTTGGATGGCCAAATGCGCTATATTCCATCATTGCTTACTATATTGCTATGAAGATGATCGACATCACGATCGAAGGTATGGATCAATCCAAATCGGTATGGATCATTAGCGACAAGTTCCGGGACATCGGTGAAGCACTTACCGACAGGCTGGGACGCGGCGTTACATACCTCGATGGTGAGGGCGGTTTTAGCGGAGAAGAGAAGAAAGTCATTTTTGTTGTCATTACACGTCTAGAGGAAGCGAAACTGAAGAGCATCGTAGAAGACTGGGACCCGCAAGCCTTTCTTGCGATCGGTAACATTCATGATGTGAAGGGCGGACGCTTCAAGAAAAAAGGAATCCATTGATTAAGCATAATATAAGCCCGGCTGTAACTGACTTGTCAGTAACACCGGGCTTTTTTTGTTGTACTCTACTGGAAGAGGAGTGTGCATTCACACCCTCATGATTTGGCTAGATGAGCGAGAATGGTGTCCAGCGGCTGGGCCGGAAGGGCAGCGATCAGATCCCCTTTTTCAGCAAGACGCGCTCCGATGTTCAGTAAGGTAAAATCCTTAGGAGATACGCCTCTCGCTACTTCCTCCCACAGAAGTGGAGTGGAGACCGTAGCGTGTTCCCTGGCTCTTGGCGTATAGGGAGCGGCAAGCGTTTTTCCTCCATAATGCTGTAGATAATCAAAATAAATTTTGTCTCCGCGATCTTTTTTCAATCGCTCGAGTGTGAAGAGTTGCGGATGTTTCTCACAAACATATCTTCCTACAAACAGTCCGAGTGTTCGGAGTTGTTCGAATGTGATTCCTTTTTGGATCGGCACGATAATTTGCACTCCGGTGGCTCCGGATGTTTTGGGGACAGACTCAATTCCAAGGGAAGAGAGCACCTGACCTACAATATACGCTGCTTCCATAATTCTAGGTTCCTCGCTGAGACTAGGATCAAGGTCAATCATCCACTCACAGGGCAGATGACTGCCAACAGCATGAAGGGAAGGATGGAATTCCAGTGCGGCTAGATTGCCGAGCCAAAGCAGTTCAGGAAGTCCATCCAGGACAACATAATTGATCTTCTCATGAACAGCTGTGCGAACAAAGGGCGGCAAGGGCTCCGGTGCATTTTTCTGATAAAAAAATTCCCCATGTACGCCGTGAGGATAACGTATCGTGGTAAGCAGCCGGTCTTTGCAATAGGTGAGAAGGTAAGGAGAGAGCTCGGCCAGCTTTTGCAAATAAATCGCCTTCGTGACACCTGCCTCTGGCCATAGCGGTTTGTCTGGGTTCGTAATGGTCAGCTCATGGCCTTGAATCTGAATACTTCCTTTTACCGTCCTAGCCATGCGAGTCGCCCTCCTTCTGTAACACGGTACAATCCCCCGGCTGAATATGGGGGGCGAAGCTTTCAATCGTAGGATGACGCATGGTGCCTCCTGGAGTCCACTCCAAAAAAGTGATGCGAACGACGATCTCTGGACGAATCCAGATAGCCCCCTGATCGCGTCCCGGTAATTGGTCAAATGGCATTTCATTTGTGCGGAGAGATTGAATTCTTTCCGTAAGATCCCGCCAGTCTTTCCCTGTAAATCTGCCGGAACCGGCATGACCGATGTACGTAAGTACACCATCCTCCCGGTACAATCCGACAAGTAGTGAATTCACGATTTTATCACGGAGTGTAACGCCGCCAATGACCGCATAAAGATCCCCGTTTTTTTTACGTTTTTGCCAGCGGTTATCTTTACCGTCTATGGCATAAGTACTGGTCAGGTCTTTCACCACAACTCCTTCTAGGTGCTGAGCTTTTGCTGCCTCAAACAGCACATTCCCATCAGGAAAGTTCTGTACCACTTGGACAAGCGGCTGCGGCTTGATGATTTGGCTTAGCTTTGTTTGTCTTTCGGAGAGAGGAAGATGGGTAAGCCATTCTCCGTCCAAATATAAAAGATCAAACACCATATAGGTGACGGGGACGCTTTGTAAGCCTTGTCTAATACTGCGCTCGCTGCGAAGACTATCGCGTCTCATGATTTCGTGAAAAGAGGGTTTGCCATTCGCAAAGGCGATGAGTTCTCCGTCCAAAATAAAAGAAGAAGCGGATGAATACACATCCGCCTGACCTAGTTCTGGGTATTGAATCGTCCGGTCATTTCGCTTCCGGTTCACTAAACGTACTTCTTCACCATCATAATAGGTGAGCATTCGAACGCCGTCCCATTTGACCTGGGCAATCCAAGGATCACCAGATGGGAATAAATCCGTACGAACCGGCTCGAAGGGAATGACGGGTGTAAGCTTCATACAGCGCTTCTCCTTTAGTTATGAATAAGAGAAATCAGGCGTGAGTGATACGAATCTGGATACCGAATGGATCGGTAAGCTTTGCTTCATTCGCTTCTCGGAGAACCATAATCCCGTTCTGCTCAAGTCTTATCAAAGCTTCTTCATATACAGCCTGATTCTCAAAGATAATGGTGAAATAATCGATGCCTACTGCATCAGATGGAACTTTTGGTGCGCCTTGACCTGCCCATATGTTGAGTCCGATGTGATGATGGTAACCTCCTGCCGATACAAAGAGCGCTCGGAAATAACGGGAGTCATCCAGAACAACATCGAATCCAAGTAGGTGATGATAGAACTGACGTGCTTCTTCAAGATCAGAGATATGGAAATGAACATGCCCGATAATTGTTCCAGCCGGTAATCCGGTAAAAGGCTTATTATCTGCTAGTTCCAGCAGGCCTTGTACATCCACAGGGTCTGTTCCCATAATGTAGTTGTTATGTTCATCTTTCTTCCATGTGCTTCTTGGACGGTCGGCATAAATTTCAATTCCGTGTCCATCTGGATCATTGATGTATAGTGCTTCACTCACACTGTGGTCGCCTTGACCAATCTCAATTCCAGATTCAGCTAGATGGCGTAAGGTGATTCCTAGCGAAGTACGATCTGGCAGCAGAATGGCATAATGGTATAACCCTGCATGGCTTCTTGGAGCAATCGGTTTCGCATTCGGGATCGTTCCAGAATGACAAGTGGACTGACGCCGTCTGCAGTAAGAGCCACTGAATTTTCCCTACTGCGGGATAGCACTTTGAGTCCAACAATGTTTTCATAAAAAAGCAGTGAACGTTCCAAGTTACTTACACGAAGTTTCACTTCGCCAAGTTTGGTATTGGGGTGAATAGAATAAGTCATAAGAAAATGCCTCCTTATAATGAACAGTCAACTTTATATTACTAAATTATATTTGGTTACTTTGTGTAAGTAAGTATAAAGTTATTATCACTTTCAGTCAATAAGAAGATGAGTGTTCGCATTTTCATAATTTTTAGGTTTGCAGTTTGAAGTCATGAGAAGTTATTGTAACCCGCTTAAGCTCCGGTTTCTTTTGTTTTGGCTGTTTTACGTTTCTTTGGCTTTGGTGTGACGACAGGGATATTCGTATCTTCCGTTCCGGTCGCTGCTGCTGTTTTACGGGGAGCCCGTTTCTTGGCAGGTGGTTTACCCGGATCCGTTGGAATCGGCTGTGTTGCTTCAATACTTGCTTGAAGAGCTGCCATAAGATCTACAACGCTCGTTTCTGGTTTAGCAGGAGCCACTTTGAATTCTTCCCCGGCCACTTTGTGGTTAATGGCATCCAGCAAACGTACTCTATAGTCATCCGTATATTTTTCTGGTTCAAATGGGGTAGATAACTGATCGATTAACATTTTTGCCATTGTGAGTTCTTTGTCATTGACGGTAATGTTCTCAGGAAGATTCGGAACTTGGGAGACTTGGCGAATCTCATCAGGATAAAAAATCGTTTCTATCGCAAGGCATTCATCTAATACTCGGATCGCAGCAAGGCTGCTTTTGGAACGAATAGAGATTTTGGCTATGCCGATCTTGCCCGTGTCACGCATGGCAGTCATAAGAAGCTGATATGCGTTTCCTCCCGCTTGATCGGGGGACAAGTAATATGTTTTCTGGAAATAGATCGGGTCAATATCGGTTAAATTAACGAAATCAAGAATGGCAATATTTTTGTTAGCCTGATCGGATAATTGCTCAAGTTCCTCTTTTTCAAAAAGAACAAATTTCCCCTTTTCATATTCATATCCTTTCGTGATTTCCTCCCATTTCACTTCGATATCACATGAAGGACATTTGCGAACATAAGCGAGAGGACTTCCGCAAACGTTATGAATGTAGCGCATAGATATATCTTTATCTTCCGTAGCCGAGAACATTTTGACCGGGACATGAACGAGTCCGAAGCTAATCGCTCCCTTCCAGACGGTATGCATGTATCTTTTCCCTCCTTATTTATCAATAATCAAAAATGTTTTTCTTCTAGTATGGGCAAAAAAAGTCCGTAATAACCGGAAATAGACGCATGATCCTTCCTTGTACCGGGCATAGTACATAAATAAATCAAAGGGGGAACTATAGATGGCATGGGATCATTCGGATTCACATGAAGAACGAGAAGGAAGAGACAGAGGAGGACTACCCAGTGATTTTGGCGGACCGGATATGATTGCAGCTAATTTAGTGAACTGGGAGGCCGTTACTGAACCGGAAGATGAGGTAGAAGAATCGCTTGAGAATACTGCATTTGACGTTGATCGAATGGTGAATGAAGGGCTTGGCGGTGGACAAGTTACCGAGGATAACGGATATATCGGGGACAGTACGAGCGATGCTCTTTATGACGAAAGCGAATTTCATTTGGATGATAATAAAGGAGGAGAATCATAATGGAAGCAGCACGTGCCAAAGCAATCTATGATGCGAAAGAAAATTACGCAGTGAAATTGGATGGAGAGAAGCCGGTATGGATCGAGCATGTGGATCTGGACAATAAGATGGCAACCGTTCAAATCGGAAATAATCCGCTAGATACACATACCGTGAATGTAGATCGTCTGGTTGAGGGCGAGTAGAAAAGGTAGCCTGCATTATTTAGCTTCATAATAGATGACAGTACGAATAACATAAGAACTCGGTGAGAGGTATATCCCCCGGGTTCTTTGCCATGTCTTTCGCCTTGCGAGTGAATGTCTTGAACTATATAATGAGATGAAGTATTTTGTTATCGTTGCCTTTAGGATAACGGACCGAAAGAAGGTTAGTACATTGACACAAGAGCATCAGGAATGGGTTTTTCACTCTAGAGGTGTACAAGACACGGACAAACTCGCAGCAATGATTGCGAAAATTGCGATTCCGGGTACAGTGATCGCACTTGATGGAGATTTAGGTGCCGGAAAGACGGCATTTTCCCAAAGTTTCGCGAAGCACCTCGGCGTGGAAGGGGTTGTGAACAGCCCTACTTTTACTCTGATTAAGGAATATAAAGGAAGACTTGCACTATATCACATGGATGTGTACCGCATTTCACTGGATGAAGCGGAAGGACTGGGCCTTGATGAATATTTCTATGGGGATGGCGTGAGTCTGGTTGAATGGTCCAGCATTATCCCTGAGCTGCTTCCAGAAGCTCATCTGCATATTCAGATGGAGGTTACGGGAGCCGAAGAACGTGTTATTCGTTTGGACGGTTATGGAGCACCCTATGCTGCATGGTGTCAGGAATTAAGCAGAAGTGGAGTCGATATGGGATGAACGAAGAACATAAGCCGCGTCAGCGGTTTTTGGCGTTGGATACATCGACGGCTGTGCTAGCCGCAGCGGTCATGTCAGAGGAATCACTCGTGGCTGAAAGCAATACAAGAGCAGATCGGAATCATGCAGTGCACGTCGTGCAGGCTTTGAAGGATCTGATGGAGAATAATCAAATTACAAAAGAAGATATTGCAGGTATCGCTGTCGGCATCGGTCCCGGATCATATACGGGGGTCCGCATTGCGGTGACGGCTGCTAAAACACTAGCATGGGCATGGGATGTGCCCGTAACTGCCGTATCGAGTCTTGCTGCTCTTGCTATGGGCGGGCTCAGCTCTTATGTGAGCGATAAAGAGCCGGCAGTAGGACAGGCTAGATCAGTAGAAGATAACGGAAACCGCTACTGGGTCGTACCATTGATGGATGCACGGAGAGGTCAGGCATACACCGCTCTCTTTGAAGGGGACGGTCCAAATTCAGCACTGCACCGGATGGAACCCGATGCGATCCGACTTGTGGATGGCTGGGTAGATGCTATCGCTTCGCTGCTAAGTGAACTAGATTCTTCATCAGCGCCAAGCGGAATACTTTTCGTGGGAGATGTAGAACCGCATAGACAAACGCTCGAGAAACTTCAGACGATGCAGCCTGAAGTTGAGGTCCATCTTCTTTCTTATGAGATGGAAGGGCGTTATGTAGGTAAGCTGGGAGCAGCTAGATTGCTGCAAGGAGAGCAGAATGATGTGCATACATTACTGCCGAACTACACCCAACTTGCGGAAGCGGAAGCGAATCTTCTACGTAAATGAAAGGAGTCGTAGAGCTGCATGGATAGTAAGCAAGAAAAGGGGCATCTCGTATTCCGGATGATGACGCTTCAAGATATACCGGATGTCCTTATCATTGAACAAGAATGTTTCACATTACCATGGACGGAAAGTGCGTTCGTGAACGAACTTACACATAACCATTTTGCTAAATATATGATTATGGAACTAGACGGTAAACCCATTGGGTATGCAGGAATGTGGACGATTGTAGATGAGGCCCATATTACGAATATTGCTGTACTAGAAGCCTACCGTGGGAGAAAGCTCGGAGAGAAGCTGCTCACAGAACTAATGAAGACTGCAGCCTATGTTGGTATGACAAGAATGACGCTGGAAGTGAGAGTCTCGAACACGGTAGCACAAGGGTTGTATGAGAAAAAAGGATTCAGACCTTCCGGACTACGCAAAGGTTATTATTCAGACAATAATGAAGACGCGATGATTATGTGGGCAGATTTGCCTGCGAGCGCGAACCTCGGTATGGAAGGAACAGAGGAAGGAAGTCTAAGAGATTCATGACACAATCGTCCTTACAAAATACAAGTTATATTCTCGCTGTTGAGACAAGCTGTGATGAAACATCCGTTTCCGTCATCAAAGACGGACGCGAAGTACTGGTAAATTTGATTTCCAGTCAAATCGAGACACATAAAGCTTTTGGTGGAGTTGTGCCAGAAGTTGCTTCCCGAAAGCATGTTGAGGTTATCACTCTGATCATGGAGCAGGCGATCGAAGCGTCGGGAATTAAGCCGAAGGATCTTTCAGCCATTGCGGTGACGCAGGGACCTGGACTTGTCGGTGCTTTGCTCGTGGGTATCGTTGCAGCCAAAACGCTTGCGATGGCACTCGATAAACCGCTGATCGGAACGCACCATATTGCTGGACATATTTATGCGAACCGTCTTGTGGAAGAGCTGGAGTACCCGGCCATGGCGCTGGTTGTCTCTGGTGGACATACGGAGCTTACTCATATGCCCTCGGAAGGAAAGTTTCAAGTGATTGGCCGTACGCGGGATGATGCAGTGGGTGAAGCTTATGATAAAGTGGCACGAGCACTGGGTTGTCCTTATCCAGGAGGACCGCATGTGGACCGGATGGCGCATGAGGCAGAAGCAGTCACACCACTTCCAAGAGTATGGCTTGAACCGGATTCTTATGATTTCAGCTTCAGCGGTCTTAAATCCGCGGTGCTCAATATTGTGAATCAGGCCTCCATGAAAGGTAAAGAACTTGATCGTAGCAGTGTGGCACGCGGTTTTCAGGAATCGGTGGTTGAGGTTCTTGTGGAAAAAGCGGTACGCGCTGTACGCGCATATGGTTCCAAACAGCTCCTGCTAAGCGGAGGTGTTGCCGCTAACCGTGGGTTACGCAAGGCACTTGAAGAACGTTGTGCGAAAGAGAACATCAAGCTTCTCATTCCACCTATGGAGTATTGCACGGACAATGCGGCGATGATTGGAGCAGCGGCTTACCTGAAATGGGAACGAGGCGTGTTCTCTGATCTGAAGCTTCAAGCAGAGCCAGGATTATCTTTGGAGAATTGGTCAGTGGAATAGAGTAGACTAGTAACTTATTTATTGAAACATAAAGTCGACATCTTTTTAAAAGATGATCGGCTTTTTTATTTATTCAATGGAATTGTGAACCAAGTAAGAAGGCATAGGATGGAAAATATGTCAAGATGTTAACAAAGTTATCCACATATCCGGAAGAAAATGGGGATAATTACAGAAAAGTGAGCAAAATTACGCTTTTGCAAATGAATGAAAATGGCTGGAATTCTTAACATCCTTTAAGTAGGTAAATTGTGGATAATGTGGATAGTTTGGTGGATAAAATTGGATTTATGATGAAAATGGCTTTATTAAGCCAAAAAAACAGCCCAATGGGCTGTTTAGATGGATAGATTATCCACTTTTTCTGTGGATAAAACTGTTAATTACTTCTTTTAAATGTAATTATTTTTTATTTAGATAAAAGTTTTAGCCTTTATTCGGCTAGTTCTTCCCATTCAGCATACACTTCACTAAGCTTATTCTTCAAAGTTTCGATCGATTGCTGAATCTCTTGTAGTTTCATGTAATCTTGATAAATCTCAGGCTTAGCCATTTCAGCTTGTTGATCTTCGATCTTCGTCTCGAGGTCAGCGATTTGCTCTTCAAGACTCTCCAATCTACGCTGCCTGTTCCGCTCTTCCCGCTTTGCCTGCTTCTCTGCTTGAAAAAGATCGGCTCCAGACTTCTCAGCAGGCGGAGATGCTTGTGCACTCTGTTTCGTAGTCGCTGCCCTCAGTTCCTGGCGTTCCTGCTCTATTTCTTCAAGCTCCAGCTTTTTCTGCACATAATCATCATAATTTCCTAGGAAATGCTGTGTTCCTTCTGGATGCAGTTCGACAATGCGTTCTGCCATCTTGTTCAGGAAGTAACGGTCATGTGAAATGAAGAGCAGAGTGCCTTCATAATCGATGAGCGCAGATTCCAGCACTTCTTTACTGAATAAGTCCAAGTGGTTGGTAGGCTCATCCAGAATAAGTACGTTGGATTCCTGAAGCATAAGTTTGGCCAGAGATACACGAGCTTTTTCACCGCCGCTAAGTGCGCTGATCCGCTTTTGAACATCGTCCCCGCTGAATAGGAAATTACCTAGGACAGTACGGATACGTGCCTCTTCCATATGTGGATATTCACTCCACAATTCTTCGAGTACCGTGTTTTTATCATTTAATGCCGTCTGCTCCTGATCGTAGTAGCCAAGTTTAATCTTGGTACCCCAATCCATTCTTCCTGTACGAGGAGTCATCTGACCTGTTAGGCATTTTAACAAAGTGGATTTTCCAATTCCGTTTGGTCCAATCAGGGCAACCGTCTCGCCTCTACGGAGATCCAGATCCGCATGTTGGAATAGAGGTTCACTTTCCTTGTCAAAAGCGACAGATAAGTCGCGTACATGGAGTACTTCTTTTCCAGACATATAGGCAATATCAAAAGAAAAATGAGCTTTCTTGAGGTCTCCTTGCGGCCGATCCATGACATCCATTTTCTCAAGTGCCTTGCGCCGGCTTTGTGCACGTTTCGTAGTAGAAGCTCGAACGATATTGCGCTGAATAAAATCTTCCAGCTTGGAGATTTCATCCTGCTGCTTCTCATATTGTTTCATCTGGGCTTCGTATTCGGCTGCTTTCAGCTCCATATAACGGCTGTAATTGCCTGTATATTTACGTGAACGATGACGTTCAATTTCGACGATGCCGGTTACGAGCCGGTCAAGGAAATATCGGTCATGAGACACAACTAACAGAGCGCCGGAGTAACCACGAAGATAATCCTCAAGCCAAGTGAGTGTTTCAATATCCAAATGGTTCGTCGGCTCATCCAGCATGAGTAGATCTGGTGCTTGGAGGAGGATACGAGCAAGAGCAAGCCTCGTTTTCTGTCCTCCGCTTAGTGTCGAAATCTTCGTGTCTGTAGGGAACTGACCAAATCCCATCCCATGAAGGACGCTGCGAATACGAGTTTCGATCTCGTAGCCGCCATGATCCTTGAACCAGTCCGAACGCACGGCATAACGCTCCAGCAGGTCGGCATATTTTTTCTCATCGTTCATTTCTTTCGGATCTGCAATTCGCTGCTCCATCTGTCTCAGTTCTGCTTCTGTTTCCGTAAGGTGAGCAAATACCTTTAGCATCTCTTCCCAGATGGTTCCATCGGACTCCAGTCCACTGTTCTGTGCCAAATATCCGAGTGTCGTTTCTTTGGCCTTGAAAATTTGACCTCCGTCATAGGACATCTCACCTGCTAGAATTTTCAGAAGGGTGGATTTACCTGCGCCGTTTACCCCAACGAGTCCAATACGTTCACGTTCCAATATCTGTAGGCTGACACCTTCAAGAATGCTGTCAATGCCATATCTTTTTATAATTCCGGATGCTTGAAAAAGCATGATGTTTCCTCCTGTCTCCAAAGCAATAAACTAGTCCTAGTTTACATGAAAAAGAGAGGCTTTGCACCGCCTAGAACAAGTTAAAAGAGAAGTTCCCCGCAAGTCCCTTATGAAAAGGTTTTGAACTTTCTCTCTCTTATAGTCTTTTCATGAAATAGGTGATAAACTTAATAAAGAATAATACCGAAATTTCAAGACATGCAAACTAACGTCAATTGACGAACTATATAAATGAAAAGATAGTGGAAGTACATTTTCGCACTGCGGGATGGAAACGGAGGGTGAGAATGGATGGAGGAACATCCGGACAAGCTTCAGTTAAAGAAGCAGCTTCGATCCAGAATGCATGAACTTAGGGAAGACATACCTCCTGACAGACGTACAGAAGTCTCTCGAAAGGCCTGTGAACATGCTATTCAGGAGATGAACCGTCTGCGCAGTGAACTGGGACAGAGGAAGCTGATTCTTTTTCTATATATGACTTTTCGAAGTGAAGCGGATACGTCTATATTACTGGCGGAGGCGCTGGCCCAAGGGGACATAGTGCTTATTCCCAAGGTAAGGGGGGATTCGCCACTTATGGAACTTAGGGAGATCAAGAAGAGGGAAGATGTAGAGCCGGGAAGATGGAATATTCCTGAGCCTGCTGAACATACCTCGGTGTACCCGGTAGAGAAATGGCTTGAGATTGATCTTGTTATTGTACCGGGTCTTGCTTATGATCTGCACGGAGGAAGAATTGGATACGGTGGAGGGTATTATGACCGCTTTGCCGAACTGATTGATATAGAAATCCAGCGCCAAGTGAAGCAAGGTCAAGTTGCAACACCGCCGATATATGCGGGACTTGTTCTTCCGGGGCAACTTCTTCAGCCGCATGAAATTCCGATGGAGTCTCAGGATTTTAGACTAAACCTTCTCTTTACGGAGAGTGGTGTCTTACATATTGAATAAAGGAACGTGATGGAACATGGACGCGAAGTCACAGAACGGACAGGCTGTACCTGAACTGACTCATTTCAATGAGCAGGGACGTGCTAAGATGGTGGATATCTCCGATAAGCCGATCACCGTTCGTACAGCCGTCGCAGAATCGATGATTACGATGGAAGAGGCAACTCTTCAGGCAATCAAGGCTGGAACCGTTGGCAAAGGAGATGTACTGGCGGTTGCCCAAGTTGCAGGAATTCAGGCAGCGAAGCGTACGTCGGACTGGATTCCGATGTGTCATCCGCTGCCACTTACCGGAGTGAACATTTCTTTTGCAGACAATGGAGAACGTGAGCTGTATATTGAAGTGTCCGTCAAGACAGAAGGAAAAACAGGGGTAGAGATGGAAGCTCTTACGGCTGCATCGGCAGCTGCACTAACAATCTATGACATGTGTAAGTCTTTGCAGAAAGATATGGTCATAGGTCCAACACAGCTCACATCAAAAACGGGCGGAAAAAATGGAGATTATAAATCCAAATAGAGGGATGGGTGATCTTATGTTGTGGAAAACAGCGATCCTTACAGCAAGTGATAAGGGAGCGAGAGGAGAGCGGGAAGACACGAGTGCGCAGGTCATCCGTGAACTTGTCGAAGAAGAACTGGGCGGAGAGATTATTGAATACCGCATCGTACCGGATGAACCTGACGAGATTATTGCTGCGCTTATCGAAATGACCGATTATTTTCATGCTGACCTCGTACTTACGACAGGTGGGACAGAGCTTGCGATCAGGGATGTTACCCCAGAGGCAACGCGGAGAGTCATTGACCGTGAAGTACCTGGTATGGCGGAAGCAATGCGTATGACAGTACTGCAGAAGAACCGGGGAGCCATGTTATTTAGAGGAATTTGCGGCATTCGCGGAAGGACGCTGATCGTCAATCTTCCTGGTACGCCAAAGGGAGTTCATGAGAACCTTGCAGCCATTATGGATCAGCTTCCAGAGGCTCTTCTAATGGTAACAGGACAATTTAGACAGTAAGTAGGAATCATTTCCTTCTTTCCATTTTCTTGTTAATACAGACTATGTATGTGATTACATTTGTGGTATGATTTCATGTAGATGGATTATTATGGATGTGTAATCGTATGTACATTCATACATACATGAAGTACAACAAGAAGGAGGAGTAAACGTGCCTAATATTGGAGGAACTGGATTTATTCTGCTTGTTATTGTTGCCTTGTTGTTATTTGGACCGAACAAGCTTCCTGAACTGGGACGAGCTGTCGGAAGAACGTTTCGTGAATTTAAGAATGGTGCACAAGAGATTATGTCGGATGAACCTTCATCCCGTAAGCAATCTTCTACAAACGAAGTGAAACCGGCTGAAGAGGTGACTGTTCAGAAAACAGAGGACAAGCGCCTGCCGGAGTAATTTTATATGTCTTGAGCTAGCACCGATTGAGGTGCATATGAAGTGCCTTTTGGTTGTTCAAGTAAGATTATGATCCCTTCTTTTAAGAAGGGTTTTGTTTTTTCTTCTACCTTGGTATAGCAGAGAGGGAGTGTAGAGATGTCTGAACATGAAGAAGGTATGACGCTGGTACATCATCTAGGGGAGCTTCGAAGACGTCTTGTCGCTGTGCTGGTGGTACTTGTACTGGGACTGATTGGTGGTCTATTCATCAGTGATCCGATCTACAAATATTTGACGTTACACGGGCCTCTCCCGGGTATTGAGCTTCATGCACTTACGCTGTGGGATGGACTTGGGATGTACATGAAAATTGCGCTTGTTTTTTCCCTTGTCATTACATTACCTTTTACCGCGTATCAGATTTGGAAGTTTGTGAGTCCGGGTCTGAAGCCGAATGAACAAAAAGCAACACTGCGCTACATACCGTTTGTATTTTTGCTATTTTTACTCGGGATCGCTTTTTCATATAAAATATTGCTCCCGATGGCAACCTCTTTTACAAGCAGCATCAATCAGAAGCTAGGCCTTGTTGAAACTTACGGGCTAGCACAATATTTTACGTTTATGTTTAATTTAATCTTGCCAGTATCGCTTTTGTTTGAACTGCCAGTGGTCGTTATGTTCCTGACCAAACTACGAATACTCAATCCGCTGCGCCTACGCAAGATGCGCCGTGTCTCCTATTTTGTACTTGTTTTTATCGCCGTATTTGTAACCCCGCCTGATTTTATATCCGATATTTTGGTTACTATTCCTTTAATCCTTCTATATGAGTTCAGCGTCTTTTTGTCTTCCGTTGTTTATCGTAAGCAGCTCGCGGAGGCCGAGGAATTCGAATCCAGGTATGTTAAGGTGGACACAGGAGAGCAAGCTTAGGACGAGCATAATTTACAAAGGATTGGATAGAATGGAAGATGGCTTCAAAGACTTACACAAAAGTTCCTTTAAAATCGTGAAAAGGACTTGAAATCATCTTCTAATTTCAGTATCATGAAATTGGTTGTTAGCACTGACGACTGTCGAGTGCTAATACATGAGTGCAACAACCGTAAGATAGGTAATTTACTTAATTAAGGAGGCTATTTTTCATGATCAGACCTTTAGGTGAACGCGTATTGGTAGAACCGATCGAACAAGAAGAAACAACAGCTTTCGGAATTGTACTTCCGGACTCTGCTAAAGAAAAACCGCAAGAGGGTAAAATTATCGCTGTTGGCGCTGGAAGCTTAAAAGATGGCGTTCGTGTTCCTTTGGAAGTGAAAGAAGGAGACCGCGTTATTTTCTCCAAATACGCTGGAACAGAGCTTAAATACGAAGGTAAAGAATATTTGATTATGAAGGAAAGCGACATTCACGCAATCTTGGGTTAATCTTCATACGTGAAGAGCTTGAATATATGAATCGAAGCGTAGATTTCATAATTTATTAGGAGGTTTTATCACCATGGCTAAAGATATTAAATTCAGTGAAGACGCTCGTCGTTCCATGCTTCGTGGTGTGGACGCTTTGGCAAATGCAGTGAAAGTAACACTTGGACCAAAAGGACGTAACGTTGTTCTTGAGAAAAAATTTGGTAGCCCGCTCATCACGAATGACGGTGTAACGATCGCTAAAGAAATTGAACTTGAAGATGCATTCGAGAACATGGGTGCTCAGCTTGTTAAAGAAGTAGCGACAAAAACAAATGATGTAGCTGGTGACGGTACAACAACGGCAACAGTTCTTGCACAAGCCCTCATTACGGAAGGTTTGAAAAACGTAACTGCAGGTGCAAGCCCAATCGGTATCCGTAAAGGGATCGACAAAGCGGTTCGTGCAGCAGTAGAAGAACTGCGCAGCATCTCCAAACCTGTTGAGAACAAACAATCCATCGCACAAGTTGCTGCTATTTCCGCAGCTGACGAAGAAGTAGGCGAATTGATCGCTGAAGCTATGGAAAAAGTGGGTAACGACGGTGTTATCACTGTTGAAGAATCCCGTGGTTTTGAAACAGAACTTGAAGTGGTTGAAGGTATGCAGTTCGACCGCGGATACATTTCTCCATACATGATCACTGATACAGATAAAATGGAAGCTGTCCTTGACAACCCATACATTCTGATCACTGATAAAAAAATTACAAACACGCAAGAAATCTTGCCTGTTCTTGAAAAAATCGTTCAACAAAGCAAACCGCTTCTGTTGATCGCTGAAGATATCGAAGGCGAAGCGCAAGCTATGCTGATCGTGAACAAACTGCGCGGAACATTCAATGCAGTAGCTGTTAAAGCTCCTGGATTTGGTGACCGTCGTAAAGCAATGCTGCAAGATATCGCTGCTTTGACTGGTGGCCAAGTGATCACTGAGGAACTCGGACTTGATCTGAAATCCGCTTCTATTGATCAACTCGGTACTGCTCGTCAAGTACGTGTAACTAAAGAAAACACAATCATCGTTGACGGTGCTGGAAGCAAAGAAGACATCGATGCTCGTGTGAAACAAATTCGTTCCCAACTGGAAGAAACAACTTCCGAGTTCGATAAAGAGAAATTGCAAGAGCGTCTTGCTAAACTTGCTGGCGGCGTAGCTGTTATCAAAGTAGGTGCAGCAACAGAAACTGAGCTGAAAGAACGTAAACTTCGTATCGAAGATGCGCTGAACGCAACTCGTGCTGCAGTTGAAGAAGGTATCGTATCCGGTGGTGGTACAGCTCTCGTGAACGTATACGGCGCTGTAGCTGCAGTAGCTGAGAAGCTCGAAGGTGACGAGCAAACAGGTGTAAACATTGTTCTGCGCGCACTGGAAGCTCCAATCCGTACGATTGCTGCTAACGCTGGTGAAGAAGGTTCCGTTATCGTGGATCGTCTGAAACGCGAAGAAGTTGGCGTAGGTTACAATGCTGCTAACGGTCAATGGGTAAACATGATCGAAGCGGGTATCGTTGACCCTGCGAAAGTAACTCGTTATGCACTTCAAAACGCAGCTTCCGTAGCAGCTATGTTCCTCACTACTGAAGCAGTTATCGCTGACAAACCAGAACCAGCAGCTCCTGCAGGTCCAGATATGGGCGGCATGGGTGGAATGGGCGGTATGATGTAAGGCTTACAAGCCCTAAATCATGTGCCTAGCGGAGTGAATTTTGGGTCAATTTGATCTGAGATTTATGAAGCAGTCACTGTTACGAACTATAATTAATACAACGACCACTCCTTAAAGTATTAAGGAGTGGTTTTTTTTGTTGGTTTCTCTTTTAGGTAGGATGGGCTCCAAATTCATAGCGTGAATTGCCAATATCAAATGAGATATAATAAAGGCACGACAACCATAAGAAAAACACAGAAGAAGTGGTGATAGTCATGGGGATAACCGTCAAAGACATGCTGCAATTGCCCTCCTTCCGAGGAGCAAAGGTGTTAACTGGAAATAATAATATTCAACGTACGGTCTCCTCTTTATCCGTACTCGAGGTTTCTAACGCGGATTTTTCATCTCAAATCGTCCATACGATCCAAGAAGAGTGGTATGCGGAAGAGATTGTCATCAGCTCTTTTTTCTCCATTAAAGATAGTGTGAAAAAACAGTGTGAAGCGGTCCAATACCTGATCGATCTTGGAGAAGTGGGACTGATTTTATATTATGTAGGAATTATTATTCCGGAAGTGGCTGAAGAGGTACTGCAACTGGCAGAGTCCCAAAATTTCATTATCATTTGCATGCCTGAAAACGATTATTCCCTTCGTTATAACGAAGTCATATATGAAGTGATGGAAGCGATTGTCCTGAACAATCAAACGATCAATGATAATTTTGTGAATGAATCGTTAGAGAAAGTTTCTCTTTTGCCTGAACATTTGCAGAGTGTGGAAATTACGCTGAAATTGTTATCTGATCGGCTGAAAGCGAACATTGTCCTGACGAATACCCATATGGAGATTGTGAACCAAGTGATGTGGCCTCGTAATTCTACGTTAGACGTGTCTCATCTTATTGAGGAATATGCGCCTTACTTGATGAATGGAGCGAAGGGACAAGCAGAGACCTATTCAGACTGTTTTGTAGAATACAAAAGTATTCATCAAAAAAACGGGGAATTGCTGTATCTATTTCTGATTAAAGAAAATTCGAAATTACCTACCAAAACGATCGATAAAATTAGCGAAGTTGTCCAGGTGGCTATTAATTTGTGGGGAGACAAGCATAACGAGATCAGCGAATATGCTTTGGTAAAAGCGATCATTAATGATGAAAGCGAAAAAATGCGCAGACTGGCTCATTTTCTCCATATTGATGTCTCTGCTATTCAAATGATGTGGTTAGTGTATATTCAGGATTTGTCGGAAGAGAAACGGATTCGCGAAGAGCTCCAAGATCATTTGTTCAAATATTACAAAACGGCGGTCATTCAAACCATCGACCATTGTATTATTGTCCTCTTGGGAAATTGTTCTTATAAGTACAATGAGTACGAAATTGCCGTAGAGTATATGGATACGACGAATTCTGCCTCATTTATATCTGAAATCGTGTACGCCCCTAGAATGAGAAACACGCAAGAAGTACGCCGCATGTATCAGCTCGTGAACAGTGTGGGACAGAAAGTCCATCTCATTTATGAACAGCGTAGATTATATACGGCAGCTGAGATCCGCTCGATGAAGCGGGCTATTGATTTTAGTGAACAAGGAGAAGAAGCTATTGAAGAGTGGATGTCTGTAATTGATCCCATTCTGGATGATCCGATGTCGATGAGAACGCTCACGACTTTTCTATTAGATGCTAAAGGCAGTTTCGATGACTGCGGAAAATTGCTGTTTGTTCATAAGAATACAGTAAAGTATCGCATTAAAAAGATCAGTGAATTAATTGGGTATGACGTAACGGTGAATTCTGAATTTTACGATGTGTACATCGCCTGCATGATTTATCGACTCATTCATAGATAACATGGTCCGTAACTTTTGTCGAAAAAGACAAAAATTACGGATCTTTTTTTTATTTTAGCAAAAGACGCTCCCTATGATTCCTTCTATAATAAGAAAAATCTACTTTACGAGATCGGAGGAAGGGTTCATGAAAAAAGAAGGAACACAGCACCAGTCTTGGTTCACGCTGGCGATTGTTTGGGCCGGAGCGATGATCAGCATACCCGGTCTCCTGGTAGGAAACACGCTCATATCGGGGATGAGCCTACCTAAGACTTTACTTGTCACCTTAGTTGGATATTCCATTATCGTTGCCATCATGATTCTTCAAGGTATTCAAAGCACGGACCTAGGTAAGTCAACCGTTCAGGTCGCAGGTCAGGTGTTTGGGAAAAAAGGCTCGCGAACGATTCTATCTATTATTCTCACCATTGCATGCCTCGGTTGGTTTGGGATTCAGGCCAATGTATGTGGGGAAGCGCTGGCGAATTTGTTGACAGAGTTTGGAATGACGGTTCCTGTTCCTGTTGCTTCTCTAATTAGCGGCTTGGTCATGGTAATCTCTGCGATGTACGGAATCAAAGTACTGCGTGTACTCAGTTATATTGCAGTGCCATTATTAGTCGTCATATGTATATATGGTTTATTTCAAGCTTTCACTGGGGGTTCTTGGGATCTCATTTCGAACTACCAGCCTGACCAGCAGATGAAATTCATGGATGGATTATCAGTTACGATGGGATCTTTTGCCCTGGGGGCCGTCATTGCAGGCGACTACTCGCAGTTTTCGATAAAGCGTTCTGATGTGTGGAAAGCAGCGATTTTCGGAATTATACCGTCTGGTGTTCTGATGATCAGTGTAGGGGCTATCTTAACACTCGCTTATCAAACTAACGATGTCGCAGCCGTATTTTTGAATATTACAACGCCTTTTATCGGCGGGATTGTTTTCATCTTGGCGGCATGGAAAACGAACATGGTCAATGCCATCTCAGGTGGATTTGCCTTGACCAATGTATTCCGCGTTTCCAAAGATAAAGAAAAATGGGCAGTGGGTGTTGCTGGACTTATCGGGACTATACTCGCAGTGGTCGGTATCTTGAATTACTTCACGCCAGTGATGTCGATATTTTCGGCTATGGTTCCGCCTGTAGCAGGGGTCATGATTGCTTCCTACTGGGTGATGAACAAAGGGGATAAGAATAGCTGGAAAGAAACAGAAGGCGTTAATCGTCTAGGTGTATTTTCTTGGCTCATCGGTTCTGTCATTGCTTGTATACCTGTCGTTATGTCCTTCTTCCCAAGTTTGCCTCAAGTAACGAATCAGCCATTGATCGGGATCGTCATTTCATTTGTCATTTATGTAGTATGCTACCGATTCACTGCTTCAGCTTCAAAGACTGTCATATTGGAGGAAAATAGATGAGATATTTAGATAAAGACGCCATTGAACATATTGCGGTAGGCGCTGCATTTTTAGGTACAGGTGGTGGGGGAGATCCTTACATCGGTAAACTCATGGCTCTTTCAGCTATCGAAAAAAACGGGCCTGTAAGATTATATTCCGTGGATGAAATTGCAGATGATGACTTTTTTATTCCTGCTGCCATGATGGGTGCACCTTCCGTCTTAGTTGAGAAATTCCCTAGAGGGGACGAGTTTGTTAAGGTATTTCAAAAGCTCGCCAAGTATTTGGGCAAAGAAAAAATTACAGGCACGTTTCCGATGGAAGCGGGGGGAGTCAATTCAATGGTTCCCATTGTTGTTGCAGCGCAGCTAGATTTACCACTAATTGATTGTGATGGTATGGGTAGAGCATTTCCTGAACTTCAGATGGTGACTTTTAACCTGGACGGCATTTCCGCCGCGCCGATGGCGATCACAGATGAAAAAGGAAACATCGGTATCTTCGAAACAATCGATAATAAATGGACTGAACGGATTGCAAGGGCAGCTACGGTGGAGATGGGGGCTAGTGCTTTAGTAAGCCTATATCCAACGACGGGTGCCCAGATTAAGAAGAGCGGTGTCCACAACATTGTGACCCTATCTGAACAGATTGGCGAGATCATATCTTCCAAAAACAGAGAAGCCAAAGATAAGCTTCAGCAACTGCTGAGCTTGATATCCGGCTATGAGCTCTTTCAAGGAAAGATAACAGACGTAATCCGGGAAACCAAAGGTGGCTTCAATCTGGGGAAAATGAACCTAGAAGGCATTGAGACGAATAAAGACGAACAGATGCATGTTCATTTTCAGAATGAGAATCTGCTTGCAGAGAAGAATGGTCAGGTAGTAGCCTTGACGCCGGATTTAATATGTCTGGTCGACTATGAAACGCTATTACCCGTTACAACGGAGAGTTTGAAATATGGAAAACGTGTACGTGTCATTGGGCTCCCGGCGCATCCGAAGTGGCGAACCGAAAAAGGAATCGAAACGGCAGGACCGAGATACTTTGGATATGATTACGATTACGTTCCGATTGAGGAACTGGTGAGTAAGGCGGTGGCTAAACATGTATAGAATCGGGATTGATGTAGGCGGTACGAATACGGATGCCATTATTTTGGACGGACACAACCATTTGATCCATAGTGTGAAATCCCCAACAACGCTGGATATTAAAACAGGGATTGAGAACTCGCTGCGGAACCTGCTTCATGAAGCGAATATTGATAAAACAAAAATTACCCATGCGATGCTCGGGACAACGCAGTGTACGAATGCCATCGTGGAACGTAAAAAATTAGCCAAAGTTGGTGTAATCCGTTTGGGATTCCCAGCTACCGCTTCCGTTCCTCCGTATACAGCTTGGCCAAAAGACATGGTGGAGAAATTATCAGGAAACTACGCATTAGCTCATGGCGGATATGAATATGATGGTCAATTGCTGGGTGACATCAACGAACAGGAGATTAAAACTCTACTAGGCGAATGGCGAGATAAAGTAGAATCGATTGCGGTCATTGGCGTTTTCTCATCGATCAAAAATGATCAGGAACTCAAAGTTAGAGAGTGGATCTGGGAAGAATACGGGGAAGCTTATCCGGTTTCTTGCTCATCTCTAATCGGTTCTGTTGGCCTCATTGAGCGCGAGAATGCAACGATCCTGAATGCGGCTTTATGCAAAGTCATTGAGACGACCACGACAGGATTTGTTCACGCATTAGAAGAAGAGGGGATCAAAGGTGCCGAAGTGTACTTATGTCAAAATGACGGAACACTCATGTCGATTGAATATGCTAAAGATTTCCCGATACTCACCATTGCCTGTGGACCGACAAACAGCATACGGGGTGCATCCTATCTAGCCAATATTAAAGATACGATGGTCATTGATGTGGGCGGGACCACTTCCGATATCGGTGTATTGCAGGATGGATTCCCAAGAGAATCTTCTGTAGCGGTGGAAGTAGGAGATATTCGCACGAACTTTAGAATGCCGGATATTATCTCAGTAGGACTTGGCGGAGGAAGCATCGTTCGCGTGGATAACGGCAAGATTACGGTTGGGCCGGATAGCGTAGGTTATAAAATCGGAGAAGAAGCGCTTGTCTTTGGCGGAAATACGCTGACGACAACGGACATTGCGGTTCGACTCGGACTCGCTGACATGGGTGACAAGAGTCTAGTAAGCCACATTGATGAGGCTTTTGCGAAGCAGGTTCAAACCGAAATTTCTTCGATTATTGAACAAGCCATTGATAAGATGAAAACTTCGTCCGAAGATGTGCAGATCGTGCTCGTCGGCGGGGGCAGTGTCATTATTCCGGATCAGATCCGCGGAGTTGCCAGCATTATTAAAGCGGAGAACGGAGGCGTCGCGAATGCCATTGGTGCATCGATTGCTCAAATCAGCGGACAGTACGAGCAAATCTATATTTACTCTCGCGAGCCGCGCGAGGATTCGCTCAAAGATGCAGAGGAAAAAGCAGTGAAACAAGCGGTAATGGCAGGAGCCGACCCAACGACGATTGAACTGGTTGAAGTGGAAGAAACGCCACTTGCCTATCATCCAGAAAATGCGACCAGACTTAGAGTCAAAGTTGTAGGTAAAATGAGTTAAAGGCATTGTATCAATAAAGAGGCTTCTCAGCAGTAATGAATCACTGTTGAGAGGCCTTTTTCTGTATGTTTTTCACATCAAAAAGAAGCTTATCTTCACCCAGAGGAGCTTCTTCTTTCAATACCAAGGGGGTTATTGCCGAAAATGGCCTACATACGTACCGCACACCATAAATTCATTCGGGGTCAATTCGAATGGATCATACGCATCATTCTCCGGTGATAATGTAAATTTACTCGAATCCTCAGACCATCTCATCCGTTTAAGTGTCCCTTCCTCGCCATTAATAATGACAGCAACAATCTGCCCATTATATTCCGGCCATGAAGCCTATTTCATAAACACAATATCCTGATCAAGAATTCCTGCATGAATCATGGAATCGCCTTGTACTCTCAGCGCGAAATCAGGCTGAGGCTGTGCTGGGAAGGGGTAGCTAACATAGGCTTCAATCTCTTCGCTCGCAATCATAAGGAATATAACTATTTTATCTACCTTAATCTGTCAACAAACTCCTCGGAACCTCAGTCTCCTTCACTTCCTCATATCCAATAACGAAACCTGACTTTTCTTTAATTCGTAAAAAAGCATCCTCACGCAATTTCTTCAATCCTGTAAACTCGATATCTTTACGCTTATTTTTATCATTAACCGCTGGAAGCTTGTAATCATATTGTCCCATATCCGATTTACTAACGATCCCGGCTGAATCTACTTGAACATACCAATGTTCTACTTCAATAAACGGGTTAAACATGGCCTTATTTACATCTGACATCTTGTTATAACCTATGTTAACTCCGATCCCGGCAATAATAATGATTCCGAGGAGAAAGACGAAAATATACTTTTTCAATGTGAACACCCCTGTAAGGTTTTTTATTTATTTTCATTATAGCTAGCTCCAAAAATAGGGGACATCGATTCCTCTTACAATGGACTAACATTTTTGTCACACGGATTTAATACAAGGTTATTCTTTTGATTTCGCTCTGTTTTTCTCCTTTGCAAAATGAATCTAACATAAAAAAGGTCTCCCTAAGCTTGAAGAGCTTAAGAGAGACCTTTTATTTTTTTGGCAACTTTGTCAATCAGGAAACCGAGCAAAAACCAGATCATCAAGGAAATCAGATCTACGATCCTCTCCCTTTCATTTTTGACGTGTTCTCTAAGTACCTACGCTTCCTCGTAATGTACCGTTACTCTGATGTCCTGATCATAGTTCCCAAACTTCTTCCCAAACAGGCTTATTCCACCCGCATTGCGTGCATCCGGAGGAGAGGAAAGACGAAAACGGAAATCCTCACGCTTGTTCATAGGAATGGACGATAAGGAGATATCAGATAGCTTTACCCCATCCAGATAGGTTCCATCTGTACGTACAGACAAGGTCTTGAGTAGTCCGTTTTGTGTACCTAAGTCCCACCAGGAAGGGGTTAGTGCACCACGCTTGCTTCCAAAGTCACCCGGGCATGTCCACATGCCAATACAAACATCATTTATATAAAATGAGATATCGGATGGCCAGTCCTCATTATATTTTGGAGCTTCCGAACATAACTCTAACGCGAATTCCAATGAAGTAATATGCTGTGTTCCATATAGATAATTAGGGACCCGGTATTCCACATAACCGCTACCGAACCATAGATGGGCTGCCTCTGTCCGCTCAGGGTCTGAGAAGTAACGCGGATCGTCGACAAGGCCAATGATTTTATGTGATGAAGCGAGTCCACATGTAGGATTTACTTCATAGGATGAGTACTGCCCAACAGGAATTTCTACTGTATATTTGGTTTCCTTAACCGGTTGTTCCGAGGTTTTGTGAAGCTGGAGGGTAATTTCCTCAACAGCGAGAGTACATATCTTCGGGGCACCTCTTGTCCCACTGAGAATACGTGTAGAAACAATACCTGCTTCCTCCAGCTTCTGAATATGTTTGGTCGTAATAGCTGCAGACAGTCCAAGTAAACCGGCCAATTCCTTGATGCTGTGAGGTGATTTATTTAATAGTTCAATAATATGTACCCGAGTAGAAGAAGAGAAACACTCTAGTATAGGCATGGAGCTGCGATTTACAGGGATTTTCATGAGAAACCTCTTTCTAAAGGAAGAATTCCATCTATTATATAACTCTAAAGTTAATTGAACAACATTTATGTTGACGTTATAAAAGGTAGAAGCTAAAATGAAATCGTATTAAAGTTACTCATTTGTTGTTATATTAACTTATAAATTAATAAATGGAGGAATACAAAATGACAGTTGTACCAAGCCGTTCTGATTATCCGCGTCCTCAGTTCTCACGTAGTTCCTGGCTTAGCCTAAATGGTGAATGGGATTTTGAATTTGATGATGAACGAGTAGGAGATGCTGGTAGATGGAGTCGTGGGAAGCATACGTTTCGTCGGAAGATCCAAGTTCCTTTTAGTTTTGAAAGCAAACTCAGCGGAATTGGAGAACCTGATTTTCATGATGTGGTTTGGTATCAACGAAAACTGGACCTGCAAGAGAAAGGGACAGACAGCCGCATTCTGCTCCATTTTGGAGCTGTAGATTATGAAGCAACGGTGTGGGTGAATGGAACGCAGGTCGCCTATCATGAGGGAGGCCATACGCCTTTTTACGCAGATATTACAGATGCACTTGAAAAGGACAATAATGTGTTGGTCGTAAAAGCAGTAGATTATGGTGAAGACGTATACTTACCGAGAGGTAAGCAGTTCTGGAAAGAGAAGTCGGCAGGGATTTGGTATACACGAACTACGGGGATCTGGCAATCGGTTTGGGTAGAAACGGTGCACAAAGTTCATCTGGAGAAGGTCAAATATTTACCTGACATCGATCATAATGAAATTAATATTCGTTCCTTTGTACACGGGCTGGAGCATCTGAATAAATCTTCAAACGTTGAACTTGCGATATCTATTTCTTTTCAGGGGGAGCGAGTATCTACGAGCCGATATCAAGTCTTAACTTGCGAGGAGAGTCGTACCATTCGTCTTACAGGACTGAATGATCATGGGATGGACCGCTTTTGGAGTCCGGAGCATCCGAATCTATACGATGTAGAATATACTCTTCTCGTAGATGGCAATGCAGTGGATGAGGTGAAAAGTTATTTCGGTATGCGCAAAATATCAATCGAAAGCGGCCGTTTTAACCTAAATAATCGTCCTTATTTTATGCGTCTTGTGCTGGACCAAGGATATTTTCCAGACGGTAATCTGACACCACCCTCTGATGAAGCTATTCGCCAGGATGTGGAACTGATGAAGCAAATGGGCTTTAACGGCGCACGTAAGCATCAGAAGGTGGAGGATCCTCGTTTTCTCTATTGGTGTGACAGACTAGGGTTAATCGTATGGGGGGAAATGGCGAATGCGTATGATTTCTCTGAAAAATACGCTCAGCGTTTCACCAAAGAGTGGCAGGAAGCAATGGAGCGGGATTACAATCACCCTTGCATTGCGGTATGGGTCCCGCTGAATGAAAGTTGGGGTGTTCCGAACATTCAGGTTGATGAGCGTCAGCAGCAGCATGCCCTCGCGATGTACCATTTGACTAAATCGCTTGATACCTCACGGCTTGTTGTTTCCAATGATGGGTGGGAGATGGTGAAGACGGATCTCTTTAACATTCATGATTATGAATGGCGCAAGGAAGTGCTTGAAAACCGCTACAGTACAGTAGAAGAAGCAACATCTGGTATGCCAGGGAACCGAAGACTCAGTGTTGAAGGATATCCTTATGAGGGGCAGCCGATCCTTATTACTGAATTTGGAGGGATTGCTTACAAGAAAAGTGATTGGGAAGGCTGGGGATATTCCGGTGCATCAACAGATGAAGATTACGCCGATCGTCTTACGAACGTGATCCTGCCGCTTCTTCATTCGGGGGTGGTTCAAGGTTATTGTTACACACAGCTGACGGATGTAGAGCAGGAGATCAATGGACTGCTTACATATGACCGTGTACCGAAACTTCCGCTGGAGACGATTGAACGAATCGTAAAAGGGTTGCCTGAAAAATAGAAAGTAGCCTCAATCCTCTATAGTTAGTGGGGGAAAGAGGCTTCTTTCTATTTTATAAATGCTAACATGTGACTGTTTTATGATAATAAAAGGGTCTCATATGTTCGGAATTGTTAAGAAAATGAATAAAGCTGTTCATTTTTGTTTAATGATAGGTATGGTTTTACTCCATTAATGAAGTAAAAAACAATCAAATATATTTTCAGAAAAACGGTTGACATTTCATCAGTTTAGTAATAAACTTTATTTAAGTGATTGAGAAAAAGTAAGTCACAAACGCAAAGTAATGAAGATTAGATTTGGGAATCTCAGAGTTTGTCGTAGTCGTGTTTTTTGTGTAAAACAGAAACATTGTAAGACGTTCGTCGTCAACTATTGAACAACAGTATAGAGATTCTTATTTTAAACCATATATCTTAATTTTATAATACTTTAATTAGAGATATATGAGGGTTGCTCTATTAAGAATAGAAGTTTCTTATAAGGGGTAAACTTCGGTAGGCTTTGCTTCTAGGTAATGTAAGGGGATGAACATAAATGAACCATTTAAAAGGAATTCACCATGTAACGGCGATTACTAGCAATGCGGAGAAAAATTATGAGTTTTTCACTTATGTATTGGGTATGCGCCTCGTGAAAAAGACAGTAAACCAAGATGATATCCAGACGTACCATTTGTTCTTTGCAGATGATAAAGGTAGTGCAGGTACGGATATGACCTTCTTCGATTTCCCTGGTATCCCGAAAGGGGTCCATGGTAATGACGAGATCTATAAATCTTCTTTCCGTGTTCCAAATGACGAAGCGATTAATTATTGGAAAAACCGTTTTGATCGTCTTGGAGTAAGTCATACGGGAATCCAGGAATTGTTCGGGAAGAAAACCTTGTCTTTCGTTGATTTTGATGATCAGCAGTATCAGTTGATTTCAGATGAGAATAACAAAGGTATTGCTTCAGGAACGCCTTGGCAAAAAGGTCCGATTCCGTTGGAATATGCAATCACAGGACTGGGTCCGATTTTTGTACGATTCTCCCAGTTTGATTATTTCAAAGAACTGATGGAGAGAGTGCTGATGTTCAAGGAAATTGCTCAAGAAGGGTCCCTTCATTTATTTGAAGTAGGAGAAGGCGGAAATGGAGCACAGGTTGTCGTTGAAGACAACACTGAACTTCCACCAGCACGCCAAGGATACGGCACGGTTCACCATGCTGCATTCCGTGTAGAAGACCGTGCAGTGCTCGATGAGTGGACTTCCCGTATGGAAAGCTTTGGCTTTACTACTTCGGGCTATGTAGATCGTCACTTCTTCGAATCGCTGTATGCGAGAGTGACACCGCAAATTCTATTTGAATTTGCTACAGATGGTCCTGGATTTATGGGGGATGAACCTTATGAAACGCTGGGAGAGAAATTGTCCCTGCCGCCATTTTTGGAACCACATCGTGAACAGATTGAGCGGGATGTTCGCCCGATTGATACGATGCGTAGCGATAAAGTTTTCAACAAGGAATAACCTGCAATAATTAGGTCAATCTTGAAATGAGCTGATGAATTATTGCAGGGACCTGCAAAATTCGCTCAATCTCGAAATGAGCTGACTAATTTGAAGGTGACTTGTGAAATATATAAATAATATGTTCAATTAATAGGAGGAAAATTTATTATGAATTTTTTTGAAGCTGTAGAAACACGTCGTTCCGTATATGCATTAAACAAGGATGTAAATGTATCAGATAATCGTATTAAAGAGATCGTGGAGCATGCTGTGAAAAATGTACCATCTGCATTCAACTCCCAATCTTCTCGCGTGGTTGTTCTCCTGAAAGGCGAGCACGATAAATTGTGGGACATGACGACTGAAGTTCTTAAAGCTGTAATGGGCGATGCTGACTTCTCTGGTACACAGCAAAAAATGGATATGTTCAAAGGTGCTTATGGTACAGTATTGTTCTTCGAAGATCAAGCTGTAGTAGGTGGACTTCAAGAAGCATTCCCTTTCTATGCAGATAACTTCCCAATCTGGTCTGAACAAACGACGGGTATGCACCAATTCGCAGTATGGACAGGTCTTGCTACAGAAGGTCTGGGCGCATCCCTGCAGCATTATAACCCTCTTGTAGACGAAAGAATTGCTAATGAGTGGAACGTTCCTGAATCTTGGAAACTTCGTGCTCAAATGCCTTTCGGCGGAATTGCACAACCAGCTGGCGAAAAAGAATTCAAACCGCTTGAAGATCGTATTAAATTCTACGGATAAGTTATCTTCCATATCAAAGCCGTTCCTTCATCTTCGGATAAGGGACGGTTTTTTATTTCGCATTCATAAGAAAAATCCATTTAATCAATCATATTACCTTTCCATCTGTACTGTCTTTCCTGCTTACTGCATACATAACATTATATCTTACTATGTAGAAGAGGAGAGTGGGAAGATGGACTGGAGTGTCATATGGAATCTCATCGACCCACGTCTGGTTGGCGTTGTAGCGGTTTGTTGGGTAGTAGGGTTTATACTCAAGTCCACACCGCCTATACCGGACTGGACGATCGTATATGTTGTAGTCATCGTTGCAATATTGCTTACCATTTGGATGCTTGGTTGGTCTCCCGATTCAGTCATACAGGGAATTTTGGCAGGTTCCTTTTCCGTATATGGGCATCAAGTGGTCAAACAGACACGCAGTATCGGAAAAGAGAGCAAGGGATAAAGTGAAAGGGAAGCACATGGAGATCTATTTCATAAGTATCAGATTTGTTTTCCGATATATAACACAAAAAAAGCCGTAACCCAGTTGGGTTACGGCTTTTTGCTTTACGCATTATTCTATATCGGTCTTATTTTAAATCTTCAATGGAGTTGACATCCATGTAGGCAGGAACGGTAAGACCTGTTTTAGCACCTTCCATGTTAACACCGATATCTTCAACCTGATCAATATACCGATCGTAATATGCAGCTGAAGTGATAGGTAGCCATGCGGCAAGTGTTGCATCGACATCGCCTGAAGCGACACCCGTCCACATTGGGCCCATCTCTACTTGAAGGGAAGTTACTTTGTAACCAAGCTTCTCTGCGAGGATATATTGTACAAGATTCGTACTTGCAATTTCGGAATCCCAAGCTACATAACTAAGTTTTAGTGTATCGCCATTTACAGGTTTAAGGCCTTTCGTCCACTCAGCCACTTTGTCTTTATGAGCTTCAGCCCAGTCTTTCGCAGCTTTTTCAGGAGTTACTCCATCCTGGATAGCGATCATGATTTCACCCATATCTTCTGGAGTCCAGTTAAAGCGATCCAAGAATTCATAAGCTGTTGGCTTATCTTCTTTAAGCCCTTTACGAACAATCGTATGAATTTCCTCTGCTTCTCCATAAGATTTAAGTGGGTCTTCAAGATATTTTAAATCATATTTGTTGAACATCCAGTGTGGTGTCCAGCCTGTAATAACAATAGGTTCTTCGTTCTTCATGGCTTTTTCCAGCATTGCCGTCATTGCAGAACTCGAGCCTTCAACAAGCGTCCAATCGGTTAGTCCGTAATCTTCCATCGCTTGTTTGGTGGAGGCCATGATGCCAGCACCAGGATCAATACCGATAATTTGATAATTCACTTCTTTACCAACTGCATTGCCGCCTTCTGCACCACCAGCAGTGTTATTACCTACAAAATACTGAGAGAAACCAGCAATGAGTACAATGGCTGTAGCAGCCGATGTCATCCAAATTCGCTGTTTCGAGGTGAAACGGCTCGTTTTTTTCTTACCAGGTTTTCCTACTAGGTTTTGTGAGAAGCGGTCAAGCACGATGGCGAGAACAACCACAACAAGGCCTGCTTCGAAACCTTTACCAATTTGTAGCTGACCAACTGCACGATATACTTCCGCACCAATACCTTGTGCACCAATCATCGACGCGATTACGACCATGGAAAGGGACAACATAATGGTTTGGTTAACACCACTCATCAGCGTTGGCATTGCCAAAGGAAGCTGAACTTTAAACAGTTTTTGTGCCGACGTAGAACCAAAAGCATCTGCTGCTTCCACAAGTTCCGTTGAAACTTGACGAATACCAAGATGTGTCATCCGGATCGTCGGTGGAATAGAGAAAATAACGGATGCAATCACACCCGGTACCACACCAAGACTGAAGAATGTAACCGCTGGTAGTAGATACACGAATGCTGGCATCGTCTGCATCAGATCAAGGATCGGAGTAACGACTCTTTCTAAACCTCGACTGTACGCAGATAAAATACCGATAGGTACACCTAGGATCACGGATACGATCCCTGAAGTTACGACAAGACCAAGGGTATCCATGGACTGCGGCCAGTAACCGAGGTTATAGATAAGTAGGAAGCCGAGAACTGTAAACAGAGTGAGCTTCCATTTTCCGAGTAAATAAGCAAGTAAACCAATAATAATAATGAAAAGAAAAGGATGGGGCAGCATGAACAGCCCCGAGAAAAATCCGACGACACTTTCGATAATAGTCGAAATGACGCCGAAGAATCCGGAGAGTGAATCATTCAGCCAATTAACTGCGGCATCTGTCCACTCAGCTATGGGTAACTTCGGCATTAGATGGTTCCTCCTTCGTTGTAACTTCGCCGCCAAGTGCACCTAGAAGCGCGCCTCTTACGATGACACCTACTAGCCTTCCATTTTCACCAACAACGGCAACAGGAACTTTGGCAGAGCTTGTAATTTCGAATAGATCATTCATCATCGTTTCAGGTGGTACTTGAGGTCCATCTGTGATGAGAATATCTTGAATTGTTTTTCCTTCTTTAAAAGCACGAGCTGCATCTTCTGCTGTAATAACACCAAGTAATTTCTTCATACGGTCGATTACGAACAGGTTAGAAATCCCACGCTCACGCATAAGTTCGAGTGCTACACGCGGACCGCGATCTAGTGTGATTGTCTCGGGTCTAAGCATCACATGAGATGCAGTGAGTACTTTGGACAAATCCACATCCTCAACGAAACGAGCTACAAATGAGTTAGCAGGTTGAATCATGATTTCTTCTGGTGTACCAATTTGTTCAACCGCTCCATCTTTCATGAGAGCAATTCGGTCACCGATACGAAGAGCTTCATCCAAATCATGAGTAATGAAGATGATCGTTTTTTGCATGCGTTCTTGTAGCTCAAGCAGCTCATCTTGCATGTCACGGCGAATCAGCGGGTCAAGTGCACTGAAGGCCTCATCCATGAGCATTACTTCAGGGTCGTTTGCGAGGGCACGCGCCAGACCGACACGCTGCTGCATCCCACCACTAAGTTCGCTTGGAAGTTTATCTTCCCAGCCCTTGAGTCCAACAAGTTCAAGTGCTTCTTTTGCTTTTTGTGTACGTATTGATTTGTCTACTTTTTGAATTTCCAGACCATATTCCACGTTATCGAGAACCGTCCGGTGAGGTAGAAGAGCAAAGCTTTGGAACACCATGCTGATGGTTTCTCTGCGTACTTTACGCAGCTGCTCTTTATTCATTTTGCGAAGGTCTTTCCCGTGAACGAGTATTTCTCCAGAGGTAGGCTCAATTAAGCGATTTAGCATACGAACGAGCGTAGACTTACCACTACCGGACAACCCCATAATGACAAAGATTTCTCCTTGCTTGATTTCCATGTTGACTTGATTTACGCCGACCGTAATATTTTTCTCTTTGGCCAGACGCTTCTTGTCCCAACCTTGTTCAAGAAGCTTTACTCCCTCTTGAGCGCCAGGACCAAACAGTTTGCTAACATTTTTTACTTCCAGTATGGTCATGCTTACACTCCTTTTTTAAGAACTATATAAGCTCGTGTAGCCTATTTTTGAACATTAGCCTTTGCCATTGTAACAAAATTGTACTATAGTTTCAATTGTATATTCCGTATGTATAGTTTGTACAGAAAAAACTGTACGGATTGAATACACGGAAAATACGTATAATTCCTTAAGTATTCTTGGTTTTCTGGCATTTAGCTACGGATTTGACATCTTTACTTTTCATATGGCTTTTTTTAAAATAGATCATGTCATTTCAAAATAAAATGTGATCTAGGTATCGATTCCTCAATTTTTCTCAATGTAAATATAGATTGTCCTTAAAGTATTTCTTTTATGATTCAGTTCATAGGGTTAAAATCATGAGGTTATATAAATAAAAAATCAAACCAGTAAGCGTTTTTATAAATGAAAGTTGAAGGATTAAGGTAGAATGGGAGGTTGCAAGCATGAGCTTGGACCAATTAAACGAAGAACAACAGGCAAAAATAATGAATATTCGTAAGCGTGTCATACAAACGGTGGGGAAAAATATGGAATTGTACGGTCTTACCTCTTCTGCCGGACATCTGTATGGACTGCTCTTTTTTGCTGATAAACCGATGACGCTTGATGAGATGGGCAGAGAAATGGAAATGAGCAAGACGAGTATGAGTACCAGTGTACGTAACCTTCTTGATCTACAAATGGTAAACAAGGTGTGGAGCAAAGGTTCCCGCAAAGATCAGTATGAAGTGGAATACGACTGGCATCAAACTTTTACGGATTATTTTACACTTAAATGGAGACAAGCAGCGGAGAGTAATCTCCTTTCTTTTAAAAAAGCGATTGAAGAGCTGAACCGGCTCTTGAGTGAACATGCCGAGGATGAATATTTGTACCCAATTCTATCTATAGACAAGCAAAAGATGGAGGAAGCCGTTGCTTATTATAAGTGGCTCAACCGATTAATTGATGCGATGGAATCAGAAGAAATTTTTAAACTTGTTCCGAAACAGGAAGATATGAACGGATAAATAATGGATGAACTTAGGACATTATTGATGATGGTTTCTGGGTAGTGTGTATCAAATAAGTCTCACTTTCTGAACTAGAAGGCTGGGGCTTTTTTGTGTTGTCTTTTCTTTATCTATAAATATTGTTTTTATGCTTGTCAGGCTAGTCTGCATAAATCGAACAAGTCCCTCATAAACATGTATCAATCAGTTGAAATCAGTGTTAAAGGGGATGATGTCATGCGCCGGATATCATGGATAATTGCCATGGTACTGTGCTTTTCAGGTCTGCTTACGGCTTGTGGACCAAAGGATGCAGAGTCAGTAGTAAAAGATTTGAACGAGGTCGTAGGTGATCTTGAAAGTTACCAGGGTTCGGGTGTAATGACTCTCTATTCTGGTGAAACACCTCAGGAATACAAAGTGGAAGTATGGCATCAAAAACCTTCTTATTACCGAATCGCTTTAACGAATGCTAAGAAAAATATTACTCAAATTGTTCTTCGTAATGATGATGGGGTGTTTGTCCTTACACCAAGTCTCAACAAAAGCTTCCGTTTTCAAAGCAATTGGCCAGACGATCAAGGCCAAGTCTACTTATATGAAACACTTGTCCGCAGCATTGTTGGTGACAATGCCCGTCAGTTTGCAGATGAAGATGACAGCTATGTATTTGACGTAGCAGCTAATTACAACACACATTCTCTTGTCCGCCAGAAAATTTGGCTCGATAAAGAAAACTATTCACCAAAGCATGTCGCCGTATCTGATGCGAACGCGAATGTAGTCGTAGATGTTAAATTTGATAAGTTTGAATTTGGTACGAAATTTGAAAAAGAATCTTTTGATATGCAGAGAAATATGTCCACTGGTGCAGGCCAAAATACCACTCCTGAAGAAGGAAACACATCTACCATTAATGAGGATGTAAATACTCCGGAAGTAACTGTTCCTGAGTCTGGTGATAAAGATCAGGGTTCTGATCAACCCGATCAGCCTCAAGGAGGTCAACCGGGTGACGAAGTTGGAGGGGAAGTAGATCCTGATGACAGTGCGACACTTGCACCTGGGGCGGAGGAAGAGGAAGCGAGTAGCGAACTTGGAGACTTTGGGGTCATCGAACCAACGTATCTTCCGAATGGTGTAAACATGAAAGATGAGCCGACGATTATGGAAACAGCAGATGATTATGCAGTCATGTTGCGATATGAAGGAACATATAATTACACTATCATTGAAGCAAGACCTCAAGACCGTGCTTCTTCCTATGCGGCTACGACGCCAGTAGATCTTGGATTCACCATTGGTATGATGACCACGGATTTACCACAAACATTGACGTGGTTTGATGAGGGAATGGAGTACCGAATTACGAGCGATAATCTACCTGTTGCAGAAATGGTACAAATCGCCGCTTCTATGCAGGACCAATCGGGTAAATGATATATGAGACAGGCGGATACCGATCATTTACGGAGTCATTTTCCGTAAATTACACGGCTGTTCGCCTCTTTTTTTATCCGCTGAATGTAGGCAAAATGAGGCATTACGTCGAATATGTCAATAAAACGTATTCCAATTCCTTTAACTTATAGGAATACCTTAGTCACAGGGATTTGACAGTGGACTTTCTCTCGCATACCATTAGTTTATTGCTCGCATGGAAATGAAATCAGGGAAGGTGACTAAGGGTGGAAGGACAGTATCGCCCGACCCAAGCTGAAATTAACTTGGATCATTTAAGACATAATGTAGATGTTTTTCGTAAGACTTTGCCTAAAGATGTGTTATTCAGTGCTTGTGTTAAGGCGAATGCCTACGGACATGGAGCTGTAGAAATAGCGAAGGAACTGGAAAAGATAGGAGTTGACTATCTTAACGTCGCTTTTCTTGACGAAGCTCTAGAACTGCGTAGGGCAGGTATAAGCACACCTATACTTATACTGGGATATACACCACCGGAAGGGATAGAGGTTGCATATCGTTATGATATTACGGTAACGGTATTCAGTGAGGAAGTGATCTCTAGAATTGAATCCCTTACTCCTTCCGAAGACATACGCAAGCTGAAAGTGCATTTAAAAATTGACAGTGGAATGGGCCGTCTAGGGGTCATTACTACGAATGATGCTGAACAGGTTTTACGTCGCCTGTCACGTCTTTCTTATGTTGAACTCGAAGGAGCTTATACCCATTTTGCCAAGGCGGATGAAGAAGAAAAAAGCTATACACTGATGCAATATCAACGGTTTATGGATGTGACTAGCGCGCTGCGGGATTTAGGTTATAGGCTCCCGATCATACATACGGGTAATAGTGCTGCTGCGATCGATACTCCGTCCCTCTCTCCAAATATGGTGCGAGTGGGGATTAGTCTTTACGGACTGTACCCATCGGACGAAGTAGATCACCAGAATGTTCATTTACTCCCAGTGCTGACGCTCAAATCAAAGCTAGTTTATGTAAAAAATGTTCCCGAACATTGGGGCATTAGTTACGGAACCAGGTACTTCTCTTCAGAAGAAGAGAGGATTGGAACGCTTCCTATCGGTTATGGAGACGGATATTCCCGAATGCTGACCGGTAAGACAGAAGTCTTAATACGCGGCAAACGCGTCCCTGTCGTTGGTACGATTTGTATGGATCAGTGTATGGTGTCTTTGCAAACTTTAGATGATAAAGAAGAAATTAAAGCTGGTGAAGAGGTTGTTATCATCGGTCAGCAAATGGGCAGTATCATTACTGCCGATGAGCTGGCATCGAAGATTGATACGATTAACTATGAAGTTTTGTGCATGCTTGCAAATCGCGTCCCGCGTATCTATATACGGGGCGGGCAAGTCATCTCTCGAGTCAACTCACTGCTAAACTAAGTTTCGGGAAATTTTTTGTGAGGAAAGAGGATTTTCGTCTAAAGCCCACGAATTGTGTAGATATCTAAAATGGATGATGTACGTATGGGTTTATACCGTTTATAATGAGTAATGCATACTTGATATACGCGGGGCATATATATCCTCTTGTATAAATTTCCTGAAATAACGTTATACTGGTTCACAGTGGCGTAGGTTTTGTGTGGGGGTGGAAGAGACTTGACCAATGTACAGAACACCAAACGGATTATGATCAGTTTGCCAGATCATCTTTTGCAGGAAGTTGATGGTATCGTAGCAATGGAAAATTCGAACCGCAGTGAATTTATTAGGCAGGCTATGAAGCTGTATTTGACGGAACGTAAAAAGCGTTATATCCGAGAATCAATGCAGCGTGGCTACATGGAAATGGCCAAAATTAATTTGACCATGGCTTCCGAAGCCTTTCACGCGGAGGATGATGCAGACAGCACTCTGGGCCGCTTAGTGAGCGGGGTGTAAACATTGATCGTAAAACGCGGCGACGTTTTTTTTGCGGATCTTTCACCCGTTGTCGGTTCCGAGCAAGGGGGAGTCAGACCGGTGCTTGTGATCCAGAATGATATCGGCAATCGTTTCAGCCCAACCTGCATCGTTGCAGCCATTACGGCGCAGATTCAGAAGGCTAAATTGCCGACCCACGTAGAAATTGATGCCGAAGCGCATGGTTTTGATCGGGATTCTGTCGTTCTGCTTGAGCAGATTCGGACCATTGATAAGCAGCGTCTCACTGACAAGATTACTCATCTGGATGATGAGACGATGAAGCTTGTTAATGAATCGCTTCAGATCAGTCTCGGCTTGATCGATTTCTAAGTGAGCAAAAGAGCGTACAGCATTGCAGTGCTGTACGCTCTTTTGCTATGCCTTTTTTATGGACTAGATTGGGTACATTCCATCATGGTTTTGTAACGATTTTGTATGTTGGATAGTTCTCACATCAACCACCTTTCATTTGGTACTTATTTTAGATTCGGACGAGATCAGAAGGCGAAGATAGTGCATTGCATTTGAAACGGTCCACTCCTATACTGTGAAGAGAACGTCATATGCATTTTTGACTGAATCATTTGAAAGCGCTATTAAATAGACATGGGAGTGAGTAAATAACATGGCCATTTTTTATAATGAAGAAAAGCAATTATTCCATTTACAAACGAAAAGTTCGAGTTATATATTTCACACTTTACCTACAGGTCATTTGACACAGTTATACTATGGTAAAAAATTACGCGATAACGATTTAAGCTGGCTGCACGTTCGTCAGGAACGTGCCTCTTTTAGCCCGAATCCAGTACCCGAAGATCGTACGATTTCCTTTGATACCTTGCCGCAGGAATATCCAGTATACGGTACAAGTGATTTTCGTCATCCAGCTTTTCAATTGCGTCAAGTTAATGGCTCTACGGTAACCGAGTTTCTGTATAAGAGTCACCAAATTGTAAGCGGTAAACCTGCATTATCTGGATTGCCTGCTACATACACGGAGCAGGATTCTGAGGCAGACACGCTTATCGTGGAATTGGAAGATTCCATTGCTGGTATCCGCCTAGAGCTGACATATACCGCTTTTCATGAGTACGATGCACTCACACGTTCTGCTCGAATTATCAACACAGGAAATGCCCCAAGTGAAATTGTGCGTGCATTAAGTGCCAGCATTGATTTTCCGCATGCGAATTACGAGTGGCTGCAGCTTTCAGGGGCTTGGATTAGAGAACGCCATATTGTGCGCAAACCGCTTACTTTTGGTAATCAAAGTGTAGAAAGCCGCCGAGGTTCCAGCAGTCATCAGCAGAATCCATTTGCAGCGTTGTTAAGCCCGAATGCAACAGAAGACACGGGTGAAGTTTACGGATTCAGTCTTGTATATAGCGGTAATTTCATTGCCCAAGCAGAAGTGGATCAGTTCGCTACCACACGTTTGTCTCTTGGTATCAACCCATTTGAATTTGGTTGGATTCTTGAGCCAGGTGAATCTTTCCAGACGCCGGAAGTCGTTATGGTTTACTCTGACAAGGGTCTAGGCAGTATGTCTCATACGTTCCATAAGCTTTACCGGGAGCGTTTGGCAAGAGGACAACATCGCGATCAGGAGCGTCCGATTCTCGTAAATAACTGGGAAGCGACTTATTTTGACTTTACTGCAGACAAGATTGAAAATATTGCTCGTGCAGGTAAAGAGCTTGGCATTGAGTTGTTCGTTCTTGACGATGGTTGGTTTGGTCACAGGGATAGTGACAACTCTTCACTTGGAGATTGGTTTGTGGATAAAAACAAGCTACCTGAAGGATTGGACAACCTTGTACATCGAGTGACAGAAACGGGGATGCAGTTTGGCTTGTGGTTTGAGCCTGAGATGATATCACCGGATAGTGAGCTGTACCGAAACCACCCGGACTGGTGCTTGCACATACCTGAGAGACGTCGTACGGAAGGCAGACAGCAGCTCGTTCTCGATATGTCCCGTAAAGATGTACAGGATGAAATCGTTCGTATGGTATCTGATATTTTGGCAAGTGCTCCGATTACCTATGTAAAATGGGATATGAATCGAAATATGACCGAAATTGGTTCGGCTTTATTGCCGCCAGAGAGACAGAAAGAAACGCCTCACCGCTACATGCTTGGGTTATATGACGTAATGGAACGCATTACTTCCCGTTTCCCGCACATCCTGTTTGAAAGCTGTTCAGGCGGTGGCGGAAGATTCGATCCAGGAATGCTGTACTATATGCCGCAAACATGGACAAGCGATAATACGGATGCGGTATCCCGGATGAAGATTCAATATGGCACAAGTCTTGTATATCCAATTAGTTCCATGGGTTCTCATATTTCAGCTGTTCCGAATCATCAGGTTGGACGGAGCACATCCCTTGAAACCCGAGGTCATGTCGCGATGTCCGGTAATTTTGGCTATGAGCTGGACCTTACATTGTTCGAAGAGAATGACAAGCAAACCGTACAAGAGCAGGTAGCCTTGTATAAAGAGATTCGTAAGACCGTACAATTTGGCGTATTTCATCGTCTGTTGAATCCGTTTGAAGGAAATGAAGCTGCATGGATGTTTGTATCGCCAGATGGTGAGGATGTAGTGGTATTTTATTTCCGCGTTCTTTCAGAGCCGAATGCTCCTCTTCAGCGCTTGAAGCTAAAAGGACTGAATCCTGAACGTGACTATGCTGCGGTAGATGGAGAAGGCGTATACAGCGGGGATGCCTTAATGTATGCAGGTATTTCGGTAGGAAACAAGATTGGTGATTACCATAGCGAAATGTATCGTTATAAACGAATATAGTTAGGATTCATCTATTTCTTTATATGTTTTACAGAAAAGACTGCGAAAGCCGGTATTATACCTGTGCCAAAGTAGTCTTTTTTGCCGTCAATACAGCAATTAGGAACTCCAAAAGTGGAAATTAAAGCGAAGTTCTGTGATAATAAGATATCATCCAGTTGAGAACGGTGACATGATGCTCGGAAATACTGGATGAGATTAAAAGATTCGTGTAAGATTTATTTTCCGAGCGAGCTTATTCCTAAATAAATAGAAACCGAAGTGCGTATTCCATGCGATATACTTCGGACCTAACCTAAAAAATATGAGCGTTTTACTAAAAAAATAAATTGGACGTCTCTTATTCTTTTGCTTGGATGTTGCAAATAAGCACCGATGTTGACTTGGGGAGTAACAAATGGGTTCCAAGAAGCGAAGTGTCCGCCTTTGTTATAGGAGTTTATTCAACCCTATTCTTATTCATTAAACTCCAATAACAACAGCGGTCATGGAATTCATTTGTGTACGTAGCGGGTATCGCAGGTGGGTATGCTAGTCATCTAGCAACTGGAATATGAGCGGGTAATCCATAGAAGAAAGAGGGATTTTTTTGTCAGAACAAACGGCAATCGAAGTGAACGAAGAGAAACTAAAAAAAGAACAAGAAGAGCGCATCGTTAATCAGGTGGCGAAAGAACTTTCGCTGTCGCTCAAACAAGTCAGAACAACAGTATCCTTGTTGAATGAAGGGAATACCATTCCGTTTATCGCTAGGTACCGTAAAGAAATGACAGGGGAGCTGGATGAGAACGAACTACGTCTCATTGAGGAGAGAACCGTCTATCTCCGCAATCTAGAAGACCGCAAAGTCGAGGTCATTCGGATCATCGAAGAGCAGGGTAAGCTTACAGATGAACTGTTGAAGTCGATTAAACAAGCTGTGAAGCTTCAGGAAGTAGAAGACTTGTACCGTCCTTATCGTCAGAAGCGTAAGACTCGTGCAAGTGTAGCGAAAGAAAAGGGACTGGAGCCGTTGTCCGAGTGGATGTGGAACCAGCCTAAACAAGGGAATGTAATGGACGAGGCAGGACGTTATGTGAACGAAGAACTTGGAGTGGACAGTGCAGAGTCCGCCTTGCAAGGAGCAATGGACATTCTAGCTGAAAATATAGCTGATGATGCGTCCATTCGTTCATGGGTAAGAAGGTATACACTGGATCACGGTATGCTGACGTCTGAAGCAAAAGATACAGATGCGGAGTCCGTATATGAGAATTACTATAACTATCGTGAGCTGGCCAAAAAAATGCCGCCACATCGTATTCTTGCAATTAACCGCGGAGAACGCGAAGGCATACTGAAAGTAGGACTGGAAGTTAACGCAGAGCCGGTACACAACTATATCGGTCGTCAGCTTCTGAAACCTTCATCCGTCGTGTACGATATACTTGAAAGTGTTATTTTAGATGCTTACAAACGTCTGATTGCACCATCTATTGAACGGGAAGTACGGGCTGAACTTACGGAAAAAGGGGAAGCGCAGGCCATTTCCATTTTCTCTGGTAATCTGCGTAGTTTGCTTTTACAACCTCCAATCCAGAATAAACGTGTACTTGGAGTTGACCCGGCTTACCGTACCGGTTGTAAACTTGCTGTAGTAGACGAAACCGGTAAGCTGCTTGAAGTTGCGGTGACATACCCAACACCACCGAATAACAAGAAGCAAGAAGCATCTGCTAAGTTTAAAGAACTGATCAGCAAGTACAGCATCGAACTGATTGTCATTGGTAACGGAACGGCTTCTCGTGAAACCGAGCAATTTGTAGCAGAAGTAATGCAGGAAATTGGAAACCCGGAACTTGCTTACCTTATCGTGAATGAGGCGGGAGCAAGTGTATACTCCGCTTCCAAGCTCGCACAGGAAGAATTCCCTGATCTGGATGTAGCGGAGCGTAGTGCGGCTTCCATTGCCCGCCGGGTGCAAGATCCACTGGCTGAGCTAGTTAAAATTGATCCTAAAGCCATTGGTGTAGGTCAATATCAGCATGATGTATCGCAGAAATATTTGGAAGAGAGCCTGAAGGCGGTTGTAGAATCAGCTGTTAACCATGTAGGGGTAGACGTGAATACTGCTTCACCTTCACTGTTGTCTTATGTAGCGGGAGTTAACTCTACGATTGCCAAAAATATTGTGAAGTATCGTGAGGAGAACGGTAAGTTTTCTTCCCGTAAAGAATTGCAAAAAGTACCGCGTCTTGGTGCGAAAACATTCGAACAATGTGCAGGTTTTATGCGTATTTCAGAAGGCAAAAACCCGCTTGATAAGACAGCAATTCACCCGGAATCTTATGCGGTGGTTGACCGCGTCTTCGCGGAACTCAAAATCGATCTGGACAAACTGGGAACAGAAGAACTGACCCGCATTCTGGCTGAGCATAGTGCACAGGAACTTGCTGACAAAGTAGAGGTGGGACTACCAACACTGCGTGATATTCTGGACAGCTTACAGCGTCCGGGGCGTGACCCTCGTGAGGAGTTGCCTCTTCCTATTTTCCGTACAGACGTGCTGAAGATTGAAGATCTGGAACCGGGAATGGAGCTGCAAGGAACCGTTCGAAACGTGATCGACTTTGGTGCTTTTGTTGATATCGGTGTGAAGAGTGACGGGCTTGTCCATATTTCGCAGCTTAGCAGCGGATTTGTTAAACATCCGATGGATGTGGTTTCGGTTGGAGATAACGTTACAGTGTGGGTGCTTAGCGTAGATTTGAAAAAAGGCCGTGTCGCATTAACAATGAAAGATCCGAACTAATCAGATCACTGATCTTCAGCAAAAGTGGGTGGGAGCCGATGATGGTGGATGTACTCATTCCGATTCATCGGCTAGCCAGCATACTAGAGACTGGAGTCATTCGATATTCCATCATGTGCACCTGGACGATTGCGATAGAAAAACCAGCATTCATTGAGCAGGCGGATCTGGCGCCGATCCTTCTTATGGAAAGCGCGCATGAGTTGATTACTGAGCCATTGGGGCAAGGGAATCCCTCCTCCACAGGTTAACTTCTGTACGTTAGCATATGGGGAAAGAGCCCGATTTGTGCAGGTCTACATGAAAATAACCGTTCTACATGTCTTGTAGAACGGTTATTTGTGTCGTTTTTTATAAGGTTATTTAGATAAGATCTTCTTCCTCGTACCATTGTTCGAGCTGTGCCTGAAGGGCACGAATCTCGGTGAGGAGAGCAATCAGCGGATAATGTTCTTCCTTTACAGATGCAAAGGATTTCTCTAGATCATTAATATAGGCAAGACCTTGTGAGATCACATAACGTTCTTCCAAAAGATCAAGCTGATCACATTCAGCGATGGCTCTTGGAAGCTTAGGAACGATATCTGCAGTTAGCTTGTCGATTTCTTTATTCAGCCTGAGATTCAGTGCACTGAGTTGGTAAGCATAATCGGAAGGCATTTCTACAAATTCTAACTGATCGGCGTGTTGCAGAATAACGTATCGCATTTTAGACATACGTGCATTTCTCCCCTTTAGTTCGGTCAGTGGTTCCTTGACAGTGTATCCCAAGGTATACTTACAATCAAGTAGAAAGAATGAAAGAAAGAGAGCTGAGCGTACATGAATTCCATGACAAATGAAGAACTACAGACATGGATTGAGCGAGTCTCACTCGAAAGTTTTGGCGTTCCTTTTCGGCATGAGGCGGTGTTTAACAGTCGGTTAACGACGACAGGGGGCAGGTACATGCTCCGCAGTCACCGAATAGAAATAAATCCCCATCAGCTTAAGGTTTACGGTCCAGAAGAGGTTGAGAAGATCATTAAGCATGAACTGTGCCACTATCATTTACATATACGAGGTAGAGGTTACCAGCATCGTGATCCTGAATTTAAGCAGCTTCTAGCGAAAGTAGGGGGAAGTCGATTCTGTCAGTCACTACCTGATGGAAAAGGACGTAGAACCTTGCCATATAAGTATAATCTCGTCTGCCAGAAATGTGGACAAACCTATCAGCGTAAGCGAAAGGTCGATATCAGAAAATATCGCTGTGGTAGATGCGGTGGTAAGCTTGCTATGTCCGAGCTAGAGACTCCATAAATTTCATCTATGAAGGAGGTTAATACATTGCAACCTATTTTACGTGTAGAAAATATGCGGAAAAAGCATGCAGGAACAGACCGTCCCTGGTTATTTGAGCATGTGACAACAGATGTTCATTCGAATGACCGAATTGCACTTATTGGTGTTTCTGGACAAGGAAAAAGTACCTTGCTTCGTATTCTGTCGAGACTCGACCTCCAGGACGACGGTATGATGGAGTACCGCGGAATTTCTTATGAACAAGTGGACCCAAGAGAGTGGCGGACTCATATTTGTTATGTAGCGCAGCAGGCCGTGATGTTAGAAGGAACAGTAGAAGATAACCTGAGGTTGTATAGCTCATTACATCAAACTACATACAATGTGGAGCTGGCTACCCTTTTGCTAGAGAAGATGGGTTTGTCGGGACTTGATCTTACTCAAGATGCAAAAAGTTTGTCTGGCGGTGAGAAGCAGCGTGTTGCGCTTGTGCGATCTCTTCTGATGCAGCCTGAGGTACTGCTCCTTGATGAGATTACCGCCTCGCTGGATCAAGGAAGCAAAAAGAGGGTTGAAGAGGTCCTTCAAGATTGGCATGAATCTCATCAAACGGCGATGATCTGGGTTACTCACGACCTGGAACAAGCCAGAAAGGTTTCGAATCGGATATGGTTTATGGCCCAAGGAACATTGTTACATGATCAAACATCGACCGAATTTTTTGATCATCCCTCAGATGATGAGGTTATTCGCTTTTTGAATGCAGCAAGTGGAGGAGAGAAACAAAAATGTCCATCATAGCTCTTAGTTTTACCCTTATTTTTGTCATGATTACGATGCTGGCCTCGGTATGGCAGAAGGTTGGGCTAGAAAAAGAAATTGCAATAGGGACGATTCGTTCCGCTATACAGCTGTTACTCGTTGGGTATGTTTTGCAATATGTATTTAATACAGAAAACCCTTTGCTGCTGCTACTTATTATTTCGATTATGATGCTCGTGGCTGCCTATAATGCATCGAAACGAGCCAAGGGAGTTAGGGGCATGGTTTGGCGTATCTTTGTATCGATTGCACTCACGGAGATACTTATGATGGCGCTCGTATTGGGTCTTGGCATCGTTGAGGTATCTCCACGTTATATTATCCCTATTAGCGGGATGACAATCGGTAATGCCATGGTGGTGGCTGGATTATTTCTGAATCGGATGAAGGAAGAAGTACATACGTCAAGACCGGAGATGGAGACTTTGCTTTCGCTGGGGGCAACAGCCAAGCAGGCAGTACATCCTCAATTGAAAAAGGCGGTAAAATCAAGCATGATTCCGACAATTGATAGTATGAAGACGGTTGGGATCGTACAGCTCCCGGGAATGATGACCGGGATGATTATAGCCGGAGCAGATCCGATAGAGGCAGTTCGGTATCAGATATTGATTGTATTTGCCTTTACAAGTTCTGCAGCGATTACGGCCATTACGCTGTCTCTTCTTAGTTATAAGCTATGGTTTACAGATGATTTAAGAGTCAAAGATTATTGAAGCTTGACTCTTTTTTTATCTTTTGTTAAATTATATTTATAGTCAATTTTCCCTGATAGCTCAGTTGGTAGAGCACTCGACTGTTAATCGAGTTGTCACAGGTTCGAGCCCTGTTCGGGGAGCCATTCATGGAGAGATACCCAAGTGGCTATAAGGGGACCCTCTGCTAAGGGGTTAGACTGCGTAAGCGGTGCGAGGGTTCGAATCCCTCTCTCTCCGTTCATAGAACAACAGGAAAGCCCATAAGGGCTTTTTTTGTTGTGTATAAGGATAAATAACAGATATAAAATCACATTTGACATTTCTCTTTATTAATGTAAAAATATACTAAATTTAATTATCCTATACGCGATGAAAAAGAGAGTACGCATAACCATTACTTCAGAGAGCTGATGTCTGGTGCAAATCAGTGTAAGATTATGCGGAAGTGGGCTTTGGAGCGTCCAAACCGAAATTAGTTGCAAGTAGGCTTTGGCGAATGTCTCCTCGTTACAAGAGACACGTATTCTAATTGGAGTAATTCGGAGTAATTACGATACGTTAAAGTGAGTCCGCTTTATTGCGGGCTAATTAAGGTGGTACCACGGGCTTCCCGTCCTTTATAGGATGGGGGCCCTTTTTTTATTTTGATAAGGAGGGTTATTATGGATCGCGTCATTCTAACGGGCATTAAACCGACAGGGGAAGTACATGTGGGTAACTACATCGGAGCAATTAAGCCTGCACTTCAACTTGCTGAGCAGAGTCAGTCTAGCGCCCTGTATTTCATTGCGGATTATCATGGACTAACCTTTCTCCAAGACGCTAAAGAATTCAGTAGACTATCTTATAGTATTGCAGCGACATGGCTTGCACTAGGCCTAAATCCAGAGCAAGTTACCTTTTATAGACAGTCTGATATTCCAGATGTGTTTGAATTAGCCTGGATTTTGTCTTGTGTCACTTCGAAAGGGCTGATGAACCGAGCCCATGCTTACAAGGCAATAGTGGATCGAAATGATGAGTCTGGTTTGGATAAAGATACAGGCGTCAATATGGGATTATTTACTTATCCTATCCTGATGGCAGCGGATATCCTGTTATTTCAGTCTAATCAGGTTCCAGTAGGAAAAGATCAGATTCAGCATGTAGAAATTGCCAGGGATATTGCTGAAGAGTTTAATAAAAAATTCGGAGATACGTTTACACTACCCAGCTACTCGGTCGAAAAGGAAATAGCTGTTATACCCGGATTAGACGGAAGAAAGATGAGCAAAAGTTATAACAACACGATTCCACTTTTTGATTCTCCGAATAATCTGCAAAAAAAAATTAGTAAAATAAAAACAGATTCTATTCCGCCAGGTGAACCAAAGGATCCAGCTACTTCCTCTATTTTTAGTCTTTATAGACAATTTGCAATGCCTGAACAAACCGAAGAGATGAGAAAAAAATACATGGAGGGGATTAGCTGGGGAGAGGCTAAAAGGGAATTGTACGAAGTAATGAATAGCTTTCTGGAAGGTCCGCGTAGAAAATATGATGAGCTTATGGCTGATCGCCAAAACATAGATCGTATTCTGTATGAAGGAGCTAGAAAGGCGAGAGCGCAGGCTGCGCTAACGATGGAGCTTGTCCGTAATCGAATTGGTCGATGTTAGAGATAATATAAGAAAATAAAAAAGGAGAGCATGAATTCATGCTCTCCTTTTCATTAGGCGTATATATTTTCAAGTGGTAAGCCACTAAGTTTACGTTCAATGGCATAGGCAACACCATGTTCGGTATTTTTCAAGGTGACTTCTTTGGCAATCTCTTTAATGGCGGGGTTGGCATTACCCATTGCAACAGAATGACCGACTTTAGACAACATCGATACATCGTTAAAGCTGTCTCCGATCGCCATGGTTTCCTCCATGGTTACACCTAGTCTGGAGGCTAGCTTACTTAGTGCATTTCCTTTGGAAGCTTCGGGATGCTCCATCTCGAAATTATGATCTGCAGATATGACCATGGCAACATGCTCGTCGTTTTGAAAATGTGCACGTCCCATCTCGAGCTTCTCTTTGTCAAAAGAAAGGGAGAGGATATTATAAATCTCGTCATTCTCCGGAATGTTACGGTAACTTGGCACTCGTACGATTCCAGTCTGCTCATATTGTTTCTCTGCCATCCGAAGTAATCGATCCATACTTTCCTCTGGATTGGAACTAAGTACTCGGTCGATTTCGATAGACATCAGCTGATGTCCTTGGTTAGGTGAATAAATCGCCTGATCGGTAAGTACTTCATAATAAAAATCATGCTCTTCTAGCCACTCGAGTGCTTTTGTAGCAGTGTTTCGATCCATGGGTATGGAATCGAGCCTATTTTCATTCTCGTCGTGTGTGGTAGCGCCGTTCGCCGCAATGACAGGTGTGACAAGGCCAGCCTTCTTACAGATGGCACGTACATCCGCGTGGGCTCTTCCAGTAGCAATCGTTACGTGGATACCGCTATTCTGGGCCGAACGTATGGCATCCGCATTTTCGGAGCTGATTTGGCTTTCTGTATTTAGCAGTGTTCCGTCTAAATCAATTGCGATAAGTTTAATCATCATAAAACCTCCTGATCTTCATTGGTTTCCGGAACAAGAACTTCTACCTGATGTTTCTCAAAGAAATCCATCATAGAAGCGCTCGGTAATTGATCCGTAATGATGACATCGACCTTGGACCAATCAGCAAAACGGTAAAAATAGTTTCGGCCAAACTTGGAGTGGTCTGCAAGAACAATAACCATTTCTGCTTGTTCCATCATTTTGCGCTTTACTTTGCCTTCCTCATCATCTGAGCTGAGACCGTCCTTAGTAACTCCGCCAACTCCAATAAATGCCTTCTCCACATAGTAATTAGACAAAGCTTCAATAACGGACGCTCCATAAACGTAACGGTGTTCTTTATGTAGAATGCCGCCTAAGAGCCGAATATGGATGGAGTCTTTTTCAGATAGAGAATCAGCTGAATTAATGGAGTTAGTAATCACGGTACACGGATCAGCATGTAAAAATTCTGCACATGCCTGAACCGTTGTAGAAGAGTCAAGAATGATGCGGTCACCTTTACGGACAAGTGCGGCAGCAAGTTTTCCTATTTGCTTCTTCTCATCGGATACGATGACAAGTCGATCTTTATAATTTTTAAATTCCTGAATAGGGGAGGGAAGAAGAGCGCCTCCGCGAGTACGGACAATAAGATCTTGTTCTTCGAGCTTAATAAGATCCCGTCTTGCTGTGTCTCTGGAAACTTCAAAGTTATTACAAATCTCTTCAATAGAAATTCGACCTGAGTTCGTAAGATGATCCATGATAAGCTGCATTCGTTCTTCCTGATACAATTCGATACCTCCTTCATAAGATGCATCAATATAAGTAATCTTAATGCATAATAAGTTTATTTACAACATTTAATAAATAATCACTTACACAAAAAGAGGATTTCACGATTTTTGGTAAGGAGTTGTAAGTTTTTATGAGTGTTTAAATAAAATAAAAAAAAGGCTTGTCATGTTGTTCTATATTTGATATACTCTATCTTGTCGCCAAAGAGCGAAGGTTGTTAATAAGGCCCGTTGGTCAAGGGGTTAAGACACCTCCCTTTCACGGAGGTAACAGGGGTTCGAATCCCCTACGGGTCACTTTATATGGAGATTTAGCTCAGCTGGGAGAGCATCTGCCTTACAAGCAGAGGGTCGGGGGTTCGAGCCCCTCAATCTCCACCATTCATTTTTTGAATGTGGATAGAATGTGAATAGATTACAAATCATATAAGAATGTTGGGGATTAGCCAAGCGGTAAGGCAACGGACTTTGACTCCGTCATGCATAGGTTCAAATCCTATATCCCCAGCCATTTATATGAGCCATTAGCTCAGTTGGTAGAGCACCTGACTTTTAATCAGGGTGTCGAAGGTTCGAGCCCTTCATGGCTCACCAGTTATAACTTAATATGCGGTCGTGGTGGAATGGCAGACACGCTATCTTGAGGGGGTAGTGGGTGTATACCCGTGGAGGTTCGAGTCCTCTCGACCGCATCCAAATGAAAGAAGAGTCTTATGCATTTGCGTAAGGCTCTTTTTCTACGTTTGTATTTCCAAGATCTGACTATGAAATGGATATACAAAAAGGACTATTCTGGATCCGATTTGATGAAACGGGCCAAGAAAAGTCCTTTTGAGATACGAAAAGGAAACGATGAAGTTATATCGAAACAATTCTAATCAAAATAATACATAAACCCAATTGCACCTACGCCTGTGTGTGTACTGATAATAGGGGAGGTGTAACTGATTTCGACATCTTCGTATCCGGTAAGTTCAATAATCGCTTGTTTGAGCTGAGATGCCAGTTTGTAACCTTCAGCATGTGCGATCCCGACTTTGTGTATGGTTTTTCCTTTTACATCTTCAGCAAACTGTTTGGCTAGATGTCTCACAATTTGTGCATGACTTCTAAGGTTGACGACTGGAGTGTACTTACCTTCGGCTAGCGTAGCAATCGGCTTGATATGAAGCAGGGAACCGATGATTGCTTTCCCTTTACCGATCCGACCACCTTTGATCAGGTTTTCAAGTGTATCGACAGCGACAAACAGTTTCGTGTTTTTTTTGACCTCATCTATTTGCTTAACGATTTCTTCAACTGATTTGCCTTGCTCTGCCATCATAGCAGCTTCTAACACCTGATAGGAAAGTGCTTTGGAGATGAATTCGGAATCGATTACGGTAACTTTGGCGTCCGACATCTCAGCAGCCATTTGGGCTGAACGTACGGTGCCGCTCATGCTTCCAGTCATATGAATGGATATAATTTCGTATCCTTGCTGATGAAGACGATTATATCTTTCCATAAACTCGCCAGCAGCAGGTTGTGAACTCTTAGGTAGTTCTTCACTTTTAATCATTTTCTGAATGAATTCTTCAGGTGTAATATCTATTTGGTCGAGAAAAGTTTCGCCATCAATGGTAAAAGAAAGGGGTACCACCTCAATACCGTATCTTTGAATGACGGAGTTGTCGAGATCTAGTGTAGAGTCCGTCACGATTTTAATTTTACTCATTTGTTCACTCCTTCATAAATAGAGGCCATCAATGTCAAGGATAACGCATTTTTAGCGTAATCACCAGTGACAGATATAAGTATATTCAACTTCCGTGCTCAGAACAAATGGCAGGCTGAGTAGAAGTTGGTAATGTGCTATAATATGGAATTATTATTAGATATGTAAGATGCTAGTCATGGATTGCTGGACTTTATTATTATAATGACTTCATGGAAGGCGGTCTTATATGCATTCGATTTACGAACGAATTGAACAATTGATTTTGAAACGAGGTATGACGAAAAAAGCATTTTGTGAGGAGTTGAAAATCAGTACAGGAAATTTGGGGGATTGGAAACGAGGTAAATCAACCCCGAGTACGGCTAAATTAATTGAGATTGCATCCTTTTTTCAAGTGAGTTTGGATTGGATCATTCTTGGTAGGACAAGGGAAGAAATTAAGGAACAGAGAGCGCTCTATAAGACGGGGAATTGTGAATTAGATTGGGACGTTGATGATTTAACCGCAGAAGAACAGGCTTTTATTAAGGAATATATTGAATTCACCCGGTATCGAAAAAGAAAACATACGGATGAGAACTCTAACCAAGGTTCTTCCAATTACAAATGATTACATAAGAATAACTAAATTAGCTATACATAACAGGCCATGATCTTTAAGATCATGGCCTGATTCATCTTTGTAACGCCTTGTTAACTGATAAACAGAGAGTGTTTCTAGAAACGCCAGTTTTACTTTCGAAACTGTAGAGGAGGCTTATGGAGTGTTTGCTCCCTGATGCTGTTCCAGAGGGTTAAGCAAAACTCTTGTAGTTCAAAGGCGGCTCTGCCTAGCATTCGTACTGCAATCCCTTCGCCTCCAGCAAGAAAGCTTGCACCCGCAAGGATTCGTGTGTCCTTCGGGAGGAGGGAACGTATCTGGTGTAGTTCTTCTGTCCCAATACTTGTTCCAACCATCCACAAAGAGGCCAAGTGGGTATAATCCATCATGCTGGATAAGGTATCCGGTACCGACTGATCTGGCTCAAGTGCGAAGCGGTCCCATATCACGAGCTCCTGATCTCGCCAAACTTCAGTATTTCCTTCAAAACGAATAAAATCATAGATTTCACCACGATGAACTCTTCCTGCTGACCATACATCTGCATATACCAGAACTGAGCTCTCTTGTAGATGAAAGGTAGCGGAAAGTGTGGCATTACTCCCTGCAAAAGGGATAACACATTCGGGAAAATACTCCAGCACCGCCCCTTTTTCAAGTTGAAAAGTATGGCTCACGCTTGAAGGTAGGGTCGGTGTAGGGTGGAGTCTTGTTGCAGATGTGCTGGTAAGCACGACATGGGCATTTTCCCTGATTTGCCACACGGATTCGTAGGCGTCTCCATTCATAACGCCTGGAGATACATCGGAAGTATATACACATAGTTCTCCGTCGCTGCCTGGAAGACGGAAGGCTCTGCTGATCCGCAGAGGTGCTTCGTAATATCGGTCGGTAATATGGGTGCGGCCATGTTGGTCTTCAAAAGTAGCATAGAGCTTAGCGAGCCCTCTTCTGTGCAGCTGCTCCGGTTTCACTGGAGCAGTTGCATTAATGGGAGTGGTGATGTCCATGGTCATGAGTGTGGATGTGAACTGCTGCGGATTCATCATCCATGTATTGGTGTTCAAGCCAATGTACAATTTCGGAGACGCCTTCTCCGCTCATTAGGTTTGACATGACATAAGGGCGACCGTCTCGAACTTTTTGAGTATCAGATTCCATAACGGTAAGATCCGCTCCTACGAAAGGTGCCAGGTCGGTTTTATTGATCAGTAGAAGATCTGATCTTGTAATACCTGGACCGCCTTTACGAGGAAGCTTCTCGCCTTGAGCGACGTCAATAATATAGATGAATACATCAGCCAGCTCTGGACTGAAAGCGGCGGATAGATTGTCTCCACCACTCTCAATAAAGATCATCTGCAAATCGTTGAAACGTTCTTGGAGTTCTTCCACTGCTTCGAAGTTCATCGAAGCATCCTCTCGGATGGCGGTATGTGGACAACCGCCGGTCTCAACCCCGATGATGCGGTTTGAATCCAGTGCGTTTTGACGAAGCAAAATTTCAGCATCTTCCTTGGTGTAGATGTCGTTGGTGATAACGGCAATGCTGTAGCGAGTGCGCAGTGCTTTGGACAGTTTTTCAACAAGTGCAGTTTTTCCGGAACCTACAGGTCCTCCGATTCCGATTCGCATAGGACGGCTATGATCAAAAGGGATACGCTCCCAGTTGGCGTTGTGCGTGTGATTAGCTCCTTGACACATGATAAATTCCTCCCGAGTATTATTTTATGAATCTATGATTGCTGTAACATCGTGAAAATTACGACATAAACAAACGGGCATTTAGCGTTTCATGTCTCATTGCATAAATTTCCTGTGCGATGCTGAAGCTGCTCATGTTCTCTGGTTCTTCCTGCCGGATATCACTCCAGTACTTGTCGATGACAGGGAGGAGCTCTTGAACGAGTTTTTGTGCTTCTGTCTGACCAATAGGCATTAATCGGAGTGCGCTGTTTACATAGGCATTGACAGCTGTATAAAGATGGCCAGTAATAGCTTCATCAAGATCAATTTCTAGTTGGTAAGCAATGAATGCATGTGCAGTTGGGAGACAGCAAACCGCTCCATGCAGATGTATAGCTGTATCTAACAGCTCAAAGCTCATATCAGGGTAAATGCTTCGTGCCAGTTTTAGCAGTCGTTTTCCCATCTTGTGTGAACTCTCTCGAAGTTCTCTTGATGAGCGCTGAGCATGAAGACGTTTGTCGTACCTTGCAATAGAGGCTGCATCATGATGTGCTGTTGCCTGATAAATTCCTTTCATGGCGAGTCCGTCCAGTCTAGTTAAGCTGGATTCAAGCTGACTCTGAATGAAAGAAGAGAGGTCACTCCTGGTCCGGATCACTCCTTCGGTAGTGTAGGTCTCAAGAGCGGATGAGTGGGAGAACCCGCCAATCGGAAGAGCGGAGTCGAGTAGTTGTGCATATTTTAGAAGCTTCAAGCTTGAGCTTGCTGTCAAAGTGAAGCCCCTCCTTTTGAGCTGGATCGTGATGGCTAAATACTGAATCTGTGTACTAATTAATCAGACCCTGTTAAGGGCCTGGGGTTAGAACATAAAATAACGCTGCGCCATAGGTAGAACTTCCGCTGGTTCACAGGTAAGGAGTTCACCATCAGCTTTCACTTCATAGGTTTCGGGGTCTACTTCAATTTCGGGTGTTACATCGTTATGAATCATATCTTTTTTGGAGATGCTCCGGCAGTTTTTCACTGCCTCGACCCGTTTAGCGAGACCTAGTTGTTCCTTGATTCCACTGTCCAGTGCGGCTTGGGACACAAAAGTAATGGAACCTTTCTGCAAGGCTTTCCCGAAAGAACCGAACATGGGCCGGCTGAATACAGGTTGTGGTGTAGGGATAGAGGCATTAGGATCGCCCATCTGGGCATGTGTGATAATGCCGCCTTTTAGCACCATCTCCGGTTTGACACCAAAATAGGCTGGGTTCCAGAGGACCAGATCTGCCCATTTTCCGACCTCTACAGAACCTACCAGATGACTAATTCCATGAGTGATGGCGGGGTTGATCGTGTATTTGGCTACATAACGTTTAATGCGGTCGTTATCTGAACGTGAATTTTCGGTCCATTGTAATGGGCCTCGCTGTTTTTTCATTTTGTCGGCGGTTTGCCAGGTTCGGATGATGACCTCGCCAACACGGCCCATGGCTTGAGAGTCGGAGCTGATGATGCTAAATACACCGAGGTCATGTAAAATGTCTTCGGCGGCAATCGTCTCAGGCCGAATTCGAGAATCGGCAAAAGCAACATCCTCGGGAATGGAAGGATCGAGATGATGACATACCATAAGCATGTCTAAATGCTCTTCTACAGTATTGCGAGTATAAGGTCTCGTAGGATTCGTAGATGATGGGATAACGTACCTCTCACCGGCGGCTCGAATAATATCAGGAGCATGGCCGCCGCCCGCGCCTTCCGTATGGTATGTATGAATCGTTCTACCATTGATAGCGGCAAGGGTGCTTTCGAGAAATCCGGTCTCATTTAGGGTATCCGTGTGGATCGCTACTTGGACGTCATATTCATCGGCAGCGGTAAGACACGCATCAATTGCCGCAGGTGTTGTCCCCCAATCCTCATGTAACTTGAGGCCGATAGCACCTGCTTTAATCTGCTCCACGAGCGGGGGAGTGGTGGCGCTGTTGCCTTTGCCAAGAAAACCTAGGTTCATCGGAAAACCTTCTGCTGATTCCAGCATCGTATGAATGTGCCACTCACCTGGAGTACAAGTGGTCGCTTTGGTTCCGGTGGCAGGACCGGTCCCACCGCCAATCATGGTTGTTATACCAGAATAAAGAGCTGTTCGAATCTGTTGGGGAGCGATAAAGTGAATATGAGTATCAATGCCGCCTGCAGTAATGATAAAACCTTCGCCAGCGATAATTTCCGTTGAGGCCCCGATGACGAGAGTGGGGTCAACGCCATCCATCGTATCTGGATTGCCTGATTTACCTATGCCGCATATAAATCCATCTCGTATGCCGTCTTCTGCTTGAAAAAAAACCCAATGATCAATAATGATAGCGTTCGTGATGACTGTATCTGGTGTTCCTTCCCTACGTAATGCAGTGGCAGATTGCCCCATGCCATCTCTAATGACCTTTCCCCCGCCGAACTTACTTTCATCCCCATAAACGGCATAATCCTTCTCGATTTCAGCCCAGAGATCCGTGTCTGCGAGCCTAACTGCATCGCCCAGGGTCGGGCCAAACATGGAGGCATATTGATCGCGGCTCATTTTTTTCATGTTGGTTCACCATCGTCCTTAGGTTCAGTGCCAGCATAAAGTTCAAGAAAATTTTTGAGCTTCTGCAGGTCAGGGGGTTGATCCAACGTACCGTTTGTCAAATTGTTAAATCCAACAATTTTACGTTTGCCCCCAAAGGTTGTTAGTTCGACTGGCTTTTCTTCTCCGGGTTCAAAGCGGACAGCTGTTCCGGCAGGAATGTGTAGCCTTGTGCCGTAAGCTTTGCTGCGGTCAAAATCAAGCTGTGCATTTACTTCGTAGAAATGGACATGAGATCCGATCTGAACAGGTCTATCGCCCCGGTTCACGATTGTCAGCTGGATCGTCTCCCGATCAGGGTGACAAATAATATCATCCTGCTTTAATCGATATTCTCCTGGTATCATTAGCAATCCCTGCTTTCTTCTTCGTAAATATACGTTCGTTGGTAGAGGCTATAGTAATCCTAACGGATCGGTTCATGAATGGTGACAAGCTTTGTTCCATCCGGGAAAGTGGCTTCTACCTGTACCTCTGGAATCATTTCTGATATCCCTTCCATACAATCTTCCTTCGTTAAAACGGTACCTCCATAGCGCATGAGTTCTGCAACTGTCATACCGTCTCGTGCTCTTTCCATCACTTCTGAGGTAAGGATTGCAATTGCTTCAGGGACATTGAGTTTGAGTCCTCTAGCTTTACGTTCTCTTGCCAAGTTCGCTGCTACGGTAACGAGTAATTTATCTTTTTCTTCTTCAGTCCAGTGCACATGAATTCAACCTTTCAGCGCTTATTTCTATGTTTTATCATACATAATCTAATCAAAAACCTATTTTAAGTAATTATTTATGTAAAATATACTCACACAGATTTGAACATATTGTCAACAATGTTCTTGTTTTTTGTCAATATGCATCATGTGACTGGGCATGGAATAAAATTATGTAAGGTATATTGACATAAAGGATTTTATCCCTCTATAATGTGAGACACCAAACATTTATGGAAAAATATATAAGAAATGTTCGGATTCGACTAACCTATTGAAGGGGATGGAGTTCATGTTGAAGCGAAAGTTCGGTAAATTGTTTCCGGTGTTGTTAACGGGTGTGGTGATGTTATCTGGATGTGTATCTGGAGGAGAGAATCCGGCAGCTCAGCCTGCGAATGGGGGCGGCACGGTGGAAGCCTCTAGCGAGGGAATAATTAAAGTAGGGATATTGCATTCGCTCAGCGGAACCATGTCCATTAGTGAAGTGTCTGTAAAAGATGCGGAAATGCTCGCCATTGAAGAAATTAATGCAGCCGGCGGGGTGCTTGGAAAACAAATCGAGCCTGTCATTGAAGATGGAGCTTCGGATTGGCCGACTTTTGCAGAAAAAGCAGGGAAATTACTACAGCAAGATAAAGTGGCTGCTGTGTTTGGGGGTTGGACATCGGCAAGTCGTAAAGCGATGCTGCCTGTTTTTGAACAAAACAACGGACTCTTGTTCTACCCAGTACAATATGAAGGGCTCGAAGCTTCGCCGAACATTTTCTACACTGGAGCCACGACGAATCAGCAGATTGTCCCTTCTGTAAGTTGGTTGATCGAGAATCGTGGGAAGAAATTTTTCTTGTTAGGGTCGGATTACGTCTTCCCTAAAACGGCAAACAAAGTCATTCGTGCTCAGCTTCAAGCGGAGGGTGGCGAAGTGGTTGGTGAGGAGTACACTCCACTTGGGCATACCGACTACAGTACCATCATTAGTAAAATTAAAGCTGCAAAACCGGACATTGTTTATAACACGCTGAATGGAGATAGCAACGTTGCCTTCTTCAAACAACTGAAAGACGCGGGGATTACTTCAAAAGACCTAACGACGTTATCCGTCAGTGTAGCGGAAGAGGAGATTCGAGGCATTGGTGCGGATGTCCTGGAAGGACATTTAGCGGCTTGGAACTACTATCAAACGACAGATACGCCGGAGAACGTAAAGTTCACTGAGGCCTATAAAGCGAAATACGGCGCAGATCGAGTGACTGCTGATCCAATTGAGGCGGGATACACAGCGGTTTACTTGTGGAAGGCAGCTGTTGAAAAGGCTGGATCAACTGATGTCGCCAAAGTAAAAGAAGCTGCCAAAGGAATTGAGTTTGATGCACCAAGCGGTAAAGTGACTATTGATGGAGACAATCAGCATATTTACAAAACGGTGCGCATTGGCGAGGTTCAAACAGATGGGCAATTCAAAGAACTCTGGAACTCAGGTGAACCTGTGAAACCAGACCCATATCTTGAAACCTATGAGTGGGGTAAATCGCTTAGCGCAAAATAACTTGTTTCTTCTATATAAAAGAACTTGAAGGGAGGCGGCATGATCCATGGACATGTTTTTACTACAAGCCTTTAACGGGCTGAGTGTAAGTTCGATTTTACTTCTGATTGCACTCGGCCTGGCCGTTACCTTTGGACTGATGAATATTATCAATATGGCGCATGGTGAGATGATTATGATTGGTGCCTACGCGACTTATGTCACCCAGAATTTATTCGTTTCATACATGCCAACATCTTGGTTTAGTGCGTACTTTCTTGTGGCGTTACCCGTTGCTTTCCTTATTGCTGCTGGGATCGGCTGGTTGCTTGAGGTGCTTCTTATCCGTCATTTGTACGGGAGACCTCTTGATAGCCTACTCGCTACTTGGGGTGTGGGTATGATTTTACAGCAGCTGGCAAGAACAATTTTTGGTGCCCCGAATGTCGGGGTTACCAGTCCAACTTGGCTGAATGGAGGGTTAATGGTAACGGAAGGAATTACGCTGCCTTATACAAGGTTGTTCATTATTTTGCTGGTCGCCGTCGTGCTCACACTGATGTATATCTACATCTACAAGACATCAGCGGGCCGCCGGATGCGAGCAGTCATGCAGAATAGAAATATGGCAGGATGTCTTGGCATATCCACTCGTCGTGTTGACGGAATGACCTTTGCGATCGGTTCCGGTATTGCCGGGGTGGCAGGATGTGCGCTTACTTTGCTCGGACCTATTGGTCCGTCTATTGGGACGTATTACATCGTAGATGCATTCATGGTCGTTGTTCTAGGTGGTGTGGGTAAGCTTATTGGCACGGTTACGGGGGCGCTTGGAATCGGCATATTTAATACGTTATTTGAGACGTATACGAGTGCATCGATTGGTAAAGTGTTAGTTTTTGCTTGCATTGTTGCTTTCCTTCAGTGGAAACCAAGAGGGCTCGTTGCACTTCGTTCACGGAGTTTAGACTAGAGGGGGAGTAAGGATGCCATTGTTTAACAAGTTGGGAACACGGGGACAGCGGATCGCTTGGGGAGTGGTGCTTATTCTTATGAGTCTTGCTCCGCTTGTATCGACAGAATTTAGGTTGAGTTTACTAGCAAAATTTCTTGCTTTCGCCATTTTGGCGATAGGACTTGATCTGATATGGGGTTACGGAGGTGTGCTCAGTCTGGGGCACGGTGTGTTTTTTGGGCTCGGAGCATACGCTATGGCTATGTACCTGAAGCTGCAAGCCAGTGGTGCGGCATTGCCTGATTTTATGGTGTGGAACAGTGTAACAGAACTTCCTTGGTTTTGGGAGCCTTTTCGATCTTTTCTTGTAGCACTTTTGCTGGGGATTGTGCTGCCTGCGCTGTTAGCTTTCTTGCTCGGATTTTTTACCTTCCGTAATCGAATTACAGGTGTTTATTTCACGATTTTAACGCAAGCTCTTGTCATGATCGTCGTGACTTTGTTTATTGGTAAACAGGAATGGACTGGGGGGACAAATGGGTTAACAGGCTATAATCAAATTTTTGGTATGCAGCTTCACGAGCCTGGAACAACCATTATGCTCTATTATGTAACGCTTCTTATTCTGGTTTTGGCCTATATTTTCTGCAGATGGGTCGTGCGCAGTCGTTTTGGGCAAGTACTTGAAGCGGCGAGGGATGGGGAAAACAGGGTTCGTTTTTTGGGATATGATCCTGCTTGGTACAAAACAATAGCTTTTACCTTGTCTGGTGCCCTTGCGGGGATAGCAGGTATGTTGTTTGTTCTTCAGGTCGGTATCATTTCTCCGTCTATGATGGGAATTGTTCCATCTATTGAAATGGTGCTATGGGTTGCGCTTGGAGGACGGGGTACGCTGGTTGGTGCAGTTATAGGTGCTGTGGTGCTGAACGCGGCAAAAACAGGAATCAGCGAAGCATATCCAGAAGGTTGGCTCTTTGTAATGGGTGGGTTGTTCGTCTCCATTGTGTTGTTTATGCCGAGAGGTCTTGTTGGTGTGTACCAAAGTGTAACGGGAATGTGGAGGAAAAAAGGAGGTGTGCCTGATGGGAAGTCTGTCCGTAAACGTAAACAAGCCACCTCTTAGTGAACAGACTGTGCTGATGGTTCGGGATGTCACTGTTTCGTTCTCGGGCTTTGTAGCTGTTCGCGGGATGAATTTATCTTTGAGGCAGCGTGAACTTCATTTCTTGATTGGTCCTAATGGGGCGGGGAAAACGACGATGCTCGATGTGATTTGTGGCAAAACAAAACCTTTGTCTGGTCAGGTGCTTCTTCCTGATGGGACAGATCTTGTTCGGAAGAAAGAACACCAGGTTGCGAGACTAGGTATTGGCCGTAAGTTTCAAGCTCCTTCCGTATTTGGGGGATTAACGGTGCTGGAGAATTTGGAAATTGCACAGGATCCGAATAAAAATGTTTTTCATGCCCTTCGAAAGCGGCGAAGTGACCGCGTGACGAGTTCTATGGAAGAGGTGCTGGAGCAGATTGGTCTGGGGCATCGTTTGGACATCAGAGCGGGTTCCTTGTCCCATGGAGAAAAGCAGTGGCTTGAAATTGGGATGCTTCTGCTTCAAGAACCGGATGTGCTGTTGCTGGATGAACCTGTTGCTGGAATGACAGATGAGGAGACGGATAAGACAGGAATTCTGTTGACGGAGATTGCCAAGAAACGGTCTGTAGTTATTGTAGAACATGATATGGAGTTTGTCAGACATTATGCTGAAAAGGTTACGGTCATGCACGAAGGAAAGTTGCTCACAGAAGGGACAATGCAGGAGGTTCAGTTGAATCCAGTAGTTGCCGAAGTGTATCTGGGGAAAAGGAGGGGAAGTGATGTTGTCGCTGAAGGGGATTGAATCCGGATATGGGGAAAGTATAGTGCTTCGTCAGGTTCATTTTAATATGGAGCCGGGGCAGGTCGTATGTTTAATGGGTCGTAATGGAGTAGGTAAATCCACACTCCTACGCACACTTATGGGAATTCTCAAGGTGCGTGGCGGAAGTATCTATTGGGATGGTAAAGAAGTGACGAGATGGGATTCAGCGAAACGCGCTCGCGCAGGGATCGGGTATGTGCCTCAAGGGAGGGATATCTTTCCTCAGCTGAGTGTCAAAGAAAATTTGGTGTTAGGACTCGAAATGGCCCCCAAAGGAACGAAAAGTTTTCCAGAGGACGTACTCGCAATGTTTCCCGTGCTGCAGACTATGCTCAAAAGACAAGGTGGAGATTTAAGCGGTGGTCAGCAGCAGCAACTGGCCATTGCCAGAGCACTTGCCTCTAGACCGAAGTTGCTGCTGTTGGATGAGCCGACAGAAGGGATTCAGCCTTCCATTGTAGATGATATCCGCGATGTTATTATTCAGATTAAAAATCAGGGGGATACGGGCATTTTACTTGTGGAGCAGAGCGAAGAATTTGTTCGAAGTGTAGCGGATTACATCTATGTTATGGATAAAGGCGCTATTGCGATGCATGGAAAACCAGAGGAACTTGATTTTGCTAGTTTTGAACATTATCTTACGGTTTGAAAAATGTTGTTGTTCTACCTTTGGGCAAGTTTGTTTCATAGCAGCTCTCCAGTGTTCCGAGGAACAAGAGGGCTGCTTATTTAAGGTTCATCCAAAAATCCGGAATATTTAGGGTAGAGTCTCCTTATACAATCAGGGCAAATGTCGTGTGTGAACTCTGCGTGTGTATTTTTCTCAATGAAACTCTCGACGGAATTCCATTCATCTTCCTCATCCCGGATTCGTTTGCACACTGCGCATATGGGTAGCATGCCTCGGAGAGTCTTGATCTGAGACGAAGCGTCGCTGAGATGTGTCTCCATTAGTTTAAATGAAGTGATGTCAAAATGTGAAATGACCAGACCTTTGAAATCGGGCTGAAGTGAGGTTTCATACAAGGAGGCTTCTAGACGTAGCCACGAGTAACCATCATCCGTGATGGAACCAACTTCACACACATAGCCTGTTGTTTGCTGAAGTAATACTTTTTGTAGGTTGTGAACAATGAGTTGTGTATTATGTATGCAGGTGCCCGGTATTTCTCTAAGCATCGTATAATAATTCATTCCTAAATAGCTTTCTGCTGGGTAGGGTAGAAGCCCTGTCATCTTTTCTAACCAGTTGTGGTTGTACGAACGAATGGTCCCTTCTTCATCAATCATCACGGTCCCTGAACGAAATTGATGGTAGGAATCTTCTAATCTAAGTGGATTTGCTTCAGGCAATGGCAGTCTCTCCCTATCGTAAATTCGTTCTTGTTTGAATAATAAAAAGAAATGAAACGTCTAATGAATTCTTCCAAAAAAAGTATGTTCATATTATATACGTTTTTACGTCATCTAACAATGATTAATAACTTACATACGTCTTTCTTTTCCGACAAGATTGCTGAAAAATGATGAAAAAGCACGCTGGCATGAGATGGCCAACGTGCTTTTAAGGTGGGGGGAAGGGCATTTGCTGCCCGTTTGGGTAGTTAGTGGTGTTAAGCTCTAGATTGTTTTATTCCAGGTTCGGGGAGGTAGAATCCTGGGATTAGGGATTGAATGGAGAGGAGGGAGCGCTGGAATACAGAAGTATCCGAAAGGTCTATTTTGTTCCACTCCTGATCAAGTTCCTCTCCCAGCGTACTGAGCAGGCGTTCAAGTTCTATGGGGTCCAGATGAAGAAGGCGTCTAACGTGGATAAAGCAAACATCCTTAGCGGCGTGGAGGTAGCCGGAAACGGCGTCATGGATAGGAGCCTCGAGCTGATAATTAATCCAAGCGTGTACCACAGGAAGGGAGCCGACCGCATCGTACTGTTCAAGTGCCTTCTCAAGTGGTTCGAAGTTCATCCATGGATGAAGGGCTTTGGATAACTTTAATAGCCGTTTTCCCATTGCTCTTGAGGAACTTCGTTTGTTTACCGGGTTTCGCTGTACATGGATCATCTTATCAATGAGTGCAATTCTCCAATAATCCTGTTGTGATACAGCTGAATAGATTCCCTTGATGGCAAGGCCCTCTATTCTGACAAGACTAGGGTGAAGTTCAAGCTGCATAAAAGTCTGGATATCTTGGGCTGTACGTATCTTTCCTTCCTCAATCTGCGACTTGAGCCCGAAGGAGTGAGAAAATCCTCCTACCTGAAGTGAGGAATCAAGCATTTTTACGTAGTCAAGCAGCTTATTTCCTCGGTTCAATAGAATCGCCTCCCTAGATTGAAGTGATAACGGGATGTATCGTTTAAAGTCCGAAAATTAATGTTATATACATGTTAGTTATGTAGGGTTTCTGTTGTATTTGATATGTATTTTCACATAAAAATTGACTTTATGTCAATAATAATTTAATTAATCCTAAATATATGTAAGTTTAATTAACATATATATTACAATTAGTTGGTTTTTGTTAGTCTTACTC
>NZ_JAGXCY010000023.1 GCF_018310695.1 Paenibacillus sp. Marseille-Q4541 | reverse complement strand
GCTATTATGAAAGTCAAATTGATAAATTCCAAGTTGTAGAGATAATTTTGATTCTCAATCGTTTTCAATTGCGAATATAAAAGCACGGCAGTTATGGCTAGAGAGCCTACACTGCGAACAAGTTTCTTACCGAACTGTTTCGGACAAATCAAAGGCTGACAGAAGGCCTCCTGCTGACCGCTTTCCAGGTAATTGTCCAGCAGCGCCCTCTCTCAGAAGCACACCCAGTGTTGGTTTAAAGTTCTTAGTTCTTACGAATTGTATTTTGATAGATACCTATTCCTTCTGGATCAATAACCAATCAGCATTGGCTGAAAAATGAATTTGAGAAGTTTATCAACGAATGAATCCCATCTCTTTAACAAGCAAAAACCACCAAAGAAAAGGGCAGATTAACTACTTTCTGCCTTTTTCATAATTTAACAAAAATGTTAATTGACGGAGCGAGTTGAGTGTGATAGCATTGGTTTAACTTAAAACGAAAAGGCTATGATGAGAAATAGTAGGTATTAGGGATCTCACAGAGAGAAGATGGTTGGTGCGAATCTTCAGTGATCTAATAGTGAAGCAGTCTCGGAGCTGTGAACCGAACAGAGGAATCTTAGTAGGCTTCAACGGAGTTCCACCGTTATTCAGGAAACAATATCGGAGATATCCCGTATTGATAGAGTGCAGAGGAATCTGAAATTAGGTGGTAACACGGACATAATAGTTCGCCCTAAGTTGACAAGTAATATGTCAGCTTAGGGCTTTTTTGTTTTATTTCTTCTCGTTTGAATATTTGCAAAATAATTTTACGAGAATAAATAATAATTGAAATGGAGGTATTGAGCATGGTGAAAATGACACCAGATAAGTTAAGAAAATCATATATTGATTTTATGAAAGGAATAGGGGCTAGCCAAGTGCCCTCTTCTAGCTTGTTACCAGAAAATGATCCCTCAACGTTGTTTACAGGAAGTGGAATGCAACCTATGGTTCCATATTTATTGGGGGAAAAGCATCCGATAGGTAATGAGATTGCTAATATTCAGAAGTGTTTAAGGACAGTGGATATTGATGAAGTAGGAGATACGTCGCATCTGACATTTTTTGAAATGATAGGTCGATGGGAGTTTAAAGCAAATGAAAATAACTATAAGAAAAAGCAAATCGATGCCATTTGGAATTGGCATATTATCGAATTAGGAATTGATCCTGGCAGGCTGTATATCAGTGCTTTTATAGGAAGTGACGATTTGAATATACAGAAAGATACGGAAGCCATTCAAATCTGGTCAGAAAAATTTAAATCAGTTGGTATAGAACCTATCATTGAAGATGATCCCTATCAATATGGGGCATCTAGAGGTGGAAAAATATTCTTATACGATGAAAAAGAAAATTGGTGGAGTCGAGCCGGAAGTCCATTGGATATGCCTGTTGGTGAACCGGGTGGGCCTGATAGTGAAATGTTCTATGATCTTGAACCAGGCGGTGATTCACTGGATCATCCTGCTTCTGCAAGCGAGAGGTTTTTAGAAATTGGGAACAACGTATTTATGTGTTACAAAAAAGAAGACACTGGATTTGTAAAAATGCAAAATCCCAATATTGATTATGGAGGCGGATTAGAAAGGGTTGCAACAGCCCTTAATGGTGACAAGGATATTTATAATACGGCTTTCTTCCTTAATCCCAAGAAAAAATTGATGGAGTTAAGTGGTAAACAATATACTGACGATTTAAAGTCGTTTAGAATCATACTTGATCATGTGAGAGCGGCTACTTTTCTAATTAATGATGGTGCGGAGCCAGCTAATAGTGATGCAGGGTATATAACAAGAAGGTTATTAAGAAGGGCGATTCGTGCAGGTAAAAAAATAGGTATACAAGGAAGTTTTGTGGCTGAGTTGTCTGAAGTTTATATAGATGAAGCAACAGCTTATGAAGATTTGATCGGTAATAAAAAGAAAGTTATCGAAATAGTAAATAAGGAAGAAAATCTTTTCTATAGAACTTTACAGCAAGGAGAATTTGAAATACAAAAACATCTTAAGAATAAGGGTAAAGTTACAGGTGCAGATGCCTTTTATTTTTACGAAACATATGGGTTTCCCTTGGAGTTGACGGAAGAGTTTCTAACTGAAAGTGGATATAGCATGGAGGACAAGGCGTCTTATATAGAGGCGGCAAAGAAACATGCTGAAAAGAGCAGAACTGCTTCTGCGGGTAAATTTAAAGGTGGACTCGCTGAACATTCAACAGAAACAACAGCGCTGCACACGGTATCTCATTTATTACTTGCTGGTTTAAGGGAAGTTTTAGGTGATCATGTTCATCAACAAGGAAGTAATATTACTTCAGAGCGATTGCGGTTTGACTTCAATCATGATGAAAAACTTACGCCAGAGCAAATAGCTAAGGTGGAAAAGTATGTGAATGATGCGATTTCATCAAAAGCAGTTATCAATATTTCAGAGATGCCTAAAATTGAAGCGAAAGAAAGTAATGTTGAAGGGAATTTTTGGGATAAATATCCGGATATCGTTAAGGTGTATACAATCAAAGATAACGAAGGGAAAGTTTGGAGTCGAGAAGTATGTGGAGGACCTCATGTAGAAGATACAACAAACTTAGGAAAGTTCAGTATTAAAAAAGAACAATCTTCTGCTTCTGGAGTTAGAAGGATTAAAGGAGTGATTTTAAAGGATTAATTAATAAATATTTCCAGTTCGTTGGCGGTACCGAAGCACAGTATTCAAAGAAAAAGCAAGAAAGGGGAACTTATAAAAAAACAGAACGAAAATCTAGAAAAAAGAAAATAAGAGATTTACATTATTTTCACCTTCAGGGTGATTGATGATGAGATCAACTACCTTGATGAGTCCGCAAATCAAACGAGTTGTCGTGGGACAAGAACATGGTCCCTTTGAAAGTCGCTAATAGCGGCTTTTTTTGTTTTAACGGTACAAGTTCTTGTCCCGATCCAAAGACAAGAACTTGTACCGATTACCGTAAAGGACAAGAACATAGTCCGATTACCGATTAGGCATGAATCTAATCGATTTTCCCCCGTAATTCATTAAGCTAACCGGCAGTTTAGTTGAACAAGAGAAGTGGAGGTTTTATGTCACATTTGACGCATATTGTGCAATAAAAATCCGGCTGAAGAGCCGGTGAATTCACTGATTGTCAACCAACATTATTCCTGATTTTAACTAACTCGTTAATAAAATAATCAAGTTGATTCTTAGTTGATTTAATAGAAGAGGAATGACTATTCTTTTTGGTTTTATAATCCTGTTTTAAAGCTTCAAACGCTAATCCGGCAGCTAACGCAGTGATTCCATCACCTAATGTAGTAATGGAGCCCCCTATAAAAGCCAGCTTGGCAATTTCTATATCTCGTAAGTCCTTATCAGTGGGCAATTTCTGCACCTCCTATTTCCATATGTACTAATATATGTTCGCAATCACAAATTGTTAAAAACGTGTTCGGAACGACTTGTTGCAGTTCTTATGTTCTTATAGTTTTTATATTGCATAGTACGAAAATATTGTGTAATAAAAGAAAGCGTGCTTGTTCAACTAACGGGAAAACGATAGTTTAATCATGAAATAGAGGCAGCTGGTCAAACGATCAGTTGCCTTTTTCATTGACCTAACGGGCTTAAAGGGGTACCGAAAACATTTTAACGAAAAAAAACGCTAAGCCCCCTAATAGTCAAACTAAACCGTCCCGACTACCGGACATTAAACTTCCAGTTGTTTCAACGGTCGTAATGAATTGAGATATAATAGACAAGTCGCTAATTTATCGGCTTTTTTTGTACTCTGAATTAAGACTCATCAGATATGCATACAAGCAGGTAATGTATAATAAATACAGAGCACGGAAATAATAATTACTATTAGCAGGTGAAGGCACTTTTGATTTAAACTAACTCAATTTTTTAAAATAAGACTCGAGAAAATATGATGTGACACATTATATAAGAGAGTATACGATAGATGGGATTAAACAGTCTTAAAGACATATGTACAAAATGAGCAGCTTTACTCTTATTACATTCAACATAGTAGTGTAAAGGTCCGAAACGTTGAAAAGAGAGATCGAAGTCAAATCGTATTAGATGATTCTTTATTTAGAAATATTAAGCTTGGAAGAGATATAAATAGTGTTAAGAAGCGTTATTCTAAGTTGAGTAAGAGAGACCTCATAACACTTTATAACACTACTTATAAATGCAGAACAATATATAGCTGAACAAAATCAGATTTGGTTAAAGAATGAGTTTGAAAAATATACTTGAAGCAATAAAAAACCAACATCGAAAAACGATGTTGGTTTTTTATTTAGATTTGTTTATTAGCCGGTCAAACGTTATTGGTTCTTAGGTGTGATTTTATAGTCAACCAAATAGTAATTAGAATCTGCAGTATCATTCTTGAAGTACAGTTCAACATAGTCCTCTTTCAGTCCCACATTACATAAGCTTATGGTCAGTTCAAAGTATGTTCCTCCATGTATTGCATCTGACGTATGCTTTCTTTATCCTTATTTTTAAGTGTAACAAGTGTATTGATGGAAGAAATTTGTTTACATCCAAACATAACATATTCTGTTTTGTAAATACTCTTAAGTCCTGACACTATAGAAGAGTGCAGCTGTTGTAATAAAGCTTCCTCAAGCTGCTTTTTAGCTCCTTATAGCCATCAACAGGCTTATGTAGTATTGCTACCCGTTTGATCTTAGTCAATCAGTTTCAAAAGTTAGACTTCATTTTTTTGATGAATCAGGAAAGACATATTTGTTTGGAATTGAGGAACATAAGGCGCTTGGATATAAAATAAACCGAGTTGTTACTAGTATCGATCTTCGTAACCAATCAAATACAACAAAAACTATAGTCGAAGATTTTAATTTTAATAAACGTGGAGAGAGAATTAACATAAATGGAAGTGATGGGCGTTTTGAACCTTGGGCTAACGATATACCAGGTGGATACCTACGATGGGTATTTAGCGGCTTTTTTGTTTTATCGGTACAAGTTCTTGTCCCGATCCAAGGACAAGAACTTGTACCGATTACCGATTAAATACATATCTAAATAATGAGCACATAGTTAAAACCTCATTAAGTACCATAATACATAAAGGTGTTCAATGTTCACATTGTTATGGAACAACTGACACGATGAGAGGTAAACACAGGCAGTTAGGTACTAGTAAAGTGAAATATTGGTACAGAAACTAGCTGTTGAGGACAAGTACTTATACCGATTACTGAAATGGACAAGAACATGTTCCCATTACCGATTAGATGAATATCTAAGTTAAGGTGGTAAGTTTCTTTAGAATGACTAAAACGCTGAGGGCTCTTTATGGTCAAGGGACCAGCTTCATTGCTCGAAAGTATCATCAACTGGAACTGTGATCCCATTGAATGGCTATAACAAGCTCAAATAAGCACTGTATCAAAGAATTGGAGAGGAAATGTGCTTTAGATCAAGAGGTCGAAACATATGCCGAGTTCATCTTTTGTGTTGATTCTGAACATTGTTGTGGGATATGAACATGTCCTATTACCGATTAGGCAACATGTAACTAATCGATCTTCGCCCGTTAATTTATTAAGCTAACGGGCAGTATAGTTGCAACCAAAAAGGAAACACGTGAGTTCCGTCGAATCAGTATCAGACTAATTCTGTGGCCATGGAGTGATTCGATGTATACTTTACGTGAACTGAAAACTAAAGATCTATCTAGTATTTGTTCCTTTCCTCAAAACGAGGAGGAAATGATATTTTCTTTCCCGAGAGCTGTATTTCCTTTAACACCAGATCAAATTATTAAAACAATTACAAGCAGATTAAAGCCAACTGTCGTATTACATAATAATAATGTCATAGCTTTTGCATGTCTTTATGACGTTCAAGAGAATACATGCTCCCTAGGTAACGTAATTGTGTCATCGGAATATCGGGGTAAAGGAGTTGCTGTATTTCTTCTTCAAGCTATATCAACAAATGCAAAGGAGGAGTTTAAAGTAGATACTTTACAACTAGTTTGTCAGAACATTAACACACGCGGTTTAATTTTCTATAAAACACAAGGTTTTATTCCAATTGATCTATTCTGGAATCAGAGACAGTCAGGCGAATATATAGTAGGAATTCGTATGGAAAAGTCGCTCATCAGCATATGATTACTCAAAATATATGAATTCTTAGGTTTATTTGTTCAGCTTTCGTCGGCTCCCGTCACAATATGATTGTTACGCTAACGGGCAGAACTTAGACTTTTAATGGAGAAAAAAGGTTTTGTGGTACTATATGTAATTATAGTTTGTAAAATAAATGGATTATTTGAAAATGGGGGATTCAAAATATGGAACGTAAAATTCAATTAATGGAAACCTACCTAAATATCGACCTTGGAAAATCACCCTTTTTAAAATTAGATAAAGGGTTGCAAATTCCATACTCTTCAATTAAGGGAATAACAACAGGTAGACCGATACCAAATGCTTTTAAACTATATGGTGCTTTATTAGGAGGAATGAGAAATGGGTTATTTAGAGCAAAGGGTGGTTATCAACTGCACTTTTTTGAAAATGAGCTTAAAACTCTTCATTTAGATTTGAATAGCTTTCAAGTTGGTAAGTTCAAAATATCAAAGTTGATCATTGGTATTGAAAATCCTGAAGAAATAAGTAAAAATATTTCCGAAAGAGTGAAGTGATAATTTGTTGATGAACTGTTCTTTGAACTAACGGGAAACGTTAGTTCAAGAAGAAGTAAGCAACTGATCAACAGACCGGTTGCTTTTTCTTTAAGTTATTGGGCAGGATGAAGTAGTGAATCTGTTGAATTCACTATATATATGCGCGTACTCTAATTTAACTACTCTTAGTGTTTTTTGATATAGGGCATCAGGTATATCAATAAGACTACTGAAGTATGAAAAATAAGAAAACAGCTTTCAGTTAACAGGATTTAATAAATCCCCAATTGGGGATTTAGGAGGTGTGGGATATTGTTTTATCTCAGTTTAGTAGGCCTTTTTTTTATCTTTTTTATTATAATTGCAATAATGACTATTAGATCAGCCCGAGACAAAAAGGATGATCAATAATAAGTTTAAATCCTCATTGAACTTGTAAGTAGTATTCTTAAGTATCGTGCGTATACACACGATACTTATTTTTGTGAACTTAAAAAATCTTTCTGCAGCCCTTTTGATATAGAAACGAAACTTTTAGACTTCTTTTTGGATATGCATTAATCATTCAACTAACGAAGAAACGTTAGTTGAATTACACAAGTAGCAGCTAGTCGATCGGCTGTTTTTTTCGTTAAGCTAATGGGCAGTTATGCGTAACTTCCAAGGAATGTAAATATCTAAATAACGTAAGGAACGAGGAGGCAGACAATTCATGGGAGGAACGAATGTATGGGATGCGGAGTGGGAGATTAACGAAGAGCAGGCGCGGACGCTGATCGGCAGACAATTCCCTCAGCTGTCATCGAAGCAAGTGAAGCGATTGGGCTGGGGCTGGGACAATACGGTTTTTCTCATCGGTGACGAGTACGTGTTCCGGTTTCCAAGAAGAACGATTGCAGTTGGCTCGATTCTTATGGAAGGGAAGCTGCTGCCGAAGCTGGAGGTATATTTGACCATCCCCTATCCGAAACCGTTGTTTTATGGCGAAGCAAGTGACGAATACCCGGCACCATTTCTTGGCTATGCCTACGTGCCAGGAGATTTCCCAATCGGTTTGACGGAAGAAAGCCGGGCTTTATCGGCAGAGACGCTGGCGAAATTTTTGCGGAGATTGCATAAGTTTCCGGTACAGGCGGCGCTGAAGTGCGGAGTTCAGCAAGATCATCGAAACTTGACGGACATAGCATTGCGCAAAGTGAAATTGGAGGGCTTTCTATCGAAGGTGGTTGAACACTTGTCACCGGAGGAGTCCGGTGTGATCGAAGCGTATATTAGCAGGCTGCAAAAGGAGCGTGTCGAGGCGGTGAATGCACTGCTACATGGCGATCTTCATTTCAAAAATATGCTTGTGAATGAGAACGGGATCGTTTCCGGCATCATTGATTGGGGCGATCTGAGTGTAGGACATCCGGCTTGCGATTTGAGCGTTGCTTATAGCTTTTTACCACCTTACGCTCGCGGAGTGTTTTTCGAAACGTACGGAGGAGCGGACGAGGAAACGAAGCTGCTGGCGCGGCTGATCGCGGTATACATCCCCATACTGATCTTAATGCAAGCGGTCGATGACGGGAATGAAGCGATTGCGGCAGAGGCGAAATCCAACATCATGCGGGCACTGTCGGATTAGGCTCCTTATTTCGTTGCGGCTATGTGGCTATGGCTATCGGCACAATTTTGTCGTTTAAAGGACGCGATAAGGTACGATCCGCCTTCTCTGATGCCGCTTTATGTTGAGGAACACAAAATTCAACAGAGTAAGTCGTTGCGCTAACGGAAAACGATAGTTCAAGAAGAAAAAGTAAGCAACCGATCAATAGAGCGGTTGCTTACTTTTTCTTTAAGATATTGGGCAGAATAGCGTACACGTCCATAAGCCACTTCTAGGTAGTCTGTTGGCGTTAGGACGAGAGGGGTTATATCATTTTAGTAGTTCTTGGTAATCTGATTATAGGAATATTAAACAAAATAAATGATGTTTATTGTCTATACCGTAGTTAATAGGGGAGTTTTGTGTCAATTAACATCAAGTATCGGGTGACAAAAACATAGTAACATTAGAAGCCGCTGATTATGCGGCTTTTTATATTTATGTTATCAAGTTCTTGTCAAAACACAATGACAAGAACTTGATAACATTCCCGACGGATGACAAGAACATTGTTACATTCCCGATATGATTTCATCGACGGCGGCAAATGAAGTTGATTAAACGACCTTTTATTAAACTACTGCGCAGGATAGTTCTATAGAAGGAAAGAAAAAATAAGTGTGGAATAAAAAAAAGAGAATAATTGATAAGTTTTTTGATTTTTGAAGACTGGATTAGAAGCTATATGTCGGGGGACTAGAACATGGTCCCTTTGAAAGTCGCTATTAGCGGCTTTTTTTGTTTTAACGGTACAAGTTATTGTCCCGAACCAAAGACATGAACTTGTACCGATTACCGATTAGGCATGAATCTAATCGATTTTCACTCGTAATTCATTAAGCTAACGGGCAGTATAGTTCAATTATAATTGTTTTCTCAATCCTGTTTATAAGTTGAAACTGTTAAAGTGTATTATTATTGAACGAAAAGGGGACTAAGAGATGGGCAAAGGAAAAATCGTATTTTTGAACGGAGTAACCAGTTCAGGAAAAACATCTATAGTAGATGCTATTCAGCTAAAATCGGATGAGTTTTTTTATGTTGTTGCAAACGATCTTTTTGAAAATACAATTGGCGATAACTATCTTCGAGAAGATTATTGGAAATATTTAAGTGATGCAATTATTATGATGTATCATACCGCTAAACTATTTTCTGACCATGGTAAAAATGTGCTTATCGATGGCATTTTGGTAGAAAGACCTGAGTTAAAACCGCATTATGAAAAAGTTAAGGACATATTTGCTGGGTACCCTTTTTATATTGTTGAAGTGTTTTGTCCTTTGGAAATTTGTCGCCAAAGAAATATTGAACGTGGAGATAGAACTGAAGATCAAACAGACTGGCAAAACAAAATTATGGCAAAAGATATTCAGTACGACTGTACTGTCAACACACACATAAATTCTCCTGAAGAATGTGCGGATTCGATTCTAAAATGTTTGTTTGGTAGGTCCGAAGGTTAATCATATTACGCTAACGGGCAGGTTAGCTCAACCCAAATATTTGAAAATAACATATGGTTCACCGCCTTGTGTCTAACAGCAAGTTTTCATTCGGAGCTTCCGAGGTGACGCCGTTAACGTTTGTCAATTCACCGAATGGAATGATCAACGTCTTCTAGACACGACGAGCAAGCCGCCGGAAATGATCGAAATCGGACATGTAAGAAACTCCGAAAACCTACTACATTCAAGGGTGTTCGGAGTTTCTTTTTTTAGAGTCAACCCTATGCAGGGAAGGTATTCATTTCATAGATTTTTTGGAGCATATGGGCAGGCTTCGTCTTCTCGTCATCATCCTCTGTGTGGAGATACCTCTCCACAAGCCTGTACCCGAATACGAGAAGAATCATTTCGTAGACGCAATGGTCGGCAACAGGGGGGGCATATGCATATTCCGAAAAGCCTTTGTAATACGCGGGAACACACCGCTGGTAGCATTCAACCATGTGATCAATATCTGCTTCATCTTCATCCGCAATCAGGCTTGCGAGGTCCTCGCCCAAATAGCCCCATCCGGATGTATCCCAGTCGATAAGCGCGATGTTTCCGTCGGCATAGATCAGGTTGTTCACCCAGAAGTCCCGGTGGCATAGCACGAGGGGCAATTGCTCAATGCGAGCAAGTATTTCGTCTGCGCGATCATCGATATCAATGATCATTTGCCGTACGTGTTGCGGGAATTCGCAGTCCTCTGATCGTATATAATCGTAAACGACTGGCCATGACCGACAATGCAGATATGTATTTTTCATAAGATTCGCATGGCTCAAGTTGGTCAGATTCTGCAGTGCAGGGGGCTGTTTCGCATGTAGCTTACCTTGTAAGCGTCCTAACTCCAACGCAGCCTGTTCATACATGTCACCGGTCAAGTCTAAACCTGTTACACCATCGATATATTCCAGCCATAGCTGGAATTCATCTTCTTCGGTATTCATCTCGGCGTGATAACATACGGGCCAACGCAAGGCATCTGAGAATGTCGCTCCCAAGTCAGACATATAGAGATCATATTCTCGGCGCCAGGAATTCTGATCGTTGTAACGTTCCCATTTTTTCTGAATTTTCAGTACAATACGGTACGGCGTTTTTTTCCACCTGCGGTTTCGACGCTCCCGGTTACCAGGTACACATTCCCCACAGTACCACCCTGTAATGGCATGGTTTGGCTATCGGCCGAGATAATATTCTTCTTGAACTGTTGTTTTAAGGCATGGATCAGCGTTTGGGGATTAATGTTCATTTTTTCCAACCTCCGTAACCCTGCCGGTTAATAAACCGCCTTGAATTGCGTTTATTTCTGTATAACCATAGGTTTTCAAATCCATCATGTTTTTTTGTTAGCTCCTTTAATGTTGTTTTTTGGACGTAAAAATGCCACGGACAAGCAGCCTCTAAAGAAGCTGCTGTCGCGCGGCGGCATCAGGACGCATCAAAAAGATACGACCTTCTCGTATCTGCAAACAGCAATATTCACGAAAGGTTACTTTGGATGGCATACCAAATAATCCGGGTGTTTTCCCGCTTTTTCGCATATGCCTACTATTCAGTTTAAGACGAAACCACCATATAAGTAGTTGCGATTAAAAACATCTCCCTTCGTGTCAGGAACTTGCTCTTATCACTAAGCTGTCTTTAAAATAACCTTTTTTGGAAAAAAATCAATTCCTAAATTCATCACATAGAATAGCTTATTTTCAGCTATCTTAATACTCGATAACCCATTCTTTTATCGTAGTGGATTGCGAAAGAAAGTACCTGCAGATGCTGAGTCACTGGGAGGATATATAAATGATTCGGCGAAATTGCTGAAAAAACTTATTGAATACTCGTTGTTAATCATTCAACTAACGTGACACGTTGGTTTAGAAAAATCCAAGAACATTTGCTACCACGGCAGTTGTTCCTCTTAAGCTATTAGGCAGAGCTCTTTCAATATGTGTTAATATAAATCAAAGATATTAGGGGCTTGTTAATCGGTCGGGAATGGTACATGCCTGATAGGAATTAAAGCTATGGATTTCACGATTCCTGTATTATGTTACCCTGACAAACCATGCTTTCCTTCTGCATTATTACCAGAGGCAGAATGGGTTGTTTGGAATGAACTAAAATGTGATAATGCCAATGGCAAACATATCTAACACCTCAGAAAATTGCAATGATCGTCATGAGCAAACCAAATGATGAGAATATCCAACTCCAAAAATCGGTTGATCAATATGTTAAAAAATTAAATTTTTAAAACCTGTTGATGATTAATTCACCAACGGGTTTTTATTTTTTGTTTGGCTGATGAAAGAAAAGGGGAAAGTTACGACATACGGTACAAGTTCTTGTCCCGAGCCAAAGACAAGAACTTGTACCGATTGCCGTAAAGGACAAGAACATGGTCCGATTACCGATTAGGCATGAATCTAATCGATTTTCACCCGTAATTCGTTAAGCTAACCGGCAGGATAGTTCCAATATGTTAACACTATTTTGGATGACTGGATTTATATATTGACTGTTACTGGGAGGAGTAGGATGGGACAGAAACTAATAGAGAGGATAAAAGCTCTCTATCTATCGGCTATACATTCAGCTATTTTTAACGGATTCAAATTCGATTATAATTAAATATTCTCTACTTGACTCTTATTTACTTTGATACTATTTGAATAGTTACAAATGAATAAGGAAGTGATCTAATGACAATTGAACAAAGTAGAGTAAACCATATGCCTATATTTTCAAAAACAATAACTGACTTTTGGCGTGCACAATTTTTTAACGGTGATGTCATCTATAGCGATGAAGCCTTTACTCTCGCCATTAGCCCTGATCTGAGCGAAAACAGTCGGGTTATGGTACTGGAAACCGCTGACGGTCGGGTTATGGCGGTCTTGACGCCTGCGCTGGCCGAAAAGGCAGGCCTTGATCAACGACAAGACCTATCTGAGCTGACCTTTCGGCGGAAATTGAATGAAGTGGGAGTGACTCTGCATGGAGCAGATTATCTTTTTTATTATTCAGAAGCTGAAAAGAACGTATTGCTGCAAGAAAATCTGGAAGGTGACTTGCGCCGGTTAACAGAGCAAGATGATGCACTTTTCTCCGTGTTCAAGTCCTCGGCCTCGGAACAAGACTTAGATGACGCTTATGTGGAATTAGATCACTGGGCAGTATTCGGCTCTTTTGAGCAAAACCGTCTAGTCAGCGCCGCGAGCATGTATCCCTGGAAGAACCAGACGCAAATTGCGGATCTCGGCGTACTGACTCTGACGCCCTTTAGGGGTAAAGGTCACGCCCGCAAAGTAGTGCTTTCAATCTGCAAGTACGCCTATGATCAGGGATACGAACCCCAGTACCGATGTCAGATCGATAACCAGGCGTCTACGTCGCTGGCTAAAGCGGCAGGTTTGACGATTTTCGGAAAGTGGGACGTGATTTCACCGGACTCAACTGACTGAGAGTCCAATAGAGATCACAGCAGTATCTAATATCTAGATAATGGAAAAGATGATTTTAAAAAAAATAGAAAAAGAAGTGCTCAACATGGCATTGGACGATTCTCTAGAATAAAGGGAGACAACTATTTGACTTGATATGTGTTCTCTTTTTTTTGAATTTCCATAAAGGAAGGAGCATACCCTTTGCAAAAATAATATTCAAATTAGAGTTACAAGGTTGCAGCGTTAGAAAAGATTTACGGGGGATGACTTAAGTGAATGAATGTTTAATAGCAAAAGTGAAGCATCTAGATACCCATAAGTTAATGAAGTTAGTTGGCGAGAGCAAGAGCGAAGGGTTCCTTCACCTCGAACGGTTGGTGACCGACTATAAAGCTGGAACAAATAAATTCGATAAGAACGGGGAAGCCCTCTTTCTCGTTATTAAAAACAGTGAAATTTTAGGGGTTTGCGGATTGAATCAAGCCCCCTTTACAGATAGTAAAAAGGTTGGTCGTGTTCGTCGGCTGTATGTCTCGCCAAGTGCTCGTAGATTTGGTATAGGACGACTGCTAATGGATTCGGTTATTGCGGAAGCCCAAAATCACTATCTAATGCTTGTATTAAAGACTGATAATTCTGGTGCTGATTTATTTTATCGCTCTATCGGATTTTCGAATAAGGTTGATTCACAATATGAAACCCATTTCCTAGAGTTAAGCTAACGGGACACTATAGCACCATGAAAACAGGCTGCCGAAATTATCGGCAGCCTGCTAAGCTAACGGGCAGTTATGCGTAACTTCCAAGGAATGTAAACATCTAAATAACGTAAGGAACGAGGAGGCAGACAATTCATGGGAGGAACGAATGTATGGGATGCGGAGTGGGAGGTTAACGAAGAGCAGGCGCGGACGCTGATCGGCAGACAATTCCCTCAGCTATCCTATATCGCGGCAAACCTTCAACGCACATGAGAGTCCTCTCTAAAACAGATGATGATGTTATTAAGGCTAGGCTTCCCGAAATATTTATTAAAATGGCCAACAAGATCAAAGAAGAACTTAATATAAAGGAACAATCAAATGTATAGGTATATGAAAAGTGATGATTGGACGCCAGCTGATAATATGTCTTTTGATTCAACTAGTATAAGAAAAATTAAATCAGAAGTTAATACATTGATTTCTGCTGGACCAGGCGCCGGAAAGACTGAACTTTTGGCACAAAAAGCCTCATTTTTGTTAACAACGAACAAATTAATTTTCCCGAGACAATTACTTGCACTTAGTTATAAAGTTGATGCTGCCAAAAATTTAGAGGAGAGGGTACATGTAAGATGTGGGGAAACCCTATCCAAACGTTTTATTTCTCGTACGTATGATGCTTTTGCTAAATTAATCGTTGACCAGTTTTGTGATTTACTACCACCAGAACTTAAGCCATCAATTGATTATGAAATCGGAACAAGTGAGGATGTGAAACAAGCTTATATAGCCGCTGGGCATCGAAGTATCCTTTGGGACAGAGACTCATATCGTTTTTATATTAATACTTATTTAGTACAATACAAACTTCCATTTGTAGATACTGAGTACGGTGATATTGCTAGAAAAGTTCTACCCATTTTGCTAAAAGGAAACGATAACCTACAACCAAAATTAACTTTTCCAATAATTGCGCGTCTAGCAGAATATATTGTGAGAAACAATCCTTCAGTTAGAAGTTCTTTACAACTTACATTTGGTCATGTTTTTTTAGATGAATTCCAGGATACACCTGAGCATCATTATGATCTGATAAAGAGCGCCTTCAGAGATCAGGGAAATATTCTAACTGCTGTTGGAGATAAAAAACAACGTGTAATGGTTTGGGCGGGAGCCGCTGACAATATATTTGAACGTTTTACAAGTGAATTTAATGCAGTTAATGAAACTCTTTTAGTCAATCATCGATCAGCCCCAAAGCTTGTTTCAATTCAATAACCAATAATTAAAAGTATGACTGGTCAAGATATAATAATAACTCCTAATGATCGATGGTCTGCTGAAGATGGAATATCAGAGGTTTGGGGGTTCGAGAATGAAAAAGAAGAATCTTTGGTTGTAAGTCAGAAAATCAAAGAACTCATTGAGTATGAGTCGTTATCACCAAATGACATCTGTATTTTAACCAGAAAATTACCTGCAATATATACTAAAGAAATAATGGATATGTTAGAACGCAATCATATTCATGCACGAGTAGAAGAAAAGTATCAAACGTTATTAAAGGAAGATGTTATACAGATTATACAATCTATTATATTGTTAGCATTACCAATCAAAGCTCCTGATGAATGGACATTTATAATTAAGGTTTTAAGGCAACTACATGGTTACAATTCAAGGACCTCCAATATTGTTCAACAAACACTTGAGAGTAACTTTATTAGCTACCTAAAAACGCTAGAGTTAAAAATGGCGAGTATAACTAATGAAGGCGAATTGTACCTTTTAGCCTTAGATATACTTAACTATCTGGATCGGGAAAGACTAAGAGGATTATACAGACAATATAATAATGCATATTTGGATACTCTAATTAAAAACTATGTAAATCTATTGTGGATTGAATATGAAACTTGTACTGATTGGGTATATTCGATTGAAAGATTTAAAGGATTGCATTCAATACCAGTAATGTCAATCCACAAAAGCAAAGGATTAGAATATAAGGTGGTCTTTCTTATTGGATTGGAGGATGATGCTTTCTTTGGAGACAATATTGATGAAGAGCTTTGCACTTTCTTTGTTGCAATATCTAGAGCAATCGAGCAATTGTTTATAACAAAATGTGACAAACGTGGTGATGAGAAAAAAACGACGAATAAAGTAAAACCATTCTTTATTTTGTGGAATTCTTCTGGAATTGGCCAATTTGTTTCTTTCAAGAATGAATTCAATAAAAAATTCAATGAATACTATGGAATTCAATAATGTCGCTAAATTGGTAAAGGCACATCAAATATTTTGCCCTAACTGTGGGGGAGATGTAATATTCAAGAATGGTACCGTTAACACATCCCATTTTGCACATCGTGTGGCAGAATGTAAATTTGTTGGTCACGAGCCTGAAACAAAAAGCCATATAAAGGGAAAGGCCATTCTGTATGAATGGCTAAGGGGTATGTTTCCTACTGCATTTGTGCAATATGAAATGCATATACCCGCCACTGGACAAATAGCAGATGTTTATGTAGAGCATAAAGATGGTGTGTATGCTGGAGTAAAGTGGGCTTTCGAGTTTCAACACAGTCAAATGACCATTGCCCAGTGGGAAGAGCGCCACAACTTATATGAGTCTGTTGACATACAAGATTTCTGGATTTTTGACAAGGCTAAGTTTATGAAGTTCTCGTCAGCTAGGGATTTTACAGATGCCAGAAGAACAGTTAAATTCGATGAACATATTTACGATAAAACAGGTCTTTTGTACTTTCTTGATTTGGAGAAGTCCGAGTTATCTATTGAATTTAACTACATTAAAACACCAAGAACCACCATGGTGGGTGGGTATAATAGGACGCAATACTTCACTTATCATGAACCAAGAGAAAACTCTATCCCAATATCTAGTGTTAGAGTAAGAAAGTGCAGAACGTTTGATTATTTTGTGCTAGAGAGTAGAGCTAAATAAATCTTCTATACATATGTACAAAATACGGGTTTTGTGAAAATGTAAGAAACAAAAGGTATTTTTTTATTTATTAAGTTGTTCCTTTGACTGTTCTATTTCTCAACTTTCCTTACTTCACTTTCACTTCAATTCCTGTACTTCTTTGTATTGTAGTTTGTAAAACTTACTCGAATCCTTAGTCAACTTAAACCCAAAATAATTTTAGAGCGATCACTTTTTTGTCTATTTTTTCACGATAGCTAATTAAACAATGATAATTCTCCATAACAAATTCATCACTAGTTATTATGTTAATTTTAAGTAATCATTGCATTGGTTCCTAATATTAATATCTAACTCATTGTCACTTATTACTTATATCCCCTTAATCTATATATAATAAAATCGACCTTGATACTCTAATCCTTTCCTTAAATTCCTTGCCCACATACATAATTACCGACTGTTCTAACTAATCCCGATAATCAGTTCAGTATCCCTTTCATATTTTACCATTTTTTTGAATTTATATTCAGCATTTCTTCGATACGTCCTCTAACACACACCTCCTCAATCCGCTGTAGTATTAACCGACTCTTGAAGTGCAGAATTATTTGCTTAATGTAAAAAAACTTTATAATAAGACTCTTTCTGATAAAAACATAAGAATATCCCACAAATTTATTATTAGTTTGACACGACGTTTATAAATTACGAACAAAGGAATTCTACAATAAGTTTGAGCGAGCGTGTTCTCCGCTTTTTGAACACTAATAATTTTATCGGGGGTAATGAATTGAAAAAAAGAATCATGCTTTTCACCTTATTCACTTTGGTCATCGCGCTCATTGCGGGTTGTGGAACTAGCAGCAGTTCATCGCAAAGCGTATCTTCCCCAGCAACTTCACAAAATGCTGATAACAACTCGAGTAGTTCAGGTACAGATTCAAAGGATATTGAGAAGCTGAAAATCAGCTTTGTTCCATCTAAAGATCCAGATGAAATTATTACGGCAACGGATCCGCTAAAAGAATTGCTAAAGAACCAACTAGCAACTGAAGGTTTCAATGTTGGAGAAATTAGCATTGATGTAGGCACTACATATGAAGCCGTGGGTGAAGCTTTGACCGCAGGAACGACGGACATCGGATTCGTACCGGGTGGAACTTATGCTCTATACGATGATGGAGCTGATGTTATCTTAACCGCAACGCGAGCAGGATTGTCTAATGACTCCGAACTTGCTAAAGACTGGAACGATAACAAGCCAACTGAACCGACAAGCGATCAGGCAACCTATTATCGTTCCCTATTCATCGCAGGTCCTTCTGCTAAAGGACAGGCATTAGCTGAGAAAGTTAACAAAGGTGAGAATCTGACATGGGAAGAATTAAACGATGCGAATTGGGCTGTAATGTCCACCTCCTCCTCTGCCGGATATATTTACCCTACACTATGGCTTCAAGAAAACTTTAATAAAAGCATTACTGATCTAGCGCACGTAGTTACATCAGATTCTTACGGTAGCTCCTTTGCCCGTCTAGCGGCTGAACAAGTTGATGTTATCGTAGCTTTCGCAGATGCAAGACGAGATTATAACGAACAATGGACGAAGGAATTCAATCGCTCCGGTTCGATTTGGGACGAAACAAATGTAATCGCCGTAACTCAAGGAATTTACAATGATACGATTAGCGTTAGCAAGAACAGCTCGATCATGAATGATGATCTTAAAACCGCACTTCAAAATGCTTTCATCTCCATCGCACAAACGGAAGAAGGTAAAAAAGTAATTGCTGTATACAGCCACGAAGGTTATAAAGAAGCACAATCTTCAGACTATGATAGTGAGAGAAAAGCACAGGAAATCATTAGAGAAATGAAAAACTAATAGCGAGCAATATAGGAAGCGGCTAAAAAAAGCGGGAGCATCGTGATTTTTAATGATGTTCTCCTTTTTCTGCTTGGCAGCTTAAGACTATAGGATTGGAGTTTTACCATGATCGAGTTTATTAATGTACAAAAGACATACCATAATGGCACAACCGCTCTTAAAAAGATAAATCTAAAGATTGAACAAGGAGAATTTGTAGCTGTCATTGGTTTATCCGGTGCAGGCAAGTCGACATTAATACGATGTATTAATCGAATGCACGACATAACAGATGGACAGTTATTAGTGGACCAGGTTGATGTATCTAAGTTACATGGAAAACAGATTCGTAGTTTCCGAAGAAGAATCGGGATGATTTTTCAATCTTTTAATTTGGTCAATCGAATTAGTGTGATGAAGAACGTGCTCGTCTCCTTTGTTCCCGATTTGCCTATGTGGCGTAAGCTGGCAGGTATATTTACGAGTGAACAAAAGCTCCTAGCATTAGAGGCTTTAGATAAAGTAGGAATCTTAGATAAAGCTTATATCCGTGTAGATCAGCTATCTGGCGGACAACAGCAGCGGGTTGCGCTCGCCCGTACACTCGCTCAAAATCCAGATATTATTTTGGCGGACGAACCGATCGCTTCCCTTGACCCGGTGACCTCCAAAATTGTCATGGAAGATTTCAAGAAAATCAATCAAACCATGAATATCTCCGTCATCATGAACATCCATCATGTAGAGATCGCTCTGGAGTATGCGAGCCGCATTATCGGGGTTCGCGAAGGTGAAATTGTATTTGATGGCGCGCCCAGTGAGGTAACACAGCACATGTTAGACATGATTTATGGAAACGTCACTGAAGAAGATAACGAAGACGAAGAAACTGCATCTCCTTTGAAGGTGGTTTCAGGGCATGTATGATAAATTATTCCCTCCAAAAAAGATGATTCTATCAAACGGAAAAGTCATCATGGAGAAAAGAACACGAATTCCTTTTATTTTGCTGATTCTTTCAGCTTTAACCGTACTATCTGTTGAACTGACAAATTTCGACATTCAGGTTCTATTCACTCGGTTAAATCAGTTTTTTATCATTATAGGCGAGATGATTCCTCCTAAATGGAGTTACTTTCCTCAGCTATGGGATGCACTGCTAGCAACGCTTCAAATGTCGTTATTAGGATCTATTATCGGAGCTGTTTTTGCCCTTCCGTTCGCCATGCTCGCGTCTTCCAATGTCATTCGTAATAAAGTAATCGTAGCCGCATTTAAAATTATGCTTAGTCTGCTTAGAACTCTGCCGACGCTAGTAACGGCGCTGATTGCTACTTATGTATTTGGTTTAGGCCCGATGGCAGGATTGGTGGCCATTATGCTGTTCACCCTCTCCTATGTCGGAAAATTGGTATATGAACAGATCGAAAACGTAGATATGGGATCTTTTGAGGCAATGGAATCGATTGGAATGACCCGTGTAGAGGCATTTCGATATTCGATCTATCCGCAAGTACTCTCCCGTTATCTATCCACTTCTTTGTTTTGTTTCGAGGGAAACGTGCGCTACGCGGCTATCCTCGGTTACGTAGGTGCTGGAGGAATTGGCCTGCTGATCAATGAAAACATCGGCTGGCGAGATTATTCAAGAGTGGGCATGATTATTATGTCACTGATTGTCACTGTATATTTGATTGAAACGATCAGTGAGCATTTCAGAAAAAAGTTAACTTGAGGAGATTTATTCTATGACAACAATAGAGAAGCAAATGCTGGCTTCACCTCGAAATCTCAGGTATGTTTTAACTGTTACTGTCATCGTACTGATTCTGTTCATCTGGTCTTTACATACGGTGAGCTTCAAAGATATGAATCAGAACGGATTCATGATTGCACTAAACATCCTGAAGGGAATTGGTAGTCCGGATCTAAATCTGCTGTTCAGCTTATCTAAACAAGGTGTCTTATATTTACTTATTCAAACGACAGCCATCGCTTTTTTGGGGACATTCGTAGGCGCAGTGCTTTCTGTTCCACTCGCTTTTCTAGCGGCCTCTAATATTGTACCCAAACCAATCGCTTGGATCACGAGGTTATTGCTCATCATGATTCGAACCATTCCTGCACTCGTCTATGGATTAATGTTCATCCGTGTATCGGGACCAGGACCATTTACGGGTGTTCTTACAATTGGGCTGACCTCGATCGGAATGCTATCTAAACTGTATGTCGACACCATTGAAGAGTTGGACAAGAAAGTACTGGAGTCGATGACTTCCCTAGGCTGTACAACCTTTGAAAAAATCCGCTTCGGTATTTTACCGCAGTTGTTCTCGTTATTCTTATCTGTCACGATTTATCGATTCGATATGAATATGCGTGAAGCGTCTATCCTCGGATTGGTCGGAGCCGGTGGGATCGGAGCACCATTGATCTTTGCTATGAACAGCTACAGATGGAACCAGGTCGGCTCAATCTTGATCGGTTTAGTTATCCTTATTCTCATTATTGAATGGGTGTCAAACAGACTTCGCTCCAAACTCATCCATGGATAAATATTTCGAAGTCATTATTTTTCATCAAAATTAGAAAACAAAAATCCTCCAAACCAGCTACATCTGGTGTTGGAGGATTTTGCTGTGTATACAAACACTTGAAATCTACAATTTTTCAAAAGACGACTTTCCAATTGTGATCGCATGTGGCATAAATAACCTTTTGCTTCATGATATAATCAGCCAAAATCTCGGTCATGTCTGTAGGAATTTCCCGGATCACAGGTTTGTCCATCAGCATCCAAAAGTTGCCGCCTCCACCTGCTCGGTAGCTATTCATCACAACCTCAAAGGTAGCGTCCGGAGCCATAGGAGCACCGTTAAACTGCAGTTTAGTAACACGAGCACCTTCGGGTCTTGTGATGTCGAGTTCGTACTCGATGCCTTCCCACATATCATAATTAAAGTGCTGTGGTTTTGGATGGAGATAGCTCTCAGACACTTGCAAGCTCCTTAAGTTCTCGTCAATAGAAAAGTAGAGAGCGTTCTGCTCCAGGGCGTCCCGGATATTGCGGCCAGTCAGAAGAAGTACCTTCAGTGTATTTGGATAGATATAGTTAGATACAATATCTATCATCGTAATATGTTCAGAGAATCCTCTAGCCTCATTGGTAAAAATAGCCGCACAGGATATTGGTGCACCTGTAACCTCCATTTGCACCCGGTTGATGAATTCGGTGAATGCATGATCCTTTTGTCTTGCAGCGAATGGATCGGTGATCGAAAGAGCTCCTTCAGCTCTGCCGATCGGCTGATCTAGCCATGCCTGGGTATTTCGTTCAGCTTCATCAAACAGTTCGAGCACTTCCTGATCTGCCTCCACTTCGTTTGCATGCAGCAGCAGCGCTTTCTTACCGCATATCACCCATCTGCCTTCTGCATCGCGCTCAAATATAAGCTCTACTTTGGCAATGGCCTGTCCAGCAGAACCAGGCTGCGCGTACGTGACGCCATTCAAGTCACCGGCAAGAAGTCGATGCTGATGTCCAGTCAGCAAAACATCCATGCCTTCGAGGTGCATACACATCTCGTAACCCTGATTTTCTCCTGTTAGAGGTTCCGTTGTCTCTCCAGTGACTGGATCACGTTCAAATCCTCCATGGTAGCACACCACGACAGCATCCGGATGCTCCGTTTCGCGAATATGAGTAATCCACTCTTGAGCAGACGCAAACGCATCTTCAAATTCAAGACCAAGGATGTTAGCCGGGTCTTCCCAATTTGGAATATAATGCGTCGTGACACCAAGCAAGGCCACGCGTATACCCTCCTGCATCGTAAACACTCGATAAGGCTGACCGAATGCCGGACAACCATTAGATTGGGTAACAATATTCGCAGACAAATAAGGGCACTCAGCGTCTTCAATGTGCTTATTTAGCAGCTCCAGACCGTAATTGAATTCATGATTGCCAAGTACAGCTGCATCGTATGTAAGAACATTCAGCAGTTTCGCAGCGGGATGCATTCCTGTTCTGTCGTATTTCGCATAGTGATACATGAAAGGGGTTCCCTGCAAAAGATCACCATTGTCGAAAAGCAAAAGAGCCGGATCTTTTATCCGTTCTTCACGAATGATATTAGACAGCTTAGCAAGACCGAGTAACTTATCGCCTGGCTCTCGGTAATCCGTTGGATAGATATGACCATGTACATCGCTTGTTTCCAGTAGTGTAATGACAACTGTATTACTCAGATTCGAATTCATTTCCATAAATCCTCCTACATCAATTTCCTCTCCTAATTATATAAGTAAACCTATAACAGATAATAAAAGGATTGTTATGTAGAGGTTAAAATAAATGAATTCACTATTTAAAATTAATCTATTCCATAATAATTGTTAACATAATAAACATTTTGTTAACAATTATTATACGATACCTTAATGAAAAAAAATAAGTGCTATAAAGTCATGTAGACGATACCGGCACTTACTTTTAGTTCACTATTCTTTTCAGACATAAGAAGGGGATACTGGATCCTTTCCTTGTGAATGACGATATAATTCTTCATAAAAACCTTGTATCTCTAGTAGCTCTTTATGTGTTCCTGATTCGGCGATCTCCCCCTGACGTAAGACGATAATACGATCGGCTTGCATGATCGTCGATAAGCGATGCGCAATAACCATCGTAGTACGCCCTTCAGATACAACATGCAGTGCCTGTTGAATCAATTGCTCTGTCTGAGAATCTAGATTCGCCGTGGCTTCATCTAGTATAAGGATTTTTGGACGAAAAACAATGATACGTGCGAAAGATAAAAGCTGCCGTTCGCCTGCTGACAGTCCACTTCCCCGTTCTGACAATCTCGTATCGTAACCCTCCTTCATACGTCTTACTATCGGACCTGCTCCTACGAATTCACATGCGTGAATAACCTCTTCCCGGGAAATGGAGTCATCAAACATCCGGACATTATCAATGATACTGCCTGCATACAGATAAGGCTCTTGCTGAACCAGGCCGACAACTCGCTGTAATTGGGCATACTTCAAATCTCGAATATCATGACCATCTATGAGTATGCTTCCATCTTGCACATCATAGAACCGGCACAACAGACTCATAAGCGAGCTTTTACCTGCGCCAGTCGTTCCAACGATACCTACCATCTCCCCTGGATGGATGTGAAGATCTAGGCCACGAAAGACGGGCGGACCACTCTTATATCCAAAGGTAATTTGATTGAAATCAACACGGCCTTGAATAGATTCCATATCCAATTGAAGCGTCTGCGGACGATCTATGATATCAGGTTGATTATCAAAAACTCCCCAGATACGATTGACAGCTACGGTTGCCGATTGCAGTGTATTCCACTGCTGTGTAATTGCATTGATCGGCTGAAAAAACTGGCGAATATACGTAATGAACGCATAGAGCACACCGAATTCGAGCGTATGACCAAGCACAGCATTACCACCAACCCATGTCACGAACGCAATTGTAAGGTTGCTCAAAAAATCGAATGATCGATTAAATAAAACCATGGTACGAATTTCGCGAATATTAGCTTTGAAATACGCATCATTTTGTTCTTTGAATTGCTCAGCTTGTGCTTTCTGCTGTTGGAAGACCTGAATCAGGTTCATGCCGGCTAGATTCTCAGCTACGAACGCAATGAGTCGGGACAACCGTGTTCGCGCCATCTGAAACGTATTCCGCATGAAAGAACGGAATGATATTGAAATCAGGGCAATGAGCGGAAGTAAAACTAGACAATAGGTGCCGAGCGTTGGATCGAGCTGAAACATCATAACTAGGATGAAAAGAAGTGTGAGTCCGTCTCTCAATAGCGTGAGCAACACTTGATTGAAAAATTGGTTTATTGCTTCGGTATCACTGGAGACATGAGTAATTAAACTACCATTTGGTGTCTTATCAAAATAAGACATTGAGAATTTCGTAATATGCTCGAACAATTGCTTTCGTATCTTTGCCACGATGTTTTGTCCTGCGTACTGTAGTAAATTATTCTGCAAATAAGTGAACACAAATCCGGATATAGACAGTCCGAAATAGATCACGCAGATAACTATTATACTGTTGAAATTGTTCTTCCCAGCCATTAGATTCTCATCGATCACAATCTTAACTAAATATGGCTGGAATAGTTCGGACACAATGGCGATCAGGGTACAGACCACAACCAAAGCAAAAGTGATCCGATGCGGAATCATATAGGAACCTAAGATTCGAAAAGCCGACTGATATTGTGGTTTAGGCTTCTTTCCATGTTCCAATGTTTGATTCTTAGTAGGATGCAGCATACCGACTTCCCTCCTCTTGAATGGCATGAAGTGCAGCATACTGCCCTGGCTCATTCAGCAGTTCCTCGTGTTTACCGCGCTGTACTATTCGACCTTCATCCATAACGATGATAAGATCAGCGTGCTTAACTGCACTAATACGGTTCGCAATAATAATCGTAGTCTTTCCGTCACGTTCTTCTTGGATCGTGTGTAATATCTCCGTCTCAGTCACTGCATCTACAGCACTGACGCTGTCGTCAAGAATCATGAAGGGTGCCTGCTTGATGAGACCTCTTGCAAGGCTCGTTCGCTGACGTTGTCCACCGGACAATGTGACACCACGTTCCCCGAGTTTCGTCTCAAACCGATCAGGGAATTCCATGATATTGTTGTAGATTTGTGCTTTCTTAGCAGCTATTTCGACCTCTTCCTGTCTAGCTTTCCTTTTAGCAAAGGCAATATTATCGCGAATCGTTGTGCTGAACAGGAATCCGTCTTGCGGCACATAGGCGATCTGGCCACGCAAGCTTTCAAGGTTGATTTTGCGAATGTCCCTTCCGCCGATCTTAATAGATTGCTCTGGTGATTCATATATTCGTAACAACAACTTAACAAGCGTGGTCTTGCCGCTTCCGGTACGGCCAACGATGCCGAGCGTCATACCAGGTTCAATGACCAGATCAATATTATGCATAGCAGGCCGAGAAGTTTCTGGATATGAAAAGGTCAGCCCCTCGATATGTACTACGGATCGGTCCATCTCTACCGGTATGGCATCTTCAGCTTCAACGATGTCCGGTTGAACAGCCACCAGTTCGTTCAGTCTTTGCAGTGATGCGCTTGATCGCTGTACAGTATTTATTACATTACCAATCTGCTGCAATGGGTTTATCAACATTCGAACGTATAGCGTTAACGCAACGAAATTACCGAGTGTGATCCTTCCAGTGATGGTTAGGTAACCGCCTAGCGCTAGCGACAAAATCAAGGACATGGAACCGAGAAACGGAATTAATGCTTGGAATAATGAAGAAATCCGGATCAGTGACAGCTGATTGTCGCTTATCTGGTCCACATATACACCGAAACGCTTGATCATGATTGGCTCGACCGCGAATTTTTTCGTGACTCGTATTCCGCCGAACTGTTCTTCTGCTGATTCCGTCATTGCAGCAAGTGACTCTTGTACTTTTAATGATCGTTTACGAATAGCTGGCCCGAAATGCGATACGATCCAGGGAATCAGGAACAAAGGTCCAAGAGAGACTGCGATGAGATAGATCGGAATATTACTCAGAACCATCGAACCTATACAGGATATTAAAAGCATTGTACTCATTGCCATCGTGTTGATACCCATAGAAATCGATTCCCTTACCCCCGTAACATCATTCATAAAGTAACTTAATAATTTGCCCGTGCCATTTCTTGAATAATAGTGTTCACTCAGCCCTGACAAGTGTGCAAAAAGTTTGCGGCGAGTGATTAATTCAAATAAACGACCGACATACATGATGAGATACTGTCCGTATCCCCCGATAAGTGCGTACCCTGCTCCGATGATCAGCAGTAAAAGGCTATAATGCATGACATCGCTTGCGATCATATCTTCGGATTGAAGTTGATCCGTAAATTCACCAAGCACTCTTGGGAAACTAGCAAATACAATGCTAGCCACCGCATGTAAAGAAATCGACGAGAGATAGATGCGCCATGTTTCTTTAAAATAGGGTTTTAATATACCGTTTGACATCATTTTTTTCCTTTCCTATCTCTAATGTATTTCATCAAGCGTTGTTACTTTTATTATCTTCAGAACCAACCTCATGAAGCTGAAACACATGAATAAACTCTTCGATGATCGTTTCTGTTGCTTTTAGTTCACCACGTAGCACATCTTTAATCGAATCAAACGTCGACTCTTGTAACTGTCGCTGTAAAGTCGCACGATTCACATAAAGCTTATCTAAGAAAGTAATCGCCCGGCCACGACGAAACGTTTGAGCTTTTTTGTGATGCTGATCCGATAAATCTCTTATGCCATCTTCAGAATCCTTAGATCTCTGTTCCAGATGTTCCCTACGACCGTGCATCCTCTTATGTTCATGTCGTTCACGCATGTTATATCCTCCTTTATTTATCGTGTATACAAATGCATACAGTTGATTGTATACAAATGTATACGATTTCCTCATTGTGTGTCAAGATTTAATTCGCGTTATCTAATGAAGTGAATTCTGCATGAGAGTTTGCCACATGTATGCTCATGTATTCTTTAGTCAAAATCTCATTTTCATTTTCTAATCTCCCTTAATCACTGAAGAACACTCAATGAAATAAAAAAAACGTTGCCTACTTGGCAACATTTTTCGTTATATCATCTTTGAAATCCATTTATTTATGTAAACGTCAATTTTATATACCCAAACAGAACAAATGTTCTTGTGTATGCAAAACCGCACTTTCTCTTTCCAGATGCCTATATTTTTTGTTCATTGGCCCTTCTATTTATATAGAAAAAGAGTTGATTCTAAGAATTTAAGGTCAATTTGATACCTAATCTACATAGTATCCTTCTATTAGAACATATGTTCTATCCCCCTAAAAACCGCACTTTTGATCACTTATACGTGTGAAATACGTATTTTTTCGATCATTTATCCCCTTTTTTAGTTAATACAAGGAAATTTAGAAACTCTCTTCTCTTAGAAAGAGATATTCTTTCTATAAATGCTCAGAAAAGTGAAGCAAAGTGATAGTATTCTATGAGTTGATTAGGCTTATTTCGAGTCAATTGTTGGATTTCACCGCATACAAGAACACATGTTCTATTAAATAAAATAAAAACCGCTTTTCAGCGGCTCTCTGCGTAACGTTTTATTCATGACTATTTCATCTCACATTTCTTTGTTACTATTAGACTCTAATAAATTTCTCTTAATAATACACCTTCCTACCTTCGTTAGATCGATTACTAGAACACATACGAAAAAAGCAAAGCTACTCTGAAATACGCAGAGCAACCTTGCTTGTATAATACAACTTATCCTTTGACTGCCCCTAAAGCTACGCTACCTATAATTTGTCTGGAGAAGATCGCGAATACAATGATAATAGGAACGATAGAGATCGCGACTCCTAGATAAAGTAATCCATAGTCCATTCCATAGTATCCTTGCACAAGTGCTACGAGTACAGGTAGCGGATATTTATCTAGTGAGAAAAAGAGTACGAGCGGCGTAAGAAAATTGTTCCACGAACCGATAAATGTGAAAATTCCCAATGCCGAAATCGCAGGTCCAAGAATAGGTAATACAATCTGATTAAATGTGCGGAACTCTCCTGCACTATCCACGCGAGCGGACTCAATGATTTCGTCAGGGATACTACTCTCTATGAACTGTTTGATAAAGAACACATTAAATGCGTTCGCTGCTGCAGGTAAAATAATGGCTGTATAGCTATCCAGAAGTCCGAGTGTACTGAACAAACGATACATTCCGATCAGAGCAAGCTGCCCTGGTACCATCATTGTAGCTAGCAGAAACAAGAATAACCAAGTACGACCTTTAAACTTAAATTTGGCAAAGCCATATGCCGTAAGTGCACCGATATATAAAGACAGTACTGTAGAGCTTCCTGCAATAAAAAAGCTGTTAGCAAACCCCCGCCAAATATTGATTTTGGATGCCATGTTCATATAATTATCGATTAGAAATTGTCCGGGAAGGAAGGTGAATGTCGATGCAATCGTTGCATTGTTGTGTGTGGAATAGATGAGCATTAAGTAAAATGGAATGATACAGATCACGGCGAGGATGACAAGGAAAAGGTAGATAATTACTTTGCCTACCGTTAATGGCTGCCTTACTTTCGTGTGTCTCTGTATCGTAACGTTTTGTTCTACCGGTTTCGCTGTTTGCATTAGATTTTCCCCCTCCCTAAGAACTGCTCTTCCGCTTCGTCATCATAAAGGATACGGCAGATAGCAGAATAATGATGATGAATAAACAAAATGCAATCGCTGCCCCGTAACCAAAACGTGTACTCTGGAATGCGACATTATATAAATACATAATACTAGTCATTGCTGCGCGATCTGGCCCACCGGTTCCATTGGTCAATGTAAATGGCTGATCGAAAATTTGAATACCTCCAATGATGGACGTAATAATCTGAAACAGAATGATCGGACGCAGCATTGGAACGATAATATGAAAGAAAATATGCTTCTTCTCCGCACCATCGATTTGAGCGGCTTCTTGTAAAGAGGGATCAATGCCTTGCAGACCGGCAAGATATATGACCATCGAGTAGCCAAAGTATTGGAAGAAAAGAATCGCGGACACGATAAGACGCATGAACCAAGGATCGTTTTTCCAATTAATCGGATCATCGATGAGTCCTACCTGAACCAAAAAGTGATTCAGTCCCCCGGACTGCCAATCAAAGATAAGACTTACTAGTAAACCGAGTGATGCAGCTGTAACGATATTCGGGAAGAAATAGACTGCTCTGAAAAAATCTCGCCCCTTGAGCAGTTTATCATTGAGAATAAAGGCGAGTACAAGCGAAACGGTAAGCTGAGGAACAACAGAAACTCCCCAAATAAAAAGCGTATTAAAAAGGGTTTTATAGAATAGTGGATCTTGCAAAACAGAAACATAATTACCGATTCCTACAAAATCTGGTGTGGTGATGCCGTCCCAGTTCGTAAAGCTGATATAGAGCGAATAAAGGATCGGATAGAGACCAAATATGAGAAAAATGATAAAGAACGGTGCAATAAAATAGTAACCATAATGATCTTTACGAATTGACTTCGCAAACATGGATTGTACCCCCCAGTCATCGGAATAATAAAAGGCAGTCGCTTACAACTAAACTAATAAGCTAATCGACTTCTAGCTCCGGAAATCTCAATTTGACATCACGTTTCATTCTCTTCACGACTTCTTCCTTTGTCTTAATGTCGTTATTGAGATACAACTGGAGTACATTTTTAAAAATATCATTGTTAATCGTCGTATCGTATTTGGTTCTCTCATAGACAGGTACCTGTTTTGCTGCTTCTGAGAAGAACTCAAAATGCTTCTGTCCGCCTAGATAATCCGAAGTTACGGTTTTCGCAAGCTGATCGTTCACGACCATATTACTTGTAAAATAGTCTTGTTCTTTCGCAAGTTCGGATAGGAAATCATGATCAAAGTTATAAAACTCGATAAACTTCCAAGCAAGATCCTTTTTGTCACTTTTACTATACATAGCAATATAAGTTCCACCCGAACTAAAAGCAGATGGTCCTTGTGCAAGCCCCCATAATCCTTTCGTATCCGGTGCATTTGCTTTAAACGTATATTGTAACGCCCAAGTAGCTCCTGGATAGAACATAACTTGCCCCTTTTGCATTGATGCTGCATAACCGGCACTTCCATCATCGAACTCAGCAAGTACACGGCGCTGACGAGCTTCACGAACCAGGTCAAGGACCTTCAAATATGTATCATCGATTACAAACTTTCCATCCTTAACCCAAGGGATACCATCATAAGAGTTAGATATTGCATTCCAGTTTGCAAGTGCATGGACTTGATTTCCACTTTCCTGCTGTACGCGCTCCCCGATCTTGAAAATATCCTCCCAAGTTCCGATCTGCTCACTTACCTTCTTTGGATCATCGGTTCCCAAATATTGTTTGGCCAAATCTCGTCGGTAATATATCCCCCCAGGAGTTCCTTGATAGCCTAAGGCCTTGATGTTTCCTTCACTATCTTTCTCATTCGCCTGCACGAAAGGATATTGCTCGGGGATGAGGTCATTCGCGTTATACGGTGATTCAGACAAATTCTCGAGATATGGAACATCAATGAGTTCTCTTATATTCGCATTCTCAATCATAAACACATCCGGTGCTTTGGATGTCGTCTGCAGTGCCGATTTAAGCTTCGTAATATAGAAATTTCCAGGAATATTAACGAAATTCACCTTAATGTCTGGATATTTCTCTTCGAATTTCTCAATGGCATAACCCGCTTCATCGGTAAAACTCCATATCGTAATCTCCTCTTGCTTTGAATGGTTCATTCCATTTAACTGACAACTGGATAACAACATCGCTGCGCTCATAAGTACAATAATGGAGTAATATTTTCGCTTAAACTTTTTCATGAGCCCCCTCCTTCAAAAGGAAACGCTTACAATTTATTAGAGTATATTGATTTTGGAGAGGGCTTTCTCCTCAAATATTGTGGATCATCCTTCATATTTTGTGATATTCGTACGATGTTTTTTGCGGAATTCAGACGGAGTGCAGTCATTGTATTTTTTAAAAAGACGATTGTACGAATTCATATTGTTAAATCCATGACCTATGGCTATATCTAGTATCGAATCTTTACTAAACAATAATGCCCATTCCGATTTAATAATCCGAAAATGATTTAAGTACTCCATCAGTGTGACTCCCTTTATTTCTTTAAACATTTTACATACGTAAAACTTACTGAACTTTATATGCTCTGCCACCTGACCCAGCTTAATAGGTTCCGCATAATGCTCCTCTAGGTATTCACATATAGCTTCGATGAATTCGAATTTTTTCGAAGAAGTATAAGGCCACTCTTGAATCAATTCATCTGTAGATGGTGCCTTTGTACGCAATAAGTGAACGATAAGATCATATAGCCTAGCAATCATTAACCATCGGTATCCTACCTGCTGATTTTTCTCTTCCTCTGTAATGGCATCTACATACCTTCTTAAGTTTTTCTCGCTACTGATGATTGAGGGAATCACCGATGTTTTATGAAAAAGTTTTTTCATGTCCTGTGTTTCGTCTTCGGTTGTAAAGTTCCCCGTTAATAGTTCAAGCCGAAATTGGATAATTGTTAAGTGATCCGTTCCTGGCAAGAAGCAGTGAACATCCCCTGGCTTAATAAGCAGTACATCTCCTTGTTCTAATTCATAGATGTGGTTATATACACCAATTCTGGCACACTTCCCGCTCACAACAACCAATTCCACCTCTTCATGCCAGTGTGCTGCAAAATTAAACTGTGCGCCTGTATGTACCACCCGAATAGGAAAACCTGCCGTCATATGACCTGTTTCAAGAAAAGTAGGTACTCCCATCTGATCCACCCTTTCCTTTTTCACTTTCCTAATTCACTTGATGAAGTATCTTCTTTCTATATTATGCATCAAATGTAACTCTCCCTCTCAAAAGAAATATTAAAAAAGCTAATGCCCTCTTCGTGACAACAGCTTTTTTAATATTATTTACCTATGGCCGTCTTTGTTTGAGCAATATCTCTGCTTTTAGCACCATAATAAAAAGAACATCGAGAATTAGCGGTTATTTGTTGTTACAACGAAACAAATAACCCCTATTGATTCAGTGGAGTGGATATGATAAAAAAAGGTGCCTTCCGAAGGATCGGAATTGCACCTTTTTTTTGATCTCTGCTAGATGTATAGCTTATCAATCTTTACTATAGTTAATTCCTTATAGCCATGGGATCAAAAACGGTTATAGTCCTTCGGCCAGAACCTGTTTTACATACATACCTGTGAAGGAATCTTTTACACCGGCTATCTGTTCTGGTGTGCCTTCTGCTATTAATTTCCCACCAGCAGTACCGCCTTCTGGACCGATATCAATCACCCAGTCGGATTCACGGATCAATTCCAAGCTGTGTTCAACAACGACAACGGTATTTCCTGTCTCTACCAGCTTATTTAGTAGAACATGAAGCTTCTTAATGTCAGAAGGATGAAGACCCGTCGTTGGCTCGTCCAACAGATAAAGCGTATGATTTTTAGATGGTTTGGTTAGCTCTTTCGCGAGTCTTATCCGCTGACCTTCTCCGCCAGATAACGTTTTGACAGATTGTCCCCATTTCAGATATCCAAGCCCTACTTCACACAACATCTCTAGTAGACCAGCAATCTTTGCCTCAGACCCCAGGATGGGCAAACTTTCTTCGATCGACATATCAAGCAAATCAGAAATGGATAAACCTTTATACTGAACTTGTAGAACCTCATCTGTAAATCTCTTTCCTTTACAATCTGGACATTTGACCTCTAAATCGGGCAGGAAGTTCATATCTACCGATAGCACACCTAGTCCTTGACATGTCTCGCATCGTCCACCAGAAGTATTAAAGGAGAAGTGTTTTGACGTTAGCTTTCGTTCCTTTGCTTCCGGTAAACTTGCATACAATTGGCGCAGTTGTGTGAACACATCGGTATACGTTGCTACATTAGAACGCTGAACTCTTCCCATTGGAGCTTGATCAAAGATTACGACATTCCCGATTTGTTCTAGACCCGTAATTTTTTTGCAACCGTTTGGATTCTGTTCTTTGGTACTTCCCTCTGCAAGGATATCAAACACAAGGGTGGATTTACCTGAACCAGAAACACCTGTGACCGCAATCAAACAACCGAGCGGAAAAGAAACGACAGGGATATCGATGTTTCGAATGTGAGCTTCGTGAATCGTTACAAACTGTCCATTCCCCTTCCTACGGACGCGAGAGGGAGCAGGAAGACGCTCTTCTCTTAAAAAAGCACCCGTAATCGAAAGCTCACTTGCCATTAAGTCCTCAAGGCTACCCTCACCTACAACGGTTCCGCCGTGTATTCCAGCACCTGGACCCATATCGATGACATGATCAGCTGCACGGATTAATAGGACATCATGCTCAATAACGAGCACTGTATTCCCCATATCTCGAAGCTCTTGAAGTACTCGTATCAGTCCTGAAGTATCTCTTGGATGAAGACCCGTCGTCGGTTCATCAAGAATATATAATACCCCTGTGAGTCCTGAACCAAGAAGGGAGGCAAGCCGTAGGCGCTGCGTTTCTCCACCAGACAGGGTGACGGTCTGACGGTTCATGGATAGGTAACCTAGGCCAACATCAATTATGCGTCTTAGCCGATCAGGCAGATCATCTAAAATTGGTTTTATCAAATGGAGACCTTCCGCTGGTAGTTCATCTTGTAAACGATTTGTCCACTCAAATACATCGCTGAGCGACCACTCCGTTACTTCGGTAATCGTCGAACCTGCTACTTGAACAAGACGTATTTCTTCCTTCAGACGGGCGCCAAGGCATGCAGGGCAGAGTTGCTCCTGAAAAAAGCTATTGTCTTTATCCTGGGTACCAGCATCCCCTTCTTTTTCTTTATACCGGCGCCATAATCCGGGTAATACACCTTCAAATTTGGTACCTTGAACCGGCTTTACATTCGGATAATGGCGCTTAAATTCATCACTCTCTACTCCGTAATATAGTAGATCCCGCTGAACCTCACTATATTCTTTCAAGGGTTTATCTGGATCAAAATCAAATCCAAAATGTTTTCCTGCAGCTACTAAAATTCTCATCTGAATATCACGATGGACACCGTTCAAAGAGGCAACTCCGCCGCCCCGTAAGCTTAGATCAGGATGAAAAACAGCAGCTTCATTAATACTTGAGACATGCCCAAGTCCACTGCACGTTTCACAAGCACCTTCCGGTTTATTGAAGGAAAAGTGTGACATACCGAGTTTTTCAAGCTCTGTACCGCAATGGGGACAATTCATAATCTGATGATCCATTTCTTCATCTTCTTCTGCCAATACACCTACTCCCTCAAAATGAGGAGTAATTTTACCGCTGCAGCTAGGACAAATTCGATCTCCGAGTCTTGAAAAGATAAACCGCACAAACGTATAAAGGTCCGTCACCGTCCCTACTGTCGACCGGGGGTTACGATTCGTTACATGTTGTCCAACACTGATAGATGGGGAAAGTCCCTGAATAGATTCGACTTTCGGTTTGCCAATTGTATCCGAACTCATCCTCATGGAGTCCATGTACTGTCTCTGGCATTCTCTCTGAAGCGTATCCATCGCTAGAGTAGACTTCCCTGATCCTGAAGGTCCTGTTAGCACAACAAGTTTGTACTTCGGAATCGAGAGTGAGATATTCTTCAGGTTGTTTTCTCGGGCCCCTTTAATAAGAATAGATTCTTTCACAGAACATCCTCCTCTATAATATGAACCTATTTATTCAGGTCCTTTTGCAAAATTGGAATGGTTTCTATAGAATAAACTGTATTCATACACGTTCATCAATTATCTCGCCAATCTAATATCTTGATTATCAAGATATAAACAGCTTAGAAGGAGGTTAGTCTTTTGTCAAGAGAGCATCAAGATCCTACAACAGAACTAGAGGAAGATTTTGTCTCCCACATGCGTGGTCTCGGAACCCGGACGATATTATATCAACAGAATGTAGCTTCCTCTCTCGGCTTATATAATAATGACTTCATATCCGTTGATATTTTGCGGGAAAAAGGTCCAACTACGGCCGGTGAGTTATCCAAAATAACTGGGCTTGCTACAGGCAGTATTACTGCATTGATTGACCGGCTTGAAAAAGTGGGATATGTACGCAGGGAAAATGATCCGAATGATCGTCGCAGAGTCATTATAGTTCCCCAATATGAGGAAAAAGAAGAGGTCATTAATACTTACATTCCGCTTCATAATGCGATGGTGAAACTCGCTTCCTCCTATACCGAGGAAGAACTTGCGCTCATTACACAATTTTTAGGCAAAGCGAGTACGGTTCTGGAAGACCAGATCGAGCATCTTAGTTCTACGAAACGAAACAAATCTATGAAGTAAATAAAAAGGACGATTCTCTAAAGTCATATTGACTTCAAGATCCGTCCTTTTTATTTTTGGATAACATCTTGTCCACTAAGAAGCAAAAAAGCCGCGCTGTACGCAGCTTCGTAAAGGTTTTTTTCGTAAAGAAGCTATTTACCTTCATAAGAATACCCGGGATACTTTACAACAGGCCATTTTTCTTTTCGTAAAGCGCGCATCAGTTCTGGACCGACATGTAAATTATCCTGAACCAAAGCGGCAGGAGTAAGTGCCATCCACTGATTGAGAGAAACATCCTGGAAGCGATCGCTTTTAAACATTTCTAAAAACCATAGCGACTGGGTGCCTGTATTTTGAATATAGTGACCAAAAGCAAAAGGTACATAACCGACATCCCCCGCACGATAATCAAACGTTCTGGCTACTCCATTCCCCGCAAATACAGTCATTCGTCCTTTCCCGCTGAGGTAGTATTGCCATTCGTCATTATTAGGGTGCCAATGCATCTCACGCATTGCCCCTGGCTTAATTTCAACAAGAGCAGCAGCAATCGTTTTGGAAATAGGAAAGTTAGATGAATCTACAATACGTACACTGCCTCCAGGCGTTGTGAGGGGCGTTTGGTCTAATAACTTATGTGTAAAACTTTGAGGGACGGTTCCATAAGGAGACTGCACTTTCTGACTTTCTAATGACCCTGGAACAGCGTCCTGAAAAATATATACCTGCTCAGGGGGAATCGTTGCAAAAGCATTTTCAGGCACACCAAAATTCGCAGACAAAACGTCTCTAGGCGTATGTGCAAACCAATCGGAGATTGATAATGTGCTCAAGTCAGAGAAACTTCCATCGTCAAACACGAGCAGGAATTCACAGCCCTCTTCTAATCCCTGTATGGAATGAGGAATGCCAGGGGGGAAATACCATAGATCTCCCGGTCCTACATCTGCGATAAAATTACGGCCATTTTGATCAACCGCGGTAATCCTTGCATGTCCGAGCAGCATATAAGACCATTCGGCTTGCTGATGCCAGTGAAGCTCTCTTACTCCGCCCGGCGTTAAGCTCATGTTCACTCCAGCAAGCGTCTTCGCTATTGGCAAATCTCGAATCGTGATTTCTCTTGACCATCCCCCATGATTTAGCTGCATATGAGTATCGGAGAAAGAAAACTTCAAATTAGGAACAAGGCCGGAATCGGTTACAGGAGGTACGAACATATTCGGGTTCTCTAGATCCCTCATTACATCTCTAGGTCCTTTATCCACGCCTCCAGCTCCATCATTACGAATAGGCTCGGGAACTTGGTCAGACGAATAGGGATGACGAATTGATTTTTCCATTAGGTCACCTCTTCACAAGTAAAGTCTAATAATAAATAGTTATGTCTACTTAACTAGTCTTATGTGGATATCATTATCAACCATACCTTGATTTTACAAAGTACGACATTAACCAAAACATTACATTAACAATCCACTGTTATGCTTTACATGTTGACTTTTACATACAAATTACAAAGAGGAGTGTCAAAATGTTTAACATGTTTAAAAAATGCACAGCCATGGTGCTATCTTTGGCAATTGTGCTCGGTCTGGTTATTGTCCCGACAGCCACGCCCGTACATGCTGAATCAGCAGAAGATTGGGATATACTGCTGCAAGGAAATGCGGTATGGAAATATAATGATCAAGGAAATGATCTTGGTACGGTATGGCAAGCTACATACGATGATTCCACTTGGAGTCAAGGTAACGCTCCATTTGGCTACAAAGATAATGGTAACGGCGTTACCACAGATACATTTGGTCCACTGCAAACGACGACTAGCTACGGCAGTGACAAAAAAATGAAGCACCGCACTACATATTTCCGCACGAACTTAAATGTGGATGCAAAAGTGATTCAAAATTATGGACAAATCGTAGGAACCTTTGCTATCGATGACGGTGCGGTTCTTTACGTTAATGGTCAGGAAGTGATCCGTTTTGGAATGCCGGAAGGATCTATTACTTACGATACAATGGCAACATCGAATAAAGACCTACCTGTCAATTATGCGGATGTAGATCTCACTCAACCTCTTAAGTCTTACCTTCAAGATGGAGACAATGAGATTTCGGTAGAAGTTCATCAACAGAGCAACAGTAGCTCTGATTTGTATTTTGATATGCGTCTTGAAGCACACAAGGATGCGCCTACAACTCAAGTAGAAAAAGTTACCGTTACTTTTAATGGGGAACCTACGAATGCCAAAGGATTTACTTGGTACACCCCTCTTCTATCGGAGAACAGCGATCTGCAAGTAGTTGAAAAATCGGGAGATGTTCCTGATTTCAGCTCAGCTAAACAATTCACAGGCAGATCTGAAGTTTCCACGCTTACGCCGGGTGAACGTTCCCACAAAGCAGAAGCTACAGGACTTACGCCAGACACTTCCTATTACTTCCGTGTAGGTGACGAAAGTCTGAACGTATGGAGTGAGGTAGGTGTCTTTACTACCGCACCGGAGAACGGGGCTTTCACCTTTATCGATATCACGGATACGCAAGCGCAAAGTGAAGAAGAAGCTTCTATTTCAGCAGCAACTCTGTCTAAAGCAATGCAGACAGTACCGGACGCTGAGTTTGTTATGCACAACGGCGACGTCGTTGAACATGCGACCTCTGAGCAAGAATGGGGCTGGTTACTTGGGTATTCACAAACGAGCCTGCTAAACACAACGTTAGTTCCTGCTGCAGGCAACCATGATGATGAATTATCTGCCTTCTATCAGCATTTTAACGTGGCAAGCCCTACTGGTTCTGCTACAGAAACAGGCGCCTACTATTCATTTGATTACAGCAATGCTCATTTTGTTGTACTAAATTCCAATGAGAATTCTACGGAGTTCCGTAACTTCTCTGCTGAACAGGTTGAATGGCTCAGACAAGATGTTACTCAGGCCAAAGCTGACGGAGCCAAGTGGATTATCGTTAATATTCATAAAGGACCCTATACAACAGCTAATCATGCTACCGATAGCGATATCATTGGAAAAGGCGGAGAACGCAGTACCATTGCTCCCCTTATGAATGAACTTGGAATCGATTTTGTACTACAAGGACATGACCATATCTATGCTAGAACAAAACCGATTACTTCCGATGGAAAAGCGGAAGATGTAGAAAAAATAACTGAAACTTTTCAGGGTCAAAGTGTCGAGTATGCCGTTAAACCAGATGGAACGATCTATCTAATTCCTGGTACGGCTGGAGCGAAAGTTTATTTCAAAAACCAAAAAGCAGAACTAGGTGAAAACTACTTCAATCTTTTTGAGCGTTCTGAAGAAAACCATGCCCGTAAATACGGAGAGACAACAAGTCTTGCACGCGGTCAGGTTCAGAATTTTGTAGGCATCACTGTTGATGGCGATAAGCTCACTGCTCTTACGTATGAAATTGATAAAAATATTGACAACGGCAAACCTTTTGTCATTGATCAGTTTGGGATTACAAAACAAGATAAGCCAGATTACAGTAAAGAGAAAATCAGTAAAGTAACAGCTACTTTCTATGGAGATACAAAGAGCTCCAAAGGCTTCACTTGGTATACTTCAAAACTTCTAACAGATAGTACGGTCCAAGTAACGAAGAAAACGAACTCGGAGCCTGATTTTACAAATTCAATTTCTTTTGCAGGTACCTCTTCCCCATCTACTAATTCTGCAGAAGAACAAGTCCACAAAGCGGAAGCTACTGGTCTAGAAGCGAACACGACTTATTATTATCGTGTAGGCGATAAAGAGCACGGAATATGGAGCGAAACAGGTACATTCCAGACTGCTCCTGCAAGCGGCGCATTCACTTTTATTGATATAGCCGATACACAAGCGAAAAGCGAAGATGAAGCTATCTTGTCTTCACAAACGCTCGAAAAAGCACTTCAAACCGTAGATAATGCACAGTTTGTCGTTCACAACGGAGATATCGTTGATACGGGTACGAAAGAAGAACAATGGAACTGGTTGATTGGCCATTCACAAAATAGCCTTTTGAATACGACGATTGTTCCTTCTGCCGGTAATCATGAAGATGAGAACTATGCTTTCTATGATCACTTTAATATTAACGAACCTGCTGGTTCTGCTACAGAAACGGGCGCCTACTATTCTTATGATTACAGCAATGCCCATTTTATTGTACTGAACTCTAATGAAGATTCAGAGAAATATGCAAATTTCTCCGAAGAACAAGTTGAATGGTTAAAGAAAGATGCAACGGCAGCCAAAAAAGCAGGCGCTAAATGGATCATTGTCAATATTCATAAAGGTCCTTATACTACCTCTAATCATGCAACAGACTCTGATATCATGGGTGCAAACGGAGTGCGTAACCAAATCGCACCGCTCATGGCAGAGCTTGATATTGATTTTGTAATGCAAGGACACGATCATATTTATGCTCGTACGAAACCAATCGCACAAGACGGTAAAGCAACAACACCAACGAAAATAAAAGAAACATTAAATGGAGAAACGATTGAATATAGCGTAAATCCAGACGGAAGTATTTATGTTATTCCTGCGACAGCGGGACCAAAAGTATACTACAAGAACCCTAGCGAAAAACTTGGAGATAATTATTATAACCTCTTCGAACGTGCTGAAGAGAATCATGCCGCAGTATATGGCCCAGATCCGAGTGACGATCGCAGACCAAAACGCGGACAGGTACAGAACTTTGTTGGTATCACTGTAGATGGAAACAAACTTACAGCTGTTACGTATGAAATCGATCAAAATAAAAATGATGCCAAACCTTTCATTGTGGATCAATTCGGGATCATCAAAAAAGATGCAGAACCACCTACAACGGACCCAGGAACAAACCCTGGTACAGGTACAAATCCAGGTACTCCAGGCACTCCAGGCACGGGTGGTGGAAATAATTCGGGCTCAGGTAGTGACGGAGGAAATACCAATACAGGTGGTTCGGATAACGGTAACACACCAGGGAACGGTGAGGGGAACGGTTCCACTGGTAATGGTGGCTCAGTAACGAATCCAGAACCTACCGTATCTCTAAAAGACATTTCAGGACACTGGGCAGAGAGTGCTATTCAAGCTGGTGTTGCAGCAGGTTATATTACAGGTTACAGTGATCAGTCATTTAAACCAAATGCAAGTATTAACCGTGCAGAGTTCATTACAATGCTTGGCCGTGCCCTACAAATGAAAGAAACAACCAATTCACTTACATTTACGGATTCGAAGAAAATACCAGCATGGGCATCCTCTTATATTTCTCAAGCTGTAGAAGCAGGAATTGTAAGTGGGTATACAGATGGTACGTTTAGAGCAGATAAACAGCTGAACCGTGCAGAAATCACAACATGGATGGTTCGTGCGGCAGGAGTAAAGGTTGGTACAAGTACATCATTGTCTTTCTCAGATAAGAACGCCATCCCAGCATGGGCTGTACCTTATGTAGCAACAGCTGTTAAGGAAGGGCTTGTGAGCGGGGTTGGTCAGAACCGATTTGCTCCTCAGCAAATTGCAACTCGTGCGGAAGGAGCAACCTTTATTGCGAAACTGTTAAAAGTGAAGAACTAACTTTCTTTTTCACACCATGATTCAATCAAAAAGACCTCCCTCTCGTTTGTGTTCGAGAGAGAGGTCTTTCTTTATAGGGTAGCCGAAGCTTTTTTCAGAAGTTGGGTAAGCTCATCATAGTTTACGTTGTCGTCTGAGGATATGTTGGAATGACATTCTATTGAATTATTAATTATGCTTTACAATCTGCCAAGTAATGCCGAATTTATCCATCTGAAGGTATGTCTTTAAAATCGCTCATTCGTCAGATCGATATTAACAGCAATTGCTGCTTTACTGCCTTCCGCTGCTGATATTATTAAGGAAGAAGGGCCTCCCTGCCTGTTCTCCCCAGCAGTATAAACGTTTTTCTGTGTAGTGCGACCTTGCTCATCAACGAGAACCGCACCCTTATCATCGAGCTCACAACCTAACTGCTCTATGAGTGTACTTGAACGTTTAAATTTGGGAACGATAAAGCCAGCTGAACGAGGAATCATAAGTCCAGATGCAAATTCAATGCTTTCCAAAACTCCTTCCTCTCCGTGCAATTTGGTGACAGGTTCAGTGACGACTCTAATGTTTCTACTTTCAAGTTCGTCCTTAAGTGAGATGGACATGGATTCCCCGTTTGTTGCGACGACCAAATCCTTGGACCAGTTATACAGAAGTTTTGCCATGTGATGAACTGCTTCCTCGTTTTCGATCAAGATTACAAGTGGCTTATCTCTGAGCTCCCACCCGTCACAGTAAGGACAACTAAAGAGAGTTTTGCCGTAATATTGCTTTATTTCTGGTACGGACAAATACTCTTCTTGAACACCGGTAGCCAAAATAATCTTTTCCGCATAGTACACCTGTTCTTCTGCAGTCTGGATCTCAAATATGCCACTGCTATCTTGCTTCGTAACCTGGATTACGGTTTGTTCCATAAGCTGAACAGAAGGATAATTACTTAATTGCTGTATTCCAATCGCTTTGAACTCAGATGGGGTAATACCGTCTCGAGTAACAAATCCATGCGACTCTTGAGTAACACGGTTACGATTCGTACCATTATCGAAGAGAGCAATACTTCTACGTGCTCTCCCTAATACCAAACTTGCATTCAAACCAGCGGGTCCCGCTCCTAACACGGCACAATCAAATACTTTCATAATCACTTTCCTTTCTAATTATCTTACTTTGTCTAATGACTGTATTTCTAAGGTAAGGATTACATTATAGATATAATGTATCTATAATAACTCCATTACACAAACAGGTCAACCTCTCTCCAAATTCAATATTTATCAAAGTAAAAAGAAAAACCATTGATAGCCCCTTCTGCTATCGGTGGTTTTTTTGATTTTTTGTATTGTCATTACTACAGGCGTTATCGCGTGACCTATATGAGTAGTATCCATCTTGATAATCTATTTTCGAATACTCCATGATATAAAGGATATAATATCCTTCAAAGTCAATTTAGAGGAGGTATTCACTTGAAAAAAGCATTAGGAGATCAACAAGAACAACATAACAAATTACTTAATCCTTCTGCTTCTTCCTCTGAACTTCTAAGTAACAATCTTCATCATAATTTATCTCTCTTTCTTACGAAACTGGGAAATAGCTCAGATGTTATGGTACGTCACTTTTCCAACTCCAGTCTATCCAGTAAACCATTAGCCCTTATTTACATCGATGGAATGGTGAATATCGATACAGTAAATCAGATGATTCTGGAGCCCTTATTGCAGGAAAAAGAGAGAATCAATGAATCGCCAAGTCCAGCGCAAGCCATTCTATTCATCCAGCAGCGATTGTTGCCTGTTGGCAATCTATCTTCCCTGACAGAAATCAAAAGTTCCTTATCCACTATACTGGAAGGAAACCTTCTCTTACTGGTGGACGGTGTAAATATTGCTCTTACAGCAAATGTGACTGGATACGATAAAAGAAGCATCACCGAGCCTACCACCCAGACAGTAATTCGTGGTCCTAAGGAGGCTTTTACAGAGTCGCTGAGGACAGGAACATCCATGATTCGGCGCAAGATCAAAAATGAACACTTGCGGATCGAAGAACTCAAAATAGGGAAGCAAACGCAAACCAGCGTAGCCATGATTTATTTAGACGGAATTGCGAATGACCTCGTAGTGGAAGAGATTCGTTCCCGGTTAAGCTCAATTGATACAGACTCAATACTGGAGAGTAATTACATTGAAGAGTTTATACAGGATTCACCAAGAACCCCTTTTCCGACAATACAAAATACAGAAAGACCCGACTCACTTGCTTCCGGCATATTGGAAGGGCAAATTGGAATTATGATAGAAGGAACCCCATTTGCTTTGTTAGCACCGTTTACCTTTTTTAGTTTTTTTCAATCCAGTGAAGATTATTATCAGCGCTATGACGTAGCATCGTTTTTGCGTATTTTACGCTTTTTTGCATTTTGTACATCTCTTCTGCTACCCGCTTTGTTCATTGCCGTTACTACTTTTCATCAAGATATGTTACCCACAGCATTAATGATCAGTTTAGCTTCTCAGCGGGAAGGGGTTCCATTTTCTGCACTGTTTGAAGGTATACTCATGGAACTTGCGTTTGATATCCTTCGCGAAGCTAGCGTGCGTATGCCACGTGCCATATCATCTGCTATTTCTATAGTTGGGGCATTAGTACTGGGTCAGGCTGCAGTAGAAGCAGGGTTTATCTCTGCCGCAATGGTCATCATCGTTTCTATTTCTGCCATCTCTAATTTAGTCATTCCTTCCCAATCATTGTCTAATTCTATCCGTCTGCTTCGTTATGTGATGATGCTCGCTGCAGGAGTACTTGGTTTATACGGAATAATGTCTCTAGTCGCGATCATTCTCGCCCATCTACTAGGACTGCGTTCATTCGGGGTACCTTATCTATCTCCCGTTGCACCGCTAAAACCTCAAGAATTAAAAGACGTCTTGATTCGTAAACCGATATGGAGCTTGGGGAAAAGACCTTATTTCTGGAGCAGAAAAGAAACAAAAAGACAAGGGACAAATCAAAAACCAGGTCCCAAAACTAACAAACATAAGGAAGAGTAGCTTAGCGATGAGTATAAATCACAATACTGTTTTACGAAAATCATTGATTCTAATCCTCTGTCTATTCATGGCCACAATGCTGAGTGCTTGCTGGGACAGCAACGAGTTGAATGAAATCGGAATTATTTCCGGCTCTGCTTATGACTGGTCTGATGATAAATGGGAGGCAACTTTTCAGGTTGTGAATCCGGCTCCTGGACAAGGTGGAACGACAGGGGGAAATGAACCTGTCCCCCCTTTTTTTACTTTCTCTTATAAGGGAAAGACCATTATGGAGACGATTAGCCGAGCGGATTTATCAAGTGCACGACATCTTTATTTCCCTAACTCACGAATTATGTTCTTAAGTGAAGGCGCTACGCAGCACGGAATTGCAGAGTTAATCGATGTTTTTTTAAGAAGAATAACTTGTCGAGAAACGTTATATGTTTTCGTGACGAAAGAAAATTCAGGAGAATTACTTAGCCAAATTGTTCAGCTATCTGAAAATCAAGCAGCAGGGATTGAGACGTTAATTGAACAGGAGTCAGCAGACGAATCCCTCTTTCCTGCTATTAGATTGTACGAACTAGCAAAAGATATAAGTTCTGTCTCTAAAAGTGCAGTCGTTCCAGAAATTGAACTCGTGGGAAAAGAACTTATTCATAAAGAAGATGAAAAAGGAACGACCGATGCTCCTTCCCATCTGGAACTTACTCGTCTAGCCGTATTTAAAAATGATCAGAGGGTCGGTTGGTTGAACAAATTCGAATCATTAGGATGGGGTTTATTGTCGAATAGAATAAAAAGCACTTCCATTTCGTTCTCATCAGATCCCGAACATTCAGACAAAGAAGACGCTACTTTTTTCCTTCGTTCTTCTACTTCCCACATTAAGCCGATCTGGAACGGAGATCATTACGTGATAGATGTCCATGTTAAAGGTGTGGGAAATATTAATGAAATAGGCAGTGAAATCGATTTAACTACCGAAGGGGTGTTAACGAAGATGGAAGGTACCATTGAAAACAAATTAACAGCCGCAATGGAACATTCCTGGATAAAAATTCGTGATATGGATGCGGATCCAACGCAATTCGCTGTCCTTATTCATAGGAAAGATCCTGCACGGTGGAATCAGTTCCAGGAAACAGGATCTTGGGATCATGTATTTAAACAAATTGAAATTCGTCCGAAGGTTCAGATCAAAATCAAAAATACAGGAATGCAAGGACGTTCTTTTAAATCAATGCAACAGGAAAACAAATAAAAAAGGAGCGGGAATTCCACGATGAACACCCATAAAGAACAAATTTCAACAACACAAATTGTTTTTATGATTATTTTGTTTGAAATTGGTAGTTCGATGCTAGTGAGTCCTGGTGGAGATGCCGGTCGTGATTCCTGGATTGCCGTGTTGATGGGGGCGATTCTCGGTCTCTTCGGTGTACTTCTGTTTCTATGGATTCAGAGGATCGCCCCAAAACTAGATCTTATTGAAATGTTTCTACATTCTTTTGGAAAACCCATCGGAATTGTATTTGGATTGTTGTATTTCTTTTATTTTAGTTATGAAGCAATGCGTAATGTTCGTGACTTGGGAGAACTAACCTCCCTGTCTATTCTACCTTTAACACCGATATACGTAACCATGCTGATATTTGTGTTAACAGCTTCCTACCTCATTTGGCAGGGGATAGAAGTGATCTCTAGATTTCCCGAAATCGTACTTCCAATTGGGTTGTTTATTTTTTTCATAATTATTTTCTTACTGATTGCATTCGGATCCGTAAACTTTCATGAACTAACACCCATACTTGAAGATGGTTTCATGCCAGTAATAAATGCAACGATACCCAGCACACTTACTCTTCCTTTTGGTCAAATGATTGTGTTCTTAATGATTTGGCATAAATGGAACAAACCTGGTGCACCTGTGAAAGGAGTGCTCTTTTCATACTCCGCTGTCGGCCTCTTTCTCGTGTTTCTTAATGCATTAATGACCAGCATACTAGGGCCGGAGCTATATTCAATTATTTTTCTACCACTCATCAAGTCCGTTCGCACCTTATCAAATCTAAAGTTTATTGAAAGACTTGATATACTCGTGGTATTACTTCTTTATTTCAGTCTGCTAATGAAAATGGTTCTATTCTATTATTGTGCAGTACAAACATTGGTCCGCCTCACAGCAATTCAAATAAAAAAATGGATACTTCCGGTAAGTGGATTCATCTATGGTACTGCGTTTGTAGAACGTGACCTTCACGAACATCTGGTTTGGATGAAAACAAGTGCTTACGTATTTCCAATATTTCAGTTCGGGATACCACTGATTCTTTTTATGACAATGATGATGAAACAGCATTTCCGTTCAAATCGTTCCATTTAAAAAACATACTTAAGAACGATGCCACACGACGCGAAAACCGCAATTCCCTGTAGAACTGTCGGGCGTATTTCCGCTTCTTGCCGCAACTCGGTACCGATTGCAGTACGAGCGATGACATAGATAGGAACCACCTCTCATCGACTTTTGTTCAGCAGGTTCATTGAAATATGGATTCACTCGATTCGTATTTATATGATATGTAGGACTGAAGCTATCACGGCACCATTCCCATACGTTCCCTGACATATTGTACAATTCGTAACCGTTCGGCTTGAATGCATCGACAGGGGCTGTTCCAAGATAACCGTCTTCTGCGTGATTTCGGATCGGGAATTTTCCTTGCCAAATATTACAACGATGTTCTCCATCCGGCTTCAGTATATCTCCCCAAGGGTAACGTTTCTGCTCTAGACCTCCACGAGCTGCATACTCCCACTCTGCTTCTGTAGGAAGCTGTGTACCTGACCATTTACAGAACTGCTCCGCATCATTCCAACTAATATGTACGACAGGATGATTCTCTCTGCCGAGTATCGTACTATCTGGTCCTTCCGGCTGACGCCAGTTTGCTCCATGAACAACAAGCCACCAAGGAACATGTGTGGGTACATGCTGGACCTGCGCTAAAACTGTCTCGGATACTAACAATTTAAAAACGTAAGACCATCCAAATTTCTCTGCCTCGGTTACATATCCAGTTTCTAATATGAATTGTTCGAAGTCTTGATTCGTTACTGCATAAGGAGAGATATGAAAAGGATCGACATGGACTTGACGAACAGGACCTTCACCATCTTTCGGAAATCCTTCCGCATCATTTGTCCCCATCATAAAGGATCCACCTTGGAGTTCTATCATTCTTGCTTTTATTTGTTCTGCATACTTACCGGAAGGTTGAACTTCTTCTGTATTGACGGAAGAAGCACGAAGAATAGACGAATCTCTTGAGATACTGCAACATGATTTATTATGAGTCATCTTCTTTCTCCTCTTCTACTGTATTTAGCTAGGTGACTTGGACATATTATATTGGCTCAATCTCTGTTTCTATCAAGGCCAATACGTTCATAATGTTCAGGTGGAGCATCATTGTACTTCATTAGCTGTTTGATGAATAGAATCATTCTGCACTCCAAATAATACATGGCAATTTTATTATAACATCACCATAATCGCTTTCCATTATAGTCCTCCTTACATCACTTTAAGTCATTACCTTGATCATGGATAGCTTTGTGCTCTGACTCATCAAAAGTAGCTACGCAAAAGGCCCCATCTTCATAAGAAACGGTTCCTTCGATAATAACTGTAGAAGCCACACCTCTGGGTGCAGCCCCAGGCAGACGGAAATCGGCAACATCAATTGGCGTTATTTCCGTCTCAATCGGAAGTTCCAGTTGAGGTACCCAATCATATGGGACACGGTAAGCACGATAGACCATATTGGCATTCCGTTTGTTTTTATATGGAGAAATATATTCCCATACGAGTTCGTGATCACGGGTCACTTCAAAAATACGACCGTCTGCCCCCTCAGTAATGAGAGTATTCCCATTAGGCAAGCGCTGTGCAGAGCTGATGTAGGGACTGTAAAATCGATAAGAATCGAGCGGAGCAACATAGCCCGCCTCCGAAGGTGTATACTGCCATTCAATTTCAAGCGTAACCGGATGAATTTCAAGAACCCGGGAGAAGTCACGACGCGCGACTTTTATTCCATCGGGAGATACCGGACCAGGATGTCCATAACCTCCCCATCCGCCATTGTCAAACACCAGTATATTCCCTTCACCTGGAAGTCCTTTAGGCACGAGGTGAGCATGATGTTGACCAATAATCCATCCAATGTGCTTCGTCTCATCCGTATCATAACTTGGACCAAGCTTCCAAACGATTTGTCCTGATTTTTTATCAATAATGGCAATAATATTGGATTCTCTTGCATCCCATATTATATTTTCTGGATGAAAACGCTGGTCTCCTGCATCATAGTGTTTATTTGGTCCAAGAACGGAAATCGAATTGATGTGCATCCAATCCCCTGCATGTTCTCCAAATCCGCGAGTATTGGGATCATGGTAGAGTGCTTTTTTCGCTTCTTCATCAAAACCGAGTTCATCAAAGTGGTCGCTAACAGACCATTCCCAGACGATATTGCCGTGATAGTCCACTTCTATAATGGTATCATCCAGAAGCTCAATGTTTGAAATTTCAGGCTTCTTTACATTTTTATGAGCCAAAATTAGAGTATTGCCTGAATCGGTCTTAGGTTCCTGATCAGGAGCATAATATCCTACTGGATTTCCCTCACGCTGATAATCATGGTGTTGACGGGCCATCCATTCTCCGCTGTGTCCAGGATCTTCAATCCATTCGAAACGATCAAATTTCCATACGATATTGCCGTCCCAATCAACCTGCACAAGATTAACTTCATCTTGAAAACCGTACTTAGGATCACGTTCGGCTGTACTGCCAAGAACATACCCTCCAGGGAAAAGCTTATTCGGGAATCCTCGAAGTCCTTTCCATAAGCGTACTTCTCTCCCATTCATATCGATGAGTAAGGCACCTCTCTCTGCTGCCTGAAAGATTGTATAACCACTCCATGCTTTGTTAGGTAAATACACGGTTGCACCTGTTGGATAAATTGTCGGATGTCCCATCTCTAATTACTCCCTTCTCATTGTCCAGCGATTATAAGCTTTTGCAGAATATACAAAAAGACTCCCAACCTCTCTATTCATCTGAAAAGAGTGGTTAGGAGCCTTTGGTCGTCCAATCGGCTAAGCTATGAAAATTAGATTAAACCAATTATTCCCAGTAGTCAAGTGAGTATTTAAAAATATAATTGATCCTTAACGAAACAAATTCGTTTTCGCGAGGTCAATTAATGTATCGCCTTTTCCATTCAGAATCGCTTTTGCAGCCCAGATTGTGAAACCTTCCGCTTGTTGGAGGCTGATTTTTGGCGGCATGGACAGTTCTTGACGATTGACTGCAACATCAACGATAACCGGACCATTATGCAAAAATGCCCTTTGCAAAGCATCTGGCAAATCTTCCGGATTTTCAACGCGGATGCCTTCTATACCAAGACCATTGGCTACCGCTGCAAAGTTTGGATTCGCGAGCTCCGTTCCTGTTTCCAGATATCCCGCTGCTTTCATCTCTAGTTCAACAAAACCAAGGGCTTCGTTGTTAAACACAATCACTTTCACCGGCAGTTGATGCTGCTTAAGAGTAAGTAAGTCACCCATAAGCATTGAAAGACCTCCGTCACCGGAAAGTGAAATCACTTGGCGTGAAGGCGCAGCAACCTGGGCACCGATCGCTTGAGGTAATGCACTGGCCATCGTTCCGTGAGTAAAAGAACCTAGCAATCTACGTTCTCCGCTTAGCTCGAGATAACGTGATGCCCATACCGTTGGAGTCCCAACATCACAGGTAAAGATGGCATCATCTGTTGCTAATTCGCTAATCAGACGGGTTAAATACTGCGGATGGATAGGGGTATGTCCCGGTTTAAAAGTAGCAAGCTCATCGAGTTCCTTACGATCTTTTACGTATCGTTCCACTGACTTTTCAAGATGTTTCGTATCTTCTTTAATAGTGAGATAAGGTAGAAGTTTCTGAATCGTATCCTTTACTGATCCACATAGTCCATAAGTAAGTGGTGCACGTCTTCCTAGATGAGATGGATCGATATCCACCTGCAGAATCACCGCTTTTTCTGGATAGAACTGACGATATGGGAAATCTGTACCGAGCATAAGGAGGACATCACAATCCATCATCGCTTTATAGCCAGAAGAATATCCGATGAGTCCGGTTAAACCTACAAAATAAGGATTATTATGTTCCAGATATTCTTTTCCCCGAAGCGCAGTAACCATAGGCGATTTCAGCGCATGACAGAGCTCCATCAGCTCTTCCCGCGCCCCTTTTGCCCCCGCGCCGCAGAGCAGGCTTACTTTTTTACCTGCATTTAGATACTCAGCGAGTTTTGCGAGTTCCACTTCGGAAGGGTGAATAACAGGTTTGGTAATATAAGACGTTTGTTCCGGCACTTTCTGATCTCCTGCTTCCAGCGCTGCAATATCTCCCGGTAGAATAACGACAGATACGCTTGAATTCGCAACAGCCGTTTGAATGGCCATCGTAAGAGAGCGAGGCATTTGTTTGGCCGTCATAATGACTTCACAGTAATCACTGCATTCTTGGAATATATGCTCCGGATGCGTCTCTTGAAAATAACCGCTCCCGATTTCATCACTTGGAATATGAGCAGCAAGGGCCAGCACGGGGACTCGATTACGATAACAATCATATAGTCCGTTAATTAAATGTAGGTTGCCCGGTCCGCTACTGCCTGCACATACAGCAATACTGCCTTCCAGCTCGGCGTCCGCTCCTGCAGCGAATGCAGCTACTTCTTCATGCCGGACATGGATCCATTCAATTTTACCTGACTTGCGTACTGAATCTAGTACAGCATTTAAAGAATCGCCAACGATTCCATATATCCGTTTCACACCTGCATTAATAAGAGATTCAACAACAGCGTCTGCGATTGTCTTTTTCATGTATACTCATCCTTTTCTAGTATGAACTTGATGCAAATACGAATCTAAACCCGATCTTGCGTCTGATTATCTATACCCTAAAAGTAAGAACAATTAACGTTTTTTTCGAGGAAACAGCTTATTTTTTTATGTAAATGGTTTCATATTTTGCTGAATGTCTCTGAAATCTCATAGTAATAAAAAAAAGAACGCCTCGTGGCATTCTTCATGACTGTATTCATTCCTTATTTATTCAGAAACGGCGAATTGTTGTTCATTTCCTTTGCTCTATGCGGCCCGCACTAATCGATGGACTTGTACTGTTGGTTAATCCCGCCTTAAAGTTAAGATGGGACACACACACATAAAGACCTCCTTTAATACGTTAGCTACAAAGGAGGCAGTCATTCCATGCTCTTGTTTGATAAGGAACAAATACGAAGTTCTTCCCCAGGAAAATGGCAGGAAGATGCTTTTCAACATTTTGAATCCAAAATGGTAGATACCACACATAAGTTTCCCTGTATACCAGCTACTGTCGGGTTTAAACTAGATCACTTCAGATATGGTTTTATCAGTGACCCAAGATCCGATCAGGCGGCTGAAGAACTTGCTGAACTGCTGCGTATGTTCGGAGAACAATCTCATGCATTTGGAAAATACACTTCTTTGATTACATTTTTCGATACTCCCGATGATCTAAAGAAACAATTTCAAGTCTCCGATTATCGTCACTTGTTCTGGGATGTACTAAGTAAAGTCAGCGCTAGAGATGAAGAGGAATGGCCAGTGCAAATCCCTAACGATCCGCATCATCATGTATGGGAATATTGTTATGGTGGTGAACAGTATTTTATGTACTGTGCGACTCCTGCACACGAACGCAGACAAAGCCGCCAATTTCCATACTTTATATTTGCGATTACACCCCGCTGGGTTCTTACGCAGTTCAACTCAAATCAGCAATCCGCTTCACAGATCAAAGCCAAAATTAGAGAACGAATTGAAGCTTATGACGAGCTAGATATTCATCCGGATCTCCATTTTTACGGGAGCCTTGATAATTTTGAATGGAAGCAGTATTTCCTGAATGATGATAATGAGTCTACCGCGATGTCAAAATGTCCTTTTGCTCATCTTCATTTGAAGAAGCAGCCCTAAACCTAACAGAAGCAAAAGCAACACGGAGTTGATCCCCTCATGTGCTTTTGCTTTTATTTTTGCTATAGATTTAAGGTGCTTTTAATTTACCGTTTAATAGGGATCCAGATCTCGGAATATAGGTCTGGGTTTGAAGGGTCCTCATCCGTGTAGTACTCAAATTCAATCTCTCCTGCTTGCTCATATCCGCTGGAAGGGAACCATTCAGAATAGATTCGCGTCCAAGCATCTTGCATCGCATTTGGCATCGGCCCGATGACTTCAAATACAGCCCATGTCGCAGCGGGAATCGTTAGTTTTGATAGACCCTCCTGTTCTTTCCCCTCATAGTTCGTAGCGATCCAGTAATCAATGGACTGAGATCCAGGCGCAGACGGACCACATACCCCAAGTACTCCCTTAATGTCACCGTTATTAATGGCAACCAAGCGATCATTGATTCCATTGCGGTGCACTTCATCCCACATTTTAGGGATTTCGGCTTGATTCTCACCATTTACAACTGAAAATGTCCGATGTACTCCAACGACCTCAAACGCTTCTTTTTCGACGATACGATATTTCATAGGTTCTACTCCTTTCAGACTCACCTGAATGACCAGGCGGTTATAAGACGTAATGTTGCTGTTCACTTTTCTTGCTTCACTCGGTGTAATCCCATGCTGTTTTCGAAAAGCTTTCGCAAAAGCTTCGGGAGTTTCGTAACCGTAACGAAGAGCTAGATCGACAATTTTTACTGACGAAGTACATAATTCCTGCGCAGCCAAGGTCAGCCGTCTACGTCGGATATATTCAGCAACCGAAGTGTCGGTCAGAAACATAAACAACCGCTGAAAATGATAGACAGACGTATTTGCTACTTTAGCCACGTCCTCGATCCGAATTTCTTCGTCTAGATGACTCTCCATATAGGCGATCGCTTTTTGCAGCGATTCTATATAATTCATCGTTGTTCACTCCCTTACAAGTATCCTATCATCGTTATGTAACTGAATCCTGTCCTTTTGTGCTTTGTGCAGACCGCTTTTCTGACACAAAAAAAAGAAGCAGGCGTCATTACTCAACATCCTGCTTCCTACGAATAATACCATTTATTTACTATCGTTGCACTGAAAAGATGTTCTCTTCCTTGTATCTCGGCAGCCAGTCTCCGTGCGCTTCAATGAGTTCATCACATAGAGATACGATATCATCTATCGAGAGCTCAGCTGATGTATGCGGATCTAACATAGCAGCATGATAAATATGCTCTTTCTTACCGGTTATTGCCGCTTCGATGGTTAACAGCTGGGTGTTAATATTGGTACGATTCAGCGCGGCAAGCTGCGGAGGCAGATCACCAACATAAGTTGGTGTTACTCCAGAAGCGTCAACCAGGCAAGGAACTTCCACGCAGGCTTCACGCGGTAGATTGGTGATCAGTCCCGTATTCATGACATTGCCGCCAATTTTGAAAGGATGATTTGTTTCCATTGCATCTAGAATATACGAAGCATACTCATGGGAACGATGATGTTCCAGATTTTTGTTGTTCACGAGCTCTTCACGTCTCTTCTTCCATTCCTCGATCTGATGGATACAGCGCCGTGGATATTCGTCCAGTGGAATGTTGTACCGATCAATTAGTTCAGGGTATCTTGTTTTAATAAAATAAGGATGATACTCCGCATTGTGTTCAGAAGATTCAGTCACATAATACCCGAATCTCTCCATCAGTTCGTAACGTACCATGTTGTCATGTTTCTGTTGTTGTTTCTCTTTTGCAAGGCGTTTGATTTCTGGATAAAGATCTTTCCCCTCTTTCTGTACTTCTAGTAGCCAAGCCATATGATTAATCCCTGCAATTTTCCACTGTACACCTTCCGAATCAAGACCGAGTTCTCGGAACAGACCGGACACGCATCCTTGAACGCTGTGACATAACCCTACCGTTTTTACGCCGCCATACGTGTTCATCACATTGGTAAGTACAGCCATCGGATTCGTATAGTTGAGAAACCATGCATCAGGACATACTTCCTGAATATCATTTGCAAAATCAAGCATTACCGGGATCGTACGAAGATTTCGGAAAATCCCGCCAATTCCTACCGTATCGGCAATCGTTTGACGGAGGCCATATTTCTTCGGAATTTCAAAATCGGTAATTGTGCACGGATCATATCCGCCTACCTGGATGGCGTTGATCACATATTTAGCTCCACGGAGTGCTTCCTTACGATCTGTATACGCCTTCACATTGCAGTTGCTTCCACTTGTCATTTTGAGGTTCAGCAGCATTCGTTCCGAATCTTTTAACCGCTCAAGATCAATATCATATAAGGCAAGCTCAAAATCTTGAAGTGAATCCGTAAACATACAATCCCCCAAGACATTTTTGGCAAAGACCGTACTTCCTGCACCTAAGAACGTAATTTTAGACATCGTATCCTCCCGATTCAATCGATTTTGGTAATCAAATGATAATTTGAGATTTAACCCTTAATGCCTGATAACGTTACCCCTTCGATAATGTACCTTTGGCCTATCACATACACAATGAGTACAGGTACTAGAGCGATAGAGGCACCAGCCATCATAAGCGTCCAGTCTGTTGAATACATTCCTCGGTACAGATTAAGCATCATTGGAACGGTAAATTTTTCAGGACTGTTCAAGAAAATAAGGGGATTAAAGAAGCTATTCCACATTCCTAAGAAGGTGAAAATTCCGAGTGCTGATAATGCCGGCTTAATAAGCGGAATCATAATTTTAGCGTAAATCGTCAGTTTCCCCGCACCATCTACGATCGCTGCTTCCTCCATATCCTTCGGAATTCCCCGGAAGAACTGACGGAGAAGAAACACTCCGAAAGCATTCAGTAAGGCAGATGGAATGATAATGGCTAAATGCGAATCCAGCCAGCCGATATTTTTAAACATCAGATAGAGCGGAATGATTGTCACTTGTCCAGGAACCATCATCGTCGCAAGGAACAAGATGAACATCGGCTCGCGGAACTTAAAGTTTATTTTGGCAAAAGCATAAGCGGCCATAGAACAAGTGACAAGCTGACATACGACCACGATAATATTAATGTATAAGCTGTTAAAATAAGCTCGACCAAAAGGTAAGGCGGTTAGTGAATCTCTGAAATTGGTCCATACGAAGGGTTCAGGGATCCATTTAGGCGGAACAACAAATACTTGAGACAAATCTTTTAATGCACTCAGCACCATCCATACGAACGGTAAGGCCATAATACAAGCCCCAATAATAAGTACAAAATGGAGCAACACTGTGGACAGCCGGAAGCCTTTCATCTGCATCTGCTATTTCCTCCTTTCGAAAATGGGTCTAATCTTCGTAATGAACCCAGCGCTTCGACATACGCATCTGGAATAAGGTAAGGGCCAAGATCACAATGAAAAGGATGACGGCTGCCGCTGTACTTTTTCCAAACGTAAAATCTACAAATGCCATTTCATAAATGTGATAGACCATCGTGTAGCTCGCCTTGGCTGGTCCACCCGATGTCATAACGAAGGACTGATCGAAGACTTGGAAGGAACCAATAACAGACATAATCGTGACAAAGAACGTAGTAGGCGACAACAGCGGGATCGTAATGTATCGTAACTGTTGCCATTTGGTAGCGCCATCAATCTGTGCTGCTTCATAGTAGGTTGGTGAAATCCCTTGAAGGCCAGCCAGGAAAAGCACCATGTTTCCGCCAAGTCCCATCCAGATACTAAGCATAGCGATAGAGGGCATAACGAACCGGCTGTCTGTAAGCCACTGAGGTCCTTGAATACCAAACCACTCTTTAAGATAGAGATTGATTAGTCCAAAGTCTGCATTAAACAGCCACATGAAGACGACGGCTACCGCAACGGACATGGTAATGTTAGGCATAAAATAGATGAGTCGGTATAAGACTTTGCCCTTGACCTTATTGAGACCTACGGCTACAATCATCGCGAGCAAAATACCTGTCGGTACGGACAAAATAGTGTAGTATACGGTATTTACGACCGCTATGCGAAACTCTTCATCACGTAATTGTGAGGCGAAGTTATCGAATCCAACAAACTCTTTCGTCCCCATTCCATCCCAGCTCATCATACTGATTGCAAACGCAGATACTAGAGGAATCAAGGCAAAACAGATTAATCCTACCAGCTGCGGGAAGATAAAAAAGTAACCCCAGAGATGATCAGCTTTTTTACTGTTCATAGCAGCCCTCTTCCCTCTCACCTCCCTTGTGGAAGGCGGCGAGGCTGGGCTATTTGGCATTTTCATATTCAAGCGTCTCACCTGCCTTTACAAGGTTTTCTATCTCAGGGGTCTCTATTTGTTCTTGTACTCTTCGATTTTTTTGTTCGCCATATCTTGAATACCTGTTAGCGAAGCTTCAAGCGGTTCATTACGCAACCAGAGCGCTTCAAATTTAGAAGCAATATCTTGAGTCAATCCTGGAATCCCCGCTTCATGGGGGGTAAGGGCATATCCAATATCACGGGCATCCAAAAAGAGCTGTGCATGCTCAGGAAGGTTACCTTCCAGTACAACATCATCCACCCCTTGTACAGATGGAACTGCATTTCCACCGCCTTGTAAACGGAATTGTTGTCCTTCTTTACTTACAAATTCAGAGAAAAATTGATAAGCAGCTTCTTTGTTTTTGGAAGTCTTGTTAAGTACTAGGTAAGCAGTTGGAATCCCTGCAGGCTCTATTTTGTTTCCTGTATTCGTTGGCCAAGTGACCACATCATATTCAAGACTTGCATTTTTCTTGAAGAGCGGTAGGTACCAGCGTCCTGCACCAACAAAACCAACTTGGTTGGACATAAACATGGCATCTCCACCTTGTCCTTTTGGAAGGGTGCCTGAGAAGGTGATGTTCTTCGACTTCACATTATCGTATAAGAATTGAAAAGCTTCTTTGGATTTGGCATCCGTTGCACCTACAAATTTGCCACTCTCATCGTAAACAGTTCCCCCATTGGAAGTAACCCAGCTATGGTAGCTGTTCCAGCTATTATCGAGTACATACCCGTACTTTTTACTGTCTTTAATTTTCGTTGTCATCTCTTGGAATTTATCCCAGGTCCATTGTCCATTAGCTTGCAAGTCTGCCGGCATTTCTGTAATTCCAGCTTCTTGTAGCACTTTCTTGTTATACCAAAGCACCATCGGATTACAGTCCACCGCTACACCATAAATTTGATCATCACGTTTCGCTGCACCCCATAATCCTGGAAAATAATCCTCTTCCTTGATCAGGCTGGTTTCAGCATCCATGAGAGGTGTAAGGTTCTCGATGCTGTTATTTTCGATTAATTTGACAACCAGACCATCACCTGCATAAAATACATCCGGGGCTGTTCCCCCTGTCAGTTGGGTCAGTATTTTCTGATCGTATTCTCCTGGGATCGGAATGAATTCAGCTTCGATATCAGGATGCGTCTTATTGAACTCTTTCGTCATTTCTTGAAAGCGTGAAAGTTCACCAGGGTTCCCCCAGGTGGCCCATTTAATTTTCACCTTACCTCCGGAGTCTCCTCCAGATGATTCATCTCCACCAGAAGCACATGCTGAAAGTAAAGTTGTAAACAGTAATACGAGAACAATCGTGGCTCTTGCTACCTGTTTCTTTTTCATTCTTTTCCCTCCATGGACATGTTTTGTACATCAGTTAAAAAGTGATTGGCAGAAACGATTACTATTTTTGTAAGCGCTTTAATTATAAAATAGAGAGAGATATGAAATGAACGGCTTATGTTCCGAACTGGTGTGTTGTTTTCCGATGTTCCCTTATTTAGTTTTGAGGTACAGTCCTTGATATTCTGCAGGTGACATCCCTGTGCATTTTTTAAACTGCTTACTAAAGTGTTTGACATCATTGAATCCAACTTGTTCCGCTACTTCGTACACTTTTAGGGAGGATGTAGTGAGCAGTTCGGCTGCTCGATTAATCCTTAATTCAATGAGATAATGAGTAAAATTTTGTCCGGTAACCCGTTTAAACATCTCACAAAAGTAGTTCCGACTCACCGATACGTGACTTGCTACCTCCTGAAGTGAAATACCTTTGTGGTAATGGAGTTTAATATAGGAAGTAGCTTGGGTCACTATACGTTCATGTAATGTCTCTTCCGGTGGAATAGGAGGAACGGATTTGCTATTTTTTTCTGCTGGTTTCTTGAACTGGCTTGCTTCCTTCTCTCTATATTCATTTAAGATTTGCAAATTTCGTTTCTCCAGATCAATCCTGCCCCGCATACAGATCAGCAGTGATTTTAGGGCATCTTCATTGAGAGTCGGTTTCAACATATAATCGGAGGCGCCGAGTCTGATCCCTTCTCTTACATATTCAAAATCGCTATGACAGCTTAAAAGGAGCACCTGCGCCCAAGGACAGAATTCCTTCGTAATACGAGTCAGCTCCAGACCATTCATCACAGGCATAGCGATATCCGTTATTAAAATATCTACCTCCCGATTCTCAACCCAACGCATCGCCTTTTGACCATTCGCTGCTTCACCTACGACATGAAATCCGTTGCCTTCCCAATCAAAAGTAGCCCGAAGCCCCATTCTAGCGATCTTCTCATCATCAACCAGCAGTACTTTGTACATTCGGTTCCCTCCTCATTGTTGATAGTGTAATGACCACTCGTGTTCTACTGCCTTCTTCACTCTCCACCTGAACTCCATACTCTTCGCCATAATAAAGTTTTACTGTCTGATTCACATGCCGTATCCCGATATTGATCATGCCCTGGTTCAGACGATCTCCATCATCGGCCAAAATTTGATGTGCACGTTCCTTACTCATTCCTATGCCATCGTCTTCAATGATAATTAGAATATCCGTTCCTTTTTGTTCTACTTGAATATGAATCGAACCCTCGTCATCTTTGGGTGCAATTCCATGAAAAATAGCGTTCTCTACAATAGGCTGCAACAACATTCGAGGGATCGGCAATTCTTCTAATTGTTTAGAACAAGTAATTTGTAGATGAATCATATGATCATATCGATACTCTTGTATAATCATATATTTTCTTAATAGATCCAGCTCATCTCCAAGTCTGATGAATACACCATTTCGTTCCAGGCTCCCTTCTAATAGATGGACTAGTGTCGTTACGGTGTGATCTACCTCTTGTACGCGGTTTAGTTTGGCAAGCCAGCGGATCGAATTCAGCGTATTATATAGAAAATGGGGATTGATTTGATAGCGCAGTGCCCGAATTTCCGCCTTTTTCTTCTCTCGTTCTTCACTGGCAATGCGGTGTATCAGTACATTAATCTGCTCAATCATTTTGTTAAAACTTCTTCCCAGTTGTCCAATTTCATTCTGGCCGACATTCCTGCTCCGTACAGTTAAGTCCCCTTCTTCACCCATTCGCATTAACCTGCTGAGTTGGACTAAGGGATTTCCGATTTTTAAGGTGGCATAGTATCCCACCCCTATAGCCAACAAAATCGCAACAAACACAATCCATACCGTAAAATTCCGTATACTGGCTGAATCAGCAGTCAATTCTTCTAGAGGGACGATACCATGAACATACCACCCGTTATCAAGTTTCTCAGGAATCATGAGGGTACTTTTCGTTCCTTCATGAAATTGCATCATCTGTAACGGAAGTTTCAATTCACTGATTTTCCCATACATGTTCTTGTCCGGATGATAGAAATATTGCTTCTCGTCATTGGTGATGACCACGTAACCCGTTTCACCAAACTGAACCTTGTCCAGTTCTTTGATAAGTACATCGCCCATAATCTCAAAGAACATGACGCCAATGATCTCACCTGATTCCCAGCTTCGAATGGCTCGTCCTAATCCAAATACCGGAAAACCCATTTCAGCTTGTTTCAAATAAGAGGTTTCGGTCAGTCCGAACCATACAGGTGATCCATTCGCCTTTACAATCTCTTGATACCACCATGAATTACTGTGATCAGGGGGAGAATTGAAAGAATCGGCACTCAGCACTGAATTTTGTTGCTTAATATCAAAAATATAAATATCTAGAATTTCAGGTGAATTGATCATGACAGAGGTGAGAAAATCTTTTCCTTCCTTTACCTTTAGTGTACTCGCATATAGATCGGCGTCTTTTTCCTCCAAAATACTGTGTACAACCTTGTTGCTAAGCAGCATCATAGAGGAATCATCAATCTTCTTGAACAACATGTCGAGTTTGTCGCTCACCTGTGTAATCGTAAGGGAGGCTACTTTACTGACTTGTTCTTCAACAATGGAGGCTGATTTCTCATAGGACAGGAATCCCATAACGAGGACAGGAACTGTCATCCCAATAAAAAACAACAAAAAAAGCTGCACAACGATGGAATGCAGCGGCCGAAAGATTTGATGTACTAATTTTTTATTTCTCATATCAAACTCCACCACCTCTCCCTTATTGTTCACCAACATCATTCTTGTGGAATTCTACAGATTACATTTTTTTAGTATATATTCTAATCATTCCTTCTTCTGTTGTCTCTATCTATTTACGCTGGATGAAAGGTTTGCTAGAAACTTTACATGATACAAAAAAAGACTACTCATAAATAAGCAGTCTTCTCGTTTCATATGTACCTTCTAGCGTTATAGAAGGTTCGAAGGCTCCAACTGGATCTCAGTGTAGGCAACTTCCTGCCCGTTAATAAGAAGTACGATTTGATGTAGCCCGGCATAATGTCGACGTGTCGTCAGATCAGACCAGCGATGTGTTCTAGATCCACTTAGACGAGAGCCGCCGGGTACGGTTTTATCAGACAGCAAAAATTTCTTTCGTGAAACTTGTCCACTAGACTTTACAAAATCAATACCATATTCAATGCGTAGCCGAGCTGAATCTCCTTCACGTACAACCAATTGATAGCTGAGACTTCCGCTATCACCAATGTGCAGAATGAATGGATCAGCAGTGATGTGGGCCTCTGTTGTTAGGCTTGAACCTTCTGTAGATTCAGCGTATCCGAACAGAGCCATGACCTCCGGTTCTGCTTTACGAATTAATGTTCTGCAGGCATGTCTCACAATCCAGTCGGTATGCGTGTCATTCCCAATCCAGCGGCGTGCGGTTTCGATTACGATATTTGGGTGATCTTTGGCGATATCATTTAAGTTATTTGCTACACTTTTGCGCACATACAGGGATGGGTCTGCTTTTAATTGCTCCAAAATCGGTAGAATGGGTGCTGGATCTTGTTTAAACATCGTCAGTGCTTGTCCCCAAGGCAGACGTGGTCTGCATCCTTCACTGGCAAGACGTCTTACATGATCTACCGGATGAAAAGACCATTCCATCATTTGCTTCATCATTCGCTCAGGATCATGAATAATAAATGGCCTTACGGCAAATTCAGCAGAAGAGTGCTGTGTGAACTTTTCCAATGCCTGCATAGAAAGATCCCAATGCTTTTCCTCTTGACCGTATACTTCCACAAAATCCGGCATGACTAGATAAGCAAATCCAGAGCAGGATTCATGGACTGTAAATAAAATCTCGATTGCTTCCTCATAACGTTCAGGCAAAAAGGTGCCCATCGCATGAGTGATTGTCCGCATTCGTTCCTTTAAAGCTTTCTCCTCCCACTTGTCATCCATCACTTGTTGAATAAAAGCCTCTACCGGAAATGAAGCATAAGCAGCGGAAATGGTTAGACCGAACTGATGTAAGAAAGCTTCACTATATATATTTTTAAGTGGTTCAGCCACTATTAACACGTCCTTTTGAAATTAATGATGTTGAATCGTACGATTAACTTTCTCAGACCCAATAAACATTACAGCAATAAAAATGAAAACCACCACCGGAAACAAGGCAATCGTCCACTCTGAAGCAAGAACGCCGAACAAAGGAGGTAAAACGGTCGTTCCCGTATAAGCAACAGCCATTTGGTATCCCATAATACGAGAAGAATGCTCCTTGCCAAAACGGATTGGCGTTTCATGCAGTAAGCATGGATAAATCGGGGCCAGCCCCAAACCGATCAAAATGAGTCCAATGAGGGCAAAAATGCTATCTAGTGGCAGCAACAACAGCACCGCACCGCTAAGCGCAGTCATTTGCCCAAGACGGATTAATGTCCGATTGCTAACTTTTAACGTAATAAACCCCGTAACCAGTCTACCCACGGTAATTCCTCCATAATACATGGATACCCATGTGGCAGCTGTTTCAACAGATAACTCTTTCGTTCCTACCAAAAAGCTCGCTCCCCATAACCCTACAGTCATTTCTACACCGCAATAGAATAAAAAAGCGATGAGCGTAACTTTCACACCTTTAATGTGAAGTGGTTTCACTCTTGAACGGGCAGGATCAGCCTCTTGATTTGCCCCCTCGACTATAGAATCATTACTGTTGCCTTGTTGTGGATCAGAAGTCTGATGCAGTGTCGCTACCTTTTTCCAAAGCGGAAGTGTCACAAAAAGTAAGATTACGAGGCCGAACTGTATGATTGCAACAGCAGTATACCCACTTCTCCAGCCTTGACTGGCGATGTAAAAAGACATAATGATGGGTCCTGTCGTAGCTCCTACGCCCCAGAAACAATGAAGCCAGCTCATATGATGCGCTTTGTAATGAGAAGCAACATAATGATTAAGTCCTGCATCAACCGCTCCTCCGCCTAGCCCAAGTGGAATCGCCAACAAAATGAGCCACACCAGTGATGGAGCAAAGGAAAACCCCAATAGTGCACCTGCTGTCATCATACAGCTGATCAATGTTACTCTACCTGTACCCAGTCTCTCAATTATACTGCCGCTAACGAGACTGGATACGATCGTTCCTCCTGCGATCACCATGGACAAGAGTCCTGCCGATTCAAAAGATGCCCCGATATCCGGCTGCATGACCGGCCAGGCCACACCAAGCAAGGAATCAGGTATACCTAAGCTAATAAAAGAAAGATAAATGATAACGAGAAAAAATGTCGCCATGTGAAATTACCACCCTCAACGTGTGATGTAATATGTATTTTGGGAACATTGCTTTAGAACGGGCTGAGCATCATCGCATACGTTACCATTATCCTTATGTATTTTCAACGATTTATTGTTTGTCTCACAAACAATAAAAACGTGCCGTCACTTTGGACAGACACGTTAATTGGTGTGAGAATTAAGATTGGGTGTGGAGAGAAGAATCTAAGAAGAAAGCTTCATGAGCTTTAAGCGGGTTCTCGAACCATTCAGCAACTTGGTTTGCAATATGCTGATCACTCCCGCCTTTTACTAACGTACCGATAATATGCTCAGGCAAATCGCCGGTCATGGCATTTGTCCACTCCGTCATGGCAGTAATGTAGGGCTTTGCCCGTCTCCAATATTCGATTCCGAGCTCTTCATCCCATACCTTATCCTTATAATCTAAAAGAGTACCTAACAAGACATCTGCCGAGTACGAAGCCGTATTCGTCCCTTGTCCTGTAATCGGATCACATAGAACACGCTGTCTCCGGCACCAACAATCAATTTACCTTACTGAATCCCTGCAAGAGAGAGATATAAAATCTACATAAAAAAGAGGCACCTATAAAGGTACCTCTTTGTACTAGAAATTACGCATGAAATTGTTGACCATCATATACAGGTTGAACATACTCAGCACGGATGACGTAATCACCGAAATGCTCTCCATCCTCACGCTCTACAGCATATCGGGTGATCATCGGTTCAAGAGATTCCAAGATCTCTGCTTCCCCGATATTTTCCTTAAAGAGCTTGTTTAAACGAGACCCATTATGTGCTCCGCCCAGATACATGTTATATTTCCCGGGGCCTTTTCCGATAAATGAAAGTTCTGCCAACATGGGCCGAGCGCATCCGTTCGGGCATCCCGTCATTCGAATCACAATTTCTTTATCCCGAAGTCCATTGCGTTCAAGCATGGGCTCGATTTTATCCATTAACGATGGTAAATAACGTTCCGATTCTGCCATTGCTAGACCGCACGTAGGAAGAGCAACACAAGCCATAGAACTTCTGCGAAGAGCTGAATAATGAAGTCCATCCGTTAAGCCGTAATCTTGAATTAACTTTTCAATCTTTTTCTTGCTCTTGTTGCCTACATTTCCGATGATCAGATTCTGATTGGCAGTCAGACGAAAATCACCTTTGTGGATCTTGGCAATTTCTCGTAGACCTGTCATCAGCGGATAATCCTCAAGGTCCACAATACGACCGTTCTGGATAAACATCGTAAAGTGCCATTTCCCATTACTTCCTTTGACCCAGCCATAACGATCACCATTGTGATCAAATTCAAATACGCGAGGAGCTTCAAGTGCATAGCCTAAACGCGCTGTAAGTTCATTTTTTAACCAATCTATACCGCGATCATCTATCGTATATTTGAAACGAGCATGCTTCCGAACTGCACGGTCACCATAATCTCGCTGTATAGTAACAATCTTCTCAGCAACATCAACCATTTGCTCCGGTGTGCAGAAACCAATGACTTTGCCGACTTGCGGATAAGTTTTGTTGTCTCCATGGGACATCCCCATTCCGCCTCCAGCGGAGACATTGAAACCTTTAAGTTTACCGTCTTCCACGATAGCAATGAACCCCAGATCTTGAGAAAAAACATCTACATCGTTGGATGGAGGTACGGCAATACCGATTTTGAACTTACGTGGTAAGTAAACAGCTCCATAAATCGGTTCCTGTTCCCATTCGTTATCACGACTATCAATCACTTTCTCTTCATCCAACCAGATTTCGTGATAAGCACGCGTTCTCGGATCGAGATGATCACTTACTTTACGAGCCCATTCATATACTTCTTCGTGTACTTCGGACTGATACGGATTCGGATTACACATCACGTTACGGTTCACATCACCGCATGCAGCCAAAGTACTAAGTAGCGCATCGTTTACTTCACGAATCGTATTTTTCAGATTCCATTTCAGCACACCATGGAGCTGAAAAGACTGACGCGTTGTTAAACGGATCGTATCATTGCCATATTTGTGTGAAATACGATCCATCATAAGCCATTGCTCTGGCGTAACGACCCCGCCTGAAGCACGAACCCGAAGCATGAACTGGTAGGCTGGTTCTAGCTTTTGTTTTGCACGTTCGTTACGTAGATCACGATCATCCTGCATATAGCTTCCGTGATGTTTCATTAATCTATTGTCATCTTCCGGAATGGAACCAGTGATTGGATCTTTTAACGTTTCTACAAGACTGCCCCGTAAAAAATCACTGCGACGTTTAATTTCCTCGACATCGCTGTGAGGCGCATTCTGAGGTGGATAAAGTTCATTCAAGGTCATGCTGATATCTCCTCTCGGTATCTATGAAGACTTAATAAACATCACGTTGGTATCGTTTTTGCTGTTGAAGTTCGATCAAATAATCAGTCGCTTGTTCCATGGTCATGCCACCTTCTAGTACAAGAATAGTCGCAAGTGTGGAATGAACATCGTGTGCCATTTTTTTCTCATCACCACAAACATAGATGTAAGCACCTTGCTGCAACCATTCATAGATTTCATGGCTTCTTTCCTGCATTCGATGCTGGACATACACTTTCTGATCTGTGTCACGCGAGAAGGCAACATCCATATTGGTCAGAACGCCATCCGCCAGCCAGCGTTGCCATTCTACTTGATAGAGAAAATCGGTAGCAAAGTGCTGATCTCCATAGAAGAGCCAGTTCTTCCCTTCGCTGCCGCTCTCTTCTCGTTCGCCAAGAAAAGCTCTAAATGGCGCAACACCCGTTCCCGGACCAATCATAATAATAGGCGCATCAGGGTTTTCTGGAAGCTTGAATCCATCGTTCTGCTGAATAAACACAGGGAGTGCCTCACCGGGCTCGGTACGTTCTGCAAGCTGAGTTGAACATACGCCGTAGCGACCCCGCCCTTTGTGTTCATATCGAACAGTACGTACTGTCAAATGTACTTCATCCGGGTAAGCACTTGGGCTGCTTGCAATAGAGTACAGCCGAGCAGGAATCTTACGTAGTACAGACACGAAGTTCACAGCTGAAATTCCTTCAAGCTTATAATCTTGGATAAGGTCCAATAAATCATGCTCCGTGACATAACTGCGAAGCTGTTGTTCGTTGCCCGGTTCGAGCAATTTTCTAAGTTCTGCATTTGCCGTGATCTTCACAATTTGCTCAAGTAATGGCTTGGTTAATACGGTAATTTCATAGTGTGTAAGGAGAGCTTCCCTTAATGGTACCTCACCCTTATTTTTGGAAAGGGGAACTAACTCTTCTGCATTCCACCCCGAAGCGTTAATGATATCTTCAACCAGCTGCGGGTGATTCTGCGGATAGATTCCAAGGCTGTCTCCAGCCTCATAGGTCAGACCCGAACCTTCGAGTGATAATTCCAAATGTCTCGTTTCCCGATCGGATCCTCGTCCGTTCAAATTCAAGTTTTCAAGCACTTCGGCTTGAAACGGATTCGATCTGGAATACGCTGACTCAGTAGTAACGGACGCTGCTGCCCCTACACTGCTTACGGAAACTAAACTCGCGGCAGATGTCTGTCCGAGTGCTCCAAGCACTTGACTCATCCATTCAGCAGCAGACTCATCAAAATCCACATCACAATCGACACGAGGGGTAATTCGGCTTCCGCCAAGCTCTGCGAGACGTTCATCAAAATCTTTACCCGTCTGACAGAAAAATTCATAGGATGTATCTCCCAACGCAAGAACGGAAAAATTCAGGTGTTCCAGCTTCGGAGCACGTTTACTATTCAGAAACTCGTGGAATGCAATCGCACTATCCGGCGGTTCTCCTTCTCCATGAGTGCTAACAATAATGAGGAGATTTTCGATTTTCTTAAGTTGATTTGATTTGAAATCACTCATGGAGTTCAAAGTCACTTGAAATCCTTGTTCCTCAAGCTTTTTGGTCAATTTTTTAGCTAGTCCGCTACTGTTACCCGTTTGGGAACCAAAAAGAACGGTAACCTCTTTACTATCCAGGGCAGCAGGTGGTGCGATCTCAGTAATAAATTGAGCTGCACTGCTTGCTCCAGCACTCGAGGTAACTTGAATTCCAGTACCTTGAATGGCAGTAATATAGCCGCTTAACCAAATAAGTTGGGTTTGTGATAGAGTAGGCAATAAACGATTTAAAAGTTCAGTCTGTTCCTGAGTAAATGGGCTGTTATTCGCCTGTAGTTCCAATAATATCCACCTCGGATGATTGAACTTAATTCTCAGTAAGTTCATCAGAATTATTTGTCTACACTGAAACTACCACAGCTGGTAATAGATGGTCAATTAGAATCATCTTATAGTACCTATTAGTAAAACTGATAAAGATAACTATCGGATGATATTGACTACATAATAAAAAACTCCCACGTGTTCAGGCCCTAGGCCGAAGTGGAAGTTCTGATGTTTCTACTATATAAATGTTACTTATCTTTATTTCCATACATTAGTTCTGTACTTTTATTATATAATTCCAAAATGTTTCCGAACGGATCCTCACAATACTGTAAGTAATAAGGTTTCCCTTCCCTTGTATTCCACAAGTCGCTCGTTTTTTTGCCTCCTGATGTTTCAATTTTATGGGCAACTGCTTCTACATCTTCTACCAGCAGACATAAATGAAAGAAGCCGTCATATTTTCCTCTAGGCGCTTGTTCTCTTCTCGGTTCCTGAAATTCAAACAACTCAAGTCCAACCTGATTCCCACAAGTCAAATGAGCATTTCTCATCTTGCGAATCTTTTGTCCTTGCAGATCATTTGTCATATTATGTTCTTGCTCTTCTTCCTGGTTGAAGGAGTATGGACCTGCTATTTTCTCAAAACCAAGTACTTCTTCATACCACCTTATTCCTTCATCAAGATCCGGAACGGATAAGCCTACGTGTGTAATTGCGATCATCTGTACATCCCTCCTACCCTTTCATTCCCCTTTTTCATAGTTCATCAATCATAGAAGCACGTCTTATTAGGGTCAGGTGAAATTCATTATTGCATACCAACGGCAAAACGTGGTTAGTAATATAGTGAAAGTATTCATATAAAATTAGCTTCGTGTAAAAGGAGAGGATAAATAATGGCATCCAAGCTTATGAAGGCCGTTGGATTACACCGATACTTACCTATTGAAGATCCTGAAAGTCTCATTGATCTTGAAATAGAGAAACCATCTCCGTCAGGTCGAGATATACTTGTTAAAGTGCTGGCTGTTTCCGTGAATCCGGTAGATACGAAGGTACGAGCTCCTAAAGACAAGACAGAAGAGCAGCCTAAAATTCTCGGTTATGATGTAGCAGGTATTGTTGAGGAGGTTGGTGAATCCTGTTCTTTATTTAAGCCAGGGGATGAAGTATTTTATGCAGGGAGCATTACGCGTCAGGGAGGAAACAGTGAATTTCATCTTGTAGATGAACGAATCGTGGGACGTAAGCCTTCCACGTTAAATTTTGCAGAAGCTGCAGCTTTACCTTTAACAGGTTTAACCGCATGGGAAGGACTCTTTGATAGAATGTGTATCTCTGAGAATACAGCTGATAATCAAAACAAAACCCTTCTTATTATTAGCGGGGCTGGGGGTGTTGGCTCCATTGCAACTCAGCTTGGTAAAAATGCAGGTCTCACCGTAATCGGCACAGCATCTCGTCCCGAATCTAGCGACTGGGTCTTGAAACAAGGTGCAGACCATGTCATTAACCATAGAAAAGACCTTGTCTCGCAAGTAAAAGAATTAGGATATAAATATATAGATTTTATTTACTGTCTCAACAGTACTGGTCAGCATTTTGAGGCCATGTGCGAACTGATTGCTCCCCAAGGAAAAATAGGGACGATTGTTGAATCTTCTCACCCACTCGACCTCTCGCCACTCAAAAGTAAAAGCGCAGGTTTTGTATGGGAGTACATGTTTACTCGGGCCATGTATGAGACTGAAGACATGATTAGACAGCATGAAATATTGAATATACTGAGTTCACTTGTTGATGAGGGTAAGATCAGGACGACACTGACGAAGAAACTCGAACCCATTCATGCAGCTAATCTCAGAGACGCTCATACGATTGTTGAACAAGGTGATATGATTGGAAAATTGGTATTGGAACATTTCTAAATGAAAAATATGAAAGAAGGGACAGCCAACTCGGCTGTCCCTTCTTTCATCAAGATACGTAAAAGTATTCGGTTAACTACGGTTTAGTATTTCGTTACCTCCTCGGTAGATTTCAGGAATAATAACGTTATTTTTGCAAGTTGTTCCCTGTTAGCCACTGCTTTGGGCTGAAACTTCCCGCCATTTCCTTCAATAATACCAAGGGCTTTTGCTGCTTTTACTCCGGATTGGGCATACGCACTTACTTGAGATAAATCACTAAATGTAGCTTCTTCCGTTCCTTGGATATTGTTTAATCTCTGTCCTGTTTTATATTCATAGGCATTCATTAGTGCTGTTATCATGTCTTCTCTGCTGATGTTCTCATCAGGACGGAATTTGCCAGTTGGATCCCCTTTTACAATTCCAATGGAGGACAAAGCGTTCACATAACCGCTGTAATATTGATTCGATCCAACATCTTTGAATTTGTTTCCCGTTGTTGTTTCTTCCGGTAGAGTTAACGCACGACCAAGAATCACGGCTAGCTGCCCTCTAGTAACACTCATCTTCGGAGCGAATTTCTCTTCTGTGAGTCCATTCACGATCTGTCTTGCTGCCAACATCTCAATAGCATCTTTGGCATAGCTTTGACCAATGTCTCTGAATGTTTTAATGGACTCTAGCATGAAATAAGTTCCTGTTTGATTTGTTTCAAAAGTATTGATCTGTGCTTCTTTCACACCACTAATATAATGAAGCTTCTGATCAGCTGACTGTAAATACCATCCTGTTTTGTTGAGGTTAGTAATCTGTTCCGATTTATAAAGCCCCTCAAGTAAGACAGGTTTGGTAAACTGCTGAATTTCACGCATGGCTCCACCGTTTCCATTTTGGATCACTTTCAATGTGAAAGTCACACCGTCACCTATCGTTTTCACAGTGTTCTGTTTTAAGGAAGAAGCAGAAGCTTTTGATAACGTCAAAACAAAACTTCCTTTAGTAATAAACTCCTTTGCATCCAGAGTACCTGCAGGAAGTGACACACTTCCTGAGCCAGTAATATACTTGATACCCGCTGACAAACGTTCGACTTGTTCCACATAAGAAGTCGGCATAAGAATGGAAATGCTTTCCCCTGTTGCCGCTTTGGCATCAATGACAATCTGGAGCTCTTGTTGTATTGCATTCATCAGTTCTTTGTTCTGTGTACTACTTAGTTTTGATATCTGTTCCCATGCCTTCTGAAGACGCTCGTACGCCTTATTCAGTGCTGCGGAATCAGGTGTGACTTGAGTCGTCCCTGTGTTGTCTACTTTGGTACTATATTGGGTTACAGTCAGCACGGGTTGTATTACACTCATTATCTCTTTCACAGCTGTCTTCGGATTTGAAGGTAACGATGTAAGCAACTTGGTTAACTGCTGTTCCCACTTCTCCTCGCTTCCCGGTACAGCAGGCTGACCAGGAACAGAAGGAGTTCCTTCGGATGATGATTTCATCTTGATAATGACGGCACTCAGCGGCTCAATCGTAATGGAATCTGAAGTAAGATCAAACCCAGAAGGGTTTAATACCTGAGTTGTACCCGCTTCGTCATTATCTACGACAACGGTTCCTTTCGTCAGATCCATCGGAAGTGTTAGTTTCCGTTTTGTCTTATCTGCGTTAAAGAACACATAGTAATCGCCCGTTTGATCTGTGGATTGATTTTTGTAGGCAATGACCAAATCCGTTTCATTCATTTCTGGAGCCGATATTAAGCTGACGTTACGATCAACGAGCTGTTTCTCTCCGAGACGAAAAGCGTTGGTAGATTTACGCAGTTTGATAAGTCCTGCTGTGTATTCTTTTGTAACGTTGTTTACTGGATATTGTTGTTTATTTTCAGCTTTAATCCAATCAAATTTGTTGATGGCATCAGAAGAATCATAGGAATCATGAATGAAGTATCCAAAGACATGACCTGACTCATCCTTCAGTGCATGAAATTTAGTTCCATTGGGTACCCCTGGTCCGAGCCATTGTTTTGTACGTCCATATTCTTGACCGGCATGTAGAAAAGCAGTTCCTTGCGAAGTCAAAACCATCAAATTCCCAAGCCGGATCCGTTGGTGAATTTCCAGGTCATTTTCGGGAACAGCCGGGTCTTTCTTAATTGATTGCGCAATTACATCATACAAAGGCAGGTTGTCATGTGCCTCAATGTACTGCACCATATCACCCGGATCGTCTGCCGGGGTATTGGTCGGTTGTCCTTTAATGTTGTTCAGGATCAGATTGATATCTCGGGCTCCCCCAGTAATAAAGCGTGGCTCCCCTTCCGAACCAAAACCGGATTTGAGTTCATTTCTAATCTCGTCAGAGAATACGCCTACATCATCCGTCTGATCCATCCAATCTTGATCCGCACCCTGTCCAGCGAGTGAAGGTTCAGCTACTGCGCCGCTAAAGGTTCTCCAGCCTTCCCCAATGAATAAAGCATTCGGATTGAGCTTAGCAGCTGCATCATAGGATTTTTGAATGGAATCGTACGTTGCATCGCCCATCATATCAAACCGCATGCCATCAATTTTATATTCGTCAAACCAGTATTTGACGGAGTCTACCATCAATTTCTCGGCCATCGCGTGATTTGTAGCTAGATTATTACCGAATCCGCCTACATACTTTCCTGCCTCGTCTTGCCATGCATAATAATTGGTTACGATATCATTCAGTAAATCTGCTTTGGACATATGTGTGTATACTACATCCAGGATAACTCCCATACCGGCATCGTGAATCGCATCAATCATTTCTTTCGTTTCACGAATCCGCATCTCTGGATCTGTTGGATCTTCCGAATACGCACCATCTGGGGAGAAATAATTATGGGGGTCATATCCCCAGTTATACTCATTGCCAGAAGCGGAATAGTCCGTTTCGCGCTCTCCCATTTTAGTCTCATCGCCATAATACCAAGCCATGATAGGCAGAAGTTGTATATGGGTTACACCGAGGGATTTAACATAGTCGAGTTTTTGTTTGACCGCTGCATAAGAGCCCCATCTAGTATTTTTAAAGTCATCTTCAATCGAAGGATCAGAGGTGAAATCTCTCACATGCAGCTCCCAGATCACCGCATCTTCTCTTTTCTCGTAACCATCAATCCTAGCGAAATTGTATCCTTCAGGGTTTGTGCCCTCAAGATCCACAATGGCTGCTTTTCCTACCGTATCTCCATCAGGACCCGCTTTTCCCGTCGTATCTACTTGAAAAGCTGCCATTGATTTTGCGTAAGGGTCCAGCACTTTTCGCCTTACTCCCTCATTCACAATTTCATACTGATAAAAATATCCTTTCAAATCCGCAACATTCAAATCAGAAGGTTTCACCTGAGCTTCCCATACCCCCTTCTCACCAATTGTAAGCGGTCTGCTTCCAATCAAGAGACTTGCATCATCTTTGTCATACACGTTTAGGGTTACGCTTGTAGCTGTAGGGGACCAAATTTTAAAGGTTACTTTTTCAGGAGTATAATTGGCCCCCAAATCGTTGCCTTCGTAAGTATAGCGTGCATCAATCATTTGCCAATCACTTGAGGCAGAGACTGTAATGCCTGAATAAGTGACAGATAGAGGCATCTTATCCAGCGGAACATGTGCGGTGAGATTAACATAAACATCATTGACCAGTTCAGCTTTTTTCACTTCTACCTTTCTTCCATCGTGATCCTTTACGGTTACGTCGCTTAGAAGACTAGTCTCAGTGATTCCTTCTGTTCTTGAGAAACGAAGCTGAATTTGTTCTTCGGATGTTACTTTTGCTGATAACAAGCCTGTCGCAAGTTCACCATACGGAGAGATGTAAACATTAGGATCGTTTTCTTTAATCCATAACTGTTTGTAATATTTAAGCAGATGAAAGAATTTATCTCCCCCATCCTTATCTTTCTCATCAGAAGGATTCACAATCAGAAAGCCTAGTTTACTCGCGTCTTGTTTCAGCGGAACATCAATATAAGCTCCATAACGATCCCGGTTACTATTTTCAAAAGGAGTTGCATCAACAGGCCACTTCCCCGATGGTGTAGCGACATCTTCCCATAGCCACACCCCATAGTTACTATAGTTATCATCGGATCTCGTATAATGAATGCGGACCGTATTTTCTGGCAGAGTCACAGGTTCGTATGGATATACCGTATCCGCTCCTCTTTTTACCCAGACTTCGTTCATTGATGCATTAGTAAGAAGAACGGCCTTATTCCCGCCATCTTTCTGTTCTGTCTTTGGATCTACAATGAGAAACCCTACCTTTTTTGCTCCTTCTTTCAGCGGTACATCGATATAACTACCGAATGAATCCATCTGATCAGAGGAGAAAGGGATTGCATCGGTAGGCCATTTTTGTGAAGGTGCAGCTACATCATCCCATATCCACAATCCTAGTCCTTCTCCGTCACCTTCGTAGTGAATACGTAAATGCTGTTCGGGTACAGAACTTTCCGCAGCAGATGTAGGAAGGGGATGCCATCCCGTTCCTGTAATGATGAGCATAAGAATCAAAAATAACATAAAAATCCGCCTAGCAGGATACATGACTCTCACAAAAAGTCCCCCTTGAATTTAATCTTATTTATTCTTTAAAAAGTAAACACAATTAGTGAAAACGTTTGCACAAATAACCGAAAAAAATCAATTTGTGTCGACTATAAGAATAATCTGACGATTATCGAAGATGACTCACCTTCCTTTCCTCCTATTTTTTAAATAGAACAGTATGGATTGCTCTCTTGTTTCTATGTATGTTCCACCCTAAAATGAAACCGTTTGCATCACATATATTACATTCGATCTTTACGAACAGTCAACCCAAATTTCGGAAAATCATTTCTTTTGAAGTATGATTTGTATATCATCTAGTATACTAAACAACAGGAAATGGGGAAAAAGGAGTCGTCTTGCTATGCAACCTTTCACAGCACAAGTTATTGAGATCATTAAGTCTATTCCAGAGGGGAAAGTAATGACGTATGGCCAAGTGGCCGCTTTAGCAGGCAGTCCTCGGGCAGCAAGGCAAGTCGTTCGCATCCTCCATTCTATGAGCGAAAAACATCGTCTTCCTTGGCACAGAGTTGTGAATAAGCAAGGAGAGATTGCTCTTAGTGACGAATGGCATCGCTCTTTACAGCAAAGCCTGCTGGAGGAAGAAGGTGTATATTTAAATCTTTCAAAACGTATTGATCTTACGATATATCAAGCTTAAAGATACAAAGAAGAGGTGCTCAGCCAAATGGCTGACACCCCTTCTCTATTAAACGATAATGCAGCTCGTAATTAACGAACCCTGATTACAAAGGTCGCCATGTTCGTTCCCCCACGGTCATCTGTAACCGTTAGTTCAACCGTAAAGTTCCCCGCTTTAGTAAACACATGTTTAGCGGATGGACCACTTCCTGTGGCGCCTTCTCCAAAGTTCCATGAATAGGAAACAATGGTTCCATCTTCATCGCTAGAGGCGGTTCCGTCAAAAGTAACTTCCCGATTCCGCTGTGCTGCATTTGGCGCTTGAATGACAGCAATTGGATCGATATTCGGAGGAGCAGGCTCTTCCCCATCATTCGTTACATACAATTTACCTAACGCAGAAATTTCCGTCTCATTCCCTGCTGCGTCCCACACTCGAACGACAATCACTCCCCCATCAAGTCTTAGGGATGACGAAGTTGTGTATGTTCCTACATAATGCCCTTCTGATGTTTCTGTAAGTGGAATTTCATTACTTCCCGTGCGGTTAGGACCGATTGGCAGCTCAATTCGGAAGGAAGCAGATAGTCCAGGCGCACTATCAAAGGAAACATCAATCGATTCCCCGCCTGTAATATAGACATCGGAAGCTGGAGTTAAATTGGTGACTACAGGTAAGCTCCAGCCAACAATCACTTGACGAGTAATTGTAGTCTCATTGTTCGCTCGGTCTTTTGCTGTTACGTTAATCGTATTCTCACCTTCATTAATCAGAATGCGATGCGTAAAGCTTCCGTCTTCACCTACGGTGACCGATTGTCCGTTTACAGTTACGGTACTCAGATAATCATCATATACAGAACCGCGTACGGTGTACGCTTCTGCATTGGTTTTCTCCCCATCTTCTGGTGAAGTTACGGTGAGAACCGGTGCTGTTTTATCTAGAGTTACAGTAACTGGAGCTGAACGATCTGTTATATCGCCACCAATGATCGCTTCAGCGGTCAGTACGTTTTCTCCTACTGAAAGATCAATGTTCAGTTCAAACTTCCCATCTTCAATGGTTGCCTCTCCTGCTATTTCTTCACCGTTGTATACTTTTAGCGTTGATCCATTAGCTGGTGAGGTACCTTTAACTGTGATGGTATCTTCGTTCGTAAAAGTATCTGTTAATGGTGTAGTAATAATGGGTGCATTAATTGGATAACGAACAATCGCACGGATCATATAGTTACCCTCATCAACTGGTGATGGAGACCATGCTCCACTTGCTCGTTGCCAAGATCGCTCAGCATTCGTGCTGCTCTCATCCGTAGCAAGACCCGGTGCTGAAGTTCCAGCAGGTGTCTGGATGTACACGATGTAGAAATCACCTTGAACGGTGATCGGTTCTTCAAATTCTACCGTCGTCCACTCATCATTACGAAGGGCGGTACCGTCAAATGGTCCTGCCAATTCACGGCCAGGCGCACCTTGAGGTCCGGATGCATCATAAACGGAATACTGGAATGCAGTTCCACCTGGAATCGGCCATTCTGTATTCCAGAATCGGAAGGATGCGCCTGTAACTTGAGCTACATCCGATTCAGGTGTCATCCGTACAGCCCATGCATTACCTGCGGCATTAAATGCTCTCGCATTTTCCGGCGTTCCATCATCGTATTTGATTTCACCAGGGTACCCGATAAATGGTTTGAGAGAGATCTCTTCCGTTATACTTTCATTCGCTGGTACTTCAACGGTTTTTGTTTCTCCATAGTAATTCTGTGCGGAGATAGAAAGCGTATAACTTCCTTCGTACACACTCAGCGTAAATGTTCCATCTTCGCCGGTACGAACAGGAGCAACCTGTGCATCTTCCAGTACGACAACAACTGCATCTGCAATGGGTTCACCTGTTCTTTCATTGGTGACCGTACCTGTCACAGTTCCTTTTGGAATAGCATCCAGTTTGAAGTTCACCGATTTAGTCGCTCCATCTGTTACGGTAACGGGAACCGTTTTAGAATAATAACCATAAGCTTCGGCTTTGAGGTTGTAGTCTCCAGCCACGTGCTTGAAGTTGTAACGACCTGTAAATACATCTGTACGAGCAGAACGTCCGGTTTCAAGTACAGTTACCGTTGCTGCCGCTGGAAGGCTAAATGTGCCTGCATCACCACTTGGGATAGCGGATTCTTCTTTTGTTTCTCCAATTTGATCAGTTTTGAATTGTTTTAACACAGGCGCTTTTTCAATTGCTTTTTGTTTTTTCAATGCTGCTTTGGATACTACATCACTTTTAGTAGAACCAGGTGCCTCAACAGCAAGAATTCGGAAGTCATCAAGATACCATCCCGTTTTGACCACACTACTATCTGACTTCAATCTAAAACGAACTTGAACTTCGCTGCCAATATAGCTAGATACATCATAAAATACGGGTGACCACTGTTTTCCATTCGTAGAGTTAGAGAATTTACCAAGCTCAGTCCATGTAGTTCCCCCGTTAGATGTAATTTCTACATAACCCACATCATAGTTTGTTTCAATTTCATACCACTGATTAAACGTGAGCGCTGCATTTTCTGCATTCGTTAGGTCAATGACCGGAGATACGAGAGAGAAATTTGCACTGTTTTCGTATGTGGAATCAAGGTCTGTTCCCCATACATTTGGTTCTGTGACCGGAACAGTAGGACCAGGTGAAACAGAAACGCCACGTTCCCATTCGTCTCCTGTACCGGAGTGAGTCCAACCATTGTCCGTTGTTCCGTCGAATGAATCACTATAGATTGATTCAGGAACTTGAACCTCCACGGAAACTTCTTCGGATGCTTCGCTTTCATTACCACTATAGTCTTTTGCCTTTACTACATAATAATAAGTTGTGTTTCCTTCTGTCGTATTGTCTACGTACGTTGTTCGCGTTGTTGTACCTATTGCTTCGTAGCCAGCCCCCGCTGTTTCGGAGCGATAAATCTGATATTCTTTGAGATCCTCATCTTCAGGAGCCGTCCAGTTTAGCGTAACATCACCGAGTATGGAAACATCAGCAGTCACCGCTGTTGGAGCTGAAGGCGCCTCTTCATCAGGAAGCTGTAATGAGAAATCATCCAGATACCATCCTTGCTTCTGAACCGAACCGTCTGATGTCAACAAGAAGGCCAAGTATACTTTTTGACCAGCATATGCTGTCAGATCCACATATTGTGTTTTCCATCCGTCACTGCTGCCAGTGAAGCTGGTCAGCGGTTCAAATTCATAGTCACTCTCTTCAGTAGCAATATACAAACTACCGATATCACGCGTTGACTCAAGATCATACCACTGTTTGAAAGAGAGTAAGGCACCTTCTGGACTATTTTGTAAATTGATAGGAGGTGCAATTAAAGCAGTACTCGCATTCGCTGCATAAGTACCTGTCAGATTGGTGGCTATTACTTTTTCTCCTGAAAAAGCACTCCCTGGACCACTTACCGGTGCTCCCCATACCCATGGATTCTCGCCGTCTGGAAGGAAACCATTGGAGTCCGTTTCGAAATCCTGACTATAACCAGGCTCAATTCCTTCCGATACAGCGACAGCGTATACAGGCGTGTCAAACCCATTGTTGCCATAATCATTCACGCGAATGTAATATTCTAGACCCGGGTGTTCAATTAGCGAAGCTGGAATAATAGCTTGATACGTCCCTTCTTTAGCATCACCAGTAATTCGGTCCGCTGGTATGTAAACATAGCGGCTCGATCCTTTGATTCTAGCAAAAACTTCAACAGCGGTCACAGATACGTTATCACTAACATTCATCGTAATCGCTGAATCAAGTCCACTGTACAGTGAGGTAATTGGTGTATGTTCGAGTACAGGATCAATGAGGTCATCTCCACCTGTCGTAACACGACCTGCCACCGTACCAACACCTTGAAGAACCGAACCTACAGCATCAAGTGCATTGACAATACCATGACCATAACCATTGTTAGGTGAAGTTGGATATTGACTATCTGTTCTTTCCGTCGCCGTATCGGTTAGAATGTCTTCTAGATCATCGACGGTTAAAGAGCTATTTGCCTGTAATAATAAAGCTGCGATTGCAGTGGTATGAGGACCAGCCATTGAGGTCCCATTCCAACCACCTTCATATTGTCCCCCCGGCACGGAAGAACGTATGTTTACGCCTGGTGCCGATACTTCTGGTTTAATCTCACCATAAGGAGATGGTCCAAGCAAGGAGAAAGAAGCCAAGTTACCGTTGATATCTGTTGCTCCCGTAGCGAATGACTCTGGATAATTTGCTGGATTGGCTACAGAACCTGGTCCACCTGGATTCGTTAAGGTTGTATTACCAGCGGAAAACTCGGGAAAAATTTGCGCGTCTCTCCACGCCTGAACAATAGGTCTGAACCATTCATCAATACCTGCTCCGCCACCCCAAGAATTGTTCACGACATCCGGGGCAAGCTCAGGGTGTAGATTTCCATCTTCGTCGACGGGTGCAAGCAACCATTGACCGGCATCGAGAATAATGGCATCGGTTGTTGATGGATTAAAGATTCGAACTGCAATCCATTTCGCGCCAGGCGCAACACCGATATGGTTCGTTCCGTCTTCTTCAGCACCAACCATGGTTCCCATCGTATGTGTACCGTGACCATCTGTATCTGCAGGAAGAGAAGATCCGCTATGGGGGTCATACCAACTGAGTTCAGGATCAACGATGTTCCCACTTGCGTCAAGTCCTCGCCATTTACTTGCTAAAGCAGGGTGGGTATATTCTACGCCCGTATCAAGGTTCGCGACCACGATCCCCGTACCATCGATTCCTTGTTCCCATACTTCAGGAGCGTTCACTTGTTCGATATTCCATTCAATGCTTTCAGGATCTACATCTGATGTTGTACTCTCTTTAGTTGCAGCAGGATTATCTAATGCTTTGGTGCTTTCTTTTGGTGAGGTAGCCGTTTCATCTACCGTTACATCTTGAAGAAATCGTTCTTCATTGGGTAATATTTTTTCAATACCTGGCTGAAGCGCCAGTCCTTCCATTACCTCCTTCGTACTCGTTACTGCCAATGAGTTAACAATAAAAAAGCTCTTATAATCTTTGACCTGGCCGGATTTTTTTTGATCATCCAAATACTTTTGAATTGGAATTTGAGTTCGGGAAGCCGTTTCACGAAGTGAATTCACTACAGAGGTTCGAACGGATAACTTCGCTGCAGCAGGTGTCGCCTTTTGCATCGTTGCAAGCTTCATTGCTTTTTGTGCTGCCACTGTTGTATCTACCTGTTCTGACAGCTTTACTAGATAAGTGACATATTCATCGTCTTGAAAAAGTTTGTTCAATTTCGTATCCACTTTGGCTGTTATGAGCTCAGGTGAGGTCGAACGCAGATCCATTTTTCCTGAGGTAGATCCTATCGTGGGTGCAGCGCCTACTGGGCTAACGATAGACAGCGCAAGGAAAAATGCCATCCCTAAAGAAAATGATTTTTTCATTTTTTTCTCAATGACCAAATCTACTACACTCCTTTAGTTTTCAATTGAAAAGAACAAATAAAGAACATAGGGACGACAAATAAATCGAACGCCGGTCAATTTACTTTAATAACCACCCCCTTTTCGATAGATTATACGATGCAAAATAATCGATTGAACTTGACAGTATTAGTGGATTGAGAAATGAGATACAGAAATGTGATCTATATATAAACCTAGGAGATAAACGGACATCATCTTAGATGAGTGGATGTTTTTCATTAAAAACATGTAGGATGTAGCCAGGGGATGTAATAGCTATTCGAGGTATTATAAATGTGTATTGGATGCACGAAGAGTATATAGGATAAAAAACGATGAAAACAAGTGTTTTTTTCTAATATTTTACAATTAGTTCTTCCTACTTATATTGGATTTTTAGAATAAGATGATGGTCTGATATCAGAAGTACAATAAGCCTATATTATTCGAGTTCGTTTTCGGAACCTAGTAAGGATTTATTGAGAATTCGCAGAATATCTCTTACATCAAATGATATGAATAGAGTGAAAAATAGGTTAATTTCCCTATAGTCAATTTTTTTATAATGAAATTTCACCTGAGTTGGCAAGCCTTTTTAACTCCTTTCTAAGTATCAGATCATCGTAATAGAAATCTGTCGTCAAAGTTTGGGAATAAAGACCTTGATATCAAAGTTTGAAGAATGAATAGATTTACATAACAGGATCAGGATCGTGACGAAACAGAAAAACGTGTATAAAAAACGAGGTTACTACGCATCTTGAATAAATGAAAAATGGAAAAGGAAGTCAAAGATGTCCCGTAAACGACTAACTCTTAAATTGTCTCCAGAATCGGTTTATATCGGTGCATTATTGTCACTCGTTGCTGGATATCTAGATGCTTATACATACATTGGAAGAGACGGTGTTTTTTCAACAGCACAGACAGGTAATATGGTTCTTCTTGGTGTAGAGGCCGCTAGAGGGGATTTTGCACAAGCATTAGTACATATTCCGCCGATTGTTGCATTTGTGACAGGAGTATTTGTGGCTGAAATGCTAAAGCATCCCTGGATCGTACGAATGTTAGTGGAACCTTCAAGAGCCGTACTTTTGCTAGAAATCATCGTCCTCTTCGGTGTTGGTTTCCTTCCATCCTCCGTTCCGAATATGGTCGTAACCATGATGATTGTTTTTGTAGGCTCGCTGCAAATTTCAACTTTCCGATCCTTGGAAGGATGGACCTATAATACGACGGTTACTACCGGTAATTTGTTTACAGCAGCAAGAGCACTCTACATCTCTCTGTTTCAAAAGGAGTTATCTGCTTCATTACAATTCAAAAAGTTTGCTACCGTTATTAGTTCTTTTCTGTTCGGCGCCTTCATCGGTACATTCGCGACATACCGGATGGAAGATAAAGCAGTTTGGATTGCGAGCATCATACTCATTGTTGTATTCTTCATCATGCTGGTATCACCAGCAAAAGGGATTTCATCTGAAATAATAAAACGCGATACACGATAAAGGCTCCCTCCGTTTTGGTATTAAATCCACTGAGGAAGCCTTTTTAAGTATGTATCATGCACAGCAATCACCAAACTTTATTTTTACGACCTATATACAGAAGATGTGAAGACACTCCAAGAATAGAAGGATCTGTTGCAGTTTGGATCATAATTTTTAGAAATTGTTCGTACGCTGCCTCTCCTTGTTGTTCCCAATATTCCCTTGCTTTTGGATCAAGCAGACCTCCCACACTGGTTGAACCGATGAGTTCAATTGTTGTAAATCCGTTATGCTCCATGAATGGCCGAATTTCTTCAACCCCAAAATAGTAAGCACCGGTAAAACGACCCGGATCGTCATGAGTAAAGCAACTCGTTGATAAGAAATCTTCAACTCCAGCTATCGTATGATTTGGCTTCCAATGCAGCGGATTCTGAAGTGAATTGAGTAACATTCTAGTACGAGACTGGAAAGCGACGAATACGATTCCCTCTGACTTTGTCACTCTGTGCAATTCCTTCACAGCTGCATTTCTTTCTTCTTCCTCTTGAAGATGATACATTGGCCCGAGCATCAAGCTAGCATCAAATGTATCGTCTGCCAAATGACTCAATCGAGTCGCATTTTGGACATAGAAACCAGGAAATGAGGATTCCAATTCCAGCTTTTTCGCATATTCCTTTGCTTTCTCCACAAGCGTAGGAGTTAAATCCGATACACTTACTTGATAACCTGCCTGAGCAAGTTTCATTGCATATTTACCCGGGCCAGCTCCGTTATCTAAAAGATGTCCTTTTTCCGGTAAATACTTGTTTATATAATGCATGTTCACGATAAATTCCAGTGGTTCCCGGTCGAGTCTGCCCCATTCATCAAACGCAGAATAATACTCAATAATCTTTTCCATAAGCAAATCCCTCCTTGTAGAATATAAGAACCGCCGCCTCAAAGAGAGGCGAAAGGCTTGATCTGACGAAGTACCACTGTTATTAGTGATTTAGGTTCTTGATCATACTTCTAACCTAGATCTCATCACATCTTAAGGACGTCTTATCGCACAAGATGTGGGTTTATTTTCCATTCTACCACACATGCTCTCGGACGAGCTTTTTTCGGAACCTTTCCTGCTTAAAGAACAAGAACTTTATTCCTATACCGAACCTATAGAAGTTTTTTAACGATCCGCTATAAATCAAGCGTATACCTCCCCGGATTGCATTAGATGCAGGCAAACACTTTTCGATGTGACGGTTATAGCTCGATATAGGCTAAACGGTAAACCCTATCAAAACGGCCCATCCGATAACCAGATGAGCCGTTTTTTATATTCTACTTCTCCTGTTCCTTGATCACCTGCTCAATCCCGAGCAAAATCAGCTTCAATCCGAACTCAAACGCTCTGTCGGTCCCCATCAGCTCGAACAGCCCGTTCGTGAACATCCTCCGGAACAATCCCGCTTCCGTCTCGCTCATGGAGTCCAGAAGGCGAATCATCTCCTCACCTGGAAGTTCTTCCTGTTCCTTAAGGACAGCGGAGACATTGCGTTCATGCTGATAATCATCTAGGACGAAGTAGAAGACATAGTTCACAAGCGTAGTGACCACTTGCATTTTCTGCTCTTGCTCCAGTGGCGTCGATTCCACGCAGAGCAGCATACGGTTGGTGAACCGGATGATGTCCGGTTCGTGAGGCAGCGTCATCATCATGAGCTGCGTGGAACAGGGATACCGGCTGAGCACACTCCGTACTGTTATCGCAAGCCCCGTTAGCTGCTCCTTCCAGTCCCCCTCGGAGTGGAACTCCTCCAGAATCACTTTCGATACCTGGTTGGCCAGACGCTGATAGAGATTCTGCTTGCTCTTAAAGTACCAGTAGAGTGAGGGAGCCTGAATCCCCAGCCGGTCGGCCAATCGTCTCATGCTGAATTTCTCGATACCCTCCTCTCCAAGAAGCTCCCACGAGGCTTCCAAAATCTTATCCTCCGATATCTGAGGTTGCTGTTTTTTCATCGGTATCCATCCTTTTATCTAACAGTGTAAGTTTATGCTTTACAGGTTCATAGGTTCATGATATCATCTAACACTGTAAGGTACAACCTAACACTGTTAGATGATAATAAGGGAGTGATTATCAAGAGGAACCCACCAAGATTTTGGTCGTATCGCCCTCAAGATCAGCATGATCTTTTCGAAGTTGGATAAGACGGTGATTTCTACTCACCATTATCCGGGAGCTGGACGATCATGAGCTGTACGTCTGGATAGCCGGTATCAATAGGTAATTTGAAAACCTAAATAAATGAAGAAAGTAGTGACCCACATGGATGCAGAAAACCTCCATTATTTTGAAAAAGCACCGGTCGCAAAAGCCGTAGCTCACTTTGCTGTACCGATGATGCTAGGCACGTCAATGAGTGTCATTTATTCCATCTTGAATGCCTATTTCCTTGGTACACTGGGCAATACTGCCATGTTAACCGCACTCGCACTAACCTTGCCGTTATTCGCGGTGATTATGGCGCTAGGCAACTTAATTGGCATAGGTAGCGGTACATTCATCTCTCGTTTGCTAGGAGAGAACAAATATGATGATATAAAGCATGTGTCTTCATTCGCCTTTTACTGCAGTTTAATTCTCGGTCTTATCGTGATGGCCGTTGGTCTCCCGTTGATCGATCCAATCGTCCATGGCCTGGGGGCAACACCTGACTCCTTCGGATTTACGAAAGACTATGTCACGATTATGCTTATAGGTTCACCATTCGTCGTATTATTCTTCACACTGGAAAATATCGTGCGCTCAGAGGGGGCTGCAATCACGTCGATGATCGGAATGATTCTTAGTGTGGTCGTGAATATTATTCTCGATGCTCTAGTCATCTTCGTCTTCCATTGGGGCGTGATCGGCGTTGCATCTGCTACCGTCATTTCTAATATGGTTGCGAGTGCATTCTACGCCTTCCATATGGGATATAAAAGTCAATTCTTAACCATCTCTTTAAAATGGTTCAAGGCAACCAAGGAGATTCTGATCAATGTATTCAAAATTGGAGTTCCCGTTTTTGTTATGAGTATCTTCTTGGGTGCAATGTCACTCATCTTTAACCATTTTCTTGTCGAATATGGGGATCAGGCCGTAGCGGGGTACGGAATTTCATCACGTTTATTACAATTTCCTGAGTTTATTCTGATGGGTTTATGCGAGGGAGTCGTGCCATTGATTGCCTTTTCTTTTACAGCGAATAAATTACGCATGAAGCAAACCATTGGATTCACGATCAAAGTGATTGTGTCGTTAGCAGTCGTATTCGGCGTTATCGTCTATCTTATTTCTGATAACTTAATTGGTTTATTTACGAATGACCCGCAATTAATTGAAATGGGTAGCTACATTCTACATGTGACATTCTTATCCTTGTTTATTACAGGAATGACTTCGTTGTTTATGGGGATTTTTCAAGCAACAGCGCAAGGAACCGCCGCATTTATTATGTCAGTAATACAAGGAATTACGCTGATTCCTGTGCTCTATATCGCCAATCGAATGAGTGGCTTCCACGGGGTGGTTTGGTCGCTCGTCATTGCGGATGCCGTCGCGTTCCTTGTTGGAGCCATGATGTTGTATGTTCTGCGGAACAAATTGCAGCCGGAGTTGGATAATTTAGTACAGTAGAAAACACATAACACGTGAGATTGCAGGACGTACGTAAAAGCACTATGTACAGACTTACCGGTTCGGGATTTAGGTAAAGGTGTTGCCCTTGCCCGATCGGACAAACTCACGGCGCGGGAAATACCTTACGATGTGCTGCATAAAACCAAGTCCTCGACTCTGGAACAAGAAATTGTACCGATAGAAAAAAAGCTGTGAAATTAGCAAAGAAAAATGTTTGTGTACTTCGACAGTTTCTATGTTGTTTGTATTTCAAATACGTCTGTATTTTCTGAGCCGCTATGGATCGTTGTTACATGCCGATTCAAAGCCAGAACTTCTACAACCTCGAATCCATCTCCGGGTACAACTTCTGGTCCGACAAGTTACATGGCGGCGACGACCAGTTCGTAACTATTAACTTCCTCGTCCTTTAAACAATACCTAAGTTTAGTCTAGTCATTGAAATAGAAAAAAGCAGCAGCTAAAGTGAAAATAATTCCTTAGATTGCTGCTTCCTTCTTTAATTATTTCACACCCTCTTTATATACACCCTCATTTTCTAGAAAATATTGTGAAATATGAAAAAGAATAAGTCATAAAGACCTATTCTTTTTCGATAATAACTATAGATGATTAGTTAGTTCACCGTCTAAATTTCTTTTCGAATAGTAAACAAACAACGATAGAAATTGTAAGGATAAAAGTAATTATTAATGAAACATTGAAATAATTGTGAAACAACTCCAATGTCCATCTGTCATCAGGAAGAATTAGTTTTGCAAAACTATTCCCTATCGTATAACCTCCATCTTGAAGATCAGGCCTTAAATTTTGAGAATAATTCTGACTTAAACT
>NZ_JAGXCY010000022.1 GCF_018310695.1 Paenibacillus sp. Marseille-Q4541 | reverse complement strand
ATAATACCTTTAGTTGCTTCAATCAAGAGTATATATAGATCAAAATGGTTTAGTTTGTCTAGATATACTTTCGATTTATCGTTTTAATGAGTTGTGAAATTGATTTAACAACATAACAATTCCTTTCATTAATGTAAAAAAAAGAACCATTCCAGAATGTAAGCTGGAATGGTTCTTTTTTTAGAGATGATAGTCAAGTTGTTTCATTATGGATATGAAATGGAATTTTTTTGCTGTTTTAAAGTGCTTTGACAAGGCTAAAAGTAAATATAGGGATTCAATATTTAATTGAATCCCTAGCCTTTTTATGTACATATACTCTTCATTCATCAGAGGGTATGCTTTTCCTTATTGAGGAGATACTTTGGTGGATGCCTTTATGTGAAATTTCACGTAATGAATAAGAAGGCTATGGAAAAATAGCGGATGAAGTGTTACAATACTATTGAATAAGTCAAATTGAAACATTCAAGCGGATTAACTTGCTTTAAATTGATATTTTCTTTTTAGTGCAGTCGAAATCCCTGAGCGTAAGTCCGTTTGCTTATCCTGACATCTTTTTTTAGAGATTATGAGGAGGATGAAACATGACTGATCAACAAACGAAAGATCAAAGCATTCAAAAAGATGAAAATTTAACAATCGACAACTTGTCTATTACTACAGTTCGTACCTTAGCAATTGATGCAATTGAGAAAGCGAATTCCGGACACCCGGGTATGCCGATGGGTTCCGCACCGATGGGCTATCAATTGTTTGCTAAAACGATGAACCATAATCCAGAAAATCCAACTTGGATCAACCGCGACCGTTTTGTACTGTCTGCCGGACATGGATCCATGTTGCTTTATAGCCTTTTGCACCTGAGCGGATATGATCTTCCAATGGAAGAAATCAAACAATTCCGTCAATGGGGAAGCCTTACTCCAGGACACCCTGAGTTCGGTCACACTGCTGGTGTTGACGCAACAACAGGTCCACTTGGACAAGGGATTGCAATGGCAGTAGGTATGGCAATGGCTGAAGCTCAGCTGGGTGCTACTTACAATAAAGATAAATTTGACGTGGTTGACCACTTTACTTATGCAATTTGTGGTGACGGTGACCTTATGGAAGGTGTTTCTCACGAAGCAGCATCTCTGGCATCTCACTTGAAACTGGGTAAACTCGTAGTTCTTTATGATTCCAACGATATTTCCCTAGATGGTAAACTTGACCTTTCCTTCTCCGAAAGCGTTCAAAAACGTTTTGAAGGATATGGCTGGCAAGTGCTTCGCGTAGAGGATGGTAACGATCTTCCTGCGATCGAAAAAGCGATCAAAGAAGCACAAGCAGTATCGGATCGTCCAACACTGATCGAAGTGAAAACAGTGATCGGTTACGGTAGCCCGAACAAACAAGGTAAAGGTGGCCATGGCGGTACTCATGGATCTCCATTGGGTGCTGACGAAACAAAACTGACTAAAGAATATTACAAATGGGTATATGAAGAAGATTTCTTCGTTCCAGACGAAGTTCGTGCTCATTTTGCAAAAGTAAAAGAACGCGGTATTGAAGCCAATAAAGCTTGGGAAGCTAAATTTGCAGAATACAAAAAAGCTTACCCTGAACTTGCTGCTCAGTTTGAAACAGCAGTTAATGGCGACCTTCCAGAAGGTTGGGATCGTGACCTGCCGAAATACAGTGTAGAAGATAAAGCGGTATCTACTCGTGTAGCTTCCGGTAATGCACTGAACGGTCTTGCTCACAATGTTCTTAACCTGACAGGTGGATCTGCTGACCTTGAAAGTTCTACCATGACTCACTTGAACGATCTGGCTCAGTTCACTCCAGCAGATTATTCCGGTCGTAACATCTACTTTGGTGTTCGCGAATTCGGTATGGCTGCAGCAATGAATGGTATGGCACTGCATGGCGGCGTGAAAGTATTCGGAGGAACATTCTTCGTATTCACTGATTACTTGCGTCCAGCTGTTCGTTTGTCTTCCATCATGAAACTGCCAGTAACTTATGTTCTGACGCATGACAGTATCGCAGTTGGTGAAGACGGTCCTACCCATGAGCCGATTGAACAGCTTGCTTCGCTGCGTATCATTCCAGGTCTGACTGTAATTCGTCCAGCTGATGCGAACGAAACTTCCGCAGCATGGGCTTATGCAGTAGAGAACACTTCGAATCCAGTTGCCCTAGTGCTTACTCGTCAAAACTTGCCAATCCTCGCTGGTACAGTAGACGGCGCTCGCGAAGGAATCAAACGCGGTGCTTACGTTGTATCTGATGCGAAAGACGGTAAAGCGACAGCACAAATTATTGCTACAGGTTCTGAAGTTCAACTGGCTGTAAAAGCACAAGCAGCACTTGCTGAAGAAGGTATTTATGTTCGTGTTATCAGCATGCCAAGCTGGGATCTGTTCGAAAAACAAGATAAAGCATACAAAGATTCCGTTATTCTTCCAGACGTAAAAGCACGTCTTGCAGTAGAAATGGCTCAACCTATGGGCTGGGAAAAATATGTAGGCGATGCTGGTGATATTCTTGGAATTACGACGTTCGGTGCATCTGCGCCTGGCGATAGAGTAATGAAAGAATATGGCTTTACTGTAGAAAATGTAGTAAGTCGCGTAAAAGCGTTGCTGTAATTTGCTAAAATCCGGGTGCAAAGCAATCTAAAGGAACGATTACAGCGTGAATAAGGAGCGGCTTAGTACCCCGTATCATGCAAACAAAAAAGGGTGAAGCGACCAGAAGGCGCTTTACCCTTTTTCATCCTATTTAATTATGCAAGTGGTTTGCCGTTAATCTGTTGAGCTATATAAGCTTCATAGATCTTAACGACAGCTGATAAGTCTTCATCGCCATATCCATGTGCGGCACCGGACTGAAACATGCTTTTTGCGAGGTTCAGCATCGGTGTAGGGACTCCTGTGCTGTCTGTCAGGGAAGAAGCTAGCTTTAAATCTTTGAGCATGAGGGCGAGCGAAAATTGATTTGTAAAGTCATGATCAATGATTTTACGACCCTTCAGTTCAGCCGCTTTACTGCTGGCAGATCCTAACTGAACAAGATCCAAGAAGGCGTCGGCAGGAATACCTGATTTGGAAGCAATGGCGAAACCTTCAGCTAGGGCAACGTTGTTAATTCCAACGATGGTGTTATGGGCAAGTTTTGCTACTGCACCATTCCCATTTTCGCCCATCGGAATAACTTTTTTACCGAGTGTTTCAAATACATCCATTTGACTGTCGATGGTTTCAGTATCACCACCAACCATGAATACTAGAGAACCGTCTATGGCTGCTGGTTTGCTTCCCGTAACAGGTGCATCGAGAAAAGAACAATCGAGCGCCGTAGCATCTTCCGCAAGCTTTTTGGCAAGATCCGGGGAAATGGTACTGCAGTCGATAATGGTTGTACCGTCGATGACACCGGCAAACACACCATTCTCGCCATAATAAATGTCATTGATGGAAGCATCATTACTTACCATAGTTATAACTAGAGACTGGCCGTGAGCTGCTTCTTTCGGTGTTTTGGCTGCTACAGCGCCTTCTGCTACGAGCGGTTTGCATTTTTCAGAGGTCCGATTATATACAGTGACTTCATATCCTTTTTTAAGGAGATTGGAGGCCATGGGACCTCCCATGGTTCCTAGTCCGAGTACAGCAATTTTTTTCATGAAAAATTCTCACCTTTCCTTGTTTAATCAAACATTCATTAGGTCTTCATCATATCATGGAGACATAGACAAACCAAAAGGCTAAACTGTGAAGAGAATGAGTAGTGTAAATATACTCGGTCAGCAACCCACTAAGCTTGTCACGTTAGCGAAATTACAGTATTCTATTTCATAAGTGAAGGCACGGGTAATTTCGATAGAACGCATAATCCGGACAGTCGTAAGACAAGCTTTCAAGTGAGAACTGATTCTCGCTGACATTTAAGAAATTACAGGAGGTATTATAATCATGGCTAAAAAAGTAACTTTTGATTACAGTAAAGCTCTCGAATTTGTAGGACAACATGAAGTGGATTACTTGGCAGAACCAATTCGCCTTGCTCACGAGCAACTTCATAACGGTACAGGTACAGGTTCCGACTTCCTCGGTTGGATTGACCTTCCTACTAACTATGACAAAGAAGAATTCTCCCGTATTCAAAAAGCAGCTGCGAAAATTCAAAGTGACTCCGAAGTACTGATCGTAATCGGTATCGGCGGTTCTTACCTGGGTGCACGTGCAGCGATTGAAATGTTGACACACTCTTTCTACAATGAGCTGCCAAAAGATAAACGTAAAACTCCTGAAATTTATTTCGCAGGTAATAACATCAGCTCTACATATGTAAACCATTTGCTTGAGCTCGTTGAAGGAAAAGACTTCTCCGTAAACGTAATCTCTAAATCTGGTACAACTACAGAGCCAGCAATTGCATTCCGTATCTTCCGTGCTGCACTGGAGAAAAAATACGGTAAAGAAGAAGCTCGCAAACGGATTTACGCTACAACGGACAAAGCACGTGGTGCTCTCAAAAAACTGGCAACAGAAGAAGGTTATGAATCCTTCATTATCCCTGATGATGTAGGTGGACGTTATTCCGTACTGACTGCAGTAGGATTACTTCCAATTGCTACAGCAGGAATTAACATTGAAGAAATGATGCAAGGTGCGGCTGACGCTTCCAAAGAGTTTGCTAATCCGAACGTTGCAGAGAACCAAAGTTACCAATACGCAGCAGTGCGTAATGCACTGTATCGTAAAGGGAAAGGCACTGAAATTCTCGTTAACTACGAGCCATCTTTACACTTTGTATCCGAGTGGTGGAAACAGCTATTTGGCGAAAGTGAAGGAAAAGACTTCAAAGGAATCTATCCAGCATCCGTTGATTTCTCAACAGACCTTCACTCCATGGGACAATTCATTCAAGAAGGTAGCCGTAACATTTTCGAAACGGTGATTCAAGTAGAAGAAGTTCCAAGTCACATTTCCATTGAAGCAGATCCAGATGATCTAGACGGTCTGAATTTCTTGGAAGGTAAAACGATGGATTTCGTTAACAAAAAAGCATTCCAAGGTACACTTTTGGCACATACTGACGGTCAAGTACCAAATCTTATTGTAAATGTTCCAGATATGACTCCATATTCTTTCGGATATCTGGTATACTTCTTTGAAAAAGCATGCGGCATCAGCGGATACCTTCTGGGTGTGAATCCGTTTGACCAACCGGGTGTAGAAGCTTACAAAAAGAATATGTTTGCTCTTCTTGGCAAACCAGGCTATGAAGAAGAAAAAGCAAAACTTGAAGCAAGACTTTCTGAATAATGGTATGATCTGATAAAGATCATAAGTTTCATCAATATAGTAGAGCAATCAAGCTATCAGCAGGTTGTTTGAACATAAGAAGCAGTTCACCCGTATTTGGATGGACTGCTTTCTTAACAAATAGGAACCATATTACTTCTAAGAATAGAACACCTTACGGTGTTTTCTTCACATATAGAAAGGTAAGAGAGCAATGATTGAGCAGTACAGAACCGTTCGAGCCGCGGGGAATAAAGAAATTGTTATTAAGAAATCACGATTTATCGGTCATGTCATGCCAGTAAAGAATGAAGAGGAAGCAATCCAGTTTATTGAGGATATTAAGAAAAAGCACTGGAATGCCACTCATAATTGTTCAGCATATATGATTGGTGAACGAGATGAGATTCAGAAACAGTCGGATGATGGGGAGCCTAGCGGAACCGCAGGGAAACCAATTCTGGAGGTGATCAAAAATCAAGGACTGAAAAATGTCGCTATCGTCGTTACGAGATATTTTGGCGGTATTATGCTTGGTGCAGGTGGACTTATTCGTGCATACACGGATGGGGCTGTAGCCGCTATTGAGTCCGGGGAAGTCATAACGAATGTGTTACACCGGGAAGTTTTTGTTGAATTGGATTACACATGGCTAGGAAAAGTGGAGAATGAGCTGAGAAACAGGCAGGTACGTATGGGAGAAACCACATTTACTGACAAAGTCAGGCTGACATGTCTGCCGGTAGATCGTGAAGCAGAGCGATTCATTGATTTTATGACTGACTTAACACAAGGTCAATCTGTGATCACGGAGGGACAGCAGCTTTATTTTATTGAAGGAGAATAAGATATGGCTAGAAGAGCAGTGGAGCAGGAGTTGTCGAGAGAGCGTATTTTGGAAGCGGCCAGGCATTTGTTCGTAACAAAAGGCTATCGCTCTATTTCAATGCGCAGTATTGGTCAGCATTTAGGTTACAGTCATGGATCTTTATATTATCATTTCAAGGAAAAAGCAGAACTATTTTATGCCATTGTTGTAGAAGATTTTAATCATTTAGGGCAGTTACTCCTGCAGGCCATGGCTAAAGGCTCCAAGGATGGTCTTACCAAGCCAGAGCATGTCATGATGGAGTTTATACGTTTTGGTCTGCAAAATCCTTATCAATATGAAATTATGTTTATGATTCGTGATGAAGAGCTGCTTGCTTATTGTAGGGCAGAACAGAATCGTTGTTATGAGCTATTCGCCACCATTATCCGTTATCATATGAACAATAAGGACTACACTGACGAAGAACGGATGCAATTACCTCACAGTTTATTTCTATCCATTCACGGGTTCATCTCTTACTACATCCAAGACCGCTTACCTTTTGAAGAAGTCAGGGCCGAAGCATCTTCGCATGTGAAAATCATGTGTAATCGTCTATAAGCTTCCTTCACTCGGTACACATTACATCAAGTCACGCCTACATACTTCAAAGCGGTAAATCATCATAACGTTGCAATGTCATAACGGTAAATGACGAAAGTGTATGCTAGTCATCATATCCAGAAAAGATTGACGGAATCCCCCTATTTTTGGTAAAGTATCAAATAAAGTAATTCCTACCGAAATTATAGGGAATGTGATGGGGGATGGCGACATGCATGTGGAAGTCCGTGGTCTGAATAAACATTTTGGCAATTTTCATGCAGTTAAAGATGTTTCTTTTGATATAAAAAAAGGTCACCTCATTGGTTTACTTGGTCCAAGTGGAGGCGGGAAAACTTCCATTCTTCGTATACTGGCTGGGCTTGAAAATCCGGATGCAGGTGAAATCCGCTTGCATGGACAGCTTGTGAACCATCTTCCACCTCAAGAACGGGGAATTGGATTTGTATTTCAAAACTATGCTTTATTTAAACATATGACCGTGTTTGACAATATCGCTTTTGGACTTAAGGTGAAGAAGCAGTCCAAAGCACAAATTCGCGATCGGGTAATGGAACTAGTTGAGCTAACGGGTCTTAGTGGCTTTGAGAAGAGGTATCCTCATCAATTATCCGGAGGACAAAGGCAACGTGTTGCGTTTGCAAGGGCTCTGGCTCCTGAGCCTCAACTTCTCTTGCTTGATGAGCCCTTTGCTGCCATTGACGCCAAGATTCGGCACGAGCTAAGATCCTGGTTGCGTGAGCTCATTGAGCGGGTAGGCATTACGTCTATATTTGTTACGCATGATCAGGATGAAGCAATTGAAGTTGCTGATGAAATTATGATTATTAATCATGGTGCTCTGGAACAGAAAGGGACACCATGGGATATATACAAACAGCCGGAAACACCCTTTGTAGCCTCTTTTATTGGGGAATCCACTATTGTAGAGCATGCGAGAGAACTGAAGGGATTTGACCAGTTAACGGGTTCTGCTGTCGATGCTAAGGCGCTGATTCGTCCAGAGTATATTGAAGTAGGTCTGGGAAATGAATTTACGCTGTTATCGGCTACCGAACAAGGGACCGTTCGTGCCCTTCATTTCCGAGGCAGCGAGTGGCTTGTTGAAGTTATGATAGGTAATTATAAGCTGATCACGTATCGCTCTTTGGAGAAGGAGACCTTGTCCGTCGGGCAAGAAGTTCGTGTCCTCGTTCACCGGGCTTATCTTTTTAATGACCATGAGAACTGGATGGTCGAAAATCATCTGAAGAGTGATCCGATGCCAATATCCATATAGAATGGCTGCTATTACCCTGAACGTTCGATAACGTGCAGGGTTTTTTGTTTATTGTTTTTACAAAAAAAGTAGATTGAACCAAGATGACATATTATATTTTTGCTTTTTAAATCAACCTTGTTTATACTACTCTCATATTATTTGAAAGGGTACATAAATGGTATTTATGCATCAGGAGGATAACAAGAAGAATGAAACATGTAAGATGGTTACGAAATATAGTATCGCTCATTCTAGTCTCTGGGTTACTGCTAAGCGCATGTGACACGGCAGCAGATCAGCCTAAAAAAGTACAAACAGGCAGTACTTCTAGTGAGCAGTTAATGTCAGGAACAAGTTCGGATCATGCCGGAGAAAATGCACCTGTAAGAGGCGGCAGCATGAATATTGCTTTGCAAGATGATCCAAAGGTGATGAACCCTTTGTATGCGGGAGATCGGGTGACTCTTACCCTAAATCAGTCACTCTATGCACCACTCTTTTATATGAATAGTGGGAAGAAGACATACGCGCTTGCAGAGAGTGCATATTCCTCCAAGGATTACTTGACCTATATCGTCAAGCTGAGGAAGGGACTTACATGGCATGATGGTGAAGCCATCACAGCAGATGATATTGTGTATACAGTGGAACAAATTATGGATGAACAACAGAATAGCCCTTTCCGCAGTCAGTATGTTTTTGATGGTAAACCAGTCAAGGCGGTAAAGGTGAACGATCTCACCGTCAAGTTTGTACTGCCTTCGCCTTCGCCTTCATTTGAAGGAGCGCTGATTGACTTTTATCCGATCCCGCAACATGTGTTTCAGGGAGAGAAAAATATTCTGCTGAGCTCCAAAAATGACCATCCGATCGGCTCCGGTCCCTTTAAGTTTAAAGAATACACGCCTGGCGAAGAGGTAATTCTGGAACGTTTTGAAGATTATTACGGCGGGGCACCGTATCTGGATAACATCACATATCAAATTATTCTGGACCCATATGTAGCGAATCAAGCGCTAAGTGAGGGTGAAGTTCAATTGTCAATGGTTGATATCGAAGACTATGAAACGCTGAATGATACGGGGCAATTTGATCTCATTACTTATCCTGAGGGCCGTCTGCAATATATGGTGTTCAATATGAACATTCCGAAGATGAAAAAGAGAGAAGTCCGGGAGGCTATCGCTTACGCGCTGGATAAAGAAGAATTGATTCGAATCTCGTATCTGTCAAACGAGTTTGCCGATCCGGCTTCATCTATACTGACGCCCGATACTTTGTATCATACTTCCAATGTTCGGACGTATGATTATAATCCTGAGAAATCCAAGAAATTGCTTGAACAAGCTAATATCAAGGATATGAAAATCCGTCTTGCGTTTTCCGCTGCCAGCAAACCTCAAGTGAACCAGGCCTTATACATTCAGCAGAAATTAAAAGCAGTAGGAATTTTGGTTGAACTGAAGCCGATGGAAGCTATGGTTTATGACAATCGCAGATTAGACATAAATAATACGGATTTTGATCTTTCACTCGCTGGCTATATTATGGGGCAGGAACCTACTGCATACCAATCACTCTATATGAGCGATGGGGTGTACAACTATTCTCGCTCTCACAATAAGGAATTGGATGCCCTATGGAAACAAGCTTCCGTAGAAGTGAATCAGGCCGTTCGGCAGAAGTTATACGTACAGATCCAGCAGAAGATTGCCAAAGAACTCAGTGTATGGCCGATTGCTTATACGAAAAGTGTCATTGCCGTAAGTAAAGGCTACGGTGGACTTGAGCAAGCGATCCCAGAGCCGGTGGTACTGTTTCGTGACTTATCCAAAATTTATATGATCGAATAAAGAAAAACCGGCCTAATCAGGTCGGTTTTTTCTTATGTAAAAATAACGATGACCTTGAACAAGGTAAGGAAAAAGGTCTACAATAAATGAATGCAATCGATAAATCACATAACCATTTTGAAGAGGAGTGTTACCTCATGACACAGGAAGTGAAATTGTCACAGTATAGCGCTATTTTATTGGAGAATGCACGAAGAAGTGGAATTAGCGATGAAGAGATATTAGAAGCGGTACGTACGGAGAACACCGAGCTATTGAAAGCGGCTGAGCGTCCACATTATACATATGAATCCTTTTTCACCTACGCCAAAGAGCATGGGGAATTGTTGAATGAGGCAATTACGGAAGGTTACCGGATTACATTTAACACGAATAATGGACTGAAAAACTGGATTGCTACAACATTTCAGTTAGATCCGAATGAAGACTTTACGTCGGGAGAAGGCAGAGTAGAAGGACTGATCTTATCCCAAGATCAAGTTGAAAAGCTTGAGCAGGCTCTTGCTTTCAATTGGCACATTAAAGCAGTGGAAGATACAGCAGACGGACGTAAGCAGCTGACGCTAACACTTCGCGGACAATAATACACCCGCTGGAAGAAAGGAGTTCTACCCTTGTCAAAGTATAATCAGCTAACGTTTCTTGGTACAGGTGATGCGATGGGCGTGCCGAGGGTCTATTGTGAATGTGAGGTATGTGAGGAAGCGAGGACAACGGGTGTAAACCGAAGATACCGTTCTTCTGTTTTCGTAGAGAGTGACAAGGGAGAGTTCTTCATTGATGCAGGACCGGACTTTCGGCACCAGATGGAGATGCTGAAGAAACGTAAGCTTCGCACCATGCTGGTTACTCATCCACATTTTGATCATATTGGTGGACTTCCAGAGTGGGCTGATGCGTGCAGATGGCTTGGGGAGAAGGGGGAGCTGTATGCACCGCAAGAGGTGCTTGACGCTATTCAGGCACAGTTCCCTTGGCTCCGAAACCATATTGATCTGAAACCGGTCGATCTGGAGAATGGATTAGATCTCGCGGGCTATCATATTCATTCGTGGAAAGTAAACCATGGTAAAAATGGTTATTCCTACGCGTATCATCTTGAGAAAGACGGATATACATGGGTTTATTGCTCGGATTCTATTAATCTTAATGAACAGGAACAAAAACCGTTATATGGACTTGATCTCCTTATTCTGGGTACAAGCTTCTATTACGAGAAAGCTCTTTTTGAAAGTAGATCTGTATATGACATGATGGAGGCGCAAGAGCTCCTTACCAAGGTAAAGCCGAAACAAACCATTTTTACGCATATGTCTCATGACGTAGATCTTCGTCACCGTTATATGCTTAGCCCAGGTATTACACTTGCGTATACGGGGCTGACGCATACGTTAGGTTAAGTTTTTTCTGGTTAAGTGGTTATGTGCTGCGTACTAAAGAATCATAAGCAGTTTTCAGCAACAGCATGCCTTCTTCGATCTGACGCTCACTTGTATAGCAGTAACTTAGTCTGATACTTGAGCTGTGGTGAACAGCGTCTGGATCGCAGAAGGGACCAGGTACGAAAGAGACAGATAGTGCAAGGCTTCTTCGGAGCAGTTCCATTGAAGACACACCCTTTGGCAGCTGAATCCACAAATCCAGTCCGCCTTTTGGACTGATCCATTCCCAAGTTGTCCCCGCAAGGCATTTCTCCATCGCTTCCTTCCGCAGTGAAAGGGCAATACGTAGCTTCTCCATATGGGTCTGCATCCTTGATGAAGTAAAGTAATGCAAAAATATTTTCTGTCCAAGGAGAGGTGAACCTCCATCTGCCAGTGATTTTATCGTAAGAAGTTCTTTCATGAGCCAAGGCCTGCACAGAACGGCTGCAATACGCAGACCAGGTGCAATGTATTTACTGAAACTTCGAATGTACATCACAACGCCCTCTGTGTCATAGCCGTAAATAGGTAAGGGAGGCTCCTCTTCAAAATACATATCATAAGTCGTGTCATCTTCTGTAATTAGAAAATGGTATTCTTCCGCAAGCTCCACTAGCCTTTTCCGTTTTGACGCAGGCAGTACGTAACCCGTTGGATTATGAAAAGTAGGGTTTACATACATCATGCGTGGTTTGTGATCCCGAATGATTGCCTCAAGTTGATCCATATCATATCCGTCTGGAAGCATAGGGATCGTAACGATGTGGGCCCCTTGCTGACGGAAAATATCAATGGCTGCACTGTAGGTTGGACGCTCCACAATAACGGTATCTCCTGGTTTAATCATGAGTCTGGCTACCAGATCAATGGCTTGCAAGGCACCAGAAGTAATCAGTATATCTTCAGGCAGAAGAAAGAATTGATGCCGATTTTTGAAGTATTCCGCAAGACTAAGCCGAAGTTCTTCATCTCCTTGTACCGTGGAGTAGGTTCCGAGAAGTTTGGGATAGAGATCAAATACTTTTTTTACATATTCGGACATGTACGCATTGGGTAGCAGGGCCGGATCAATGAGTGCTTTGGAAAACTGGTAATCCACTTGGTAAGCTTGAAGCTCAGATAGCAAATTCGTACGAAGCGGTGAGCTGACAACGGGCGGTTTGAAATTTATGCTTGCTGGAATAACAGGAGATAGCAGCTGCTGGATCGTTAATGTGTCAGCTCCAGTAATAGAACGAACAGAAGTAGATGAATGGAGATTGTTATGAATGTCTACTGATTTCTCTGTGCAAGGCATTACATAATATCCGGACCGGTCTTTGGCATAAATTTTACCTTTGTGGACGAGTTGCTGATAGGACTTAAATACGGTTAGTCGGTGCACACCCAGCTGTTCTGCGAGTGAACGTACAGAGGGCAGCTTGTCATGCGCGGCATAGTCCCCGCGTTCTATTCGTGTAAGAAGATAATCATAAACTTGCCTAGATAGAGGTTCTTTTGTTAGAAAATCCTGACGTTTGTTTTTCATCGGGTTCACCTTTTCTGTCATGCTGTGAGTTCTATTGTACGCTATCTTCCTGTTCTATCTGTTCTATTGTAGCACTTCTGTTCTGTTCCTCGCAGATTACAATGGGCAGATAGATAAGGGGGATGGATGGAATGAAACGATTGCTTACGGCGTATACCGTAATGTGCTTGATCTTTGGAACGACCTTTTTAGCAATAAAAATTGGGAATGATGCGGGTGTGCCGCCTTTTTTTGCTGCTGGTGTCCGGTTTACGCTTGCGGGGTCTTTGTTGTTTATATTTTGTTTGTGGAAAAAAACGACCAACCTGTCTCTTTTGTGGCGCAAAGAAGTGTTGATTATCGGGGGTTGTTTAACGTTTATGACGTTTGCAGGTTTATATTATGGTGAAAAATATATTAGTTCCGGAGTTGCCGCTGTGTTATCCGCTACTGGACCGCTCATGATTATTTGGATTCAATCGGCAATTACGAAAAAAAAACCTCATGTGCTGTCGATGCTGGGCTGTCTGACGGCATTTGCCGGTGTCGTGCTGATTCTAGTGCCAGAACTATCTGTTCAAACGGGAGGCATGTGGCTCGCTGGAGCTGTGGCTGTGCTAATTGGAGAAGTCTTTTACGCTTCTGGATCGGTATATTCAGGAAGGACAGCATCAAAGCTGCGCGAACACGCCTCGATTGCTGTAAATGGTGTACAGATGTTATACGGTGGTCTTTTGTTATTTGCGCTGTCAGCGATAACGGAGCAGCCTCATATAGAGGTGTTATTTCATCCGACCGCAGTAGGATCTGTTCTGTATTTGACGGTATTTGGATCTATGATCGGTCATAGTCTGTTTTATTATCTCGTTACAAGAACGAATCCGCTTTTCCCGTCTACTTGGCTATACATTTCTCCAATGATTGCCCTCGGAATTGGGATGTTTTTTTATGGAGAGCATGTGGGCTGGTTGACCCTGCTGGGAGCAGTCATCATTATAGGGGGACTGATTTTGGCAAACTGGCATACGTTAAAAGGACTTTTGCAGCCAAAAGAAGAAATCAAAGCAGTAGGAACAAGTAAAATTTCAACAGAAACGGCAACCTAAAAATAAATCTTCAGATTGCGTATCGTTTTTCCATGCTCAGTCGTTTACCTGTTATAAGCGCTTATGTAAAAGACCCAAACAAAGGGGGCCCCTATCATGGTCTTTGTTTCACCTTTACAGCATTTTGTTGTCCTGTCTCTAAGAAAAAATGAACAAGAACAATCTCAAACACAAACACAATCTATCACGGAAGGGATCCACAGATCCCTTTATCAATATTGCCTCTCTCTAACCGGATCGAAATGGGATGCGGAGGATTTATGTCAGGACACTTGTCTTCGAGTGTTGTTACAGATGCCAGAGCTCATCAATAGGAAAGTTCCCTTTACCTTGGAAGCCTATCTCATTCGGACGGCTCGTAATGCGTGGATTGACGCTGTTCGTAAGGATAAGAGACGTAGAGAACTTCGTGAGGTTTATCAGTCTGGGGAAGCAGACCTGGCCGTAACCACGGAATCTATGGAGGAGTCCTTGCAACTGGAAGAAGTTTTTCGGATGCTGCTAACCGACATGACCGACTGGCAGCGTACGATCTACCTGCTGTGTGAGATTTATGGATATAAAGCACAGGAGGCAGCTGAACTGCTGGATTCCAGCGAAGGTGCTGTAAAGGCAGCTCTCTACAGGGCAAGGCAAGTCGTTTCCTCCATTGCAAATCAAGCTGTGCAGGTTAACGAGATTGAGCAAGTTCATTCAGTTCAAACGGTTCTGTCACCGGAAGAGGAGGAAAGGCTAAAGGCGTATCTTGGTGCTTTTCGCAGCGGAGACACGAAGCGTCTTGTTGAGCTTGGACTTGGCCGTGGTGAGGATGAGGTGGTATTGATGAGTCAGGTGCTGAACAGCTACGTATCGGGGTCTAGCAACGACATAGATCTATGCTCACCAAACAGGGCCATGATGTATTCTGGCGGGTATTCGAATTCCGGTATAGTGATGGTGGCATAAAAAAAGGAGCATAACTATGCAAACCATTCCTTATGTTGTGGAGCAAACAAGCAGAGGAGAACGCAGTTACGATATTTACTCTCGTCTTTTGAAGGATCGAATCATCATGATCTCTGGCGAAGTAGAAGATCAGATGTCTAATCTTATTGTCGCACAGCTTCTGTTTCTAACGGCAGAAGATCCGAAAAAAGACATTCACATGTATATTAATAGTCCTGGTGGTTCAGTTACAGCCGGGTTTGCGATCTATGATACGATGAAGTACATCGAACCAGATGTATCGACGATTTGTACGGGGATGGCAGCGAGCTTTGGTGCTCTTCTGTTAACGGCAGGAGCGAAGGGCAAGCGACTTGCACTGCCAAACAGTGAGATTATGATTCATCAGCCGCTTGGAGGTACACGCGGTCAGGCTTCGGATATAAGAATTCATACGGACCGTATTCTTAAAAATCGGGAGAAGATCAATCAAATTTTAGCGGATCATACGGGTCAGCCTATAGAGAGAATCGAGAGAGATACGGATCGGGATTACTTTATGAGTGCAGAAGAAGCCGTAGAATATGGGTTAGTTGATAAGATCGTAGCAAAATAAGAACGAAAGGCAGAGGGAAAAACCCTCTGCCTTTTTTATACTCGTAGCGCTAATAGCAAACAAAAAACCTCTTCGCAAAAGAAAGGAGAGAGGTTAAATGTTCTTTAATTATGTAATTTCATCAGGCGTACTTAGTAAAAACGTTGTTTCTTCGGGCGGAAGAGAACGTAAGCTCCAGCACAGATAAGGAGAAGTGCTAGGAGAGGTTGCACGATGGAGAAATGACTTAACATGGAACCAATCGAGAACGCAATGAAGAAAATAAAGGATAACGCAGCCAAAATATTGATGGGAATCAGGATGTATTTGTTTCGATTACCGAACCAGTAAAGCTCAAACAACCCTACGGCTACGGCAAGGATAAATCCAGGCCACATTGTAATCCAGCTATCGGTGACAATGGCAATTTGGCAAGTAAGTCCTGCTGTTAGTAAAATGCCTCCCGGAACAAGAAGCCCAACCCCACGGCCGATCAGTGAGAAATACATCCAGTGGAAAAACACGCCCAGCGGAATAATGAAGAAGGTTGGCCAGAAGTAGGCAAAAATGGAGCCGGTTCCGATATCCCTACCTGAGTTCATGAGCAGAAAAATCCCGATCAAAATAAGCAGTGGGGCGACTAAATGTTGTTTCCCTAATCTCAAACGGATCACTCCTTTCCATTAATTTAACTAGCCGTATCATATCAAAAAAATGATAGAGTGTAACCAGTCTAGAGGGAGTGTAGTGCACTAGACTTAAGTCCAGTTTTATTGAAAGACATCAAATCCCCAATTATTCACCTTTATAATTATAAGGCTCATCGCCAACCTCTTGTTGCAAGCGATCCAGCTCCTGTTTCAAAACTTGTACGACACGCTCATAATCGGGATCATCATAAACATTGATCATCTCGTAAGGATCTTTCTTTAGATCAAACAACTCCCACTCTGGCGTTTTGGGCTCATCCGTCGCACCGGCAGAACCTAGCGCATCAGCATAATAATATATCAATTTATATTGATCTGTTCGAATACCATAATGTGCATACACATTATGTTCAGACATATGCATCCAGTAACGATAGTACATCGAGGTGCGCCAGCTCTTCGGTTCCTCACCTTCAAGAATGGATCGGAAGCTTACACCTTGTATGGATTCAGGAATAGGAATTCCCGCATAATCCAAAAATACCGGAGCAAAATCAACATTAAGCACCATATGGTTACTTACCTGTCCAGCTGGTATTTTACGAGGATAACGGACAACGAATGGCATTTGCAGAGATTCCTCATACATAAATCGCTTATCATACCAACCATGATCCCCTAAGAAGAAGCCCTGATCCGAGGTGTATATCACCATCGTATCATCACTTAATCCCTCATCATCCAAATAATCGAGCAATCGTCCTACATTATCATCCACCGAAGCAATACATCGTAAATAATCTTTGATATACCGCTGATATTTCCAGCTTTTCAGTGCTGCTCCTTCCAAATGTTCAGGGGGATCCATCTTCAAATCCGTTTTTGTTAAATCACGGTCAATTCGCATCTCTGCCGCTGCCGCTGCACTTGCCCGGTTAGAATAATCATCGTGAAAAGTTTCGGGCTCCGGAATATCGATATCTTCATACATATGGGCATGTTTGTGATCTGGAATCCATGGACGATGCGGCGCTTTATGGTGACACATTAGGAAGAAAGGTTTGTCTTTATCCCGCTTATGGATCCATCCTATCGACTTATCCGTAATAATATCAGTGGCGTAGCCTTCTTCTTTAATGTTTTTTCCCATTTCAATAAAATTCGGGTCGAAATAATCGCCTTGCCCAGGTAGTACACTCCAATAATCAAAGCCCGTTGGATCGCTCTCCCCGCCATGACCAAGATGCCACTTTCCAATCATTGCCGTTTGATAACCATCTTCCTTTAGCAATTTGGCTACTGTCAACTGCCTTCCGTCGAGCCTGTCAGACAATGTCTTGACACCGTTCACATGATTGTATGTCCCTGTTAAAATACTTGCCCTGCTGGGTGTACAAATGGAATTTGTACAGAAGCACTGATCAAAACGTATACCTTCTTCGGCAATTCGGTCGATATTTGGTGTTGTGTTAATCTTACTGCCATAGCTACTGATGGCATGGGCGGCATGGTCGTCACTCATAATAAAAACGATATTAGGACGTGTTACAGAACGGGTATTCATGGGAAATGTTCCTTTCTGATTTGGATTTGCACCTTCGGATTCTGTTATGAGCGTGTAATATTACACTATATTTTCCTTTTTTATAATAATATTCAATTATGGTTTTGACAATAATGAAGAAGGTGTACTCAAGACCAGTAACGGAAAATTGGATGTGGCTATATGATTCTCTGGAGGATTAATAGGAGGATTTAAATTGAACTATATACAAACTGAATAAAAAAAGGCCATTTGCGTTAATTTACTAGTATACAAAAAGATACATAGAAGGAGAGAGATACGTTATGGAGGAAAATAACATTGTCGTTGCCGTATTTAATGATGACAGTAAAGCATATCAGGTCTTATCTGAATCCAAGCTGAAGAAGCATGATCAATATCAAATTATGGAAGCAGCCGTGATTAAAAAGGAAAATGGGAATATTGTGTTTAAAGACGGCTACAGCCCTCGTACCACCACAGACACAACCGCATTTAAAAGTGGATTGATTGGTTCCATTATTGGAATACTGGGTGGTCCCATTGGAATTCTACTCGGAGGAAGTATCGGTTCGATGATTGGGGCGACCAAGATTGTAAACCGGCAGAGAGAAGGATTTAGTCTGATCGAGAGAACCGTTGAAGAGTTATATAACGGAGAGACGGCCTTTGTTGCGAATGTACAAGAAAACAACGAGATTGCCTTTAATCATTTCCTCCAACAGTATGATCCTAAATTTGTTTACCGTAAGGAAGTATCTCTGATGGAAACCGAGATGAACAAGGCGCGAGAGATGGAACAGGAATTGGCAAGGGAAGAGGAAGAGCGAAGAAGAGAAGAGCGCTCGGAAGACAGACATGAGAAAGCAGAGGAAATGAAGGAACGGATTAAGTCTGAATTTCAACGAATCAAGGAAAAATTAACGGAAAAATAAAAGAGAGGGCTTAAGATGAAGGAATCGGAAACGAACTCTGTCTTAATGCCCTTTTCATTTATCAATCTTCTTCGTCCCATTTCTTCGAGTATCCTTTCTTGATCGCATAGAAGAATGAGTACATTAATACCGCTGATACGAAAATGACGAGTCCGATGAGAAGTCCGGATTCCACGTATATAACCTCCTACTATTTATCTCATGAGTATAGTAAAATATATCCTTTTACTATACTTGAAAGGGAAAGTTTTACAAGTGATCCGTTCATTCTTTATCTATATTACATCTATATTAAATAACAAATAAAACCCAGAACCAATGCTGGTTCCGGGTTTTATTCATTTTAAGATGAACTTAAACGTTCAGTACAAATTTTTCTATCACTTGTTTGATGCCGTCTTCATTATTGCTGAGCGTAACATAGTCTGCAATTTCTTTGAGAGCTGGAATGGCATTCCCCATGGCAACACCAAGTCCGGCTGCTTCGAGCATTTCATGGTCATTCCATGAATCACCTACAGCAATCGTATCCTCCAGCTCCACACCAAAGTGGTTAGAAAGGAATGTCAGGGCATGACCTTTCGTTCCTTCATGGTGCATAATTTCAAGGAAGTGAGGTTTGGATTTAGTAATATGGACTTCACTACCGAGCAGTTCGCGCAGCTGAGGTGCGATTTCGTCCAGCAATTCTGGAGTATCAATAATAAGCAACTTCGGTGCAGGCTGCTCAATCATTTTCATGAAATCAGGTTCAATATAATAAGGAGTCTTGTTCAGCTTGCAGTAGTCGATCAGCTTTTCGTTCTCCTCGCGGGAGTAAAGCTTGTCATCAATGTAAGTTTGGAGATGAAGATTCCGTTCGAGACAGAATTCATACAGCTTGATCGCCGCATCTTTAGGAACAAAACGTTCATAAAGTACTTTTTCATCCATCAGATTTTTGATGAGGGCCCCTTGATACGTAATAATAGGTACGTTCAGTCCTGTTTGGCGAGCAATCGCTTGTGCAGAAGCATATGCACGGCCCGTTGCAAGTGTAACAACTACATCTTTAGCTACAGCAGCCTCAAGTGCACTTTGTGTGGCAGGGGTTACCTCTTTGTTATCATTAATGAGTGTATCATCAATATCGATAGCAATCAGTTTATAAGTCATGGTTTCTCTCCTCTATATCTATATCCTGTTCTGTAAACAGTGAATTTCTCTATATTGTTAATCCTGTATTCCTACTCTTCGAGGAATACAAGTCCGATAAAGTCTTCAAAATCGAGATTACCGAAATAATGTTTCACTTCAATGTCTTTCAGTGCTTCTCTAACTTCGGAATCTTCATAACGTTTGCCGCGAAGTAAGTTCTCAATGTCTGCCACATCACCAACGCCAAAGAAGTCTCCGTAAATTTTAATTTCCTCGATACGTCCTTCTTTAATGTTCATGCGCAGGTCGATAATGCCGACAGGGAATTTCTTCGAATGTTTAACGTTACTTTCCGGAGACTGTCCATAGTTCCAATCCCAGTTCTGGTAGCGTTCTTTCGAAATTTCATGGATTTTCTCCCAGTCTTTCTCGGTCAAATGATATTCTGGGATCTCACTTGCTTCCATTCCGAAAATATGACGAAGAAGTTCTTCGCGAAATTCCACGATCGTCATTTCTTTTTCCATCAGGGAGCTGATATTGGTTACGCGGCTGCGTACAGATTTGGTACTTTTCGATTTAAATTTTTCTGGATTAACATTCAGTGAAGCTTGTACATTCTCAAGGTTGAGATCAAACATGAGCGTTCCATGGCTGAACATCCGGCCGCGAGTGGCAAACTGGGCATTACCGGAAATTTTTTGTTCTCCCACTTGAAGATCGTTACGTCCTGTCAGTTCAGCGTTTACACCAAGATCGTGAAGTGCCTCAACTACAGGCTGGGTGAACTTACGGAAGTTGTGGAAAGAATTTCCGTCATCTTTTGTAATAAAACTAAAGTTAAGATTACCTAAATCATGGTACACTGCGCCGCCGCCAGACAGTCTGCGAACAACGGTAACCCCATTTTGCTGCACATATTCTTGGTTAATTTCTTCGATGGTGTTTTGGTGTTTGCCAATGATAATCGAGGGTGCATTAATATAAAACAGCAGGTAACTCTCGTCTAATGACAAGTGTTTAAGAGCATATTCCTCTATAGCGAGGTTGATCCGTGGATCTGTAATACCTTGATTGTCGATAAACAACATGGTGATTTTCCTCCGATACCTTATAAAATATGTAAGCAAGAATCACATGTGGAAGTTGCACCTGAGTGATCCTGATGAATGGAATGAGACTCCATTCCTATTGTAAACCAATAATGCATGCGATACAAAAGGGAAATCCCATTGACGCTATCTAAAATATGCCATCATAATGGTTACATGATGCGAAATAGCAGGAAAGAAAGGAAGGACAATCCTTTGATTGAAATCTATGGACATGGTGGCGATGTGGAAACCGCAGCAGCTAGATATGGTTTACATGCTGCCGATTTTCTCGATTATAGTGCAAACATCAATCCTCTTGGACCACCTGCAGAAGTGAAAGAGGCACTCATGCAAGGATGGAAAGAGATTATTCGATATCCAGACCCAGGGCACAGGGGGCTGAAGCGAAGATTATCTGACAAACTCCAGCTTGGTGAAGAACATATTCTTGTAGGAAATGGAGCAGCGGAATGTATGGCGCTTCTACTACAAGCGTTGAGACCCGAGACCGTAGGAACGATTGAACCTGGCTTCTCGGAATATCGGACCCTTGCTATCCAATTTGGTGCAAAAGTGGATTCTGTATATGGTCGTAAAGACAAACATTACCGGGCAGAGATCAGCGACATAGTAGGTCTGATGGAAAGGGTACAGGTTCTTTTTATTGGTCAGCCGAATAATCCGAACGGAGTTCAGTATTCGCTTTCTGATCTAGAAGTTATAGCGAAAAAGGCTGAGCAAACGAAAACGAAACTTGTTGTTGATGAAGCTTTTATTGATTTTATACCGGAAAGGTCGCGTCAATCACTAGCTCCCTCACTTGGGAAATACCCAGAAGTCATCATCATTCGTTCCATGACCAAATTTTATGCCATTCCGGGTTTGAGACTTGGGTTTGCGATCGCAAGTCCTGAAATCATTCGTGCTATGACGAAGAAGCAAGTCACCTGGAGCGTGAACGGACTCGCCTTACTAGCAGGAGAGGCTTGTCTGCAGGCACAGCCTTCCTATGAACAAGACACATTATCCCTGATTGCAATGGAAAGAACTAGACTTATGGACGGGCTCAGCGAATATGGATTTACCGTTTGTCCAGGAGAAGCGAATTATTTGCTGGTAGAGTCACTAGCGCCTTGGACGGCTGGAACGCTTCAGGAGGCGATGGGACGGAAGGGAATTCTTATCCGCAGCTGTGCGATGTATCCAGGACTTAATCAGCATGCCTTTCGTATTGCTATTAAAAGTACAGAACATAACTTGCATTTGTTAGAAACACTTGGGCAGATCATGGAGGGACAAAGGTAATGGCAACGCCATTCTTACATATGGATTCCGAATTACCCGGTTTACCGATCGTATATTCGTCTAAACTATGGCCGGGACTAACCATTTCAAAATATGAACGTCACCTACTTCTCCAGTCGCCTCATATGCTGGATGCGCTCTCCAGCAGCATTCACGGAGGGGGAATGGTTCGTCTGGACCGTGCTGTCAACATTTACGTAGATCGGCATTATGCATCTAGCGAACCTGCTAAAGATATTTATCAACTACTTGAGGAGTGGGGACAACCTGTGCATCAGACAGCAGGACTGCTAACAGCAGTGAAACTTCAGCATGCTGCGATTCAGGAGGAAGAGGCGGATGGAGCGGTCGTATTTTGCTGCACAACGGCAGGAGTATCGAATGGGGCAAGAGCGGGTTCGGCCCGTACTGTATTTTCATCGGGGTATACACCGGGTACCATTAACATCATGTTGTTCATTGCTGGGAATATAACTTCTTATGCATTAGTCAATGCTGTGCAAACGGCGGTCGAAGCCAAGACAGCAGCGCTTCAGGATCTAGGAGTAAGGGATGCAGAGAATGGACTTTGTGCTACGGGTACAACTACAGATGCCATTATTGTTGGAGCGAGTGGATGTGCTGCGGATGGAACCGATGCAAAAAGAATTCATGCCTATGCGGGCACGGCAACTAAACTTGGAGACCGTATCGGGCGGCTCGTATACGAGACGGTTACCGAGAGTTTATATGCATCAGGTTATAAGGATAGGGGGCGAACACAATGATGGGAGCATGGATTCTGCTCGCTGCCTATACACTGGACCGAATAATCGGTGATCCAAGATGGATTCCTCATCCGGTTATTGCCATGGGCAAGGCAATTACGTGGCTGGAGAATACGATTCGGAAGAACGTGACATCAGATCGAGGTTTACGCTATGCTGGTTTTCTTTTTCCGTTATTGATTGTTACAGGGACTTTTGCTCTGACCTGGGCACTACTTAAGTTGCTGTTCTATATTCATCCTGTACTTGCTATAGTTGGTGAAATTGTACTGATTGCGACAACGATCGCAACGAAGGGATTACGAGATGCAGGAATGGAAGTATACAAACACCTTAGAGCCGGACGTCTTCCCGAGGCGAGGCAAGCGCTTGGTATGATTGTGGGTAGAGATACGAAGCTGCTGGATCAGCCAGAAGTAGTAAGAGGAACGGTCGAAACGATTTCCGAAAATATTGTAGATGCCATTATCTCCCCGTTATTTTTTGCTTTTCTTGGCGGAGCCCCTCTTGCTATGGCATATCGTGCGGTGAATACACTCGATTCCATGGTCGGTTACAAAAATGAAAAATATAAATTCCTTGGCATGGCATCTGCACGACTCGATGATATCGCTAATTTCATCCCGGCGCGTATAACTGCACTCCTGCTGTTTGCTTCTGCCTGGATCTTGGGTCTTCACGTCAAAAACGGTGTGCGCACAGTCCAGCAAGATGCACGCAAACATCCGAGTCCAAACGGTGGGTATCCAGAATCTGCTGTAGCAGGAGCTCTTGGCATCCGGCTAGGAGGATACAATGTATATCATGGTGTACGTTCTTTCCGTGCTTATATGGGAGTTCCTTATCATGACATGGAAGCAGAACATATTCGGACAACGATCATGATGATGTATGTATCCTCAAGTATTTTCGTAGCGATTCTGGTGCTCTTAACATGGGCTCGTTCGATTGCAGGATTCGGATGGTTATGGTGAAGATGATTCAAGGCAAGTGTTATATTGACGTTTACTTGGTTCGTCACGGCAGAACGCTCTGGAATCAGCAAAAACGATACTTAGGACATACGGATGTTCCGTTATTGGAAGCAGCACGTAAGGAACTTACGGGATTACGTGAATTGCTTAGTCATGTGTCCTTTGATCAAATCTATGTTAGTGATCTTGTCCGCTGTACGGAGACACTGCGCATCATAGCACCGGATCTGGTCAGTATGGCAACGACAGATACAAGGCTTAGAGAGTATCATTTTGGCGAATTTGAAGGACAGACTTATGAGATGCTGAAGCATCGTATACTGTATCGTCAGTGGATTGATGATCCCGTTCATGTGACACCACCGGGCGCAGAAACGTTTGCTCACTTTGCAGAACGGATTCAGCAGTTTGCGGAAGAGCGAATCAAGCCTTCTTTGTTAGGGGAAGGGCTTATTAAAGATAAGGACAAGAATATGGAAGAAGCTATGCAAAACATACTTGTTGTAACCCATGGTGGCGTCATTAGGCAATGGGCCGCTGCATGGCTTAAAGAAGCTGAATTTGCTACTTTTATGCCGAAGCCAGGTGAATGTCTTGTGCTCCGATTTGCTCTACAGGATGGAGAGCTTTTCGCACAGAAAATGAAATTTCATACCTAATGTAGAGGTTTATGTAGCTTTCAGGGAAAGATCGGTTGTCGAAAATTTCGCTATCCCCTATAATGGCAAAAGATGTGAAGACCTGATACCAATAGAAGTGAACATCCGAGTACATGAAGACTTATTTGAATTTATAATAAAAAGTCTATATTTACCGAGCAAGGTCCTGAAGAATAAATGGATTAAAATTCTTCAGGCTAAGAGGGAAGCCGGTGCAAATCCGGCACGGTCCCGCCACTGTATACCGGGGGCGGCTGCACAGATCCACTATTTTCGCCTAAGCGAAAATGGGAAGGAAGCGGCTGCTACTTTAAACCTGGATAGTCAGGAGACCTGCCTTGACGGTTAGTAAACGTGTAATCCTTCGAGGAAAGGATACGTTTTGCATATTTATTGTGCGCCTTCTTTAAAGGCAGCAGCTGCGAGACGTAACCTTGTTCTTTGTAATAGGAACAGGGTTTTTTGATGTTCAGACGAGACAAGACCGTTGATTGGCTTCACCTACTAGGAAAGGGAGAGAAAAATGAAAAAAATGAATGGACGAATGTTATCACTGTTGCTATCACTCATGTTAGCAATCACGCTGGCAGCTTGCGGTAACGAATCAACAACAGAAGGACAAGGCTCTGGTCAAACGACCGAGCAAGGTGCCGGCACTACGGACAACACAGAAACGAATAGTTTAGAGACACAGTATCCTTTGACACTCACGGATGCGACGGGAGAGTCATTTACTTTTGAAAAAGCACCCGAAAAAATCGTATCCGTATCTCCAGCAGAGACAGAGTCGCTTTATGCGATTGGACTGGACGAGCAAATTGTTGGAGTCTCCGACTACGATGATTACCCAGAGCAGGTAAAGGACAAGCCGAAGATGGGCAGTCTGTATGAACCTAATGCAGAAGCCATCATTGCTGCTGAGCCTGATATTGTCTTCACAGGTATTTCCATGGATGAAGCAGCGGTGCAGAAACTGCGCGACCTGGGCATCGTTATTTTCAAAACGGATCCGAAAACAGTAGAAGATGTCATGAAGAATATTGAGATTTATGGACAAATCACAGATCATCAGGAAGCAGCACAGCAAGTCATCGAGAAGATGAAGGCGGATATGAAGGAAGTACAAGACAAAGTGGCATCCATCGCTGACGATCAGAAGAAACAAGTATATGTAGAATTCTCTCCGGGCTGGACCGTTGGTAAAGGTGAGTTCATGGATGAGATTATTACGCTTGCGGGCGGTGTAAACGTAGCAGGTGATACCGAAGGCTGGAATGAAATTAGCGAAGAAAAAATCATCGATGCGAATCCAGATGTCATTCTATATGCAAGCGATGTTGTCGATAACGACAAAACACTGGATCAGATTATTAAAGCTCGTGATGGTTGGAATGAAATTACAGCGATCAAAAATGATAAGGTCATCTCCATTAATGCCAATCTGCTTAGCCGTCCGGGTCCACGTGTGACTGAAGGACTGAAAGAAGTGGCGAAAGCGATCTATCCGGATCTGTTCCAATGAAAAAAAGACTAGCAGGATACGGATTCATCGGACTCGTCCTGCTTGTACTGACCCTGCTATTATGTCTTGCGATCGGGTCAGTACATCTCCCGGTCCGCCATATTGCAGGGATACTTATTAATCATGTTCCAGGTGTGGATGAACTTATAGAACCCGTGTGGAGTACATCATCTGAACAAATCATTATGAAGGTGCGTTTACCACGTGTACTGCTCGGTATTTTAGTAGGTGCGGCTCTCGCCGTTGCCGGTGCAGGTTTTCAGGGGGTGCTGCGTAACCCACTCGCAGATCCCTATACGCTTGGCGTTTCAGCTGGTGCTTCTGTCGGAGCTGCGATCATGATTTATTTTGGACTACAATATGCTTTGCTTGGGGAATGGATGCTTCCCATCGTTGCTTTTACGACAGGTGTCATCACGCTCTGGGGTGTACTGATGCTGGCTAGAGAAGGTGGTAAAATTCCGACGAACAACCTAATTTTGTCAGGGGTCGTGATGAATTCCTTTCTGGGAGCAGTCGTATCTTTTCTGACGGCAATGTCTAAGGATACGGTCAATCAAATTTTATTCTGGACGATGGGGAGCCTCAGTTTGCGTGGATGGTCTTATACGGCCATCCTTTTCCCTTATGTAGTAGTTGGGATGATCTTTCTCTGGAGTAGAGGTAGATCCCTAAATTTACTGGCACTAGGAGAAAGACAAGCTGCTCATCTCGGAGTCAGTGTAGATTTGCTGAAAGTGTCAGTTCTACTCGTAGCTACTCTTTTAACGGCGGCAGCCGTGTCTGTAGCCGGTGTGATCGGTTTTGTGGGACTGGTTGTTCCCCATATGGTAAGACTTCTCGTAGGACCGGATTATCGGCTTATTATTCCGCTGTCAGCTCTAGGGGGAGGCATCTTTCTAGCTTGGGCAGATATGGGGGCACGCACTTTACTCGCTCCTACGGAAATCCCGCTAGGGGTGCTGACTGCTTTTGTAGGAGCTCCGTTCTTTGCTTATTTACTGTATCGTAACAAGAAACGCCGAGGAGGAATTAGCGGATGACGAAAAAATGGATACATCATCCCAATTCCTCTCCGCCAGGTCCTGTCTTGGAAACGACCGCTCTCAGCAAGGAATATGGCGATTTTACCGCACTGAGTGATATTCATTTCACTGTTCAAAAAGGGGACTGGTGGGGAATTGTAGGTCCGAATGGAAGTGGTAAGTCTACGCTGCTCCATTTGTTATCCGGCATTCTTTCACCAACTCAAGGTACAGTTTACGTCAAAGGCAAGCGTGTGAAGGACTACAATCGTAAGGAACTGTCACGAATTATTGCAGTCCTGCAGCAAGACGGATTACCTGAGATTGGTTATTCGGTTAGGGATGTAGTTGCAATGGGGAGATTTCCATATCAAGACTGGCTTGGCAGAGATCAGGGTGCTGGAGAAGAGAAGATCGAACAAGTGCTGGAGAAGCTTGCGCTTACTTCGCTTGCAGAACGCAGATTGGATGAACTGAGCGGAGGGCAAAGGCAGAGGGTTGCTCTTGCGAAAGTAATGGCTCAGGAGCCAGAAATTCTTCTGCTTGATGAGCCGACGACCTATCTTGATGTTCATTATCAGTTGCAGTTTATGGAACTGCTCGCCGATTGGCAAAGGGCGACGGACATTACCATTGTCGCGGTACTGCATGATCTAAATCTGGCCTCACTTTTCTGTAATTATTTGTATGCATTGAAAGAAGGAAAACAATTCTTAGAGGGAGCACCTTCCAAGCTGCTAACAGAAAAGAACATCAGAGGACTGTTTGATGTCCAGCCTGTGATGGTTCAGCATCCAGACCACGGCGTGCCGCAATTTTTACTTCGCAAACAGTAAAAGTAGGTATTTTATTCATACAAAAAACGAAGCATCGGTTTATATCGGTACTTCGTTTTTTCTTTTGAAGTGTCTGCTCACTTTTCGTTATAATCTAAATATACAAGTACAGATAAGTAATGGATAAGGATGGAGATAGAGATGGAGAGAGAGCAACAACTAAATGAGTGGGTTCAGAAGATTATGGCATTGGACGAGGATGCTCAAAAGAAAGCAACCGATCATCTGAACGATTTGACCAAACCGCCTGGAAGTTTAGGAAAACTGGAAGAGCTGACGATTCGATTAGCGGGAATCACAGGAAAGAGTCAGCCTACTTTTTCGAAAAAAGCAGTTATTGTCATGGCTTCAGACCATGGCGTAGTGGAGGAAGGTGTCAGCAGTTTCCCTGCAGAGGTAACACAACAGATGGTTCATAACTTTCTTGCCGGTGGTGCAGCAGTAAATGTGCTTGCCCGTCAAGCAGGGGCTGAAGTTATTTGTGTTGACATAGGGGTGAACGGAGAACCTGACCATCCAGAGCTTGTGTCTCGTCCTGTACGGAAAGGGACGGCTAATATGGCAAAGGGCTCTGCTATGAGTAGAGAAGAAGCATTACAGGCCATTCTTACAGGCATTGATATTGTACAAGAGTCTGTAAATAAAGGATTTACGTTATTTGTTACAGGTGAAATGGGGATTGGCAATACAACGCCGAGTGCGGCGGTTACAAGTGTTTTGACAGGTGTTAGTGTACAAGAAGCGACAGGGAGAGGTACAGGACTCGACAATGCCGGTGTCCAGCATAAAGCGAATGTGATTGCCCGGGCAATACAGCAGAACCAGCCGAACCCGAAAGACCCGTTAGATGTTCTTGCCAAAATAGGAGGACTTGATATTGCAGGCCTTACAGGTGTTATTATCGCTTCCGCTGCCTTGAAGTGTCCTATCGTCATCGATGGTTATATTTCGACTGCAGCTGCTTTGGTGGCAAGCCGTATTGCACCAGGATGTCTGGACTATATGATTGCTTCTCATACTTCGGAAGAAAGAGGACATGCCGCGCTCCTGCAAACACTGGAACTTTCACCTATGCTCCAGCTAGGTATGCGACTTGGTGAAGGAACAGGTGGAGTCCTATCTCTCCATTTAATTGAAGCCGCCGGAAGAATTATGGCTGAGATGGCTACGTTCAGTAGTGCAGGGATTTCTGGGAGCACGGGGAATTCACCAGTAGTTGAAGAAGAAAGTAATCATGAGGTAATGGAATCATGATCATTCTCGTAACGGGTGGTGCTCGCAGCGGAAAAAGTACGTTTGCCGAAAAACTATGCATGAGTCGATCTTCGGAAGCAATTTATATGGCGACCGCACAAGCTTTTGATCAGGAAATGACAGAACGGATCAATGCACACCGACTACAGCGTGAAGACGGGGCATACCTGTGGCATACGATTGAAGAACCGTTGGAGGTAGCGGAAACGCTTCAAGGTTTGATGGAAGCTACACTTCCTGTACCGACTGTTCTTATAGATTGTCTTACTTTGTGGTTATCCAATGTATTGCTTGCCAAAGAACAGGAAGGACCTGCTGCGATTATGGAAGAGATGAACCTTCTTGTCCGCAGTGTGGCAGCATATCCAGGGCTAATTATTCTGGTGACGAATGAAGTAGGGGACGGAATCGTCCCTGAATATCGATTAGGACGGTTATACCGGGATTATGCCGGAATTCTGAATCAGCGTATGGCAGCGATCAGTCAGGAGGTATTTTTGGTTACAGCTGGTATTGCCATCGAACTGAAAAGCAAGGAGTACAAAGTATGAGAGAGAATATGAAAGCGGCTGCGGCCGCTTTTAAGTTTTTATCACGTTTTCCAGTCAAGCTAGAGCTGGACTTCACTCCAGATCTTATGAAAAGAAGCACATTATTCTATCCCGTTGTTGGATTGAGTATTGGGATTGTTGTCTTTAGTGTAGCATGGGTAAGTGGATTTCTTTTACCGGCAGCTCCTTCCGCTGTTCTTGTACTCATGATCTGGGTATGGCTTACAGGAGGGCTCCACTTAGACGGCTGGATGGATTCTGCCGATGCTCTTCTCAGCTATCGAAGCAGAGAACGGATGCTCGAAATTATGAAGGACAGTAGGGTTGGAGCAATGGGTGTTATTGCCTGTGTATTGCTCTTAATGCTGAAAGCCTCACTCTTATATAGCTTAATGGGAGAACCCATTCTTATGGGGACTGCTATTTTACCCTTTCTATGGAGCCGTTTCTTCATGGTGTATGCCATGGTGAAATATGATCGGGCTAGAGAAGGGGAAGGGCTAGCAGGTATGTTTGCAGGGGTTCAGAATGATCTGCTCTACCGAGTAGGGGGGGTTACCCTGCTTCTTTCCCTCGTTTGTTGTGGTATTTCAATGTTTGCTGTGTATGTGGATAAAGGCGTAATGTTTTCTTGGGGTCTCAATATGGGAGTAACGATCATTGCTTTCTTCATCATTCCCTTTTTCATATGGGCATGCGGTAAATGGGCAGCGGATCATATTAGTCATCGTCTTGGCGGACTTACGGGCGATGTCTACGGGGCTCTTAATGAGGGGCTGGAAGCAGTGGGGCTGGTGATGCTGGTCGTTCTGTCCACAGTTATTCACTAAGAGAAAAAAGCTGCTAAGGATGTTTTGCTAGCTAGAGAGGTGGACTGATGATCATGGAAAATAGAGATACATACGCCGAACGTAAAGCTCTCGAACAGATAAAGCAGGACAGAGCGGCAGTTCTCATGCTTCAGGGCACGGCGTCTGATGTAGGAAAAAGTATTGTTACAACGGCGCTATGCCGCATTTTTTTACAGGATGGTTTAAGACCGGTTCCATATAAATCGCAAAATATGGCGCTAAATTCCTACGTAACGTTAGATGGTAAAGAGATTGGAAGAGCACAAGGAGTGCAGGCAGAAGCATGTGGTCTGCAAGCAACAACCGATATGAATCCGATCCTTATTAAACCTGTAAAGGATATGCATTCACAGATTGTCGTCCATGGGGTACCGAGGATGCAGATGAGTGCGATGGATTATCGGACAACCTTTTTGCCACAAGCGAAAACGATCGTCCTTGATGCCTTGGATCGGCTGCGTGAACGTTATGATATTGTGCTGATGGAAGGAGCGGGAAGTCCTGCTGAGATTAATCTGAAAGACAGGGATATCGTTAATATGAATTTGGCTGGTTGGGCAGATGCTCCTGTCATTCTTATTTCAGATATTGATCGAGGTGGGGTGTTTGCTTCTCTTGTAGGTACACTGGAATTGCTTGAACCTCATGAGCGGGCAAGGGTGAAAGGGTTTATTATTAATAAGTTTCGTGGGGATTTGGAGCTTCTTAGACCTGGGCTAGATTGGCTTGCGGAGCGAACAGGGATTCCTGTACTTGGCGTGCTTCCCTATATTCAGGACTTACGTATTGAAGCTGAAGATTCGGTGGTGCTGGATGAACTACAGTATCGGAAACAGAAAGAGAGAGACCTTGATATAGTCGTCATTCGGTACCCGCGGATTTCTAATTTCACTGATTTTGATGCACTGCGCTGGGAACCGGATGTCGTCGTGCGTTACGTAAATACGGTAGAAGATATAGGTACTCCTGATGTCATTATATTACCTGGAACGAAGGATACAATTAGCGATCTGGCTTTTCTGAGAGAACGTGGACTTGATCAGATCATCATGGAGCAAGTAAATGAACAAGATATACAGCTTGTGGGGATTTGTGGGGGTTATCAGATGCTTGGGAAATCGTTATTTGATCCTCATGCCGTAGAGAGTAAGACGAAACAAGCCGAAGGCCTTGGTGTGCTGCCACTTGTCACTACATTTTCCAAGGAAAAAAGAACCGTTAGGGTCAAGGGTACAATTGCTCAAGGACATCCTCTCAGGATGGGTGAAAAGGATGTAACGATGCTTTCTGTAGAAGCTTATGAAATCCATATGGGAGTTACTAAGAATACGGATGTTCCCGGAGAACCCTACGTAGATTACAAACCTATATTTGTGCTGAATGCGGATACAGATTCAGAACTAGCTCTAGGAGGTGCAGCGAATGTTCACTTCGAGGGATGCGGCGTGGTAGACGGTAAAGTGTGGGGGACTTATCTCCACGGTCTATTTGATAACGATAGATTAAGACGTTCCTGGCTTGATGGACTTCGCATCCGAAAAGGACTTGAACCTGTTAGTGAAACATTTGAGGCTGCCGCATACAAGACAGAGGAGTTTGATCGTATAGCTAAGGAGGTCCGCACACATCTCGACATGGATCGGATCTACGAAATTGTAGGATTACAAAAAGAGTAGATGGTAATACTTAGAATATAAAAAAAGGTGTCACGGTTGTCTGATCATAGATCCGGCGAACATGACACCTTTTCATTTGTGTGAGTCTGCAGTGTACTAGCTTAGGTTGAGCTTGAATCTGTAAGATTCGTTTCTTTGTCTTGTTCAATGACTTCGTCCAATACGAGTTCTTCCGCCAATTCCACATTTTGATCTTCCATATGTAGTCTGAATCGCTGAACCGCTGTTTGCAGTTCTTGTGCTTGTTCCTGAAGATGAATAGCGGTTTTGGAATAGTGTTTCATCTGATCAAGCTGTTCGTTTGAATTCTCTACAATGAGGAGCATGCTTTCTCTTGATTTAGAAGTAATGTCCGCAGTTTCCTCTACAGAGGCGGATACTTCTTCAGCACTTGCTGAAACTTGCTGAGTAGCGGCTGATACTGCCTGAATAGTCAAGTTTACTTTCTGAATGAGTTTCATCAGTTCATGAAATGCTACTCCTGCTTGTCCGACAAGTGTAGTACCAGAAGTGATTTCTGAACTCACCTGATTCATAGATTCTACAGATTCTTTCGTATCTTTTTGTATTGCTTTTAAGTATATAGAAATTTCCTCTGTAGCCGTTTTGGATTGCTCAGCTAGCTTCCGGACTTCCCCTGCAACGACGGCAAATCCGCGTCCGTGTTCTCCTGCACGAGCAGCTTCTATCGAAGCATTCAGAGATAACATCTGAATTTGTCTTGTGATATCGAAAATGCTAGTAACCACTTTACCTGCCATCTCGGAACGTTCATTCAGAGACTGAATTCGCATGAGCGAATGTGAAGCGGTTCTTTCTACATGCTGCATTTGATTAATAGCACCTTGTGCAAGTTGATTTCCTTTAATGGCTTCTTCGGATGCAGTGTTCATCTGTTCAGATACATCAGAGGCAGAAGAGGCAATATGTTGTATTCCATATGTGATTTCTTCCATGGCTCTAGCGTTCTCTGCACTGCTGGATGCAAGTGTTGAGCTGCCCTTCTCAGCAACGGCAGCGTGTTGCGAGGCACTGCTTAAGATATAATCCATCTGTTTCACACCACTGCTGAGCTGATTCGAACCTGACACTACTTCTTCGGAGGTTTGAAGTACTTGAGAGATCATGACTTTGAGATTGTCTGCCATTTGCTTAAAACTTGAAGCGAGCTGGGATACTTCATCATTACCTTGAATATGTATTTCAGTAGCTAAGTTCCCTTGTGCTATCGAATTACTATGTTTTACTAAGCTTACAATAGGTGCTGTGATTTTGCGTATAACAAATGTCGTAATTATCCATCCTATAATAACTGTTAAAAGGGTAATAACCAGGCAGATCCAAATGATTTGATTCGTCTTACTTTGGACAAAAGAAGCATCCATATTGACAGTAAGGAGCATACTACTTCCCGGAATTGGGATAAATGCGCTTTTGTGCGTACCAGAACTATTTTTGTAAAGTTCGGTGATCTTTACTTCTCCTTGGATCGATTCTGCCATTTCTGGCTGGAGGGGGAGCTTGTCTCCTGTTTTATAAACGGACCCAGGGCTTACTGCGATTAGGGTCATTTCCTTTTTCTCGTTATCTACATCCGCGATAAAAATATCACTTACATCATTCTCATGAGCTTTTCGTTTCTCACCCAGATAAGAGCCAAGTGTCAGGGCAGCTCCTGAGCTGGAAGAAGCATTCTGCTTTACTTGCTGAGCCTGCGTTGAATCGAGATTTCGATAAATATCCATTGTGGTATTCCCCAAATTCTTCTCAATGTGAGGCATAGCGTAGCTGTTGATGATATTCATGGACAGTAGATAGAGGCTTGTACTGAAGAGGACAGCGGCTAGCAACAGAATCAGCAGTACGGTATTTCGAATTTTTGCTGCAATGGTTTGAGAGTGCTTTCGTCGAATCATACGATTGACTCCTTTCGTTACATGATTAATCATCCTTAAGACCCATATTTCGGTTTACAAAAAAGATTAGGATTTTTTCTGCAAATTTGGATGTAAGGAAGATTTTAACTTCCATTCTAACTAATTAACCGCCGGATGAATAGTAGTTTTGCGAAAAAAAGTTTGAAAAACCGCGTTCTGACGCCATTATTACGCAGTGTGTTAAGTTATTTTAATAAAAGTCTACCTGTTTAATGGGTTTTATGATATAGTATGAAATACTTCTAGTAAATCAACCTAGACGGAAAGGCCTAGACGATGCAGATACATCCTAATTTGTATTCCCTACTGGAATAATGGGGTATACATAGTTAGATCATGACGGAAGCACAAGCAGGGTCTGAACGTTAGAGTTCATAAGATGATGTGGAGGGAAATAGTTATCATGGAAACATTGCAGGTTATTATTAACGTGGCAGTCATGCTTGTTCTTATAGGCATCCTGTATCGTATGCAGAAGAAACATGTTTCTTTTACGAAGCGCGTATTTGCGGGTCTCGGACTAGGTCTCGTGTTCGGAATTCTGCTTCAAGTTATATACGGAGCTGCTTCAGGTGCAGTGAAAACAAGTGTCGACTGGTTCAGTATCATTGGTTCTGGCTATGTAGGGCTCTTGCAGATGATTGTCATTCCGCTGATTATGGTGTCCATTATTTCAGCGATCATGAACCTGAAAGGTAATCAGAATATTGGGAAAATGAGTGGTTCCATCATTGGTACACTGCTGATTACGACAGCGATTGCTGCCATAATTGGTATCGGAGTTACCCAAATCTTTGGTCTACAGGCAATCAATATCGAGAGCGGCGAAGCTGAACAAGCAAGAGCTGATCGTCTCGAACAACAGCTGGGTGATGTTCAGGATATGACGATCCCGCAGCAAGTTCTTGAATTTATTCCTTCTAATCCTTTTGCTGATATGACAGGTGAACGTCGTACTTCAACGATTGCAGTCGTAATTTTCTCCGCTTTTGTAGGTGCAGCTGTACTTGGACTGGATCGTAAAAAGCCAGAGCAGGCGGAAACGTTCCGCAAACTGATCAATTCGTTATATGCGGTTGTCATGCGTATTGTAACACTGGTATTAAGGCTTACTCCTTACGGTATCCTTGCTCTCATAACCAAAGTTACAGCAACTACGAATGCGCAGGAAATATTAAAACTTGGTGAATTTGTAATTGCTTCTTACGTAGCACTGCTTCTGATGTTTGTTGTTCACTTGGTTCTCGTGACGCTGTTCGGATTTAATCCGATTGCGTATGTGAGAAAAGTATTGTCAACACTCGTCTTCGCCTTTACTTCTCGTTCGAGTGCAGCGTCCATTCCGCTGAATATTGAAACACAAACGAAGAAACTTGGCGTTTCACAAGGGATTGCGAACTTGTCCGCTTCGTTTGGCGCAACCATTGGTCAGAACGGCTGTGCTGGTATCTATCCTGCTATGCTAGCGGTCATGATTGCTCCTACTGTTGGTGTAACTATGGATTGGCAGTTCTACGTTACCCTCGTATTGGTAGTCATGATTAGTTCATTCGGAGTTGCCGGTGTCGGCGGCGGAGCTACATTTGCGTCTCTCATCGTGCTGTCCACAATGAACCTTCCTGTCGGTCTTGCCGGTCTTTTGATCTCGGTTGAGCCACTGATCGATATGGGACGTACCGCTTTGAATGTTAATGGATCTATGACCGCAGGTCTTGTGTCCAGCAAGATTTTAAATGAGAACGATCAAGAGATTTATAACAAAGCTAACTTTGATTTGGATTCTGCGAACGAAGCATAAGCTGCTTGGCTAAAATAAACCTAAAAAGGTGTTCCTCCTGTAGAACTAGAAGCTCTACAGGGTGGAACACCTTTTTTATTAATCTACATAAAGAAAGCTCGATCCAGCGGATTAGCCGAGAATTTGCAATTCTTTCGGGAAGCTTGTTAACAATTCCACGCCATCAGCAGTCACGATAACCTCGTCTTCTATGCGGACGCCGCCAAGACCCGGAACATAAATTCCTGGTTCAATTGTAAAGGCCATTCCTTCGGTCAATAGTTCCTGATTAGCACCATGAACAGAAGGATATTCGTGCACATCAATACCAAGCCCATGTCCAAGACGGTGGAGGAAGCGTTCGCCATATCCTGCATCAATCGTTACTTGTCTAGCGGCGAGGTCAACAGATGCCAGGGTTGCCCCCGGTTTTACACTTTCAATCCCTTTCAGATTGGCTTGAAGCACTGTGTTGTACACCTTAGTCAGTTCTGGAGACAGTTCTCCAAAAGCAAAGGTACGGGTAATGTCAGATGCATAACCATTTGCATATACACCCATATCAAACATGAGCAGATCACCGTAAGCAAGCTTACGTGTACCAGGAACACCGTGTGGAAGTGCGGTATTTGGTCCTGTAAGAACCATCGTGTCAAAAGAAGGAGCAGAAGCACCCAGCTTCTTCATTTGATATTCCATCTCAGCAACGAGTTCGATCTCTGTTACGCCTTCTTTTACATGTGTTAGTCCTCTGCGGAGTACTTCTTCAATCATGTCAGCTGCAACTTTCATGCGTTCAACCTCGTGAGGAGCTTTACGAACCCGTAGTTCACGAAGAAGGGAACCAATATCCATATAATTTTGGGCTTCGGTGTAACGAACAAGCTCCTCATATCTAGACAAGGACATATGATCTTTTTCAATCCCGAAATTGTTCATCGTACGAGGTAGATATTTTTTTAAGATGTCATAAGGATTATCTGTATCTTGATGAGTTGCGATTTTTTTAACGGAGGAGGCAGCAGAAGCGGCTTCTTCGTCTAGGCTTGGCACAATTAGTGTCGGTTCCTCACCTTGTACCATAACAAGCCCAAGGAAACGTTCATGCGGGTTGCTTGCAAATCCAGTTAAATAATATACGTGTTTCGGATCAGTAATGAGAACTGCGTCTAATGCATGTTCTGTTATTGCTTGATTCAATAAGATAATAGGTTGTTTTGTCATCATTAATAACCGCCTTTTTCTTTCAATTTCTATATCTATTATAAAGCTTATCGTCCAAAATCCCAAAACAGATCAAACATCTACCAGATCTACATGGAAGCATTGAATAATTCCCCTACATATTGATCCATTCCTATGGATCTGATGAATTTGTTTATTGATAGTAAAGGCCTACACCAGAGGTTTAGGACAAAAAAATCAGGGGTAATATTTGACAATAATATAGCAAAAGAGGTGGCTGTGATATGGATAAGAAAATTCCTATGCTGGTTGGCATCACCCTTGCTCTAATGCTATCCGCATGCACTCCTGTGGGACCGCATGGGCCTGCTCCGTCATCAAACGGAGAGGAAGAGGCTGCACAGTCTACTCCAGAGGAAGAAGAGAACTCTTTTCCATATGAGACGGAAGTGATAGCAACAGGGGTTAATGTACCCTGGGAGGTTGACTTTTTACCGGATGGACGAATGCTATTTACTGAAAGACCAGGGCAGCTCCGAATGATTACAGATGGAACAATAATGGAAGAACCGCTAATTTCCTTTTCAGCTCCTTTTTCGGACGAAGGGGAAGGGGGGTTACTCGGGCTTGCAATAGATCCTGATTTTGAGAACAACTCCTACGTATATGTTTATCATTCATATAAGAAAGAAGAAGACATCGCAAATCGTGTACTTCGGCTGATCATAGATGGGCAAGAAGCTTCGATCGATAAGGTGCTGATTGATGACATACCAGGTGGTGTAAATCATAATGGGGGACGAATTAAGATCGGTCCTGACCGTCTTCTGTATGTAACAACCGGGGAACGTTATGAGCCCGATATGGCACAGAATAGTGGCGAATGGGGTGGAAAAATCCTTCGCATCGGACTGGACGGTTCCATTCCGAGTGATAACCCAATCTCAGGATCACCTGTTTACTCTCTAGGACACCGCAATGCTCAGGGACTCGCCTGGCATCCGGAAACTGGAGTAATGTATAGCTCGGAACACGGTCAATCAAACTTGGACGAACTGAATATCATTGAAAAAGGGGGGAATTATGGCTGGCCGCTCATTGAAGGCGACGAGGCCGCAGATGGACTGATCCGTTCTGTTGCTCATAGTGGTTCAGAGACGTGGGCACCCTCGGGAATGACCTTCGTATCAGAAGGACCTTGGAAGAACTCGCTCCTTGTCGGTGGACTCCGCGGCGAACAGGTACTGAGGTTTGATCTCTCAAATAACAGAGTAGAACAGTCCGTAGGTCTTATACCCGAAGTTTTGTATGAGGGGGAGTGGGGCCGGATTCGAAGTATTAATGAAGGTCCAGATGGTACGCTTTATATACTTACTAACAATCGGGATGGCAGAGGAATCCCATCCGCAGATGATGATCAAATCATTGCACTAAAACCCCTTTACTAGAACCAACATAACAAAATGGGCTAAGTGGGAACAGTCGAGAGATGGATGAACCCTGTCAGGGGAGTAGACCCGGCAGGGTTCATTTAGGGAACATTTTCTTTTGGGGTACATTTCTTGTATGATGAAAGGAAGGCATGTCTGTTTCCACCCGAAAGGATGAATGGAATGAATACAAAAATAGCGATTGTTACGGGTGCTAATTCTGGAATGGGACTAGCAACCTCCATTGAACTGGCTTTACAGGGATATCATGTTGTAATGGCTTGCAGAAATGAAGAGAGGGGCCGTATCGCTCTTGATGAAGCAATCACTGCTACTGGATCAAAACAAATAGAATTAATGAAGTTAGATCTTGGTTCTTTACATAGTATACGTAATTTTGCCGCACAATTTATGGACACCCACTCCAAACTGGATGTTCTTATTAATAATGCGGGTGTAGTTTGTTTAAAGAGAGAAGAAACGTCGGATGGTTTTGAAATGACGCTTGGAGTAAATCATCTCGGACATTATTTACTTACTAGATTGCTTATTCCTGCTTTAAAGGCAGCGACACAAGCTAGAGTGATCAACGTTTCTTCGGGTGCCTATAAGGCAGGGAAGATCCATCTGGAAGATCCGAATTTAACGAAGCGGTATAACGTTATTAAGAGTTATTCCCAATCTAAACTGGCGAATATCATGTTTACAAGAGAGCTTGCTGAACGGCTGGATGGGACGAATATAACGGTAAATGCGCTGCATCCGGGAGCTGTGGGTACGAATATCGGAATTAATCGTACAACCGGTTTCGGTACGGCTATTATGGCAGTAGTACGGAAAATCCCTTCATTCCTAACGCCGGAGGAAGGAGCAAGAACTGCGATTTATCTGGCAATCCATCCAGAGGTAAACGGTATTACCGGAGAGTACTTTTATCAACAGGAAATTCAGGAGCTGAAGCCCCATGCTATGGATAAAAGTGTATCGAATTTCTTATGGAGCTGGAGTGCAGAACAAACAGGTCTTCCTGAAGAATTGGTGAAGTAGGTATTCGGTCTAAGAACCTCAATCAATTTAGTATTGATCGCTCACAGGTTGTTCTGATAATCTAGTGATTATATTTAGATTGGCCGAATTAGAATGAGGACTTGGGGGCTGCTTTGATGGAACCGAATATAACTTTTAGTTATGCTACGCTTGATGATTTACCTTCTATTGTGTCTATTTACAACTCTACGGTTGCTGGACGGATGGTTACGGCTGATTTGGAACCTGTTACGGTAGAGAGCCGAGTCTCGTGGTTTGAAGAACACACACCGGACAAGCGTCCATTATGGGTAATGAGAATTGATGATCGGATTGCAGGGTGGGTCAGCCTCAGTTCCTTTTACGGGAGACCTGCATATGACGGTACTGCGGAAGTCAGTGTTTATGTGGATGAAGCGTTTCGAGGTACTGGAGCAGGGAGCCGATTGATGGAAAAGATCATTCAAGACTGCGCTCGTCTTCAGATCACGACCGTACTTGGATTTGTGTTTGGACATAATGAGCCAAGCTTGCGTTTGTTGCGAAAGTTTGGTTTTGAACAGTGGGGTTATTATCCTGAAGTTGCCTTGCTCGATGGTGTGAAGCGTGACCTTGCCGTTCTTGGCAAGAAGCTTAGTTCCTAAACAAAAAAACTCGTCCTTTCTTTGTAAGAATAGACGAGTTTTTTTATTTTGCTTTTCTACGAAATGCCTGATTAAGAACTTCTGACAGAACAAGTCCCACGGCAATCGTACCTGCGAGTATAAGGGCTTTGGCTGCGAGTTCTACGGCAGTCGTATAATCGTTCTGTACAAAATGCCGCATGGCATTGTAAGCCAGGCCACCGGGAACAAGGGGAATAACGCCTGCCACACTGAAAATAATAACAGGTTGCTTGTATTTTCTAGCAAAGAACTGACTCATAACCCCAATAAATACGGTCGCTGCAAGTGTGGCGGAAACCGCTTCATATCCGGGCTCCATGACGAAATAAATAATCCAACTGAGCATGCCTACTGTGCCACATGGGATTAACATATTCTTCGGCGCGTTAAATATAAGGCCGAACAAGAGAGAGGCAATAAAGCTCGTAATCGCCTGTTCAATGATAGGAATAAGCATACTTCTTAGAACCTCATCTTTCCTTTGTCATCACTTACTTGCAAATGATCAATATAGCGGACTAAATTAGAGTAAACACAACTGCAATTCCAGCACCAATGGCAAACGCCGTTAAGAAAGCATCTGCACCTTTGGATAAGCCCGAAACGAGATGCCCGGCCATCAGATCACGTATTGCATTCGTAATGGCGAGACCTGGAACAAGAGGCATCACAGATCCTATAATAATTTTATCCAGTTCTTTACCGGCACCGACATAGACGAGGAATAGCGATAACAATCCAATAATAAAAGAGGCAATGAACTCTGAAAAGAAACGAACTTGTACGAGCCGCTGAAATAGGCTCACCGCTGCAAACCCTGCTCCTCCGCAAAGAATGGCGGGTAAAAAATCATGCCATCCACCTTGAAACATAATCGTAAAGCAGCCGCTGGCAAGAGCAGCAGCCGCGATTCGCATTCGAACATTATATAGAACAGATTCACTTTCGATATTTTTCAGGAGAATATGCGCCTCGGAAGGAGTCAGCTCCTGATTTCCAATCTGTCTTGACACACTATTTACAGCAGACACTTTATGAAGGTCCGTTGTGCGCTCCGAGATTCGAATTAACTTGGCTGGACTTAGTCCGTCTGAGGAGAAAATAATTCCTGTAGGAGTTACATAGCTATGGGAATTCGGCATCCCGAACGCGGACGCAATCCGCATCATGGTATCTTCTACCCGATAGGTTTCAGCGCCGCTCTGGAGCATGATTTTTCCGGCAAGTAAACACACCTCGATAATTTCAATCGTTATGCTGTTGATTTCTGTCGCTATCGATGGTTCCACTTTGACCAAAATCGTTCGCTCGCTTTCTTTAGGTAGGTTTTGATTACACATTGTATCACATATTTCCAGTATTTCCATAAGAAGAGGAACACAGCCTAAAACGCCTGCTTTCATGCGGTTCTCAAAAGAGACATCACAAGATAGCAGGCGTTATTTGTTAGCAATGGGTCAGTGCTTATGATTCATTTACATTATACAGGACCCGGGCGAGAATATCCTGACTGTAATTACCAAAATTCCGGCCATAGATAGTTAGTCCCCGTTTGTTCGTTGGCCCTTCCGTTACAGCAATCCGAAGGAGGATGTCACTCTTGTAATCTAGACCAATATCATTTAGCGTAACATCCGAAATGCGGCATCCATCTACATAACTTCCCTCGTCATTAATACGGATCAGCTTGAGCATACCGTATTGATTCAGATGTGGTGGCCACCAATCCGGGTTAAAGGTTCCTCTTGTATCTCCGAAATCACCAGGACTTGTCCAGCAGCCGATTTCGATTCCATTTACAGAAAAATAAATATCAGAAGGATAGTTGTTATTAAAACCAGGTGCCTCAGAACTAAGCTCCATGGAGAATTGAATCTCACTAAAAGTTTCATTTGATTTCAGATAGTTTGGAATCCGGTATTCTAGAAATCCTTCGGACAACCAGATGAGCTCTGAGTCAATACGCATAGGGTCAGCGAAGTAACGCGGCTCATCAAAATCACCAACTATGCTGTCTTTGGTAGCGAGACCACATGTAGGCACGGCATGGTAATTGCTGAAATGACCAACTTTAATTTCGACCTCATAGCGGTTATGTATTTCCTGACTTCGAAGATCAACCATAAGCTTGTCTTCATTCAAATAACAAATCTTCTGGATGCCATGTTTACCTACAGCAGTGTTGATATTGATTAGCCCGCTTTCCTCCAGCTTCTTGATATGCATCGTAACTGCACCATTCGTTAGCTGGAGCCGAGTCGCAATATCGTTAAGATTGAGACTTTGATGTTTGGACAGCATTTCTATAATTTGAATTCGGACTTCCGAACTTAGAGCTTTGAAGATGGGCACTCCTGACATTAAATCTTTTATGTAGATCATAATAAAATCCTTTCCCGGCAATGAAAAAGTAGAAGAACGAAGATTCGTTTTCATTACGTGTAGAAGTTTAGTTGAAATAACTATAAAGATATTGGAATGTAATATATTAGAATCATACAACAGATTAGGATAGAAAAGAAGTAAAGGAACAGGTTTATTCAACAAGAAGCTGATTAACGTTACAATGCTTTACTCCCTATCATATTTTAATAGATGAGTAGGGATGTAACAATATTTATTTGATAAAAAAATGAATGTAAATATTATCCTTGTCAAACAATGAAAACGCTTTTATAATCTGCGTAAGTCTAAACTGTTTTATATTAATAAGAAACAAACAGGTTGGACCAACCAATATGAAGGTGGTGTGTATCGTGAAGAAAGGGAAGAAATGGTTAATTGCAGGTACATTAGCAGGGTCAATGCTTGCCGTGAGTGCTCCAAGTTTTGCTGCATTCTGGAATTTGACGGGTGACATCTCCGTTCATGACCCGAGTATCATCAAAGAAGGAAACAGCTGGTATACCTTCTCTACTGGACAGGGAATTCAGGTGTTAAAGTCTGACAATGGAACGCAGTGGTACCGTGTGCCGCAGATTTTTCTGAGTCCACCTTCGTGGTGGAAGACGTACGTCCCGAATCAGACCACGAATGACGTATGGGCACCGGATATCCAGCTCTATAATGGCAGGGTATGGCTTTATTACTCCATCTCTTCATTTGGTTCCAACCAGTCAGCCATCGGCCTTGCTTCTGCTTCTAGTGTTGGTGCGGGACAGTGGAGAGATGATGGGCTTGTCCTGAGAACCACTGCATCAAACAACTATAATGCCATTGATCCGAGTCTTGTTATTGATGCATCAGGTGATCCTTGGTTGGTGTTTGGCTCCTTCTGGAGTGGAATTAAGCTGACGAAAATTGATAAGAACACGATGAAACCGACGGGAAGTATTACTTCTATCGCAGCAAGACCATCGAATTCAGGGGCTATTGAAGGTCCGAGCATGGTGTATCGAAACGGATATTATTATCTTTTTGCCTCCGTTGATAACTGCTGTCAGGGAGTAAACAGTACCTACAAAATCGTATATGGACGTTCCCAAAATATTACCGGGCCTTTTGTAGATAAGAACGGTGTAGATATGCTGAACGGCGGGGGAACCTTGCTCGATTCTGGAAATGCAAAATGGAAAGGACCCGGAGGACAGGACATCTATGGGACTAACTTAATTGCAAGACATGCTTATGATGCAGATGACAATGGAAATCCGAAACTACTCATTAATGATCTGAACTGGGATTCTAGCGGATGGCCGACTTACTAAGGTTGAGTGGATTTTTTGTGTCTAATGTTTATGTTTATGTAAAATGATTTAAAAAAGTATTGAACAGTCATCCATTTTTTGTTACATTAGAAAAAACAACCCAAGTGCAATGCGAAATTCAATGTTGAATCCGGTTACAAGCTTTCCCGTTTCATTTGTCAGCTGAGGGATGCCTTCTTCACTAGAACATGTATGCGTTTACAGAAAGTTTAGGGAGAAGGCTTTTTTAAGATATAGGGAAGAAGAATTCATGAATCGAATCGGCTTCCTTATATCTCAAGAAATGACCTCTGCAACATTCGTTTTAGAGAAGTTTGCAATAAAGCGATTTTTGAATTCACACAAGGGGGATTTGGAGAGATGTATAAGAGTAGAGCACTGCTGAAGACAATCGTTCTTATCCTGTTATGCACGACTATTCTCGCGGGATGCGGGATCGGCAATAGTGCTAACGATGGAAAGAAAGAGCTTACCTTTATGTTTCGCGGTGGCGTAGATGAACAGGCAGCTTACCGTGAAGTCGTCAGCAAATTTGAAGAAGATTATCCAGATGTGAAGGTTAACATTATCGTTACTACGGGTGACCAGTATGCTACAAAGTTGAAAGCAGCAATTGCAGGTAACAGCCAACCAGACGTGTTTTATATTGAGCCGGGTGATGTACGGGCCTTCGCCATTGGAAATGTGCTCCTTGATCTAACGGATTACATTCCTGATGACGTCGATCTGAATAACATCTGGAAATTTGGAGTAGATACTTACCGTTTTGATGGCGAGACCATCGGTAAAGGTGCGATTTATGGACTGCCAAAAGATGTTGGACCATTCTCACTTGGTTATAACAAAACGATGTTTGAGGAAGCTGGTGTACCTCTGCCGGATAAAGATAAGCCCTACACTTGGGATGAATTTGTTAAGGTGAATCAGCAACTGACGATCGATAAGAATGGTGACGGAGAACCAGACCAGTTTGGTACTGGACTGAACGCAAACTGGACTTTGCAAGCGTTTGTATGGAGCAACGGAGCGAACTGGATCGATGAGACCCAAACCAAAGTGACCATTGACGATCCAAAGTTTATAGAAGCCTTGCAGTTCTTTGCAGATATGCAAAATAAATATCACATCACTCCTTCTATTGAAGAGGCACAGACTTTGGATACGTATCAGCGCTGGTTAAAAGGAGAACTTGCTTTCTTCCCAGTCGGACCTTGGGATTTAAGCACATTTGAGAGCCTTCCTTTTGACTATGATCTCATTCCATATCCTGCAGGCTCAACAGGTAAATCTGCTACTTTCGTCGGAACACTGGGGATTGGGGTTTCCAGTCGAACGGACTATCCGGAGGAAGCAGCAGCCCTGGTTACATATTTAACGGCAAGTCGTGAAGGACAGCAAGCACTAGTGGATGCCAAAATCCAAATCCCGAACTTGCTCGATATGGCACAAGATTGGGCAGCTGATGATTCACTCAAACCACCGAACAAAAAAGAGTTCCTTGATATCGTGAATGATTACGGCGGTCCTTTGCCAGCTAACTTTACGTATACTTCGGAATGGTATGACCTGTTCTTTACGAATATACAACCTGTACTAGATGGCAAAATTACAGCGGAAAAATGGGTTAAGGAACAGCAACCTAAAATGCAAAAACTGCTAGATCGTGCACTATTGCAAGAGAAAAGTGCCAAAGAAAACAATAAAAAATAATTACGGGGTGAAACATGAAAACCAAATCGCATCTCTATCGTGGGGAACATATTCATGGTCTTCTATACGTACTTCCCCCAGTCCTGGGACTGCTCCTTTTCACATTGTTTCCTGTCCTGTATGCCATTTATGGTTCATTTACGACATGGGACGGACTCGGCGGGATGGTGTTTATCGGTACGGAAAATTACCGGGACATTCTTTCTGACGAATTGTTTTATAAAGCGATGTTCAATACCGTCTTTATGATGATCGGGATTCCGATCGGGCTGGTTCTTGCGCTGCTGATTGCAATGGCGCTGAACCGGGGGATCAAAGGGACGACGACCTTTCGGGTTATCTATTATATCCCGGTAATCTCTTCACTCGCTGCAATTTCTATCCTGTGGCAGTGGGCTTATAACGGGGATTACGGATTAGTTAATCAGTTTCTCGGTCTGTTTGGCATCGATGGTCCGAACTGGCTCGCAAACAAAGGTACCGTAAAACCTGCTCTTATCATTATGGCGGTATGGAAGGGGCTTGGCTATTCCATGCTTCTGTATCTCGCTGCGCTCCAGTCGGTATCTCGAACTTATTATGAAGCAGCAGAATTGGACGGTGCGAATGGGATTCAGAAATTCTGGCACATTACTTGGCCGATGGTTCAACCTGTAACTTTCTTCATGGTGGTAACAGGGGTGATTGGCGGATTCCAGATCTTTACGGAAATGAACATTATGACGCCTACCGGTGGACCGGAATATGCATCCGCATCTGTGGTGTTCTATATTTGGCAAAAAGCTTTCGGTGATCTGCAGCTGGGTTATGCATCTGCCATGTCGATCATTCTTGGAATCTTTATCTTCATCGTGACGTTGATTCAATTTAAGTGGAATGAGAGAACGTCCCATGATCTGGACTAATTCGCGTGTGTTCCTACAGGAAGGAGTATGTGTCAGATGTCTGCTACCCGTAAAAGAAAGCTAAGCAATACGATTATTTTCATCTTGCTATGTATTGGAGCCGTCTTAATGATTGCTCCGCTTATCTGGATGGTGTCTACCTCTTTTAAGGAGCGCCAGGAAGTTTTTGCTCTCCCGCCGCAGTGGATTCCAGAAACTTGGAATCCGATTAAGTACAAGGAAATTTGGGAGAAAGGACCGCTGCTTACCGGTATTAAGAACTCTGTTATTGTAGCGGTCAGTGTTACCTTAATCGGTGCATTTACATCAAGTCTTGCTGCCTACTCTTTTGCAAAGCTTAGATTTCCGCACAAGAACAAAATTTTCATGCTGCTCTTAACTTCCATCATGATTCCGTATCCAGTCGTTATGATTCCTCAGTTCAAAATGTTTGCTGAGATTGGCTGGGTTGATACACTGCTTCCACTGATTGTGCCAGGTTTATTCGGTAACGTGCTCATGATCTTCTTCTTAAGGCAATATCTAATCAGTGTTCCTAATGCGATTATCGAAGCAGCCAAAATTGATGGATCATCTTACTTTGGCCTTTATACACGTATCGTTATGCCGCTAATTAAACCAGCAGTTGCAGCACAGGTCATTCTTTGGTTCATGGGGGTATGGAATGACTACCTTGCACCGATTCTGTACCTGAATTCGCCGAATGTGCAAACACTTCAGCTTGTCATTGCTAACTTTAATGCGAACTATGCGATTCAAACGGATTATCCGCTAATTATGGCGGCGTCAGTTGTTGCTTTACTGCCCGTGCTGATCGTGTTCTTGATCTTCCAGAAACAGATCATAGAATCGGTAGCCATCTCGGGCGTTAAAGGATAAAAATATAGAGAAGATAGAAGGAGAGATATAAACTATGAGTGAACCCATCCCTTTGCAGTGGAACAATCCTATTGTGGCCCAGCGTGCTGATCCATGGGTATACCTTCACGAAGACGGTTATTACTATTTTACAGGATCGGTTCCTTCTTATGATCGCATCGAAGTGCGGCGTGCTAGAACACTAGCTGAATTATCAGGAGCAGAACCGATTGTTGTATGGAGAAAATATGAAGCAGGACCGATGAGTAAAAATATATGGGCACCAGAAATCCATTTTATTGATGGAAAATGGTACATCTATTTTGCAGCGGGTCAGGCAAGAGAGGGAGAAGTAGATCATTCCTTCCGGCACCGTATGTATGTTCTTGAGAATGAATCTCCGAATCCACTAGAGGGTACTTGGACTGAGAAAGGGCAAGTTGTCACTAAATGGGACAGTTTCGCACTGGATGCAACTACCTTTGAACATCGCGGGAAAAGATATTATGTATGGGCACAGCAGGACCCTGAGATTACTGGGAATTCTAACTTGTACATATCTGAAATGGAGAATCCGTGGACGCTTACAGGCGAACAGGTCATGATTACCACACCAGAGTATGACTGGGAGGTTATCGGCTTCCTGGTGAATGAAGGAGCAGCAGTGCTGAAGAAGAATGGGAAAATATTCATCAGTTATTCTGCAAGTGCAACAGATTATAACTACAATATGGGACTTCTAACTGCTTCTGAAGATGCAGATTTGCTCGATCCTGCTTCCTGGGTTAAGGGCAAGGAACCTGTGTTCAAGACAAATGAGGCAAGCAGTCAGTATGGTCCGGGCCATAATAGTTTTACCACCTCTCCAGATGGGGAAGTAGACATTATTGTATATCATGCAAGAACCTACAAAGAGACCGTTGGGGATCCGTTATATGATGGAAACCGTCATGCAAGAGCTCAAATTCTTCGGTGGAATGAGGATGGTTCTCCGGACTTTGGTTCTCCGGTTGCCGATGGCCCGATTTCCGTTCAGCAGAAAGAGCCTGTTAAAGGTTAAATAAGTAAAGGAGGCACATTCCGATCTTTCGGATTGTGTCCCCTTTTGTTTTTTAGAAGAAATAACTACATTCGGGGGACCACCAGATCTGTTCCATAAATGGCAACCCACTGATTCATAAAATTCCAAGCGCCCTCTTTATAGGTAAGAGCATTCTGTACATATCCAAATCGATCTGCATCATACTGTCCCATAATTCCTTGAAAAGTGAGGAGTTCGTAGACTCCGTTTTGGTCAAAATCTACAGGGAATACTCCGCTTACAGGTAAAACCTCCCCTTTAAGAGGGTGTTTCAACTTGCCATTTTCGTTATATATTGCTGACAAGTAGTCGCTTCCGCGGGCCGTAATGTCGATGAGATAGGATTGCCGATGGTTCAAGCTCGTTACGCGAATTCGGTAATAATCCAAGTATTCCACAGTATACTTCTGCTCTTCGTTATAATGATCTGAATCGAAAAGAGTGTGCAGTACCGCATCCTTATATGTGTACAGAAAATTATACGTCATTGCACCAGAACCTCCCGATTGAATGGAGATAAAGAGGTCGGGTATATGATCCCCTGTGAAATCTCCTGCAAAAAGGGTAGGGCTATATCCAGAATTTTCTGGGAGAGGAAAGGTAAGTTCTGCTCCTGTACTGCCATTTCGAATGATAAGGGTAATATCAGTTACGTATTCACTGTCAGGCGCGTTTTTATTCCAGGCGAGTTTGGCTGTATCAAGCGTGCCATCGCCGGTAAAATCACCGGTGATCAAAGGGGATTCATGCTCAAATGGAGCCCGTTCCATACGGAAGTTTTGAAGAACATAAGTATAGGTGGCATAAGGCGAAAATATCGTCTGTCCGTAGGGTTGAAATACTTGGCGGTAGCAAATGGATGGTACTATATGTTGTTCAGGATCAATTTTCATAACAATTATCCTCCGTCTTTTTTTATAACCTATGTACGGAGTCAGGATTGGGTGAATGTCCTAATAGCCATCTAAGAAGGTAAGATTTAAATAAACATAAAATAAAAAAAGAGAGATTCCAAAGTTGAAAAAAGAAACTCGGAACTCTCTTTTTATTTTATATCAGTGTAAAATATTTATTTAGACTCCTGAATAAGCATTGAAACCGCCATCTACGGGGATGACTGTTCCGGTTACAAAGCCGGCTGCATTCGGATCGGCCAGCCATAACAGAGTACCAAGCAAATCTTCTGGTTTGCCAAATCTCCGCATTGGTGTGTGGGTGATGATTTTATGAGATCGTTCGGTTAGGCTTCCGTCTTCATTAAGGAGTAACTTCTCATTTTGTTCGGTGAGATAAAATCCTGGTGCAATAGCGTTTACACGAATTCCGGCTTCTGCCAGATGAACGGCAAGCCATTCTGTGAAGTTGCTAATTGCAGCTTTGGCAGCACTGTAGGCTGGAACTTTGGTCATTGGTGAATAGGCACTCATAGAGGAGATGTTAATGATGCTTGTGCCTTCCTTCCCCAGCATCTGTTTGGTGAAGATTTGAGTTGGAATGAGGGTACCGACGATATTGAGGTCGAAGACGCCTCGAAATCCATCTACTTTCATATCAAAGAAGGAAACCGTATCCTGCCGGCTTATATCCTCTTGTTGAAAAGTCTCATTCGTTGTAATGGCTGTCGGGCGATTTCCGCCGGCACCATTGATGAGAATATCACAGAGTCCGAGCTTTGCAGCAACCTGATCCGCTGCTTCTTGCACGCTGGTTTCGTCCGTTACATCACAAGCGATGGAGAGCGCCGTTCCATTTGCATCTGTAATAGACTTGGCGACTTCTGCTCCTTTTTCTGCGGTCCGGTTCAGAATCGCTATTTTTGCTCCTTGTCTAGCTAATTCTTCAGCCATGACGCGGCACAACACTCCAGAGCCTCCGGTAATAACAACGACTTTATCTTTGAGCACTGTGTGATGGGGCTGCGGATGTAGTGTACTCATACCTTGCTCACCTCTTTTTTAGAAGAATGGGTTTCTTGCACTCTGGCATAGGCGTCCCATAGACCCCATAAATACATAATACCGAGCGCACGATCGTAGAGTCCATATCCAGGTCTGCACTGCTCATTCCATATTTGTCTTCCATGGTCTGGGCGAGCGTATCCGGTAAAACCTGTCTCGTGATACGCTTGCACAATACCTGTAATATCTACGGTACCGTCAATGGTACGATGAGAGGTTTCTATAAAATCCCCGTTGTCATAAACTTTGACATTTCGAATATGAGCGAAAGGGATGCGGCCTTTAAACTCATGAATTATGGACACAATGTCATTCGCGGGGTTCGCCCCCAAAGAACCGCTGCACAGTGTAATACTGTTGGCAGGACTGTCATATAAGGACAGAAGACGTCTAATATTGGACTGACTCGTAATAATGCGCGGCAAGCCGAAGACAGACCAAGGTGGGTCATCCGGGTGAATCGCCATTTGGATATCATAAGCCTCCGCAACCGGTATGATTTCTTGAAGAAAATAGGAGAGGTGATCCCACAAGTCTTCTTCTGTCGTGTTTCGGTAAGCTTCGAACAGCTCGGTTAAATGCGCAAGTCGTTCCGGTTCCCAGCCGGGCATCGTGAGGGTCGCATCCTGATTAATCTGATCTACGAGATCAAAGGGATCCATTCCTTCGATTCTAGCTTTCTCATAAAAAAGGGAGGTGGAACCGTCTGGATTTTGTTTGAACAAGTCGGTTCGCAACCAGTCAAAAATGGGCATGAAGTTATAACATATGACTTTTACGCCAACCTCAGCTAGCTTTGCTATCGTTTTTTTATAATTCTCAATATAAAAGTCTCGTGAAGGAAGTCCAAGCTTGATATCGTCATGGATGTTGACGCTTTCAACAACATCGAGATGAAGCCCAGCTTGATCAGCCTGGGACTTGATTTCTTCGATTTTATCCATGGGCCATTCCTCGCCAGCCGGAATATCATGTAGCGCCCATACAATACCTTCTACCCCGGGAATTTGTCTGATCTGTTCAAGCGATACGGTGTCATTGCCGAGGCCAAAATAGCGGAATACCATTTTCATTCGAAGCAGCCACCTTTCATCAAGTTAAGGTTTAAAGTAATTTGGGAACTTCTCCTTAAGAAAGCTTTGATCTTGAACGGTCAGATGTAGATGATCTTTCATTAGAGAGACTGCCGTTTCTGTGTCATGTTCACGTATAGCCTGCACCATCTGTTGATGCTGATCATAGAGATGTTGCCAATTATGATCTGCAGCGAGCCTTAATTTACGGCTTCGATTTAAATGGACATTCATTTGCTGAATAGCGTTCCAGGTATTTCTTTTGTTACAGCTGTCGAACAATAATTTGTGAAATGCTTCGTCTAGATCGAACATAGCTTTGTCATCCTGTGCATTCATAGTGGCTTTCTGTCTGACTAGCAGGAGTTCTAATTCAGCTAGAGCTTCATTAGATATATGTTCACAAGCAAGTCGGATCACAGCACACTCCAGTTGTTCGCGCAGGAACCTAGCTTCTTCCACAAGCTCAAGATCAATCAGGGAAACAACGGTGCCGCGCTGCGGATACACATCTAGAAGGCCTTCCGCAGCAAGTCTTAAGAAACTCTCGCGCACAGGAGTACGGCTTACATGGAAGGATAGTGCAATTTCTTTCTCTGAAATAGTAGTTCCAGGAATGAGGTCAAACTGCAAAATTTGCTCTTTAAGTGATTCGTAAACGGCTTCACGTGTTGATGTGGGGGTAGGGCGAATATGTATATCCATAAAAAACACCTCATTTCTTCACCATACTACCATACAAGTATGGTAGTATGGAAGGAGTAATTTCCATTTTTTATCTATTTCTAGGATGAAAGTGTATTTTGTAACTTCCAGATTTCATTGATCTAAAAACGGACAAGGGAGAGATTTTGAATGCAAAAAGCATCATCAGGTATCGGAATGGAAACGAATCGTAGAGTAGAACTTGAAACAGGGACGACGATGAAGGCTGCTGTAATGGATACGCCTGGGAACATCGAGATTAGAGAACTGCCAGTGCCTGAGATCGGCTCGGATGAAGTTCTGGTCAAGATTATGGCAGTTGGCGTGTGCGGTTCAGATGTTCACTATTATGAACATGGTAGAATTGGTCGTTATGTTGTTAAGAATCCTATTATTCTTGGTCATGAGTGTGCTGGAATCATTGCGAAAACAGGTGAGAATGTAAGTCGTGTACAGCCTGGAGACCGTGTGGCAATTGAACCTGGTGTAACTTGCGGACGCTGTCGTTACTGTAAGGAGGGCAGATACAATTTGTGTCCGGATGTTCAGTTTCTTGCCACTCCACCTGTGGATGGAGCTTTTGTACAGTATCTTGCTATTCGTGAAGACTTTGTATTCCCGATTCCAGATGAACTATCTTTCGAAGAAGCTGCACTTGTAGAACCTTTTTCTGTAGGCATTCACGCCGCTTATCGCTGCAAACTTACCCCAGGTTCTACGGTCGCTATTATGGGAATGGGACCTGTGGGATTAATGGCGGTAGCTGCTGCCAAATCTTTTGGAGCTACTCGAATTATTGTCACAGATCTGGAAGATATCCGCCTGGATGCTGCGCTGAGGCTGGGTGCAACAGATGCGATTAACGTTGCGAAAGAAGATGCAAACGTTAAAATCCGGGAACTTACAGACGGTCTAGGTGTGGATGCAGCATGGGAAACGGCGGGTAGTCCTCGGGCATTACAGTCTGCACTTGGTTCCCTTCGTCGTGGTGGGAAGCTGGTTATTGTTGGATTACCTGCTCAAGACGAGATTGCTATTAATGTACCGCTCATTGCGGATAACGAAATCGATATTTATGGAGTATTCCGCTACGCCAATACGTATCCGGACGGAATCCGTTTTCTAGCTAAAGGAAATATTCCAGCAAGAACGCTTATAACGGATCGTTATCCTCTTGAACAGACACAGGAAGCCATGGAACGGGCAATTCATAATAAAAGCGGCAGCTTGAAAGTAGTTGTCTATCCAAACGGAATGTAAGTCGATTAGAGGGATATAGTCATTAACTATAAATTCATAGGAAACAGGTATTTATATAGCGCTCGAATGTTATGCCATAATGGCCTTAGGTTCTTCCATATGAAGGAGATGAGGTCAGGATGGTGCAACATAAAGGGAACGGTCAGTCATGGGCATCAGGACATTATGATGGTAAACTTTCGTTTGTTTCGGAACTGGGCAGAGGGGTTGTCGATTTACTCCAGCCAGTGGAGGGAGAGCGCATTCTTGATCTTGGCTGCGGGACAGGTGACCTTACACAAGAGATTGCTGCTTCGGGTGCTCATGTCACAGGGATGGATCTATCCTATTCAATGCTTGAAAAAGCCCGAACGAAATATCCACAGCTAACTTTTGTAGAGGGGAACGCCGAGCGGTTTACAACAGAAGAGCCTTACGATGCAGTGTTCTCTAACGCTGCACTACACTGGATGAAAAATGCGGAAGAAGTGGTGAAATGCGTTCATGCTGCACTGATTTCTGGAGGCAGGTTTGTTGCAGAATTTGGTGGACAGCATAATGTGGAAATTGCGGTTCAGGCCATTACCCAAGTGTTGAAGGAACAGGGGGTAGATGCAGCATCATTAAACCCGTGGTATTTTCCGAGTATCGGAGAGTACAGTTCACTTCTTGAAAAACAAGGTTTTCGGGTTACTTATGCACTGCATTTCGATAGACCTACACCGATGCAAGATGGAGAGATTGGGCTGCGCCACTGGCTAAATGGATTTGCAGGGCCATTTTTCAGGGATGTCTCACCCGAATTCAAAGAGGCTGCTTATGATAGGATTGAACAAATAACAAGACCTGACCTTTATGATAACGGAAATTGGGCTGTGGATTATAAACGGCTCCGGATAAGAGCGATCAAAATGTAGGGCTCGTCTCATAATCTGGGAGCGATCATGGCAAGCTAGCTATACACTGATCTTGTGTCTAATCCTTGAAGGTGCTTCAAGAAGCTGCAGGGTGTGTATTAAAGAGAAGCGGGATGTTTGTCCCACAGAAAGGAGCTTACATATGGTCGATATTTTACCTGGAGAGAACGAATACTATGTGGATCAAGATGGAGAAAAGGCAGCAACGATCAGTTTTATTCCTCGCGGCAAAGATTCTGAGGGGTATGAAATTATTGATGTAGATCATACCTTTGTATCGGATCAGTTAAAAGGAAATGGTGTGGGCGTTGCTTTGGTGCAAAGAGTAGTAGAGCATGCAAGAGAGAACAATCTACGCATTGTTCCTTCCTGTCCTTTTGCAGACAGTACGATTAGCAAACACCCTGAATTCCAAGATGTTCTGGCGAAACAGTAATCGCTTCGATTCGATAGAGAATGTAAAAAAGCCTGGTGTTCCGCTCTGAGTATACGGTACAACGTATGCTCTAGCCCAAACACCAGGTTTTTTGAATTCCTTACACTTGTAATTTAGATTCCCATTCTTCGCGCAGCATTCCCATAATAATCAGGTCGTAGGATTTCCCCCCGCGAAGTACAGCAGAACGCATACGTCCTTCCTCCACAAATCCTGCTTTTTTGTAGGCATGGTAGGCGACTTCGTTATAAGAAATGACATCAAGACTGATCCGGTTTAGGTTAAGTTCATGGAACGCATAACGCAAAATAATCCCCAGCGCATCACTGCCGTATCCTTTTCCGCGATCTTTCGCTTTACCGATACCGATGGCAAGTTTAGCAGCCTGATTATTCCATTCAATGCTATGTAGGGCGACAAAGCCGATCAGGCGATCTTCATCTATAGTGCGAAGCATGAACTCGACGCCGTTATCCCGTCGTACGCTTTTGGGCCCCGCTTCTTGAACTGTTTGAGGAACTGCATAATCAGTGTCCAGGTTGCGAAGATATTCATAATCTTCAGTATAAGCGGCTAGGGTCTGAGCATCTTGCTGAATTGCTGCCGCTAGGCGAACCTTGCTGCCGTGAAACCAGTTTGGATTAGTCGTTGTTTCCATGGGTCGAACACTCCTTTGATATCTAGTTCATCTGAGTTCATTATAGCGGGTTTCCTTTGTAATTGCTTGACCGTAGGGAGATCGTACGCAAAAAGGGAAGTCTCCACACCTTAAGTGTAGAAACCTCCCTTTGTTATATTCGATATTTATAATGTCATTTTACTTAGCGAAATAGCCACCGTCGATAGGAAGCTCAACCCCTGTAATATAGGAAGACTCATCAGAAGCAAGGAACAAGACGCCTCTAGCAATATCTTCTGCTTTACCAAGACGTGGAAGAGGAGTTTGGGATAGGAACCACTGCATCATGCGCTCGTCTTTAAACATATCTACCGTCATTGGAGTTTCGATGTAACCCGGATGAACAGAGTTGACTCGAATATAATGTTTAGCATAATCTACGGCAGTTGCCTTTGTAAGCATTCGTACAGCCCCTTTACTTGCTGTGTAAGGACCTGCGCCGCTGCCGCCAGTAAGTCCAGCGATCGAGGAAATGTTTACAATAGAGCCGCCGCCAGCTTCGATCATATGAGGGATGACGTATTTTTGACCGAGGAAGATACTCGTCACATTAATGGTCATCGTTTTCTCAAAGGCTTCAACCGTGAGATCCATGTAAGGTGTAGCATTAGAAATGCCCGCATTATTTACAAGAATATTAATTTTCCCGAAATGTTCTATCGCTTGTTCTACCACACGAATCCAGTCGGATTCAGAAGTTACATCATGTTGTAATCCGATTGCATCTCCGCCTGCTTCCTTGATTTCAGCAACGACTTCCAAGACCTTGGATTCCTGAATATCTGTGATGACAACTTTAGCTCCTTCTTGAGCAAAAAGAAGCGCATCTGCCTTACCCATACCACCTGCTGCACCGGTAATAATTGCTACTTTATCTTGTAATCTTCCCATTTGGTATACCTCCATTAGTTTGAGCCTTATTTATTGTTCTTCCGTTGTTTTCGTCATTTTCTGTTGACCGATTTCTTGCCACGAACTGATCATTTTCTGATAAGCAACAATCAGGGTATTCATCTCTTCCTCCGAAAAATCGTTCCATAAATCCCCGGTAAGCTCTTTATATTTCGAGAGCATCGTGGCATGTACCATTTCTCCCTGCTCAGTAATTTGTAGCAGGACTTGTCTTCGATCGTCCGGTGAAGGCATACGCTCAATGTATCCTTTATTCACAAGCTTGTTACTTAAATTCGTAACAGCAGGTGCGGTTACACTGAGAGCTTGGACAAAATAGGAAGAAGGGAGTGGTCCATCCTCAATAAGTGTCTGAAGAATGTAAAATTGTGGTGCAGTCAAATCTTGATCTAGAATTTTGGCGTAGATGGTTACAAGAGTAGAGATATGTTTTGCAACCATAGTGGATAAAACATCTTGTTTATTCAATAAATCGCCTCTTTTATTTCAAACCTATTAATAGTTAAACGCGTTTAACATCTTTAATTGTATCACTTTATTGAGTTAAGTCAACTTTAGCAAGTTCAGCATAGATCAGGCGGGTTCTTCGTAGACAAAGACTTGTCAGTTTAGGTCTTAGCAGTTATCGTTATACTAGATTGTTTATTACCTATGATTAAGAAATGAATGGAGATACAAAATGACACGCATGAATGCTAATCAGGCTGCAAGTTTACTAGAGAAGTGGATCGTTTTTCTCGATATGGATAATCCGAAGGCATGGGATCGTGACGAATACAGCTACATCAAGGACAGCTGTAAAATGATTCGTTCTTCGGTTAGTCTGCTGCGGGGTAAAAATCCGGGGAAAGGACCTTCCCGTACAGAACTCGCTACACTTCTAGACGAGTTCATTGAGGAAATTGCCCTGGATGATCCAGCAGAATGGGAGAAGGAAAATGCGGCTTTCGTTAAGGAAGTACTGGAAGCAGCACAGTTTACTGTCACTTTTCTTCGCCAGAAAAAAGCTTAATAATAAGAGAAAAAAAGGGATTGCGTTCCTTAGAACGCAATCCTTTTTTATACTGTATCGCTGTCAGTTTGACTCTGGAGCCCGCTTGTATACAAATTGTTCTTCTGCATCTTCATCAATCGATCCAGCGTCCATATTCATTCCATAGTAGATTTCATCCATCTCAATTTTCAGTTGTTCCGTAATGTCTTTCTGTTCTTCTGCACTGAGCTTATCTTTGGTATAACCGAACAGATAGTTATTCAGATCGAATTCTTTCAACCTGCATTTGGTATGGAAAATATGATGTTGATACACGTTGATATCGATCATATCGAACTCTTGCTGAACATGATCTGGAATATAGTTCTGAATGGAGCTGATATCATGGTCAATAAACAGCTTGTTACCGTTAATATCCCGGGTAAAGCCGCGAACCCGGTAATCAATCGTCATAATATCTGTATCAAAGGAATGAATTAAGTAGTTCAGCGCCTTCAGTGGAGAAATTTCACCGCAAGTGGACACGTCGATGTCGGCTCGAAAGGTACTAATCCCCTCATGAGGATGAAACTCCGGGTACGTATGGACGGTAATATGACTTTTATCCAGATGCATCACGACATGATCGGGAAGAGGTCCCGGCGATTCTTCAAATGAATCTTCCTCTGCATTATCGACAGGTCCTTCGGATACGAGCAGTGTTACGCTGGCCCCTTGCGGGATATAGTCTTGCTTGGCTACATTCAGCACATGTGCTCCAATAATATTTGATACATTTGTCAAGATTTGAGTCAATCGATCGGCATTATATTGTTCATCAATATATTCGATATAGGCTTCGCGCTCTTCTTTGGTCTTGGTATAACAAACGTCATACATGTTGAAGCTGAGCGATTTCGTTAAGTTGTTAAATCCGTGTAGTTCGATTCGTTGCTCTGGTGTTAACGTCATGGTTATGCCTCCTGTCCCTAAGGTGACTTGGTATTCGTATGTACCTTTCTTTACTTTACCCACATCAGAGGAAGCTTAAATCGTATAGACTTGAATTAAATAAATCGTCCCGATCTGGATTTATATGGTAAATTGAAATAAGAGTAAAGTGAAGCATAAAGATCCTGGGGAGAAGGGCGGGGTTGTCTATGGAATACAGAGGTTCTCAATTTTACGACCGTGAGGAACAGTTCGCAAGATACACGGCACGCAGAGGATCGGCGGAAAATGCAAACGATACGCTGGAAGAGCCTATTATCTGGGAGATGTCTGGTGACGTGAAGGATTTTTCTATTCTAGATGTTGGATGCGGTGATGCTCGGTTTGGATGGAAGTTACTCCAAGCAGGAGCTAAACACTATACAGGACTTGAAGGCTCACAAAATATGTATGGGCTAGCGGTCCGTACGCTGCAAGAGGTTCCAAGTCAATCAAAGGTCATACATACGACGATTGAAGATTGGACCCAAGCACAGAATCCGAAAGAAGCGTCTTCGTACGACCTTGTCGTTTCCCGGCTTGTGCTTCATTATATTGAGGATTTGGAATCTATATTCAATCAGATTTATGAAGTTATGAAACCGGGAGGACGATTTATTTTCTCCGTAGAACATCCTGTGATTACATCGACACTTCAGCCAACGGGACTGAGAACAGACTGGGTCGTGGATCAATATTTTGTGCCTGGTTATCGTACTCAGGATTGGATGGGTGGACCGGTCATGAAATTTCATCGCACGGTAGAAGATTATTTTCAGGCAGGGCGCAGCGCTGGCTTCCAGGTCGTCAATCTTCGTGAATCAAAACCAGTACGGGAACGATTTATTCATCAGGAAACATATGAGCGTAGACAGAGGATTCCATTATTTTTGTTTATGGAGCTCAGGAAACCTGCTACGTAGGAGGTATATCATGGGCGGGAAAGTTTTCAGAGGGAGATGCTATCAGTCTTACCGGATTCGCTGGAAGTTACTGATTCTGCTGACCGCAGGACTTCTATTAACGGGTTGTGAAGAGACGGTCTCGGGGCTAACGAAAGCCAAATATTCGAGTGACACGATCATTCATAGTTCGAGGTTCCAGCATTATAAACTAGGTGACACAGAACATGCGGTATTTTACAAGCCAATCAGCCCTGACATCCTAATCGAGAAGCTTGCTGTTCTCCGACCAGAGCATAAGCTCCAATTTGGTAAAGGAGATATTCCTTTTGAGGTAGATAAAGAAGAAGCATTTCTTATACAGTACGGCACGAAAGAAGTACCCAAATATCAGGTGCAGCTGAGCTATTATGGCAAACCGGACGACTACGGTCGTTTCGGGAGTATATTTTACAAGGTGAATATGATGGAAGTTCAGGAAGATCCTTTTCAAATGTTAGCTCCTTACCAAGATGACGATGTGGATCTGTTTATGAACAGGGTAGATGTAAGTAAGAATGAAGGGACGACATTTTATCACTTTTTTCAGACGACGAATAGTAGCTATGCCTACAGCTCTTATACAGAGAACGAGGAAACAGGGGATGTGAGTGTGACATCCACGCGTGCTGATGAAATCATGTTCTACAAAAATGGACTTATGGTGGAGATTGGGTATCTTGTGCCTGGGGGATATGACGATTCAGGAACGGTTCCAGACGAAACGCTACATGCAGAGATGCTCAAAACAGCTCAGAAGCTTGCAAAGCAACTGTAGAATAGAAGCAGAAACAAAAGATACGCTGCAAAAGAGATAATGTTAGATGTAAAAAAGCTCGGATTCCTTAAAACGGAACCCGAGCTTTTTCTTTATTATTTCGGCTGATTTTTCTGGAAGGGTCTGAGAAAGCCTTTCGGTACAGGACTTTCAAAACGCATCAAAGTTCCCGTTCCCGGATGGGTGAAAGCTAGCACCTTAGCATGAAGTCCGAGTCTGCCTATGCCGCGGCTGCGAGCCCCATATTTTTTATCGCCGGCAACCGGATGCCCCATCTCTTCCATATGGACACGAATTTGGTTCTTACGCCCGGTTTCGAGCTGAACTTCAAGTAAGGAATACTCACTTTCCGCTTCTAAAGTTTTGAAATGGGTAATCGCTTTTTGTCCATCATTCGCGTAAGGGGTAGAGTACATTTTGAGTGTTTTGCTTTCTTTTAAGTAAGAAGTGATGGTGCCTTTGTTTTGTTTTACTTTCCCCTCAACGAGTGCAATGTAGGTACGTTCTTCAACGGTATCACGCCAAGCTTCTTGAAGTGCTTTTTGAATTTCTTCTCTTTTCGCAAACATCATGACGCCGGAAGTATCCCGGTCGAGACGATGAACGATGAAAATACGGTTTCCCGGATGCTGTGCGCGTACATGTGCCATCAACTGACGGTAAGCGGTAACCTCCTGCTCCTTGTCAGAGGCAACGGACAACAGTCCGGAATCTTTATGAACCACAATAATGTCATTGTCTTCATACAAAATGCTGAGTCCAAGGAGCGGAGGAGCTTCTTCCTTCTTCTCGCTAATAATAGAAACAGTCATTCCAGGTTCAAGTACATAATTGTAAGCCGTTACTGCTTTGCCGTTTACGAGAATCTGTCCGCGTGCCAGCATGGATTTGACCGCATTACGGCTTTTACTGGAAAGAATGAGCAGCAGGTAAGCAAGCAGCTCGCTGCTTTCTTCTACTACATGGGTTTTAGGTGAATCTACAGGCACACCTGTCTTTTTGCTATTCGCACGTGGAGTGGAAAAACGACTCCCTTTGGAATTTTTATGTGATTTCGCATGGCTTGGCGCCTGGGGACGATTACTGTATCCATCCTCTGTGCTGAGATGCGGGGTTTGTTTTTTTCGCATGCCTTATGGCCTCCTGATCGGGTAAAAAAGATTGTCCGGTTTAGTTCCGAATGTCTTGGTTAATATACCACGTAGAGGGTATAAATGCACGGTATGACTCGTAACAGATTAGCAGACAACAAGAAAAACATGGTAAGCTATAGAATAGAAAAACATCTATTGAGGGAGAATACACAACATGAAAACGAAAAAAACGTGGTTTAAATGGATGGCTGGAATGACCCTTACAAGTTTGTTACTCGCAGGATGCAGTAATACTACGGTAGAAAACAACGGTGGAGGTATAACGGATCAGGATGAACCACGTGTCATTAAACTTGGGGCTCCTGCAGGTTCAGGTAAGGAAATGGTTGAGAAGACGATGAAAGATATTATTGAAAAACAAGGTTCCAAACTGGAAGTAGTGGAGATTAGCGACCCGAAAGAATCATTATCCCAGTTAACTAAAGGTTCAATTGATGCTTACTTAAATACGTTTACGGATAACAGTGACAATAAAGTAACGTCTATTATTTCGGTTCCTACTGAACCACTTGCGCTGTATTCGAAGACGGTTACTCGTGAAGAAGATATAGCTGCGAATAGTACCATTCTCATTCCGGACGAGCCGTTCCTGCTCAGCCGTACACTGCTCATGCTTGAAGATGAAGGGCTAATTGGTATTCGTACCGGGGCTGTTTTATCGGCGATGTCGGTTGAAACGGATGTAACGGATAATCCGAAAAATGTAACGTTAAAACCTACACCTGTGGAACAACTAAGTAAAGCTTGGTCTGGAACAGGTGATGAGCTAGTCGTGATGCCAGTTCAAATGGCTACCGAGGCAGGCCTCACTGATAAGGAAGAACTGGATACAGAGGATGTACCAGAAAGTCTCAGCAACCGACTTGTTGTGCGTGCAGCAGATCAGAACACTACGTATGCACGTACCATAAAAGAAGTGATTCAGTCTACCGAATATGAGAAGCTGCTGGATCAGTACTTCCCGAATTTTGATAAACCAGAATGGATGGACTAGACTAAATCCGTAAAAATATAGATAGGGTTAAAAAAGGGACTCCCTTGCAGTTCGTTGTTGAACTGCGTAGGGGAGTCCCTTTTTCATTCGATAGCTATTTCTTCAGGATCATTATTTGTGCTTACTCAGGATATCGAAAATGATACGAGCGTTATCCGTATTATCGATCAGTCCTGCGAATCGGTCCTTGCCAGGGCCGTAAGCATATACAGGAACGTCATCACCTGTATGTCCGCCTGTCGTCCAGCCGGTAAGAGAGCGGTTATTGAAGATGGCTTCGATGGCATTGTCGATATCGGTAGCATTTTTCTCTTTTGCAGCATCTTGTACAGACTTGATTTCCTCAGCAGTCAGCTCAAGATCGATATATTTCTTAAGGGTTTCTTCTACTGCACTTCCTGCAACAATTTCTGCTGCCATAAAGTCAGGCGTACGTTTTGCAGCTTTGATCGGATCTGCGAAGAAGTTATATTCTCCGTCTTTACCCAGTGTGAGTCCGCCAGTGGAGTGATCCGCTGTTGCTACAACAAGTGTTTCGCCATCTTCTTTTGCAAAATCAATAGCTGCTTTGAATGCTTTCGCGAAATCATCCATTTCACTCATGGAACCGACGATGTCATTATCATGGCCAGCCCAGTCAATCTGGCTGCCTTCGACCATCAGGAAGAAGCCGTTCTCGTTCTTATCCAGTCGATCAATTGCCGTATTTGTCATTTCTGCAAGGGAAGGAGTCGCACTGGTACGGTCGATCGCTTTATCGAGGCCGCCATCAGCGAACAATCCGAGAATTTGTGAGTTGCTGTCTTTCAGCAAAGCATTGCGATCAGTAACGTAACTGAATCCCGCTTCTTGGAATTCTTTTGTCAGGTCACGGTTTTCTCTTACGAAATTCGTTTTTCCGCCCCCAAGCAAAACATCCACTTTGTGCTCTCCATTAATCATTTGGTCAAAGTAATCGTCTGCGATCGCATCCATATTTTTACGACTAATATCATGGGCACCGAAGGCAGCAGGTGTAGCATGCGTAATCTCGGAAGTGGCAACCAGACCGGTTGATTTGCCGTTTTCTTTAGCCTGCTCAAGTACCGTTTTCACTTCCGTGTGGTCGTTATCTACCGCAATGGCAGCGTTATACGTTTTAACTCCAGCAGACATGGCTGTTGCTGCAGATGCAGAGTCGGTTACGTTTTGGTGCTCATCTTCCGGGTACGTCATTTGTGCACCGACGAGGTATGGATCAAACTCCGTTTTTTCCATTAGTGGAGTAGAGGGATCATCTTTCATATATCGGTAGGCCGTCGTATAAGGCGTGCCCATTCCGTCACCAATAAGAAAAATAACATTTTTGATTTTTTTTGTTTCTACACTGATCGCGTTAACGGAATCGACTGCATGTGCTTGTCCAGCAGATAAAATGGTAGAAGCAGCAAGGGTGATCCCTAGCACAGCAGGCACCATTTTTTTTGTTTTTTTATTTAACATGTAATTATTCCTCCCCTTCATCTTCGGAACCTGATTTTTGTTATGTACTCATTAATTGAAGAATAACATTCGATTGTAAAAAGAAAGCATCGTCTTCATCAGCGGAATATTAATTCTTTATTTACAAACCTCTTTTTTATGATCCTTTCCTTGATGTCTGACCACATAATTCGGTACACTTAATAGAATGAACTGAAAAAATGCATGAATGAGAAGATGATGTTTTCTTTTCCTGAAAATACGGGAGAAGGTGAGGAGTTACGGAAGATGAGTATTCAGGTAAAAACAATGATAGAAGCGCAGGAACTGCTGCAAACTTATTTTGGTTATCCTGATTTTAGGGAAGGTCAGAAGAAAATTGTAGAAAGTCTGCTTCAAAATAACGATACGCTCGGCATTATGCCGACAGGTGGGGGTAAATCCATCTGTTACCAGATCCCTGCCTTATTGCATTCGGGTCTGACTCTTGTGGTGTCGCCGCTGATCTCTCTAATGAAGGATCAGGTCGATGCCCTGCTCGCAATGGGTATTCCAGCTGCTTATATCAATAGCACACTTAGTGGAAGGGAAGTAAATGACCGGATCAGAGCTGCCCGCAGCGGAGAATTGAAGCTCCTCTATGTGGCGCCCGAGCGGCTGGAACTGGACTGGTTCCGTGACGAGATGGCAGAGCTATCTATCTCATGCGTAGCTGTGGATGAAGCACACTGTGTGTCTCAGTGGGGACATGATTTTCGGACAAGTTACCTATCGGTAGCCCCGTTTGTGGAATATTTACCGGAGCGTCCGATCGTGGCTGCTTTTACAGCAACAGCAACACCCGCAGTTATGGATGATATTCTAAGACTGCTTCGTCTTCGTAATCCAGAAACATTTGTAACTGGACTTGGCCGGGATAATCTTGCAATGCAGGTGCTGCGCGGAGAGAACAAAAAAGAATATGTAATGGACTATGCCCGTGAACATGCAGATGAAGCGGGGATTATCTATGCTGCGACTCGTAAAGATGTAGACGATTTGTATAGCCGTTTGCAGCAAGCAGGAGTGGCAGCCGGGCGATATCATGCAGGAATGACAGATGATGAGCGGGCGGCAAGTCAGGAAGCGTTCCTGTTCGATGATTTGCGAGTTATTGTTGCAACGAACGCATTCGGGATGGGAATCGATAAAAGTAACGTTAGGTATGTTATCCATTACAATATGCCAAAAAACATGGAAGCCTACGTGCAGGAGGCAGGCCGCGCCGGACGGGACGGAGAACCGAGCCAGTGTATTCTGCTCTTTAGCGCGCAGGATATCATGACCCAGAAATTTCTGCTTGAGCAGGGTGATCAAGATGCGGAACGGAAGCGCAATGATTACCGTAAGCTTCAGCAGATGATTGATTATTGTTATACGACGAAGTGTTTGCGTAGTGCGCAGCTGGACTATTTTGGAGAAGAGCATGACGATACGGGCTGCGGGATTTGTAGTTCCTGCACAGATGATCGGGAACTGATCGATATGACCGTTGACGCGCAGAAGATCTTCTCCTGCATCCACCGGATGAGGGAACGTTTTGGAGTGTCACTTGTATCAATGGTGCTGAAGGGTTCAAGGAACAAGAAGGTACTGGAATATGGGTTTGACAGTCTTCCAACGTATGGCGTGATGTCCAATCGTTCGGAAAAAGAAATTTCGGAAATGATTAACGTGATGACCTCAGAGGGGTATCTTGCTTTGTCAGAAGGGCAGTATCCTGTGCTAAGACTTCAGCCGCTCGCGGTGGAAGTGCTCAAAGGACAGCGCGAAGTGATGCAGCGGATGGCTAGAGTAAGTACCACTTCTTCCCGCAGCACCAGGTCTTCTCGTACAAGTAAACGAGATACGTCGCCATCGGCAGTTAACGAAACGGTATTTGAACAGCTGCGGCTCATCCGCCGGGAAATGGCGGAACGTGAGCACGTACCGTCCTATATTATTTTTAATGATGCAACCCTTAGAGAAATGAGTGTGGTATGTCCGCAGAGCGAACGTGACATGCTGAAGATCAAAGGGGTTGGTGAAGTGAAGTTCCGTAAATACGGACAACCTTTCCTTGATTTCTTCTTGAATCAGGGTACAGGGGAAGTAGAACCTGAGGCATACGATCCGTTTGAATTTTGACGTTGAAGTAGGTAAATGACGTAATTGTGGTAAGAATGAATCTATAGATATAGATTTAGCTTATCTGGCGTGAAGTAGTGTAGGTCAGGATAGTATTCATGTAGTATAATGGAATATCGTGGTCATAGAAGCAGACAAGATGATCTTTTATAGGCATTTTGTATATAAAATCAAGGTGCTGTGATGAGCAGTTCCTCTACGGTAAAGGTTGTGCACAAATGAAAGTGATTTTGTCGACGCTGAATGCAAAGTACATTCATACGTCTCTTGCCATTCGCTGCCTTAAGGCGTATAGCGAAAAAGATTTTGATATTGAGCTGGCGGAATATACAATCAAAGACCCGGTGATGAACATCGTGTCTGATTTGTATCAGCGCGGAGCCGATGTCATCGGATTCTCTTGTTATATATGGAACATTGAAGAGACGATCAAAGTGATTAACATCCTGAAGCGGGTAATGCCTGAGGTGAAAATCATCCTTGGCGGTCCTGAGGTTTCCTATGATGTAGAGTACTGGATGGAACGTCTTACGAACGTTGACTTTATCGTTGTTGGCGAAGGAGAAGAGACGTTTCACCAGCTCCTGCAAGAGATTGAAGGCAAGCAGAAGTTCCATTTCGTATATGGACTTGCTTACCGCAAAGGAGAAGAAGTGATTGTAATGCCGGGACGGCCTAAAGCCGACCTAAATGATCTTCCTTCTCCGCATCGTTTTGCAGAAGATCTCCCGGATCTCGGGAAACGGGTAGTTTATTTTGAGACGAGCCGGGGTTGTCCGTTTAACTGTCAGTTCTGTCTGTCCAGTATTGAAGTTGGCGTGAGATACTACGATATTGAGCGGACGAAGGCGGATATTCTATACCTGATCGCAAACGGTGCGAAACTCATCAAATTCGTGGATCGGACGTTTAATATTAAACGGGATTATGCGCTTGAAATGTTCGAGTTCCTGATCCAAAATCATGGAGGATGCGTGTTCCAGTTCGAAATTACGGCAGACATTATGCGCCCAGAAGTGCTGGATTATTTGGCTGAAAATGCGCCACCAGGGATGTTCCGTTTTGAAATTGGAGTACAGTCCACGAATGATCCGACGAATGAACTCGTGAAACGTCGTCAGAACTTTACGAAGCTCAGCCGGACTGTAAGTAAAATTAAAGCCAGCGGGAAAATTGATCAGCATTTGGATCTCATTGCCGGTCTGCCGCTGGAAGACTACGACACGTTCCGTAAAACATTTAACGATGTATTTGCACTGGGACCAGAGGAGCTTCAACTGGGGTTCCTTAAAATGCTGCGTGGTACTGGCCTACGTCTGGACGCAGAGAAATACAATTACACATACATGGATCATGCACCGTATGAAATTTTGGGCAGTGACGTGCTTCCATTTGGCGATATCGTAAGACTCAAACGTCTGGAAGATGTGCTGGAGAAGTACTGGAATGCACATCGTATGGACCATACGTTGAAATATTTGATGGAGCAGGAGTTCCCGTCACCGTTTGACTTCTTCCAGGCGTTTGGTGATTACTGGGAAGGACAAGGCTGGCAGAAGATTGGGCACCAGCTGGAGGATTTGTTTACCCGGCTTCGCTCGTTCCTCGAACAGCGCGGGACGCAGCATATGGATCTCATCCTGGGGCTGATGAAACTTGATTACTTCCTCGGTCACAAGTACAAACCGCGTAAAATCTGGTGGGATTTCACGATGGAAAAGAGCGACTGGGCTTCCTATATCAAACGACTGACCGAGCATCCGGAAGAAGTATCGCCTGAATTTACTAAACTTGGACTCGGTGAGCGAGAACTTCAGAAGCATGCCGTGCTTGAAGTACTTCCGTTCAGTCTTGAGCGTATGCTGGATGGAGTAACACCTGCGGCTGCCGAAGGCAAGACACTTCTCGTTACTTTGTATCAACAAAATGAAGATCAAAAGCCGATTTATTTTACGTTGCCACTGGGAGCGGAAACGAAAGCGATATAATGTAAATTTTGATGGTCTACTTACTGATGGACCTAGCTTTCATCATGACGCTTCTTGTTCTTCTCTACGATAATCAGAAAGTGATACTGCGTAAACTGAATCGTAAAAAAGAAACGCAGGAGCAAAAAAGTTTGTTACAACAAAGGAAAGCAGCCCAACAACAATTTGATCAAAGTGATCTTCCTAGCATCGATGAAGTAAAAGAGTTGAATGATCGGTAATATGTTGTATTTTTATAGATTTACAGACTTAGGACCACTGCCTTGTTTATCAGGACAGTGGTTTTTTGTTGTTACATATGCTTTATTTCGGCGGTTCGATAGAGTAGTTACCGGATTTTTGATGTTATGTGCTTGTTATTGAACTTGTTTTCTTGTCTGAAGTCGGTAAACACTTGGGGTTAGACCACAGCTACGACGGAAACTTTGCGAGAAATAGCTTTGAGAGGAAAAGCCGGTGGATGTTGCGATTTGAGAGATGGAAAGATCCGTGGTTTCCAGTAACTCTTTACTCGCACGAAGCCTGACTTCATTTAAGTAATTGATCGGTGACATCCCGTAATATTTAGCGAAAGTGTGTACGAGATAATACTTGCTCAGATGTGCCTTTTGCGATAGAGAATCGAGCGAGATATCTTCCGCAAAGTTCGAATCGATATACCGCTTAATCCGGCTACACACTTTGTTAGCTCTCTGGCTGCCTACGACGGAGAATGGATGATCAGAGCTTCGCATTAAGTTAATAACGACGACCTCAAGTAAATTTTGACAGACGGCTTCATAATTTTCTTTCTTGTTCTCCGTTTCCCGAAGTAAGGCATTAAAATAGAACAATAACTCTCCCCGCTGGTGGCGATAGTTAATAATCTCATAATTACGGTTCTCACTTTGATCCCCAAAGTCAAAGCTCATCCCCTCAACCCCAAGCACAACATATTCGAGAGGATCAGTACCCGCAGAGACTTCGGTATGTTCCACATTTGGATTCACAATGACAAGATCGTCCTGCTGAACGGGAAAAATCTCATCCTCGACAATAAAATTGCCTCGTCCACTTCGGACATAAAATAGCTCAGAGAAATTATGAGAGTGACGTAAACTGAACCAATCACCTTCATAAATGGAGGAACTCACATAGATCAACCTAACGGGAATCTCTTCACGTTCCTCACCAAGAAGCCAGTAGCGTACATTTCCCACGTATAGCCCGTCCTTTCTTATGTAAAAGCTCACTTCTGCCGATGCTACATTTTTTCATTTACTTAAGACGTAACTCATAAGGGATATACCATTTAATTATACTGAATTCCTGATTTGTATACAAATGCACAAAAATTTAAAATTTTGTAATAAAAGCAAGATATATAAAATGAATGGCAACATGTCTGTAGAAATAAAATGACCCGATGGGATAAGGTGAAAGGGTACGTAATTATTATAAATGGTGTTTACACCAGACGAGAAAAGTTCAATGGAGGGGGATTTATGAGAAAAATTCTTAGTTTTGCACTTGCAGCAGTACTGACACTCAGCCTATCAGCCTGTGGCGGCAATTCTGAAAGTAGTTCTGGTTCCACACCAGAAGATTCATCGAAGACAAACTCTACTCCGTCAACAGAAACACGTACTCTTAAATTAGCCGCTTTAGAAACCGCTTACGGTGCTGATGTATGGAAAGAGATTACAGCAGCATTTGAAGCAGCCAACCCTGGGGTGAAAGTTGAAACGACCATTGACAAAAATATTGAAGATGTCATTGGACCCGGCATGAAATCTGGCGATTTCCCAGATGTTATCCATCTAGCAACGGGCCAGTTAAAAGGCCTGACTGAGACTTTTATTAAAGATAATAACTTAACAGATCTAACGGATGTGTTGTCGATGACTGTTCCTGGCGAAAGTGTAACGGTGAAAGACAAACTGATTCCTGGCTTTGTTGATACGACCATTACGAATCCTTATAAAGACGGAAAGACGTACCTCATGCCTATGTTCTATAGTCCTACCGGTCTATTCTACAATGAAGGTTTATTTGAAGAGAAAGGCTGGGAAGTTCCTACGACTTGGGACGAAATGTGGGCTTTAGGTGACAAAGCGAAGGCGGAAGGTATTGCACTATTCTCCTATCCGATGGCTGGTTACTTTGATTCCTTCTTCTATGCATTACTTAACGAGGTAGGTGGAGCGGATTTCTTCACCAAAGCCACGAACTACACTGAAGGCATTTGGCAAACTCCTGAAGCACAACAAGTATTTGATATCATTGCTAAGCTGGCAACGTATACCGAAACAACCGTTCCAGCGAATGCTAACAAAGATAACTTTACTAAAAATCAACAACTCATTCTAGATAACAAAGCACTATTTATGCCAAATGGTACTTGGGTTGTTGGTGAAATGAGTAAAGCTCCTCGCGCAGAAGGTTTCAAATGGGGCTTCACAGCTTTGCCGGCAGTAAAAGAGGGTGGCGACCGTTACTCCTATACGTTCTTTGAACAAATTTGGGTTCCTGCAAAAGCTGAAAATGCAGATCTGGCAAAACAATTCATCTCCTATCTTTATTCAGATGAAGCAGCATCTATTTTCGCCAAAGTCGGTGCGATTCAGCCTATTGAAGGGATGTCCGGCAAGCTTGATGGTGACAACAAACTCTTCTACAGTATTTATGATAATGGGGCCAAAGCATCGATGGGCGCATTTGCAACGACCGATCCAGTTGAAGGTGTGAATATTTCGGATACGGTATTCCGGACGATCGACTCCTTAGTAACAGGTGCGAAGACAGAGCAACAATGGATTGACTCTATAACTGAAGCAAGCGACGCACTACGTGGTGCATTAAAACAATAATCAGTCAGTCTTCTAAGGGGATTTCCATTAATGATGAACGGAATTCCAAGAGAAAGCCTGAGAATAATGGTGGTCAGCGCATGCTGCCCGCCTTTATTCTTCCCTAAGGAAGGAGAGGTTTCCAATAGAAAACAAAAAAGGAAGAGGACGATTTATATTTTTCTGTCTAGCCCCCGCCGTTCTCTTGTTCGTTATTTTCATGATTATCCCCACAGTCAATGTATTTCGGATGTCACTTTACAAGTGGGGTGGCTATACAGATGACAAAACCTTTGTAGGATTTCAAAATTTCAGCAAATTATTTCAAAGTGACAAGTTTTATCAAACCTTTCAAAACAGTGTATTACTCATCGTTATCGTTACAGTCGTGACCTTTGCGCTCGCACTTATATTTGCCTCGATTCTCTCTCGTGAACAACTGAAAGGGCAAAACCTATTACGCATCATTTTCTATATTCCGAATATTCTGTCTGTCGTCGTTATCAGCGCGATATTCTCTGCGATATTTGATCCAAACAGCGGGCTTCTAAACTCTATTTTGAATTTGTTCCGTGGATCCGGAGCTGAGCCCATCCTTTGGCTTGGAGACCAGAAGATTGTCATCTTCAGCCTTGGGGGTGCTATGATTTGGCAGGCGATCGGGTATTACATGGTTATGTATATGGCAAGTATGGCCAATGTACCTGAGAGTTTATATGAATCGGCCGAGCTCGAGGGTGCGGGCCGTTCGACACAATTTTTCTCTATCACAATTCCACTAATCTGGACGAATATACGTACGACCCTCACCTTTTTCATCATCAGCACGATTAATATGAGCTTTTTGTTCGTTATGGCGATGACGAGCGGTGGTCCAGACGGTGCCACTGAGGTATTCCTGAGCTATATGTACAAAGAAGCTTATACCAATTCCTCGTATGGCTACGGAATGGCGATCGGTGTTGTTGTGTTCCTATTCTCTTTTGCGCTTGCTGCCATATTGAATGCAGTCACCAAACGAGAGCATTTGGAATATTAAGGAGGGGACAAAATGAAAAATACACTTACACGAAATAGCCGCAGCGATAAGGTTCTTAAAGTCTTCATTTACGTGATTTTGATCGCTTTGGCCGTAATCATCATGGTCCCTGTACTATGGGCGTTTGTTTCCTCTATCAAACAAGATAGTGAGTTCTATGGCAGTCCATGGGCGCTTCCAGAAGGGATCTATCTGCAGAACTTTGCTGATGCATGGTTAACGGCAAACATGGGTACATACATGCTTAATTCCGGTATTGTGACTGTAATCGGACTCGTACTTCTACTAGTCGTAGCATTGCCGGCAGCTTATGTACTTTCACGGTTTAAATTTAAAGGGAATCGTATCTTGAGCATGATGTTTATGGCGGGGCTGTTTATCAATATCAACTATATCGTCGTTCCTATTTTCCTTATGCTTAATAATGGAGATAAGGTGCTTCGCGACATTTTTGGACAGCCGATCCTGTTGAACAATTTGTTCATTCTTGGGCTGATCTATGCTGCTATGGCGCTGTCATTTACGATCTATCTCATGTCGGGATATTTCAAGTCATTACCAAAAGAATACGAGGAAGCTGCTGCCGTAGATGGTGCAGGCTATTTTCGTACCATGGTACAGGTCATTATGCCAATGGCCAGACCTAGCATTGTAACTGTCATTTTGTTTAACTTCTTATCTTTCTGGAATGAATATATCGTGTCCATGACCATGCTTACCAAACCAGGCCTTAAAACATTACCGGTAGGTTTAATGAATCTAATGGCAGCGCAAAAATCGGCGGTTGAGTACGGTCAGATGTACGCAGGTCTAGTCATCGTCATGCTGCCAACGTTGATTCTATATATTCTAGTCCAAAAGAAGCTGACCCAAGGGATGACGATGGGCGGGTTGAAAGGTTAAGGTGCTAATATGAACGATTCAATGAAAGATAATTTACGCATTGTGCTGATGTCGATCGTATTTATCGTCGGTATAGTACTTGTTATTGTTGGACAAAAAGACATTGGTGCACCAGGACTCGGGCTTATGCTATTAGGGGTCGCCATGCTGATCGGTCTGCTATGGTTCTATAATCGTAAATACAAGTAACTGCCGAGTTGAAGGATATCATGTAGGCAAAAGCGAATGAGATCAAGTGGTATGAAATGTGAATTTGACGTTTTTATACTAAAAATTGTAGGTTCTGCTCTAGAGGGGGCTATGAAATGAAACCGAAGACGGAGTCTAATCGTCCTAATATTCTATTGATTACAGTCGACCAAATGAGATTCGATTGTCTAAGTATATTAGGTCATCCAGTTGTGGAAACACCTAATCTGGATGAGTTAGCTCGAACTGGAGTACGATTCGACCATGCTTATTCAGCAACGCCCACATGTGTACCGGCTCGTGCAGCTATTTTTACAGGGCTCAAACAAGCATCTCACGGACGTGTAGGCTATCAAGAGAGAGTGCCATGGAACTATCAAACCACGCTGCCAGGAGAGTTAGCTAAATCGGGTTATCATACGCAATGCGTTGGCAAAATGCATGTGTATCCAGCACGCAGCTTGCTTGGATTCCATAATGTGGTATTGCACGATGGTTATCTACACTATAATCGGAATAAACATAACACCGCTGTTCAAGAACACTATGATGAAGTGGATGATTATTTGCAATGGCTTCGCGGGCAGGTTCCGGGAGCAGATCTGCTAGATCTAGGACTGGATTGTAATGCTTCCACAGTTGCAAGGCCTTGGACTCTTCCTGAGCACCTGCATCCGACGAATTGGACCGTTAGTCAGTCGATAGATTTTTTACGCCGGAGAGACCCGAGTAAGCCGTTCTTCTTGTGGATGTCTTTCGTACGTCCTCATTCTCCACTTGATCCACCGCAATCCTATTTAGATTTATATAAAGATGCAGAAATTCCTGAACCTATTGTCGGAGATTGGGCGATGAAGGAAGATCCACATTTGAATGGATTCAATCCGGTGACTTCGCAAGGATTCGTTCCGAAGCGTCGCTTGAAGATGGCCATGGCGGCATATTATGCTTTGATTACACATATCGATCATCAAATTGGTCGCTTTTTGCAGGTGCTAGATGAATACGGAGAACGAAATAATACGATGATCATGTTTACATCTGATCATGGTGAACTCTTAGGAGATCATCATTTGTTTAGAAAGTCGTTGCCTTATGAAGGAAGTGCTCATATTCCGTTCATAGTAAATGATTTGGGAGGTCACTTGAACCTAGCTGCCGGTTCTGTTGTTTCCGAAGTTGTTGAATTACGTGATATTATGCCGACTCTATTAGATGCTGCCTCCATCAAGGTCCCTGATTCCATAGAAGGGGAGAGTATATGGGGGTTAGCACGGGCTAACAATGAATCGCTGGATAAGCCGTGGCGTGAATATCTTCACGGTGAGCATTCGCAAGGCATGGCATCTAATCAGTGGATAACTAGTGGCACGGAGAAGTACATATGGTTCTCTCAAACCGGTGAGGAGCAATTCTTCGATTTAGTACAGGACCCTTATGAAGTCCATAATGTAATTCATTATCCAGAATGGCAAGAACGTATTAAGTATTTTCGTTCAGCACTCGTCCGTGAGCTTCAAGGTCGTGAAGAAGGATATGTACAACATGATAAACTGGTCGTTGGTTGTAAACCGGTTGCCGTGTTATCTCACATTAGGCCGGATGGAAGCAGATAGAAATGGACCCAATGGCTAGCTGGATCTAACCATTGGAGGTACAGTTTGTCCATTTTTTCAACGTAACGCTAACAAAGAAGAGGCCACCTGTACGTCTTCACAGTGGCCTCTTCTTTGTTGTGCTATGCGTGATGAGTTACTCTACTAAATATGGTCGTACTTATGATAATACACTGTAGAGGTTCTCTTAGGGTCGTAATTAACCAGTAATATCACGTCGTAACGTGAACAGGTCTTTGAGCGCCACGGTCGACAGCTCGGTAATCCAGCTCTCCGTGCTGGATATGACATTGTCGCTGAGTTGCTGTTTGTTCTCGAGCATCTCATCAATGTGCTCCTCAAGCGTACCTAGCGCAATGAACTTATGCACCTGTACGTCCTTGGTCTGACCCATACGGTAAGCACGGTCGGTCGCTTGATTCTCTACGGCTGGATTCCACCAGCGGTCAAAGTGGAACACATGATTGGCCGCAGTCAGATTAAGCCCTACGCCGCCAGCTTTAATTGAAAGAATAAATACGTTTGGCTGTTCAGTAGGTGGCAGGGACTGAGATTGAAACTGTTCAATCATCCGGTCGCGAGCCATCTTTGATGTACTCCCGTTTAGATAGAGCACAGGCTCCTGCAGTTCTTGCTGGAGAACCTGCTTCAATATCTCTCCCATGCCGATATACTGTGTGAAAATGAGGCATCGTTCGCCTTCATCACGAAGTTCTTTGACCATTTCGAGCAATCGTTCCAGTTTGGACGAACGGCTGATTAACATGTCGGAGTTAAACGGACTGTCCTGATCGCCCTGAATACCAGCTATAGTCTCTTTTGTTAACAATACCGGATGATCGCAAAGCTGCTTCAAATGGGTAAGTGTTGCAAGAATGGCTCCTTTTCTTTCGATCCCCTCTAGCTCCTTCATTTTGTTCATTAAGTCGTTAACGGCTTGGTCATAGAGGGCACTTTGCTCAGCAGTAAGTTGAATATAGGTTTTCATTTCATTTTTATCGGGTAGATCGAGCTGAATCGCAGGATCCTTCTTCTTACGGCGCAGCATAAACGGCTTCACAAGCTTTTGTAGATGGATTGTCTTTTGCTCATCCTGGTCTTTCTCAATCGCTTGAATGAACCGAGTGTTGAATGCTCGTGCAGTTCCCAGGTAGCCTGGGTTTGTAAAATCATAAAGAGACCATAGTTCCGAGAGCCGATTTTCTATGGGCGTTCCCGTAAGCGCGATCCGATGTTTTGCTTGGAAACTGCGGACAGCAGTAGATTGTTTCGTTTGAGCATTTTTGATGTTTTGAGCTTCATCCAAACAGAGCGATTCCCATGTAACTGTACTCAGTAATTCTTGATCAAGTGTTGCTGTGGCATAGGAAGTGATAATGATGTCCGCTTGCCTGATTTGTGCATGAAAATCATCCCCACTCGCACGGTTACTTCCATAATGGAGCATGACCCGAAGGGACGGGGCGAACCGACTTAATTCCTTCTGCCAGTTGCCGAGTACCGAGGTAGGACAAATCAAAAGTGAAGGAGGTACTGGATCTGTAGCTATGTTGGTCTCTTTTAGATGTAATAAATAGGTAATAAACTGCAGGGTTTTACCAAGCCCCATATCATCTGCTAGGCAAGCCCCTAGCCCATAGTTACGCAGAAAGACCAGCCAGGAAAAACCATCGTATTGATACGTTCGTAGTTCCGCCTGAAGATCACTTGGAACGCTGAGCTTCGGCCACTCCGATTGTCGCCCTAATTGATGGATAAGCTTAGTCAAATGTTCATTAAGCTCGACACCGATTTGAATGTGCTGATTCTCATCTTCCTCTTCCTCTACCTGTTTCGGGGCCCGGCCACCATAGGAAACTTGATTGTTCTCCAATAGGTGTAGATGCAATATATCTTGAAAAGAAAGCCCCTGCGAGCTGTCTACCCCTGCCATCGCTTGGGATATCTGTGCCAGCAGGGCCGGGTCAAGCGGGATCCATTGTCCTCGAAATTGCACTAATCGCTCATTGCGAGCCACGAGTGCTGCAAACTCAGCTTCGGTGAACTGGGCGTCTCCAATGGCAATACGCCAATCGAATTGAATGATGGAATTTAGCCCAAATAATGACTTACCTTTACTTGTTTGTCCTTCATTGCTTCCTTCATCTGCTCGAATTTTGGCCCGAAGCTTAGGGCGTTTACGACTAGCAGCTTCCCACCAAGCGGGAAGGAGTACCTGCCAACCCGCTTCTAGTAAACGACGGCTATCTACCGTTAGAAATTTCCAAGCGGTCTCATCCGTCAGCGGTTTACTAAGGACATCTCCGCTATGTTCAGCCCATTGTTCCTTAGGAAGACTTGAACGTAAATGTTCCAGCCATCCAGATGAGCGTTCGCTAATGTGGCTTGACCAAGAATCCGGCCACCCACCAGATACATGTCCATCCTCAGCAAGACGCACGGGAATAAGAATCACGGGATCGATTTTATCTTGTAACACGAGCTTAAGTCGCCATGATGGATCATCATCGTCTGGTTCCAGTAACTGTAGTAAGAGACGGAAAGGAGCAGCATCTGCTCTCCAGCCAATCGAAACGAGCCATGCTTGTTCATTTATACCAGCAACTGAACGATGATCTTTAGTGAAGAGTAATGGATACTCCGTGCGTAAATCGGAAGCAGTAACTTCAGTTCCATAATAGCGGTAAAACACGGCAGACGAGAAAGCTGCGTTTAATCCGGCGTAATCGCTAGGATGATTGTCTTTTAGTTGCTTTAATGTAGCCGTTGCTGCTGTAGTCAAGGTTTTTGTGTCCCAGGTCCAGGCGAGTTTTCCTTGCCGGAAGGCAGTAAGGCTAGGAATAAATTGCCTCTCTTCAATACATACATTCAAAATAGAGGCAAGCTCAATCCAATGCGTGGCTTCTTCATCCCACAACCATTCGATATGATGTAAGAGTCTACGTTCTGCCAAGAAGGGAAGAACATGCTCCGCGGGGAGAATAATAAGTTCAACCTCATTGGCCTGCCTAATTTCCAGCTCCGTACCATACATCGATGCCTCGTGCCAGGCAAATAGACGCTGTTTCAAATCCATTCCGGATACGTATCTGTTTGCTGCGGTCAAACCGTAAATAAGAGCATCCCCATAAGTGCTGAGACTGATATGAACAGTGATGGTTTCTGTGTATTGGCTCATGGTATCAGTTTCCCCTTTCGAAGCTCCTCTTGCAGCGCACGCAGACGACTATGACGGTTAGCAAAAGTAGTGATGAACTGTTCCCAGCGTGTTTCTTGTTTCATTTTTAGATACAGTTTGGATAATCGTTTTAGTAATTTAACGGCTGCTTTATAGCTATCTCTATTCTTAAGTAGAATATATCTCTCAACACCTTGATGATAGAAGGGCAATAGCAGTTCAGGAGCATTTTTCTCTATCGGCTTTAGGACGCTGACACGGAAATCCAAAGGCTCTGTACCGCTGCTTAGCTGGTAATCCATCCACTGCTGCCACTTACTATGAGCGAGTAGGGTTTCTTCATATATCTTCCTCGAAAAAGGGAGCATATGGATCAGGCTGTTCCACAAATGCTGCTCGGAATCCGAACTAGAGGAATGCTGAATAACCTGTTCCCATAGGTTCACATACTCTTGAATATGCTGCTCCCGAGGTCTGCTAAGCATCATCGGACCGATGGCGAGGAGCCAATCTTGTAGTCTCGACCACTGCCCTTTTGAAGACAGAATTTGCAGAAAAAGAAAGAAACGCTCGGGAGGAATAATCCCTTTTTGATTGGCTTGCTGCAGCAGCTCCAAAGCAGGCTGATCCTGATCTAAAAAGAAGTGGATTTGGCTTTGAGCTAACCACCAGGGAAGTTTGGCAAGCGAGGTTTTAAGCTCATCTTCCGCGGATAGTAACTGTTCTAGTTCCTCTTCGTACATTGACTTGTCCTTAAGGTTAGGATGAATCCAGTGCAACCAGAGAGAATCATAGGCTACGGAAAAATAACGGAGATTGCTTGATTCCACCAGCATGCGGCTCCGTAAGTAGTCTGAAGTCTCTGACACACGAGACCAAAGCTCCGGTTCGTCCCTTATCATCAGCGGCTCAGTCAATATCCGTATTATTTCTTCCTGTACATCATCAGCGGCAACCTGTGTGTGATAGCCTATGAAAATATTTCGATGCATTTCTGAATTCTGCAGGGGCCTCACAAGTTTATCAAGCACAAACAATAGAGCATGAAGCTTATATAGCTGGTCCAACACAGGTGAAAGCTCAGGTTGCTGATTATAAATTGAAGCTAGAGCTTCTTTTGCATATTGAACATTCGGGCTGCCAGATCCTACGGAGGAGGTACACAGCTTGAAAAAAGCATGCCAATCTTGGATGGGCATGGAAGGTAACTTGTTTGCTAGCTCCTGCAATTGTAATTGCTCAGCGGTGTTTGTTTTGCGGACCCTGTTCTGTGGCTCTGAACTTGAAGTTTGCTGGCCAGAAGATCTAGCAGGATTCGTAAGATGGGCAGGTTTATCCGGCTGCTTAAAGGTCGCTGCTGAATTGGCATTGACCATGGCATGAACGGACCGTCCATATTGACTAACGTAAGCAAGAAGCACGGCAATCATATGCTTACAATAGGATGGAACGGGACAAGTACAATGACTGTCGGATAAAGTATCTAGATTGAGAGTAACTTGGTACCGTTCCTCGTCATTGCCTTCGACAAAGCCTTTAATATGTTCGGGATTGGATATTTTTATAAGGTGGGCACGCTCTTGTTTGTACTGCTCAAATCCACGTTTTATCGTAAGATCATTGAAACTTTCCCCTACTTTTTGAACGAGAATTTGCCACTCTGTTTCATCAAGCATATATTTTAAGTTCATTATTGTTCTCCTAAGGGAGTGTAGTGTTTTTTATTATCATCTGAAACGTATATTGTAGAAGTTGTCGCTAGAGCACCATATGATCTCTTACCATAATGGCTGCGCCCGTTACGACCGCTTCTTCTTTCAATTTCCCTAATGAGAAATGGGGCTGATATTCAGGATAACGGTATGTGTTCTCCAGGGCAACTTTGACAGCGGTTTGGAAGAACAACTCATGAGAGTGAATGAGCGCACCGCCTAGAATAATAGTCTCGGGATGAAATAGATTAATGACGTTAGCGAGGCCAATGCCGAAGTGAACAGCGGCCTGCGTAAACAATTCCCGTGCATGTGGATCGCCATCTCTAAAAGCTTGGACTAACACATCGTAAGTCAGTTGTTCTGCGGACACTTTATAGGTTCTAAGTATCGATTCTCTGCCTAGTTTCACTTCAGCGCGTGCCTGGTTCACGAGCGCTTTTATGGATACGAATGCTTCCAGCGCTCCGTAATTTCCGCTATGGTCCAGTCTTGGACCGTCCGTCTGAATGATCATTTGACCGATCGCATCTTCCATATCCATCGTGCCATGAACAATACTACCATAGGACATCATAGCAGAGCGGAGACCTGCTCCTGCATGTACATAGAGCATATGTTGAATGTTTGCATGCCTTATGGACCAGCGTTCACCAAGCAGAGCCGTATTGGCCCCGTTATCCAGCATAACCTTAAATCCCGTGCGCTCCTCCACAAGTTTACTGATGGGTAAATCATTCCACCCCGTAGCAGGAAAATGCAGTGGGCTGAGAATCAGCCCCTTTTCCCGGTCGAGCGGACCGACAGCCCCGATTCCCATACCGATAATTTGGTGATCTTGCAACTGATGATCTCTCAGGAAAGCTCGGATGTGATGATGGATATGTTCCAAAAACTTTTCCGGTGTGAAAGCTTGATCCATTCGCCAATGAACAATTGATTTAGGATTCATCTGCATATCAAATAATCCCAAGGCCGAGTACACCCTGGATATTTCTAAACCTAATATATATCCATAGGAAGGATTAATCTGGTATAAGATCGGTCTTCTGCCGCCGCTAGATTGTCCAAACCCCGATTCTATGAGTAAGCCTTCTTGTGTCATCTCCTCTAATAACCGAGTCATCGTACTCTTCGTAAGCGAAAAGGTAGATAGCAGGTCTGATTTGGATACAGTACCTTGTTCTGCGATCCGGTCATATAGGAGTTTCTTTGACGATGGAATGAGTGTCGAACGCTTATCCACAATACACCTCCCCAAGTGAATTTTGAAAAAATCGAAAGTAAATCCAGTATAACTCAGATTGGATGCGATGTAATTTGTAAACCAAGAAACTTAATTCCATTTTGGGAAAAAGTGTTATACTTAGGGTAAGACGGAAGTAAGGGTGATTAATATGGTAGCCAATGTGCATGGTAAGGCAAATGTAAGGACAAATGCAAAGCCAAGTGCGAATCTAAGTCCAAAGTCAAGGATGAATGCGAAGCTGCGACTATTGTTTCCATTGTTTTGGGCATTTTTTCGGATTGGCCCCGTTACCTTCGGGGGAGGGTACGCAATGATTCCGATGATCGAACGTGAAATTACAACGAAACGAAAATGGATAGATGATACCGAGATGGACGAAATTCTCTCTTTAGCTGGTTCCGCACCAGGAGGTGTAGGTGTGAATGCCGCGACATTCATCGGCTACCGGCTGGCAGGGGTCATGGGGGCTATTGCGGCGATCGTAGGAATCACGATTCCCACCTTTATCATTGTGTGCCTATTAAGTACAGGGTACGGGCTATTGGGCGATATACCTAAGGTCGAAGCTGCGATGAAAGGGATACATGGTGCGGTGATCGCCCTAATTCTAGTAGCAGCCTATCGAATGGCGAAGAATGCTATTTTTGACAAGACGAGCGCTGTCACGGCGATCATCGTACTAGCTATTTTACTTGTATTCGGTATGAATCCTATCTATCTAATTGCAATCGGTTTATTGATCGGTTTTGTATATTTGCCAGTCAAACAGCGGTTAGGTCTCGAAGTACGTACGGAAAAAGAGTGCTCCAATCATTCTGAGGAAGAGTCGAATTATCCGGAGTATTACATCTAAGGGGGGCATACCATGATTTGGGAGTTATTTCTCGTCTTTATCAAGGTTGGACTGCTCTCTTTCGGAGGCGGATACGCGGTCATTCCGATGATTCAGCACGAAGCGATTGCAGGTGGTTGGCTGTCTGAAATGGAATTTCAGGAGGTCGTATCGATCGCCGGGATGTCGCCAGGTCCTGTTGCGACCAATACGGCAACCTTACTTGGCTATCGTGTATCTGGAATGGAAGGAGCAATTGCTGCGACGTTAGGCATGGTTCTACCTTCGTTCATTCTTATCATTATGATTTCGATTTTCTTTTACCGGGTGAGGGACAGCAAGTGGATGAAGACGGTATTCTATGGTTTGCGTCCCGTGATTGCGGGCTTGATTGCCTACGCCGCGATCCATTTTGGATTTATGGGAAATAGCGATACTTTTTTCACTTGGCAGACCTTCGGCACGGTGATCATCGTCGTGATTGCGTTATTCGGTCTCGTCAAACATAAAATGCACCCACTGACCATTATTGTTGCTTCCGGTATTCTTGGTGTAGCATTTTTTTAATGAAGACGATACTTTAGAAGGTAGAGTTAGGTAAATGACATATAATATAGAGCGAGATCAGAGGACTTAGGGGGTGCATAAAGGGTGCATACACATAACAATTCACAGTACCAAGATCAGTTACAACAGCTTGCCACACTATCGGGTTCGATATGTTGGGGAACCGTTACGGCGAGATTTTGTCTGGATGGAGTTCCAGATGAACACCTGATCAGTAACATTAGCATCATTCCCGTTGTGGGAGATCAGTATGTAGTCATGCAGCTGGAAGATGGCAGGTGGGAACTGATTGGCGGAACGCTGGAGCCGGAAGAGCATTATATGGATGGGCTGAGAAGAGAGCTGCTGGAAGAGATCGGAGCAGAGCTAATCAGCTACCATCCATTTGGTCATTTTCAGTGTACATCAACGTTGGAAGCCCCTTATCGTGCACATATTCCGCATCCGCATTTTGTTCGTTTGTTAGGATATGGTGAAGTGAAGCTGGTCAGTAAACCCCTGAATCCAGAGGATGGGGAACAGGTCTCCGTTGTAGAACTTGTAGATATTGACGAGGCCGTGCGTAGGTTTGAGGAGATAGGTAGACATGATATTGCTGAGATGTATAAGCTGGCGCACTTGGTCAGATGGAACAGGGGACAGAATTCCTAACTCATTCGTAAATAGAATATCCCTATGATGATCGCGAGTATAATGACACCGGCGATGAGTGTCGTTAGCAGACCGCTGCCTATAGATGAGTGATTGGCAATTTCATCATGTTTTTCTTTCGCTTTTCTTTTGGCGACATCTTCATCACTACCATTCAAATGGTTGTTAGGAAAGGACATGGGATCAACTCCTTGGTTGTATGTAATAATTTTACATCATTTATTAAACTGATTTTAGCACAGTTGGGTAGAAAATAATTGAATACTTACAATTAGGAATAAGAAAACAGCCTTCTCGATCTCCAGATGGAGTTACGAAAAGGCTGTTTTTTATAAGACGTAAATCTACTTGGAGCTTGTTCTTACCAGTGCTCTGAAATAAACTCATCCCGTCCTGATTTTTCGCGGTCTTCTTTATAATGTTTTTGATTCTTCTTATGATAGTCCTGATGGTAATCCTCGGCAGGATAGAACGTTTCGGCAGGAAGAATTTCCGTTACAATCGGCTTATCAAATCGGCCGCTGTCTGCTACTTCCTGTTTCGAATTCAAGGCAAGCTCATGTTGACGCTCGTTGTGATAGAAAATGGCCGTTCTGTACTGACTTCCCCGGTCTTGGAATTGCCCTTCATGATCTGTCGGATCAATCTGTGGCCAGTAGAGCTCAAGCAGCTTCTCATAAGGAAAAACATCCGGGTCGAATGTAATTTGCACAACTTCGTAGTGTCCGGTCGTTCCTTTTTTAACCTCTTCGTATGTTGGATTCGTTACCGAACCTCCTGTATATCCTGATACAATGCCATGAATTCCGGGCAGCTCCTCGAAAGGAGTAACCATACACCAGAAGCATCCTCCTGCAAAAGTAGCCTTTTCCATATGCTCAACCTCTTTCGAAATCTCGTTATTGTATTTGCTATGATCATAGAAACTTTAGTATACCAAATGAACGATCGTTGGTACAAAGTGTCACCCTTGATAGTATCGCGCTTAAGTGGAACACTCTGTATGTAAAATGGAATGAAGGACATAAGACGACTCTTCATTTTTTTCGATAAAAGATAAGAAAAAAACGACCACTTACCCAGGCTGTGGGCAGGGTCGTTATCAAGTGTGTGAAATGCATAGCATGAATTAGAGATTGATGCTGTACCCTATGGAAAATAGAGGGTTATTTCTTTTGAACAGTAATGGTCCAAGAAGCATCATCGAGCTGTTCGTAGTTCGTAATCTGGTGACCTTCTTCGGCTGCCCAGCGCGGAATGCTCTCCGTGGCTTGAGTACAATCGAAATCGATAACGAGTTCGTCACCGCTAGTAAGTGTCTTAATTGCTTCTTTTGCTTCAATCAGTGGAAAAGGGCATACCATACCAAGAACTTGTAGTTTTTGTTGCATATCAATTACCTCCTAGGCTGTAGTTGTATTCAGTGCGCCTTGTTTGGCGTTTGCTTTTTTGCGTGGACGAACAAAGACAAAGTAAGATGCAGTCCATGTGCCAAGAATCATAAAGATCAGAGAAATCCAACCTTGCCATGTCATCATGGCCGTCATTACGAGACCATTCCCGATGGAGCATCCTCCGGCCCAGCTGGCACCGAAGCCCATCAGAAGCCCGCCGCTAAAGCTGGATACCGCTGTCTTCGCATCTGGAGCACGGAAACGGAATTCACGACTTCCTTTAGCAGCAATGAATGAACCAAGGAAGATACCAAGCACAAGGAATACGCCCCAGTTGATGTAGCTGTCACTGTCACCCGTTACAAGATATTGCAAAATGTTAGCGGATGGCGTGGTGACGCCAAGACCAGACATTCTGCCTGTTGCTTCACTAAGCGGCCATGCCAGCAGGGCAATGAGACCGACAAGGATCGCCGTAAAGAACGGGTGCCAGCGTTTTTCAAACAACAGGTGAGTGAGGCCGGTACGCTTTGCTTTTAGCGTTGGGATGAACACTTTAGGTTTACGTAAATGCCGAATGACGACAAATGCCGTAATGGCAACGAGAACTACAATGAACGGCCATACGGATAGTCCGAAGGTAGCCGGAATGGAGTTCGTCACTGGAGAAGTGGCTTCTCGAATCCCCTCATTCACAGGCACGAGTGCACCCGTCTTCATGATGGCAGCCATCCCCATGTAACCGAATAGAGCAATCCAGCTTCCGATTAGACCTTCACCCGCCCGGTACCATGTACCTGTTGCGCATCCGCCTGCCAAAATAATGCCGATCCCAAAAACAAAAGAACCCAGTATAGTAGCAAGCCATGAGAACGTCCCTGCTTCAAATTGAATAAGACCTGCTTGAATCAGTGCGTATACCCCCACACTTTGAACTGAAATGGCGATAAGTAATGCATAGAACATCCGGTTATCTTTTGCGATATACATATCCCGGAAACCGCCGGTAAGACAGAAACGGCCACGCTGCATAACGAAACCGAGTAATGCACCGCATAGTAGACCGGTAAGGACCATCTGTATCAACTGAACCCACTCCCTTGAATAGTAAATACATAGTAAACTGCTTGGTTTATAAGTATTTATGATTTTATCACATAACAACTCGGCGTCAAGAGTTAATATTTATCTAGTAAAAAGGGAATCGGTGATATTCGTTGTACGATTGAAAGAGGTAGGATGAAGTTATGGATTAAGAAAAGAATACGGTATTCCGAAAGCATCGGAGACAGTTTCCTAGTCAGGAGACTGTCTTTTTTTGTTGTTTGAGGTATGAGTGTCTATTACAGATGTAGTTGCATTCTGAAAAAGGAGAGGGTATGCATGCGAGCCAGAATCAAGAAGATAAGTGAGGAGTACTTGAGTATTTCTCTACAACAATATGACGCAGAAGATGTGAAGAAATTAAAACAAATAAAAGGTGGGGTCTGGAACTCAGTGAATAAACACTGGGTGTATCCTTATTCAGAGGGAATAGTGAAGGGAATATATGCACTATTTACTTCATCGCAAATTCAGTTGTACGGAAGCTTAGCGTCGGATGAAAAGTTTATCAATGTGAGAAATCAGCATGCAGATGAGATCCATACTGTGCCTATGAAATATACGGATGAGAATTTACTAAAAGGGGCAGATGGTGAGGAGAAGGGAAATGGAAGAGTTAAATCTTCCATAGCTAATGTAACAATAGGTCAAAAGGCAAATTTGGAGCATTCAATTTTAGAGAAAAAACTGGTTACCGTCCTTAGAGCAAAAGGATATAGTTCTAAGACGATAAAGGCTTACTGTGGGCATATAAGGCGTTATGCAGAGCACAGATTAACTGAGACTGAATCTAATATTTCTAGAGTGGAACGATCCGATGTAGAAAATTATACACTAGCGCTACTGGAGCGAGGCCATTCGCATGCTTACGTGAACCAAGCTATCAGTGCAATAAGATTCTATACGAAAGTGATATTACATCAGTCATCAGAGACAGCACGGTACCTACGGCCTAAATCGGAAAAGAAACTACCTTATGTCTTATCTGAGCAAGAAGTGATGCGGATTCTAGCAGCCTTACCTAACTTGAAGCATCGAACGATGTTGTACTTAGCTTATGCTTCAGGCCTTCGGGTCAGCGAGGTGGTGAGATTAAAACTTACTGATTTTGATATAGACAGAGGCACGATACTCATCAGACAAGGCAAAGGTAAGAAAGACAGATATACCCTTCTCTCCTCAGCAGCCTGGGAGCTTGTACAGAACTATGTAAAGCAGGATCATCCTGAAGAGTGGCTATTCCCAGGACAGATTAATGGGAGGCACCTGACAGAGAGATCGCTTCAAAAAGTGTTTGCACAAGCCTTATCGCAATCCGGAATTCGGAAGGAAGTCGGCATTCATGTACTAAGGCACTCTTTCGCAACACACTTACTGGAAGGAGGAACCGATCTCAGATACATACAAGAATTGCTTGGTCACACCCACTCTTCTACGACAGAAAGATATACACATGTGAGTACGAAAAATTTGAAGAAAATTCAAAGCCCGCTAGATCGAATAAAGGATGAATATAGGGGAAAGTAGATTACAATATATAGAATTGAAGTTATAATTTAATAGTCATTTTGGTTCGCGAATATATGATGAGCTTAGTGATATACGTAGTACGGAAATATTGGCTCAAATAAGTTATTTGCGACGTACAGAGATAAAGAAGTTAGCTGAAATCAACGAAAAAAATGTGATGGAAAATCGAAAGGAATATAAAAAATGAATCTAATCCGCATAGAATCAATTGATAAACATAATTGGGAAGAAGCTCTCTCAATATCTTTACATAAATCACAAGAAAAGTTTGTGTCTCCTATTATCGAATCATTAGCATGGGCCTATATAAAACCATGGGATGAGGCATTTGATCCATATATTTTGTGCAAGGATGATAAAACATTCGGACATTTTTTTCTTTCCTATACACCTAATAGTACGAATAATTACTGGATCGGTGGTTTTCAAATTGACAAGGAATATCAAGGAATGGGACTCGGAACACAATCTCTTAAAAGAATAGTAGAATTCATTCAAGAAACGCACAGACAATGCGAAGTAATATCTCTAACAATCGAAAAAAGTAATAATCATGCTAGAAAGCTATACGAGAACTTCGGATTTGTTAATCAAGATAATGAGAATCAATATGGTGAGATTATTTATAAGCTAAAGTTAAAATAAATTATACAGAAACTTGTGCTAGGTTACTCGAAGAGGTCGTTGACATCAGCTAACATTACATTCCTGCATCGTCGCTAACGCTTCCTCGGTCACCGGGAGGATTTTCGGAGAAGTAAATCAGGCGACACATCCAACCGGCTAAGTCTGACGACCCGGCAACTTTGTTGCCTTAAGCCGCTTGGACGTCAGGAATGCGAAACGTTATCAGAAATTGCCAAAGAGAGGAAAAACTATGGAGTATTTTATTGATAAAACAATAAACTCATTAAAACAAAGACTGCAGGAGAATAACGGAGTACTTCGAGTACAATGGTCAGAAGGCCACTTGACATATGGAACCTGCAAATTCTTTGAACCATTGGATAATAAAGAGATCATTTCTTTTGAGAAAGAACTAGGATATAAACTTCCTGAAGACTATGTTAGATTCTTACAAATTACGAATGGTTGTAGATTCTTTGACCATCCCGAATTCGGTGGAGAATCTTATCTATATGGGTTATATGACATATTTGAACAAACCTACGAAGAACCAAATGAAGGGTATCTGAAAATCGGATATTTCTATACAGATAATATTG
>NZ_JAGXCY010000021.1 GCF_018310695.1 Paenibacillus sp. Marseille-Q4541 | reverse complement strand
GGTTTGAGGTTTGGACTACATTCTATAACATAAACACAGAAAGTTCGCGAAACATAAAAAAGACACCTAGTTAAGGTGTCTTCTCTAATACTGTAATTGTTGATTAAATATTCCTTTTTAAATAATCACTATTCCTTCGGAGTATAAGAGCGTTTCGTAAAGAGCGCCACCACATTAATCCTCCATTATAACTTCTTTTTTACTCATCTTTGGCTGGTGAGATCTTGTGCCAAACTGATAGCGGTAAAGGATAACTACAGCAATGACCACAAGAGACATCACGACAAAAATATTGCTGTACACAAGAGCATCATCGCTCTTAATAAAGGGATTAAACTGCAAGGAAGTCGCTCCCTTGTCTAGCAATTTCCCGACCACACTCATCGCCATCGCGCCTGAGATAAAATTAATCATCGAGAGCAGTCCCATGCCGACCCCCGTCTCTTCCTTAGACAGTGTTCGTGAAATCGTATTGGACATTGCAATCTGCATGAAAGTTTGACCTACATTTCCTAGTATTAGAATGATCGCAATGATGTATGCTGACACCCCAATAAAAGTAGATAACAGGGAAAACGCTAGGAATAACAATACCGAGGCGACAAAAACAAGTGTAAAATTGCCGCGATCATCAGCAAGCCTGCCACCCTTTCTTCCCATGATAGCTGAAGCAATAGCGGCTGGAACTAATACGAAACCAATACTCGCAGAACTTAGGCTATTCACTGCAGTAAGAAATTGCGGTGTCATAAATGTCATGCTGAAACTCATTGCAGTTGTCGAAAAAGCGAGTAACAACCCAATTGAATAGGTCTTGTTACGAAACAGGCCAGGTTTGATGAAGGGTTCTGCTGCCTTCCGAATTCGAATGATGAATAAAGTCAGCATCACTACTCCTCCGAGGAACAACCACACCTGCATCTGTGTAATAGCAAGCAAGAAGAGTGCAACCGTTACAGCTAACAAACCTCCGCCAAGGACATCAATACTTCCTGCCTTCCCTTTTGCATTATCCAAATACTTTCGGAAGAAAGGAAGCGTCAGCAATGGGAGCAAAGACAGAATGAACATGAGTCTCCAACTTCCGAAGCTTGTAATCAAACCCGCAGCGACAGGACCTAACGCATTACCTAGTGCTAGTCCAATTGCGGAAGTTCCCAGCGCCCTTCCCCTTTTCTCAGGAGCAAAATATCGGATCGGAATGATCATTGCTGTTGCTGGAAGAACGGAGGCCCCAGCAGCTTGAATGACACGCCCTAGAATGATAAGCCAAAACTCATTAGCAACTAAACCGATCAATGAACCAAGAGCAAAAATGATGAGTCCGTATGTTAATAGATCTTTCAACCGATATTTATCGGCTAGTTTCCCCATTACGATTGATCCCACCGCATATACGACCATGTAACTCGTCATAATCCAACTCACCTGCGAAGGAACAAGATTGAACTCTTTTCCTATCTCAGGCAGTGCTACGTTGAACATGGTACCATTCATCACCGAGAATACTAATGTAACCACCAAAATTTTTAGCAACTTATCTGCATTTTGTGATGATGCATCCGTCATTATCGAACCCTCTTTTCTATGCCAAAAATTATTACACGCAACTAAAAGTGAGCATCCATATAATGAGGAACCTCTGTAATTGGCAGTACAAAGGTCTTTTCGTATTTTTTGCGTAACAAGTAACAATCTAATCTACAGCAACCTACTTAAAGCTACTAGAAAGGTTCTTTATAAAAGATCTGTTAGTGAAGATAGATGAAGACTGGCAAGAACTAGAGCTAAAATCATGAGCACTGCAGCCGGGATCATCTTGTTAATAGGATCTTTGGAACGTATATGGAACAATACCGCACCTAACATAATACAAGCAAGCCATAATGCAGCAATCGTGAGTATTGCCTCATTCCAGAAACCGATGATTAGACCGATCACGCCTGCCAATGCGATGAAACCTGTTGCAAACCTGAACCATTGGGGTAAGCCTAGATGACTAAACGTCTCTACCTGCATTTTGGCACCTGTTATTTTACTTATACCTGAGAAGAAAAAGGCTAGAATTAATAAAGATTGAAGTACAATTGAAACAATTATCATGTAAGATCATCCATAATATTTTTTGAATTGATATTTTACTTGCTATAAAATAAATAAGTGTTCATTTTTTATAAACATCTACCTCGCTTCATTAGAGGATATACTACAAATAGGAACCTGCTAAACTGATCTTACAAAAGGGAGATCTAGCCGAATACCTATTATCATTGTATAATATAGTGAGGATACTCATTAAGAGTGTGCACAGAATTGAGAATATAAAGAATTGACGAATATGTCAAGGAGGTTTTTCGATTGATGAACTCAGATCATCCAGAGGCAATAGATGTCATCCACGTATTAGTGAGATCAACCCACTACATTCAGAGGGAGTTCCAATCTCAGTTATTAACGCTTAACACACCTTATCAACTCTCAGGCCCCAGATTGCGTCTGCTCTCCGTAGTTGCCGAAAACGGAAAAATTCGCATGAATGAATTAGCTGTTAAGTTAGGGATCAAAGCGCGTACTGTTACAGATTTTGTCGATGCGCTAGAACAGGATAAGCTCCTTATTCGTATTCCTGATCCAACAGACCGCCGAGCTACACTGATCCAACTTACGGAACTTGCGCAGTCCAATATTGAGAAAGTCCTTGCTTTTCAGGCCCAAGTTGCAGACAACATGCTGGATAATCTTTCAGAAGAGCAGCGCAAGCTATTGCTTGACCTTTTATTAAAGCTAATTCAGGACAAAGAGCTTCCTGAGGTAAGTGATGAGATAAGGGATAAAGCAGGAGAAAAAAAATAGCTACTGGGATGTAAACTGTTTTATTTAAATGCAGATACAACGTATGGAGGTGAGAAACATAATGGAAAGAATGATGAGTCTTAATGAGATGGAGCAAGTGATTGAAAAAAATCAGCTAGTGCTATCTATAATAAAAATGCGCAATTGCGGTGTATGTGAGTCCGTCTCAGCTAAGGTATCCACTATGTTAGAATCCAAAATTTCTGTTAAGGGTATTTATGTATACACAGAGGACGTACCAGAAGTTGCATCCCGATACCTTGCCTTTTCTGCGCCGACGGTGCTGCTTTTCTATGGGGGAAAAGAGGTCTACCGGGCTGCCCGGTTTGTTCGTTGTGACGAACTGGATCATGTGCTCTCACAATATGAGGAGAATATATGATGTACACTTCAAGGAAAATAAAAAAATCCACAACCTAATACAGTTGTGGATTTCAATGTGTAAGTGAACCGCATTTTACAGCGCTCCGCACACGAGGCGTCCCTCGTACCATACCGCTCTGCGCTCTGATCTTCGCGCAACGGCTTCTGCTGAGCAACTGGCATGAAGCAGCACAAAACTTGCTTTATCCCCTACTTTGGGCCATACCTGTTCACCTTTAGGGCTCAGCGGCGTTATCCCGCCTGTAATGAACCGAAGGGATTGAGATAATGACAATTCATCACTACGGCCATACAATTCTGCGAATCGACCTACCTTCTCAAGTTGATCACCATTCCCAAAAGGAGACCAATGATCTGTAAGACTATCTGTCGCCAATTTTACGGTTACTCCTTGGTTATGTAACATCGGGAGAGGCATCGTTGATTTTCCGATCGGTACCGTTGATGCAATGGACATACCAAGTGAGGCCATCCGTCTAGCTACTTCTTCTGCCTCTTGCATCACTGCATTTGCAAACCAGAAAGCATGACTGACGGTCACCTTTCCCTGTAATCCTGCTTCTTCGGTCAAATCAGCTAAACGTATCAAGGTTCGCTTACCCGCTTCATTTCGATCATGTAGGTGAAGATCAATCCCCGCATTGCCGGATACCGCTAGTTCTACCATCACCTGCAATGATTTCTCGATGTCGCCATCCACCGAGTGTGGATCCACCCCACCTACGTAGGTCGCTCCCTCTGCTAAAGATTGCTTTACTAGCTGAACAGAATCAGACCGAAGCAGTCCATGCTGCGGAAAAGCTACGATCTCAGAGGAAATCTTACCTGAAAATGTATCCAACGCTTGCTTTGTTGCCTCAAGGCGGTGCAAACCGCTGACGGGTTCAATATTGCAATGACTACGAACATAGGTAGAACCGAACCCCTGAATAAGAGTCAAAATACTTTCAGCTTGTTGTCTTGCCATCGGCAGCAGCTTCGGTAATAAATGCTTTTCTTCTTCTATCCGTTCGAAGATACTCGATATCGGTCTTACCGCTTTCCAAGGACCATCATAATACGTCTTATCCAGATGAATATGCGCCTCCTCAAATGAAGGAAGCATTAATAACTGTTTACAGTCGTATTTTGGGAACTCACTTACTAGCTCGGCATTAGCCGCCTTCATTTCGGCAATCATACCGCCCTCAATTCGAATGTGACAGATCACCGTCTCCGTACCTACCACTTGTCCATCTTCCACGGCATATTTCTGCTCTAATTTGACATTAGTTAACCAATAAGAAGTATTCAGCATACCATCCCCCTCTTTTCCTTAAATATGGTATCACGCCGGCTAATAAACAAAAAATATGAATAAAGTTCCATTCCCATACTTTTTTCATATATCAGTGACAGCTCATTTCATTTCTGCATGGATATTGGGTAACTCTACTTAGGTTAGCCTTATTAATAAAAAAAGACACCAAAGAGGTGCCTATTTTTGCTATCATTTATCCTATACCTACTTCTTTATTAGCTCAATTTCTGTCCGCAGTTCGGGCAGAAGTTAGCCCCTTCGTTTTTTGTTCCGCAGTTTGGACAGAAGTTAGGCTTCTGTCTTCCTTCTTCTACAGAAGAAGATGATACGGATTGGGGTTTAGACTCTTCAGCAGATGGCTTCTCATTCGAATCTATGTTTTTCATCATTTGATTAGCTAAGTTCATCCCCATCTGTATACCGATCATATCGGAGGCTGCACCGCCGCCTTTGACGTTGCCAGATGCAATGCCATCCGTCATACTAACCTGTTGATACTTCTGTAGATTGCCGATCATTTCATGAGAAGCTGTCTTCGTAATCATATCCTGAATTTCTTTTGGATAATTGAAGCTCATGACTTGAAATCCGGTAATGGTCATCCCATTATCCATCACTTGCATATCCAGATCTTCCTGGATCCCCTTCGCAATCTCGGATGCATTCGCCTGTAGATTGAACATATCCTTACCTTCTCGGCTAATCCATTTCATAAGTAGCTGGTCAAGTACAGAAGTAATCCGAATCTTCACATCCTCTACCAGATAGCTGTTTTTCACTCCTACAATTTTATCGATCAACGTCACATAATCATTTACTTTAAAATTGAACGTACCGTTAGCGCGAATCGGCATCCCGCCCGGAAGCTGCGGAGTCGGAATAAGTATGGGGTTTTGCGTCCCCCATCTGACGGTGAACTCTTTTGTATTCACGAATAAAACTTCCACTCTCATTCCGCTGTTGAAGCCAAACTTAAATCCTTTTAACGTAGACAAAAATGGGATAATATCTGATTCAATGCTGTACTCGCCCTCATCCTCAAAAATCCCCTCGATCTTGCCATTGTTAATAAAAATTGCATCTTGGCCGGATCGAATGATCAGCTTACTTCCCTTTTTAATCTCTCTATTGCTCCACTTCCAAAAAATCATATCATCTCTAAACTCTTCCCATTCGACTACATTCGAAAATTGATTTCTGAAAAATGACATCCTAGCTCATTCCTTCCTATTAAAATGACCCTCTGCTTCCACTGTGCGAATGACCGCCTTTGCTAATCCCTCCGCCACCGCCGCCTGGTCCATTATTGTTGTTATTCCGTTCAATTTTTCGCTTCGTTACCGTTGTTCGCAGGTATCTGTCTTGACGATCTAGAATACCTGATGTGCTTGCATCTTCATAGGTTTGCCGATTCACTGTGACTCGCCCGCCTGACCGGTAAGCCATGACCCCAACGATTACACCGCCAAGCCCGAGCGAAACCACCAGTTGAAACCAAAATTTAAATAAAATATTTTCTGGATTTACGCCTGGACGGTATCCCATATACTCATGGACAGTCTGAATATATTTCTCAAAGGCGAGCTCATAGTCCCCATTGACTAGATCTGAAGTAATCTTCGTCTGGATTTGATCCAACCTGCTATCATCCAGATATTCTTCAGCTTTATAGAATCCCGCCAAATATATGTCCCTGTTGTACATATCCAGTGTCAAAATAACGGCATTGCCATGAGGCTTATCATATCCGGGCGCATGCTCATCATAGAAATCTTCTGTCATGACCATTTCATCTTTATTTTCTGTGTTTAAAGACGTATAAACGATGATATCGGTTTCTCTCTCGGCTCCATATTGATTCGCCATCGCATTTAACCTATTCACTTGCTCAGGAGTAAGCAAACCTGCTTCATCATAGATGAGCTGCTTATCCGTTGTTGATGTATTTGTATCCGTTGCTCCGACAATATCCAGCGGTATAAAGGTACCGATAAGAGCAAGTAAGAGAAGGGCAGCTAACAGCAAGCTATTCTTTTTCACCAGAATCCCCCTCCCATCATCCAAGAGATCAGCTTCAGTGATAAAAGTGAAACCCCTGAAATACCTGCAAACCAAGCGGTTACTTTCCCCTTACTAATTGGTGGCTTTCCGACGACTTTACCTGTCTGCCCATTCATCGCAAAAGTATGTTCGACCTTATTATAGTCATACTGCACCATCCATACAGGAAGCAATACATAATCAGCACGCTCTAAGGTGGTGTCGATCTGCTTATCCGTAAAACTCATGGTGGCATATCCGGACGTAGCAGACTGAATATACGAATCGATATATTTTTTAATCTTCTCTTTTGCACGTGGCAGTAACTCTTTATCATCATAGCTATATTTCTCCGCCACATACCCAGCAAGATAAGGGGATTTAAAACTTTTAAGCTGCGTGTTTGGAAAAGGTTCAAGCTTATCCATGAGTTCGTCGTTCATTTTCTCAGCAGCATCAATAGGTACATTTTTATAGTTGAGCCGAATTTTACGGTAGACCTCAAAGTGCTGAGTCTCCGTATAATGATAATCCCCTCTCGTATAAGTCCTCACTTTCGTACCCAGGCCATGAACCTCAATTTGATTATGTAATCCATAGAACCAGAACGGTACATAAATTCCAGTAATCCCTTTGATTCGATCTGCTGTCATAAATCCGCTTGGCGTAAGCAGCCCATTCCGGCACCATTTCCGAAAGGCTTGCATGGCCTCATCTTTACTGATCGAAAAAGGGATTACCTTTGCTGGAGCAAGCTCCCCAGTTAGCCTGTCACCAAGTACAACAGAAGAACCACAGAAACTGCATACGGTGGCCGTAGTTTCCGCCTCTGTCATAATTACCGCACCGCAGCTTGTGCAGTGATATTCGCTTACTTCATTTTCTGTAAACACATTTCTTGTTAACGGGTCAGGGATCTGCTCAATATTGTCTTTACGCCCACAACTCGGACAAAGCAGCATCCCTGACTCACTATCAAAGACCATACTGCTTCCGCAGTTCGGACATTTATATTCTATAACTGGCATTTGTTCACCTCACTAGCCCAAGAACTATAAAACGATCACTTCTTCTTGCGTTTTTCTTTGATTGCAGCCAACTCGTCTTCTGCACTCTTCCTTGAGCTGGGACGGTTCTCGCTTTCTAATTCGGCAAAAAGTTCATCCAGATCATCCTTCGGCTGTTCTCTAAGTTCAGCAATCGCCATCGCCTCGTCATATGCTTTATTCACCTTTTCTTCAACTTCATCGAAGATGGAATGGTTAGAACCTAACGGAGAGCCCATAGCATTTATGTTCTGCTGCACTGTAGTTGCAGCGATCTTTCCTTTTAGTTCTGCATGGCGCAATTCCAACGTTCGGATATCACTCACGAGCTTATCTTGCATCGACTTCATGTTTTTCTTGTTAGATGAAGCAAGTTCATATGCAGCCTCTAGTTCATCAAGTTTCTCTGCTTGAGATTCTTTTTTGTCCAGGAATTTTAAAGCTTCTTCCTCATTTCCGGCTTCCACTGCTTTTTCAGCATAACGCTGCAGTTTACTTACCTCGGATTTGATTTCATCAATCGCTCTCTTCGCTCTTCGCTCCTCTGCCAATACCGAAGCCGTCTCTGATTTCACTTTGCCTAAGTCATTATTCAAACGCTTCATATATTCATTCAGTATCTTTTCCGGATTTTCTGATTTCGTGAATAAGTCATTCACATTCACTTTCATAATATCCATAAATCTTGATAAAATGCCGATGGTAATCTCCTCCCTTGGAAAGAATCATTACTCTATAATACAGGAAAAACGAACGCGTGGTTTCAACTCTAAAAACTCACACTCTTGTCTCTAGAGTATGAAGCAACTATATTTTGATTCATTCCGCCTTGTTACGTGAACTTTATCTAACAGATGCAACCAAAAAGACACCCATTCAGGTGTCTGGATTATTTTCTATTCTCATCTATAGATCAGCAGGAATATACATGTGTTGTATCTCCTGTACCCCTGGAATAAACCCAAGATTAAGGTAAACAGACTCTGCATCATTCCCTTCCATAACATACAATCTAAGGACTGAATATTTATCTTTTAGTGTAGAAAGAGCCCTTTTCAACATCTGTGTAGCTAGCCCTCTTCCCTTATATGCCGGTAAAACACCAATACTATAAATAGCTGCTTGATTGTCTTGTAAACAAAGACGGCAATTCGCAATAAGCTGACCCGTATTTTTATCGAAAATAAGTGTGGACGCCTGTACTAAGATTTCATTTGTTAAATTAGGATCTTCTATAGGAATAAAATCTTCCAAAGTGAATTTCTTCCTCCGTACTGCTTCCAAGCCTTCTCCAAAGCTATGGAAGTCACAATGAGCAATTTCATCTTCCTTAACAAACCGCTTACCGCCCATGCCATTTTCTTCGATTTGAGGACTCTCAACGAGCAGATTAGGATCCCAAGTTACCTCGAAATGATCTGTAGGCCGCTGCATCCAACGACATCTGAACTCATCTGGCCAAAAACCTGCCCTCGCAAATAGATTCACTTGATCTGGAAGAACTTCGAATGTTTTTATCGGTTTAGCCCTGTCAGACCACCGTATTAAAATCGATTTGAGTTGTTTCAATACTTCGAATGTATCATTGAAAGGAGGGACAAAAAATAAATGGTATATCACATTAGGTTCCATCCTTACTCCACCTATTTTCGTCTTCCCTTTATAGATCCAAAAAGAGTTTCTACGAGGAGTAGCGTAGCTTTCCTCTCTAAAAAAACCGTTATATTGCATATGATAATAAACCGAACAATAAATTCCCCAATCTTCAGGCTCAGCCCTTCGAATTGAATATTCATTTGATAAGTGATAAGTATTCGTATCAATAGACCACTCTTTTAATTGCATCCTTCATCCCTCTAATCGCACCATTTTCCCTTATATTACTATTATCGTATGTAAACATAAGTCTACTTATTGAATATAAGCGAACTCTACCTTACTAGATGTCATGCCCCATGAGTTGCTCCTTACAAATAAAAAAAACACCTTATCGGTGTTTATCATTTTTTCACTAATTTATCTATTTCTTTCTTCAATAAGAGGTATCTATGAACACTTCGATTGATCGGGACCTTGGTTAGTTTGTTTTTATCTACATATAATTTCATTTGGTCTTTGGACAAACCGAGCAGATTACCTGCTTCTGATACCGTTAATACCTCTTCATTGTTAGTCGCATTAAATGTTTTCTTTACTTTTAGATTCCAGTCCTGGAACACCTGCATAGATAGGCAACCTCCCATATTCGTAGCCAGTTACTTTTCTTGGCTGAATACATTTATTTTCATCATCTGATTCCACATATAAAAAGAGCACCGAAGCAATGAATCGGTGCTTTTACTATAAAACTACAAAAGGGGAACCTTTCGATGCACCCTTATTTTTTATTCTGATTAGGACTTGTATTCGTCACAGCTGCCAGCATTCGCTCATCTTTCACCATATCCGACTTACACTGAGGGCATACAGGAACCACGGAGAAGACAAAGTTATCTCTCATCCATCCCTTACAGTTATCGCTTGAACAAGACCATATTGCCGTCAACTCCATCGGTACTTCTTCTGCCGGTTTTCTTCGAGAATTGTACATGTGCATCCCTCTTTCTGTTTCGAATATAAATAAAAAATGCCCCAAACAATGTTTGAGGCATTAGGCTCTAAAAGTATTAGAGTTTTACTACATTTTCGGCTTGTGCGCCGCGTTGGCCTTGTACGATGTTGAATTCAACACGTTGACCTTCGTCCAAAGATTTAAATCCGTCTCCAGTGATTGCGCTGAAATGTACGAATACATCGCTTCCGCCTTCAACTTCGATGAAGCCAAATCCTTTTTCTGCATTAAACCATTTCACTGTTCCTGTTTCCATTATGATTACCACCTAATTTTAAATTTACATGAAATTTCTACCTTATAATAAAAATACACATAGGGGACAAGGTTATTATTCAAGAACAACCCTCTACGCTATGTGGATTCGTTAGGTCACTACTTCAATAAACTTATTATAACACACATCAGATTATTTAGCTACTTTTATTATATATTTATACATAGAAGTAAAATGACAGGTCATTTACGTCATTCATATTCGATGATCTTCTCCATACATACCACCAGCTGCTTTACACGAGCAAGGACAAGTTACTTTCCTTAATCTCAGTTCCAAATAAATAAAAACAGACCTTAAAAAGGTCTGTTTGCATGATGAAGACGAGGCTAGACTAGCCTCATACCCATTATATTTTAATCTGACTAGGACTTGTATTCGTTACAGCTGCCAGCATTCGCTCATCTCTCATCACATTAGACTGACACTGAGGGCATACGGGAATCACGTTAAAGACAAAGTTATCTCTCATCCACCCCTTACATTTGTCGTTTGAACAAGACCATATTGCCGTTAACTCCATTGGTACATCTTCTGCAGGTTTTCTTCGAGAATTGTACATGTGTATCCCTCTTTCTGTTTCGAATATGTTACTGCAAATAAAAAAAATGCCTCAAACAATGTTTGAGGCATTACGCTCTAAAAGTATTAGAGTTTTACTACGTTTTCGGCTTGTGCGCCGCGTTGGCCTTGTACGATGTTGAATTCAACACGTTGACCTTCGTCCAAAGATTTAAATCCGTCTCCAGTGATTGCGCTGAAATGTACGAATACATCGCTTCCGCCTTCAACTTCGATGAAGCCAAATCCTTTTTCTGCATTAAACCATTTCACTGTTCCTGTTTCCATTATGATTACCACCTAATTTTAAATTTACATGAAATTCTTACCTTAAAATAAAAATACACATAGGGGACAAGGTTATTAATTTAAGAACAACCCTCTACGCTATGTGAATTCGTCAGGTCAATACTTCAATAAACTTAGTATAGCACACCTCACACTAATTAGCTACTTTTATTACACAATTACAGACTGGTAATAAAAACCGACCTTTTAAAGGTCGGTTTTTATTGTCTAGCTTTTACACTTGCTTGAATTCAATCCAATCGATATGCATGCCCGGCTTGATATGTTCAAACTTCATCTCATACAAGCCAGCCTCTAGCTCGACTTTGATCTGTTTCAGCTTAATCCACTGTCCATCCGTACCGTTGGTCTGAATGGTGGTCACTAATTGGTCGTTTAGCATCAGGTTACATGCACTTTGTGCCAGCTCGCCATCAGGGGACATGACGCCTGCAAAGATGCGGTATACTCCTGAATCATTCACTTTCATCGTTACCAAACCGTTAGGAATAACTTTGACCCGTGCTTCCTGCGCTACCGTTTGTGCCTGTTCGGCTTCCAATGCGCTAATAGCCTTAATCAATTCGACGTGCTCTACAACGAATTCATCTCTGCCAAACACCGGTGCCTGCATCAGAAACTTACATATATTAATTGCGCTACGCTGAAGTTCCCCGCGAGTCAGGGTTCCATTCTCTAGGGATTCTAACGTATTATCGCCCCATACATTCGTTTCGGCACCATAATTGCTGACCACCATATATAGATCGTTTTGCGCTCGAACCATGAAATTCGTATACTTGCGATCTGCCGGGCCACCGCTAACAACATCATTCATCACGGCCCACCAGTCGGTCATGACAATACCTTGGAATCCCCACTCTTCCCGAAGAATCGTTGTATTCAAATCATAGTTTGAAGCTGCCCAGTGTCCATTAATCGGATTATACGATGTCATTATGGAGTTAGCTCCGCCCTGCTTGACTGCGATTTCAAATCCTTTCAAATAGATCTCGCGTAGTGCCCGTTCTGACACGACTGCATCTACTTTGCTGCGATATTTCTCCTGGTTGTTACAGGCAAAGTGCTTCAGCGTTGCATTGGAACCGCCTTTGCGGATTCCACGGGTACAAGCTGCGGCAAATAGACCGGATATCAGCGGATCTTCCGAGAAATATTCAAAGTTACGCCCATTCAGCGGACTCCGGCGGATGTTCAGTCCTGGTCCGAGTAATGTGTCGATGTTATTTCGCACTAGTTCCTTACCTTCCAGAACATAGAGTTCTTCCACTAAATCTACATTCCACGTAGCCGCAAGCAGTGTCCCAATCGCGACCTGCGTAGCCTGCTGTCCGCTATCCATGCGGATGCCGGAAGGACCGTCCGCTGTACAGCCTATCGGAATGCCTAGGCCAAGAAGACTGTCACTAACCCCGCCAAAAGCGGATGCCGTACCCGGCGTTACAAGCGGACTGCTCATCCCCTCTCCTCTGACAATAGCCGCCAAATCATGATCACTGAGCTGAGCGATAAAAGTTTCCATGCTGACTTTCTGTTCACACACATCTCTCAGCTTGTAACCCTGATCTCCTGTCTGCTCCAAGGTCTTCGGAAGATTCTTCTCAATCCGTTCAACCAGTGAGACCTGTCGTGTTGGTACCACTGCAGACGTTAGTTCATAAATACCACTTTCTTTACGAACGCCAGGCATAAATCTAGTAAAACTCTCTGTCGGCGCCATTGCCTCTTGCAGTTGCTCAACAACGACGAGGTCTTGAACATGGTAGCCTTGCAGTCCATCTACAGTAACTGCCTGCAATTTTTTAACACTGTTCCCCACATAGAACAGGTAGTTTCCCTGTTCCAACACATATGCCGAAGGATGACCTGTAACCCCGCTGTCATCATAAGAAGCCATAGAATGCACAGAGAAACTCAACGTCAGTCGCTCCGATTCACCCGGATTCAGAATACTTGTCTTCGCAAAAGCGGCAAGTGTTCTTGCAGGTTGCCCCAGTTTCCCTTGGGGCGCTTCGTAGTAAACTTGAACCGTCTCTTTTCCTGCATAAGTATTCCCGGTATTGGTTACGGTAGCACCTATTTCGATATATTCTGCTCCGTCTTTGGTTACCTGCTTTGCTTCCTCCGGCTCAATTGCAAAGGTGGTGTATGAAAGCCCATAACCGAATTCGAACTGTACCTTATCCGGGCTAAAAGTCTCAAAATAACGATAACCTACATAAATATCCTCTTCGTAAAAATTTTTAAACTCATTTCCGTAATTGCGGGTTGATGGGTAGTCCTCAATGGAGTAAGCAATCGTATCCGTTAGTTTACCACTCGGGGTTACATCACCGACCAGGACGTCCGCAATGGCATTACCGCCTTCCATGCCACCCTGCCAAGCGTAGAGAACGCAAGGGATCGGATTTACGTGACTCTCATCACCCAGCCAGCTCATATCGATAATATTGGAGACATTTAGCACAACAACCGTCTGTTCAAAATACTTTGTTACCATTTGAAGCATCGCTTTTTCATCTTCAGTAAGTTGATAGCTTCCCTGTTCATTCGCGTTATCCTGGTCTTCCCCGGCAGTACGTCCGATGACGATAATTGCCTTCGGTGATTTCGCTCTTGCACGGGAAACCAGTTCGTCCGTCAGCGGCATTTCTTTCTGATGCCATGGCTCTGCCGCCCAGCCGCCTCCGCCGTTATCGAACGGATTCTGCTCAATCCATTGTTCATATATACTTGCAAGTTCTTCATTAACATGGATTTCTTTCTTCGCACGCAGTCCATCCAACAGATTTGTAGTGTACACCACATTCACGCTACCGCCCGATCCCGTACCGCTGCGATAGTAATTAACCTGAGTACGACCAAAAACTGAAACGTTTTCGGAAGGCTGTATAGGAAGTACCTGTCTATCATTTTTTAAGAGTACTGCACCTTCTGCTGCGACTTTTCTGCTAAATTCAGCAAAACCTTCTAATGGAACACCGATTTGTTGTGAGCTCAAATGATTTCCTCCTATTTGCAGTGAAATAAAGTCCTAGTTACATTAAATATAAGTGCAAATAATCACAAGTGTAGGCGGTTACAGATCGTTATGAATGCGCTTGCCTATACCTTCTTCCATAATAACAGATCCCAGTAAAAATTTGAAAGATTGGATGTGTTTATTCGAATAAGTCAGCCATTCAAATGAAGGTACGTAATGTACATTTCGACTGAGATACAACACGAATAGCCACTCGGCAACCGGCACATAATATTCTTTATAACCAATTCAAGTAATCAAGGAGGACCTTCAATTGAGTACAAACCAAGAGGACAAAAACCTAATCAATACGGTAAAAGATCTAGAGGCGGAACCCGTGAACAGTTTGGATGCTCAACAGCAACAGCAAGCCCGTAATGATCGCCGGAAACAATCGCAACATGACGACAACGGTAAATATAAGGAAAGTTACCATTAGTCCTAAGCCCATGACGTATACAAATAAAAGGACCAAGCAGTCGCTGGGTCCTTTTTACTGAGCCTTATAGGATAATTAAGTCGCCTCATAGAGTCGTAGGTTACAATTCATTATTTTTCCGCCAAATAGAGGCGCCCTGTCATACGATAACGTTAGACACTCCCTAGAGCAGAGTTATAATCTTTTTGCGAATTCATTCAATTGGTCAGACATCCGATTAACTTCTTCGATAAAATCTGAAACCTGACGGGACTTTGTCGCCTGCCGCTCTACAGTAGCCGTCATTTGTTCAATGGATACGCGCATTCCACTAATCGCCTCTTCGAATGTTTTCAGTGTATTTTGAATCACATTCGTGGAGGTAACCGTCTCCTTGGAAAGTTTCCGTATCTCGTCAGCTACAACACCAAATCCTCTTCCTAAATCTCCTGCATGGGCCGCTTCAATTGCTGCATTAATGCCTAATAGATTGGTTTGGTCCGCTACTCTTTTAACAATCGATAGAACTTTATCCGTTTCATTCACCTGTCCTGCCGTCTGGTGGGCGAGCGTAAGAAGATGCTGAGCAGACTCTGCCAGTATGGATGAATCTTCCGCAACTTGCGAAAGCCGCTCGTTAGCTTCAGATAGTGAACCCGAAATTTGATCCGCAATGGCTATTAATTCACTTTGTTTACGAAGCTGAATAGCTATACCACCGATCACATTGCCCTTAGAGTCGTGAAGCGGTGTCGCTGTTCCTATAAATTCAAATCCATAAAATGAGGCAGGTACCTCCGCCTTTAACGCTACATTGTTCCGAATCGCCTGCGTTAACGGTTCCTCGTGATGCAACGATTGACCGACACGGATCTCCAAATTAATATCCTCTCCAGGCCAATATGCAATAAATTTCTCTGTATCACAAATAGCAATCGATAATTGTGCAGGAACTGCTCCCTTTAAGATTGGAATTATGGCAATCAGAGTGTCCAAGGATTCAATGGTGTTCATTTTAGGATTCTCCTTAATACGTATCTATGTAATAAAACTTTAGTTCAGCAGTTCTATTAAAAGTTTTATTTTACCATCCTCGGTGATTCTTGTGAATCAGTATGGAAAACAATATAACAAAAAGACCACCTGCAATGGTGGTCTCCCTAATCTTCAGTACCCTTCTCGAATTCGTTGTTTACGCATCCACTGAGTAGCTACCCATTTCTCACCACGGATCACAGGTTTGCCACTATGCAGCGTTAGTTCATTTAATGTTTGATTGTTATAAAAATATTCGAAGTAAACCGCAGAACCTTTAACTGGTTTAACGGTAATCCCTAAGGTCGGAAATGTGGTTTCTCCTCCCTCTTCCACATCATTTAAATATATAATTAATGTACTAATTCGATTGTTATGACTAGAAGGGCTACTCGGCCCAAAAAAATCATAATGTTCTTTAAATTCTTGTCCAGGTTCATAATGTAATACTTGTAGTCCTTCCGCATGTGCAGTAGGTATATGCATTAAGCTTGATATACGGCTTTCAATGAGCGTAATTAAAGGGCTTTCATTTTCATTAAAAAACATACCACTGCTCGTCCGAATTTGACTAATCTCTTTATTCGCGAGTTTCGATTTTTCAAGACGTGATGCAGCAGATTCAATAAATACCTGGCATTCTTCATCGCTTAGTACATGTTCAAATTTCATTATTAAAGGTTCTTCATGTAAAACTGTGGCAGTAATGATGTGATTATCAATAGAATAGACTGATTGAATGGGTAAGATCGAAACTTCCGTTATCATATTATGAATCAACCTCCTCTATAATCACTTACGATGAAAAAAACGAGAACCTCAACGCTAAGCGGAAAAACATTTCCATTAATTTCAAATATACTACAAAAAATTAGAATAGATGAATATATCTCAATACATATTGTTTGGACTATTTCATTTAAATAAAAAAAACACCATCCGATTAAGGATGGTGTTTCTATAAAACAAAATCCACAATCTCTATCGATTGTGGATTCGCATAATGCATAATGGAGGCGAACCATGGCTATGCAAAACCACAATTCGTAGAAGCGTGATGTTGAAGTTGTTTAGAGAAGTGGCTTAGTGAACCTGTTGAAACGTTCCCCTTGAATTTATGAGCAATTGTAAAAACTCTATGGCAATTTTAATTGAAGAATACGCCTCTTCTTTAACCATATCAGGGCTCATGTCCTTTCTGCGTATTGGGAAATGAGCATAAGATTTCCTTGAAATAACTTCTATCTCCTGGGATAACGATTCAAACTGTTGCTCTGGTATAAATCCTGTCTCATTTGAAATCTGTAGAATTTCAGGAAAATGTTTACCTTTTCCAATGCCATATCGGTGTCTTATAACTTGTTCCACAAAGGCTTGTGTTCATAAAAGTTATCAAGATATTCTTGTCGTTCCAATCTTCTCATTTTCTAGCTTGTTCATATCCAACACCTCGTATGATTAGCTAAATCGTCGGTTCGGCTGCAATGGTAAAGGATTTTTCTACTTCAAAGATACTTGCATATAGAAGTTAAACAGGTTTAAAATATTTTGTTCCTAGGGATGTCAGAATACTAAATCTAGTTACAGCACGCTGTGAACTAATCTTCTGGGTTTGCAATTCTAAGTACTCCGAGTTTTTATAGAGATCTCTAACCTTATTCCTTATATAATCAACAGGATTGCTTAATTGTGTAATACTATCGATATTATTTGAAATACCAATAGCTATAATTTCATAACTTGATAGCATTATGGCCCCTTTAAACCGGTTGTTCTCAGGATAAAACTTTTTAAAGGCATTTTCACCAAGAGATTTATTGAGCAATTCAAATGTTTTTTCAAATACTTCCTTTTCCTTCGTCAAATTAATCAATCCTGGATTACTACAATAGTCCTTCATTTTGTCTGTTAATAATTCATGTATATCTGATGTATAAGAATATTGATTCCTATCAATATTTCTATACACAATAAACCGTAGGACATATTCTAACGCAGCTTGTTCTGATATTAATCTGTCGGTTAGAGGCATGCAATTAATATAATTTTCATTGTAAGATAACCCTCTCATATAAGTATAAAATTCTCTATTAATCATTATCGCTAAGCAATTTCTAATTTCTTGATGAGTTAGTTTACTTCCACCCGTATTAAGTCTATCGAAGATATCGTATTTTGCATCTGGATCACTATCATTACTAACTCTAATTATTTTAAGTCTCGAGTAAAGAAGCTTATTATCTAATCCTAAATCTGTATCATCAAAAGAAAAATTATATTTATGATACTCATTATTCCAAACCTTACCTTCAAGCGCAGGCAGCTTTTTCGTTCCTACCAACACACTGGGTGGGACATTTTTACCGTTATCATCTCTTAATATCCCCAAGAACTCTAAGATTGTCGATAATCTCTGCACACCATCTATAACATCCCAAGCCGATTTTTCGTCTTCTGCCACAAAAATAGGTGGTATCGGTATCCCCAATAAAATTGATTCAATAAATCTTGATTTCTGAGCATTAGACCACCTAAAAAGTCTCTGAAACTCTGGGTGGATATCTAAGGCTCCTCTTAGGTACATATTAGATAACTCTGAAATGGAGAAATCTATCTCGTCCGTCTTCACTTCTTTCTTACGTTCCTTGATTTGTTCAAATAAGTCGGAAGTGGTATATTGATCTACAGAAAAATCTGTGAATGATAATTGTTCCAACATTTTGTTTTCCCCCTCATTCGTTCTAAATTCATTAAAATCGTTATCAAAAACTTCACCTTCTTTGCTATCATACATTTTATTTATAATTTCAAAATGTATTTGAAGCTTTGTCTCCTCATCTAGCTCCTTATAGATTAATTCCTCTTTTATATTTAAGTATTCTGAAAGTTGAGCAACCCTTCTGGAAGGTACCTTTCTCTTACCCTTAATCCAATCACTTACAGTCTGTGGTGAAATTTCTAAGTACTCTGCAATTTGCTTATATTCTAAGTTACGTAGTTTGACTACCAACTCTAATCCAATCATTTCCTCATCCTCCTCATTAGTAATATATTACAATGACTTATTCAATAAGTCAAATTAGACTGATTTATTAATATACACTTATAATTGTCACTTAAAATTTTATTTTTGATTTTAATCTTAATAAAATAAAATTTTTGACTGTTTAACTAAGTCTAAAACGATTGTACTTCCCCGATCGGAGGGATCTACACCACTAAATTAGTGGGATGCCATCCCTTTATCTCTCAATACTGAAATACACTACTATAAAAAAATGATAAATAACCAATAAAGAGTAGAATAAAAATGCCTCCTTGAATACGTGATATCATTTGCTGAATGAGCAAGTGATATTATATGCTCAAAACATGGTCAAAAAATACATGGAAGAGTAAGCTGATGTTTTTGATAATATTTATATAACAGCTCCCTTAAAAACGAAAGTACCGTCAAAAGTGTCACCAAGACACAATTAACGGTACTTTCATTCACAAAAGAACTTATGAGTAGGTACATAATGAACCGCTGTCCGGCATTAACCATTGTGGTTTTGCATGGACAAGGGTTCAGAAAAGTCAACCGTGGCAATGTAAAACCACAATTTGCCGTAATGTGATGATCCGGTTGTTTGGGGAGGTTGCATTTCAGGAAAACCACAGCTCGCGCAAACAATAATATTTTATCTAAAATCTATATATTGTTATCAAATCAAATGAACTAACTATTTGACACAATATATTGCGTTTATGTAATTGACACATTTTATTAATTTGGATATAATAGGAACAAGCACTCAATGTATTAGAGTGCTAACAATGATCCGATAAGGAGGAAATACAAATGACTAAAAAAGGTATTTTCACTACGAAACGCGGCGATCAGTGGGCAAATATAATTGGTAGCAACCAAAGAGCTTCTGGGATTTTTGATACTCAAAGACAGGCAATTGATGCTGCAAAAGATCGTGCCAAAAGAGACGGACTGGAACATACCATCCAAGGGAAGGATGGAAAGTTTCGTGAGAAGAACAGCTATGGAAACGATCCACGCAACATCAAAGGATAAGTTAATCCCACTGTGAAGGAGGAGCCGAAATTGACATTAGTTCAGCGAGTTTATGGTAAGGAACGTACGGTGGAGTAATTATCGGTATTATGATTACGGTTTTTGCTTTCTTAGCATTTAAATACTTTAAAAAGGAAGAACATCAATATTCCTAAGTAACCAAGCGAAAATGCAAGTAAAATCCCCCTTCAACTGAAAACTACATAATGTAGAAGATATTTGCCTTGACGAATGGAGATGTTACTATGTATGTAGTGACTCATACACTACCTCTACCAAATACTTCATTTGCCGCTATCTTTAATGAAAAGCGGCTTTTATTTTTATGTATCCGCTCTCAGCCAGCCCCTCTAGACTCCACTCCTCACAAGTTCAAAATTCTTATAATTGTTGAACAACTTGCAAGCGAACTGAACTCCTGTCCATCATAACCACTGTGGCTTTGTATGGACAAGGGTTAATAAATGCGAACCGTGGCTGTTCAAAAACCACAATTCGCCGACGAGTCTTGTTAAAGCTGTTCGGAATTGTTACCTAGAGTGAAGATGATTCTAAGGTCACCGTACCATCTATAGAGCGAAATAAAGATAGACCCATCTCCCTGGGCCTATCTTTGACTTCCACACAGAAAATATATTATCTACTTGCTTTAGCCAATGTATATTCAAGATCCTTTAATGAGAAGCCATCTATTATGCCACGTTCAGCAATAAACTGATATAGTTCTTTACATTCTCCTTCTAAGACTTGCTCCATGTCATATACTCGTTTACATAACCAGATAGCTAAATCTACAAGCTGGATCCCAATATTATCAGCAGAACTCACAAATTCTATATCTCCAGTAAAATAATCAGCCGTTTGTATTACTGGGTCAGAGTAGAGCTCCGAAGAGTCAATGACTTTAGTATTATTATCAAATGAATTTTTCAATTGCTTGTAAAATTCATTTTGTTCATCATGAATCAATTTACAGATTTTTGAATTTTCTCTTCTTAAGTAATGATTCAACGTCCCAATTGCTATATTAAAAGTAGCCAAATTAGCAGAACGATATTTTGCACTGTTTTTAAAAACATCATCGGAATCATCTCTTAATCCATTTCTGCGGATACGTTCTCGCTCTGCTACTAATATGTCATGTTCTAGAGTTTCTATTGGATGGGCAATAGCATAATCAAATATTGCACTGAACATTTCAATATCCGGAATATACTTGGGGTTATCTATACAGTGCTGTTTTATTTCCTGTATCAATTCCTGAAATTGCTTGTCTCCTCCTCTATCTAGTAGACCTAATACATTCCAAAATCTTTTTCGGTGCTCCGTAGTCATTGTCTTTGCCATAGCATATGTAACTAAAAGCCGATTAAATTTAGTATTGTAGAGTTCTCGAGGAGCAGCCTTATTATTGACACTATCAAATAAAAGGTCAACAAACATCATTGTTGCAACATGTTCTCTTTCTACTCTAGAGAAAACAAACTTTGCATCTATGTTTTTGTATATTTTTATTAAACCCCTAGCTATTAAATTAATACGACTAAGTCCTAACTCTCCTGCATGCAGCTCAGTGAAACTTACCTTTTTCAATAGCGTATGAAGCTCATCCTTCGCTAATTCAACATCATAAGAGGAAAGCATAACTCCCACCCAATGGAACTTATCTGTTCCGTTGAATATCTTAATGCCTGAATTTCCTGATTCATCTACAAAAGCTGTTAGTTTACTCAATTAAATTATCTCCATTTCCTCTATCCTTATCTCTATATCTACCATAATCCTCTTTTCTTTACCTTTTGAGAAAATAGCCTAAATAAGCTCAATATAATCGGCAATTACATCTAACAGCAAATCAGGCGATTGTGGAGTATAACCCGGAGACTGACACAATACAATATAATCAAATGACTCTTTTGTTGAAAAGTCTATGTCTTTAATTAAACAAAATGGGACTTCTGGCTCAATAGATAGAGGCACAGCTTTTCTGATTCGATCCACATCAATATCTCTTCTATTATATAGCTTAAGTTGAATGGCACCTGAAGCATCATCAAAGTCCTTAAGCAAGCTGTAAGGCAAATCGTTATCCCATTCTGGATGTAATACAAAATCTAAACGACTTATCCACCTACAAGCTATTGCAAATGCTAGGTAATTACCAAATCCTAAACCTTCTAGTCCTGTTGTTTTTGGATTAGTTCTTTCCTCAGGTGGATAACGTAATAAATCACTTAGAATATAAGCCCAACTTGCATCTCCTAGTCCTAAATCGGCATGAGCGTCCACATGAACTACGTCAAACGGTACGACGAGCTTTCCGGTAGAAATCAGTTCCTTCCAGAAATAAAAAGCCTCGTCGTGGTTTTTAATCATTCGTCCTTTAACTTTTTTATCCAAAGAAAGCCCACACTTGTCTTCAAGAAATCTCCGGACATATTCTGGCTTCCACGGTTTGTAGTATCCTTCATCAAGTCTTTCGCCACCATCGCCTATAAAATGTGCGATGTCACTGATGAAGAAATCCAAGTCGATATCAAGTATTTTCATTTTAACCTCCAACATATTCCTGATTTGTAGCGGCAGTCTGTTGCAACGGAAGAACTAGGCTCAACAATTGCTCTTCTGTCGCCCATGAAATACAACCAAATGTAAGCTGATTATGTTGGTCTATTAAACTTTGTAATACTCCTTCAACTCTTTGAAAGCAAGCAGAATCACTTTGAATTTGAATCAACGCATTGTAGGGCTTCCCATTGTTAACCTTTAATTGACCAAAATAGGCTGCTTCAAAGTTCGGCATTGAAGATAGATGAATGATATTATTCTGTACGGGAGATTCATTGACAACTGCAAGTATTGAAGCGTTATGTGCCCATGCAGGATTTCTATTTCCATTTGCGAGAAAGGGAAGATCCGTATCGTGAAGTACAGAATATCCATTTCCAAAGTGATTAAGGATTTTGCACAAAGAAACTATTGTCGCCTTACCTCTTGCTCTCACGATATGTATATTTTTATATCTTTCAGGAGCCTTCGATATAATGTATTTAAATGCCGTGTATTCCGTATCGCCCTCAACTATTACGGTGTGGCCTCCGAAGAAGAATTCAGCTACGTGAGGATCAAACAGGTTTAAAAGCTTCAATCTCTCCCGATCATCATCGTCCAGTTGCGCCTTCTCCGGACGAAACACGGTTGTTCCAAAGATATCTCCCTGTTCCGATCTCTCAACGCGGACAATGGTTGTATTATTGCGGGATAAATCTATAAACGCCGGTGAATGTGTAGTAATCATAACTTGCCAGTTTCCTTGCTTCGGCAAATCGTAAAGTACCCTGCATGCTTCTCTTACCGCATTTGGATGAAGGCATAGTTCCGGCTCGTCCAACAAAAGAACATGCGGTCTGCCGGTATCCGTCTTCTTTCCGGCTCCATTCTGTACAATCAAGCGTAATGCCGACCATAGCAAGGTTCTTCTGGCTCCACTGCCCTGTTTGTCAATTGCACCTTGATACCCATGTCCTGGCCCCATAAGCAGCTTGGATGAACTTTTAAAAAGCGATAGGTCGCTTTCAATATCGTCTTCAGCTCTCGGATCAAACTTAACCACATATCCCGGAAATATCTCTGAAATAGCAGAAGACAAATCGTTTTCAATATTTTGAATTTCACTCATGGAATCATCAAGGATCTTTTTTCTCAACTCAGTGATTTGTATAAGAAGTCTCGCGTAGTCGGACAGTTCATCTTCAGAATCCGGTAATGATTGGACATTCTTGATACGATCTTTAATAATGGCGTTAAGCAAATCAAGGACCTGCTTTTCCAATTCTTGAGGATGAGCGAAAGCTTCAACCATGTGTGGCTGTGGTCGTTTAGATTTAGCTACACCCGGTGCCCCCCAAGGAACCTGCTCATCCCTTGCTTGTTTTTGAACATCGTAACCTTGTCTTTTAGGTTCGGAATTAGCCGAATGCCAAGTCCATCGTTCTCTGACAATAGCTTGTTCCTCAGTTTTTTCAACCCATCGTAAAGCAGGAGTCGAATCACCGTTAACTATGGTATGTAGCTCAATTTGGGGGAGATCAGTCGTGTTTACACACCCATTGGGAAAGTCAGATTCAGTAAGCAAACATTTCTTTGAACCATGATTCATAACTAATTCATAGGCTTTCAGCACAGAGCTTTTGCCCACATTATTGGGCCCTACAAGAACTACGATATCGTCCAAATCAATCGATACTGGATTTGATCCAATACAACGAAAATTCCGAATTAACATTTTCCGCAGTTTAGGGCGGCTTTGTTGAAACCAAGCCGATAGATCTTCGCTTGCTTCGACATGGGCTTTCTTTTTGGCCACAACACATTCCCCCAATATCTCAAATATCGTCCTTATCTATAGACTAGCATTTATATCCAACAATTAGGAGGATATTTGTCGTATAAATTCAATGATTTTATTAATTGTTTCCTCACTATTCGTTTTTACCCTCATATCCCCAGTGTACCCTTAGAATTGTTGGACTAACTAAACCACATACTATAAAATAAAAACATCAAGACACCTATCGCACATATGTTCCCTTTGTTATAATAGAGTCTATCTTATGTCGGCCAGAATGGAGGCTTATTATGCTAATGATTGATAAAAAAAATGAATTATTCTCAGAGCTTATGCTGACTCAGATCAACGTTACTCGGCAGCAAGTTAGCAAGGCGACCGAGAAAGAAATCAAATCAAACCTGGGTCAATTTTTCACAGAACCACGTCTAGCTCTTTTTATGAGTGACATGTTTGAAATAAATGAGCCTCATATAAATCTACTTGACCCCGGAGCCGGCATTGGTATTCTTACAACTGCAACTATCACTCAAATTTGCAAAAAAGACGAAAAGCCGCTCAGTATTCATGTAACAGCAGTTGAAATTGATGAAACTCTGTTGGAACATCTTCGGTTTTCTCTAGAGTTTTGTAATAAGCTCTGTTCCTTAAACAATATTCAGTTTACTTATTCTATAATTCATGATGACTTTATAAAGTACGGTTCAACACTACTCAAATCCTATACGGGAGGAATGTATAGTAAGGTAATTCTAAATCCCCCTTACAAAAAAATTAGCAGTAAATCAGAAACACGTCTAACACTTAGGGAGATAGATATTGAAACTACAAATCTTTATAGCGCTTTCGTAGCAATATCAAAGAAGTTACTCATTCCTAATGGAGAGCTGGTGGCTATTACTCCGCGTAGTTTTTGTAATGGAACCTATTTTAAGCCTTTTAGAGTAGACTTCTTGAGTGACATGAATTTTAGAAAAATCCATCTTTTTAACTCTAGAACTGATGCTTTCAAGGATGACGAGGTCCTTCAAGAGAACATTATTTATCATGCTGTAAAAGAATATGAACACAAGAATGTTACTATTTCATCCTCAGAGAATCTAAACGAAGAAGCATCGACACATACGCTCGAATATGATAAATTGGTGCACCCAAACGATGAGGACAAGTTCATAAGAATATTAAGAGATGAAGAAGACTTGAGAGTCAAGTCATTAATGGAGGGTATAACAACTAGTCTTGAGGATTTAGGTCTAAAGGTTTCTACAGGAAAGGTAGTTGATTTCAGAACTAAGGAAAACCTTAGAAGTGCGCCTGGTTATGATACAGTACCTCTAATATATCCGGTCCATTTTCATAAGGGGTCTTTAGAATGGCCCATCTTTCCAGCAGATAAACCAAACGCAATTTCGCTAAATGAAGTGACTAGCAAACAACTAGTCCCAAAAGGAAACTACGTATTAGTTAAAAGATTCTCTCCTAAAGAGGAGACACGACGTATTGTTACTGCGATATATAATGAGGAGCAAATGAGCGCAGAGTTTGTAGGCTTTGAAAACCATCTTAATTATTTCCATCGGAATGGACAGGGCTTACCACTAGATTTAGCAAAAGGTTTAGCAATATACCTAAGTTCAAGTATAGTAGACTGCTTCTTTAGGCAGTTCAACGGTCACACTCAAGTTAATGTTGGCGATCTAAAGAGTTTACCCTACCCTCCATACAAATTACTTATTAAGATGGGGACTGCATTCGATAATCATTTGCCAGAACAGCAAGAGATTGATAACATTGTCTCAGATTTATTAGAATAACTATTAATAGGCTGCCTTTGGCAGCCTATTAGGTTATCCAGCTATCTTAGCAGGTCGTTAAGCCCTTTCTTTCCTATTGATTCAGTATCAATTAAGTGAACAATTCTCTCGGGCTCGTCAGCAAACCAAACAAAGGAGCCCCACGCAATACTACTCTGTACCTTACGGTAAGCAGCGTCAGATCTAGATGCAAACACAGTAACAAATGTACATTCTTGTTCTGTTAAATCACTCGCTTCAGCGAGAGCAAGCAAGTCTCTTTTCCTACTGTTTGAGATAGGCCCATCGGAATGGACGATTTCAATAAATACTAGTCGGAAACCAGAAGAACCTGTCTCAGCAATTATGAGGTCTGGGAGAGTTTTTTTCGGATTAATTGCAAGCTTTAATCTTTCGAGAAGTTTTCCAAATTGCCAGTGTACTTTTTCAGATGATTCGCTAATAAGTAAGACTTCAGGTTTCTCCATAAAGTTGTGTGCAAAAACTTCTACAGCAGCCTTCGTCAGCACCGAACTCTTGCCAGGAGACATTGGATGTTTGATGTGTCCAAACTCCACAAAAATTTCGCTTCGCAACTCCTGCTCTCTTAATCCCTGAAGGATAAGTGCCCCTTTAGCCAAATGTGCAGTTCTCCATATTGCTATCAACTCTTCCAGTTCGTCTCCCTCAAGAAAAGGATTTAGTAGATTCGCAAAATCCCGTGCTAAAAAATAGCGTGGTTTAGATGAAGTTGTTGGAACACCCGCTACTTCTTCTACTGCGCCAATCTCTCTTAATGATGAGATGGTGTCGTCTCTAATGGGCTCCCGAGTATTTTCGCTGTACCATCTCTCCGGATCATTGGGCTTTTTCGGCCCCAATACAAGCGCTCGCCACGTCTCTCTTGCCGATCTTGTCTGTTCCATTGACTGTCTATCAGTCATTACAGTTACCATCGAAGGACGTATTCTTCCAGCCTCTCCTTCAATTGCATAAGCATATAACATTACAAAGATAGTACGGGCAGCTGTAATATTTCTAGCGTGATTTGCGTTCTCCACATTATCAGGAATGATAGTGATTAATCTGTCTTTAATGAATTCAACATTTGGTAATGCGTCCTCATACCAAATTTCCATAATATCCCTCCACATTCAATAGTCTGAGTTTAACATAAAGGAATAGTTTCTGCAATGTAATTTTAATACCTTCAGATAAAAATAAATTCTTCAGACAATACAGTCGGCAAATTTTCATCTCCATTTTATAATTAGCCTTCAAACCCCAAGGCGACATTCAACTCCTGGTGATCTCAGAAACAATAATTCACGTCCACGAAAAAGAGCGCCCCGTACACCAAGTACGAGTCGCTCTCACTTTAAAGGAGACATTAAATCCCTTATTTATACAGTAATGACTTATTTATAACAATAGAATAATATGCAATCCAATTTACATTTGAAAAAGATTGGGCTGATGGTCCTCCGGCTGTAGAGGGGAGCCAAATTGAACTTGCTATAAACTAAGTCTCTGAGTTGACCGAGCCATTTCACTTTTCACTCGAAGCCCTTACAGCTTCAAAAGCCAGCAGCAGTCGACCAGCTAAACACAAAAAACAATCCATACAAAATTAAAATTGCCGGTTTACTTCTTCTCTACAAGCGAGGTCAAACATTATGGACTTCGTGTAACATCTACCCCCTCTATATACATGCAAGACTTTATTAAGATTTTTCTTAAGTATCATTCTATTCCTATAACGCGTGCGCCTCCCAACGCGGCGATATCGTCATGATAAACAACCTAATATCGCATGCGACTTTAGTCCCTTATAAAGGTCTATATCCATAGACTCCATATATTCCCTGTGTTAAAATGATGAATACTGTTGTTATTTGTAAAATGGGATGGAGCGGTCATAAATATGCAACTAATTAAACTTGTAATCAAAGGTTTTAAGAAATTTTCTGAGGAAACTACTTTTGATTTTTCTCAAGCTAAAAATACAAACACTATAAGCGGTAAAAATGGTTCTGGTAAAACAACTATAGCGGACTCCTTGCTTCTTGTACAACAAGCATATTTTTTCCAAAAACTTCAAAGTAAATTTCCTGAGAGCAACTTCACATTTAACGCAAAAGAATTCTTCTTAAGTAAATTGAACGATACGTTATGCGCAAGAACCGCTGCTATAACAGTAGATTTTATTTTAGAGGATACTACTGTCGTTGTAATCACACTTAATGCGGAGGTAACTCCCGATACAATCAATTGGAATTTATCTATAAGCCCAGAGGACGTGGAAAAGTTAGATCAATATTGGAATCTAGAGAATCCCACAGAAGTAATTGTCTTTATCGAATCCAATAAGCACTATAATGAAACAAATACACCCTTTTCCGAATTAAACATTACCACAAGAAATGAACTGGCTCTAAGTAGAGAATCCTGGTTAACACTGAATATGATATTCTCGCCACGCGAGACGTTCCATTTACTTTATAAAAATTTATTAATGGATTATGCATATGAAAGATTGATACCAACTAAAGGAAAACAGGATTTATATTTCAAGCTAGCAACATTGCTCTTTAAACAACTCTTCCCTCACATATCTTTTTCCAACTTTTCTTTAAACAATTTTAGACCCGATGAAATTGTTAATTTGGTTACAAATAGTGAAACAGGTGGGAAAAAATATGATATGCGACACCTTAGTGCTGGAGAGAAGACTGTCTTCTATTTGTTCCTTTATTTAAACTTGGTAGGACGAATAAGTATTTTACTGGTCGATGAACCAGAGAATCATTTACACGAGGATCTAATCTGCAAATTTGCCAAACTACTAAATCAGTTATGTAACAATGAAGAGACCTATATACAAACCATAAAAAAAATGCCGGGATCCGCTTCTCTTGTTTCGAAAGTGAATTCATACCTACCAATTACTTCGTCCAACAAAATTTCGCAAACTTTCTTTTTTACACACTCAAAAGTGCTAATTATGTCGTTATTTAATATCGGTAGTAATTTTGCCTTAGAAAATACAGGTTTAACCCTGCTGCAATATGAGACTTGTGAAAAGAAACTAAGAGAATTAGGAGTTAGTAGCCTATATAGTAAGATTCTCTTTGTTGAGGGGGAACAGGAAATTGAATTATTAACCCCAATGTGTCAACAGCATAATGTTACAATTGAAAAAATCGGAAATTGTGAACGGCTAATTGAAATTTACACTGGAATTAAAGAGGTTGAGCAACATATCCATAATCAACACTTTGTCTTTTTATTGGATCGTGATGTTACTAACGATGAAAGAGTGCAAGCTTTTATTGATAATCCAGAGTTTATCTTACTAGGTAGACATGAAATTGAGAATTACCTTCTCGACAATGACGTTTGGTTAAAAGCTGCAAAGAATCTAGCGGCAGAACCCGATTCGATAACTCATGAAATTATATCGACAATATTGAAGCAAGTTGCCGATCAACAAATACCCACACTAAAGAAACTTTATCTCAATAATAAAGTTAGAAATGATATACTTGACTATCACATTAACGTAAAACACCGCGATATACCGGTTGATACGGAGGCTAGTTATACGAACTATATCAATAATCTACTAAGTGAGGATCAAATTAACTCATTAAAAGACTCTGCAATTCAGCGTTTTCAAGAATCGGAAGCAAAATATGACCAAAGTAGCTGGGACTGGATCTGCCTCTGCCCAGGTAAACAAGTACTCAACATTGCCTCTACTGAAGTCGGAAGAATACTAGGTATAACTCAGGAAAGATTTAAAAAGGAGCTTCTAAAAGTTTCACTGTCAGAACCGTCATCTCCCTACAATATACTACTGAATCTTATAAAACAGAAACTATCCATAAATTAAGTCATCCTAAATAATAGATAAGCAGAGCTACCCCTGCTTATCTATTTTATTTATAAAATATTCACATTCATTTTTTTGATGAATATTATCATTAAATGTTTTGTCATCAACATCACAGCCTTCAAACCAATATTCAATAGCATCATATGCATACTTAAGTAATTCGGAGAGCCGTTTCATTTCTTCTTTTGAAAAATTTAAGTCACTCAATCAAATCCCCCCGATCGCTACTGCGAAAATGATCTTATACACCCTTATACAGCCTTATGCACACATTAAATTTTTAATACCATCTTTCCCTTTCGAAAGGAAGATAAAACGAAAGGTTAAATAAAAACATATAAATCGGGAGATTAGCCCTTATTTTCCGATCCACCTATTCGTTGGATTTAGATTTTTGCAGAAGAAAGAATTTCACTTTCCTTTAAAACTATATAACTTATAATAAACCAAATTTCATTTTTATATCATATCTTTGAATACGAATGATGGAGGTAATCAAAATGAATGAAGTACAAAAAGGGCTGCTATCACTGTTCGAGTCAGCCTTCAATTCCGAAGGCGACATTCATTTCCTAGCAATCTCAGAAACTCAAATTCAATGTGGCAAAAAAGAGCGACCCGTACACCAAGTACGGGTCGCTCTTACTTTTAAAGAAGGAGACACAGTAAACCCTTATTATGACGGGACAGATTTGTTTGTAACGATGGACGAGGACAGCATCCAATTCACTCTAGAAAAAGATTGGGCAGATGGGCCTCCAGCTATTGAAGGAAGTCCCATTGAGTTTGCACTGGGCTGGGTATTAGAACTGGCTGAGCCATTCTATGTTTCGCCTGAAGCCCTTGAAGCAGCAAAAGCTAACAACCACCCCCGCTACGGGGATAGCCCACAAGACAATAGTCATCAGGAGGAACCAGAAAAATGATCGATCTAACATCTGATACACATTGGGCAAACCTACTAAAGAATAGCGATATTCCTAACGACTGCCTTACATTCATCCACAATTACATGCAACAACGTCGCTCCGCACTTGAAGATGAAGTCTTCCCGCCGCCTGGTCAATGGTTGTTCATTCTGGAAACCACCGATCAGCTTACTCCCATTCAGCACGATCAAGCAGCCTTCTCCTGCTCGGCAGGTAAGTATTACCCTGAATATATCGAACGATATACCTTTAATGATGACCAAACCCTATATAAAATCTTCGTCATGTTGGACAACGAGTGCAGCATGACGTTTTTTACGTTACATGGCATACATCCCTTGGAAATAGAACAATGGCTCCTAGCAAACTCCGGCTAACCCAATTAAACCACTGAAAGGAGCAATCTTTCAATGTCCCTACAACTCACCGACGCCAAGAAAAAATCACTGGTTGCACTTGTAAAAACACACCATGAACTGCACCATAGCCGCTTCCCTTTTGCCAAATATCCCGTTGAGCCGTTGGAGGTTTGGAGGCAACAGTTCGCCGATCCTGCCACTATCGAAGCCGATACACTACGTGCTGCCCTGTCATGGTCTTGTGGCAAATGGCAGCAGAGCAGCCACTACCCATATAAAAAGCTGCATCTGACTGTCATTAGCCATTGGAAGAACTTTGTTGAGCAGTATATACCCGAACCGCCATTTGTCATCTCCTACTGGACAGACTTGCTTGGAAAAGGTGAATACGCCTTCAACACGGTCGCCTTTCTTACTCATCTTCTTTGTTCCGAGCAAATCGAACTTACCGATTCACGCAGCGTCAAAGGCATGAACGACCTGCTCACAGAAGCTGAACTACCAGATGAATGCGTAGAGCTTGAAGATGTTGCTATATCTGTGGAGCATTACACTCACTTCTACCGTCAACTTCTGCCCAAGACACAATCCATCCTCGGCGATCAGGCTTCCTTGAAGCTAGGTCGCTTTTTGTTTGCCTACGGATACCGAGATGTCCTAAGCAAAGTGGCCGAAAGTTCACCGAATCAACCCGAACCAATCATAACGGTGTTGGACTAGGAAACGGTAAGCAGCCAACGGTTCAATCTGAACCTAATTACCGAAAGAGCAAATGCAGATCGCCTGTTTGCTTGCCTCTTACTTGCACTGGACAATCAGCCTGAAAGCCCCGAACAACTAGACATTCAGGACATTATGAATCTGATCCCTTTAGGTAGTGGAGGCATCTGCAATCCAGGTAGCTACAACTATGCCTTCATTGCCTTGCTAGGAAAGCAGAAAGGCAGAGATTACTTTCTGTTTGATGAACCTGCGATGGCTGAGGCATTTACACAACAAGCCAACCAGTCTACGAGAAATATGGGTTTTCACAAACATCATGCCAATCTTACTGTAAAGATAAATCCAAAATACAAAAAATAAATATAACAGTCATGAATCATCCAAAAGTAAAAAGGAACGGGCAAAGAACAACTGCTTCTAAGCCCACTCCTCTATTTTCTACGGTATTGTTCATCTATGTTGTTGAATAGATCATCAAGCATACGCTGCACCAACCTGACATCCTCAAGAGAGCGACTTTGTAGCTTTGATCTCACAATTTCGATATGCTGCTGCTATTTGAGCAGGCTTTCAGTTTTCTCAAAAAGGTCGTCACAGACACCTCCAAAGTATCGACTATTTTCACCAACATCTTCAGTGAAATATTACGGTTCCCCCGCTCAATTTCTCCAATGTAGGTGTCTTGTGATTTTGCTCTTTCTGCAAGCTCCACCTGAGACAGTCCCATTTGTGTCCGCAACGTCTTAATTCTGGCACCTACCAGCGTCAATAGATATAAGCTTAATAGGCGGAGACATATCTCATAGTTTTTCGCTATTTTCTTATTCTCAAAATTGATTTTATCGTAAAATACACATCAATAGGATAACCTTAGGAGGTACATTGTAAGTGAATAGATTCCGATATAATTCCATATTTCTTTTTATACTAATATTAACCCTTCTCCCTTTCGGTAGCTTCGCTAACGCCGCTGAAAAGACTGCTACACCTGTAAAGGAAAACTATTACTTTGTCTACAATAGCGCTAAGGTCGACAGTAAAGATCTCGCTGCTATCAAACTGTACATGGCAAAATTCAAGAACACCAATAACATCTCGTTTGACGCCAAGGGTTATGCCACTGCACCTAAGCTTTATGATGCACTGAAAGCCTATCAGAAGAAAGTAGGCGGCAAGGTCGCCGGTGTCCAGATCTTCGGCCTGGCTAGCGACGTGCCTTCCTTCACTTACACCCACAAGATGAAGTTTTTTCTGGGAAACGCCGAATGGAACGGGGTCGAGGAAAATAAGAATGACAAGTTCGTATCCGACTTCCTCTATTCTAACTTCAAAAACGACAGCAAGTACCTGAAGGACGTCTCCGTCTACGGCATCGTTCAGGAGAAGCTTCCGATCAGCGTCATCCCGGAATGGCCCGTCTCCCGCCTGCCTTTAACGAAGGGCGAGATCGCCAAGTACATCGGCAACTATGACACCTACCGTATGCAGACCAAAGGTAAATCTGTTCCGACCGTTGTCCTTTCGGCCCCTGTCGAGTTTCAAAAAGGACTGGACACCGCTCAGGACGACATTGCATTCTTCATGAACCGCCTAAAAGAGAACAAGGAATTCAGCCTTTTTCAAAATACCGACCAACGCATATATTATAAGGATCTGGCTGTGAACTTGGCTAAGGAGAATAAGACTGGAGTAATGGACCTTGTGGTGGGCAGCCGAGGTGACAGCGGTGGGGCTTCCCTGAAAAAAGAAAATATGAAATATTTCTTCGACCGTAAGAGCGTCGCCGGCCTGAATGCGAACTACTATACGGCCTTCCTCTGGAACTTCGACGCCGCTGTGGGTCTTGACGGGAACAGTGTCGTCCATGACGGCCTATTGAAAGGGAAAATGATCAATCCTATCGCCCATACCGTCCCGATGTTCGGCAGGGGTGTCTTTAACTATCTGTGGCTCCACATCCCCACGCCGGAGGGTGAGACGGGGGACGACTGGAACGACTACGTCGCGGTGGATAAGGAGCATCTAGAGTGGGATAATCCATTCTTCTTCGTCTACAAGTACTACGAGGCGATTGGCAGCGGCAAAACCCGCCTGCAGAGCTTCTTTGAGGCTGACGTGGCCTACGCAACCCTGACCGTGGCCAACAAGAACACCTCTCGGTTTTACGGATTTAATGCCATGTATTCCGCGAACAGCTTCGAAAACCTGTTCTCAATGCACTATCTTGGACTGGCCGACTATTAATTGTTTGGGTCTACCGGAATCATCCGGTAGACCCTTCTTTTTTTCTAGAATTACTTCTAGAACCTTACTCTAACAAACAGTCAAAATTGCTAAAGTCTTTGTTGATACATACTTTGTAAATAAATTTGAAAATAAATGTATATTATATATCTGTATAACGCCGAGACGCTCGGCGTGCGGCACGTAGGATCATAGAAAGCACACAGTTAAAATCATTAAGCTACTCTAGCATACAAATACTCTCTTGATGAGCGAATGACTTCAGACAATATAACGAAAGATGCGTGTTGATTTTGGAGAAAAACATCAAATATGCCTTAGAAGATGGATCTTTACCGAAATACAAAGCTAGGAACATCCTAGCAAGACAACTTGCCGAGGATGGAAAATCAACTAAAGAAATTGCCGAGATACTAGGGGTAAGTATTCGAACTGTACAGAGACATCTAAAAATGATGCCAGATATTCATGATCCGGCAAGAAGACTACCGGGCAACAATTATAAGCTTTCAGGAGACCAGATGCGAGCCATAACAACTGCTATCTCCTCACCTCCCACTGAATCTGGATTCTTGCTTTCCGAGTGGACAACTCACATGTTACAACAGTATATATGGGACGAATTTGAGATCATTGTGTCAAGAGAGAAGGCACGGCAATTACTTCAGAGCAATTGTTCTACCACCAAGCAAATACCCTCAGAATGCCGAGCTAAAGACAAAGATCAGGAAGTGGAAGCAAAATAACGATACAGCAATTTGGATATTTGGACACTTGTACTTAGGCACCCAAAATAGGCAGGTAAAATTTAAAAGCAGGAAAAAACCTTTCATTGATGATGATCTATTGATGACCCTGAGGAAATTGAGCAGGCGAAAATTGATTTGACTAAAAAGGCAACACCTCAGATTGCGCTCTGTGCATTGAATTTGAAGACTAACGACCTTCGATGTATCTTCTTAAATCCAATTGCTGATGAAAATAAGCAGGTAAATAAACTCTTCGTCAAAGCTGCGAATCTATCACGAAAGAAACAAGTCATATTTTTAACAACTAGATCGAGCATCATTGGAAAAAATCTAGAAACAAGAAGATACTCTCTCCGAAACAAATCAATTATTCTTGAGTATCTTCCCGCCTCTTCATTCATATTCGAGCCCCTCCGTTCTTTTAGAAGAGCAATTCTAACTAAATTCTCACTTTTAGACCACAAAGAATCCAACGGCATAAAGGAAAGAAGTTCGAAAGCAAAAGAGTTCGGAAAAACAACATATGATGTTTTATCAAAATATTTCGAAGAGAAGAGCACCTTTTAGCGTGTCTTCTCTTTTTTTATTGTTCTGCGACATATTTGATTGTAGCGACATATTTATTTGCATAGAAGAAAATCCAAGAAAATATATGATAATTATAGATTTATTTCATTAAATCAATTCTAATCAAACTAGTTAAGAAACAATTATAGCTTATCAAACAGACCTTCCTTACCAGTCAGATGATTTACAATATTTGTATCCTATTGGATAAAAAAGAGCTCCTTAAAGTAATATTTAATTCAGAAATACTACTGTTCCTTGAAAACTAAAGCGCCGGAAATTATACGCTCTGACCGGGTAGTCGTTTCCAGACACAACAGTCGATATTTGTCGGACTACTATTCATATGGAGGTTTATTCATGACAACCGCTTCTCGTGTAATCAAATTTTTGGAGAATGATGATCTCCTCCAACTACTTCTAACACTCACCCAAGAGCAAGTAAAAAATCAATCATTACAGCTGAATAACCCGAAAAACGCAGCTAAGCAAACCCGTGTCAGCACCTATCAATCTCTAGCATCCGAATATACCCAATTTCTTGATAGTGAGTATCTTGACAATATTGTGCTGAAAATTAATGGAACGGACGGTACTCCCTTCTCATCAACCGGAGGGAAACTTCTTATTGCCGAAGCCAGCCGCCGTCTCGAATCACCACTATTCGGTTCTCGACTCGGCCTCCACGAATGCGAATCCGAACTGAACGTCTTATGGTTTCCACCTGTTCCTATTAACATCAAAAATTTGGGACAGGAGAATTAAGAGATTATTAAAAGAAATGTTATCCGTTACTTCAATGTAGAGCTTGGTCTTATAGTAAACGATGTGAGTTTATCTATCTTAACCGATGGTGCGGGATGGGAAAAATTCTTTTATGAGTGTTATTTTGTCCCAAAAAAGTTCATGGAGATCACCAGGATTTCCGAACAACACCAACCATCTCCTTGTTCAGAATATAAAGAATCCATCATGGATTACATCCAGGAGGGCAAAACGGAGTCGCTCAAAGCCCTTGTCAAGGAACAACTACCTCATCCGCTTGACTTTGAAATAAATCTACCCGACCCGTTTGTTCCGTCTGAGTCGACTGCTTTGTTTATGCCTTTCTTCCATGTCTCCTTAGATGTTGGTCCCGATACAACGGCAACCGCAATCATTCATAATGTCACACAAGGGTATCAGGTACTGGAATGTAAGGAAGTGGATGGCCGTCTGACTTTGCTCTGCATGTCTCATGAAGGCCCATACGCAGAAACAGTGTCAGATATAATCGGCAATATTCGTGAATTACTTAGCCCATATGTCATGCAGTTCTTCAACAAGAATAGCCTGAAACCGCTTAGTCTGGCCTTCATCTTGACCGATTTAGAGCATTAATCACGGACTGTCTGTCGTTTAAAGCTTTATCCATTTCATTTCTGATGGAAAGAACCCCCGGAGGTTCTTTCCAACTAATCTATCAATAAGGAGCATAACTTATGAGCTTTATGATCAATCGCGAAAAAAAACTGCGGAAATCGAATATCCAAGATGGATCTTATCTAGCTGAAATTATTGAAATCAAGCAGGGCAAGTCCGATTGCAACATCTGGCATGTGGAATTCAAGCTTTTGGCAGAAGGAGAGACTATCAGTAACCGTTATGTAGACAACCCTGAAGTTTATGGCGCTTTCGATGCCTTGATAGATGCAGCGCTCGGGATAGACTCGTGCAATGTTGACCTCAGTGAACTCGTTGGGCACTACGTCAAGGTCATTATCGCGAACGAAGGCAGATATACGAATGTCAAAAGGGTCTACAAAGTTAATAGGCAGGACATGGAAGAAATTGAACGCTATCAGGAAGATCATTTGGAGGAAGATGACTCTGACAATGAGCTAGACGATGATGAATTGGACGATGACGAGCTTGAAATCGAAGATGATCTAGAAGACGATTCTGATCCCGAAGATGAACAGCCTCGGAGAAACCGGCTTTCATCCAATTTGGGACGCAGACGGCGGAATGAATTTTAGTTCATACAGAAGCCATCGTTTCAAGGGTGTTCCCGTTTGGAGACGGGAAAATCCCGTTCTTACTCCGATGAATCTACAAGAAGACGCCTGTTAGAGCAAGGAAAACGCTAAAATTCCCGTTTTCACGTGTATTTGCAAAGAAAATTTAAAAAAGAAAAGACAGAGAACAGAAGGAGTAAACAAAATGACGGATACGGGGAATGAGTATTCAAAGGCTGCCATGAATTACTTCTATCCTGAAATCGTGATGGAAAACGGATTCATATGGGAGGATCGCGGCGAAAAGAAAGGCCGCTTAAAAGTGGCCAAAGCAATTCAGATTAACGAAGTACATGAAAATATAGATACAGGAGAGCTCTCCTTCACTATTACCTTTGAATACAATGGTCAGCAAAAAGGGGCTACTCTTAGACGTGCTGATTTCCAAAGAAACAAAATCATTGAGCTCGCGAAGTATGGAGCAGATGTCTACGAACACAATGCCACCCAGATCATCAAGCACCTCAGAAATGAGGAAGCCAAAGCCCCTAAAAACAGGGTCCATCAAAAGCTTGGATGGGACAGGTATGATAATCAGTTGGTCTTTAAACACTATAAAGCCATCGGAATGGATTCAACTTACAGCGGGACATTGGCCATTCAGCCAAAAGGCAAATATGAGAACTGGAAGCAAGCCGTTGAAAAATGGGTGATGGGAAATAGGAATTTGGAGCTTGCGATTCTGATCGGTCTTTCGTCAGCAGTTGTCGGACTAATTAGTTCCGTAACCAAGATTGACAGTCTCATTTTTCACATTTTCGGAAAAAGCACACATGGAAAGACTACTGCGTCCTCCCTAGCCATTTCAACATTTGGATATCCCGAAACGAACAAGGATGGGCTCATGCAGACCTGGATGTCTACCCAAAATGCTATCATCGGAAGTCTAGTTGGCAACTTCGGACTAATTTTCGGTCTTGATGAAATTTCTATGTCTGATAGTCTGGACTTTTCCAACATGGCTTATTATCTTGCAGGCGGAAAAGAAAAGGGACGCCTGGACAAAGAGTCTCGCTTAAAAGAAACCGGAGCCTGGAGCACGACTATTGTATCCAACGGGGAACAGGCACTGACGTCGAAAACGAATCATAACACTGGGATTCACATGCGAATTTTGGAATTGGGCCATATCACCTGGACGAAAGATGCGCAAAGCGCAGATCGTTTAAAAAGTACCATCTTTCATAACTATGGACATGCGGGACCAATACTGGCTGCAAACCTTCTAGATCGAGGACAATCCAAGTTATACAGATGTGGAAGGATTGGAGTCGTCAAATTGTTGAGTCGATGCATGGACAAGGCCACTTTTCCCAAAGAATCGCCAAAAAGTTGGCTATTCTAATGGTTACGGGAGAAATTGCCCAGAATGCTCTTCGGCTTGATTTCGATCTGAAGAGGATTCTGGATCTACTCCTTGAAAATGAAAAGGCCGTAAACGATGAACGAGATATCGGAGCAAAAGCGCTAGACTACTTCTACGAGCAATTCACCATGAATCGTTCAAACTTTAACGAACTGAGGCAGACTAAGAACGCTCATATGGGTACAGACATTCTTGAGAACAGAAAGGTCTTCGGCGGAACTTATTGGAAGTCTGATGAGCAATTTGTATATATTCTTCCATCTGTATTTCGTCAATGGATGAAGGACGGAGGCTTTGAAGACTCCAAAATTATATTGAAAGACTGGAAATTGAAAGGCCTGCTCGATGCCGAAGAAGATCGCTTCACTCGTAAACGGAAAATTCACGATGATTCAACAGCAGTAACTGTGTATTGTATTAGACTTAACCCGGGACAAGCAGCTTCTACCGAGCAATAATGCAAAATCAGAGTAAGTGGGCCCTCTGCGGGAAAACGGGAAATATCCTATAGCTCCGCCGAGTTCCAACGTTTTGCTGGCCAAGCGATCGGCAATCTGGCGTGATTTTCACGCGGGATTCTCCCAGATTGCCTGAGATTACAGAAAAACCACCATTTTCTATGGTTAAATCCGTCTTTGCCATAATTTCATTCATTTAATATATCCATGATATGGAAAATCTATCATGGAGGCGATTCATAGATGAGTAACAAGTATAACTTACAAGCAGTCGATAGCGGTAATCCGAAATGAGCAAAAAAAGCCGACTCCAGCTATTCAGGTCGTCGGTCTCCGCATGGTTAGAGAGGCATCATCCATACTCTACCCAGGAAGGCGGATTCGCAAGCCCCAGGATGCTGCCGATTTGTTTCGCCAGTTCATTGGTGACTGCGACAGGGAAGCCTTTTGCATTCTCTGTCTGGACACCAAGAATGAGCCGACCGCAATCCATTTAGTATCTACCGGGATGCTGAATGCTTCTCTTGTTCATCCTCGAGAAACGTTTAAGTTGGCGGTTCTAGCCAACTCCGCTGCCATTATCGCTTGCCATAATCATCCTTGATCCAAGCCCAGAGGACATTGAAATAACCGAGCGACTACGGGATTGCGGATGTTTGCTTGGCATCGATTTATTGGATCACATTATTCTCGGACATGGCAACTTCACCAGTATGAAGGAGAACTCGCTGATGTAGACATCATCTACTCAGCACAAGCACTACAAGCACAGAACAAGGGGGAAACAGGAATGAAAATCGCAAACTACCGAACCCGCATCTCACGAGATAAGCTCAAGAAAGCACTCTACAATCCAGATATCTCGGCTTGGGAACAAGCTGGGCAAGTCCGTGAAACGCCAGAACAGTATTACCAATCCGCCGTTGAAGCACTTGATGCGATCGTACGCCGAAACCGAGCCATTTAACCTGACAGATGCAACTCCGTGTCTAAACGGGGTGCCGTCCATAAAACAAAAGGGGGAATCCACCATGACTATTCAACGTGCCGCAGCGTACTGTCGATTCTCCAGTGATAATCAAAGAGACGAATCCATTGACGCACAGGTTCGCGCCATCGAAGAATACTGCAAGAGGAACAGCTACAAGCTTGTGAAGGTCTATGCTGACCGTGCCAAAACGGCGACTTCCGACCGCCGCCCTGAGTTTCAACAGATGATCGCCGACAGCGAAAAGAATCTTTTCGATTGTGTTATTGTCCATAAACTTGATAGATTCTCAAGGGATAAATATGACAGTGCCAAATACAAGCGTAAGCTTAAAGTTAATGATGTAAAGCTATTGAGCGTTACCGAAAATCTAGATGGCTCACCAGAAAGTATTATTTTGGAATCACTGCTTGAGGGTATGGCGGAGTATTATTCCAAGAACCTCACCCGCGAGGTCATGAAGGGAATGAAGGAGACGGCGTACCAATGCAGACATACCGGTGGGCTCCCTCCTATCGGTTACGCAGTCGATCCAACCTCAAAGAAATACATTATTGATGAGAATGAACGCGGCATTATTGAAACAATCTTTTCTATGTTCCTTGATGGCTTCGGCTATAACCAAATAATTACGGCACTCCAGGAGAAAGGGTACCGTTCTCGCTACGGAAAACCGATTGGCAAGAACACCATACATGATGTTCTACGTAACGAGAAGTACATGGGTGTCTATATTTTCAATCTGACGGATGGCAAAGATGCGCTTGGCAAGCGGAACAGTAACCGAAAAAAGAATAGTGAGGATGTTATTCGAATCGAAGGCGGAATGCCTGCAATCATCTCAAAAGATGTGTTTCAGCAAGTTCAGGACAAGTTGTCCACGAACAAGCGGAAATCTGGAAGGTATAAAGCGAAGGAATTATATCTTTTGAGCGGCCTGATTGTTTGCGGAGAATGCCTAAACAATCTCGGTTATGAGTACGCCATGATGGGCAACACAAAGTACAGTGGACGCAACAAGCTAAAGTATGTCACCTACCGCTGTGGCAACCGTGATCAATGCAAAGCCTGTAAGAATCCCGAATTGCGCCGGGAATACGTAGAAAGCTACGTCATCGACGAGCTTCAAAAGAAGATTTTTAACGATGATGCCATCCCGCTACTAGCACGGGAACTTACTGATTTCCAGGAAAAGAAAGATGAAACCTCTCAAATGGAAGCCGTAAGGCTCGAAAGGAATCTGCGCGAGGCAAACAAGCAGATTGAAAATATCGTTAGTGCAGTGGCCAGTGGTGTTTCTAATACATCTCTGTTCAGTAAACTGGATGAACTCGAAGACCAAAAGCTGAAACTCGAACAATCCATCATTGAGCACTGTGCAAAAAAGAAAAAAGCACCTATTACAGAAGAAACTCTACGTCAACTGCTTTCCAAATTCAAAGACCATGTAGTCGCTAGGAACCTTCCCGCAATCAAGAAGTTCGTTGCCAGTTATGTTGAAAAAGTAATTGTATACAAAGAACACGTCGAGCTTATCATATCCCTGAAACGCAAAATCCACAACCGGATTCGGTTGTGGATTTAACATATGGAGGCGAGGGGAGTCGAACCCCTGTCCGAAGATAACGCCACATAAGCTTCTACGGGTGTAGTAACAGATTTAATGTCACCCTAGAGACTCCCCGTTACCGGATTCCCTTCAGGTCAGCCTGATTGTCTTCTTCAGCTAGCCGCAGGCGGAGACTAGACAGCGTATCCCACTAAAGTTGAGCCCTTATCCCGGTACATGGGCGATACAGAGTAAGAGCACGCTCACAGGTTATTAAGCTGCGAAAGCGTAGTTGTTTTGTTGTTTGCCGTTTAATAGGCTTTAGCGTTGATGAAGCGGACGCGTCCCCACTACCCGCTACTCATGCTCGAACTATCCCCGTCGAATCCATAAACGCCCCCTTAATAAAAAGGGCTTCTTTGGATAGATCGGATGTAGTATCCTGAGCAAAAGTAGATCTATTCCGCATCCTTTTCCTCCATGGTAAAAGGATGATCAGAAGCAAAAACTTGTCTTCACGAGATCGTACGTTCCTCTCTCGTACAAACTTAGTATATCACAAACATATATATAATGCGACATACGGAACTCTATATCTTGCAGGAAAACAAGGAGATAGATACCATATATAGCTTCATACCATAAACATTAATCTTACCGGGCAATCTTCTGCTTCTCGCGCAGTGCACGCTGAATGTCACGCTGTGCATCCCGCTTCGCTGCGGTATCCCGTTTATCATACTGTTTCTTACCTTTACCAAGTCCAAGTAACAGCTTCGCATACCCATTCTTTATATAAATCTTCAAAGGTACGATCGAGTATCCATCCTGCTTGGATAGTCCAAGTAGTTTGTGGATCTGAGCTTTATGCATAAGCAGCTTCCGTGTTCTTGTTGGATCATCCGGATTGTTACGGTTCCCTTGCTCGAACGGACTGATGTGCATGTTGTGAATATGAATCTCTCCATTACGAATGGTCGCAAAGGCGTCTCCGATATTCGCACGACCGTTCCGCAGAGATTTGATCTCCGTACCGGTTAGCACCATCCCTGCTTCATAGGTATCCTCGATGAAGTAGTCATGGGAAGCCTTTTTATTTTGCGCAAGCACCTTACTGTCATTCTTCGCCATGTTCTCACCTCTTCTCAAGCATACTGATTAACCATCATAGCGTGGACGGTCTTGCCTGTTACTCTTTTCAAATACAATCTTTTCCGGTCTTCATTGTAACAAATTCGCTCACCCAAAATCAAGGTAACAAACCTCTATATGCATTGTAACCCACACAAGCCTTTTTGAAGCATTACAATTCACTTAGGTAATGTCTCCATCAGCCCTATTTTCTACTCCCTTTTCATTGCTGTGAAAATAAATCAAGGCCCGCAGACTCTTGTTCTGCTGGCCTTACCTCTGCTGCTTACCTTCGCTGCATGCACCCGCTCATCTAACGACGAAATACTCTTTTACCCGAATTTCTTTTTGCTGACGGGAAGAAGCATACGTGCCAAGAATAATCTCCAGTGAATGCTTTCCTTCTTTTCCGGATACAATCGGCTCTCGCTGCTCACGAACGGCATAACAAAGGTCACGAATCTGTTCCCGGTGCCCGTCGGGAATGACCTGAAAAGGAGGAAATACGGGGAGCTGTATCTGCTGTCCTTCGACCTCAAGCTGCACAATATCATCTTCTTCAATAATGAGCGAACCTTTTTCTCCATAGATTTCAATCCGCTGTCCCTTGCCTTTGAACGCCGTCGTCGTAATTTCCAGCACGCCCATAGCTCCACTCTCATACTCAAGCATAGTAATCGCGGTATCCTCTACCTCGATGTTCCTAAGTACATTTCGCGCCTTTCCCTGTAATGAAACGACGCTTCCAGCAAGCCATTGCAGCATATCCACCGTATGAATGCCCTGATTCATCATGGCACCGCCGCCATCCATCTCCCACGTTCCCCGCCAGCCAGCACTGTCATAGTAATCCTGACTACGATAGATTTTGACATAAGCAGAGCATAAACTTAACCTTCCAAGTGTACCTTGCTCAATTAATTGCTTTGCATACTTTGCTTGAGGAGACATTCTTCTTGGAAAAATCGTCGCAAGCTGAACTCCCGCTTCACGGCAAGCCTCGATCATCCGGCTCAAACCCGCCATTTCAATGGCCATCGGCTTCTCACAGAGAATATGTTTCCCTGCCTTAGCTGCCTGAATCACTTGCTCTACGTGCAGACCACTGGGAGTACAGATACATACCGCCTCCAGATCTGCTCTCGCGAGAAAAGTATCCAGATCACTGTACGCAGCTGCGCCATATTGCGATGAGAATCTGGCTGCCTGATCCGGGTTGCTGTCACATACGGCAATCAGCTGTGCTTCTGGTACTTTAACCATCTCAGATGCATGGACCTCTGCAATAATACCGCATCCTATAATTCCATACCTCAGCGGTTCTGTAATAGATTCCATCCCGTTCTCCCCCTGTCCCCATTCAACCCGAATCTCATCATAAGCTCGTAAGTCGAAAGTCTGGATTATGCCTGTGTCATTGACTTCAAGAACTTCACTCGTTTTGCATGCTCATCAGCAAGTAAAGTTGCTCTGGTTGCTTCAAGCAGATCCTCATGAGTGAATTCATGTGCCTTCCCTTGAACACGTCTCAAAAAGTCCTCTGTCACCGTAGACTTGGGTGTGCGAAGCGAAACTTCCTCAAGCTCGTGTTCATGCGTCATCAATAGCAGCAATTCTTCCTCATTGGAAACAGCTGGATCTCCAGCGAGCCTGATCTCTGCGCTCCCTTTTGTTCCCGTTACGAAAATTCGTCCATCCCCCCACGTCCAGCATTTCTCCGGTGCATGCCAGTCCGCATACAGCTGTGCCATCGTTCCTTGATCCAGCTCTACCTGTACCGCTGCCGTATCATAAAACTCCGGGTATTCAGGCAATATCTGTTTCCCCATTCTTCCGCTGGCTTCACTTACTTCCTGCCCTGTCAGCCATCTGAGAAGATCAAAATCATGAATAAGCAAGTCGATGATAATCCCTCCGGATTGTTCTTTGTTAAAATGCCACTTTGGTCTAGTATGTGGGCGTAACCGGTGAGGTTTCCGCATCGTAATGCTAACCAGCTTTCCTAGCTGATCTTGGCGAATCAGTTCTTGAAGCGTATATAAAGATGGCCGATATCGCTCGGTTAATAACATTCCAATCTGGATCTTTTCCCTGCTTATGATCTGTTCCAGTTGATAGAGCCCTTCTCTATCGACGACAGCAGGCTTATCCAGCATCAGGTGTTTACCATACTGTTCACACAAGGTGGCAATCTTGATTTTCTCGCTGTTGATCGCGGAACTGCCTACAATCTGCACCTCTTCATTCATCAGCAGCGCCTCTACACTTTCGGCAAATGGAATCTGATATTGCTCAGCCAATTGTTTTGCGAGCGTTTGATCACCTGCATCATAAATTCCGGCACAGCTGTGTCTAAGAGCCAGCATTTCCTCGATAAAAATAGAGATGTGGGGGTGCTGACAGCCAACAATGGCAAAGACTATTTTTCCATCTGGTTCCGTTCCCCTGCCATCTAAGTTCACAATCTTCCCTCCTTTACGTGCATCTGTTTCCAAGCTGCCTTTTCATCTCAGCCAAGTCATAGGCAAGCCGCTCTTCAGACGGAAAAGGAGCCGCACACTCTAGTGTAATCCAGCCGCTATATCCGCTCTCCTGTACAGCTGTCAGCATCGGCCGATGATCGACCTCCCCTTCCCCAAGCCTACACTGCATAAACGACTCCATCCCATGCCGAGTCCGGTTGCTAAAAGACCCTTCTGCGCCCGCTTGCTCAATCCGCTTCTCATCCTTCACATGGATATGGCTCAGATGGCTTCCAAGCTTGCTCACCGACGTTTTCCCGTAGTCCACATCTGCTATATACATATTGCCTGCATCATGGATAAAGCCGATTCCAGCGTCTCCTACAAGCTGTAGCAGCCGTAGCGCACTGTCTGCATCTTCCACTAAGGTCTGGTTGTGAATCTCAAGAAGCAACTTCACCCCATGCTCTGCTGCTTCTTTGGAACTTCTAACCAAATAGTGAGCTGCCCTCTCATAGTGCTGATCCTCTGCCAGAAAAGCGTTAGGCCCTCCCGGAAAAACCCGGACGTAGGGAACAGATAACACTTCAGCGAAGCGAAATAGCTTTCGGGATTCCTCCATGGCAGCTTCGCATTCCTCATCAGTAAGGGTAGAAAAGTGACCCGTATAGCCTGCCAGTGCAGGGATGTGAAGTCCATGCCCCGCCGCAAGATCACCTAACTCCCTCACTTCAGCAAGTGAAGTATCCAGCCCAAGATGAGGGGAGCGACAGGCAATCTCAATCCCGTCAAAACCAAGCCTAGCTGTCATCTCCATCGCTTCTCGTAGTGGATAATCAATCAAGGACCCACTAAAAGCCGCTAGCGGGATGCTCTTTGTAGCAACAGATTTATTCGTTTTCAGCATACTCACCCCCTCTTGTACCTACATGTTGGAAACACTACTTTCCTACGCAGTCTGAAGTAGCCTTTACTTAATTCCAGAAGCCGAATGATTTTGCACAAAATATTTCTCAGCAAACAGGAAGACAATCAGGATGGGAAGCAAACTCATCAACGCAGCAGCAACCATCAATTGCTCGTTACCAACCCATTGTCCTTTCAGTCCTAAGATACCGATTGGAAGTGTGAACTTTTCACTCGAGCTAAGGTAAATGGATGGAGCGAGAATTTCATTCCACTTCGTCATGAACGTAAAGATAGCTAGTGTAGCTAGTGACGGCAAACTCATTGGCATGTAGATTCGCCAGTAAATTCGCAGCGGGTTGCACCCTTCCATTTTGGCAGACTCCTCATATTCACCCGGAATGCCGAGGAACGCCTGCCGCATCAGGAAGATACCAAAGGGCTGAGCAAGCCACTCTATTACCCACAGCGGGGTCAGCGTATCCAGCATGTTCATGGAGTTAAAGATCATAAAGTGCGGGATAATGATCACCACTGGCGGAATCATCATCGTTCCCAGTACAAACAGGAACAACATATTTTTCATCGGAAAACGAAGTCTCGCAAATGCATAACCGACGAGCGAGCATGATAATAACGTTCCGATCACGGACAGAATAGACACGATAAAGCTGTTCATCGTTTGCGTTCCGAAATCCCCTAGCTTCAGCACTTCCGCATAATTTGACCATTGAAAAACGTCTGGGAACCAGGTAGGCGGAACGGCTGTATATTCACGATAGGTTTTCAGGGAGTTAAGCAATGCCTTGGCGAACGGGACAAGCATGACGAGCGAACTTAGAAAAATAGCCAGATACGCGGCTGCTTTGCGCAGTTTTTTACCGGGCATCCTTATCCACTTCCTTTCTTACGAAGAAACCAGAACGATTATCCGTCAGTTGTAATGCACCCAGCGATTTTGCATTTTCATCTGTACCAAGGTGAGACTGAACAAGATCATAAACAGTACCCAAGCAATGGCTGAGGCATATCCCATATGCATGAACGAGAAGCCTTCTCTATACAAATACAGCATGAGCACAAGACTCGCGTTCCTAGGTCCTCCTGCTGAAGAGATATCTCCGGCCCCTGTCATGACATAGACTTGCTCGAATGCTTGAAAGGTAGAAATCGTACTTAGAATCACAACTAGAAACGTAGTGGGAGAAATGAGTGGCACGGTGATGCTCCGGAATTTACGGAAAGCACCTGCTCCATCGATCTCTGCCGCTTCATATAGCTCTCCAGGAACACTCTGCAGCCCTGCAAGAAACAGAACCATGATGTACCCGATTCCTTTCCATACGGCAATCAGGACTAGGAGAGGAATAACCCATCTTTCACTGTTCAGCCACTGCTGCGGATCGAGTCCCCATTTTACGAGCAACGAATTTGCAACCCCAAATCGAGGGTTAAAAATCGAATCTGCCACATACAGTATGACGGTCCAAGAAGAGATGACTGGGATAAAGTGAGCCATCCGAAACCATTTGAGTCCCTTTAGCTTCTGGTTCAGCATTACAGCAAGGATGAGTGCGAGTACCGTCTGTATAGGCACGAATAGAATTGCAAAATAGAGCGTGTTCCACAGCGACTTCCAGAACAAAGGCTCCTGAAATAACTGCTGATAATTCCCGAGTCCGATCCATTGGGGCGAGGTTAACATATCGTATTTTGTAAAACTGAAATAGAGGGATACAGCCAGCGGTCCAGCCACGAAGACGAGAAAATGAATCAGATAAGGGGACACCATGAGGAGCCCCCACCTTCCTTCTGATCGAATATACCTGCTTCGTCCCGCCGCCTGAACCTTCTGTTTTTTCTCTAGCGATGTCTGAGAAGATTCATTTGGGATCATGGGCGGCTCTCCTTTGCCTTCTTATTTCTGATAGAAACCATCCAGCACTTTCTGTATCTCTTCATTTGCTTTCGTAAGCGTATCCTCTACGGATGTATCGCCAAGGAAAGCGCGTTCCGCATTTTCGTTAAACTTGGATACCCATTCTTCCCATACCGCATTCGTATCCAAGGTTCCCGCAAACTCGAAGCTGTCCAGGAAAGCTTGACGATTCGCTGGGTTCGCCCCTGCAGTGAGGAACACATCCGAATTGGCCACCGATTTCTTCACTGGGACGGCTTCACCGAGTGCGGCCCACTCTTTTTGGACCTCATCTTCCGTCGCCCAGAACTTCATCCATTCCCATGCCGCCTGAGCTTTTGCCTCATCTGCCTTGGCGCTGATCACCCATGAGTTCGCGATAACAGGCGCAAAACGTTTCCCATTCGGTCCAGTTGGTAACAGTGCTACATCATAATTAAGTCCTGCTTCGTTTGCTGCCTGAACACGTGCATAAATGCCAATCCGCATCGCGGCCGAGCCACTTGGGAATACAGCCATCGAGCTTTGGAAACTTTTCAGATCGACCGGATCGGTGAAGATCCCTCTTTTCATGCCATCTACAATCCAATTCATTGCCTGCTTATTCTCAGGGGAATCCACAATCGATTTTGTGTTCGTCTCATCCAGAATGCCCCCGCCATATGATTTCAGCACCGAAAACCATCCTTCTGTAATACTGAAAAAGGTTAAGCCAAACTGGCTTACACTATTCGCATCAAAACTCGCATCCGTCGCTGTTTTTCCACTTGCATCAACCGTCAGCTTTTCGGCTGCTGTCTTCAAATCTTCCCACGTCCAGCTATCCTCCGGATAACTTACACCTGCTTTATCAAACAGATCCTTGTTGTAATACAGCACACCGATCTGAATCCCTTGTGGAATGCCCCAGTAGTGTCCCTCTGCATCTTTATTGAACTCAAGTCCATAGTAATCGTCTTTGTTAAGATCTTTATTGATCCATTCTGTAACGTCCTTCAAAGTTCCGCGTTCTGCATACTTCATCACGAGTGCTCCATCTGACAACCACACATCAGGCGCTTTGCCTGCGGCAATCTGTGTATCGAGCTTTTGATAGAACTGGCCATAAGGTGCGCTTTGTGTTTTTACTTTGATGTTTGGATGCTTCTCGGTAAAAGTAGCGATGAGCTCCTTCATCTTGGCATCACTTTTCCCATCTGAATAATAACCGAGCGTGATTTCCGTTTGCTCCTGCGGAGGGTTATTCGCTCCTGGCTTAGGTTCTGCCGTACCACCCGGTGTTTCCGCAGTGCCATTTCCGCCTTTGCTGCAGCCTGCTGCGAATACCGTCAGCACTAGAAGCATACATACGAGTACGGACATTCCTTTACGCTTGACCATGAAACCGCCCCCCGATATATTTGATCCATCCCACACCTTATATTGTAAATATTGTAAGATAAAGCGGAATGGTTTTTCGTATTCCAGTTGTCTTTTCCTGCACTTAAGTTCGGCAAGGAGGTGAGTAAGCGGTCTATGCTGAAGAATCTATCCATTAACAAAAAGCTGATCACCATCAGCCTTCTGTTCGTTTGTTTGCCCGTACTCCTGCTCGGCGCATACTGGTACAATGCCTCCACTGCAACGATTGAAAAATCCACCATTGCTTCCAATCAGCGCATCGTAACCCAAACGAATGAGTATTTAAACCTGTACATTGCCGGACTCGAAACCTCTACCTACCCTTTTCTCTCGAATGCCAGCATCCAAAGTCTGGTCAATAGCCGCAGCCTATCGCCTTACGCTTACCTTAAATTATCCGAATCCATCGAAAAAGGAATGTTTGCTCAAATGCTCTACGGCCGGGATGATCTTGTCGGCATGTCCCTTGTAGCCAAAAATGGGTTTATTGTTAGCGACTATACCCGCGCCACTGAAATGCTTGATATGGGCCAAATTACGCATCGCAATCGGCTACTCTTAGGAAAGATGGAACAAATGGATGATTTTCATATTGAGGGGATTCGGTACGTAGGCACAGAACCAGTCCTTACCGTGACACGGAAAATTCCGAGCAACCAGAGTTATCTGTTCGAAGGACTGCTTGTCGTTGATCTGAACCTCAGCCAGATTGCTGGGATATGCAAAAATGTTTCTCACCATGAACTTGAAGTCTGGATTGCAGATGCAACAAGCGGCCATATCATCTATCATCCAGACAATCCACGGATCGGCACTTCCCTCACGCCTTCCCTTGTTCGTGATCTTACGTTCAGCAAGACAGGCTTATTACATGAATACGAAGCAAGTCATCAAAATATTTTATTATATGAGCACTCTCCTCAGACAGACTGGATCGTTGCTCTAGAACAACCCAAAAATGCGGTCGTAGGCGAACTATTAGACCTCAGAGCAACCGCAATTTACTGCTTTGCCGTCATTATGATCGTTACCGTGTTTATTCTAGGAGGCTTTTCACTCCAAATCAGTCGAGCTTTATCCCTTCTAGAGCGCTTTATGAAAAGGGTCCAGACAGGCGACTTCACGCTTCCGATAACCAAGATGACCGAACGCCACGATGAGATTGGAAAGCTTTTTCGCAGTCATGCCCATATGGTGGATGAACTGAAACGACTCGTAGACGAAGTACAATCTGCTAAGCTGAAGGAGCGGGAACATGAACTTGCTCAGAAGGAATCTGCTCTCCAAGCGATGCAGTCACAGATCAACCCCCATTTTCTATACAACACACTGGAAGTCATCAATAGTCATGCCATCATGGAGAACAACCAGGTCATCAGCAAAATGACAACCTCTCTTGCCGATCTGTTTCGCTATAATTTAAAAAACGCGCATCAAATTGTTACTCTTCGAGAGGAGATCGGGCATTTGAGAGCGTATTTGGATATTCAGTCTGCCAGATACCGTAAGCTGACGATGGATATAGATTTAGATGAATCTATGCTGGACCATGTTTACCTTGTTCGCCTTACGCTGCAACCTCTTGTTGAGAATGCCTTTATTCACGGTTATCAGAACCACCGACTTCCGCCTACTTATATCGGTTTAGCTCTGAGTCATGAGCAAGGTCGGTATATACTCCATATCAAAGATGTTGGACATGGAATGAATGAAGCAGAGAAAAATCGTCTGAACGCCTATTTTCAACAGGAAGAACTCCTTCATCAAGCAATTGCATCAAGTGGTATTGGACTCGGAAGTGTACATGAGCGAATCCGTTTATCTTTTGGAGATGAATATGGACTGTTTATTGCCTCTTCTGACCAGAAGGGCACGCATTTAGAGGTGAGATTACCAAATAGTACACTTATCCCTTTTCATTCGAAAACCTAGTCTTTCGCTGCTGATCCCACCTATACACTTAAAGGAGGACTTTTTTATGTATAAAGTAATCATCGCGGATGATGAATACATGATTCATCGCAGTCTTGCGAAGCTCGTGGAGTCCTCTGGACTTCCTTTTCGTGTAGCAGGAGAAGCCGAGGATGGGGAGGAGGCACTTATACTACTAGAAGAACAGCCTGCCCTCATCATTACAGATATTTGTATGCCAGGAATAGATGGCCTTGATCTTATTGAAAAAGCGAGAGAAACGTGCCCTGATGTCCTTTTCCTCATCATTTCAGGTTATGGAGAATTCGAGTATGCGCAGCGGGCGCTGCGTTTAGGTGTGGAAGATTTTTTACTGAAGCCAGTCAGTCCAGATAAGTTCCAGCAGACTCTCACAACCATCCATCTCCGATTAGAGAAACAAAAACGTAAAGTTCTTGATTACAGACAATGGGTCCTGAGCCATGAAGAGATGCTAAAAGAATTAACCGATGCCGTCTGGCGCTTGGATGAACCCGCTGCTGAAGAAATACTCCATGAGCTCATTAGTCATTACGAGGAAGACGCTGCTGAGGATATTCCCACCTATACCTTGATTAACATACTGCAGGAGAAACTAGATGGGGAATTGCAATATCGCGGACTCAATCTCCAAGGTACACCTGCCAGCAGAAAATCATGGGCTGATGAAGAAACCGAATCTACCAAAGACTTACCCTCTGTGCATAAACAATGTACAGCTTATATTCAGTTCCTGCTCCACGCTGTGAGGAAATCACGGAATTTTGGCTCACGTACCCATATTTCCAAAGTGATCAAGTATACTGAAGAGCACTTATCTGATCGTCATTTGTCTGTTCAGACAGCAGCTGATGTCGCGGGTATGTCGGTCACTTATTTTAGCCGTTTGTTTAAAGAAGAGACCGGAACCAGTTATGTACAGTATCTCATTGGTTTGCGTATGGAAGAAGCGAGATCATTACTTGAACAGCAAATCCATAGCGCCTCAGAAATTTGTGAACGGGTGGGATATACCGATTACCCCCATTTTAGCAAGACGTTCAAGAAGATCCATGGCATTGCCCCTGCTGATTACATCAAGCATCACCGAAGCATCTAGTCTCCGCCTGAAACACTTCTGATTCACATAAAAAAGAAGCTGGCATGTCAGCCCTATTTAAGGGGCATGACATGCCAGCTTCTATGATGTAACCATTCCTGTTCGTGTCCGCTTATCTTAAGCGTCTCATGTTCTAGGCAGATGGTTTATTTTTTCTTTTTGCGTACAAATGCGGCCATTCCGTTCTTGTTGCCGCCTTTGTTCTTATTCCGTTTACGTTTGCCAGCCGATGACTCACCGTCTCCTACTGGCGGATTCACGGTTTGGTCTGCTGAGCCCTGATCGCCAACGAAGATCCCGCTCTTGGTCGTTTTCTTCTTCCGACCCTTTCCTTGCTGGTATCCACCGCGACCTTCCGAGCTTGAAGAACCTGAACCTGAGCCGAAGGCAGAGCCTGTTGAACTGTATCCACCTTTACCTGAACCAAACCCAAAACTTGGACGGTCCGATGAACGAGATGCGGAATTCGTATTGATGCCCTGTCCGCCGCGTCCACCGTTTTTAGCGCGGTTTCCATTACCGCCAGCATTACCAGCGTTACTTTGGTCACGACGCTTCCCGCCCTGACTTCCAGTCTCGCCCGTTCTACCACGCTGGCCTTCCCGATTTCCACCACGGACACCGCTGCGACCGTCGTTACGTTGTTGGCCACCACGACCACCACCGCGTGGTCCGCCTTGCCCTCCAGGACGTCCTTGGCTAGGTTTCATGTCTACCATCTCAAAGTCGATCGTGTAGTCATCCATATTAACACGGGTTACACGAATCTCCACTTCATCTCCGATGCGGAAGACCTTCGAAGTACGCTCCCCTATAAGTGCCATATGTTGTTCGTCAAAATGGTAATAGTCGTCTGTCAGCATGCTCAGTCGGATAAGGCCCTCAACCGTATTCTCCAGTTCAATAAACATTCCGAAGCTGGTAACACTGCTGATCATTCCTTCGAATACTTCGCCGACCTTGTCGAGCATGAATTCAGCTTTCTTCATTTTCTCCGTGTCCCGCTCAGCCTCTACCGCCACACGCTCCCGCTCAGAAGATTGCTGAGCGATGTCCTGCATACGGCTTGCCAAGTATTCATGACGCTGATCTGGGAGCGCTCCGTTATTCTCAAATACTTCACGCATCACACGGTGAATTACAAGGTCTGGATAACGACGAATCGGAGAAGTAAAGTGACTATAGAACTCAGCAGCCAGGCCAAAGTGTCCCGACATTTCCGAATCATACTTCGCCTGCTTCATAGAACGCAGCATCATCGTACTGATGACCGTCTGTTCTTTTGTCCCTTGAATATCTTCAAGCAGTGACTGCAACGCTCTTGGATGAATCGCATTCCCGCGTCCTTTCACCTGATGACCGAAATTCGCAGCAAAAGCGAGGAAGTTCTGCAGCTTCTCCTGATCTGGGTCCTCATGCACACGATAGATGAACGGAACTTTCAACCAGTGGAAATGTTCCGCTACCGTTTCATTTGCAGCGAGCATAAACTCCTCGATAATCTGTTCCGCTACCGTCCGCTCTCTCTTCACGATATCTACCGGTTTACCTTCTGCGTCGACGATGATTTTGCTCTCTTCAAAATCAAAATCTACCGCACCGCGGCGCATCCGCATATTGCGAAGCTTCATGGCGATTTCCTTCATCAGTTTGAAGTCGTCCACGAGTTCACTGTATCGCTCAATAAGTTCTGGATCTTCTTCCTCCAGAATTTTATAGACATTCTTGTAGGTCATCCGTTCCTTGGTCTTAATGACACTTGTGAACACATCATGTTTGACGACCTTCATCTGTTCGTTGAATTCCATCACACAAGACATGGTGAGCCTGTCAACCTGCGGGTTCAAACTGCATATCCCGTTAGACAAGCGTTTTGGAAGCATTGGAATTACCCGGTCAACCAAATACACACTACAACCTCGGTTATAAGCTTCTTGGTCAAGCTTAGAATTCTCAGGTACATAGTAGCCTACGTCGGCAATATGCACACCAAGCCGGTAATGACCGTTCTCAAGACGCTCAACGTTAACCGCATCGTCCAAGTCTTTGGCATCCTCACCATCAATGGTGACAATGTTTAGACCACGGAGGTCACGGCGTCCTTGACGCACAATTTCTTCTTCAGTAATCGATTCAGGCACCTGTTCCGACTCTGCGATGACTTCATCAGGAAATCCTTCTGGAAGTTGATGCTTGCGGATCACTGATAGAATATCAATCCCTGGATCGTCTTTGTGACCAAGAACTTCAATGACTTCCCCTTCAGCTGCCGCACGGCCTTCCGGATAGCTTACTATCTTTACAACGACTTTCTGACCATCTTCTGCACCTTGAAAACTTCCGCGAGGAATAAAGATGTCACGATTAATCCGCTTGTCATCCGGTATAACGAAGCCATATACTTCATGACTTTGGAATACGCCAACGACTTGAGTGATCGCACGTTTTACAATGCGAACCACTTCACCCTCAAGTCGGCCGCCCTCAGGACCTTTGGAAGTTACACGAACAAGAACGGTATCTCCATTCATGGAACTTTTCAGATCATTGGCATGGATGTACACGTCCGGATGCTCACGATCTTCAGGGATAAGGAAGGCAAACCCCTTCGCATGGGCTTGAAGCCGTCCACGGACCATCTGCATGCGTCCAGGGACGCCATAGCGGTTCGCACTGGTAAGTACAATCTTCCCTTCATCTTCGAGATGATTGAGTAATTTAAGAAATTCTTTGAACTCGGAGGCATCTTCTATATTAAAATGCTGTTCCAACTCCTGATAAGTCATCGGCTTGTAGGCCGTTTCATGCATAAAATCGAGCAATTGCTGTTCCGTTATCATTAGGTTCACCTCTAGTAAACATAAAAGTAGGTCTTTATGTATAAAGTTTAATTCAAAAAAGGAAATGACAAATCGCATCAAAAGGGCAAATTTTGTTCATTTTCCAGAGTCACTGCCATCAATAAGCATTAGTAAAATCTTACCCTAGTATACACGAAATTAATCTAAACTTTCTGATTACCGAAAAACAAGATCGCTATAAAGGATCCACTTTCATCTGTATATTAAAAAAACCTCCGTTCCTCACGGAACGAAGGTCTGAGTTTGTTATCTTAAAAATCATTACTGAACTACGGCAACTGCGATCGCAAGAACCATAAATCCGACTGCAAAACCTATCGTAATTCGTTCAAGTACGAGTTCCATACCGCGTGCTTTGGACTTGCCAAAAAGATGTTCCGCACCGCCGGAGATGGCACCGGAAAGACCTGCGCTTTTCCCTTGTTGAAGAAGAACAACGACAATAACACCGATGGCAAAAATAACGAGAAGCAATTTCAAAACGAGTTCCATAACTTCCACCTCCTAGAAAAAATGTGCGTTTACATCCACGCTGATAAACAGTATTCCTATTGTATCATACAGGAGATGGAATAAGCAATCACTAAACCTTGATATCCAACATACTGCCTGATGTAGGATGAGGAGCTGGCGCAACTGTACTGAGCATTTGTACCATTTGCTGTCCCATCACTTCTGCCTGATTCTTTGCCATCCCCATCACTTGTAGAGAAGCTGCCTGTTTAAGCGATGACTGCGACATGGCCATAGATAAAGATCCGATATCCATTATGATATACCTCCTTTCCATATCCTTATATATCGGATAAAGGAAAAAGAAAATAACTGTCCCTACTGAAGGATATATAGCTAACCTTTATCCAGTAGTTGCAATCCCGTTAAAAGCAACATAGCTAAAAATCCATGCCTGTAAAGCCAAGATAGATTACCGTAAATAAAAAAGAGCCGATCCACGTGGATCGGCTCTTTAAAAATAAGCAGTTACGCTTATTATTTTTTCAAGTTGTAGAAAGATTTCAAGCCGTTGTATTGAGCAAGTTCACCCAATTGGTCTTCGATGCGAAGCAATTGGTTGTATTTTGCGATACGGTCAGTACGGGAAGGTGCACCCGTTTTGATTTGGCCTGCGTTTGTTGCAACTGCGATATCCGCAATTGTGCTATCTTCGGACTCACCGGAACGGTGGGAGATAACAGCTGTGTAACCAGCGCGTTTCGCCATTTCGATTGCATCGAAAGTTTCAGTAAGTGTACCGATTTGGTTAACTTTGATAAGGATAGAGTTACCGATGTGCTCATCGATACCTTTTCCAAGACGCTCAGTGTTTGTAACGAACAAGTCGTCACCAACGAGTTGGATTTTGTCTCCCAATTTCTCAGTGAGGAGTTTCCAACCTTCCCAGTCATCCTCGGAGCAACCATCTTCGATTGTAACGATTGGATATTTTTCAACCCATGAAGCAAGAAGGTCTACGAACTCAGCAGAAGTAAAGGATTTACCTTCGCCTGCAAGTGTGTATTTACCATCTTTGTAGAACTCAGTAGAAGCAACGTCCATACCAAGAAGAACATCTTCACCTGGTTTGTATCCAGCTTTTTCAATAGCTTCCATGATTGCGCCAAGAGCGTCTTCGTTGGAAGTAAAGTTAGGAGCAAAACCACCTTCATCACCTACAGCTGTGTTCAGTCCTTTTGCTTTCAGAACGGATTTCAGACTGTGGAAGATTTCAGCACCTGTACGAAGAGCTTCTTTGAAAGAAGGAGCGCCAACAGGCAGGATCATGAATTCTTGTACGTCAACGTTGTTGTCGGCATGCTCGCCACCGTTAACGATGTTCATCATAGGAACTGGAAGTTGTTTCGCGTTGAATCCACCAAGGTAAACATACAGTGGCAGATCAAGAGCGTCTGCAGCTGCACGAGCTACTGCCATGGATACTGCAAGAATTGCGTTTGCACCGAATTTACCTTTGTTTGGCGTACCATCCAAAGTAATCATCAGTCTGTCGATACCGAGCTGATCAAGAGCGTCCATACCGATAACTTCTGGAGCGATTTTTTCGTTTACGTTTTTAACAGCGTTAAGAACGCCTTTACCTAGGTAACGATCTTTGTCGCCATCGCGAAGCTCAACCGCTTCGTGAGCACCAGTGGAAGCACCGGATGGAACGATTGCGCGGCCGATTGCGCCGGATTCAAGATAAACTTCAACTTCAACTGTTGGGTTACCACGGGAGTCAAGGACTTCGCGTGCGTATACGTCAGAAATAATAGTCATGAGTAATAATCTCCTTTTAAATGTAATCGAATCTATTGATTGGCTAGCTAGGCCTTATAACTCTTATTAAAACAAAGTCAGACAGTCATTTGCAAGTAAGTTCCGCTAACGGACTATTTGCGCTCCGAGATGACGGATTTTCCGGTCATTTCCGCAGGTTGCGGAAGTTCCATCAAGTCAAGAATAGTTGGAGCGATGTCTGCAAGAATACCACCTTCACGAAGCTTCACATGCTCAGAAGTAACGATGAATGGTACAGGGTTCGTAGTATGTGCCGTGAACGGATTTCCATTCTCGTCAAATACCATATCCGCATTACCATGGTCAGCAGTGATCAGTACCACGCCACCTTTGGCAAGAACCGCTTCAACAACGCGTCCCATGCACTCATCCGTTGCTTCTACCGCACGAATGGTTGGCTCCAGTTTACCGGAGTGACCTACCATGTCCGGATTCGCAAAGTTCAAGATGATCGCATCGTGTTTGTCTGCTTCAATCTCTTTAACGCAAGCGTCAGCTACTTCATATGCACTCATTTCTGGTTTGAGATCATAAGTTGCAACTTTAGGAGAATTGATTAGAATACGAGTTTCACCCGGAAGTTCCACATCACGTCCGCCACTGAAGAAGAACGTTACATGAGGGTATTTTTCTGTTTCAGCAATACGCAATTGTTTCTTGTTATTCTGAACCAGCACTTCACCAAGTGTATTATCAAGGTTCTTAGGTGAGTAAGCTACATAACCTTCCACCGTTTCGCTGAACAATGTCAGACAAACGAAGTGAAGACCTTGAGGTAATTTATCTCCGCGATCAAATCCACGGAAATCTTGGTTAGTGAATACTTGAGACAACTGAATGGCACGGTCTGGACGGAAGTTCAAGAAGATAACAGAATCTCCGCTTTCTACAAGGCCAACGGGTTGTCCATCTTCTTTGACAATAACCGTCGGTTCTACGAACTCATCATATACTGATTTTTCGTAAGATTCCTTAACCGCATGCATTGGATCCGTGTATTTAGGTCCATCTCCGTACACGATTGCACGGTAAGATTTTTCAATACGCTCCCAGCGTTTGTCACGGTCCATTGCATAGTAACGACCCTGAACCGTTGCAATTTTACCAATACCTACTTCCTCGATTTTAGCATTTAATTGCTCAAGGAATTTGATACCGCTATTCGGTGAAACGTCGCGGCCGTCCAAGAAAGCATGAATGTAAACTTCGTCCATTCCTTCTTTTTTAGCCAGATCCAACATGGCAAACAAGTGATGAATGTGACTGTGCACACCACCGTCAGACAAAAGACCATACAGATGAAGCTTTTTGCCTGTTTGTTTGGCAGCACGTACAGCACCTACAAGCGTTTCATTATCGTAAAACTCACCATCGCGAATGGATTTGGAGATCCGAGTAAGATCTTGATATACGATACGGCCTGCACCGATGTTCAAGTGTCCTACTTCTGAGTTCCCCATTTGTCCTTCAGGCAGTCCAACCGCTTCTCCACTTGCTGTAAGTGTAGTGTGCGGATATTTAGCCATATAACGATCGTAGTTTGGTTTCTTCGCTTGAGCTACAGCATTACCAACATCGGTGTTACGAAGTCCGAAACCGTCCATAATGATCAGTGCTACAGGTTTTGGTGCTGTCATCTTACTTCGCCCCCTGAACGAGCGCGATGTAGGATTCAGGTTGAAGGCTTGCTCCGCCAACAAGTGCTCCGTCGATATCGCTTTGACCGAGATATTCGGTTACGTTCTCAGGTTTTACACTGCCGCCGTATTGGATACGTACTGCGTTTGCAACGTCTTCGTTGTAAAGATCTTTAATTACTCCGCGAATGTATGCAATAACTTCGTTTGCATCTTGGGAAGTGGAAGATTTACCTGTTCCAATCGCCCAGATTGGCTCATAAGCTACAACAACTTTCGCTGCTTGATCAGTAGCGAGGCCAGCAAAAGCAGCTTCTGTTTGTACTTTACATACATCTTTAGTTTGATCCGCTTCACGCTCTTCCAGTTTCTCACCCACACATACGATTGGAGTAAGGCCGTGACGGAAAGCAGCATGAACTTTCTTGTTTACTGTTTCATCTGTCTCATTAAAATACTGACGACGCTCAGAGTGTCCAATTACAACGTAATCAACACCGAGATCTTTCAGCATAACGCCACTGATTTCACCAGTGAAAGCACCATTGTCTTCAAAATGAAGGTTTTGAGCACCAATTTTAATGTTCGTGCCTTTTACTGCTTCAACCAATGCTGGAAGATTCGTAAATGGAGCGCAAATTACGCTTTCTACACCTTCTACTTCAGCTTTACCTTTTACCGCTTCAATAAACGAAGTGGATTCAGATACAGTTTTAAACATTTTCCAGTTACCTGCGATGATCGGAGTTCTACTCATATCGTACGCTCCTCCTTTTATATCCTGAAATGAATTGCTTATTTATCGTTCAATGCCACAACACCAGGAAGCTCTTTGCCTTCCATAAATTCGAGGGAAGCACCGCCACCAGTTGAGATGTGATTCATTTTATCAGCAAGATGGAATTTCTCTGCTGCTGCAGCTGAATCTCCTCCACCGATGATTGTGTATCCTTCTGTAGATGCACAAGCTTCTGCTACCTCACGAGTACCGTGAGAGAATGGCTCGATTTCAAAAACGCCCATTGGTCCGTTCCATACAACCAGTTTGGAGTTTTTAATAACTTCTGCATACTTCGCACGAGTTTTCGGTCCGATGTCGATTCCTTCCCAATCTGCAGGAATGCTATCGATATCTACAATTTTCGTTTCCGCATCAGCACTAAATTCCTTCGTGATTACGATATCTTCTGGAAGAAGGAAGTTTTTACCCAGCTTCTTCGCTTTTTCAATAAACCCAAGAGCTACGTCTAGCTTGGAATCATCAAGCAAAGATTGTCCGATTTCGTGACCTTGCGCTTTGAAGAACGTGTATGTGAGGCCACCACCGATGAGTACATTGTCAGCAAGGTTAAGCAAGTTATCGATAACATCGATTTTGTCTTTAACTTTAGATCCGCCAATGATTGCAGTGAAAGGACGCTCTGGTTTCGTCAATGCTTTACCAAGAACATCAAGTTCTTTTTCCATCAAAAGACCGGAAACAGCCGGAAGATGATGAGCAATACCTTCTGTTGATGCGTGTGCACGGTGAGCAGCACCAAATGCATCATTTACGAAAAGGTCAGCCAGATCAGCAAATTGTTTTGCCAATTCTGCATCATTTTTCTCTTCTCCAGGGTAGAAACGGACGTTTTCAAGCACAAGTACATCGCCGTTGTTCATTTTTTCGATTTCTGCTTTAACTGCTTCTCCTACTGCTTCGTCTGCTTTAGCAACCGGTTTGCCAAGCAATTCGGATAGACGGTTCGCCGCTGGTGTCAAGCGAAGCGAGTCAACAAATTCACCTTTAGGACGTCCCATATGGCTAGCAAGAATTACTTTTGCACCTTGTTCAATCAGGTATTTGATTGTTGGCAACGTTTCACGAATACGAGTATCGTCAGTAATCTTTCCATCTTCGAGCGGTACATTAAAATCGACACGAACAAACACACGTTTTCCTGCTACTTCTACATCACGTACACTTTTTTTGTTCATCTCCACGTTCCTCCTAAGCGCCATCTGAAAAGAGACAGCTGATATCTTATGTGTAGTAACCATTCGGTGAAACCAAATAGCCCATTCATTTAAACAGCAGTATAGTGCTTATATTTCTCTCTATTTATATAGACCGGTTTCTCCGGTTCTCTGGCATTAAAGATAAAAACCATGATGAAGAGGAGAGACATAAATGTTCTCCTCTTCACCTGGATTTCACATACGGCATTAAATAGCCGATGTGTTATTCTTACAGACCTTTTTTAGCGATGTAAGCAGCAAGGTCTACTACGCGGTTGGAGTAGCCCCACTCGTTGTCGTACCAAGATACAACTTTAACCATGTTATCGCCAACTACCATAGTGGACAGGCTGTCGATTGTGGAAGAAGCTGGATCACTGTTGTAGTCGCTAGATACAAGCGGCTCTTCAGAGAAGTTCATGATCCCTTTCAGAGGTCCGTTAGCTGCTTCTTTCAAAGCTGCGTTTACATCTTCAACAGTTACGTTTTTGTTCAGTTCAACTACCAAGTCAGTTACGGAAACGTTCTTAGTAGGAACACGCATAGCCATACCGTTCAGTTTGCCTTTCAGTTGTGGCAATACAAGGCTAACTGCTTTTGCTGCACCAGTTGTAGAAGGAATGATGTTCTCAGCAGCTGCACGAGCACGACGAAGGTCTTTGTGCGGCAGGTCAAGTACTTGTTGGTCGTTAGTGTAAGAGTGAACAGTTGTCATCATACCTTTAACGATACCGAAGGACTCGTCAAGAACTTTAGCAAAAGGTGCCAAGCAGTTTGTAGTACAAGAAGCGTTGGAGATTACTGTATGGTTAGCTGGGTCGTATTTGTCTTCGTTAACGCCCATAACGATTGTAATATCTTCGTTTGTTGCTGGAGCAGAGATGATAACTTTTTTAGCTCCGCCTTTAAGGTGAGCTTCTGCTTTTTCTTTAGCTGTGAAGATACCAGTGGATTCAACAACGATTTCAACGCCGTTAGCTCCCCAAGGCAAGTTTTCAGGGTTACGCTCAGCAAATACTTTTACTTCTTTGCCGTTAACGATAAGCGCGCCTTCTTTATGTTCTACAGTTGCATTCAGACGACCATGAGTAGTGTCGTATTTGAGCAAGTGAGCCAAAGTGCTTACGTCAGTCAAATCGTTGATTGCTACGATTTCCACTTCGCTGTTGTTGAGTGCTGCGCGGAATACGTTACGTCCAATACGTCCAAAACCGTTAATACCTACTTTAACCATGAGTAAGTTCCTCCCAAGTTTTGCTTAATTTTTTTATATATTCAAGACGAATCTATTTAGATTCATCAAGACAACAAGTTTTGGCTTCATCAAGCTTGTAGCTTTCAAGAAGCGTTATAAATCCTTAACAATCTCTGTAGCTGCCGCCTCATCAATAACAAGGATATCTTCCTGACCGAAACGCAGTACGGCTTTTATGGCATCTGCCTTGTTTTTGCCACCTGCGATGGCAATGACGACATCTGTTCGTGTAATATCCTCCAGACGCATACCTAGTGTAAGCATGGTATGAACAACCTTACCCTCATTATTAAAGTAATAACCAAAGGATTCAGCCACTGCACCTTCATCTCTGATTTCATCAATCGTCGGAGGTGCAAGTTTACGTCTCTTCGCCATTTCCATTGCACCGCCGATCCCATGGATCACGATGCGGGCTTTACGGATTAGACCTAGAATCTCTTGAATGTTAGAGTCCTGCACTAGCGATTCATAGGCATGATTACTTAGAAGATCAGGAACATGAAGCAATCTGTATTCAGCTCCAAGCTTTTTGGCCATGGTAGATGCTATGGTGTTCGCCTGGAACTCCACACTTTCACCAAGTCCGCCTCTCGCCGGAACAAACCATACTCCACGCATCGAAGAGGATGGAGTTAGATGCTCAGCTACAGCAGCGGTAGTTGAACCACCGGTAACTGCGATAACATCTTCATCATTCATTACTCTAAGTAGAGCCTTAGCCCCTGCGCGTCCAAGCTCCCGTTTTGCATATTCAGAACTTTCTGAGTCGCCCGGAACAACAATGACCTTTTGAAGTCCATAAGTTTTCCGAATTTGCTCTTCTATTTCCGATAGTCCAAATAATTCTTTGGCCATAGGTTCTAACATTTCAAGCAACTGCTCGCCGGACTCGCTTATTTTCATGCCCATGCTCTCAATCTCGATAAGGCCTTGCGATTTGAGCAGATCCGTTTCTGATCTGAGCACACGCTCCGTCATATTCAGAGAATTGGCAAGCGTTCTTCGTCCGATTACATCCGAAATCATGATCTGGCGCAGAATCGTATATCTCTTCTTCATCACGTCCATGAGATCAGGTAGAAGCTGCCTCTGCACTTCTAAAATCGTTCGCATGCTTTCCACTCCCGCAAACTCCTTCGTTCCGGTCTCTAATATGGACTAAAATCGTCCCGGGTTAACTTTTTAAGTCCCACGTTTATTTTACCTAAATCTGACGTGGTATGCAAGGGGTCCAAAAGTATATTTTGCAAAGCTTCGCCCCTTTATACACTCCGTTTCCTTACAATGATTTAGTTCACAGCATGTGACCTATTATTATAGGTTGTACATTATAATGGAACATCAAACACCCCCGGCAAACTTTCTTGCAATTTTTTTGGTGATCAGATATAATCATTATTGCTGTCACAGTTTGTGCGCCCGTGGTCCAACGGATATGACGTAGGCCTCCGGAGCCTGAGATCGAGGTTCGATTCCTCGCGGGCGCGCCATTATTATTAACGGCTTCTTATACCTTTAACCGATGAAACCGAATAGGTTTCTTTTTTTATTCAAAAAGTTTGACTTTCTTTGACTTTTTGTTTGGATTTGTTTATGATGTGGGTAATACGGAAACAGTGGTTATATAGATGCTGTTAACGTCACTCTATAAACTAAAAAACTAAATTTCCTAAGGAGGTTTTTCACGTGAGTTACATTCCTATGGTCGTAGAACAAACCAATCGCGGTGAACGCGCTTATGACATTTATTCCAGACTGCTGAAAGATCGGATTATTTTTCTGGGAAGCGACGTCAACGATGTTGTAGCTAACTCCATCATCGCTCAGATGCTGTTCCTCACTGCGGAAGATCCGGAGAAAGACATTCACCTATACATTAACAGTCCTGGCGGTTCCATTACGGCGGGTATGGCGATATATGACACCATGCAATTTATCAAACCAGATGTATCGACTATCTGCATGGGTATGGCAGCTTCTATGGGTGCATTCTTGCTGAATGCAGGTGCAAAAGGCAAACGCTATGCACTTCCAAACAGTGAGATCATGATTCACCAGCCACTTGGCGGTGCTCAAGGTCAAGCAACGGACATCGAGATTCGTGCACGTCGCATTCTCAAAATGCGCGATAAGCTCAACAAAATTTTGGCTGAGCGCACAGGTCAACCTATTGAGCGTATTGAGAAAGATACAGATCGTGATAATTTCATGACTGCTGAAGAAGCTCAAGCTTATGGTCTTGTTGACAAAGTTATCTCTTCTACTCCGCCACAAGGCATCTAATTGTAAATGGAAAAGCCACAGTCCTTTTATAGGGCCTGTGGCTTTTTTTATGACAAATCGCTATTCCTGATTTTAGGAAAGCAACTATTTGAGTTGATAGTGTACAGTAAGTTCTGTCGTCAATTTGATTTCACCCGCTTCAACCGAAGTCGATTTTTCCGCAGTGCTCGAAGCAGCCGTATTCATATCGTACATCTGCTCATAGTAACGCACGGGTTCCGCTGTATTCCCCTGACTCACACTTATTACACTTCCTAGACTGCGTCCTGCAACTTTGGCGATAGCTCCAGCTTTCAAGTTTGCATTAGCCATTGCTTTCTCAATTACTGCTGTTTCAAAAGCATCTTTATTTTCAATGGAAAACTGAATGTTATCAATTTGATTAACTCCCGCTTCGGCAGCAGCATCAAGCAGCTCTCCTACCTTGTCGAGATCACGGTAGCTCACTTTGAGTGAATGAGTAGCCGTATATCCTTTGAGTTGTTGACCTTCTTTTTCACTATACGTGTAATTAGGCTGAACATAGAATTGATTCGTTTGTATGTCTTTGTTCTCTAACTTCCATGTTTTCTTAAGCAGACTCGTCAAACTTTGCATTTTCGTTGCATTTGCTTTTTGAGCTGCCGCAGCTGTTTTTCCTTCAGAACTAATGCCGATAAATAAATAGGCGATATCTGGTTTAACCGAAATTTCACCTTTTCCCACAACAGATACGATATTCTGAACGGCAACTGCTTCTTGTGCTTGTGCTTTTCCAGCAAATGAGAGGGCTCCCCCGCCCCCACCAATGAGCATTGTCCCTGCTATAACGACAGCTGCTGCGGGTTTAATCCATACTGTTTTCTTCATATCACGTGCCTCCTTTTTGATATAAACATCTTCTAACTCGTACATTACAAACTTTTAGACGAAATCTATTTGAAAAATGTTCCATTTCTCAAACTCTTTTATGTATGGGATAAAACGACAAAAAGCCTCTAAAAGAGGCTTTTCTGTATACACATATGAAAACATGAATTTATTGGTTTTCCAATTCTTCCTTGCTTACAAGACTAACTAAAGCATTAACAGCCTGCTCAGCGTCTGCACCTTCGGCGCTAATGTAAATTTCAGTACCTGTACTAATAGCAAGGCTCATAATTCCCATGATACTTTTGGCATTTACTTTTTTCTCATCTTTTTCCACAAAAATTTCTGACGAATACTTATTCGCTTCTTGAACGAACAGTGCAGCTGGTCTGGCATGAAGCCCCGTCTTCAAACGGACTACAACCGGGTGTTTTGTCATGGAAACTTTACCCCCTCTAGAAAATCTCTACCTAAATCAATACTTCATAATTATAAACATTATACCATTATAGCATGAATGAAACTAGAAGAAAAAAAGACTTCTTACCTGATCCACTATATTTATTCTCAAATCAATAGCCCTTTTTCCGCTCTAACTCGTTCAGCCATCTCATCAATTTTGCGCAAACGGTGATTTACGCCCGATTTACTCACCGTCCCTTTTAGTAATTCCCCGACTTCCTTTAAATTAATATCCGGATTCGCGAGTCTTACTTCAGCTACTTCACGAAGCTTATCAGGAAGGGTTTCCAGTCCCACTTCTCTATCCAGCAGCTTAATGTTCTCAATTTGACGAACGGCTGCCCCGATCGTTTTGTTCAAATTCGCCGTTTCACAATTGACAATCCGATTTACGGAGTTCCGCATATCGCGCATAATTCGAACATCCTCGAATTTAAACAAGGCCTGATGTGCACCAATGATACTGAGCATTTCAATAATTTTTTCGCCTTCTTTGATGTAGAAAATAAAACCCTTTTTCCGCTCAATACAACGCGCGTTCAGATTGAATTCATTCGCAAGATCCACGAGAGCCTGACAGTGCTCTTCATACATAGAGGCAATCTCTAAATGGTAGGAAGAACCTTCCGGATTATTAACGGAACCCCCAGCCATGAAAGCACCTCTTAAGTAGGCCCGTTTGCAGCAATTTTTGCTGATCGCATTCGGATTAATCCCAGGTGTAAACAGAAATCCTTCAGATACAATTTCCAGTTCTTTTAATATTTCTTGTACACGAACCGGAATCCTTACAATGTATACATTATTTTTTTTAAGCCGCATTTTTTTACGAACCAATAACTCGGTATGCACCTGGAAGTGTTTTTTGAGCAAAGAATAGATTCGCCTTGCTATCGCGGCATTCTCCGTAGAGACGTCTAAAATAACCTTCTTATTCGACAGCTGTACCGAGCCAAGCATGCGAATGAGAGCAGATAACTCTGCTTTCTCACAGCAGGGTTCACTTTCGATCAGGGTTAATTCTTTTTTGGTCTGTGCCGCAAACGACAAGGATCTCACCTCTTTCGAATCATCCAGTTTTGCACTAGCGTGTAAATGTGATGACTTAGTTTATTAGCGTCATGCCGTAAATAAGTTCGATACATGACAAGTCGATCTGCGATGCATTCATTGGAGTACTTCAGGATCTCTTCCAGATCAAGCTGTACTGGTTTTGCACCTTTTTCAGCATACATCTCCTGAACGGGTTCAGGAATATCTCCATTGTTAACAATGACATAATCAAATATTTTATGGCCAATGTGGGCATCAATTGCTTTCAGATGATCTCCAACGGAGTAACCGTCTGTTTCCCCTGGCTGAGTCATTACATTGCAAATGAATATTTTGGCTGCCTTCGAAGATACAACTGCTTCTGCCAGCTTTGGTACGAGAAGATTGGGCAGTATGCTCGTATATAAGCTACCAGGGCCGATGATAATTGCATCCGCCTGCTCAATCGCATGAATAGCCTCTGGCAACGGCTCCACGTGATCCGGTTCAAGAAAAACCCTCTTAATCCGCCCACCATGTTCTGGGATCTGGGACTCGCCTGTTATGACAGTGCCATCCTCCATCTCGGCGCGAAGCACAACAGCTTCTGCCGCTGCTGGCAACACTTGCCCGCGTACGGCAAAAACACGGCTAATCTCTCTCACCGCTGTTACAAAATCACCTGTTATATCTGTCATTCCAGCTAAAATCAAGTTCCCCAGACTATGTCCAGACAATCCGCCATTTCCACTAAAACGATAATTAAGCAATTCTGACATCAACGGCTCTACATCAGCAAGCGCTGTAAGCACGTTACGGATGTCACCTGGAGGAGGCATCTGGAGTTCATCTCGCAGCATGCCTGAACTCCCTCCATCGTCAGCAACCGTAACAATTGCCGTGATATCAAGCGGCTTATTTTTTAACCCCCGCAACATGACAGATAGCCCTGTTCCGCCACCCATAACGACAAGATGCGGACGTTTCATTTGTTCTACAGCCACTTTTACCACTTCACCTTCTATAAGAGGTTGCTCAAGGTAAGCAATCCGTTATTCTTTTTAAAACCTTACTTAACGAATGCAGGTATGAGCGGTCCATACATTGTATGTTGTATCCTACGCAGGTGCCATCCCAAAATCAGTAAATCCATTTGAAATCTATTCATAAAACCTTCTCTAATGGCGTTCCCGATCGCGATCTGCATCTCTGTGACTCACAACAACAGATTCCGTCTCGCTTGCCCCTAGCATCTTGCCTAAATACTCGGATATAGCAACCGAACGGTGCTTCCCGCCTGTACATCCAATACCGATGATGACCTGACTTTTTCCTTCTTTCCGATATTGAGGAATGAGGAAGTGCAGCATATCAAGCAGTTTGGTCAAAAACGCCTGCGTCTCCGGCCATTTCATTACATATTCATATACATCACTATTCTGTCCCGTATTTGGACGGAGGTGATCAATGTAATGAGGATTTGGTAGAAACCGTACATCAAATACCAGATCGGCATCAATGGGAATTCCGTATTTGAAACCAAAAGAAGTAACATTTACGGATAACATATGGCTCTCTAAATGCGAGAATCTAGAAATGATTTTCTCTTTCAACTGAGCAGGCTTCATGCTGCTAGTATCCAGTACCTGTGTAGCAGAATTTTTAAGTTCTTCCAGCATCTTGCGTTCCAGCCTGATCCCGTCAAGCGGCATTCCTTCTGGTGCAAGCGGATGTCTCCGGCGGCTTTCCTTATATCGCTGCACAAGAACACTATCTTGCGCATCCAGGAACATAATTTCACAATGAATTGTAAAATGATCCTTAATGTAATTCAAAGATTCAGACAGGGCTGTAAAAAACTCGCGCCCGCGCAAATCAATGACCAATGCTACCTTGCCAATTTTACCATTTGATTGGACAATGAGTTCTGCAAACTTAGGAATAAGTACGGGAGGCAAATTATCAACACAGAAAAATCCTAAATCCTCCAGACTCTGTACAGCAATGGTCTTCCCTGCACCTGACATCCCTGTAATGATAATAAGGGTTGCTCCACCTGCTGGTGATTTTTCACCTTCAAACATGATTTTCCCCCTATCAATTTCAGTTCGTCTATCTATGTCTAGCTCATATAAAGATACGTTAATTCTATTCTAAAAACTTATGAACGAAGTAGCAATCCTGCTGCTCCTACAATTCCTGCATCATTACCTAGTGTTGCTGGAACAATGCTAACTCCTCTTTGAAGAGGTTCTGGAGTAAGATTTGCAAATACACTGCGTACTTCATCAAACAAAATGTCACCGGCTTTGGAAACGCCCCCGCCAATAATAAACATTTGAGGATTTAGTATTGCAGCGATGGCTGCAAGCGATTTTCCAAGGTAGTACGCTGCACGATGAACAATACGAAGAGCTACCTCATCGCCTGCTTTTGCCGCATCAAATACGTCTTTAGCCATAATGGTGTCAACGGATTGCAGAGAAGTATGATCTCCACGTTCTACCGCATCCTTCGCCATACGAATAATACCTGTTGCAGAAGATACCGTTTCAAGACAGCCCATTTTACCACAACCGCATTGAATCGCTTCCAAGTCAGGTACTACATTGGTGTGGCCGATTTCTCCAGCCATCCCTGAAAATCCTTGATAAATCTTGCCATCAATGATGATTCCACCGCCAACTCCGGTACCCAGGGTGTAGCAGATACAGTTCTCGACACCGTCCCCTGACCCAGCCCAAGCTTCTCCAAGAGCCGCAACGTTTGCATCATTATCTATTTTGACGAGCTTTCCTAGCCTATCTTCAAGTATCGAACGGATAGGTACATCTTTAAAACCTACGTTAGGTGCAAATACAATGATTCCTTCTCGCACATTAGTGAATCCGGCTACACCAGCACCGACTCCTGCAAGTTGCTCCCAGCTGTATGGTGATTCTTCTACAATATGACGGACATACTTCTCGATGTTTGAAATGACTGTCTCAACGCCCTTACTCACTTCTGTTGGTCCCTCATATGTATGCAGAAGTGTTCCTTGCGCATTGCAGATCCCGACTTTAATTGCCGTTCCGCCTAAATCCACTCCAACGTAGATATTTTCAGACATTGCTAGCAAGCCACCTTTACTATCTGTAATATTTATTCATACGTTATCACTATAATTGAAGGAAGTGGGGCGGTCAAGACGAATCCCCTTCCATTTCTATCACTTCTCCTTTATTTATCGGAAGCAAAAAAGCTGACCGGAGCACGTTTTTTGTGCTTCCGGTCAGCTTATCATTTTATTAGTCCTTGTTTAATGTTTCGCTCCAGTCATGAGTCATGCTGCCTTCAAGGAATTTCTCGCAATCCATGGCTGCCATACAGCCCGAACCTGCCGCTGTAATAGCTTGACGATATTTGGTATCCTGAACATCACCACAAGCAAATACGCCTGGAATGTTGGTCTCTGTTGTTCCTGGATTACAAGCAATGTATCCACCTGCATCCAGTGTAATTTGATTTTGCAAGAAAGCCGTATTCGGTGTATGTCCAATCGCTACAAAAACACCATCCGCTTCCACCAGCTCATCCTGATTTGTTTCATTATTATGAACTTTTAGACCCGTTACTCCTTTATCGTCAACAACGACTTCGATAGGTGAACGATTCAAAGCCCACTTAATTTTTTCATTCTCTTTTGCTCGATCCTGCATAATCTTAGACGCGCGCAACTCATTGCGACGATGGACGATAGTGACGCTAGAAGCGAATCGCGTCAAGAAGTTTGCTTCTTCCATAGCAGAGTCGCCACCACCAACGACGATAATCTTTTTGTTACGGAAAAAGAAACCATCGCAGGTTGCACAAGTACTTACACCACGTCCCACATTTTCTTTTTCCCCAGGAATCCCCAAATACTTAGCCGAGGCTCCAGTAGAAATAATAACCGAGTCAGCCGTAAGCTCCCCTTGACCTTCTACCTTTATACGAAACGGACGCTCAATCAGGTCAATGCTTTCAACCCAGCCGCTCTTGAACTCAGCTCCAAAACGCTCTGCTTGCTTGCGCATGTTATCCATCAGTTCAGGGCCAAGGATTCCATCAGGAAAACCGGGGAAGTTCTCTACCTCAGTCGTAGTCGTCAGCTGACCGCCTGGCTCCATACCTTCAATAACAAGCGGGCTTAAATTGGCACGCGCCAGATAAATAGCAGAAGTGAGTCCCGCCGGACCTGTACCGATAATAATGGATTTATAGTGAGACATATATAGTAACCTCCCTTTTCAAAATGCTATTTAATGCGCTACATCTTCTCTGATAAAGCCCGAAAGACTGGTTTTAGCAAGTGTGTTGAATTACATACAAGATCGATTTGTTTGGCATATCTGCTCACCGTAGATGCAGACACTCCATAATGCCCGGCTACTTCCTTATAGGTAACTTCCTCGCCTGCAGATTTGACAGTAAGATACTCAAGTGCTGCTGACCACCCTTCGACTAACGAAATGGATGGCAGTTCAGGAGAGACTTGCTTCAAATAGTCTGCCCATAAATATTGAACACCTTCGCGTAAAATATCAGAATACTTATCCATCTTCTCCAAAACTTTGTTAAGTACCGCTTGTTGTCTGTCATCTAACTCAGGCATATCTTGCTCAGGAGTCCCTGTGGCATCTGTAGGACCTGATGCTTTATATGGGTTTTCCCCCTCTGAAAGTGTCTCAGGCGTCCCTATTTCACGCAGTACGGAAAGAGCCAGTTCCTTGAGCTCGGTATTCTCATCCGGTTGCTCTAGAAAATCAGTAAGTGCCTGATATACTTCGTAGTCACCAATATGACGAAGTGCGATTATCACTTGCGCTTTACTTGTATCATCACCATGATGAAGTGCCCAGAAGAAAGACGAGCGGATCAGCGGATCATTTTTGATGTCTTCCGGAATACTCGCGCCATATTTTTCCCATAGCCGGAATTGTTCCTCAAACGGCAAATGGTAATGATAGCTGATCGTTCCTACCTCTTGTTCTTCTTCACGCGATTCCAGCTGCGAAATATAAAATTTAGGTACTTCTGAGTCCGGATCAAGCATCTTCACCATTTCCCAGAGACGTGCAGCCTCTTTGAATCTTTTAGTGTTACAAGCTGCTACTGCAGCATAGTGAACGAGCGACGGATCACTCGCAGTATCTTTGTTCTTGAGTAATCTACGAAAATGAGCATACGCAGACTCATGTTCTCCCAAAATCCCCATCGTTGTTCCCAGTTTAAACACATGTTCCTGCTCAAAAGGTACCAACGTCTGCAGCTGTTTTATCAGTGCCGCTACTTGCTCCTTGTTTCCTTCATTCTGAAAGAAAATAGCAAGATTACATAGCCCATGCAGATTTCCTGGTTCAAATGTCAGTAAATCAAAGATCGTATCCTTTGCTTTGGAGAAACGACCCATATAATAGTAGGCCAGTGCTAGGTTATTACGTGCCGCCGTGAAATCCGGCTGGTCTTTTGTAATTTTCTCCAGCATTTCTGCTGCCTGAGCAAATTTCCCTTCCTCAAGCAAACTACGTGCATAGTCATGCTCAGCGATACCTTCTCTAGCTTTAATTCTTTTTACCGGTGCTTTGCGCCCCAGTTCAAAGAACAGCAGATCTAGCAGCTCTTCTGCCTCATCCAGAAACTGTCCTTGCTCATCCTCTTCCAAATAAGTGACGATAGCTTCTTCTGCGTCTTCAAACTGTTCCATATTAGCGTAGTTATTAGCCATATAGAAATAGCACTCCATCATGGAAGGATCAACCTCGGTGAGCACATGGTTCAAAATTTCATTCGAACGGGCGTAATCCCCCATCTCGGATAGAATACCCGCCACATTACAATGATTGACCGGATTTTCCGGTTCATATTCAGCTGCTTTACTAAAATATTTTAATGCCTTGTCATAATGATTGCGATCCAGCGAGCGGACAGCTCTTTCAAAGAAAAAAGAAGCGTCCAGTTGAATCGGTACAACATTGACAAGAGAGCGATCAGTCCGCTGCGGTTTGCCCTTCATACGTGCCAAGGCACCTCCTTTTATCATACGATTTCATACTCTCCAGTATAACATAATCCCGAGGACTCTTCTCGTGTTGCAGAACTATACAACAGATGAAAAATTATACTTCCGCATTATATAAAAAGGGTAAAAGCACATAAACGATAACTGACATGCACTTTTAGTAGGGTCATCCTCTTTTCATTACCCGCTATTCCCTTGTCCCAAATCTGTCAAATCATATTGTTTAGAGAATGAGTAACCGCCAACGCCAAACAGGGCTCTTCTATGAAGAACCCACACAACTTGTCTACTCGTTATCTCTTAAATACCTGCATCTCTAAAGAGAGTAGCGATAGATCCTCCATCCAGAATAATACGGATCGCTCTTGCGAGCATAGGAGCAACCGAAAGCACTGTAAAACACGGTGGTCCTGAAACAGGAAGTTCAATAGAATCCGTAACCACCACTTCCTCAATATGAGGATGCGTGAGTTTTTCTAGCGCTGGTCCAGAAAAAAGCCCATGCGTCGCGCACACAATTGCAGGATGCGCATTTCTTTCTTTCAGCCCTTCCACTACGTTTACAATCGTGGACCCGGTATCAATTAAGTCTTCAATAATAATGGGCGTTCTTCCGTCAACATCGCCAATCACATGGGTAATAACGGATTCGTTATGAGCTGGACGTTTCTTGATCATAATGGCAAAAGGAGAATCCAGCCTGCTTGCCAGCTTCTCTGCCATAGATGCTCTTCCAGCGTCAGGTGATACGATAACAGGTCTTTCGATGTTTTTACTTTTGAGGTAATCACTAATCAAGTCTAATGCTGTAAGATGGTCCACCGGGATATTAAAAAATCCCTGGATCGCTGCGGCATGAAGATCGATGGTTACAATCCGATTTGCACCTGCAGTCGTCAGCACATCTGCCAATAGTTTGGCAGAAATCGGTTCCCGCGGAGCCGATTTTCTTTCCTGTCTGGCATAGCCGTAATAAGGCAGGATGACATTAACGGTTCGGGCAGAAGCACGTTTGGCAGCATCAATCATGACAAGCAGCTCCACGAGCAGCTCATTAATGGGTCTCGATAGTGATTGCACGAGAAATACATCACAATTGCGAATCGTTTCCTCGTAGTGCACGTAAATCTCCCCGCTCTTGAAGCGGGATATTTTGATTTTACCCGGCTCTACCCCAAGCTTTTGGCATATATTTTGCACTAGCTGGGGATTGGATGATCCCGAAAAAATACGGAGAGAATGTTGCATACATGCCTCCCGAAGACTTTTATTTTAAATACAAGCATTTATCTATGACTGGGTTACCTTCATGAATCATTCAATGAATTTGATATAAAATGGAATGCGCTTTCCTTTTATTATACTACGCAATATATAGATTACAACGAAACCATTGAACGCTCCCTCTGCTTAAATGTAGCAAGTTCGGTATAACCGATCTCCCTCAAAAGCCTTCGGCCAGCATCAATATTCTCTCCTACTTTCACCGGATCGTGGGCATCAGATCCAATCGTCACTGGAATACCGAGCTGATAAGCCTGCCTCAGAATGCGCTCACTAGGGAACATTTCGGCACACGGCTTGGAAAGACCGGAGGCGTTAAGCTCAATGGCAATCCCACAGTCAGCAATGACTTCCAGGGTAGAACGCTCTAGCGTAAACCAAGCCTCCCTTTCTTCCGGTTTAGGCTCATATCTAAAGCGTTTGATCACATCAATGTGACCGAGAAAATCATAAAAACCGCTTTTTGCGGCTTTTTGGACAGCATCATAATACTCCCGGTACACCCCAAGGATATCTCTGTTGTCCCACTGATGGACTTGCCTATAGTCAGAGATATCCCATTCTTTCAGAAAATGAACAGAGCCAATCACGTAGTCAAAAGGGTACGCTAAGATGATCTGTTCAATCTCTTTTTCATAACCTTCGATGTAGTCTCCTTCTAGACCGACGCGTACTTCAATATCGCCCTTATATTTTTCCTGTAGATAAAGACATTCCTCGATGTATCTTGGCAGCTCTTCCATAGGCATTGCCATCTCTGGGTAATACTCCGCTGGATCAACATGAAGCAGGGGCATATGATCAGACAGGCCAATATGGCTGTAACCAAGTGAGATGGCCTGCTTTACATAAGACTCCAGTTCCCCTACTGCATGTCTGCATCTGGCATGGTGTGTATGATAATCGATTAACATGAGTGTCTCCCCCTTACAACTAGTCGCGGCGAGGACGCTCGTGACGCAGACTGAGTTCTTTTAACACTTCGTCGAGAGGCAGTTTTCGTTCTTCCAACAAGACTAACAGATGATAAATTAAGTCACTGACCTCAAGCTTCAGCTCTTCGTTATCTTTATTTTTCGCTGCAATAATTGTTTCCGATGCTTCTTCACCAATTTTTTTCAGGATCTTGTCGACCCCTTTGTTAAACAGGTACGTGGTATAGGCCCCTTCTGGACGATCTCTTTCACGCTCTGCAATCACCGTTTCTAGGTCAGCAAGCACATCAAATCGGCCACCTGTGTATACAGATGATTCTGGTTCGTTTTTTTCCGTATGCACACCGTGGATTTCCCGATAAAAACAAGTTGTTTCTCCTGTATGACAAGCAGGCCCCTTCGGTTTAACCAAAAATAGCAAGGTATCTCCATCACAGTCGTATTTTACAGATACAATCGTTTGGACATTGCCAGAGGTTGCGCCCTTATGCCACAATTCACTTCGCGAACGAGACCAGAACCATGTCTCTCCTGTAGTTAATGACTTTTTAAGTGATTCCTGACTCATATAGGCAAGCATCAACACGGCTCTTGAATCTGCATCCTGGATCACCGCAGGAACAAGCCCCTGTTCATCCCACCTAATATATTCGGTTACCTGTTCCAGTGACAACTGATCGTTTAATTGATCGCTCATCGAATTTCCACCCCTTTAGCTTTCAAATGCTGTTTCAGATGAGGAATTGCTATTTCTTTGTAATGAAAAATCGTTGCTGCAAGTCCTGCATCTGCTTTTCCTGTTGTGAACACTTCCTCAAAGTCCTCTTCTTTCCCTGCCCCACCCGAAGCAATGACGGGAATACCTACGGCATCACTAACAGCAGACGTCAGGCGAATATCAAAACCGTTCTTTGTCCCATCCGTATCCATGCTTGTAAGCAGCAATTCGCCAGCTCCGAGCTTCTCTGCACGTTTGACCCACTCCAGCGCTTTGATACCGGTAGGCTTACGACCGCCGTGTGTGTACACTTCCCATTCGCCAAATACATCGTTCCACTTGGCATCTACCGCTAGTACGATACACTGAGAACCGAATCTGAGCGCACCTTCCGTAATTAAAGATGGATTCAGCACCGCTGCTGTATTGATTCCAATTTTGTCCGCACCTGCACGCAGAATCGTTTTCATATCATCTACATGCTTGATTCCACCGCCCACCGTAAAAGGAATCGCTATTTCCCCGGCAGTCTGGCGCACAACTTCTACCATCGTCTGCCGTCCTTCTACCGACGCGGAGATATCGAGGAATACGATTTCGTCTGCACCTTCACGATCATATAAGGCAGCCAGCTCCACTGGATCTCCAGCATCACGCAGATTCACGAAATTCACACCTTTAACGACTCTGCCGTCTTTTACATCCAGACAAGGGATAATTCGTTTCGCTAGCATCGATCAGACCTCATCTCCAGCTTATTTTCTTCTATATTTTCTAGCTACGGTTTCAACTATTTAATATCAGTAATGCCGCTGTTCTGTACCGTCTCTATTGCCTGTCTCAGATCGATTGCACCTGTGTAAAGTGCTTTTCCAATAATCGCTCCGCTTACGCCATCCTCACGGTGTCTATGTAGCTTCACGAGGTCCTCCATCGTACTTACACCACCGGAAGCAATGACCTGCTGACCACTTGCTGCGGCCAATGCAACGATTGCCTCTACATTTGGCCCTTGCATCATACCGTCTCTGGAGATATCCGTAAAAATAAAAGTTTGTGCTCCGTAAAGAGATAATTCTTTGGCAAGCACTTCAGCTTTAACTTCCGATGTTTCTAGCCAGCCTCGTGTAGCAACATAACCATTCCTAGCATCTATACCAATGGCAACCTTATCACCATAAGTACCAAGCACTTGCTCCGTGAACTGACGATCCTCAATAGCAGCTGTACCTAAGATTAACCTGTTGACCCCAAGATCGAGCAGTTTCTTTACGTCCTCCATACGACGAAGTCCTCCGCCAACTTGAACAGGAACCTGAACCGTAGCTGCAATTTGCCCGATGACATCCACGTTAACGGGCGATCCTTCTTTTGCCCCATCGAGATCAACTAGGTGAATAAAAGATCCCCCTTGAGCTTCCCAAGCTTTTGCAGCATCTACAGGACTATCATGATAAACTGTTTCTTGATTGTAATCTCCCTGGACAAGACGCACACATTTTCCGCCTCTAATATCAATGGCCGGGTAAATCGTAAATGGTTTCATCGCATAAGCCCCTTTATCGTTTCTATATTAAACACCGGATTCAGCCAGTTTCAAAAAGTTCTTCAGCAGCTGCATGCCAAACTCCCCGCTTTTCTCCGGATGAAATTGCATCCCATAAACAGATCCCCTCCCGGCAATCGCCGTGACAGGAAAACCATAATCAGTTACAGCAAGCAGATCCGCATTATTTTCCGGCTCCACATGATAAGAATGTACAAAATATACGTGACCTTCCGTCAGATCCTGAAATAACGGGCTCTCTTTCTGCTTGAACTCAAGTCCATTCCAGCCCATATGCGGTACTTTGTAAGAAGGACGAGCCTCAAACCTTACTACTCGGCCCGGTAAAATGTTCAGACCTTCATGCTGACCATGTTCTTCACTACTGCTGAAGAGCAGCTGCATCCCTAGACATATCCCGAGCAGCGGAATCTCTTTTTCCTGGACTTCTTTAACTACTTTATCAAGGCCCGTTTCCCTCAGATGCTGCATGGCATCACCAAAAGCGCCAACCCCCGGTAAAACAACGCCCGAAGCGGTCAAAATATCTTCCCTACTACTCGTTATCCGTGCTTCATAGCCAAGCCTTTCAATCGCCTTGCTTACACTATGAAGATTTCCCATCCCATAGTCAACGATGGCAATGGTCATAAACTACAGCACTCCCTTCGTAGAAGGAACTCCCGTAACGCGAGGATCAACGAGTGTAGCTTCATCCAGTGCTCTGCCAAGCGCCTTGAAAATTGCTTCGATCATATGGTGCGTATTTTGTCCGTAGTGAACAATAACGTGCAGTGTAAGACGAGCCTCTAACGCGAATTTCCACAAAAACTCTTGAACAAGCTCTGTTGAGAAACTTCCCACCTGCTGAGAAGGATAGACTGCACGGTATTCAAAATGAGGACGATTGCTGATATCAATGACAACCTGAGCTAGTGCCTCATCCATAGGAACAAATACACTAGCATAACGTTTGATCCCTTTTTTATCGCCCAAAGCTTCACGAAGTGTCTGTCCAAGACAAATGCCGATATCTTCAACGGTGTGATGATCATCAATTTCTATATCACCCTTTGCCTTCACCTGAAGATCAAACTGTCCATGTTTAGTAAACAGATCCAGCATGTGATTCAGAAAAGGAACATCTGTCTCTATTTCGGAACGACCGCTCCCGTCTACACCAAAACTAAGCTGAATATCTGTCTCATTCGTTCTCCGGCTGACCGCTGCCCCGCGCCCGTCTTCAATAAATTGTTGCTCCTCATTTCCCATCTTGTTCTCCACCCTTCGTAAACTCTTCTATATTTGTGATTAGATCGTCTTTGGATCGTCATTCCAATAGATAAATAAAATGATCTTCATTTAATATGAGTTCTCATCTTTTCTCTCTTGCTTTAACCGCACTTCAATCGCCCGAGCATGACCTTCTAGCCCCTCGTGACGAGCAAGGCCAATAATGGCCTCACCGCTTGCCAGCAGTGCTTCCTTGCTATAGTAAATTAAGCTTGATTTCTTGGTAAAATCATCGACATCCACGGGTGAAGCATATCTCGCGGTTCCATTCGTCGGGATAATATGATTAGGACCTGCAAAATAATCCCCCACCGGCTCGGAACTGTATGGACCTAGGAAAATAGCGCCTGCATGACGGATATACGATACATAGGCCATAGGCTCTTGTACCATCACCTCAAGATGTTCCGGGGCAAGCTTGTTAACAACTTCAATACCATCAAGTACGGTATCAACAACGATGATACTGCCATGACTTTCGATCGAAGCGCGAGCTATCTTTTCTCGCGGTAGCTGCTTCAATTGCTTCTCTACCTCAGTCTGAACTTCTTCTGCTAGTAGCTTTGAAGTTGTGACCAGAATAGCAGAGGCCATCTCATCATGCTCTGCCTGAGACAGCAGGTCTGCTGCGACATATTCGGCATTCGCCGTTTCATCCGCGAGCACGACAATTTCGCTTGGTCCCGCGATACTATCGATATCGACAGCACCGAATACTTCTCGCTTCGCGAGCGCCACATAAATATTGCCGGGTCCACATATCTTGTCGACCTTGCCAATACTCTCTGTGCCGTAAGCCAGCGCCGCAATAGCTTGCGCGCCGCCAACCCGATACATCTCGCTTACACCTGCTTCCGCAGCAGCAACGAGAATGTACGGGTTAATCCCTTCACCGCCACTCGTAGATGGCGGCGTAACCATGACAATCTCCTGCACGCCTGCGACCTGTGCCGGAATCACATTCATCAGTACCGAAGAAGGATACGCTGCTTTTCCTCCAGGTACATAAACTCCCACTCGATCAAGCGGTCTAATGATTTGCCCTAGTAAGCTTCCATCCGGTTCAAAATCCATCCAGGAGTTTCGCTTTTGCTTTTCATGAAATGTACGGATATTTTTGGCCGCTTCGCGAATGTGTGATACAAAAGCAGGGTCTACCTTCTCGTATGCAGCCATCATCTCTTCCTTGGTCACTCTCAGCTCACCTGGAGCCAGGATTACATGGTCATGTTCGGCTGTATATTGGAGTACTGCCGAATCCCCCTCCCTGCGGACATCTGCTATGATTTGGCGTACCGCTTCATTCTGCTCTTTCGTTCCATAATCCACATTCCGCTCTAGACGAAAATCCTGAGCCGCTACAATTTTCATCTTATCCCACTCCTTATCCTGCATAGCATGTAAAGCAATTTCACAATGGCATTCTTCTTTTTTAATTGTCACCCTTGCTGCTTTTCAGCAGGAATGCACCTTCTTAGATACTAAAAATGAGACTTGTTTACATTTCAATGTTCGAGGGTTGTATTTTTAAGTTCTTCGCCTGTTAAGTTGTTTTTTAACTTTTTGGGCTCATTAGCTTCTATGGACCTGCATTCCTGCCAATAAGGCCAGTCGTTCCACTACTTTGAAGTTAAATTAATAACGTGTTGCAACGAATCGCATAGTCCCTGAATTTGTCCGTTCTTCATTCGGTAACTGACTCGGTTGGCAATGAGACGGCTTGTAATGTCAAACATGCTTCCAAGCTCAACAAGCCCGTTTTCTCGTAATGTCTGTCCGGTCTCCACCATATCAACGATTCGATCTGCCAGACCAATCAGCGGCGCAAGTTCAATGGAACCATTCAATTTAATGACTTCTACCTGCTGTCCCTGCTCACGAAAATATTGAGAAGCTACATTGGGATACTTGGTTGCCACCCTTTGTCTAATGCCCGGCTCCCAATCAGGTAATCCGATGACAGACATACGGCACCTTGCGATACCTAGATCAAGCAACTCATACACATCTCGATTTTCTTCGAGTAATACATCTTTACCGACAATGCCGATGTCAGCGGCACCATACTCCACGTAAGTAGGAACATCAACAGGCTTTGCCATAATGAACTCCAGAGATGCCTCCGGGAGTGGGATGACAAGCTTCCTTGTATCATCAATATCTTCAGGAATGGGTATACCTGCGGCACGGAATAGCTGGGAAGCTTTTTTATAAATTCGCCCTTTGGGCATAGCCACTTTCAAAATTTCATTCATATGCCTTGCTCCTTCCTTATTTGATATAACAAGCATTTCTATACCGTACTGCTGTAAGTATATACCTTCTCATATTTGCCTTGGAGTGTTGACACCGCACAGTTATTCCCCTGTTCATTCGTGTCAACGCCCTGATGATAACGATCCTTAGATCCTTGCATCAGTCTGGTCACCACCGTTCGTCCCTCTGTTCGAAGCTGTAAGGCTTGAGACAAAGCCTCCACTCGATGTTCCTTCGTGTACTCAATAAGTACAGGAAGCGGCTGCTCTGCTCTAATCCCCTGTACTCCATCGATAATGCGGTTTGTCTTCAGGGCAAATCCGGTCGCAGGAATGTCTTTCCCAAACTGTTTGAGTAACTTGTCATATCGTCCCCCACTACATACAGGGAATCCAAGTTCTGAAGCATATCCCTCAAACGTCATTCCTGTATAATAGGAAAAATCGCCGAGCATCGTTAAATCGATCAGTACATGCTTGGATACTCCATAAGCTTCGAGCACTTCCCACACAGAGCAAAGGTGATGCATTGCTTTGCGTGCTTCTTCACTTGAGCTAAGGGATTCGGCCCGTTCACATATTTCCTTTCCACCCCGCAGACGCAAAATGGCTTCCAATCGTTCCTTTTGCTCCGAAGATAAGGAAAGGCCTTCGATTTTTTCACGGTAACCTACATAATCACGCTTAAGCAATACTGCCTTCAGTTCTTCTTGTAAATCCATTTCCCCTGGGACAATCTCACCGAGCAACCCGTTTAGGAAACCTACATGGCCCATAGCAATCTTAAAGGACTGTACTCCTGCTGCTTGAAGTGAGCTGATAGCTAATGCCACCACTTCAGCATCCGCTTCTGGAGAATCATCACCAACTAATTCAACACCAGTTTGAAAAAACTCAGCTTCACGTCCTGCCTCTTCTTCTATTGCACGGAATACATTCGCATGGTACGAAAGCCGTAAAGGTAACTTCTCATCTTTGAGCATAGAAGACACAACCCGGGCAATCGGTGCAGTCATATCAGAACGGAGCACAAGTGTTGTCCCCCGGTTATTTAACAATTTGAACAGCTTTTGATCAGACGTTGAGCTTGCCACACCTACGGTATCGTAGTACTCCATCGAAGGGGTAATAATTTGGCGATATCCCCAACTGCTCATACATTCCAGTACCCTGTGCTCAATTCGTCTTAATTTATCAACTACATGAGGAAGATAATCACGTACACCTGCCGGCTTTTCAAAACCTTTTGGTTTAGACATTTCTGTTCACCTCTGCGTCCTTAGTTCCGTATTTTAAATGTTTTATTATCATCATTATCTTTATTACATTAAAGTGCTACCAATCTAACAAATTAAAGTATTATTCGATATCTTACCACGTCTTCCCTTTTATCGTCAATTCACTGTTATTTTTCTAATATTGTTCCTATATACCCTTTTGTGGAAATAAAACTCACCCTAACAAAAAAAGACCGCTCGATAAGCGGCCTTCCGTATTTCATATTCTTTTCATCTTAGTTTCATCCCAAGCTTAATGGAACGCATCAAGTTGGTGAATATCTTCCTTTTTGGGACCGAGTTCCCTTAAAGGATTGCCTCCTACAAAGGCACCTGCTGCTACATTTTTATGTACAACAGAACCTGCAGCCACAACGGCTCCGTCCCCGATCGTCACTCCCGGTAAAATCGTCGTATTCGCACCAATCAGTACGTTATCTCCTATAGTAACATCACCTAGACGATATTCATCTATGAGATATTCATGCGCCAAAATCGTTGTGTTGTAACCAATGACAGAATTGTTCCCCACATGAATCCTTTCCGGAAAAAACACATCCACCATCACCATGAGTGCAAAAGCCGTATGATTCCCTACCTTCATCCGAAGACGGCTTCTATAAATCCAGTTTTTCAGAGGCAGGATAGGACAATATCTCGCGAGCTGCACCCAGATGAAGTTACGTACCCCTTTAAAAGGACTAACAGTCTGGTATATGTGCCATAACGAATTATGCCCTTCAACAGGATAACGTTCCAGCTTCCTCACAGCATCTATTGCTCCTTTTGAATCAGAGTAAGAATATCGTGCATATCATGCAAAATATAATCAGGGCCATACTCTTTAAGTTTTTCTTCCCCTTTAAGTGACCAAGCTACACCCGCAGCTTTCACTCCCGCTGCTTTGGCAGATTGAATGTCCACCGGACTATCTCCCACCATAAGTGTTTCCGAAGGATCCACTTGAAGTTTCTCCACTGCAGTTAGGACAGGTTCAGGGTGCGGCTTTGGATAAGTTACATCGGAGACCGTTACGATGACCTCCATATATTTCATAAGATCGAATAACTCCAGTACGCGAAGCGTACTTGGTCTTATTTTTGTAGTTACCACACCCATGCGAATTCCTTGCTCATGGAGCTTTTTCACCACATCCATCACACCTGGAAACGGTTGTACCATGTCATCATGATGGACAGAGTTGTAAGCCCTGTAACCAGTAACATATTCTGCTACATCAGGTTTACCGGTAAAAGCCTGCATCTGTTGCTCCAGAGTTCCTCCCATGTGAGGAATGATTTCTTCTCTGGAGAGTGCACCCGGGCCAAGTTTACTCAAAACATGGATAAACGAGCTGATAATCAGCTCGTTAGTATCGATAATCGTGCCATCTAAATCAAATAAAACCGTTTTAATCATACGATATTGCTCCTTTATTACTCCTTTTTCTGATCAGCGCTGGAATCGATACGAGACGATTCGTCTACCATATCTTTTTTAGAATCCAATTCTGATATGTTGTCACTTCCCCCATCTACAGGAGTTTTACTGGACACAATAGGGTCTAGATAACGTTCATTTGCCGCCCCTGTTACACGTCTAACTACGATGAGTATGATCGCGACAATAATAATGACGATGGACAAAACTTGTGATATACGAATATTCCCATAAGCAGGATCTAAATGTCCGAGTTCAAAGCCCATTGCTGTCATTGGTGACCACAGACTATTCACGAGAGCCGCTAGCCATTCTGGTCCTTGGAAACCTAAACTGTCTGTCCGCAGCGCTTCGATAAAGAACCGACCGATGGAGTACCAAATAAAATAGGATAGAAACAGCTCTCCTGCACGCAGGAACTTTTGACGACGCAAAACCAAAAGAAGTATCAGACCTACTACATTCCAAAGAGATTCATATAAGAAGGTTGGATGGTGGTATGTACCCTGAACGTTCATTTGGTTCACAATAAAGTCAGGTAGGTGCAAAGTATTTCTAAGGAAAGACTCTTCTACAGGACCACCGTATGCCTCCTGATTGACAAAGTTACCCCAGCGCCCAATGGCCTGCCCAATGATAAGGGATGGTGCGCAAATATCTACGATACGCCAGAAATTATAACCTTTATGCCTGAAATAGAAAAAGCCACATATGATAGCACCAATCAGTGCTCCGTAAATGGCTATACCGCCATTCCAGATTTTAAATACATCCCATAGATTATCCTTATAGTCATCCCACGTGAAAGCTACATAGTAAATTCGTGCCCCGATAATAGCAGAAGGAACGCCTAGCAACAATAAATCCATGAAAAAATCAGAGGGAATACCAAAGCGCTTCCCCTCTTGTATCGCTAGTAGCAATCCGACAATAGCCGCGGACCCCAATATTAGTCCATACCAATGGACACTGAGAGAACCGATAGAAAATGCAATCGGATCAAGTAATAAGGTACCCATTTACCCACTCCCCTATTTCGTTGATAAAATAACCCATGATGGTTTGTTACATCCTCTATCTAAAAGAATACAATACATTTTGAACCTCTAGTTCTCCCTATTTCAAGTTCAATCCATATCATCGTTATCTTCAGCAATGGTCGCCGTCAGCTTGTTTGTAAATTGAAGTGCGGCATTGACACCCATTCGTTTAAGACGGAAATTCATTGCAGCCACTTCAATAATAACCCCAAGGTTACGACCTGGGCGTACTGGAATCGTAACTAACGGTACATCCGTATCAATAATTCGAGTCGTCTCCTCATCAAGACCAAGACGGTCATACTGTTTATCCTGCTGCCATGCTTCTAGGCGAACCACGATTGTAATTCTCTTATGGTTACGGATTGCACCCACCCCAAACAGAGTCATTACATTAATAATCCCGACACCGCGGATTTCAAGCAAATGACGAATGAGTTCCGGTGCAGTACCGTGCAATTGATTATCGGCAGTCTGGCTAATCTCAACAGCATCATCGGCAACAAGACGATGTCCACGCTTAACAAGTTCCAAAGCTGCCTCACTTTTGCCGATACCACTACTGCCCGTAATTAAAAGGCCAATACCATAAACATCACAAAGAACACCATGAATCGTAGTCGTTGGTGCCAATTTCCCCTCGAGAAATCCAGTAATGCGGCTTGAGAGTAAAGTTGTTGCCATAGAACTGCGTAGTACAGGTAGATCTTTCTCATTACTGATATCAATTAGTTCTTGAGGAATATCCAGTCCACGAGTGACTACAATACAAGGGGTCTCTTCGTGGCACAGGCCTTCCATCCGTTCCCGACGTTCGTTCTCGGGTAGCATCTTAACAAAAGCAAGTTCTGTTTTCCCTAACAACTGTACCCGTTCCGACGGATAATATTCAAAATATCCTGCCATCTCTAGACCAGGTCTGTTTAGGTCATCTACTGTGATCGGTCGTTTAAGACCATTTTCCCCAGAGACTACTTCTAGCTGAAATTCATTAACAAGTTGGGATACTTTTACCTTTTTAGCCATGTTGTATCTTCCTTTCGGTACGACAATATAACGCGGGTTCTAAGAGCAAGTGTTGCCACTATTATGTACAATTCTCTACCTATATTAATCTGATAGTCATTGTACTCATCGTATCGGAAAATGAAGCCGATTGCAATGTTCATCAGTTCACAAGACCAAAGAGAGGATGCAAAAATAAAAGGGTTGCCTGGCTTTATAAAAAGCCTGACAACCCCAATATTATTATTCAGTACTCGTATTAATCTTAAACAAGTACGTTTGCTTCTGTTTCTTTATCAAAGATATGAACTTTGTTCATGTCGATTGCCATTTTTACTGTGTTACCGTCACGAGTGTTCGAACGTCCATCTACACGTGCGATAGTAACATCACTACCTACACCACTCAGGTACAAGAGCAATTCATGACCAAGGTTCTCACTTACATCTACTTTAGCAGTAAAAGCAGTGTGCGGAGAAGCTTCCAAGAATACTGGCTCTTCGTGAATATCCTCTGGACGAACACCCAGAATCACTTCTTTACCAGCATAACCTTTGCTCTTAAGCACTTGTGCTTTGCCTTGTGGAATTTCCACATCAAGGCCGGTAGATGAGAAGCGAAGGCTATCGCCTTGTTGCGATAATTTACCAGAGATAAAGTTCATTGTAGGTGAGCCGATAAAGCCAGCTACAAACAGGTTCGTTGGATTATTGTAAAGCTCTTCTGGTGAAGCAGCTTGTTGAATATATCCATCTTTCATAACTACGATACGATCACCCATCGTCATTGCTTCGATTTGGTCATGCGTTACGTAGATAACAGTAGTTTCAAGACGTTTAGCAAGCTTCGTAATTTCCGCACGCATCTGTCCACGAAGTTTCGCATCCAAGTTAGAAAGCGGCTCATCCATCAAGAAAACTTGTGGGTTACGAACGATCGCACGACCCAAAGCTACACGCTGACGTTGACCACCGGAAAGAGCTTTCGGCTTACGATCCAGCAAATGTTCGATATCTAGAATTCTAGCAGCTTCACGAACACTCTTATCGATTTCTTCTTTTTTCACCTTACGCAATTTCAAACCAAACGCCATATTTTGATATACGTTCATATGCGGGTAAAGAGCGTAAGATTGGAATACCATCGCGATATCGCGATCTTTAGGAGCTACGTCATTTACTACGCGGTCACCAATATATAGTTTGCCATCGGAGATTTCCTCAAGGCCAGCGATCATCCGAAGTGTTGTAGATTTACCGCAACCGGATGGACCTACCAGAACAAGAAATTCTTTATCCTTAATATCTAAGTTAATATCAACAACCGTCGCTTTATCAGATCCTGGATATTGTTTGTAAATATGTTCTAAGCGTACACCAGCCATGATTATTGCCTCCTCAGCATCAATTCGTTTTTTTAATTTTGAAAGCGAATACATCCAATTAACACCATAATGTAATCGAATTCATTTCCTGTCCTTATATTAACCCGAGAAGCCTACTCATGACTATGCACAATTCACACAAAAAAATCAGGAGGTTTTCGTCACTTTGTACATGAGCAATGTCAACTTGACCAAAACTGCATCTTTAAAAGTCCGAACATCAAGCCCAGTCTCTTGCTTTATCTTGTCTAAACGGTAGATTAGTGTATTGCGATGTATATAGAGGCGCTTCGCTGTCTCACTAACATTGCAGTCGAGTTGAAAGAATGTTTCTAGCGTCGAAATCGTTTCATCTTCAAATAATATAGAAGAAGTACTCATTCCGATCAGATAATCAGTTCTCTCTTGTTCAGGGATACTATTGATTAAACGTTCTAAGTGAAATTGCCAAGGCAAATAAACATGCTCACCCACTTTGAACTTCTTACCAAGTTCCGTAGTTTCAATCAGTAGAGAGAAGACGCCTGGTAAGGAGGTAATGTTCGTTTCTGGTTTAGATACAGAAAGATGAAAGACACCAACCCACTCATTAGCAATCACCTCATGAAGTCCTTCTGTAAAAGCAGCGAGCTCTTCCTCCATGGTTAACTGCAATCTTTGCTGCTGGATATCATTTTCAGCATCATCGTCAGCACGATCAAGCACTAAATCTAACTCAGCTAATATACACCACTTATCTTGTACTAACGGTATCAGGAGCACATCTCCGTCAAAGTAAGTCTGAAGCAATTTGTTTAACGATTTAAGAGATATCCCTGATTCATGAGCCCCGTCGTAAGTCAGATAAAAAGGGATCATCCCTTTTGTCAATTGATCTTCATATAGGTGTAGAGTCTCCGGCAAAGGCAAGGCCTTGACCTGCTCTATACTTTCCTTAATCCAACTCCCAAATTGCTCTAGGGAATTGGTTTCCTCAACTTGTACGATATCATTAGCATTCTTATTGGAGTTTAACGATAGTATTATCCATTCAATAAGGGCTCTTTCTGATGTTTTAATCTCCCCTACTGGAGTAGATAGTAGCATCTGGCTACCATTATCTTTACCCTTACCCAGATAGAAATATAGTGAGTTCTCGTCTTCAAACGATGAATTATGGCTACCTTTAATAGGAATACCTTGATTTGCTGGAACATCATTTATTTGAAATGGTACGTTAAGAATGTGTTGTAATTTTTGCAACAGTGCCTCATAATTCGCCACGTCTACCACCACTTTACGACTGTATTTTCTAATCCACAACTTATATTAGTCCTTACTATTATATTCACTCATCGAAAACAGTATAATACAGGCGGGGTACCTCTACCAAATCATTTATTAAAAAAATTGTATACTAGTCTTCCCAATAACCTTGTTCACCATCTGTGTTTATTTCTTTAAAATGACGTAGATTAATATTTCTATACTATCTATTCTAACGAAATAACCAGAAAAAAAGAAAACAAAAAAAGTCACCAGCAATATGCTGATGACTTTCGTATGAGCCATGAAGGGCTCGAACCTTCGACACCCTGATTAAAAGTCAGGTGCTCTAC
>NZ_JAGXCY010000020.1 GCF_018310695.1 Paenibacillus sp. Marseille-Q4541 | reverse complement strand
TTTCTATACAGATAATATTGTTATTGATTTAAGTTCATATAATGATGGAGACCTAAATTATATTCTAGTAAAAGGACATATCGATCAATTTTATGAAGCAAGAAAATTAAATATGAATTTTGAATTATGGTTAGATAGATTCATTATGAGTCAAGGCTCATTATTTTGGAATTGGTCAATACCAGCAGAGAAATATTATAAAGATAGAGAAATAGCTAGGTAATTCATAGAAGTTGACAACTTCTGATAACACCATATTCACGCATCGGCTACGCCTTGGTCAGCAGAGGAAATTCAGGATGTGATCGCTGTCTGACAACTTGCTGCGCAAGTTCGTGAATAACCTGAACGTTAGACGAAATTAGTGTAAAGTGCAGAAAGGATTGAAAATATTGAATAAACCATTATTTCTTTTCGGCAATGGATTATCCATTGCTCTATCGCCTGATTTCGCATTACGTAATATAACTACTAAATTTATTGAGGATTTGGAATACGAAGAGAAGAGATTTTTAACACAGCTTTGCCATGGAGGAGATGGATTGTCTTTTGATGATTTTGAAGCAAATTTTACTGCTTTGGAGTCTGCATTTGAAAGTCTTAAAAAGTATTCAACATTTATAGATTCACCTGTTGGTCAGACTATGTTAAAAAATTATGAACTTCCAAATCCAGAACTTTCGAGGCATATTGAGATTATCGACAAGATTTACAGAAAATATATTGTTAGAGTATTACGAATTATTCATGGAAATGTACGTCTTGAAGCAATTGAGAGGAAGCTATCAGATTTCTCAAGATTTTTCATTGAAACACTAAATGAGAGCGAAAAAGGTTTTGTTTTTACTCTTAATTATGACCTATTAGTAGAAACTATACTATTAGAGAAGCTAGGGACTCTTCACTTTACAGACTTCTGTTTTCCTTCTCACATATTAAAAGATACGGATATACCTAAGTTTGATTTTAACCCTAGACGCAGTGAAGAATTCTATACAGAAACTCAAAGAAAGATAGAACTTCATCATCTGCATGGATCCTTGTCATTATTTTATGATTTTATCAGAAATCGAGTTATTAAACTAAAGAGTCAGGATATTGGATATGAGGAGATTTACCAGAAGATTTATGCTGAGAATTTACCCTTGTTGCCAGCTATTATTACAGGTGGTGGTAAATCCAATAAGATTGTCCAACACCCTTTTGAGTATTATTATCGAGCCTTAAAAGATATCTGTGATTTTGGTCAGGCCAGCAAATTATTTATAGTGGGGTATAGTTTCAGAGACGATCATATCAATGATTTAATAAAGCGGTGGATGAGTAGTGTGAAAGATTATACTAAAGGATTACTAATAGTTGATTATAAGCAAGAGCCTTCTGCACAAGAAGAATTCAAGAAATTTGTAAGAACACAAATACGAAAGAGACCTCCAATTCCGGACTATTGTTTTGAATTTGGTGGTGTTAATAATATTCATGATATTGAAGGAACTGAATCTAAAGATATTGAGCAACTATTAAGAAATGAATGAAGTAAGTAAATCAAAGAAGACACTAACATCGTCTAACATCATATCCACGCATCGGCCCTGACGGCCCTCGGTCCGCCCGAAGGAGATTGGCAGGGAAGCAGAATCAGGCGGACACATCCGCACCGACTAACCGCATCGCGGCCGCTCCCGTTGGTCGCTTAAGTCGGTGGGACGTCGTGGATACAGGAACGTTATAAGAAATCGGCGCAAAACCTGTAAAATCAAAAATATGAATTCGAATGGAGGAAGAAATATGATAAATCCAATTCAAAACAAGTTTGGGACTATCTTTGTTCATGTCACTGATCTTGAAAGATCGATCAAATGGTATAGTAAACTACTAAACCAAAAAGTACATACTGAAAATCATTCAGGACCTGTGTACACATTTAATATGGGTGATTCACTTCCAGGATTGACTTTAGATAACCATTGTTGGGATGAGGTTTACGAATTCCAACCATCTAATCACCCCATGTTTAATATGAATACTAACGATATTCATGAAGCATACCGATTTGTGAAAGAAGAGTTAAAAGCTAAAATTACGACAGAAATTGAAGAATTCCCTGACTTAGCTGATTTTTGTTTTAGTGATCCAGATGGGAATATTATTATGGCATGTATGTGTAAGTAGTATCAATTCATAAGAAACAACCCAAGTTGAATTATGCTAAAAGGTAGTTAATGTATAATGTAGATATCCCTCATGAACAAAGGAGAACTGAAAATGAAAAAACTCGTTCTATTTCTGCACGCATCGCTTGACGGTTTTGTAGAAGGGCCGAACGGTGAAATGGACATTGGCTGGGTTTCCTACGATGCTGATTTGGAGAAACACGCGAAAGAAATTTTGAGTACTGCCGACACTGTCATTTGGGGACGTGGGACTTATCAGATGATGCACAGTTACTGGCCATCTGTGCCTTCGAACCCATCAGCTTCGCAGCATGAACGGAATCATGCCGAGTGGATCGAAAAGACAGCCAAAATTATTTTTTCCACGACGCTGAAGAAAGTCGAATGGAACAATTCCAGACTGGTGAAAGAAGATGTCGAGGCAGAGATCAAGAACCTCAAACAGCAGCCAGGCAAGGATATGGTCATCCTCGGCAGTCCTAGGTTCGCACACTATCTTATGCAGCTTGATTTAATAGATGAGTATAAAATCACGGTTTCTCCCGTTCTGATCGGCAGCGGGTTGTCGTTATTCCAAGGTCTCAAGGAGAAGATCAATCTTAAACTTATCGAAAACAAGACCTTTGATTCTGGAGCCATAGGTCTCGTTTACCAGACGATAAGATGACCTTGTCACCTAAAGTAGATTACGCTAACGGGTAATGTAGTTCAAGAAAACTGATGAAGATATTTCAAAGAAGACGCTGACATCCTATAACTATGTGTCACGCATCGGGGTTATCGCCCCTCGGTTGTCAGATGCATAATCAAGGAAGAAGCTCAGACAACACACGACCCAGCCTAAGATAGGAGATATCTAAGGCTGGGTCGCGTCGTGAACACGGAACGTTATCGGAAATCGGAGAGAAAGGAATAAAAGAATGAAATATACATTTAGAACCGTTTATCCAAGAGCAAAACTTAATATATTTGCTATGATTTTACTTGAAGGATCTCTGTAACTAGTCTTTCTATTAACCAAGATAATCTATTAAAGTATTTTAAATCGTTTTTAATGGTCTTTGTCTTAGTTTATATAATTGCGATAATTAAACGGATGTTTTTCACGAAACTAAGCATAACTTTGGGGACAGATTTTGTAATATCCTCAAACGGTAAGAAGTATGAATCATCTCGAATTGAATGTATTTATATGAGTTACAAGAGGATTGGATTTAAAGTTCAGGGTAAGCGACTGGTTCCTTTGGATTTGTGTTTTTATTTTGATAAGAGCCAGGAAATAAAAGGATTAGAGAAATTAAATGAATGGGCAGAAGTTAACAAAAAAGATGTGAATAATAGATTTTTCCAATCATTAATGTAGCATATTCACTGGGACCGCCGACATCCGATAACACAGCATTCCTACTGCGGACATTCGCCCTTGATCACCAAGAAGGATTTTCAGGGAGAATATTCAGGCGATACATTCAACCAGCTAAGTCTGACGACCCGGACCTAGGGTCCTTAAGCTGCTTGAACGTCAGAAATGCCAAACGTTATATGAAACTGGTGAAATGTAAATTAAGTTCAAGATCGGAGGAAACTATGAATATTAAGTCTAGTCTCATTTTAGGGATTTCAATAATCATTGGATTTTTACTTTTAGGGTTCATTCAAGGATCTTTTCAAGGCAAAGAAACAATAACAAATGAAAAGGGAAATGAACCTAAAGATAGATATGAATTTGTAAGGGCTAATGATAATAATGTAATAATATTTGATAAACAAACTGGACAATACTGGAGGAAGTTCATTCCTAATTCTGAAGGACCAACTGAATGGACTCAAGAAAACTCACCTATAAAATAAACTAAAAATAAAAATTTTGAAGGTATTTCAAGAGGTCACCAGCATCATATAACATTGCATTCACGCGGCGGGCCAGCAAGCTGTCCCTTGGTCGCCGAGAGGCATTTCGATAATGGAGCGAACTCAGGCGACAACCCTGCGAACCTAACCGCGTCGCGGCCGCCCCGTTGGGGATTAAGGTTCTCTGGTTCTAGATACAAGAACGTTAGCAGAAATTAATGCAACATTTTTCTATAGGGGGGATCCAATGATGCATTCGATTTTTAAGCCTTTAACACAACATGTTAGTTTTACGGGTGAGTTAAAGAAAGATATTCAATTGTTCTTAACATTGAATCAATGTCCTAAAACAGCAAAGCATTGTATAGAAGTTGGAACTGAGTCAAGAAGAATTGCTATGTTGTTTAATGCTAATCAGGCAGCGGCAGAAACCGCAGGTTGGCTACATGATATCAGCGCAGTATTTCCAAATAACGGAAGAATAGAGGTTGCAAGACAATTACAGATTGAGGTTTTTCCTGAAGAAGAGAGATTCCCAATGATTATTCATCAGAAGATATCGAAGGTAATGGCACAAGATATTTTTAATATTCATGATCAAGACGTATTAGATGCTGTTGGCTGTCACACTACTTTAAGATCAAGTTCAACGTTACTTGATCAGGTGTTGTTTGTAGCTGATAAGATATCATGGGATCAAAGTGGGGTCCCGCCCTATATAAATGAACTTAATAGAAATCTAGAGAAATCATTAACACATGGTGCATTTGCTTATATCAATTATTTATGGGAACGGAAAGAAACCTTGAAGGTAATTCATCCGTGGTTAAGAGATGCATATGAAGAGTTGAAAGATAAAGTGCGTTTAGTGTAGTTAACTCGAAGAAGGTATCAACTTCTGCTAACTACGTATATACGCTGCCTTCTATGGCCCTTGATTCGCAAGAAGAGGTAGCCAGAGTAGTGGATTCAGCTCACAACCCTACGAGGCTAGGTCTGTCGGACCCAGTCACTATCGCTCCCTTAAGCCTCTCAGGTTCCAATGTTATAAGACATACCCGAAAACCAATTTTCTTGATTTTAATAATATTGAAGATAATCAGGTAGTAAATTTGTACACGAGGAGATAATACTATGACAAAAAACAAATTACTAAGAATGGACAATGTCGGCATCGTTGTAGAATCCCTTGATGACGCAATCTCTTTCTTCGAGGAGATTGGATTGAACCTTGAAGGGCGAGCCACTGTCGAAGGTGAATGGGCTGGTCGCGTAACCGGACTAGGTTCTCAGTGCGTAGAGATTGCTGTGATGGTTACCCCAGATGGCCACAGCCGACTTGAACTTTCGAGATTTCTCAACCCACCTACTATATCAGATCACCGGACTGCTCCTGTAAACTCCCTCGGTTATCTACGAGTCATGTTTACAGTTCAAGACATTGATGAAATGGTATCCAGACTAACTAAGTATGGTGCTCAGCTCGTTGGCGAAGTGGTTCAGTACGAGGACTCGTATCGGCTCTGCTACATTCGTGGAATCGAAGGACTTCTAATCGGTTTGGCGGAACAACTCGGTAACAAATAAGTATGTAACGGTTTATAAAATCCTTTACCGAAAATACACATTAATAGAGTGGAAATTGAAACAAAAGCAGATTGAAAGTAACTCGAAGAAGTCGGGTGCGTCATATAACAAGATATTCACGCTTCGGGCTGTTCGGTCCTCTGTCCGGGAGAAGTTAGAAGTAAATTCGGAGAAGAATCTTCAGTAGTAGGGAAGCCGAATCAGCTGGACACATCCTATCGATGAAGTACGCTGTTGCGCACCTGGTAGCTTCGCTGCCTTAAGTTGCTGAGACGTCATGAATACAGAAACGTTAGAAGAAATCTCCGGAAAAATAATATAAACCTAAAGGAACATAACATGACATACTACTTGTATCATTATTATGAAATTTGCCCGAAGATAGTCTGAGAAGTAAAATCAGGCATACAACCCTGCACTGGCTAAGTCCGTTGGACCCAGGAGTGAAATTAAAATATTGTTCACAATTCTATGTACGACCTGCTTGATGTCGGATGATATAATTAATTGAGAAGGGTTATCAATGGCTCATCGAAAAATGGAGTCAGTTGTTTATCCAATCTATTAGTTACTGGTCTGAAGTGGAGGATTTTTAAGTAATGAGCAACAAGAAGAAAATCGTGCTTCCTCATGAACATGGGGGATGGGCTATGGTCAGTGTACCTTACTTATTTGGAGTGCTGGCGGGATCACCACGCTGGAGCCACATTCTGTTATTTATAGCATGGTTATTTTTATATCTGGCATCATATCCATTATTACAAGCACTAAAAAGAAAAAAGCAACGCAATCATCTATTGAAATTCTCAGTTATTTACGGGCTGATTGGTTTGGCCGCAATCGTATATCCGCTTATCGTCCAACCGCAATTGTTCTATTTTGGGATTCCGCTCATCATATTATTGAGCCTGAACATATGGCATGTAAAACGTAAATCCGAAAGGGCTATATTCAATGATTTTTGTGCCATTCTTATTTTTTCACTAGGCGGGGCTGCATCCTATTTGTATGGTGACGGAGGATGGAATCTCGAAATGCTGATGATTGTTCTCTATAATCTGATCTATTTCATGGGAACAGCATTCTTTGTTAAGACGGTATTTCGTGAGAAGAACAACCCTGCTTGGAAAAAAGCGAGTCAGATCTATCACATCCTTATTCTTATTGTACCTATTCTATTAGGGCAACCGTGGATGATCTTGCCTTATGTATTCCCGCTGATTCGCACGTTCCTATTCTCTGGAACAACGATGCGTCCGATGAAGGTAGGCATTATGGAGATTATCGGGGCAGTGCAATTTATCATTATTTCTTGGCTCGTCTATTAAAAGAAATCAGAAGATAAAATGAGCCGTAAATGTCGCTCAGAATATAGAGAAACCCTGACCTTTTCGAAAGGATTAGGGTTTCTTCGTGTTTTAGCTTGAAATAGTTTGAGAAAGAAAAATAATAACAGGTTTTTTATGAGATGGGCGAAGAGTTTACAATGATTTAAGAAATACCGGAAGGGCCGATACCATGAGTAATATTCCACAACACTTGCACAAGAAATAATGAAAGTCATTAGGTTCATCATCTTGCCATGAATAGCGAGGATGAATAAAAAACAAGAAGTTCTGGAATTTCTCGTACCGAAATTGGCACCAACCTAACACCAGTAGAAATACAGCCGTCCAGTATATAAGAGGGGTTCCTTGTTTCTCGTGGTATTCCGGGTAAGCTGCTTCAACTAATGAACCAGGGTAGTACAATTCCTCTTCTTTTTCCTCAGCATTGTTCATGAGTCTTGTACCATTGCCATCATAGGCATAAATGGATATGAAAGATACCATCTCACCGTTCTCATCGTAACTGAACATGGTACCGGATTGGTTTATCACTTTGTACTTCTTCCCATTTGGATAACTCACATGGAATATGGGTCCATTTATATCTTCCGATCTGGAAATTGCATAGTCTTCATCATTAATGCGTACAACGGGTGTATCATCTTTAGGGAGTACCTCTATCGGAGGTCCGTTTATTGATTGATAAGTAATAAGGTTGGATTGTTCGTTCGCTTTCGTGTACTTTTCACCGTTTACATAGAAAACAGATTGAGAGAAGTACGAACTCGCAAAGGAGATCAACAGAACACTGATGACCACTAAGACAGCTATGGTCAAAATAGTGGAGAGTTTGAACGGTTTTGAGCCGATCCATTTTTTAATCATGCTTAGGGGAGCTCCTTTCGCGAAGCGGGTCATTTCTCTGATTGAGTACGTAGGGAACGGGAAGGTAGTTTCACTAGTGTTTTACAAAAGAGGATAGGATATAGGAAGAGAAGTAGCACATAAAAATGACATTTAAATATCATGATCTAAGTATATAAGATTATAGTATGATAGGGATAAATAACCAGTTATGTGTAGGGTGTAAGAAGATAGATGCAATTGATTGGATATGAAAGGTTTTGAGTGGGAGACTATACATATTAATAAGTATTCACGAACTTCTTAGTTATATCTTATGATGTGGTTTTTGTGAAGTTCGTGGATAAGACGTTATAGGAAATCAGCGCAAGAAATCAAAACTAATAAATTCATAATTGATTTTATATAACGGAGGCGTTGTTCCAATGAAAAATATTTTTAATCAATTAAATACAAATGAAATTTTAGATCGTATCGATCAATTACGCCCAAATTCACAACCGCGATGGGGTAAAATGGATGTTGCACAAATGCTAGCTCATTGCTCATCTTTTCAGGATATAGCAATGGGAAACTCCACTTCCGCAAGAAGTTGGATAGGGATATTAATAGGAAAGTTTGTGAAACCGATAGTTTATAACGATAAGCCACTTCCTAAGAATATGTCCACGATTCCAACATTAATAATTGTAGATAAAAGAGAATTTGAAATAGAAAAAGAAATACTGAAACAAAAAATAATAATGTTTCAAAGTAATGGTCCTGAAAAATGCACAAAACACCCACATCCTTTTTTCGGTAAACTCACTTCTGAAGAGTGGGGGAAATGCATTTACAAGCACCTGGACCATCATTTAAAACAGTTTGACGTTTAGCTAATAATAATGAAGTTGCAGGTTTTTAAAGAAGGCGATGACATCCTATAACAATATATTCACGCATCGGTCCATTCGGCCCTCGGTCCGGCAGAAGCTGGGGATGATCATTCGGGGAAGTGTTTCTGGCAGGGAAGCTACTTCAGCCGGACACATCGACCCCTATCTGAAAGGGCACGAAGTGCAAGAAAGGATGAAACCATGAATATTCAGGACCTCCCAATTGAGATAATAGAACAAATAGGAAAAGTCCAGAAAATTACTCTTCCCAGGCAAGGTCATACTTCTATCGTGGCTATTTTGGATACGCACGATAAAAAGTACATAATCAAGAAGACAGAAAACGATCTCTACAATCATTGGTTATCAGAAGAATACAAGGTACTTCAATATCTTTACCATACGGGACTACCAGTTCCGAGAGCCTATTCCTATCATGCCCAAAATAAATCAAGATGGCTTTTAATGGATTATATTGAGGGAATAAGTTTGAGAGAATTTCTATCGAAAGAGCCTGATCTCAAAGATAAAGAAAAAGCGATTCTTAACTTTGGACTTTGTTTAAAAAAAATACATGAATGTTCTTGCCCTATTGAATTATTGAAGAATGATAATCCTTGGTTAGATACAATGCTTATGAAAGCAGAATATAATCTAACTCACTTTGCTGTAGACGGATCAGAAGAACTACTTAAACGGTTGAAAGAAGTAAGACCCAAACCAATAGATAACACTTTGATTCATGGCGATTTTACAATAGATAATGTATTAGTTCATGAATGCAATATAGTTGGAGTTATTGATTGGTCAGGAGCTGCATACGGGGATCCAAGATATGATGTAGCCTTAGCAATTAGACCGAAACATAATGCTTTCGATAATGAAAGAGATAAAGAAATATTTTTAAATGCATATGGAAAGTTAAGAATAACGGATGAAGAATATAAGTACTTCGAAGACGGAGTATATAACTTCTTTTAGTATCGATTGGAAGAGTGATCATCTGATAACAACATGTTCTCGCTGCGGGCCTTTACAATTAACCAACTTCGAGCCTAAGTCTGGCGACCCGTCCGCGTTGCTTAGTTAAGCCTCCCGGGTTCGTGAACACAAGAACATTACACGAAACCTCCGAGCTATATAAGAATAAGAATAAAGGTAAACATGATGAATGTTTATCCTGAAGTAAAGGAGGGGTTATATGAAGATAATCCAATTAATCTGTATTATAGGAATAATGCTGCTTTCAGGATGCGATACCTTAAAAAAAGAAACGGTACCTTCATCTACACCATCGACTATGTACTCCGATGTGGAGGGGAAATATTACATTACAGCATTAGGAACCACAGATAAACAAAACCTTGAATTTCAACAAGTGATTGATCAGAACATAAAAATTATAGCTGGGTATTATCAAACCAATACACCAAGTGATGCGGAAATGAAGATGTATGAAATCAAAAATTTACCGAAGTACATTGTTTTCGATACAGAAAAAGAAATCTATGAAACAGATAACTTAAATGAACTAAATCATTTACTTACTACACTGCAAAAATAATACCAAGTCGAATGTTAACTCTGTAGGGGCACTTATGCTAAGTCTTTAGCTAAAGTTTGGAGTAGACCAACTAAGTCGAAGGCATCGGATAACACAGTATTCACGTTGCTTGGCCGTACGGCCCTGAGATTCCCAATAGATAAGAAGCTAGGAAGCGGAAGCAGCTGATCAACACCTGCGAGCCTAAGTCTGTCGGCACGATCGTGTTACTCACTTTAGGCTCTCGTTCGGGAATAACCAAACGTTATCTGAAACCAACGAAATAGTGATAGGAAATCGAAAGGAATGTAAAAAATGAATCTAATCCGCATAGAACCAGTTAATAAAAATAATTGGGAAGAAGCTCTCTCGATATCCTTACCTAAATCACAAGAGAAGTTTGTACCCTCTATTATTGAATCTTTAGCATGGGCTTATATAAAACCGTGGGACGAGGCTTTTGATCCATACATTTTGAGTAAGGAAGATAAAACATTCGGATTTTTCTATCTTTCCTATACACCTAATAGTACGAATAATTTCTGGATTGGTGGTTTTCAAATAGACAAGGAATATCAAGGGATTGGGTTAGGAGCACAATCTCTTCAAAGAATATTAGAATTTATTCAGGAAATGCACAGGCAATGCGAAGAAATCTCTCTAACAATCGAAAAACGTAATGATCATGCTAGAAAGCTTTATGAGAAATTAGGATTTGTCAATCAAGATAAAGAAAACCAAGATGGAGAGATTATTTATAAATTAAAGTTAAAATAAGCCACAAAAAAACTTGTACATGGTTATTCTAAGAGGTCGTTGACATCAGCTAACATTACATTTCTGCATCGTCACTAATGCTCCTCGGTCATCGAGAGGATTCCGTTCGGATGTCAGGAATGCAGAACGGTTTACGGCGCTTATGCGCCTTAAACCACTGAGGGTTCGTGAATACATAAACTTTATACGACAGAACGAAGAATAATAGCAAAGGAGTACTACTTATGACGATTAAAGTGCTGTTAACCAATAAAAACGATGCATATATAATTAAAAACTTATACCCGTTGTATTTGTACGATTTGTCAGAGCATTATGTTAGCTATCCGAATAGCCATGGAATCTATGAAGATAGTGAAGAGTATAAAACTTTGAATGACCAATATGAAGTTCAGAATATTTGGTGGGAAAAGCCGGATTGTTTGTATCCCTATTTAATTCTAGTAGAAGATAAACCAGCGGGGTTTATTCTAATTGCTACACCGCCTCATTGTTCAGCGGGGATTGATTATTTTGTTCATGATTTCTTTTTACTTCGGCCCTATAGAGGCCAGGGAGTAGCTGAGAAAGCGGCTGTTAAAGTGTTGGAACAATACAAAGGGAAGTGGGAGGTGTTTACGAACCCTGCTGAAACCAATATAGTAGGGCAAAAATTTTGGAGGAAGACCATTTCAAATTATAGTAAAGAGAAATATATTGAGATGCATGGAGATACTTTTGACGGGTATAAACTTATTTATCGATTTGATAATACAGAGAAAGAATGAGAGTATTTCAAAGTTCCGTCTGTATCGTCGCTAACGCTCCTCGGTCACCGAGAGGATTTTCGGAATCAATGCAAAAATCAAGGAGGGAAAATTGATGGGTGATGATTTTTTGAAAATAGATTATAGTGACTACTTTTGGCAGGATGATAAAGTAAGACTACGTGCAATACATATAGAAGATTGGAAAGAAGATTATGTTAGTAATTTTGATACCCCTGCGCGTCGTCTTCTAGAATGTTCAACAGAACTGCCACCAACAATTGGGATTCAAGAATAAAGGTCGTTTTATATAGATCGTAGGACAAAAAGCTGTCGATATAATTTCGGCAGCTTTTTTGAATTTTTATGTGCTCTTCGTGAGAGTTAGTCCTCATTCTGTGCGCTTGTCAATGTAGCCCGAAAAGCAGCCGGCGGAACGCCTTTCGCCTGAGTAAACACACGAGTTAAATAATGGACGGATGAGAACCCGGTTCGTTCTGCAATCAGTTTAATGGGATCGTTTGTTTGCTTGAGAAGCAGTTCTGCGGCCCGGATACGTTCGGTACGGACTAAGGAAGAAAATGATTCATGAATGCTGCTTGCAAATAGCCGGGACAATTGCCGTTCCGATACATTCAGAAAATTCGCAACCTCGGGTAATGATAAATGCCCACTCAGGTTATCTCTAATGTAGAGTTTTGCCCGCCTTACAAGCTGTGCCGAGTTTGAGAAGATTGGTGTACTTTCTAAGTTGTTTATTGATCCTAATAGAAATGAGAAGGACTCGAGGAGCGCATGGGCAAGCTTGGGCAGAAGAGATACGGGCAGCGACGTATTTGGTTGTGAGCGCAGCAGCAACGATTTCCATAATAGAATGGAAGGCGATTCGCTGGAATGCTCAATCCATACAGCACCTCGGTTGAGTGCCGAAGTATAGTTCTCGGCCGCTTCTGCTCCAGACGGCTGCTCCAGCGTTTCGAAAGCTACGAACAACAGGTCTAATTGGTCTACGTCTTTGATCTGATGAAACAAGTTGGGTCGCGTACAGATGGTAACGCCCTTATATAAGGGATACTCTATGTCTCCTTCCGTATACACGCCTGTTCCACCATTCACATAACAAACCTCAAAAAAAGAATGTTTATGCATGGAATTGGATGCCAAATGCTGGACGACACCCCAATAATGGATAAGAAAAGAAAGACTTTGACCTTCCAGAAGTCCCACATATCGATTAAGACGGCTCTCGCTTTTGCTCCATTGGTACATATGGATATGTATCTCCTTTGGCATAATTTTGCAAATAGTTGTCTTACCTGTGCAAATACGATCCCTTCTGGCCTATCTATAATTAAACTAGAATTTCATCTTATTATCGAGAGGGTGCATGATTAATGTTATCCGAACAAGATGTGCAATTTTACAAAGAAAACGGTTATATATTGGTCCAAGGGGTCTTTAATCAAAAGGAAGTAGAAGAGATGCGGGAAGCCGTTGATAAGATTATCCAAAGAGCGGCGCGAGCTAAAGCCGATCAGAATCATGCATGGCAAGGCGATTTTTTGGACCCGCAAGAGCTCAAGAAGTTGGTGCTTAAAGGATTCCATGATGTGCATTATCATGATTCCGCTTTCATGCGTGCCGCTATACATCCTCAAATGACAGCGGTATTGAATGGAATCATTGGACCTAACGTTCAGCTGCATCATTCCAAAATGCTGGTGAAGCCGCCAACAAACGGTGCAGCGTTCCCTATGCATCAGGATTATCCGTATTTTCCACATCGCGATCATACCATGCTTGCCGCGAGTATCCATCTTGATGATGCCGACATGGACAACGGTTGCTTATGCGTCATTCCTGGCTCACATCAACAGGGTGTTTTGCCTCATGTAGGCGTACATTATCTCAATCATAAGGAGTATCCGATATCATCGGGGACTCCATGCCCGGCCAAAGCGGGAGATGTATTGTTCTTCAATTACTTGACCATTCACGGTTCGGACGTGAACCGAAGTGAGAGAACACGTAGAAATGTATTATTCCAATACCGGGACGCGTCGGATATTCCTACGGTTGATACTCATTTCGATTGGGGAATGGGCTTAATGATTAGCGGAGAAAATCCGGATTTCAACAATGCAAAGCCGAAGTATGAGATCATAAGTGAAAAATAGCTGGAAGTCGATAAGTTGCTGATCTGAATTGTATCATTATCTGAGGTGTAATATTCCAAGCTCCTTTTGTAGGATAAGAAGACTGCTATTTCAAGCAGTCTTCTTTATTGTTTGTCTTTACGAAGTCCGCTCCAAGACATGAGGCGAATATCAGTTGCGGTTCTCCCACTTGATTGCTTAATGAGACGTGAAAGATGGTGTGATGTTTTGAACCCACAGCTGTGAGCGATTTCGGTTATGGTCAGACCCGTGTTCGTAAGCAGCTCTATCGCTTTATTGACACGGTAATTCCAAAGGTAGTGAATCGGAGGATACCCCTCGGACTGTTTGAATAATCGAACTAAGTGTTCTGGAGAAACGCCTGCCTGAACAGATAAATTCGTTAAGGATATTTCTTCTGAATAATGCTTTTGAATCCAGGAGAGCGTTGAGTATACTGCCGGATGTTTTTCCAGTTGTCGATTGGCCGTTAGTGTTTGGGTGGGATATAAATGAATGGCAGTCATGCCAAGACTGAGAAGTACGGGATCGACAGGCAGGGCATCACGTTGAATATTCAGCATCAGATCGATCAACCGATTGATGTCCTCTGTCAGTGGAAGGAGCTCCGGAAGCTTATATAGTCGTTCTTGTAGATCAGAATCAAGGTGATGTACGTGCACTGCAATCCATCGATGCCATGTTTCCTCTGTTTTCGAGAATACAAATGTCTCTTCATGACCGGGCTTTAAGAGTAGTACGTTGCCAGGTTCCACATGCAGCTCGCGATCGTCTATCATTACATTCATTTCTCCTGTATACAGCATCACCAGTTGAATATCCTGCTGGATGCGAGGACCAAAGCGCCCGCCTGGAGGATATACGACAGATCCTGCCCACGCGGATTTCACCACTTCAAAAGGGAAGAGCAATGGTATGGAAATCGGATTCACCTCCTAGTAGTCATTATTTTACAGGATATATAGCGAATATCAATATTAGATACATTCGTGTGAATTGCAGATATTGTTCAACTTTGGGTAGCAAGGTATTCTAGTGGGGACTCAAAAGAAATGGATATAAAGGAGAAATGATGATGAATATGACATATACTCCACCGGCGGCCCCACTGAATGAAGAGCAAATCCATTTTTTTAGGGAGAATGGTTATTTCTTATGGAAGAAAGGGATGAGCAGCGATATCATAGATGCCTTTAACAGACACATCTTTGATATCCGCAATCAAGAGCCAATGCCAGATTGGGCGGCTTGCGATGAATCGAAAAAGTACACTCTGCGACTGTTTAATCCTCACAAGCACGACAGCTTTTCCCGGCAAATCATGAAACATTCGCTTGTCAGAGGGGCGCTCGCACAATTAATGGGAAGAGAGGCCGTTTGCGTTCAAAGCATGTATTTCTATAAAGAACCCGGTTCACCAGGTCAAGCATCACATCAAGATTATTATTATATTAAAAATGATCCGATGACGATGATTGCAGCTTGGACTGCAATGGAAGAATCCGTTGACGAAGAGAATGGTTGTCTGTGGGTGATACCAGGTACGCATAAGCTAGGTCTCTTGCCTCACGGAGCCGTGAAAAACGTGGAGGAACACGAACATTGGACCGAGGAAACAGAAGGAATTGATATAAGTAGTCAGATTCCTGTCATTATGGAAAAAGGGGATATTTTATTCTTCAGTGAACTATTGATTCATTCGTCGAACAAGAACCGAAGCGAGAAAAGGTGGCGCCGATCTTATGTGTGCCACTATATCCGAGAAGACTCGAATGTGCTCCATAGGGAAGATCTTCGCCAGAAGTATTTGTTATATTAGACCTTGCTGATCCTGAGGTCAAGCAAGCTTTCATCAATCGCTACTTGAATTTATAAATCAAAAGCGCATAACACAAACATCAATGATCTGATTCCTCTTCCCCTGCATGCCGGAACTCTCGCGGTGATTTGCCATTTAATTGACGGAATAGTTTTGAAAAGTAATGCACGGAGGAGAACCCATGCTTCTCTGCAATATCCGTGACACTAATATCTGAATTGCGCAGATCATCTCTTGCTCGATTGATCCGGAATTGGTTGATGTACTGTGTAGGCGGTAAGCCGGTTGCCTTCTTGAACAGCTCGAAGAAATAACCGCGACTGATGCGCAGCTCGGTGTAATAAGCCTCAAGTGGCTGCAATCTACCATGTATCAGATCCTGGTCAAGCTGCTCTAACAGCTTACGGATTCGGTGATCCAGCACATGGTCATCTTTCAAGACGAACGGAAGAAAGAATTCAATGAATTGGAAAAAGTGACTTTGGCGTTTGAGGTTACGCATATAGGTGCGTTCATTCACGAGATGGTTCTCGGTATAAAATTTTTCGAAGAAATCAATCCATACATGCAGCTTTTCGACCTTCATATGCTCGGGAATAGCATAAGGAAACGTCGCATCTAGCAGGCCCGGAATCAATTGGGCGAAGTCGTGACAGATGACAGATGGGTCATTGAAATAGGCCCTGCGATCTCGATAAACCCAGTCAAAATAACAGCAGATATGAACCATTGGATCTTGACTATCGGCAATCCAGTCATGCGGCTGCCCTGCTGGAATATATACAAGGGAACCTGGAGTCGTATGATAGATGCGCCCAGGGGTGCGAAGTATACCTTTACCCTCTGAGATTAAATAGAGCGATGAGGAATAACAATGTCGATTCGTACTCGCTTGACCTTTGGAAAAAGAATATCGGGTAGCATAATTCACATAGGGATGAAAAGAAGAAAAATCCATGGTTCTATACCACTTCCTTTAGTGATATTTGTCATATTGCATGACGATTGTACAAAACACGGACGTTTATGTAAATACATCATGTTCCGATAATTGTTACAATAAACCCGTATTTAAACGAAGGCAAAGGAGTGATTGATAATGATCGATAGCAATTATTTGTTGACGGATGAACAAATGATGGATTTTATAGCGAAGGGCTATGTTGTGCTTCAGAATGACTTACCGGAGGAGCTTCATACGAGCGTAATGGATAAGATCTATCATGTGCTGCATGAGGAGGGAAATCCCGGGAATAACATTTTGCCTCGGGTACCTGAAATTCAGAAATTCTTCGAAACACCGGTCGTAAAAGGGGCTCTAACGAGTATTCTTGGCCCGGATCACTATATGCATCCGCATCGGCATTGTCATTACAACCAACCGGGTAATCAATCGCCTGGCGGTGGGGAATGGCATAAGGACGGCTACTGGTCCTCGATGCGAAGCCACCGGCCATGGTGGGCTATGATTTTATATTACACACAAGACATTACAGAGGATTTAGGCCCGACAGCGGTTATGCCGGGTACACAATATTACGAGAAATTTATTGGTGACCGAGGTGAAACGCTACTCCCTACCGGTAAAGCGGGAACGATGGTACTTATCCATTTCGATCTATGGCATAAAGCTTCATATAACATAACGAATCTAGATCGATACATGTTAAAATTCCAGTTCGTGCGTCTGCGGGCCCCAGAATATCCGGCCTGGAATCATCAGAGAGTAGAGATGATCGTGCCGGAGGGAACACCTTGTGTGCATCTGAATTTATGGAAGGATAATTGGGACTGGCTGCGGGGAGAGCGTACATCAAGTAAAGCTCACACTTCTGCAAGTGAGGCTGAGCTCGTGCAATTGGCGCAAGACCTAGAATCCAGTGAGGATACCGTTCGGGCGAAAGCAGCCGATGAGCTAGGACTGTTAGGGGAAGCGGGAGCTGCTCTAGTGAATGAGCTGGGTGGCCTGCTGAATGATGTGGAGATGGTAGCGTTAAACGCAGCTTATGCACTTGGGCATATGGGACCTGCAGGGATTAATGTATTAGTTAATCAAATCACTGAAGGTACAACACAGGTGGCGGTAAGAGCTTCATACGGTCTACAGGGTGCAGGCGTTGAAGCGATCCCGGGGCTTGTGAAGCTATTGAAGGAACATCCGAAAGAGAAACGTAGAGCGCTGGCAGCATTCGTGCTGGGTATGATCGGACCACTGGCAAGTGAGGCTATACCAGCGTTGATCGCATCCTTGAAGGACGAGAGTTCATGGGTTCGCCGTAATGCAATCGAAGCGATGGGTATGATTGGGAACGCTGGGGGAGAGGTATGTCCGGCGTTGTCCAAAGCGCTCGAAGAGTCACTTCGTATCGAGGCATACGATATTGAAGCATTAAATGACATAAGCAATCAAGGCCATATCTTGAATAAAATCGGTTATACAGCCGCATTGTCGCTGCTCCGTACGAGCAGGGATGGAGATGCTCAATCTATCATTCGTACCTTGGAACCGGCCTTACATAGTAAGGATCGATATGTAAGAGCCTATGCATTCGAAACGCTGACGCATCTGCGGACAGATGAAGCGGTGGACGTCTTAATCCGGTATTACCGTACCTCAAGATGGTGTCCAGATACGAGCAAAGCGAGTACTTTTTAGAAACTAGAGGACGGAACGATTTCGAAAAAGTGTTAGCGCTCCGCATTGGTCTTCGAATTTCAACTTCTAAGCAGATTCATCGAGAAATACAGAAGGGGATGCCCTAGCCATTCTTATGGCTTTTGGGACATCCCCTTTATTAAATTTCATTACTCATGCAAGAGTGCTTTGCCTTTCTCAGCGTAGCTTTGGTCACCGACTGTTTCAACGGTAAATTTACCGTTTTTCCATTCCACAATCGTAACACTAGAGTTAGGTAATGGCTTTAATTCCAATGTAGGGTCCAACTTCAAAATATAATTCATGATTGTTATACCATGTGATACAACAAGGACGTTGCCGCCATTTTCTTCGTTTTCTTTAATAATCTGATCAATCGCAGCCTTCGTACGATCGTATAGTTCATGATAGTTCTCTCCACCGACAGGACTCTTGAAGTTTTTGAAATCAAAGAAGTTAGGTGCTTCCTTCTCTACGATTTTATTACTTTTGCCTTCCCACGTTCCAAAATTCATTTCCTTGAGACCTTTATTCAAATGAACAGGAATATTTCTGCCTTGAAGGATATAATCTGCTGTATCCATAGATCGCTCGCTTGTACTGCTGTATGCCGCCGCAAAAGGAATATCTTTCATGCCAGCACCAAGGTATTTGGCAACTTCAATGCCTTCCTTAGTAAGTGGAGAATCAGACCAGCCTTGCATAAGGTTTTGTGTGTTAAATAAGGTCTCGCCATGACGAACAAGGTATAAGCGGACTTTCTTCTCCCCTTTTTGCGCATAGCTTTGATCGCCAACTTTTAATACCTTGAATTTGCCATCTTTCCACTGAATCGTCGTAACACTGGAGTTGGGTAGTCCACCCTTGCTCATGTCGAAGCTATTTGGATCAAGAGCGAGTGCTAGATAGAGAATTGCAGCACCATGGGAAACGACTAGGACATTACCTTCCTTGTTTTTGTTTTCTTCTGCGTAACGAGCTAAAGCATCTTTCATCCGGTCAATAACCTCTGCTGTGCTCTCTCCACCGACAGGCTTGAAAACATTAGGATTGCTTAATATATCAGGATGCTTCTTGAAAATATCTTTGGTAAATTCGCCCTCATAGGTTCCAAAATTAATCTCTTTAATGGCTTTATCATAGGAGAGCGGAATGTTTCTACCTTTCAAAATCAGGTTTGCTGTATCAACAGCACGTTCGCTTGTACTCGTGTAAGCGGCCATGAATGGAATATCCTTGAGCCCTCTGCCTAGATTCTCGGCTACTTCAATTCCTTTCTCCGTTAGAGGAGAGTCGGAGAACCCTTGCATCCGTTCTTGTACATTGAATATCGTTTCTCCATGTCGTACCAGATAGAAAGTAATCCCTTGATCTTCCTTTTTAACGGTATTATCTGCACTTGCACCAACACTGCCTGCACTAAATGAACTTAGAACGAAGAGAGCCATCAAGACAGAAAATAACTTAAAAATACTCTTGCGCATATACAATCCCCTTTACTATAGTATATGAAAGCGTTAACATACATTATTATATCGAGAAGCTCATATTCAAAATATCCATTTATTAAGCAAAATTAAGGCTTATTTTCTTGTGTTTTGTTTGAATGTGAGATGTACTGATATATCCAAATTAAAAAAAGCTATTATATAAAAATAAATTTGCAGAGTATAAGAAACGAATGATAAGGGGCGAACGGCTTTGGATTACATTTATGAAAGCATTCAAATGAACAGTGATCTGCCAATTAATATATTTCTTCATAATGCGCAATTTGTGGAGGATCACTGGCATGACAGCATTGAGTTATTGTTCGTTCTCAAAGGGAAAGTCGATGTCTATATTGAAAAGAAAAAATGTACCCTACAAGAAGAGGATGTCTTGATTATCAACAGCAATGAAATACATTCCATACAATCGCAAGAGAATAATTTGTTGCTTGCCTTGCAGATTCCCATTTCATTCATTAAAATGCACTTTGCAGATATTGAACAAGTTAGGTTCCTATGCAAATCCTTTCTATATGGACGGGAAGAACAAGAGAAATTCAATGAAATTCGCTCTTTACTAGCGGAAATGATGTGGGTACATAACAAAGAAAATTACAGCTATGAGCTTAAAATAAAGTCGTTACTATTCCAGCTTATTTACGTTCTGCTTTGGAAATTCAGAGAGAGTCGCGAAGATACGAGCAGTCGAATAGGTTCCAAGTACACAGCGCGTTTGCTAAGTATTGTGAATTACATCCAAGATAACTATATGAAGTCACTGAGCTTGATCGATATTGCGGAGAAGGAACATTTATCGGTGCCGTATTTGTCTAGTTTTTTTCAAAAAAGTATGGGGAAGTCCTTTAGTCAGTATGTCAATCAGCTTCGATTGAAGCATGCGGTCAGAGATATTACTTACACAGATCATTCCATTACTCAGATTGCTATGGACCATGGATTTCCGAGTTTAAAGTCATTTCACAAGGTATTTAAGGAATTTTATTTAATAACACCGATTCAATACCGTAAGGGTTTGCAAAGGCATGAGGAGCATGAGAACCTGCCTTCAAATGATTATGCTACTTACTTGGATTTTGATCGTGAGAATGCGTATGAAGCTTTGTTCAAGTATTTGCCTTCCCCTGATGATCAAACAGCCGATAAGACGCTTGATAAAGGTGTAGTCACAAAAGAAATTAGGGTGCAGCTTTCCGGTAAGAGTAAGGCGATTAAGCCTTATTGGCGAAAAATATGTACGATAAGCAAGGCGAAGGAAATTCTACAGAGTGAAGTGCAATCGCATTTAAAGTTGATTCAGGAAAAGGCCCAGTTTAGCCATATCCGGTTTCATGGGATATTTGATGATGAGATGATGGTCTATCGTGAGGATGCTCAAGGCAATCCGATATTTAATTTTCTCTATGTCGGACAATTGATAGATTTCATACGAAGCATTGGACTTCGCCCTTATATTGAGTTTGGGTTTATGCCAAAAGATTTAGCGAGTAGTGAGATTTCTTTCTTCTATAAGAAGAGTAATCTGAGCAAGCCGAAGGATCTAGGGAAGTGGAGAATACTCGTCGAGCAATGGCTGTTGTTCTGCAAAAATCGATATGGCGAAGAAGAGATGAAGCTTTGGTATTTTGCTTGCTGGAATGAACCTGATATACCAATTTTTTGGCCGGATACGTTCGAGGATTATGGCGAAATTTATAAGCAGACGTATCAGGCTGTTAAAGCGAGCTGCCCTAAATTCCACATGGGGGGGCCAGATCTATTCTCGGAAACGCTATATCAAGAGCCTTGGTTAGATCAATATTTAGATTTTTGTATCACAAATGACTGTATTCCCGACTTTATCTCGTTTCACAGTTATCCAGTACGAGTTATTGAGCAGCCATTAGTAGATAAACCAATAACTTGGGTACATTTAAGTAACGATAATTATTTGAATGAAACGATTCATTTGTTAAAAGATAAACTGAAAGCTAAGCTCTCGAAACTGCCAGATATTCATGTAACGGAATGGAATTCAACACCATTTCATCGCGATTTGACGAACGATACCTGCTATAAAGCAGCTTATATTGTGAAGAATGTGCTAGAGAACCTAGATGAGGTGCAAAGCTTAGCATACTGGTCCTTGACGGACTTACTGGAGGAGCTGCCGCCAGTAGAGGAACCCTTTCATGGTGGATTGGGTTTAATAACGAGCAATGGAATCCAAAAGCCAGGTTATTATGCTTATGAGTTGTTAGGCAAGCTCGGTGATCGCCTGCTGGAGCTTGGCGATGGATATTGTCTCACACAATCGTCGCAAGGTTATCAAGTGATCGTCTACCATTACTGTCATTTTGATCGATTGTATTGTATGCATGATTCACTAGGAATTGACGCCTTGAATCGATATCATGTCTTCAGAGACACGAATAATTTAGTGATGAGTTTTGCGATCCAAGGAATACCAAGTGGGATGTACAAGCTTCGTCAAACTACGATAAATCGGGATCACGGCAGTGCCTATGATACATGGCTTGAGATGGGTGCTCCAAATTCACTTAATGCAGATGAGGTAACCTATTTAAATCGTAAGGCCGTACCAAATCAAGTGCGGAAAACGATTGATATCCAAAATTCGTTCGATTTTAAATGTGAATTAAACCCTCATGAAGTTCGATTATATGAACTATGGCCTATCTATGAAGCGTAGTATTTTTAAATGTAATTTAATAGGTCTAAATAACAACTTTATTAGTCATTGACACTCAAAAACGCCTTTCTCTTCATTGATAAGAGAAAGGCGTTTTTTATGATTTTTTTGAAAGCGCTCAATTTAATAAAGATAAAAATCATGAAATTTGGTCTATTTTTGAATAAGAAACGGAAAGTTGAAAGAAAAAAATGGGTTTATAATCAAAATGTAAGGGGTTACATTACGGATCGTCGATTCTTCCTTACTAGGTTATTCACAGGGGGTATATGTATGGATAAACAAGTTTCATGGAAAGAAAGAATTAGTTATGGTCTAGGGGATACAGCTTCTAATCTTATTTTCCAGACAGTCACCTTGTATTTAATGTTTTACTACACGGATGTATATGGACTGAATGTCGCAGCAGTAGGAACGTTATTCCTCCTAGCGAGAATTATTGATGCGTTCGACGGACCGATATTTGGAATTTTGATTGATCGTACGACTTCGAAATATGGGAAATCCAGACCATGGTTCCTTTGGTTATCGATTCCGTTCGCGGCAATTGCAATTCTTGCGTTCTTGTCGCCGGATTTCGGGGATACAGGAAAATTGGCTTACGCATATATTACCTATATTCTACTGAATGTATTATACGCAGGTATTAACTTGCCGCTCACTTCGATTTTGCCAAGTATGTCAAGTGATTCACAGGAAAGAACGGTAGTATCATCAGTTCGTATGATTCTGGCGCAAGTAGGGGCTATTTTCGTTAGTATTGCGACACTACCTCTTGTTGATGCGTTAGGAAAAGGCAATCAAAAACAAGGTTTTTTGTTAACGATGATAATCTATTCTATTGTAGCGGTCGTATTTTTCCTGATTACATTTAAAAATGTAAGGGAACGTGTTCAAGTTGACGGCAATCGTCCAGTTCCTTTTAAGGAAGGAGTAAAGGCAATTAAAGGGAACACACCTTGGTGGATCCTTTTAGTTACTGGCCTGTTCGTATTTATCTCAGCTACAGCTAAGGGGCCTGCTACTCTTTATTATTTTAAATATAACCTAGGTCGAGAAGACTTAATTCCGCTTGTTAATGGCCTTCAGATTATCATGTTGCTTGCGATTATACTAGTTCCTTTTTTTAGTAAAAAATTAGGTAAACGTAATGCGGTCTTTACGGGTATGATCATTGGTACTGTGGGGCAGGGCATTATCTATCTAGGTGCACAGATGACATCTGTTCCTGTTGCATTAACGGGTATTGTAATCAGTAATTTTGGTGGGGGCTTTGCATTTGGTCTTCTGTTCGCGATGATTGCTGACACGATTGATTATGGAGAATGGAAATCAGGTGTAAGGGCACCGGGCTTACTATCAGCAGCAAGCAGTTTTGGTGCTAAGTTCGGAATGGGGCTCGGAGGAGCGATTGCAGCTTGGGTTCTAGCGTTAGGGAAATATGTACCGAATCAAGCGCAAGAACCATCAGCTTTGCTAGCAATTGAATTCAATTTTGTATGGTTACCACTAATTTCAAATGTCATTGTTATTCTATTATTCATATTTTATAAGCTAGATAAAGATGAGCCCCAAATGATTAGTGACTTGAATACTCGTAGAGGTACAACAGGGATTGGTGCCTAATATAGCAATAATCTTTGATTTAATAAAACCTAAGGAATCTAATAGAGGAGATGAAGCACATGTTAGAAAAAAAAGTATATGAAAATTTGTTGGCGGAACTGGAGAGACGGACAGAGGTTGTGAACGTCAAAGGGCTCGATATGATAATTAAAAAGCTTCCCGATTCAGATGCTGAGGGAGCAATGGATGCTCGTGTTTTGCATACAACAATCGAAATGGCTGAGAAGATGGCTGCGATGGGCAAGCCACCTGAGGGTGAGCCCGATCTAATGGCGATGGTTCAGGGGATGCGTGCCATGATGGGCTGGCCGAATACAGATGTAACAACAACCGATATTCGTACAGAATCGAGAGAAATAGAAGGTTCAGAGGGTTCTATCCCAGTTCGGATCTATTCTCCAGCTCAAGGCTCGAATGTTCCAGCGGTAGTCTTCTTCCATGGCGGTGGTTTCTTGGGAGGTACTTTGGATGTAGTGGAGAATCCATGTAAAGCAATTGCAGAGAAAGCAAATGCAGTTGTTGTTTCGGTGGATTACCGCCTTGCACCTGAGCATCCGTTCCCTGCAGGATTAAACGATTGCTTCGATTCTGTTCGCTGGGTATATGAGCATGCAGCAGAACTAAATGTAAATCCGAATCAAATCGCAGTATGTGGCGATAGTGCTGGTGGGAACTTATCAACGGTGTGCGCGATGAAGGATAGAGATCTAGGAACGGGGATGATTAAATTCCAAGCATTGCTTTATCCGACGGTGAACATGGCGGGGACAGCAACGGATGATTTCGAATGGAATATCGAAGAGTATACGATTAACAATCATCACGAGCTGATCAAGGGACTATTAATGGGTATGGGTGATATGACCGCCATGCTGGACAACATTTATTTGCAAGGGAAGGTTCCTGTAACAAGTGCTTATACTTCTCCCTTACTAGTAGAAGATTTAAGCGGCATGCCTGACACATTAATTATTACCGCACAGTATGATTATCTGACACTTGAGTGCGAAGCCTACGCTAGAAAACTACAACGTGCAGGCGTTAATACACAGTATATTCGCTATAATGGTGTGGACCACGCGTTTATGGATAAAATAGGGTTTTACCCACAAGCGGAGGATTGCATGAATGAAATAGCAAAAGGAATTAAGCGCGTCTTTGGATCATAAAATTCGATAATTTAAAAAATCACCCTCTTTCATCTTATCTATTCAGCAAGATGAAAGAGGGTGATTTTTATTTAAAATAAGGTACTTGGATTTTTCTTTTGTAATACATAAGAGACTTAGAAGGTAAGCAAATTATAGTGGGTTTAAGTTAATGAGCGTACAGTGAGTTTCTTTATAAACTTTATTTACCAGACAGGTCTAAACCTCGTTGACAATGTACTTTCATTGTCTGCATGAATTAGACTTGTTAAATCTTCTTTGAGCATTTGCAGTCGTTCGTTACCTATATGCTCAATCCAACGTTGCTCCATCTCAGCTAGTATCTTCTCTTTTGCTTTCACTACTAACCAACCACGTTCGGTCAAAACAATAATTTTTCCTCTCTTATCAGTGGGATGAGATTTGCGCATTACATAGCCACTTTTCTCAAGATAATCCACCATCTTACTCACAGCTTGCTTTGTAATGCCTAAGTATTCGGCTAGTTCTATACCTGTTGCTCCATTGGGAGTGATGAACTTAAACATAAAACCATGTGCAGGCTTAATATCTCCAAATCCCAATTCACTCAATCTGTCATGTAGTTCATTAATTGATGTACTAAAGGATAATGATAAAAGTGATGTAAGATCCAATTCACTAAATACTTCCTGAGTCATATATAATAAACCTCCTCAAATAAAGTCAACTTAGTTGACTTTATTTAAAATACATTGTACTATGCAAAACATAGTCAATCAAGTTGACTATGTTTTAGTTGTGAAATAAATAGTATTTATTGAAACAGAATTAATAAATTACGGAGGTTCTCATGGCTAACATCGTTAAAATTAGAGGAAGCGAATTTACACCACACGCTGTAAACACAATGAGGTCAAGATTAGAGCAAGAAGTGATTATTGATTTTTATAAAAAAGAGATTTTCACATATGCCAATGCTTGTATCGTAACTGTGAAAGTCACAAATCCAGATGGTTCTATTGATTATCAAAAAGGAAAAACAGGAACAGAAAACATTGTATGTAAGAATATTGTGTGGGGCGCTGATGACGTTTCTTTTGAAATGAGGGCAAGTGCTAGCAATCCTTTAAGTACAGCAGCACCTGCAGCTGATTATTTATTAACGATACGTGTTAATAAAAGTGGTGTTGCGTATATTGAAGGCTCTCATGATGGATTTCCTTGCTATGAATTTTATAAGCAAACAGATTTTGGTCCATTTGAATTAATATATATACATGATTTCAGAAAAACTGATGACACCCCAGCAGCACTAGCTGGAGACATGGAATACAGTTTTAAAGCGAAGATTTAGAAATAAATATTAATGAAAGAAATTGCAACCTATTTTGCTCAATGGGGCGATATTATTACCCAAAATAAACTTAAGAATAATAGAGGTGTGTATCATGACTAATATCGTTAAAGTTAGAGCAAGTGTATTTATTCCAATGTCTTGGACAGAAGCTAAGAAGGATGTACAAACAGGAAACATAATCGAATTTGAAGGGGACTCACGTGAATTTACACCATATGCTGTCAACGCTATGCGCTCCAGAGTTGAACAAGAAGTAGTTGTAGATTTTTACAAAAAAGAAATTTTCACATATGCAAATACTGGCATAACAACAGAAAAAGTCACAACTCCAGATGGTTCTGTTCATAAAAAAACAGGCAAAGCTAGCACAGATGGTATTTTGTGTACTGATATTGTATGGGATTCTGATGACGTTAAGTTTCAAATGAGTGCAAGTGCTAGCAATCCTTTAAATGCATATGCCCCCCCTGTTGACTACCTATTAATAGTACGTGCCAAAAAAGATGGTACTGTCAATATCCAAGGAGAACATGATGGGTTTCCTTGTTATGAATTTTATAAGCAAGTAAATTTTGGACCGTTTGAACAAATGTATAGACATGATTTCAGAGAAACGGGTGATATTCCTGAAGCTATGGCTGGAGACATGGAATATCATTTTAAAAAGATATTGTAAAGACAATAGGATTCTTTTTTGAGTGAATAAATATTTAGCAACATAAGAGTGAATATCAGGAGGAACAGAGAATGACAACAGTTTTATTTGTAAAAGCAAACAATCGCCCAGCAGATCAGTCGGTTAGTGTTAAATTATATGAGGCTTTTTTAGCGAGCTATAAAGAGTCACATCCAAATGATACAGTGGTAGAGCTGGATTTATACAATGAGGAATTGCCATACGTAGGAGTAGATATGATTAACGGTACATTTAAGTCTAGTAGAGGATTTGAATTAACAGCAGAAGAAGCAAAAGCAGTAGCTGTTGCTGATAAATATTTAGATCCTTTCCTTGCAGCTGACAAAGTTGTATTTGGTTTCCCTTTATGGAATTTAACAATCCCAGCTGTACTACACACATATATTGATTACTTAAACCGCGCGGGTAAAACATTTAAATATACGCCAGAAGGTCCAGTAGGTCTTATTGGAGATAAGAAAATTGCATTATTAAATGCAAGAGGCGGTGTATATTCTATAGGACCAGCATCTGAGGTGGAAATGTCTGTTAAATATGTAACAAGCATGATGAGTTTCTTCGGTGCAAAAGATATAACGACGGTAGTAATTGAAGGTCACAACCAGTTCCCTGATAAGGCAGAAGAGATTATTGCCGCAGGGCTTGAAAAGGCTGTTAAAGTAGCAAGTACGTTCTAATTTAACAAAGCGCTTGTCACATTATATGGCAGTACCAACACTTTTATAGCGGTGGTACTGCTTTTTTATTCGCTTATTTCACTACGTTCTAAGATAAGAGCTATCTATGGATGGGGCATTTCGTGAATGCCCTTAGGTTGACAGCCTCTTTTGTGTTACTGGTAAAAGATTGTGAAGCTTGAGCGAAATCTTATGCAGCATTCTTGATATTGTATTCTCCAAATACAACAAATTATCTACAAAAAAACCGATATATATAGTAGGAAGTATTATTTTTTACAAAAAGGAGAGATATGCATGAATAAAATAAAACATTTCAAAAAAGCAAAATTATTATTAGCAACTCTATTAGTTAGTTTAAACGTCTTTACATATTCCAGTATTTCATTTGCTGAATCCAACATGCCTAATGATATTGATGCTGGGATTGCAAGCCTGAATTATAATCGTCATGAAGTTTTGAGCGTTAATGGGGATAAAATTAGTAGTTTTGTTCCCAAAGAAGGTATCCAGTCCAATGGTAAATTTATCGTGGTTGAACGGGAGAAAAAATCACTAGCAACTTCACCAGTAGATATTTCTATTATTGATTCGATAACGAATCGAACTTATCCAGGCGCAATCCAGCTTGCAAATCGGGATTTTGCGGATAATCAGCCTAATCTGGTTATGGCTGCGAGAAAACCATTAGATATTAGCATTGATCTACCTGGGTTGAAGAATGAAAATACAATTGCGGTTCAAAAACCAACTTACAGCAGCGTTTCTGGTGCCGTTGATCAGCTAGTATCGACTTGGGTTGAGAAGTATTCGAGCACGCATACACTGCCTGCACGACTACAGTATGCAGAATCTATGGTTTACAGCAAAAATCAAATTGCAAGTGCACTTAATGTGAATGCTCAAGTGATTAACAATACGCTTGGAATCGACTTTGACGCGGTGTCAAGCGGCGAGAAAAAAGTGATGGTAGCTGCTTATAAGCAAATCTTTTATACCGTAAGTGCAGCGCTTCCTAACAATCCATCCGACCTTTTTGATAACAGTGTGACATTTGCTGAATTGGTCCGTAAAGGGGTAAGTGAAGACTCTCCGCCGCTGATGGTTTCCAACGTAGCTTATGGCAGAACCATTTACGTGAAATTAGAGACAACCTCGAAGAGCAGTGATGTACAAGCTGCATTTAAAGCATTGCTCAAGAATTCTAGCATACAAGATAGCGGACAGTACAAAGATATTTATGATGAAAGTTCGTTTACCGCTGTTGTATTGGGAGGCGATGCACAAGAACATAACCAGATCGTTACCAAAGACTTCAGTGTCATTCAAAAAGTAATCAAGGATAATGCACAATTTAGTACTAAGAATCCAGCCTACCCCATTTCATATACCAGTGTCTTCTTGAAGGACAATTCTATTGCGGCTGTGCACAATAATACGGAATATGTAGAGACTAAATCTACGGAATATTCTAAAGGTAAAATAACACTTGATCATAGTGGTGCATATGTAGCGCAGTTTCAAGTATCTTGGGATGAATTCACATTTGATGCAGATGGGCAAGAAGTTATTACCCATAAAACTTGGGAAGGAAATGGTCTAGATAAAACAGCGCATTTCTCAACAGAGATTCCACTTCCAGCTAATTCCAAGAACATCAACATTTCCGCAAAAGAATGTACAGGTCTTGCGTGGGATTGGTGGAGAACAATTTTAAATGAGACGAACGTTCCCTTATCCAGCAATATAAAAGTTTCCATTGGAGGAACGACGTTATACCCGACAGCTACGATTAGTCAATGATCATTTAGGACAAGGACCGTCTCAAAAGTGAACTGCACCTCCAATTGTTAGACACAACTAACAATTGGAGGTGCAGTTTTTTATTTTCTGTGAAAGAGAAGCTCGAAATTGAACTAAGATATCTGGAAGGTAACGAAGTGGGGGGGCGAAGATTTTCGAATAAAAGACAATGCTTCATATTCACCTGAGCTATATCGTCTAACATTGTATTTACGCTGCGGGCGATCCGGTCCCTGGGTCTGCCGGACGCGCTTCAGGAAAGAAGAGTTAGGCGAACAACCTCTACGAGGCTAAGTCTGACGATCCGTTCTAAACTATCGTGAAGTAAAGTCCAGTATACTTATTTATTACCTTTCCATAAATTAGTAGTCATTGTAACCTATATTTATCATGTTGTAGGGAGATGGCCTATGAATAATATGAACGGAACAGATAATGCAATCATAGCGAAAGAGGCGCTTGCACAATACGATATTAATGTTGTATCCGTATCGCCCATAGCACAGAGTGGTGCCGCGATTTTTAAAATTGAAGATAATCGTGGTTTGTTGTACAGCTTACGTGTTCACGTACCTAAAAGTAGTACGCTTGAAAAGATTTGGACGCGTCGAGATGTGCTGGAATCGGAGCTAATATGGCTGGATGCGCTGTGTCGTGATACAAGTCTTACGCTTCCATTACCTCTACGCAACCAGCAAGGCTCATATGTCACACAAATCGGCGAGATTAACTGCACGATGTTAACATGGGTTCCAGGTGAACAAAAACAATACTTTACTAACGAGCAAGAATTGAAATCTACGGCTGAAATGACGGCAGCACTACACCGTCAAGCAAGTATGTGGCAGCCTCCTATATCTTTTGTCCGACCAACATATGATATTGCACGTGTTCGTCTCGCTTTGAACATGCTCAAACAGCGGGTGCGGGAGAATTTATTAGATGCTCAAGATGTTCGGATACTTATCACCGCTGGGGAGAAAGCGATAGCCTTGCTCGGCTCACTCCCTAAAAACAAGTTGACATGGGGCATATCGCACAATGATTTACTTCCAGGCAATATCGTGTATGTAGATGGAGTCGCTAATCCCATAGATTTTGGCGCGTGTGGATACAGCTTTTTTCTCAATGACTTGGCCTGCACATTTTGTTTTATTCATCCTCATTCCAGACAACAATATATCGATTGGTATGGAAAACACTTTCCGCTACCGAATGATTATGTGACTCGATTAGAAGGACTCTTTATAACTTCACGGTTAACATCAATAATTCACACCCTAGGTCTGCCTGACGTCAACGACTGGTTACCGACGGATGTGCAAAAGTCTGCATCTCGTGAATTTGGCAGGTATGTAACCGGGAAAAGCTTTTTATTTACAGGAACACCCTTCTGGGAATGAAAAACTTTTGAGAGAATGAGACCCCGTGCGGAGTATATAAGGCGAACAATCAACGAAGTAGAGTAGAGCGGAGGACTTGCAATGAAGATAGAATTGGCAACAGAAAAAGATTATAAGTACATTGTTGAAAGAGATAGACATATTCCTGAAACACTTGTAAGAACGAAGATTAAAGAAAAGGAGATCTTTATCATTAAAGATGCAGCGAAAAAAATTGGGTGGATGAGATATGGATATTTTTGGGATAACATTCCTTTTATGAACATGATATGGATTGATGATGAATATAGAGGACAAGGAATCGGCAAGAAAATGGTACTGTATTGGGAAGAAATGATGTATCAAAGAGGATTTAAACTAGTAATGACGTCAACGCAATCTAATGAAGAAGCACAACATTTTTATAGGAAGATTGGATATCGTGATGCTGGATGTTTACTATTGGAGACACAACCCCTTGAAGTAATACTTACAAAAAATCTTGAAGAGATCTGATAACAAAGATTCCTACCGCTGGCATTCACCCTTAATCGCATAGAAGGATTTTCAGGGAGATTAATCAGTCGATCGATACATTAAACCCTCTAAGCGAAACCGTCAGTAGAATAAATGAAATGATAGGAGACAGTATGGACATTAAACTTGTTTCAGTAGAAGCAAAAGAAAAATACATACTATCGAATCTATATCAGTTGTATGAGTATGATTTTAGCGAATACACTAAACAAGATATTAGTAAAGATGGTAAGTATGATGTGAATATCGATTTTTTCTGGGAAGGAGATGACAGATGGCATCCCTATTTACTCGAGCTATCTGGAACCCTAGTCGGATTTGTCGTTGTTCTTCTAGAAAATATGGATATCGATCCAGACCCAACACTTGTAATTTATGATTTTATGATTCTAAAGAAATTTAGAAAAACAGGAATTGGTTACGCTGCTGCAATCCAAACGCTTGAGTTATACAAAGCAAACTGGAAGATTGCTCAGATGCAAGAAAATATACCAGCGATATCGTTTTGGAGAAAAGTAATAAAGAATTATACAAAGGATAATTATACTGAAATATTTAGGGAAGATAGAAAGAAATATGTTCAAACATTTAGTAATAAATATATGATTTAAGCATTAGGGTAATTAGGGTGATGACATCTCTTAATAACGTATCTACATGTGGGCTTCGCCCTTGGTTCATAACAAACACTGGCAGGGCTTACGCCGACAGACGTATAATTGTGGAAGAAAAACAGATCGTAAACGCCCAAACCTAAGATTAGAACTATCTATAGTTGGGGCGTTTTTTGAATACTCAAACGATATAAGGCAGAAACAATTCAACCCTGGGGGAGTCTACATGAAAGTAAGATGCGGTGTTAAAGCCGTAATTATAAAAAATAATAGTTTGCTGACTATTAAGAAACATGATGATATATTCGGGGCAGATTATACGTTGCCAGGTGGAGGTCAGGAGTTTGGAGAGACGATCATAGAAGCTCTGAAAAGAGAGATAATAGAAGAAGTAGGGGTAGATATTAATGTAAAGCATCTATTGTTTTTAAGAGAATATATTGGTAAGAATCATCACGAGGATAGTATCCATGCAGATATTCATGTTGTTGATCATATTTTTTATTGTGAGTTAATTGAGGAAGAACAGAATGATGTAAGAGGAACATCTCCTGATGAGGATCAGCTAGGAATCGAGTGGATACCATTAAAGAAGCTGAGTGAATATAGATTTTTTCCAAGAGCACTAATTCCAGATATTATCGGCATTGCGGACGGAAATATACCGCAAGGGATTTATACAGGAGACATAAATTAGTGGATTTGTATAAAAGGAGTGAATGGAATGGCTGAATCAAGAAGGTAAATCCAATTCTCCTGAAATATTAGAATGTAGGTATTGTTCGTTAGATGACTTACTCAAACCAATAAGTAAGACGTATAGAGGAAGCAATGGAGATGAATACAAAACATTTATTTCATGTTATTGGACCGAGAAAGTGGATTGAATAGATCTCTCGTGATGAGGAACGAGGTGAGCTAATGAAAACAAAACTAATATTAATTGATGGAATGCCTGGGTCTGGTAAATCAACTACCGGAAGCTTCATTAGTGAACGATTGAACGATTTGGATATCCCCAATAGGTTTTATCATGAATTAGAAGAAAATCATCCATTACGAATTTATGATAGGCAGTTTACTTCCTTTGCTGATTTAGAAGAAGCAGAATGGTTCTCAACAAAAGTTGAACAATTATTTAAGAGCTTTGTGAACGACTGGTATACTCAAAATGAAATCGTAATTATGGAGAGTTACGTTTTTCAGGACACCATTGGATTCGCCTTTAATATGCATATGGATGAACAAAGAATATTGGATTTGACAAAGAAGATGCAAGCCATTTTAAGTAGACTTCATCCCGTTCTAATCTATTATTATCAGGTAAAGGTAGAACAGAATTGGCGATGGATTTGTAATATTCGAGGTTCGGAGTTTACTCAAGATCGCTGTGGACTATATACAGATCATGATTTTATTGAGGCCGGTAAGTTTTGGACAAAAAATCAAGATTTCGTATTTAACATTGTTCAGCAATGGGATATACCTAAGTTAGTAATAAAAAATGTAGATTACAATTGGGAAGAATATAGGAGCAGAATCATTGATTTTCTGAAGCAACAGGAATAAGGTGCTGTCATCATATAACAACATATTCACGAACCGGGTCAGCTCTTTCCTTCCCTGGGTCGAAATTATCCTATCTAAAAAAGGAGATTATATCTGGAAACATCCCTCTATCGATGAGATAAAAAAGCGTAAGCAAGAATACAATGACATATTTGAAGAAGTTCAAGAACTCGAATACCTCTCGAATATATGTTGAATAAATATAATGAAATGAAAGGTGATGGATATGAAATTAAGGTATTTCATAAGTGTGGCAATGTTATTTATCATCATGTCTCTTTTAACAGGGTGTGTACCTGGAGATGGGGCGAACAACGCTCAACATCCTGCAGGATTCTTTTGGGGAATATGGCATGGATGGATCGCTCCTATTTCATTAATAATTGGTGTATTATTCAACCATAATATCAGATTATATGAAGTGTTTAATTCGGGCCTATGGTATGATGTTGGATTTTACATCGCTGTTATAAGTGGTTTCGGTGGAATTTCGCTCTTTCGTCGCAAGAAACGAGATTAATTTCGATTATTAATAATTAGTCGTCCTAGGGGCTTAGGCCCCTTGGTTGGCAAGAAGGATTCCTAATAAGCCAGCACATCGAAGTGTAATTAAAATGGAACAGATGGTGGAGGAAAGCCGATTGAATACACAATTGATTATTATTGAGGGATTACCCGGATCTGGGAAGTCGACTGTCGCACAATTCGTATCTGAAATACTTGCTGACAATGGTGTTGAGGCACAATTGTTTGGGGAAGGGAATTTAGAACATCCAGCTGATTACGATGGAGTTTCTTTTTATAGACAAGATGAATTTAATCAGTTGTTATCAGACCATGAAAGCTATAAAGAAATAGTAGAGAGTAGATCAGTAAAGTACGGAAGTCATTTCTTAATCCCTTATCGGAAAATAAAAAATGAACTTGGATCTGAATTTCCTGATGAGTTACTACAAGAGATATTGACTAGAGATATTTATGAGTTGCCATTCGAGCAGAACGTTAGCCTGATTACAGAGAAGTGGAATTGTTTTAAGGAAGAAACTCTTCGAAGTAATTCAATATACATATTTGAATGTTGTTTCATACAAAACCCACTGACAATAGGTACTGTGAAGTATAACAAACAGAAAGAAGAGGTTATCAACTATGTATTGCAGTTGGAAGATGCAGTAAAATCTTTGAATCCTTTATTAATTTATATTGATCAAAAAGATATCAAGTCTACTTTTGAGAAAGCAATAAATGAAAGACCGAAAGAATGGTCGAATGGGTTTATTGAATATTATACAAATCAAGGATTTGGCAAAATGCAAGGATATCATGGATTTGATGGAACTGTTCAAGTTCTTCAAGAAAGGAAGAATATTGAACTTGAGATTTTTGATTTGTTGAAGATCAATAAGCGGAAGATCGATAATTCACAATATGATATGGAAAAGTGTAAAGAAGAGTTAAGAGAGATCCTGTCCAAAACCATGAAAAGACGTGAAAATCAATGAGTAAAGAATCATCAAGAAGATCTTTAGTGATTATTCTGCACGAGATCTATGGAGTTAACGATCACATTCAATTTTTCAGTGAAATGATTGTAAAAGAAGGCTTTGATGTACTCATTCCTAATTTAATACACAGGGATTCATTTTCTTATGATCAAGAGGAAATCGCTTATCAATATTATATGAATGAGATTGGATTCGAGAAATCATTAAGAGAAGTTAAGGAAATAGTGAAAGAGAATAAAGAGAAGTATGATCAGATATTGATCATGGGATTTAGTATTGGTGCAACAATAGCTTGGATGCTCAGTGAATATGAGGTTGGAGGAATTATTGGATATTATGGGTCAAGAATTAGAAATCATAAAGAAATAGAGCCTAAATGTCCAGTCTTATTATTTTTTCCTAACAGAGAGAAGTCGTTTAATGTAATGGATGTAGAACAGGAGCTGAAGAAAAAGAAAAATACTTTGACAAAAATTGTTGAAGCTGAGCATGGTTTCATGAACCCATTTCACCAAAACTATAACTTCGAACAGTTTAAGAATTGTGTTAAAAGCAGTATCGAATTTCTTAAGCAAATCGAAGGGAATATAGGCCGTTTATAACGATATTTGTTTTATAGAGGGGGATATCAATGGATCTAATTGAAACACAACTTTTTATTCGATCCGCATCCTTAGAAGAAGCTCCAATTGTGTTAAGCCTTTGGCAAAAGTCGGCCATATGGCTCAACTCTAAAGGGATTTTTCAATGGCGCCCAGAGAATTTTCATATAGATCAAGTCATTGAGTTTATGACCAATGGATCTGATGTATATCTGGCTGAAATAAATAATGAAATTGTAGGTACATATATATTAACGTGGTCCGATCCTTTCATATGGCAAGAACTTGATAACAAAGATTCTGGATACATTCATAGATTTGCAGTAAATAGAGATTTTCAAGCAAAAGGAATAGGTAAATATCTATTAAAGTCCGCAGAAGTACAGATCAAACAAAAAGGGAAGACCCTCATTAGACTTGATTGTATGGCGGATAATGTAAGATTAAATCGGTATTATCAGGAAATTGGATTTGAATATGTTAGAAGAATGAATGGTGAGGGGTGGAGTGCTAATTTATATGAGAAGAATTAATTCGGTTATTTTAGTGCGAGACTTTTTATGGGGGTCAAACAATGGAGTTATTCGTAGTTGGAGATGTGCATGGTTGTTTTCATACTTTCACTAAATTAATTAATGAACATTGGAATCGAGATGAACAGATATTAGTGCAACTCGGTGATTTATTGGACAGAGGAAAGTTCTCTCCTGAGACCATTTTATATGCGATCGAATTGCAAAAAAACAATCCTGATCAAGTTTACTTTCTTAAAGGAAATCACCAGTTTGAAGTTATTGTGCATGTTGAAGAAGGAAATGAAAATTGGTTAAAACAATGTGGACAAGATAAAAATGGGGATGATGCAAATGGAAGTAAGACAAATGGCAACGGCTTTCCTGTTTTTTAACGAAGATATATTAATGATGAAGAAGTCTTCTAGTAGAATTACGGATGTTGAATTTTGGTCAGGACTTGGTGGACATATGGAACCGGAAGAACTGAATTTTCCTAAAAAAGCATGTATGAGAGAAATATATGAAGAATCTGGATTTGAAGAGAACGATTTAGAAAATCTTGATTTAAAGTATATACTGATGCGGGTCAAAGAGGATGAGATTAGGCAACAATTTGTTTATTTCGGTAAATTAAAGAGAACTACTTTTGTTAGCTCAGATGAAGGAGAATTACATTGGATAAGTCAGGGGATGATTAAGAATCTTCGTTTGTCCAAAGTTGTTAGCTTTATGTTAGAACACTATTTTGAGAACCCAAATTTAGATCATGTAATGATAGGGACGATAACGGTAGATAGGGATGAGGAACCCCAGATCCAATGGTCGGAACTGAAAGACCCGAAAGTTTTTTAGAATCGTATACGAAAGTCCTGCGAAGCTAAGGAGTAAAAAAATGATACTCATTCAAATGAAAACTGCTATTGGCAGTCTTCATGACGGAACAATACAGTATATATTCAATATCTAGCAGAAATGATTGATAGTGAGTTTAACTATTTTACTTATGATACCTCTAAAATAACAGCCCTAGAACTTGAAATTACCGATGCAAAACAAGAAGGTGAATTTATTAATATAGTTTGTTTCTGTGACGATTCTTTGAAGAGATTACGAAAATTACAAACGACTATTGGGATTGGTGTTCGAAGAAGGCAGTACCTCCGTTTAACAGAACATTAATACATGTCGCGTAGGTGCATTTGGCACCAACAGGAATCTTCGGAGAAAACTCAGGGGATACATTCAACTGTCTAAATCTTTTAACCCGTTCCCTACCACTTATGTCGCCTGAACGTCAGGAATGCCAAACGTTACAAATAATTACCCAAACTTATAAAAAGGAGGAATAAATCATGGAGGAAAAAGATTTATTTTCAAAAAGAAGAATAGCTATAGTAACGGGTGCTTCTCGCCTTAGCGGCATTGGGGCAGCAATATGTACTGCATTGGCGAGTCAAGGAATTGATGTATTTTTTACGTATTGGACTAGCTATGACCGAGAGATGCCTTGGGGAATCAATTCCAATGAACCTCAATTGTTACAAGATAAAATTATAGAATACGGTGTACGTTGTGAGAAGTTTGAATTAGATCTTTCTGATACATTAGCACCTACTAAGTTACTTGATGCAGTTGAAGAAAAATTAGGGAAGCCATCAATTTTAATCAACAATGCAACCTATTCGGTTGACGTAGGATACGATACATTAACTGCTGAAGTACTTGATAAACATTACCAAGTGAATATTCGTGGAACGATGTTATTAAGTGCAGAGTTTGCTAGTCGGTTTAGCCACTCCAGCGGTGGAAGGATTATTAATTTAACTTCTGGTCAATCATTAGGGCCAATGGCTGGTAATATAGCGTATGCTGCTACTAAAGGAGCTATTGATGCATTCACTTTAACGTTGTCGGCTGAAGTAGCCTCGAAAGGAATTACAGTAAATGCCGTGAATCCAGGTCCAACGGATACGGGATGGATGAGTGATGACGTAAAAGATTACATTTTGACTAAATCTCCAAAGGGTAGAATAGGATTGCCTCAAGATGCAGCGCGATTCATTACTTTTCTTGCAAGTGACGAAGCGGAGTGGGTAACTGGACAAGTCATTCACTCAGAAGGTGGATTTCAGAGAGGTTAATGAACTCAAAAATCTAACAGACATAACTAAAAGAGGGTAGGGGTGGCAACTTATGATTCAATACCCGAATATTGAAACGGAAAGACTATTCATACGAGAACTAACTCTAGATGATATTGAAGCAGTATATAGACATTTTTCATATCCGGAAGTAACGGAATTCATGGATATCGATGTATGTAAAAACATAGAGGAAGTTAGGGAAATTATTGCTTTTCATATTAATGATTCTGGCTGTAGGTACGGATTATTTAATAAAGAAAATAATGAACTTATAGGTACATGCGGTTTTCATTGCTGGTCTACAGAGAATCAAGAATCTAAAGCCGAAATAGGTTTTGATTTGTCGCCACAGTATTGGGGAAAGGGGCTAATGCAGGAGGCATTATTGAAGGTGATACGAATTGGATTTGATTCGATGAGACTCCATTATATTGAAGCGATAACTGAAATTAAAAATGTCCCATCACAGAAACTTTTAAAGAAGATCGGATTTAATGAAGAGAAAGATTTGAAAGACAATCTTCTATATTTTACATTGAGAGATAATGAACAGGTAGGATAGTAAATCAAGAAGACAGATCATATAAGATTAGTATATAACTCTCGTAAGTAGCTTGCACGTGTCACAGAAGTGACCGTGGAGGCTTTTTCTTTATAAATTACGATCATCAACAAAAAAAGTTGAAAGCGTTTTACAGTTGTGATATTATTTTATCAAGATAATAATTTATTATTTATACAATAAAAAATTATATTGTTGAATACAGAGAAAGGAGTCCAAATTGATGGGGAGTGAGAATCGGCAGTATCTTGAGAGGTTTTTTCCGATCGCTTCATTCATTGCGGCAATTATAGGACCTAAATGTGAAGTCGTCGTGCATGATATCAGTGATCCGGAGCATTCCATTGTTTTTATTGAGAACGGTTATATTAGTGGACGTGAAGTAGGCGATGCATCCACTGATCTTGTCCTAAAAATTCTCAAATCCGAGGCTTATCATGAGGAACAGTATATTGCTAACTACAAAGCATCAGGCAAATTCGGTCAGAGCTTTCGCTCGTCTACCTACTATATAAAGAATGATCAGAATAAGCTGGTTGGCCTGCTGTGTCTGAATATTGACGTTACACATATGGAAGTAGCAGCTGAATGGGTTCAACATATTTTACAGGGAGGACCTAATCCATATGTAATGCCTGCTGCTGAAACGTCGAAGGAAGAAAAGCAAACAACAGAGTATCTGCAAGGGAATGCGGATGATTTGCTGCAGCATATGATATCTTCAGTCATTGGTAAATTAAAAATTCCGCCGGAACGTTTGTCGTCGCAGGAGAAGATTGAGGTTGTCCGCGAGTTAAATGAGCTTGGAGTTTTCTTGCTGAAAGGCGGCGTCTCGCAGGTAGCAACTGCTTTATCGATATCGGAACCTACGGTTTACCGCTATTTACAAAAGCTGAAATAATAAAGTAGAGGTCTAGATAGAAAAACAAGAAGGTGAGACCATGAGTTATAACTTTGATCAAGTGATTAGTAGAATTGGCACCAATAGCGCGAAGTGGGACGGGGTTGTAAACAGCTTAGGGGATGATATGATCGTTCTCTCTGTTGCAGATATGGATATACAAGCGCCCCCGCAAGTCGTAAATAAGGTGAGCGAGATGGCACGGCACGGAATCTACGGATATACCGATCCGTTCCCTCCTTATTATAAGGTCGTACAGCAGTGGCTTGATAAAGCTTACGGATGGGATGTACCGCAAGAATGGATCGTGTTCTGCCCGCGGATTGTACAGGCAGTATCGGTTATAATCGAGAGATTTACAGAACCCGGTGACCGAATTTTAATGCATACTCCGGCCTATCAACCCATCGCTAATGCTGTTGAAATCAATGACAGAAAACTCGTAGAAAATCCGTTGCTGCTTAGGGATGGTCGATATGAAATCGACTTTGATGATATGGAACGCCAGATGAAGGCAGGGGTTAAGATGGTTCTGTTAATCTCTCCGCATAACCCGACAGGGCGTGTATGGACAAAGATGGATTTAGAACGTATAGCTGACCTCTGCATTCGTTATGATGCATTGCTCGTATCAGATGACATTCATGCCGATTTTATTCACGAAGGACATGAGCATACCATTATCGCGAAATTGTCAGAACAGATCGCGGAGCGGTCCATCATTTGCACTTCGCCAGGCAAAACCTTTAACTTAGCAAGTCTTGAAATCGCTAATATTGTTATCCCAAACAAGCAGTTAAGGGAGCAATTCCAATATGGGTTACGACAGGCTGGCATTCATAATCCTACTTTTTTTGCCATCCCTGCTCTGGAGGTTGCATATACGGAGTGTGATGATTGGCTGACGGAGCTTCGAACTTATATTACGGACAATATTTCATTTACGGAAGATTTTTTTGCTGAGCATATGCCTGAACTGAAAATTGTGAGAGCAGAAGGAACCTATCTATTGTGGGTAGATTGTACAGCCCTAAGCAGAAATGAAAGCGATTTAATTGAATGGATTCAAAATAAAAGCCGGGTTAGCGTAAGCTTTGGTTCGTCCTTTGGCGCGGACGGTGAAGGATTTATTCGCCTGAATCTCGGTGCTCCTAGGGCATTATTGCAAGAGGCTTTTGAGCGAATGGCGAGCAATTACCCTTTTAAGTAACAGATAATTTCTTACATCATCGATAGGGGGAACCTTAAATGGCTAAGCCAAGTAAGGAAAAGACGGTTAAGCAACCTACTCTGTTTTTAGCTTTATTACCGATTGTTACCATGATTCTGCTGTTATGTTTAGGATATGTTCTATTCGAATTGCCACCTGAACCGTTAATCATTTTGTCCACCGTGGTTGCCGGAATCATCGCCATAAAGCTGGGTTACAACTATGACGACATTATGGGTTCGATTGCGCAGAAGATTGCCAAGACAATGCCAGCTATCTTGATCCTGATCACGGTCGGATTTATGATTGGCGCTTGGATGATCGGCGGTACGATTCCGATGATGATCTATTACGGGCTTGAAATTATTAATCCGCAATTTTTGCTGATTACAGCATTCATTGTCACTTCCATTGTCTCTTTGTGTACAGGTACTTCTTGGGGATCAGCAGGTACGATCGGGGTAGCGTTTATGGGGGTAGGAGCTGGACTTGATGCAAACCTAGCCGCTGTTGCCGGTGCAATCGTAGCGGGAGCCTATTTTGGCGACAAGCTATCACCATTATCAGATACAACGAATTTGGCAGCGCTGTCAACGGGAGTTAACCTGTATGAACATATTGGTCATGTGCTGTATACGACAGTACCCTCATTTATCGTCGCCGGAACGATCTTCCTGATCACCGGATTCAATACCGATGGGGCCGGTATGGCTATTCCTGAGAAGGTTATCACCATTATGGACACGCTCAGCACGGTGTTTGACTGGAACTTGCTATTACTTCTTCCGGTATTAATTGTTCTGTATGGGTCGATTCGCAAAAAGCCTACCATCCCGGTTATGCTCTTTTCCTCTTTTGTAGCGATGGCTAATGGTATGATTTTTCAAGGATTCACACTGCATGATGTAATTACTTCCGTTATTAATGGTTTTGATGTGGCTATGGTTAACGTTCAAGGTTTTGACGCGGCAGCAGTGATTCCAGATATTCCTCGCCTTCTAAATCGCGGTGGAATGAACTCTATGATGGGTACATTGCTGATTTGTTTCTGTGCCATTACGTTTGCTGGTACGATTTCGCTGACAAAATCTCTGGAATTAATCGTAAATAAGATTCTGAAGTATGTGCGCTCAACAGGATCGCTGATTTTGGCTACAATTGCTACCGGTTTGACCATGATTGGGGTAACAAGCAATGGGCAGGTATCGATCCTAATGCCTGGTGAAATGCTTCGTGAGGCGTATATCCGCCGAGGTCTGCATCCGAAGAACCTTGGCCGAACGATTGAAGACTCTGCATCCATTGTTGAACCTATTTTACCATGGACTGCGGCAGGGGCTTATATGGCTGGAACCTTGGGGGTCTCAACTCTTTCATATCTACCTTGGGCAACCTTGTGCTGGACAGGTATTATCTTCGCGACAATCTGGGGCTTCACAGGCTTTGGAATCACTAAGTTGACTCCAGAGCAGCAACAGGAAATGCTGAAGGAGTATGATGATGTAAAAGCAGCTGAATCATTATAAAATGGGTGTGCTGTACACCCAATTGAGAAAATAATAATTATAATGCGCATCAATGCGTGGATAAAGGGAGAGAACGTATATGACAGAACAAGAGAGAAAAACAATCGCAACTCCAAACGCTCCGGGGGCTATAGGGCCTTATTCACAAGCAGTACAATTTGGTAATATGATTATTACTTCCGGGCAACTTGGAATGAATGCTGCAGGAGAATTTCCCGATTCTGTATCGGAGCAAGCTAAGCAATCACTAGCTAATGTGAATGCGATTTTGGAAGCCGCAGGGTATGGCATGGAGCATGTAGTGAAGACGACAGTATTTCTAAAAGATATGAACGATTTCCAGACTGTTAATGAAGTATATGCCACTTTCTTTGCTGAGCCTTATCCGGCACGTAGCGCCGTTCAGGTTGCGAAGCTGCCGAAGGACGGACTTGTGGAGATTGAAGTTATCGCGGTAAAATAAATAGTATTTATGAGCCTCCGGGAAACCGGGGGCTTTTTTAGTGTAAAACACAGCTCAATATGAGATTCTCGGAAATATGAAGAACAAGGAAGTGATTAGATGAAAATAACGAATGTTACTTTTAATTATGATTTGAATAATATTGGTATGTCTAACCGTGTACCGGAGCATGTTAAGCAATCGCTGACAAAATAAAAATAAAGCCCTGATGAGATCAAAAAGCTTGATCTATCAGGGCTTTATTTTAAATTATTCAGAAAATTTATTTGTCCGTATGGTCCTTGAAGATACCAAATGGCGCACCAATAGGAAGGAAACGGCGTCCGAAATGAACGTTAAGAACAGATGCGCCGCAACCATATAGAGATACGATAGCAATACCCATTTCAGCATATGCTGCGATGGTATGGAATACATGCGGTGCGACTCCAAAAGCGTCCAATGTTAATCCTAAGAAAAGAAAATCAATTAACACAAAGATAATAAACAGTACTTTGTTCGTTTCCATGGCACCGATAGTCATGAATAACGTGAATATCAAATAACCTAAAAAGGCGAAGCCGAGCTGCTTTCCATCTATGTCAGCGGACAGAAGAGGACCAAAGGCACCCAGCTTCATTAACCAGCTGGTAGCGACCGCAAGCCAGAAGAAGCCGTAGGCAGCAAAGGCCGTCATTCCAAATGTATTATTATGCTTGGCATCTTGAATAGCTGCGAAAATCTGGGCTAGTGCACCAAGAAAAATAGCCCAAGGGATAACGAAGCTAAGGCCTGTTGTGAGACCAAGCTTCTGCGAAGATGCGACAAGCGTAACTATAGCCAGACCAAATAGGCCGATTCCGCTTGGATCAGCTGTAATAATTTGTACCGATTGCTTTGATTGTGTTGTCATAGTTCCTCCAGTAGTTATGCAAGTAGATAAGGCTATCAGATGAATTCACCATTCTGAGGGCCTTGGAAATCATATCACAGTCACAGCAAACGTGTAAGTGAAATTTATGGAAATTCACCGTATTTCAGAAAATAACATCAAAAATTTTCATGAACGTCTTTGCAATCGGACCCATCGATTTGATGCCAACGCTGTATTTACAATAAAAAATTATTATTATCTTCAATCTTAACAGGGTTTGAAGTACCTTTAGGAGAAGGGGATATTGTCATAGAAGAAAAAGAATAGTCAAAGTGAAAAGTGGTGTGACAACGATTTAAGTACCAAGCCTAACATAACAATTATCTTATTAATATCAGTCGAGAGGAATTGAAGGCTATGAACCCATAGAATGCTGGATTGAACCAGCATATCACACGATTTATATAAATTTAAGAATCAATACTAGAACCATTTACGAACTGAAATTCGAGAACGTAAAAGGGCTAAAAGTTGAAAAATACAAAGATAGAGAATCATTAAAGATTATTTTTGATGAAGATGAAGCAATAAACACTTTCCTACTAATGACCAAACCTACAATACAAATTCTACAGTATAAATAAAGGGAAGAAGAAACATAAAGTGAAACGGGAGGTGATTTTTTGAAACGAGTGATTGTATTTTTTCTAGTGATCGTAATAACAGGTTGTGCGAATAAACCAAACCCCGTTTTTTTGAATGAGATTTCATTGTCTGAAGCCTATCCAGGAAACATCTCAGAGATAGATAAAATTGAATTATTGGATGGATCTTCTGGGGAAAGGAAAGTTATAGAAGAACAAGTAGTAATAGAACAATGGATTAGTAAAATTAAGGATATAGAATTAACACCTGATGATAATCAAGAAGGAAGAGTCGGTTATGTTTATGGAATAAGTCTTTATGAAGGAGACGAAATCAAGTTAGGATTTATACCAAATCAAATTAATGAAATTTATTACAAGACAAACACTGAATTTACAGAGCTCATTAGAGCATTATTTGAAGAGCAATTTGGAAAAGAGTTCTAAGAAATAAAAAATCAACTAACAACGAACATTCGTTGAAGAATGTGGGGGTTAGATTAGTAGATGGTACGATATAATCAAGAATATAGGGAAATGGTGCTCTTCCGCCGAAAGATTCGAAAATCAATGTAAAAGTTGAATGGAATGGTTATAAAGAAGAGTTACAACTTACTTCAAAGTAATTAAAGGAGTTCTTCGCTAACTTCGAATTTATGCTGGGGGTCTGATTTTTAGCAGGAAGCCTAATAAAGAAGCACTAAGCGAAGAAGTAAAGGTGTGAATTCCATTGAAGTTATATTATAAAGAGTCAGGAAATACAGAAGCTTCTCTCATCGTTTTCTTACATGGGGGAGGAGTAAGTGGTTGGATGTGGGAACAACAAATTCAATACTTTAAAGATTACCATTGTTTAGTTCCAGACCTACCTGGACATGGCTTAAGTTCCAGCACGGACTTTTCTATTCATCATACTGCTGAAGAAATATTAAGTTTGATTCTAACTAAGGCACAAGGTAAAAAAGTTATTCTCATCGGATTTTCTTTAGGTGCACAAGTAGCTATTAAAATACTAAGTATGAACACAGATATAGTAGATTATGCAATATTAAATAGTGCACTTGTTAGACCTATTCCATTAGCTAATAAAATAATTAAACCTACTATCTGGTTAACTTATAGGCTAACAAAAAATCGAACCTTTTCGAAGCTTCAAGCAAAACAGTTATACATTAGTGAACAAATGTTTGAGACGTATTATAAAGAAACAAATAATATGGAACGTAACACTCTTATTAACATTCTAGAAGAAAACATGTCTTTTAGTATACCGAAAGACTTCAGTAGGTCTAAATCAAAAATCTTAATTACGGTTGGTGATCAAGAGAAAAAAATGATGAAGAAATCCGTATTAGACTTAATGGACAAAACTATACATTGTAAAGGTATTATCATACCTAACGTTGGTCATGGAGCATCTCTTTCCGAGCCTGAGTTATTTAACAAGATAGTTGATGCTTGGATTCATGACAGAGAGCTACCGAACGGACTTGTCCCTATAAAAAGGTAATAAGAAAAGACAATACTGCGAAGTTAGGAATAGCGATCGGTGAGAGTGCATTATGGGGAAAGGGTATAGGAATTCAGTCTGCTTTATGTATGATGGAGTACGGTTCCAATAAGCTGGGGATTACAATCTATTACGCTGAAACACATGAATCAAATATTCGATCTAGAAAAATGTTAGAGAAAATAGGATTCAAAGAAATAAGTAGAGTTGGAAGTGAACAATATTTAGGGGTGGACGACCAACTAATACAATACCGATTTATGCATACCGAACAATCTGCATAATTTTTAGATTAATCATGAATTCATTAATTACAAGGGGGGAGGATTCAGAATGCTTTACGATTTACAAGGTGAAATAGATATGTCACCAATCGTGGGAATGTTATATGCTGCTGTAAAAGAGAATAGCCAACGACTACAGGCAATCATTGAGGGTATGTCGCAAGAAGAAGTCGATTACAAGGGACCTCAACACCATTTTAATAGTACCGCTCAGTTAATAAAACATGTTATGTATGTTGATCTGAATTGGGTTTATAGAATCAAGGGACTTCCACTTCCTCAGTCATTAAAAGAGCAATATGGCCCCATGATAGATGAAAATAATAGGCTTCCGATGGTCAAAGGGATGTCTTTGAACACACTTATGTCTACATATGAAGGTGTATTAAGTATGTTGAAAGAATTATGTACACAATTAACAGATGCTGATCTCGATAGAGTTGTTATATTTGGACATGAAAATGAAAAACAAGCTACTATACGTTGGGGCTTATGGCATATGGCTGACCATAGCCGTTATCATCAAGCTCATATTAATCAGCTTAGAAAATGGTACCGTAAACAGGAGTAAACAAAGATTGATAAGTGAAAAAACGATGAAATGCTCATTAGTTAAAGATATTAAGATACGTATTAATAAACAAGAAGTTTTTTTGATTGAGAAAGGAAAAATATATTTTTGTTTGAAGGATCTATCTGAAGAGGGGCGAATATTTTGGGATTTATTCGAAGTAGAAACATATGACAAAACGTTAAGACTCAAGAATGAAGAATTTATAGAACATATGGAAGGTATCTAACTCAGAGTTCTTAAATAAGAAGGAACCAAAAAAATTCCATCGAATTAGAGATCATGTGCAAATTTTCGATAGCGTTTTCATAACCAGTTAAATAGTGGGGATGATCCATGAAAAATCGTTCAAGGTTTTCTTTACGATTCAAAATCATTACGGGCTTTTCCATGATTATGGTGCCACTTGTATTGTTTCTTTACTTCAACAACGTCTATGCCATGGATGTGGTTCGGGATCAGGTATCCCTGACGAATCGCAATTATGTCATTAAGAATGTGGAAGAAAATGAACGAATACTGAAGGAAACGAATCGTTATTTATACAGTCTAGGGGAACAGGACCCGGATATCATATCGTTATTTTTTTTAGAGTACGGAAGCGGAGACTACACCATCGCTAAGCAGCGGATTGTGAATAAGTTCAGAACTGATTTGGGATTTTACGATTTGCTGGATGGTCTGTTTCTATATGATACCCTCCATCACGATACCGTACTGGCCACCCAAAATGGATATGATGAAAAAATTACGGCAATTGGGGAAATGATGCCAGAGGCTTCTCGTATGAGCGTAGGAATCCCTACCTATAAGTGGGAGATTGTTCAGATCAAAGACAATTATCATCTCGTAAAAACGGTAAGGATCAATGAGCAGTTTATTGCCGGGGCCTGGGTTCCAATGGAAAGCCTCAATCAGCGGGTACACAGTACGGAATGGGGAGAAGGCGGGGGCTCTGTGATTCTATCTAATCAGGGTACGCCTTTATCTAGCACAGAAATGCCTGATGAGGTGGTAAGTTTGGCTTCTGAGCATAAGTCAGCCCTAACTTCGTTATATCAGGTGGTTGGTCAAGGTGGAGACAAGGATCGTTATCTGATGATCGGGGTGCCTGCTCATGAGGCGTTCATCAATTATGTTGTCATGCTACCTGAGTCTAGCATTATGCGCAACTTGCCTGTGTTTCAGCGAATTATTCAACTGCTGCCCTTAGCTGCATCCATTCTGCTCATACTCGTTCTCTTTTTTCTAAGACAAGTTCTGTTCAAACCGATGAATACACTGATTCGAGGGATGAAAAAGGTCAGCCGAGGGGAACTGAATGTGAAGCTGGCACCTTCCTCTTCGCCAGAATTCACTTTTGTAACCGAAACCTTTAATCAGATGACTACTGAGGTACAGGATCTAAAAATAAGTATGTATGAAGAGCAACTTCGTGTCCAGGAGGCGGAGCTGAAACAGCTCCAAATGCAAATCAACCCCCATTTTTATTTGAATTCGCTCCATATTATTCATAGTCTAGCAGCCCTGCACAAATATGATCTTGTTCAAAAAATGGCGGAACATCTCGGTGGTTATTTTCGGTTCAGCATGCAAGCTGACCGCAATGTGATTCCAATCAAGGATGAATTAAAGCATGTGGAAAACTATCTCGAAATTCAAACTCTACGGTTCCCACACTTGTTGAAATATCATTTGGAGTTGGACCCGCGTTGCGAAGATTTGCTTCTCCCTCCTTTAACGTTGCAGCCTTTTGTTGAGAACAGTGTGCTCTACGGATTTAAGAAGGGGAGAGGCACACTGGTGATCACAATAGGGGTCACATATTTACCTGAAGAGGAAAAGCTACTGATCCGGATTCAGGATAATGGGCCGGGTTTCTCCGAAGATGTTCTTGCCCGGCTGCAGGATGGGGAATATACCCCAGAGGAGAAGATGGGAAGAAGTATCGGGATCTGGAATGTACAGCATCGGCTGCGGAAGATGAAAGACAAGCGTGCCGAGCTTCATTTTGAGAATGGATCAGACGGCGGCGCAGCCGTACAAATAACGATGAACTACAAGTGCCACATACCTGGGGAGGAGATCACGGATGTACAGCTTGCTCATCGTGGATGATGAATATTATGCTGTAGAAGCTATGCTGCTGGCAGTGGATTGGAAACAAATCGGTATTGATCATCTTTATACAGCGATGTCAGCGGATGAAGCCCGGAGTGTGCTTGAGAAGGAACAAGTTGATATTATGATCTGCGATATTGAAATGCCGGAAGAAGACGGGTTATCTCTTCAGATCTGGGTTCAGCATTATGCAGCTCAGGTAGAAACCATTTTTCTGACGGGTCACGCCGAGTTTTCCTATGCACAAAAGGCAATTCAGCTGCACAGCTTCGATTATTTGCTGAAACCTATCAATTCAGTGAGCTTAATGGAGACGGTCAAACGAGCACTGGAAAAAAGAATGCAGAATCTTGAATTCAGAAAATTAGCTGAAGTGTACGAGGTTTATATAAAAGAAGATCATTCCTGGAAACCTAAACGGTTGGCACGGTTTTGGAAGGATCTATACTCTTCCCGTTACCCGATCAGCGAAGCGAAAATTAACGAACTGAAGTTGATCTATCATGTGGATCTGGATCCAGGAACTTTCATCCTGCCGATTTTATTTCGCGTGGAAGAATGGCTTCGAAAGTTCCCAGATAAAGATCTCGATATTCTGGAGTTTGGGCTGTGTAATGCTGCGGAGGAATTTGTTCTGGATGGTAATGCCGGAGATGCTGTGGCAGATCAGCGCGGGTATGTTCTGGTTCTGCTCTATGCTTCGGATAAGATACAGACATCGCAAGTTCCGGATACAATGGAAGACACCTGCAAGGATTATATGGACAGATGTACTGCTTATCTGTCGTGCCGATTGTCCTGCTATATTGGGGAATGGACTCCGCTGAAGAATATGCCGGAGGCTTACCGTAAGTTATTGCAGGTCCACAGACACAATGTGGCAGGTAGGGATGGAGTCTATTATATTCAGGCGAGCGAAGAGAAAAGCGAGTCTGTCCCTGAACTTGTTCCGCTGCCGTGGGCACCTGAATTTTCGCTGCTCATGGAAACAGGGAAAATAAAAGAGGTATTACAAAGGGCGGATGAACTCATCGATTGGATGCAGGAACAGAAGCCTTCGTCAGCGGAGCTGCTGCAATCTTTTTATCACGCACTGCTACATTCTATATATCCTTTACTTCATAAGAATGGAATTGCCCTGCATAGTATTTATCTGGGCGAGGAACCGCAGGAATCGGATGTTACAAGGTCTTTTCCAGCGCTTCGCGAGTGGGCGCATGAACTCATTTCACGTTCGGGATTGCTGATCCATCCGGAAGGAGAGGATACACATTCGACGGTGAAGAAGGTATGCCTATACATTGATGCAAGGCTGGAATACGAACTGGGAAGAGAGGAAATAGCAGACTTTATTGGATTTCATCCTGCCTATCTATCCAGATTCTTCAAGAAAGAAATGGACATGTCCTTAAGTAGCTATATTCTTCATGCCAGAGTCCAGAAAGCGCAGGAATTGCTGCTGACCACAAGTGCCACAGTTACGGATATAGCAAGCAAAGTAGGATATTTTAATTACACCCATTTCACGAAAATGTTTAAGAAATATACGGGTCTTACTCCCCAGCAGTACCGCAGGCAGATCGGGAATAAGACAGAGGAAGAGCGGATGCTATGAGCGTCCGTTCTTTTTTTGTAGCAGATGAATGTCATCAAATGACACAGTAAGAGGTTACGATACTTGGTATTTAAACTTAGCTGCGATTTTTATAATGAAGTTACCACTGAAGGGGAGGGTGAACAGTGAACCTATATGAAGGGGGAAAGGTGTAAAGTAATGCCAAAACCAATAAAGAAAAAGAAAACCATGCTGTACAATCTGGGCAAATACAAAGTGCTGTATTTGATGTTTTTGCCAGGGGTTGTGTTTCTGCTGATTAATAACTATTTACCGATGTTTGGAGTCATCATTGCCTTTAAAAATGTCAATTACACCGACGGGATTTTCGGAAGTCCTTGGGCTGGACTAGATAACTTTAAATATCTGTTCGGCACTTCGGATGCTTGGGAAATTACACGCAACACCCTTGCGTACAACGTTGTGTTTATTTTGCTGAATCTCGTGCTCGGTATAGGTCTTGCCATTTTACTGAGTGAGGTGAAAGGGCGATTCACTTCGAAGTTTTATCAGTCGGTCATGCTGTTACCATACTTTCTATCAATGATTGTTATTAGTTATCTAGTGCTTGCTTTTCTGGGGAAAGACTCCGGGTTTATGAACACGAGTTTTCTGCCGCTTCTTGGCAAGGAGTCTGTCGATTGGTATTCCGAACCGGAATACTGGCCGTATATTTTACCCTTTGTGAATACCTGGAAGAATATCGGATATTATGTAGTCATTTATTTGGCTGCCGTGATCGGGATCAGTGAGGAGTATTATGAGGCAGCCGTCCTTGATGGTGCGAGCAAGTGGAGTCAGGTCCGCTTTATTACGGTTCCATTCCTTTACCCGCTGATGATTGTGATGACATTGCTGCAGATCGGACGTATTTTTTATGCAGACTTTGGGTTGTTCTATCAGGTACCGCTCGAATCCGGCGCTCTGTTCCCGGTGACGAATGTTCTTGATACCTATGTCTATCGTACGTTCCTGATCGGCGGTGACATTGGTATGTCTTCGGCGGCTGGTCTGTACCAGGCGGTTGTCGGATTTATACTCGTACTGTTGTCTAATTCCATCGTTCGCCGTGTTAACAAGGATAACGCACTATTTTAAAAGGAGGAGAGTTTTTTGCATATGGGTTCCAGTAATCCGCTTCATGTCTCTAAGCGATCAGGAATTGTCATTCACGCTTTTTTCATCTTTTACGCGGCTTTGTGCATCTTGCCACTCATTCTTGTACTCTCCATCTCGTTATCCGATGAAACGACGGTGATTGCGAATGGATATAGATTTATACCGGAGAAATTTAGTGTAAGTGCTTATGACTTTTTGTTCAAAGATATGAATCAGATCATTCGTTCTTACGGGGTTTCGATTTTTGTTACCGTGGTGGGCACATTGATCAGTGTAGCGCTGACCGCCTGTTATGCTTACCCGTTGTCCAGACGTGATTTACCGTATCGGGAATTTTTCGCTTTCTTTATTTTCTTCACGATGTTGTTTAACGGCGGATTGGTACCTTGGTACCTCGTCTATGTCAATTTACTCGATTTGAAAAACTCCATCTGGGTTCTGATTATGCCGATGTTGATGTCACCGTTTTTTGTCCTAGTCATGCGAACCTTTTTTGCGAATTCGATCCCAATGTCTATTCTTGAGTCGGCACGAGTGGACGGCGCAGGTGAATTTCGTACCTTTGTACGGATTGTTCTCCCCTTATCCCTGCCGGTACTTGCTACCGTTGCCTTGTTCAGTACGCTGAATTATTGGAACGATTGGTATCTAAGCATGATATTTATCTCTGACAATAAAACGATCAGTCTTCAATATTTAATGTACCGAACCTTGCTTGATATCCAGTATCTTACTTCCAACTCCAATGTCGCCTCGCAGATTTCTTCCCAGGGAGGCATGCTGGATTTGCCGAACAAAACCTTACAGATGGCTATGGCCGTTGTGGGTATCGGACCGATTGTGCTCGCGTATCCTTTCTTCCAGCGTTATTTCATCAAGGGGTTGACCGTTGGTGCGGTTAAAGGCTAAAAGATAATAGTTGATTCTGCCTAGAAATGTATGTGTTTTAAAATACTGAGTTTAAATTAGGGAGGGCAAGGTCATGAATTGGATTCATGGGGGACGATTCGTTAGACGGAAAAGACCGATTATTCTGGCAACCATCACCGCAATTGTGCTGGCTTTAAGCGGATGTTCGGGGAGCGGAAATACTACATCCACCGGTGAGACGAAGACGGGAGGGGATTCCGAAGTTAAATCGGAAAAGTCCTATGAAGTATCTTTGTTCTATCCAGGGACACCTCAGAAGGACGTAGCGAAAGTAGAGGCCGAAATTAATAAATACATTGAACCCAAAATCGGAGCAACGCTTAAAATTAACGCGATTGATTGGGGACAATGGGACAACAAGTTGAACCTCATGATATCGTCGGGAGAGAAATCGGATATCATTTTTACAGCAGCATGGCAAAATTATACGGTGAACGTGGCAAAAGGTGCTTTTCTACCTTTAAACGATCTGCTGGAGGAAGATGGACAGGACATTATTAAGAACCTTGATCCCGCATTCCTAGAAGGATCGAAGGTAGACGGAAAAAATTACGGCGTTCCGACAAATAAGGAACTGGCGGCAACCCGCGGCGTGCTGGTAAGAAAAGATTTGCTTGAAAAGTATAATCTAGATATTTCGAATGTGAAGAAATGGGCGGATCTCGAGCCGCTTCTCAAAACGATCAAGGAAAACGAACCAAGTGTAACTCCGTTTTATATGTCCAATTCAACAGGAAATGGACTACTGGATAACTTGGATTGGGATTATCTTGGTGATGCTTCCGTACCCGGTGTGATTCGAAAAATCGGCTCAGATACTACCGTATTGAATGAGGTGGAAACTCCTGAATTCAAGGAAGCTGCGGCACTTGCACGTAAGTGGTACGAAGCGGGGTACATCAATAGTGATTCTGCAACATCTACAGTGTTCCCGAAAGATCAGGCTAAAGCAGGAAAAGTCTTTATGTGGACAGATGGAATGAAACCTGGGAAAGACAAGGAAGAAGAGAGCTATGTTGGATTCCCATTGACTCAGATTGAACTTACGGAGCCAACGATTACGACAGGGGATGCCTCCGGAGCGATGCTGGCTCTGTCCCGTACATCTGAAAATCCAGCCAAGGCGATGGAAGTGATTAACCTGCTTCACTCCGATCCTTATGTGAACAATTTGCTCAACTTCGGTATTGAAGGCGAACACTATGTGAAAAAAGAAGGCAGCGAAAATATCATCAGCCTGCCTGAAGGTACGGACCCGAACAACCGGACCTATAATCCGGGGGCTCAGTGGCAACTTGGCAATCAGTTCCTCAACTATCTCTGGGATAATGAAGATCCTGAGAAATGGGAGAAGTTTAAAGATTTCAATGCCAGAGGTGTAAAGTCACCGGCGCTCGGATTCACATTTAACAGTCAGTCTGTCAAAAATGAGATTGCCGCGGTCAATAACGTCAACAAACAGTTTAAACCGGCACTTACTTCCGGTGCGGTAAATCCAGATGAAATGATTCCGAAATATGCAGAAAAATTGAAAGCAGCGGGTATCGATAAAATCATCGCAGAGAAGCAAAAACAGTTGGATGCCTTTTTGGCAAACAACTAGTCTCAAAGGAAAATTTTTAAAAGGAACAGTATCGGTTTTTGGATGCTGTTCTTTCTTTTTGTCCCTACTTAGGAGGAAATTATAATGCCTTGGGACTGTCGTTTTTATTTTCATTAATATAATGTTGTCGCTTCCATATTTACTAAATGCATTGTAAACTATTGTATGTTTTCCAATTAATTACTTATATAGAGTGACAATAATTTAAATTATTGTGAGGTTACAGGAGGGAATATTGCAATGAAGATATTTTTCGTTAGACACGGCGAAGATGAAGAGGGATTCCGTGGAGGATGGAGTGGCAGGGGACTCATTGATCAAGGCATTCTTCAATCGAGGAAACTTGCTAAGTATTTATATCATCATCCTGAGCAATATGGCATTCATACCATTCTGAGCAGCAATCTTGCACGTGCTGTGGAAACGACAAGAGAAATTGAACAAGTTCTCAAACTAGAGGCCCTGTACACAGAAGAGTGGAGAGAAATGAATAACGGGATCCTAGCTGGGATGCCAAATAAAGAAGCCGAAGAAAAGTACCCGGGTGTTTACTTTAATACTCTTCACATGGATACTCCTTTTCCAGGAGGCGAAACTCCAATCCATTTTCATAACAGAGTTAGAAAAGCGTTTGAGAATTTATGTATTCAGCTTGAAAGCCAAGAAATAGAGACAAATGTGTTAGTAGTAACACATGGCGGTGTCATTAATGTCTTGTACTATCTTTTAAACGGTCAGGAATGGACCAATAAATGCTCTTTCTTTCCGATCGATAATACAAGTGTACATACGGTTGAGAAGACGTCGAATAAATGGGAAATTACTGAAATGAATCTAACAAATCATTTGTAGGTATAGCGTTGGTTTTCCCAACATGGACAAGGAGAGATAAGGATGCTTGAAATCATTGAAATCCCTTATGAAGATAAGGTCATTCTTAATAATCTAATACAGTTCTATAGATATGACTCAAGTGAGTTTGATGAACATGTATTGAACGATCATGGTGTTTATCTTTACAAATATTTAGATCATCAATGGACTGACCATTATCGACACCCTTACTTCTTGAAAGTTGGTGGTGAAATAGCAGGTTTTGCGCTAGTTATATCCAATGTTCCAAGGGATTTTGTGAAAGTGAGCACCGCGAAAGAGACGAATGTAATAAGTGATTTTTTTATTATGCGTAAATTTAGAAATAAAGGCTATGGCAAACAAGCAGCTCACACCATTTTTAATAAATTTAAAGGAACTTGGGAAGTGCGGCAAACAACAAAAAATCTACCTGCAAATAAATTTTGGAATAAGGTTATTCATGATTACACTGCCGGAGAATACTCGGAGACAATAGTTAACAATGAGAAGTGGCAGGGACCTATTCAAGTGTTTCAGAATAAGAAATAGGAGATTTTATATGAGCGAATTTACGATAGGCATTGATCTAGGCGGTACTAACATCAAAGCGGCTATATTTAATAATGAGTATAAGACGGTGGCGGAAACAAGTGTGCCCACGGAAGCAGTCAAGGGTCCAAACCATGTAATGAATAAAATGAAAGACATAATTACGGAGCTAATAGCAACCTCTCATTTATCTCTGGCTGACATCAAATGTATGGGGATGGGCATTCCGGGTCTTCTTGATCCAGATGAAGGACTTTCCATCTTTTCTCCTAATTTTCCTGACTGGGAAAACATCCACGTCGTCAATATTATGAATCGTTTTTTTGAATTCCCTACTTTTATAGATAATGATGTACGTGTAAATCTCTATGGGGAATGGCGACATGGGTCAGGAATTGGTTACGACAATCTAGTATTAATAACGTTAGGAACAGGTCTTGGGTCCGGAATCATCAGTAATGGGAAGGTTATGTATGGGAAGACCTCAAGTGCGGGGGAAGTGGGGCACATGAATATGTATAGAGAAGGGCGTCCTTGTAAATGTGGTAGCTCCGGCTGCTTAGGGAGATATGTCTCTGCTGTAGGTATGGTGAACACGCTGATTGAAAAACTCAGTACGGGTCAAAAAAGTATCATTCAAGAATGGACTGGGCAAGATCCAAGTCGAATGACCGCTAAAATGATTTCTGATGCCTACGATCTAGGAGATAAAGTAGCGATTGAAGTTATGCATGAAACGGGGCGAATTCTAGGGTTTGGTCTATCCAATGTAATCAACTTATTTAATCCTGAAATAATTATTGTAGGGGGTGGCATGTCTGCCGCCGGAGATCGATTACTACATATAGTCCGAGAAACCACAGCGAAACATGCTTTAAAGCTATCTAATGAGGCCTGTAAGATTCAGGAAGCCCAGTTAGGCGGAAGAGCAGGAATGATCGGTGCGGCTATTTATGCAAATGATAGATTAAAATAGTGGAATTCATACCCTTTTTATGAATAGATAACAATTTATTAAAAAATAATCCTTTACATCCAGTGATAGATCCATAGAACATTTTAATAGCATCATAAAAAAGATTTTATAGGTTAGCATCTCGTTTTTTTATTTAGTTTCCTGTATATTTAACTACAAACTTTTATGCGATTTATGCAAATAGACCAGTCCATACTTTAACACAATAAAGGAGTGCATTGAAAAAGTGTCCATACTAACTACAGATACTACAGCGCTTGATCAGCTAACTGCCACAGAATATGTTCATTCGGTTTATGAATCCGTTGTTGCTAGAAATCCACAGGAGTTTGAATTTCATCAAGCTGTAAAAGAATTTCTTGATTCCCTTGTTCCTGTTATTGCAGCTCATCCTAAATATCGGGAAAACAGCTTACTTGAACAGCTTGTTGAACCAGAACGTATTATCACTTTCCGTGTACCTTGGGTTGATGATCAAGGCAAGGTGCAAGTTAACCGTGGGTTCCGCGTTCAGTTCAACAGTGCACTTGGTCCGTACAAAGGTGGTCTTCGTTTTCATCCTTCCGTTTATTCCGGGATCATTAAGTTCCTCGGCTTCGAACAAATCTTCAAAAATGCTTTGACTGGTCTGCCTATCGGCGGCGGTAAAGGCGGTTCTGACTTTGATCCAAAAGGAAAATCTGATCTTGAAGTTATGCGTTTTACACAGAGCTTCATGACAGAACTCTATAAATATATTGGTTCAGATTCCGATGTTCCAGCAGGAGATATTGGTGTAGGAGCAAGAGAAATTGGTTATATGTTTGGGCAATATAAACGCATTCGCAGCAGTCATGAATCCGGCGTATTAACTGGTAAAGGTCTGCAGTATGGAGGTAGCTTAGCGCGTAAGGAAGCTACTGGATTCGGTTGTGTTTATTTTGTAAATGAGATGTTGAAATCTAAAGGACTGAGCTTCAAGGACAGTACAGTTGTTGTATCCGGCTCTGGTAATGTATCCATTTATGCTATTCAAAAAGCACAAGAACTTGGGGCAAAAGTTGTTGCATGCAGTGATTCGGGCGGATACATCTATGATCCAGAAGGTATTAATTTGGAGACCGTGAAACGCTTGAAAGAAGTGGAGCGTCTACGTATCAGTGAATACGTTAAAGAGCATCCTCAAGCCGTTTATACAGAAGGTTGTGAAGGAATTTGGTCCATTGCTTGTGATATCGCACTTCCTTGTGCAACGCAAAATGAAATTGATGAGCATTCCGCTGCAATGCTGATTAAAGGTGGAGTAAAAGCGATTGGTGAAGGAGCTAACATGCCTTCAACACTGGCAGCAATTGAACTTTTCCTTGAGCAGGACGTTCTGTTCGGACCGGCTAAAGCGGCTAACGCTGGCGGAGTAGCCGTATCCGCACTTGAAATGTCACAGAACAGCATGCGGTTGTCCTGGTCATTTGAAGAAGTGGATGCTAAACTGCATGAGATCATGCAGAACATTTATACTAGCTGCGTTCAGGCAGCAGATGAGTACGGCTGCACAGGCAACCTTGTGGCTGGAGCGAATATCGCAGGTTTCATTAAGGTAGCAGACGCTATGCTCGCTCAAGGCGTTGTTTAATTGAGATAAATTAATTACATCTTCATAGGTGCTAATAACAAACCGTCTTCCATTAGGGGAGGCGGTTTTGTTTATTTTATAGAACCAACTTAATAAGAAGTTTACCTATTTTGATGATTCGACTAGAGGATGTTTATGCAATAATGAAGAAGCAATGTAAATAGAATTAACAATCATTAGAAAAAATGAGGTGTTACATATGGGACGTGTAATTGCATTTGAGATGAGTAGTCAAAACAAAAAAGAAGAAGAGATCGGAATGGACGAAGGCATTATATCGTAGATCGAGCGGGAATATGCTTCGGGTTAACGGAAAACAAAAATAAGGAAACAGGTGACAAGATATTAAATTACTCTTTATCTGCAGCCGTAATAAATGGCGTAGTTTAACAGCTGAAAAAGTTTTTGAACGATACAATGGATATGACGTTAGATCAGCAGGAACTGAAGAAGGAGCAAGAATTAAAGTTACAGAAGGACTCATTGGTTGGTCTGATCTTATTTTTGCAATGGAGAAGAAACATGTAAGAAGGCTGAAAAATAAATTTTCATACAATCTAATGAACAAAAGAGTAATCTGCCTTGATATCCCAGATGATTATCGATTTATGGATGAAGAGTTAATAGAAATATTAAAATCAAGAGTGTCCGAATATATCGAAGTACCAGAATTGTCGTTATGAGGAGGGAAGAAATAAATGAGGATACATGTATTTATTTTACGTCTATCGATCTGGCTCGCTTTACTTTCTATCCTTTTTGTTCCAGGGACGTTTTCTACTGACGGTGCTTCCAGAACAGCATATGGTTTCCCCTTTAGATTTTATACACAGTATCATGATGAGGCGGACGGGATAAGATGGTTTCTTCAAGGGGTTTAATGTATTATGCTTTTAATGTAGCAATTATCTATTTTGTTATGTTTGGTTTAAGAAAGGTACTTTTATCCGTTAATTATATGTTCCGGAATCATCGTTAAAGCTCTTCCATACGTACTCTACTCATTCAAGTAAATAGCGTTACAATGACCCTGCCACTGTGGTGGGGTCATGTTGTAGATGTGGAAACATTCACAGAAAATAAAATACGAGGGGCAGGACAGAACATGAACAAACAATTCGATCAATATACGAATGGTTTTAGCTTATCTGGGGATTTGAAAAGAGACATCTCACTATTTTTTACTATAAATGAGGATCTGAGAACGTTGGAACATACGCTGGATGTTACTGCAGAAGCTCATAGAATTGCAGATCTATTTACAATCGATCCGAATCAAGTAATCAGTGCTTCTCTGTTACATGATATAAGTAACGTAATTCCAGTATCAACGATGCTTGATGTGGCTAAGGAATTGTCTATTGAGATTCTTGAAGAAGAGAATAAGTACAATAGAAGTGTGCATCAAAAGCTTTCCATGTTTATGGCCAAAGATATTTTCGGGATCTCGGATAGAGAAATTTTACTAGCTATTGAAAGCCATACAACTTATAGAGCCCAAGCAAGTATGACGGCAAAGATATTGTTCGTAGCAGATAAAATTTCTTGGAAGCTACCGGGAGAACATCCCCATTTAATCGAAATGAGGGAGAGAGTCAATAATTTAGAAATAGACAAAGCAATTCTAATATATCTCAATTACATTTGGGAACAACGAGATAAATTAAAACTTGTTCATCCATGGCTAATTAAAGCGAGAGAAGATTTGATAAAGGTGGTTTATTAATGAATAAGTATACAAAACCTAATCTCACCAAGTGTGCTGTCATCACAATAGATACACAAAATGACTTTAGTTTGCCTGGTGCTGTAGCAGAAATCAAAGGAACGAATGAGGTAATTCCTCGGATGAAGAGTATCTTGGAGGTATGTAGAAATATTCATATTCCAATTATTCACGTGATTCGTATCTATAAAGAAGATGGATCGAATGTAGACTTGTGCCGAAAAGAAGTGATTGAATCTGGAGTGGGAATTGTTAGTCCAGGATCAATAGGAGCGGATCTTGTGAGTGCAATTAAACCAACGAATGCGAAAGAATTAGACTATGAAGATTTATTACAAGGATCAATACAACCGATTGGGAGTTCTGAATGGGCTTTATATAAACCTAGATGGGGAGCGTTTTACAAAACAAATCTAGAAACATTTTTAAGAGAGAAGGATATAGACACCTTGATTTTCACTGGGTGCAATTTCCCGAATTGTCCAAGAACAAGCGTTTACGAAGCGAGTGAGCGAGATTTTAAAGTGGTCATGGTAGAAGACGCTATTTCAGGGGTTTACAGTAAAGGAATTGATGAGATCAAAAACATTGGAGTCAAAGTCTGTTCAACGAATCAGTTCATACAAGATTTAGAAAGTGTACTAGGTGGCTGAAATCGGATGAGTTAATATTAAAACCATACACATCTGCACTGCCTTACCGCATTAGAGTTAGGCAGTGCGACTCATTATACATATGACTTTTGAAGCAATTTATAGAGAAATACGAAAATCTAATAGGAAATAACGTTATAATGTTTTACAATAAGAAAATGGAAAATAAATGGAAATAATTTGCGTTTATTTTTCAGTAATCATCTTGGGATGATCAGTATTTAAAAACACTTAGTTCAGATAACAACGTGTTAAAGATGTATTTACCTTCCGCCTCGTTAAGTCCTTCTATGTGATTTCAATCCATTTCGTAAAAGGAGTTTCACATGACAATGCTTTCCTATTCAATATCAGGTCGTTTATATGCACATGTTAAATGGTTTTTACATGATAGCAACTGGAAGTCACATCCCATCAAAATCATCATTACGCCTAGTTTTTTGTTGTGGCTTGGAGTCACCTTACTAGTTCTGCTGTCAGCTACAATCATCAACAAACAAATCGAACGAAACAGATGGGTGAGCAAAATTTTGATTTTCTTAAATCGCTTTAGCTGCTATCAATTGACGATCTTTCGCATCGGTATTGGAACCGGTTTGTTGCTACAACTTTGCACAGGTTCGTATTTAGCACCTACATTTGCCCTAGATTCTTGGTGGTTGTACGGAATTCTCATCATCGCGATCTTAAGCTTATTACACAAACGACTCCTTCCTCTAAGTGGATTAGCCATTGCTATTTTGTATATACATGCTGTGTTTCAATACGGTTTATTTCATTCACTCGACTACTGTTTCTACTTGGGGATTGTATACTATTTACTGGTCGTAAACACACGATTAAGGTCATCGGCATTGACTGCGCTGTACACCATTACAGGTATATCACTAGCTTGGCTTTCTATGGAAAAGATGGTGATGCCATGGCTTTCCGAGTCACTTATTTATGAGTATAACCTTCCCACATTCGGATTTTCCGTAGACGAGTTTGTATTGATATCTGCTTTTATTGAACTTGCTTTAGGCTGGGTACTTATCCTGGGGTTTATGAACAGATTTACAGCGCTTATACTAACGGGAATATTTATGCTTACCACGTCAGTGTTTGGTTTTACTGAGGTTGTGGGTCATTGGGTGATTCATACGTTACTTATCATGTTTTTGATTGAAGGCAAGGGAAAACCTAAGGCACTATATCAACTTCATCAACCGGTATGGCTTCGTTGTTTATTTGTGAGCGTGAATTTTTGTATGTTGCTAGTTGGCTTAATGACAATCTATATTTGGGTGTATCAGTTATAGAATTAGACTTTAGTGTAAGCGATTTCCGGAGAATACAAAGAGTAGTCGCTGAAACAAAACGAAAATTCAATTGTACATAGTTGTAAATAAAGGTAAAATGTAACTAAGATTAAATCTCGGATTGTCATCCTCCTTTCTTCCAAAGAATTGGAAAAATGAAATAACAAAAACCCACCCAAGTTTATCTGAGGTGGGTTTTTGTCCCATTATAAATTACAACCAACTTCACTATATAAGGAGGAGAAACAATGAATTACGAAAATAACAATATTACTTTTGAGAAGAATGACATCAAGTTTAATTTTAGAGTGGCGGGAATTGCCGTAGATAGGGGAAGGGTTCTTTTACATACCACTGCTGATGATGATTTCTGGAATTTACCGGGTGGTAGAGTGGAATTCAACGAAGCTACAGAAGATACCTTAATCAGGGAGTTCTATGAGGAGCTCGGTGTGCGTATAGAGATTAATAAACTCGTTTATGTTAACGAGGATTTTTTTGATTATAGTGGAAAGAAGTATCATGAGATCGGATTTTACTATGTTATTAGATTACCCGAAGGCCAAGAGATTGTTAATCAAAAAGGTGAGTTTAAAGGCATAGAGGACAACGGGAGATTGATTTTTAAGTGGTTTGCATTCGAAGAGTTGAAAGACATGCAAATTTATCCGGAGTGTTTGAAAACCGAATTAAGTATGATTGAAGAGATGAAATTTACTAAACACAGTATAGTAAGGAACTAAATTAGTAAATCAAACTTTGTGAAAGTAGGAGATTCATGCGATGGGTATTATTTTGAGAGAGCTGAATGAAAGAGATGCTGAAGTTATTTCGAAGTCGTTTAAAGAACAAGGGTGGCAAAAACCAGTTGAACTATATGTTCGATATTTGGATGAACAGAGAAACGGGGATCGGATATCGATCATTGCTGAAGTTGATGGTGCTTTTGCTGGATATGTCAATGTTCTATGGGATTCATATTACCCTTCTTTTAAAGAACAAGGGATTCCTGAAATTAATGATTTTAACGTGTTAATCAAGTTTCGTCGTCAAGGGATTGGCTCGAAATTAATGGATAAAGCGGAGGAACTTATTAAAGAACGCTCTGATGTTGCCGGTATCGGAGTTGGATTATTTACGGATTATGGGAACGCCCAAATATTGTATGCAAATCGTGGATACGTCCCTGATGGCAAGGGAATTCATAACGGCGAAAGATATATAACAAATGGAGATCAGGTAACCATTGATGATGATGTGGCACTTTATTTAACGAAGAAACTGAGATGAAAGGGGGGATAGATTGTGGGCGTGGTCCTTATCGTCCTATTCCTATTTATTATTACGATTACTCTAATATCTATTGAAGTAAAGCTGAAAAGAAAAATAGAAAATGATGAGAGAGTTAATGAGGGACTCAGTTCACTGATGAAAGAAATGAAAGAAATAAAAGAATTAGTGAATAAAACAGATGTCTGAGGAGGTTACTCAAATGAAGTTCATCGTTACTTCGGGGAATCTCAAAGAAAGAATCCACAAGGCATTAGACAATAAGACGCATCCATTTCTCATTGAATTTACTGAATAGAATCCTCACCCTTTCAAAGTGACCTCAGCCTACAATACCGATTTCCGAATTGGGATAAAACGATTTAAGTCTATCGTTACTCAAAATAAATATGTATAATTATGGTAATAATTTAAAACGCCCAGTCTAGGATATAAAGCATATCTAGAGCTGAGGCGTTTTATAAATTGAACTTGGAAAGATCGTTACGTACTCTGAAGTGAGACAAAGGGGCGGATTTAATGAGTCTATATACAATCAAACCTATAACAGAACAAGATGAACCCTTTTTATGGGATATGTTATATGAATCTTTATATGTCCGAGAAGGTGAAGAACCTTTTAGCAGAGAGGTTATAAAAGAATCGTTCCTATCGAAGTATGTAGAGAATTGGGGGAGAGATGGAGATTTAGGCTATATTGCCGTTGGCAACACAGGGCAGTCTTTAGGGTCGGTAACCATTCGTTACTTTAATGAAAATAACAAAGGGTTTGGTTACCTAAGTGACGATGTACCGGAACTGGGAATGGCATTAGTAAAAGGATATAGAGGGCAAGGAATGGGAACAGCCCTGCTAACAAGATTATTCGAAGAGATGAAAAGGATCGGAATCAAGAGAGTGTCTCTAAGTGTAGATCCGAATAATTTGCCAGCAGTGACATTATATCAACGATTCGGGTTTCAGGAAGTTGGTATGGTGGATACATCCATAACGATGGTCGCGGACATAGGGTGAGAAGAAATTACATGTTAGAAGAAATCGAGAATTCCACAGAGTTACACCATTATGTGATCTGATATCGATACGAATAAGGAGTGAGGGTCATGGAAGAAGTGAAATGGCTGACATGGGCAAAACAGATGCAGGCTATCAGTCAGAATGGATTAGCATACTGCAAAGATATTTATGACATCGAGAGATACGAACAATTGAGAAGTCTAAGTATCGAAATACTGAACACGTATACGGAAGTCGATTCTAATCGAATTGTAGATTTGTTTGCGAAGGAAACCGGATATGCGACTCCAAAAGTAGATATAAGAGGTGTTATTTTTCAGGACAATAAAATACTGTTGGTGAAGGAAAAAGCAGATGGCGCATGGGCACTTCCTGGGGGATGGGCGGATGTCGGTTTATCTCCACGTGAAATTGTAGTGAAAGAAGTAAAAGAAGAATCCGGATTCGATGTGGCTCCTAAGCGTCTACTTGCCGTGTTGGATAAAAATAAGCATCATCATTTACCTTCGCCGTACCATGTGTACAAGATTTTTATTTTGTGCGAGATCATCGGGGGTAGTGCGGAGGAAGGAATGGAAACGAGTGAAGTTCAGTTCTTTGATCGTGCCAATCTACCACAGCTCTCAGAGGAGAGAAATACATGTGAACAAGTGCAGATCATGTTCGATAAAGGTCTAAACGTTACTAGTGAAGTGATGTTTGATTAATGGAGGGAAGAAATGAATACTCACATTACTAGAATATTGAAAGAACAAAAGGAAACGTTTTTGAACTTATATAACTTATATTTGTATGACCTATCCGAATTTACTGGCGAAGATATAACAGAAGAAGGCACTTTTGATCCAACAAACACCTATTTATATCTAGAAAAAAAGGAATTACATCCTTATTTCATTAGTTATGAAGGGAAAATAATAGGATTTATATTAGTATGCTCGCCTCCTTATGTACCAGAAGGGATCGATTATGCCATACAGGAGCTGTTCATTATTAAAAAATATCGGGGAATGAAACTAGCAGCAGAAGCGGTTCATTGGGTGCTAGAACAATTCCAAGGGAAATTTAAAGTTGAACAATTATCTGGTAATCAGGCGGCCGTTCGATTCTGGAAGAAATACTATGAAGTAAATGGAATTCATTATTCCGAGGAAGAAGATAGTATTGAAATAGAGGGGATTTCCGGAAGCCATAAAGTCATATCCCAAACCTTCACGATCCAAGGGGGCTAAATCCTATAGCTGATGGCGTTTTTAGTAAATGAACTTGATTCACATGGAATAAGTAACATCACTTTATTAACCGATCGGGATATTCCTGCAGAGGCATTTTATAAGAAAAATGGTTTCACTGAGATAGATAGATTAGTTTTTCTAAATAAGAACATAACGTAAATGATTCGCATGACACACTCAATTCAGGAGGGTGTAATTATGATAACAGAGCTTACCAAACAAGACTTTTATAAGGTCAGACATATTACAGATCAGTGTAGAAATATTGAGGCAAGAGCAGTGGTAAGAGGGACAAATCCTGGTTCTGTTTATGTAGATCATGAGACAGACATAACAGCGGTATTGATTTGGATTCAAGGTCAAGCAGGGTTTCATGTTGCTGGAGATCCGCAGAGTGAATCCTTTCTATCAGGATTGGAAACCTATATGACCCATTCTATTGAACCTAAACTTAAAAAATGTAATATTGAGCTGGTCGAAATTAGTGTAGAAAATGATCGCTGGGCAGAAACGGTACAAACGATTTTTAATAAAAGAAACCTATCAAATGACAATCAGCATGTGTTTAAACTCAGCACAGACACAGCACCATGTAGTAACCACGGGGAGTATGTGATGATTCACAGATTAGATGGAGCATTGCTCGGGTCCAGCAGATTTGAAAATCAATCATTTTTAGAGCAAAAGATTACTCGGTTTTGGGATTCCGTAGATGAATTTTTACAACATGGTTTTGGATATATTGGCGTGCATAACAATCAGGTAGTGAGTTTATGTTTTTCTGCTTTTGTTGATGACAAGATGCATGCAATTGATATAGAAACACTAGAAGAGTATAGAAAAAGGCATTATGGTGCAGCTGTAGCTCACGCATTTGTAGAAGAGTGTAAGCTCCAAGGATTAGATCCTTACTGGGATTGTACTCCTGAGAATACAGGTTCGATTCAGTTGGCGAAGAGTGTAGGAATGACCCTTTCTTTCAACTATAAAATCTTCTGGTTTAACGTAACTAACTAAATGAACATGGAGGTTATCCCAATGATAGACATGAATCAGATTTTTCTTATTACCGACATCCCAGGTCATTCACCTCAAATTAGTCGTTTATTATCAATGATGAACTATGCCAGATTTACCACATTAGAAAGTGTAAAGGATTTATCCGTAGAACAATTGGATTATTTATTAGACCAGGATAGCAATTCAATTGGAGCTCTATTATTACATTTTGCAGCAGTAGAATACGCATACCAGGTGGGGACGTTTGAGAAAAGAGAGTTAAATGAGGAAGAGATGTCAGTCTGGGGTGCTGCTTTGAGTCTTGGGCAAGAAGGAAGAGAAAAGATTAAGGGGAATGAATTAGACTATTATATAGAACAATTGAATGCGGTGAGAAACCGAACTTATGAATTATTTAAAACCGTTAATGATGATTGGTTATATACAGAAGAAGAGTTTTGGGCCCACAAACAAGCAAATTATTATTTCATGTGGTTTCACGTGTTTGAAGATGAGATCAATCATAGAGGCCAGATCAGAATGATAAGGAAAAGACTTAAGGTATAGCAAATACAGGCGATGAGATAATCTCATTGTATCGTACACAAAACCAAAAATTAGGTTATGGAATATTTGAAGATCAGAGGGTTGACGTAAAATGGGTGCGTTCGGGTGGTTATACAGAATTGTTATCTGACAATGCTCTTACATGGTCGAGAGATGGTGGTTCAGAAGGAGAAGTGAAAATACTATATGGTGCTGTTGTAGATTCCAAAATAACTCAAGTGATCATAGTAAGTGAAGGCAATAAATCTGCTAACATCATAGATCATCATGGGATTAGAATTTGGTATGGTATATAACAGGGCAATCCGAATTGCATGATCCCATCACGATTAAAGCAACAGATAAGGATGGAAATGTATTATTTGAAAATGGGGATCCTGAATATTTTGAGTAATCATGAAAGAGGGTTAGATATGAGTAAATCTATCGAATCTCGGCTTAAAGAATTGGGGATCGACTTACCTCCTGTAAGTCATCCTGCTGCGCAGTATACGAACTATGTAATAGTTAATGGGATGATGTTTGTATCAGGGAAAGGGCCCACCGGATGTCCAAAAGGGAAGTTAGGCAGCGAATTTACAACAGATGAAGGATATCAATATGCTCGGGAAACAGGAATTGAAGTTCTTGCTGTATTAAAAGATGCTTTGGGAACGTTAGATAAAGTGAAGAGAGTGATCAAAGTACAAGGGTTTGTTAATGCAGAACCTACTTATGAAGAACATCATAAGGTGCTAAATGGATTTTCCGACTTAATGTATGATGTGTTTAATGAACGAGGTGTCCATGCTAGGTCTGTATTTGGCGCGGTTTCTGTTAGGGATAATCTTCCGATTATTGTTGACTCCATCTTTGAAGTAGAAGAAGATAGTTAATTGTATGATGGCAGCATCATAATTAAAAAATGTAGATAACAACACGAGAGGGAGGTTAACTTGATGAAAAAACCTATCGTTATTACGATTGCAGCGGTTGGAGGCGGAGGTAAAACTACAGCGATCGAGCTTTTAAACAAGCAACTGGGTAACACTAAAGCACTGTTTTTTGATGATTACGATTTTGAAGGACCAAGCGACTTGGTGGATTGGGCTAGGCGCGGGGGAGATTATAATGAATGGAAATTAACACCCTTTATTAGAGATGTGACTATGCTGCTAGAAGAAAAAGAGTCAAAGCCAGATTACATATTGCTCGACTATCCATTCGCCAAATTAAACAATGAAATGAATGAATTTATTGATTTGACTATATTTATTGATACCCCTTTGGATATTGCTATGTCTAGACGTATATTAAGAGATTATGGCCATTCTTCTGGAGATGACATCAGAAAGGATATGACAGCCTATTTATCTGGGGCAAGAGAAGCGTACATGATGATGATTGATAAGATAAAGCCAAATTCAGATTTTGTTATCGATGGAGCTCTAGATAAACAAGTCATTGTAGACCAAATTAAAGAAATCATAATAAGAAAATTTACTTAATAAGCAACATGACAAGAAAAAAAGTCGATTTTACAGCGTAGTTCTTCTGTGAAGTCGACTTTTTTTCGTACCCTTATATGTGAAGCCACTTCTTATTCGTCTGCAATGTTTGCCACATTATCATTCACTTGATAAATAACATAGTTCCGGTTCCATATTTTCGTTGTAACAACAGCCTCTTTATTATCTTTATCGAAAAAATATCCAGAGCCTTCCTGCTGCTGGAACTGCCAGCCTTCCCTTTCCATACGATCTCTAAGAAGTTCATTACTGTTCTCCCTTAATGCAAGATAATGTCCCTCTTCATCCATCTGAACAATGGATACTTCCGTTGTATTTAACTTGTACATAAGCTTGATATTGTTATAACCTACGTTGTTGATATAGGTTGCGGCTACTACGACTAAAATCATTAAAATTCCGGTAGAACTAAATAAAATAACCTTCCATTTGTTCTTCATCGTTCTCCCCCAAACATAAAATTCTATTAATTATTTAAACGCAACTGGGCATCACAAAGTTACTAAAAAATATTAAACGGACAAGCTTAAATCCGCATGATCAAAGGAAACTTCCTACTATTAGCCACATATGAAACTTCAATAATAAATGTAAATTAGTAAGATCATAGATAGAAAAATGAGGACGGTTAAACCAAATAGCCATGTTTTAATCATTTTTATACGGTTAAGTTTAGATCAGGCAAGCGAAACAACGATAACAAACAATAAAAAATACAACGATGAGAGACATCTAAGGAGGAAACACAATTATGATGAACAACAATGTAAACAAAATGAATGACGTAAAGAACACGAATAAGGTACATGAGAATGAAAAAATCGTAGGTACATTTAAAACAGAAGCTGAAGCAAGCAGAGCAATTGAGCAGTTGAAAGCGGAAGGTTTCCGTACAGACGAAATTTCTGTTATTGCTAAAGATAAAAAAGATATGAAGGCAATCAGTGAGGAGACTGGCACGAAAGCGCCTAAGGGTATAGCTACAGGAGCGACAGCAGGTGGCCTGGTTGGTGGTATTGCAGGTCTTCTGGCAGGTTTGGGAATAATGGCAATTCCCGTGTTCGGTCCAATTATGGTAGCAGGTCCAATCGCAGTGACGCTGACAGGAACAGCGGTTGGTGCAGGTGCCGGCGGACTTGTTGGAGGTTTGATTGGTCTGGGAATTCCAGAAGAACAAGCGAAAGAATATGATAACAATGTTAAAGAAGGACAAATTCTAGTGTTAGTTGAAGAAAAGGCTAGGAATAAAGCAAAAGTCCACAATATCTTCCGTAGTAATAATGCTTCAAATGCGCATCATTTTGATGAAAAATATGCAACTCCGAATACGTCGATAGGTACAGCTCCAAATGCGGCAGTAACGGATCGTTCCGTTGCCAGCAAGACAATGAATGATCGTACAGCAACTAGAGATATGGACCGTAAAGTCACTGCGGAGAATGTTGGCAATGGTCGCTTTGATTCAGGTGAAGATGAACAAACACTTCGCCTACGGGAAGAGCAGCTAAATGTGTCTAAAAACAAGGCTAAAACAGGGGAAGTAGAAGTACGTAAAGAAGTCATCGAAGAGCAAAAAACGATTGATGTTCCTGTAAGTCATGAAGAAGTCGTCATTGAGCGCAAAGCTGTGAATGATAAAGCAACAAACGAGCCTATTGGACGCAGCGAGAACATTCGTATTCCGGTAAGTGAGGAACAAGTGGAAGTGAATAAACGTAACGTAGTTACTGGTGAAGTAGAAGTCCATAAAGAAACCGTACAAGATACGAAGCAAGTTAAGGATACGGTAAAACATGAAGAAGCTCGCGTAACTCGTGAGGGGGAACCGCTAGTAAACGAGGATGTTGAAACCAAAGAACAGCGTGAAGCGTTAAACAGAGGAACAATCAACCGTCCAAGACACTAAACTAGGCTTATATATGCAATTAGACATGCATCATCATTGTCTATAGTAAAACCGATGAGACCTAAATCTCATCGGTTTTTTGTTTGTTGAAATCGATGAATATGGTTATCTATTTAATTCAAATAGCCTTATTTTAACGCTGGTACTTCTAATGCAATCCGTAGTTTGGACAGGAAAATACAAAGATGGTGACGAAGTAATCTAAATAGTAACACCTGTTAAGTGTAGCTAATAGAGGAGTTTACCTATGAATGCACAAGAAGTTGCAATAATGGCATGTCAACAATCCAAACGGGGCTAAATTTGAAGAGGTCATTCTTCTGTGACTGAAGGAGAAATAAACATGGATATCATAAAAAATCTTGAAAATCTCATCACCGCATTTCCAGAAGTACTAAAGTCAATTACAGAAGAAGAATTGTGCAGAAAAGCAAATCCTAATAAGTGGTCTAAGAAAGAGATATTAGGTCATTTATGTGACTCAGCTAGTAATAATCATCATCGATTTCTGAAAATTCGAATAGCTGATGAAATCGTAAAGTTAGAAGGATATAACCAAGATCTTTGGGTATCCATCCATGATTATCAAGACAATTACTCACAAGCTGAACTAACTACGTTATGGTTCCAATTAAACAAACAAATACGCTATGTACTAGAAAAGGTAACTGACGAAGAATATCAGAAACAAACTATTTTGGCAGATGGCAGTACCGTAACCTTGCAATGGCTAGCTGAAGATTATATTCATCATACGATCCATCACATCAAACAGATCACGGAACAATCTTTGTAGAGAAACACCTATTGATGAGATGTAAATGCTAAATCTTATTTTTGTTTGGAGTTAGGATAAAGGTGAGGTGATCGAGATGAAAATTCGCATAGTCGGATCCTGCGGGAGTGGCAAATCCACTTTGGCCAGAAAATTATCCCGTGAGTATGGTATCCCTTATTTTGAAATAGATAATATGATATGGAACAGAGAATATGAAGGCGTGAGATATTCCCAAGCAGAGAGGGATGAGAGGTTTAAAGACACGCTTGAAATGAAAACTTGGATTATGGAAGGAGTACAGTTTGACTGGACTACGGAGAGTTTTGAGCAAGCTGATGTTATCCTTATCCTCAATCCAAGTGTGATCATAAGAGATTATAGAATTGTAAAACGATTTGTCCTATCCAGAACTGGATTCCAACAGTGGAATTATAAGCAATCCGTTAAAAATTTGTGCAAAATGATGATTGAATGGAATCATGGATACGATGTAGCCAAGGTAATAGAAGTTACCAATCCATATGCTAATAAGAGAAGGATCATAAAACGATCTGATGAAGCGTTGGATTACATAAATTCGTTGAAAAGTCTCCGAATGAATCTTTTGCTTGAGTTTAGATAAAATCCTTTAAAGGAGCTATCTTTCTTAATGTATAAAATTGTGTTCTTCGATGTGGATGGCACTTTGCTGAGTGAAGTGGACAGAACAATACCTATAAGCGCGAAAGAAGCCATCCGGCAATTAATCAGCAATGGAACAAAAGTAGTGGTAGCAACGGGACGACCCTACAGTTTATGTGAAGAATTTAAAAGCATGGGGATCGATACATTCATCAGTGCAAATGGAGCGCTAATTAAATGTAACGAAACAACGATACATAAATCTGTCATTGCGAGGGAAACGATCGCAAAAATCACAGAGTTCGCTAAGATCCATGGTCAGCATGTTTCTTACTTCACTGAAAGTTTCATGATGAATGGAATGGAGCCGGATAACAACCGAGTTCTCGAAGCATTAGAAGAGACTTTAGGTATAAACGTATATCCTGAAATAGTAGAGGATGTGCTAGACGAAGTATATTGCATTTGCTTGTATGCGGATGAGCAGGAAGTGGGAAAGTTCATCGATTATTTCCCTGAACTTCGGTTCCAGCGTTTTCACAAGTATGTGTGCAATGTACTAGAGCGAACAGAAGTCTCTAAATCCATCGCAATTAGGGAAGTGTTGAATTATTATAATATTTCTAGATCGGAAGCGATTGCCTTTGGTGATGGCCTAAATGATATCGATATGCTGAGCTATGTTGGGCTTGGGATTGCGATGGGCAACGGGAACGATTCGCTTAAAGGAGTGGCTGATTTTGTTACCAAAAAGGCTAGTGAAGGCGGAATCCACCATGCTTTAAAAGAATACGGGATGCTATAATTTTAATATTAAAAAGTATCGCATCGTTAATTTAAAGGAGATGAGTATGGACCCTTACGCAATTATAAAACAACTGAGATCTCAAAAAATAAGAGTTCAGAAACCTTTAACTTTAGCGGAAATCTTACATATAGAAAGTAAGTACGAGATTATTTTCCCTCCGGATTTACGAGAATTATATATGACGGGACTGCCCACCGGACCGGAGTTTGTAGATTGGCGTAAAACATTTTAAATCCAATGTGGAATCCATTAAGAGAAGACTCGCATGGCCACTGGAAGGATTGATTTTTGGACTCATTTGGTCGAAAACAGATTAATATAAGGAGTTTGTATCATGACCAATACGGTATATATCATCTCTGGCCCTGCCGGAGTAGGCAAATCCACAACATCAAGACATTTGGTTCAGACACTTGTGAAAAGCGCTTATGTCTCAGGTGATCAGGTGAGTCATTTTCCGGTGAAAGGCTGAGGGAAACCATGGCTTGATCCTGCAACAAATCAGTTAACATGGAATAATATCGCGAGTATTACTAAAAATCTATTAGATTACGGTTATGATGTGGTGATTGATTACGTAACCTTTCCTTCAGAGGCAAAGTGGCTGGCAGATGAACTGGCAGATTATAAGATAAACATTGTTTATGCTGTGCTACTTGTTGATCAAGATACGATTGTAACTCGAGATCACCTCCGTCCTGAGGAAGTCCAGATGGGCGAACGAAGTCTTATTTTGCTGGATGAATTTGAAAATGATCCGGAGCTACGTCCTGAAAACAAGTTATATACCCAGTTGTTTACCGTAGAACAATTACCTGATATTATTCATGAAATCATGAACAACCCTAATTACATTGTAAATGTGAAGCCTGCGTAGAACGGAATAACTTACATCAAAGACCCAGCCTTATAAATGTGTGATAAGGTGGGTTTTTATTTTTGAAGTGTAGGGAGGGAGATCCTATGAAATGGAAAGCAGTGGTTCTGGATTTGGACGGGACATTATTAAATTCAAAGAAACAAGTATCTGCTCGAAATATGAAGGCAGTGCTCGCATGTCATTGCCAAGGAATGAAAATCATCTTTGCTACGGCGAGACCACCGAGAACAGTGAACGCTTTTTTGCCGAAGGAATTGCTAGAGATTGGAGCATTTGTTTATTATAACGGTGCAGAAGTGATCTGCAAAAAAACAGGGTATCAATTTTCTAGCTACATTCCTGCATATCTAACATTCGAGATCGTGGAGTTCTGTCTGCATCAGGAACCAGATGCACACGTAACGATGGAAGTCAGCGATCAGTGGTTTAGTTACAAGGAATATGATGCAATGACCATGATGAAGGTGAAATTGAATCCGCTTATTCAGCCCTTACCAGAATTTAAAAAGAATAATGCAACCAAGATTCTGCTCTCTGGCAGCTCTCCTGAACTCAAGCGAGCACTCATGGATACATTCGGGGACAAAGTACATCTGTTAGTAACGGATCAGAACGAGCTGATTCAGATCATGCCACTTCACACGTCTAAGGAGCGGGCGGTGTGTGAACTATGCCTGACATATGGGATTCCGATGGAATCGGTCATGGTATTTGGTGATGATATGAACGATTTGGGTTTATTTCAAGAAGCAGATTATTCGGTTGCGATGGGGAATGCAGTAGCCGTGCTGAAACAAATTGCTGATGAAACGACGGATAACAACGATCTAGATGGTGTGGCTCTTGTGCTTGAAAAATATGTAGGACAGTTCTCATATGGATGTAACTGATCCGCTATACATAACGTTATTAAGAAAAAGGCTTCAGTGTTCACATAAAAGGAGGACAACGATATGCCGTGGCCAATGGTCCATTTTGCAGTAGCGTATGAAATTTTTAAGGGTCATCCGTCGTCATCATTTTTGCTGGGGAGTATTGCACCAGACGCGATTCACGCGAGGGAAGGGACAACACGGAAGGAGAAAATGCTGTCTCATTTTGTCCATGATGATCGCTTGGCAGACAAGGGCCTACTCACAAGCAAGTACATGGCATATATAGGAGAACGTGAAGATCCGGAGTGGAAAACATATGTCGCCGGGTATTTCATACATATCTATACAGATGAACGTTGGACGACAACGTTATATGCTGACTTTGAACAAGAAGTACAGAAGGAGCCTCAGGAAATCCGAAGGATCTACGATGAGGAAGTCAGCCAGCTCGAATATAACCTGATGCGAAGTAACGAGTGGGTGGATATCGTTATAGCCAAACTGCAGGCAGCAAGAGGTTTCGATATGGATTCACTCGTAAGTGCTGAAGAAGCGGAGAGGTACCGTGAGATCAAACTGAACTGGCTGAATAATGAGAAGAACGAACCTGGGATTCAGCTGATTTACTATACAGAAGACAAGGTGAATGACTTTATTAAGAGGACCGCGAATGAGGCTAGAGAACTGCTCAAAGATTGGGAATCATTAGAAAGATTAGCGGTCCAAGGGTAGGATTACACGTCTTCATCTTGCCTACGATGGGAGTGGAACAATGATGAAAAAAATCATTGCAGGAGGCATTCTTTTTCTTGGTGGCATATGTCTTTATCTAGGGATGTATCTTCCTGCGCTTGAACTTGGTCTTACATTAGGAGGTTTTACGACTCCACCTGGAAGAATTGGGTCTGCACTCGAAATAACCGAAGGAAATAAGCCGATGATATATGCAATAGGATGTATGATTCTTGGATTTATGTTAGTGATATGGGGGGCTTTAAAAGAAGAGTTAACGAAGACCTATTCCTATCTAAAGAGAAAGCTAATTAATCTATGGAAAAACAATCTTGCGGAGAAGAAAGAGGAGACTGGCAATAGCAATTAACATTGTCAAGAAAGCAAAGTGATGGAAATAATTGCTTGATCAACTGGGTCCATAAGGCTTAGGATAGATATACAGAAAACATGTTTCTAATACAACTAAGAGGGACTGAACTTGATGACGCAGCTAAGAATAGCAGATATGATGAAAGCTTATGCGGAAGATGCGGTAGACTTTGCTGATCAAATGGACGTAAAACTCGACTTTAGTGAGGCTAGCTTGAAGGATCTGGATTCAATCCTCCAAAAGTTTCATGGTGAGCTTCCTAGAGGATGGAGAAAGATTTTTAATAAAGGACCTTCTGAAGAACAGATCGCTTACATGGCTAAGATGTGGGGTGGATATCTGGGTGAAGTTGTCGTGAGACACCTTGGTGGTGAATGGAAAGCTAGTGAAATTGTAGAAGATACGATTGCCTTGCAAATAGGGGAAGAAGAGCTATATCCACCTTCTAGAGCATACAGAAGAATCATGAATGGGGCGGAAGATAGCGTCGAAGATTATTATAAAATACAAAAACTCAGACAGGATTCTCATAACATGTGATCCTATCATTAGAAAAGAAAGAACATGGAACGGATAGGCGATTCATGTTCTTTTTTATGAGGAGGCTGAATGTTGGAGAAGGATTCCATTCTTTTATACAAGAAAACTTGGGTTATTGCAGGCATATTACTCATTATATTGTGGCGAAGTGAGCATGAAGCACTTGAATCCGTTTCATCACATCTAAAGCCAGAGAACATTAAAAATTTCGAAATGACCAAAGTCATGTACACTCGAGGAGATGGGGGAGTTAAAGTATACTTTACCGATGTCAATTTACAGCAGGATGAAGTAAGGAATATTACGGATTGGCTGAATGCAGCATCAGATCTTGAGAAAGTCCCTATATCGAGTATACCGGGCAGTATTTCCTCCGGCATTAGACTATATTTAAAACCTGCGGGAGAGGTCCTAATTCAATATAATCGTGAAAATATTTATATAACAAGAACCGGTGTTTTTAATAAAGAAGTCCGGTACATTGACAACAATGTTGAGTTCAAACAATTTTTTGATAAACATTTGGAAGGTTCATTTCTAGGACAGAAAGGGACGGATGAATCTGCGTAATATATATGAAGTGGTATATTATTACAGGATTGTCTAATAGTGAACTGCTATAATAACGATACATTACAGCAGGGGCATACATATGAGAAAGAAAAATATCGTTATTATCGTTAGTGTTATTCTTGTAATAGGATTCTTGTCTACCTATACAGAGAACTGGCACATAACAGAATCCGGGGCTATACCTGGAAATCACAAGATCATTATTTCTCAAGATACGGTCTATGGTAAAGCGGCAATCTATGAAGATATGAAGAATCAAACGTTCGGTGCCGTTAAGCTCAATAAAAAATTAGGTTTGTTTTATGAGTATGGTGGTCTAGCTGAAAGGGAATTCCCTGAAGAAGACATGCCTTTCCAGGTGGTGGGATTTGGGAATAATGTAGAACAAAATGATAGTTTTGTCGTCGGTATTAAAGTAAACCGGAATTCAAATATTCACTCGATTTCGCTTGGATATCACAAAAAGATAACGGACTACAATGAGTCTTATGAGTTTAGTATGAAGGACATCGAAGCTCATCCAGATAAGTATCTTGTCAAGGAAGTGAAGAATGGCTATGTGCTATTTGTTATGGATGAATATACACATGAAGGATGGACCATGAGAGGCTTTGACAAGGATGGGAATATGGTTGCAGATAAGTTATTCTCTGCCCAGCCTAGGTATACAAACTGGTGAACGGGACAATAGGGGTGGTTAGTTAAAATTCCGGTACTTGAGAGGAGTCTGTGAGCGGAATGGTTCATTCTATTTTTGCGGGAACGATGGCAGATATGACTTGGACAGACGTGCAGAAATCCATTGAAAATGAAGCGATTGTACTTTTACCATCGGGTGTTATTGAACAGCAAGGACCTCATCTAGTAACAGGAATGGATGTGTACAGCAGCCACCTCATTTGCAACAAGATTAAAGCTGAGTTAGACAATTCAGGTATAGAATCCCTAATTGCCCCTCCTTTCTATTGGGGTATCAATCATGTGACGAGTGCTTTTCCTGGATCTTTTACTTCTCGTAGGGAGACGGTAAAAAATGTACTCTATGATATCTTCGATTGTTTGCATCGCTGGGGAGTAAAGCATGTTTTTCTGGTAGATATTCATGGAGATCCTGTGAATGGTCTTGCCCTACATGATGCAATCTCAGAGGCTCGTAGTAAACTTCGTTTGGATGTGAGATCTGTAATTTCGCACTGGATTGCAGAAGATTTAGAAATAAACAAACAGAACGATCATTTCCTTATCTTTGATGTCCCGCTTCCAGATCCACCTCATCCAGAGCAATCTTTTCCGGAGTTTCTTGATATTCATGCAGGCGAAAGCGGTACGGCTGGGATGGTGAAATACTTCCCGGGGCTTGTGAATACGAACATAGCCCAAACCCTGGCCCCAACGAATTTGACAAGGGATGATTTGAAAAAATGGCATATTGGTGGAGAAACAGCGAAAAAAATAACACCGCTTGGGTATTTTGGAGCTCCTGCCGAGTACAGTAAGGTGAAATATGATGAAATTGATTTCTATGAAGGATTTTCAAGATTTGCTTCGATCGCAATAAAGAAATATCTTAACTACTCCCCTAAGACGTAATGAACCGCAAACTAGGGGATTTGGAGGGATCTAAGGATGCAAACTTTTTTTCGACATAACTGGATCGTAAGAGAGCAATGGTATGAGTGGTGTGAGGATCTGCCGGAAGAGGAATTGCTGCGCCCACGAACAGGAGGAGTAGGGAGCATTTTACAGACGCTGTTTCATATCGTGGATGTAGAGTGGAGCTGGATTCGAGTACTTCAAGGGAAACCTGATTTCCAAGAAAATTTTGAAGAATACGCTACGCTTCAGAAGGTACGGGAGCTTGATAAGCGTTTTAAATCCGAAGTGGAAGAGTTCGTATATGCATGGAATGATACAATGGAGACGCGAGCCCTCTATGATGAGAGACCAGATGGAACTGTAGATATTGACACCTGGGGTGAAGTCATGCGACATGTCATTGCTCATCAGATCCACCATATGGGACAACTATCCGTCTGGGCCAGAGAAGAAGAAATCAATAAAAAGCCAGTCTCCCCTAATGTGATCGGTAAAAATTTAATCACACCCGCTAGTCAAATAAAATAAATCCATCGAACCGGTCTATATCGTCTATCGTTATGGGCTGGTTTTTATTTATTGGAGCATGGGAAGGTACAAGGTATGGAGATGTAGAAAAAAGTAGTAATGAGGGGAAGAAAGATACACTCTATTGAACTGATTTGTTAACCACTATGCTGTCTCCGTTGTGGTGCGTGAATGACTACCTAAAAAAGAGGAGGGGTTCCATGAGTCGTCCTAATATTTTGTTAATTACAAGTGATCAGCAGCATTGGGATACAATAGGGGCATTTCAGTCCGAAGTACATACGCCAAACCTAGACCGAATTGCGAAAGATGGGACTGCTTTTACGCGTGCGTATTGTCCGAATCCAACTTGCACACCGACGCGGGCTTCTATTCTGACAGGGATGTATCCTAGCCAGCATGGGGCATGGACTTTGGGTACGAAGCTGATGGAAGACCGAAGGACGGTGGCACAGGAACTTGCGGAAGCTGGTTATAGAACGGCGCTTGTCGGCAAAGCACATTTTCAGCCGCTTCATGGAACAGAGGAGTACCCATCACTTGAAGCTTATCCCGTATTACAAGATTTACAATTTTGGCGCAACTTTCATGGACCTTTTTATGGTTTTGACCATGTTGAGCTTGCCCGGAATCATACGAATGAGGCTCATGTCGGTCAGCACTATGCCATCTGGATGGAAGAGAAGGGTTACCCTAACTGGCGCGATTATTTTCTGGAACCAACGGGGACAATGGACCCTTCGATTACTCATTCCTGGCCTATACCGGAGGAAATTCATTATGATACATGGATCGCGGAGCGTACAGGAGCGCTTTTAGAAGAGTATAAAGAGCAGGACGAGCCGTTCTTTCTTTGGTCTAGTTTTTTTGATCCTCATCCGGATTATCTTGTACCTGCACCTTGGGATACCCTCTATAATAAAGACGAATTGACGGTCCCTACCGTACATCATGGAGAACATGATAAGAACCCACCACACTTTGGAATGACCCAGGAGGCAGCCCCTGATTATAACCATTTGAAGGAAACCGGGCGGGGAATCCACGGATATACTTCTCATTTGCTCCCTGAAGAGGAGCGTAAACAGTTAGTAGCAACGTATTATGGAATGATCAGTTTGATGGATAAATATATCGGAAAAATACTCGATCGGTTGGATGAACTCGGTTTATCCGAGAATACCCTCGTTGTTTTTACAACAGATCATGGTCATTTTTTTGGACAGCACGGGCTGCAATATAAGGGTGGTTTTCATTATGAAGACCTGATTAAGCTCCCCTTCCTTGTCCGTTATCCAGGTCATGTTCCTGCAAATAAGCAGTCTGCTGCCATTCAGTCGCTAGTAGATCTTGCTCCTACGTTTCTTACTTTTTGCGGAATCCATGTTCCTCATGCAATGACGGGGGTAGATCAAAGCAAAGTATGGCTTGGTAAAGAGGAGCAGGCGCGTGACCATGCGATATGTGAATTCCGGCATGAGCCCACCACCATTCATCAGAAGACATATGTAGATCAGAGGTATAAAATCACAGTATATTACCGTCAATCCTATGGTGAAATTTTTGATCTTGAGAACGATCCGAGGGAGCTGAACAACCTCTGGGATGATCCCGACTATACCACGCTCAAACTGGAGTTACTGCTCAGATATATTTCAGCGGAACTTGGGAAAGAATCTATGCCGATGCCACGAATATGGCATGCATAACAACGACTATGATTCACATGGATAGATACGAGCGAGAGGAGAGTATGCATGGAACAATGGGAATATAAAACGATGAAATATAAGACAGGTGGATTCATGGGAGGGAAAGTAGACACGGAGGAATTTGAACAGGAACTGAACGAGCATGGAATGAACGGATGGGAACTCGTTTCCTGTTTTGATACTAGTATTTCGCAAGGAGCTTCCAAGGATGTGATTGTTGTTTTTAAAAGAAGTAGGCAACTCTAAACAAGTTAATCTAGTAGAATTAGGGAATCAGGAAGAGATTGTTTCTAGGCATAAGAAATGATCTCTTTTTATCTTTATTTCTGCTCTAATTCTTCTTCAAGCGAGTAAATTGTACTGGAGGAGGCTGTTTATGAATAGCGAATTTACACACTGTCTGCAAATGTTTCCTACTCCTAATCTTCAGAGAACGGCAGATTATTATGAGAAACTTGGATTTAGATCTGTACCTTATCTACAATCTGTTGAACCACATATATGTTTGTATCGCGATTCCATCGAAATTATTTTAACTCAGTCTCAGCAAGAGAGGCTTACTCCTAATCGAGAAATCCATGGTTATGGGTATGATGCGTATTTTATTGCCTTAGAGCAAAGAGAACTTGAAAAAGAATGTCACAGATTGGGTATCAAGATCGTAAGACCGCTCATCAGAACGGATTACGGAAATGATGAATTTGTATTTGAAGACATCGACGGTCGCTGGATAGCAGTTGGGAATAAAGTTTGATAGTTTTTAGCCAACAGGGGGAGTTCGCATGGCTCAATTCAAAATATATGGATTGTCTACAACGATAAAACCAATTCAGAAGAAATTATCGGATGTGCTCCATTCTTGTATGGTGGATTCACTAAAATTACCTGCGGATAAACGTTTCCACAGATTCTTTTGTATGGATGAAGAAGATTTCATCTATCCTTCAGACCGGACGGAGAAGTACATCATTATTGAGGTTAGTATGTTTGAAGGCAGAACAGATGAGGTGAAAAGAAAGCTACTCAACTTGATTATGGAGAGAGTCCATCAATTAGGGATTCATACAAACGATATCGAAATTACCATTTTCGAAACACCCAAGAACCATTGGGGGATTAGAGGAGTACCTGGTGATGAACTACAATTAAATTACAAGGTTGATGTATAGAGGAATGAACCAGATCAGTCTAACTAAAATCCGAGATTGTTTCTTTTACTATGACTTCCCCATACACCTGATAATAAAAAGGAGCTCCTATAATAAGAAGTACAACAAATAGGATCATCAGATTTCGAAATAACTTCGCTGACTTCTCCTTTTTGGCATATAACCAGAGTGGAAAACAGAGACAGAGAGCTAGTAGAAAAAATATTTCAGCAACTACGATCACTGCAGCATAATCCTCAAGCTTCATCCTCTTCACCTCTCGTTTTTATCCAATTATAAAATAATTATCATATCCATGCGAATGTGAGTTTTCAAGGAGTGAGTGGATGTACACCTGATGAAGTCATTCATGTAGGGGACTCACTTTCGAGTGACATAGAGGGTGCACAGCGCCTAGGGATTCAAGCAATTTGGTTAAACAGACTGAACAAGCAGCTGCCTGATCATTATAAACCCGATTACATATGCAGTAATTTAATTGAAGTAAAGGAGGTCATCATCTCATCAAAGTCGCTTAGTTAGCATACTGGAGAACATAGGCTATTGAAGTGCATTGTTGTAATCTCACACCGGATAGAGTACCATCATTGCAATAACAAAGTATAATAAAGGAGTCACCTATAAAGATGACAAAAGTTCTTGTAGTTGATGATGAGATGAGCATTGCAAGCCCGATCGCCTATGCACTCCGAAGAGAGGGTTATACAGTTGAAACGGCTTACGATGGACAGGATTCTTTGGATCGTATTATTACTTTCCTGCCGGATGTAATGGTTCTGGATGTGATGATGCCGAGAATTAATGGATACGAAGTGTGCCGTAAGCTGGAAGGAAATCCACACCGCCCTTCGATCCTCTTATTAACAGTGAAAAATGATATCGTTGATAAAGTGCTGGGTCTAGAGTTCGGTGCCGATGATTATATGACGAAGCCGTTTGATATGCGTGAGTTAATTGCTAGAGTAAAGGCTTTGTCCCGTAGACGTGTGCAAGCCGTATCTATAGAAACACAGGATCCTGCTGAGCAGATCATTCAGCTATCGGGTCTTTCTATTAATCTGATCAATCGAACGGTACATGCAGAAGGCAAGCTCATGGAGCTAACACCTAAAGAATTTGATCTCCTTACGCTGTTAGCACGAAATCCCGAGAGAGTATACACACGGGAGGCTCTGCTGGAGCAGGTGTGGGATATGGATTTTGCAGGTGGAACTCGGACGGTGGACATTCATGTACAAAGACTTCGAAAGAAGCTTGGCGAATTGCATACCATCATCCAGACGGTCTATGGTATCGGATATAAAAGTACGGAGTCTTCTTCATGATGAAGAAGAAAAAATATATTGGACTTAAGTGGAAGGTTGCACTTTTACTGGCCTTACTGCTATTCTCTGTTCTCGCCTTGCTAAGTTCATTGGTTCTTGCGGGAATACGAGAGGATCAGCGAGAACGTTTAACAGATACTTTTGCCCAGAAAGCAGAGGCAGCGAGTATACGCGTACACCAAGAGTTCCTCACCAATACGGAACTGACACCGGATACTTTTATGGAAAATCTCGGTCAACGCCTCGCTGTGGATCTAGGGGAACAAAGTGCCGCTGCGGTTACACTTTACAAGCTTGACGGGACCTTTACTGGGACCTCGCTTCCTTTTCAGCCAAAAATGGATGTAAAAGATGCGCTTGAATATACGGCGGAAGGATGTTCGGCTTATATTACGGAAGGTGACCAGATTCTTTATTTAGCACCTTTGTACAATCTGGATGAGCAAATGGGGACGATTCAATTTCATTCTTCTATTGCGGAGCAGCGTGCTTTTTACGAACGGATTCAGAATTTATTTGTCATTACAGGGGCAGCCGTACTGGTTGCCGGATTCTTAATCGGGTTTGGATACGTCTGGCGCCAGGTTCATGTGATCAGTAAGCTGAACGGTGCTGCAAACCAAATTGGTGAAGGGAAGTATCTCACCGCTCTTCCTGTTCAGCGCAACGATGAACTTGGTGAGTTGGCCGAAGGAATATATGAGATGAGCAGTCAAATTTCTTCCTCTATGGGACAACTTACGGAGGAGAAAATAAAACTGCAGGATGCAAATGTACAATTACAGAAACTTGAGCAGCAACAGAAACATTTTATCGGGAATATCAGTCATGAACTAAAAACACCCCTCACTTCCATTCTTGCTTACGCCGATCTGCTTGAGATGTATCAGGATGATCCGATACTTCTGGAGGAAGCAAGAGTACAGATAAGTAAAGAAGCTCAGCGATTATACGGGCTCGTGGAGAAGGCACTTCAGTTGTCCTCCATGGATGTTTATGAATTTCAGAACAGAGCTGAATCAGTTGAGATTAAGCCGTTACTTCAGGAAGCTGTGACTAGACTTGAAGCAAAAGCGGAGAAGTATCATATCACGCTCAAGGCAACGCTAAATGAGGGAGAGGTATGGGCTGATCCAGAAAATCTGATGCATATCGTGGTCAACCTGCTCGATAATGGGATTAAATACAATCGGCCCGGAGGGAGCGTTATCCTCTCTAACGTATTATCTTGGGATCAGAATGGAAAAGCCTGTATGACCATTGAGGTCAGTGATACAGGAATCGGAATTCCGGAGGACGAGCAGGCGCTGATCTTCAAGCCTTTTTATACGATAAGCAGTGATCGTTCTAGGGCCAATGGAGGCACGGGACTAGGATTATCTCTGGTGCGGAGCTTGGCTGAGAAACAGCATGGATCGGTTATTTTGGCAGAGTCTAGTCCTCAGGGGTCGAAGTTTATCGTTACTTTACCTGTGGAACATCATGGAGAACATACGTGAATCTGTATCAAGAAGAAAGCTCAGACTTACATAGGTCTGGGCTTTATTTTTAATCAAGAGCATTTATTGTTTACAAGTTCGTTACAAGCTGGATATTTTTCTGAAATACCTGGGATCTATACTGAATTCAACAGGAGGAGGTACCTGTTAATGAAACAAGCGCTTGTAATGTATAGCATGAAGCTGTTAATGATTCTGGTGATTTGGGTGTTGATATCAGCCTGTCAATCTACAGATAGACTTACCGTCGTAGAAAAAGATAGCAGACAGATACAGCACAAACCTGAGCAAAGTCCCTCTACGGCTGGAGGGGAACGTAAACTTACTGTCGTAAACAAGCAAGCACGGCAATCAGGTGAAGAGGTCTTAGTTCAGCACATTCATCGTTTAGAAGCATCTGCTATCGAGGAATGGCTGTCCGAGGATGAGGTGAAAGTCAGCACTACGAAACTTATAGAGGAAGGGAGTTCAGCAGAGGAATCGCAATACGCCTACACCAAGGAAGTCATCACGATGAGCAGCGGTGCCCGGCGTGAAGTAACAGACGAAGAAGAAGGATTAAAAGCAGGGGAATTCTTCGTGAAAGAACAATTATCGCCGGACGGTTCCTTTCGTTTCATCCAGAAATGGCGGGATAAATATACAGCAGATAACTTCATTCAGGATGAACGTACGAACGAGATGATACCAGTAACAGGGGACAACTATATGGAGTTTGGCGGCTGGCTTGATCATGATACGTATGTACTAGCGGCCGGTTCTACGAGTGGAGTAGGAGATATTCGTCTCATCTCTACAGACGGCACCTATAAGAAAATCGCGTTTGAAGATGAGGAGACCCCTTTTTTTACGCAGTTTGGTGTGAGCAAAGGACGTATTTATTATACGGATGCGAAACATGTACTGAAAGTGTTTGAACCCGGACAGCCCCGATCAATTCGTCTGATTGAGAATGTTTGGAGTTTTGAGATATCCCCTGACAGCAATTATATTGCTGTGTCTACAGCTAAAGAGTCTGACCGTTCGAAGGGGAGTGAACTACTGATTTATGATTCTGCTGGAAACTTGCAGGGATCTTTGATTGGTAAAGGGGATCTAATCTCTTATATCTCTTGGGCACCCGATTCATCCAAATTAGCGTTTGATGTGTATTCAGAAAATAAAAGTGGAATGAATGGTGTATATATTTGGAGCATCATTTCCGGGAAAGTATCGTCTTTGACACCGTATTACACTCCGGCGGACGATGCAGCTCATCCTGTGTACCCTTTAACTTGGAGTCCATCTGGCTCAAAGCTTGGGATTACGACGGAGGACAAAGAATCGCTTATCGTTACGCAAGTGATAGATTTCAAGTAAACGTAAGAGACAAATAAACAGGAATAGAAGAAGGGATGGAATCATCATGAAAAATTTTAAAAAATCAATGATAACATTATCTGTAGTGGGTATGACGTTAACAGGAGCGGCAGGTGTATATGCAGGTACGAACCTGCAGAAGATTACTGCTTATCTCAACCATAATCTAGGAATCCAAGTGAATGGTGCCGCTTATCAACTAGTTGATAACAATGGGAAGAAGCTTACGCCCATCACCTATCAGAACACAACCTATTTACCTATTCGGACTATCGCAGATGCAGTCCAGGTTCCCGTTTCATATGATGCGAAAAATAAACAGGTCCTTATCGGAACAAAGTCTACCAATCCCGGTCAAAATGCGCAATTAACGAATGTAAAATACAGTGATGCTCAGATTAAGGAAATGGAAAAGGCGTTTGCTAATTTTGAACATTTCGAAACGGCCTATGCACCGACTCAGATGGTGAAAGGAGATAGCTATCAAAAGTCAGGCGCTTCGGATGACGGGGTAAGATTGGTTTTTAAACATATGGCTATCTCCATCTCACCAAGAGATTACTCCGATGGGTATGACAGCAAGACAGTAACTCTCTCGAACGGGACGAAAGCGAAATGGTATACACCGGATGAAACGGCAATGCTAGGATTTAAGCTGGATGATCGAATTGTAACATTAAGCTCTCCAGATCATACTTTAAGCAAAGCACAGCTTGAAAAAGTTGCGGTAAGTGTGGCAAAACTCAACTAAGTGTAAACGCACAAAGGAGACTTGCAGAATCAGATCATGATTCTTGCAGGTCTTCTTTGAATTCATTTAAATCGTTTCCTTTAAGGGAGAAGCTTAAGTTTCCAGCTCAATGTATTCCTTCAGGAGCTTCCATTCTTCCGCTTCTTTTCTCCAAATGAACATACACTGGGCATAATGAGGTTTACCGTTTACGATACTGGTTTCTCTGCCGGTTATTAGTATATTTTCTCCGCCCTGTCGTTCTGTGATGGAATAGGGTTCAAAAGACTTCAATCCATCATCATATTGTTCCAGCACGCCCTCTACATCATAGCTGTAGTCATACTGATCTGAAATGGTTAGCTTTGAATGCGCCCAGTACCCGACGAAATCCTTGGACATATACCTGCGGATGGTATCTCCATTCTTACTTTGAAATGCCTCATTCCATGCTTGGAAATATCCATCTAAGACTGCATTGATCTCCATGGTAGGTATTCCTCTTTTCATTGTAGGATTATCATTCCTACCAAATAATAACTTTTTTTGCTAGTAGCGGGCAATGCTTCATTCTAATGATTAACTAACTGCCGATTCTGCCTTGGCCAATTGAAGTTCCCTGCGGGCATGGATGACGTTGAAGGCAAGGCTTATGACTGCTGCCCCGATCAGCCATGCTAAGAGAGCAAGTGCGCTTGAAATAGCTGCTGCTCGGTCTCCAATAGAGATCACATTTTGCAGCCCATGCAGTGAGAAGGTCATCGGTACCCAGCGTCCAATGGCTTGCATGATGGGAAGATTCAGTTCACTTGGGAACGTGCCTCCGCAAGATGCCAACTGCAAGACCAATAGAGTAACAGACAGGAATTTCCCCACGAAGCCAAAGAGTGTAAGTAGCATATAGATGATGGTCAAGAAAGTCAGTGAAGCGAGCAGGCAGAAGCCAATAAATCCGGGTACACTGGTCGGCTCAATGCCGAATCCAAATAGTGCAATAGCAATGACGATCAGGGTCTGCACAATACCTACCGTGTAGAACAGACCTAGCTTATTAATCCACTGTGCGGTACCTGTGAGCTTGAAGTCTTGTCTGCGACCTAGCGGTAAAATATTTGCACCCATAATTCCCCCGACAAATAGCGCCAGGGACAAGAAGTAAGGAGCGATACCCACTCCGTAATTTGGAATCTCGTGGAGGTCTGATTCAACGAGCTGTACTGGTTCTGCGAACATGGCAGCAACGCCGCTCCCCGTGCGTAAGGCGGCGGTCTTGTTATTTGCTTCTGCAAGTTTGGTGGACAACTCGCCTGTTCCGTCATTTAGTTCACGTATTCCACTAAGCAGCTGATCCGAACCATTTGATAGGTTGGATGCTCCGGAAGCAAGTCCGGTAATTCCGCTGTGCAGCGAATGGAAACCATCTTCCCAGCTGATCAACCCTGAACTGAGTTTGGTAGTCCCAGCTTGTAATCGATCCGCACCTGCAGAAGCAGAAGAGATTCCGGAACCGAGCTGTTCCATTCCACCTGCCAGTTTTTGTTGTCCATCTGCCAGCTTATCAGCACCAGCTGCCAGTTTCTGTTGCCCGAGAGCGAGTGCCTGCGTAGCATCCGCTGCCTCACCGAGTTGCTTGACAAGGCTTTGAAGTACTTGATCATCGCTGGATCCATCCGTGGACTTAGCATAAGCTGCCAGTGCTTTTTTCAACTGAGCTAACGAAGCTGCTGCTTCTTTTTGTGCGTCAGCAGCTTGATGACTGGAAACGGCAAGTTCGTTCATGCCTGTGGCCGATTGTTCACTACCCCTGGTGAGTGTTTGCTGTGAAGCATCTAGCTCAACAAGGCCCTCCGCAAGATCCGTACTGCCTTTCGACGCGCTCTCCGCTCCTTGCTTCAGCTGTGAAGTAGCAGTCGCAAGCTTATCGCTGCCACCTTGGAGCTGATCCGTGCCGCTTGTAAGCTGATGAGCACCACTAGCTAAGCTTTGTAGGCCAGAATATGCTTTTTCGGTCCCTTCATGCAGTGCTACTGCACCGCTTCCGGCACTGCCGAGACCGTCAGCCATACGCTGCATAGAGCTTAGCACCCCGTCTGCATAAGCCTTCGTTAGACTTTCTTGGATTCCGGCCTTCATTTCCTTCACAGCGCTAGTGCCAACCTGTGATGCGACAAAGTTACGTCCAGCATTGGTTTCATACAGCAGCTGGGCCTGCTTTGGATTCTCATCCATGAGACTTGCTGCTGCAGCTGAGAAATCCTTCGGTACGGTAACAACCATGTAATACGTTCCGTCTTTCAAACCGGATTTCGCTTGCTCTGCGCTGACGAAACGAAAATCCATAGTTTGCTTATTCTTTAGTTCTTCTACAAAGTCTTCCCCGGCATGAATGGGTTCACCATCCATCGTCGCTCCGAGATCTTGGTTGACAATGGCCACCGGAAGCTTATCGAGGTTTCCGTAGGGATTCCAATACCCAGACAGGAATAATCCCAGATAAATTAACGGGACAAGAAGAAGAAAGCCGAGTGCCACCCGGCCATGCTTATGATGTAGGAGCCTCTTCCAATCTCCGAATATATGTTTGATTCCATTCACTACAATATTTCCTCCTTCGTTTCGTAAGCAGCTATCTATCGGCTTCCTATTGTACATCGGAGAAATGATAAAGTATAATACATGAAAATTACTGAAATCATATACTGGAGTCTATCAATTGGAAAGTAAGGTGTCATTATGGAATTGCTTCAGCTTCAATATTTCCAAACGGTAGCAAGGCTGGAGCACATGACTCGTGCTGCTGAAGAGCTGAATATAGCTCAGCCTTCACTGAGCAAAACGATTTCTAGGTTGGAGGAAGACCTGGGGGTTCCACTATTTGATCGGCAAGGTAGGCAAGTACGGTTAAATCTGTTCGGGCAGGCTTTTCTGGAAAGGGTGGACAAGGCATTTTTGGAGCTGCAGGAAGGTCGCCGCGAAATTCGTCAATTGGCTGGACTACAAGAAGGATCGGTTACACTTGCCGTGTCACTGCCTCATTTGTTACCCGGATTATTAGGACCTTTCCTGACAGAATATCCGCTTGTCCGCCTACGTCAGCGTATCGGTTCTGCGGTTTCGATGAAGCGTCAATTGGAGAATGGCGAGGTAGATTTATGTCTGTCCTCTGTGCCGATCGAAGGTACTGAGGTGGAGTGGGAGCCGATGCTGGAGGAGGAAATTTATTTGCTCGTTCCGTCATCTCATCGGTTCGCAGGGCGTGATTCATTACCGCTGGCCGAGGCAAGCGAAGAGCGATTCATCAGCATGAACGCTGGGCATGACTTCCGTGTACTCACAGATCAGCTGTGCCTGGAAGCAGGGTTTACACCCTTCACCGCATTTGAAGGAGATGAACCTCAGGTGATTGGAAGTCTTGTTCGACGGGGACTTGGTGTTTCGTTTGTACCTTCTTTGTCCATCACCCGTCCTTTGTCATCAGAATTATCGATGGTAAGACTATCAGGTCCTCATTGCTTCAGAACTATCGGGATGGGTTATAACCGCCGTCGTTACTTATCTCAGGCAGCACAGCAGTTTCGAGAATATACTCGAAATCATTTTTCAAATATTGCTCGTGCGGAAGAATAAAGAATAGAGAGTAGTAGGGTTATCGTCATTTAGAAACCTTATAATCTAAATATCTTGAATGAGAAGAGCTTTGTCTAACGGAAAACTTCCTTGGATAAGGCTTTTTCTTATGGAGATTAATATTTCTATTATTTACATTAAATAACAAATGAGTATATAAAACTGTTGATTATTAATTATAAATATGAAATCATATGTAAT
>NZ_JAGXCY010000001.1 GCF_018310695.1 Paenibacillus sp. Marseille-Q4541 | reverse complement strand
AAAAAGAGGTCCATATTATATCCTTCTAACGCCCCTATAGACATTAGGTCCGAGATACTGATGCATCTTCGTTCATTGAAAAAGACCCGTAAAGATGTGTCTCTTCACGATCCAATAGGAACGGATAAAGAAGGTAATGAAATTACGTTAATTGATATCCTTGGTACCGAAGCAGATGAGGTCATGGAGAAGGTCCAACTCAAGATTGAGAAAAGTAAAATCTATCAGAACCTCGATATTCTCGATGATCGGGAAAAAGAAGTGGTGGTCGGCAGGTTTGGACTTGAAACAGGGGGAGAAGAACGGACACAGCGAGAGATTGCAAAAGAGCTCGGAATTTCACGTTCTTACGTTTCTCGAATTGAGAAAAGGGCTTTAATGAAACTTTATCATGAATTTTATAAGGCAAAGCAGTGATTAAGTATAGAAGCGATCAGCATATATTGCTGATCGCTTTTAGTTTCAATGAGTTATGAAATTGATTTATATTACCAAAGTCCATTTAACATAATGCGGTTAGTGGTGACTTGAATCCTTCCAATATTAAAAAGGTTCAAAAGAGAAACAACCACGGATAAATCTGGGTATACCGATACGAACATACGTGCTATAATGATTAAGATATTTCAGATGTAATGCAGCTTTCTAGCGCCAGACACCTCAGAATTATACATATTACAGAAGGGAAGTATTTTAATCATGATGGGTAGAACCCATATTATCGTCGGGACGGGGATTTCCTTATCCCTTTTAGAGCTGGGAGGCATTCCGATAACGGTTCCTGCCGTTGCTGTGGCATTAGTTAGTTCCGTACTGCCGGACATTGATGAACCTAACTCGCTGCTAGTGACTCGCGTCATTCCGAACTGGCTGCTTAGAATCGTCCAGATCGCACTGATTCTTCTTGCCCTTGTGGTTGGTTTTTATGGGATTGTACGCTATCCATGGAACTGGATTCTGGCTGCACTGATTGCTACGGTGTCCTTTATGCCATCAAGGTCGCTTCGGCAGTGGATTATGTTCTTTATCGGGCTGGGGCTTATCGTTTATGGGCACTCATTTCACCCATGGAATTTACTCGTGGGTAGTCTTTTGATTTTAACAACTCTTGTTCCTCACAGAGGACTCACTCATACACTCTATGGTATTGCTGTGTGGACGTTTTTATTATACGGAACAACGAAGTCTTACGGAGACGCCGTATGGATGGCCGGAGGTTTGTCGTATACGCTCCATCTTGTTGCAGACAGTTTGACCAATCGAGGGATACGCCCGCTTCCGCCTTTCAAGTGGAAGATCAAATTTAAGCTAATGAGTACCGGCTCTAAGCAGGGGGCATGGGTAGAAATATTCTTTATTGGGGTCACGTTTATCATTGCCTGGCTCTCATTCTCTCCGTTATTTTTATAGTATCTTTCCTCTGAATGATTTTATCCATAAAAAAGGTGTCCCCTTAAGTTCTAGACTTAAAAGGACACCTTTTCTCTTGCCGCCTGTCTGAATATTGGATCAGGAATTTTCGATAATTGTGTTCAACGTGGTGCGATCCAGTCCGCGAACCAGTTTGATGATCAGTTCTTTAGCTGCATCGTAGTCATCCGTATGGATAATGGAGGATGACGTATGAATATATCTAGCGCAGATTCCAATAACGGTAGAGGGAACACCGATACCGCTCAAGTGAACCTGTCCTGCATCTGTACCGCCTGGAGAAATAAAGTACTGATATTTAATTTTATTTGACTCCGCTGTATCTTGTACATATTCGACCATACCTCGATGAGTAAGCATACCTGGATCAAGAATACGCAGAAGTGCGCCTTGGCCGATGTGACCAAATTGATTTTTATCTGCAGTCATGTCGTTTGCTGCACTGCAATCGAGAGCAAAGAAAATATCTGGCTGAATGAGATTCGCTGCTGTACGTGCTCCGCGAAGCCCGAGTTCTTCTTGAACGGTAGCACCAGAGTACAAAATATTCGGCAGTTTTTCCTTATGTAATGCTTCAAGTAGTTCAATGGAAAGGCCAACCCCGTAACGATTATCCCAAGCTTTTGCCATGATTTTTTTCTCGTTTTTGAGTGGCGTAAATTCACAGATAGGAACAATTTGCATCCCAGGTTTAATTCCCCAGGATTCAACTTCTGCTCGGTCATCTGCACCGATATCTAGGTACATGGAATTCAAGTCAACAGGTTTGCTGCGTTCTGCCTCAGATAATAAATGGGTAGGAGTAGAACCAACAACGCCAGTAATTGGACCATTTGGTGTAATAATTTGCAGTCGCTGCGATAACACAGCCTGACTCCACCAGCCACCAATTGGACGGAATTTAACCATACCTGCCTCAGTAATGCCGGAAGTCATAAATCCTACTTCGTCAAAATGACCAGCCACCATGACTCTAGGGCCTTCTTCATTACCACGTAATACACCAAACAAGCTTCCAAGGCGGTCTTGTACAAACTCATTTGTGTATTCAGACATTAAACTCTTTGCATAAGCACGAAGTTCTCTTTCAAAACCAGGTGCTGAAGGGAACTCGGTTAATGTTTTAAACAGTTCTTTTGTTTTCTGTTCCATCATCATCTCTCCTGTCTTTCAATAGTTATGTACCAATGTTCAATTATTCTATTATGAACTGGGAATTCCTGATTGTCCATGTTCGTTTGACCTTGGATTGCTTCCTTTTCATGACGTTCTTTTTAGAACCGTTTAGATCGCTCACATGACAGAAGCCTAGTGCATACACTGATAATACAATGAACAAAACCTCTAAGACTGGCAAGATGATGAAGGGAGCGGACGAGAAATGGATCCTCACGTTAGAAAAGGATTAGTTATGCTCGGCGTTATGATTATTTTGACTGTTTTTGTACTTTTCTATAAATAAATCGGCACACCATAGTCATGCTATTTTCTGGATTAGAAAAAGAATGAAGGCGCCCCTTTAACAACCATTTAAAAGGATCATTTACCAAACATAAGATTGGTGAGTGTAACCCATAATGAACATATCTCAGGCACGACAATAGTGCGGGAGAAATTACAATTGGGTTATAAGGGGGTGTCAGCCATTTCGGATCAAACGAAATCTCCGGACACAAGTGCTAAGTCTCCGGCACTATCAGTGGAAGCGAATGAATACAAACAGATCGCATCGAAGCACGAGCCTTCCCGGCCTGTTTTCAAAAACTGTATTCGTGCATTTCTTGTTGGAGGCACCATCTGTCTGATCGGACAATGTATCCAGCAGGCATTTGTAAGCGGCTTTCATATGACGCAGAAGGATGCAGCTAGTCCTACGGTTGCGGTTCTTATTTTAGCATCTGTTATTCTGACTTGCTTTGGTGTATACGATAAGATAGCGCAATTTGCTGGAGCGGGTTCGGCTGTTCCCGTTACCGGTTTCGCTAACTCCATGTGTTCAGCCGCTCTTGAGCATCGTGCAGAAGGGCTCGTTCTGGGTGTAGGCGCAAATATGTTCAAACTGGCTGGATCCGTAATCGTATTTGGTGTGGTAGCAGCGTTTATAATCGGGGTTATCTATGCCTGTCTTGGATTTGGGGGTTATCACCTATGAAACGGGTTGGCGAGCAGACTTGGGAGTTCGAGAACAAGCCGCGTATCATTGGGGCATCAAGTGTGGTAGGACCGGAGGAAGGCGAAGGTCCTTTAAAAGACTATTTTGATTATGTATATGATAATTTGGAAATTGGTGAAAAGACATGGGAAAAAGCCGAAAGAAGGCTTTTTGAACAAGCAGCTCAAATGGCAATAGCGAATGCTAACATATCCAAAGATGAACTGCAGTTTTTTGTTGGCGGGGATTTGATGAACCAGATCATCAGCAGCTCCTTCTCGGCAAGGCAGCTCGGGGTTCCATACTTAGGGTTATTCGGGGCTTGTTCCACATCCATGGAGAGCTTAGCCCTTGCATCGCTTATTGTGGACTCCGGAGGAGGAGATAAAGTCCTCGCGGGTACTTCAAGTCATAACTGTACAGTGGAAAAACAATTCCGTTTCCCTACAGAGTATGGTGCTCAGAAGCCACCGACGGCGCAAAACACGGTAACCGGATCAGGATGTGCGGTTATCAGTAGTACAGGAAAAGGTCCAATTGTCGCACGGGCAACAATTGGACGAGTTATGGACCTTGGAATCAAGGACCCTTATAACATGGGAGCTGCTATGGCTCCTGCCGCTGCAGATACTATCATTTCACATTTTCGGGATACTGGACTTGAGCCCGGATATTATGATCTCGTCGTTACGGGTGACTTGGCTTCGGTTGGACTTCCGATCGCTAAGGAATTGCTCAAAAAAGAAGGAATCCCGATGGAGCAAACCGTGTTTAATGATTGCGGACTTATGATTTATGATCTGAAGAAGCAAAAATATGTTATTGCTGGCGGGAGTGGTTGCGGATGCTCTGCAACAGTAACCTATGGCCATCTTCTAAAGCGAATGGAAAAGGGTGAACTTAACAAAGTTTTGGTCGTGGCTACAGGCGCGTTATTATCCCCATTATCTTACCAACAAGGGGAAACGATTCCTTGTATAGCTCATGCAGTTGCGATTGAAAGAGAGGAGGAAAAGTAAATGCAGTTCTTATGGGCTTTTCTTGTGGGCGGTGCCATTTGTGTCATAGGACAGCTGATGTTTGACGTACTCAAACTTACGCCAGCGCATACCATGAGTACACTTGTTGTGGCTGGTGCAATTGCAGATGCTGTAGGATGGTATGATCCGTTAGTGAAATTTGCAGGTGCAGGTGCATCGGTACCGATTACAAGCTTTGGTAACTCTCTTGTTCATGGTGCGCTGACGGAGCTTGAAAAAGACGGGTGGCTTGGTGTTATTACCGGGGTATTTAGCGTAACAAGTGCGGGTATTTCGTCAGCGATTATCTTTTCTTTCCTGGCGGCATTGTTTGTTAGACCGAAAGGTTAAATTATAAAAAAGAGACCTCATACATATTTCATGAGGTCTCTTTTTTATGTATTTTGCTACACAAGAAAGAAGGAGTGAACTACTCTCTTCTTTTATATAGATGTAAAATGAATAGGTTAATAGCTTGATTGCACTACCCAATGTAAGTTACACTATCCACACTTATCTTATTTTGTATGAAATGAACAATCAGAACCATTATTTTTCATGAAAAGCCGTGCTAAATATTGTACTTTCAGTGCTGAATTCATGTACAATAAAAGGAAAAACTACTGCCTATTAGGAGGTACTACAATAAAATGCCTGTGACTAAGGAATCAGTAAACACTATATCCAGAGTCAGATCCAACCTGGAATCTACCATACTAGGCAAACCATTTGAGATAAAACTGCTGCTTACGGCTCTGCTGGCCGGAGGGCATGTGCTTATAGAAGATGTTCCTGGAACAGGTAAGACACAAATGATCAAGGCACTGGCTCGTTCCATGCAAGGGGAATACCGGCGTATCCAATGTAATCCAGATATTTTACCAAGTGATATTACCGGGGTATCCGTCTTTCATCCCAAGGATGAACGATTCTACTTTAGACCTGGTCCTGTTATGACCAATATTCTTCTTGCGGATGAAATTAACCGCGCGACAACAAAGACACAATCTGCCTTGCTCGAAGTCATGGAAGAACGCAGTGTAACAGTGGATGGTGACACCTATGATCTTCCGAAACCGTTTATGCTTTGCGCGACCCAGAACCCGATTGATTTTGAAGGTACATATATGCTGCCTGAAGCTCAGCTTGATCGTTTTATGCTAAAGATTAGCCTCGGGTATCCGGATGCAGCTACGGAGAAATACCTATTGAAACAACATCAGCAGGGGCAACCTGCGGACAAGCTGATCCCTGTGACAACGATGGAGGAAATTGCTGCCATACAACATGAAATCCGCAGTGTATATATGGATGACGCAGTTACCGATTATTTGCTCGGTATTGTCCGGAGCACGAGAGAACATCCAGCCGTTTTGCTAGGGGCAAGCCCCCGTGCAGCCATTTCATTTATGAACGCAGTTAAGGGATATGCCTTCCTGAATGAAAGAGATTACGTCATTCCTGATGATGTTAAAGTTCTAGCGCCATATGTGATCTCGCACCGGATCGTTCTGAAACCAGAAGCGAGGCTGGATAGTTTAAGCCAGGAAGCGGTTCTGAGACAGGTATTGCAAAATGAACATGTTCCTGTTTCCATGGAGCGCTGAACATAAATGCTGAAATCGATACGGTTTCGGCCGTGGCGTCATGCAAGATCCAGACTATGGATGGTGCTGCTAGTTTGGATCATTTGTTTGCTTTACGTTTTGTTTCAGGGTGGTAAGACATCCATTATGCTATTTGGCATGGTCAGTTTACTAAGTTTATATTTAGTTATTGGCAAGTTTAGCGGTGCGGGTCGGGCCAGAGGAGAGCGGCAATTAACTTCGGGCAATGCGCATGCTGAACTGCTTCATGCAGACGATCAGGTTAAAGTACGACTGGACTTGCAGATTCCAGGAGTGCTCCCTTTACCTTACGTTGTAATTAGAGAAGTTTTGAAGCGGCATAACGGAGAATCTTGGTCATTTGAGGAAAGTCTGATTCCAAATATGCGAGGAAATGGGACGTTGGTGTTTCAGACCCCGCCTTTGGAAAGAGGAAAATATCAGTTCTCGGATACAGAATGCATTAGTGAAGATATTTTTGGTTTAATTGAACATAAAGGAAAATTCAAAGCAAACGGAACGTTCAGGGTGTTACCTAGAACCATATTCATTCCTTATTGGCAATTGTATGATCGGAATTCAAGGTTATCCGGTCCCCAAACCGCTCTCATGAAGTCTCGGAGGGAAACGACACAAATCAATGGGGTTCGTGATTATGTTTATGGGGATCGACTGTCACGGATTCACTGGAATGCGACAGCCAAGACAGGACAGTGGAAGTCAAAGGAATTTGAACATGAGTCCGTACCGAAAACAATGATTATATTGGATTCACGAGCATTAGGTTACAAAAATACAGAACAGTATGAGCTGGCCGTTTCCACCGCAGCTTCACTCCTTGAATACGGAAGTCGTGAGCGAATGGGAATGGGGTTATGTACACTCAGCGAGAAGACAACTTGTTTCCAGCCTACGGATAGTTCAAACGAACGGCATAAAATGTTGCATCATCTGGTCGATTTGGATTCCAAAGGGACAGGGAATTTGTTGCTCAGTGTAAAGGAATCGGTGCGATTTTTTCCTCAGGGCGCGTTTTTTGTGCTGATTTCACCTCAGGAGAACGCAGAAGTGCTTGAAACATTACGTTTTGCAGGTACTCGGGGGATGACTGCTTGTCATATCCAAATAACCAGCAGGTCTGTATCCAGTCAAAACAGTGAATGGATTTCCATGCTCCGGGCTCGAGGTATTAAAGGATATGCTGTTTCTAATTTGCAAGAGCTGCCCTCAGTTCTGGGAGGAGGGAATGCATGAGGATATTTTCAAGCAAATTGACACGTTCATGGTATAGCGTCTTTGCCTTATTATGGATCGTCATGATTGGGATGCAGTGGGTCTCGTATACAGAGCCTGTCTGGTTTCAGGAGACAACAGCACTAGTCGCCGTGACGCTGATCGGTGTAGCGATTTCCGAAATTATTTTTCCTTTTCGAACAGTGTTCAGACTATTTATAAAGTTGATCCTTATCGGTTTTATTTTATATTATGTATTGTCTTTTTACGGTATTTTCATACCCGATGGAACGTTGTCTGAAAATCTTGCGGATTTCCTCGCGATCCTGAACCCGTACCTCTGGTTCTCTCTCAGTACTTGGGTGATGATGGAGTGTATTCTTCGCCTAGTGACGGATGCGAGAAGAGTTTTGCTTTTCCTGGCTATGAATATCATTGCTCTCGGGATTCTTGATTCTTTCACTCCTGCCGTTTTGTGGAAAGAAATTGCCTGGATTGTATTTGCAGGTATGGCCTGGCTTGTATGTTTACATCTCCGTAAATTTCAGTTGAAGTACCCTCAAGGTTGGAAAAGATTACGCCGTGATCCATTCAAGATTATCGCAAACGTAATTGTCATTTTCTCTCTTATTATTGTTGCTGGTGTAAATATGCCCACGGTACCTCCTATCTTAATGGACCCATACACGGCCTGGGTTCAGTATAGAGGAGATGTTTTGCCGACAGGAACCTCGCAAGATGGAGAGAATGGAGCGTCCCCGAACTCTGAGTCCGGATACAGCCGGGAAGATAATCAGCTTGGCGGTGGTTTTAATTATGATTATTCTCCCGTCATGACGATCAATACGACAGAACGAAGCTATTGGCGAGGGGAAACAAGGGACGAATATTCAGGAACAGGATGGCAGGAACCCTCTTCTTCACGCCGTTCGTTTGATGGAGTAAATATTGGCAGCGAACTGGATAATGGAGGAGCGGCTAGTCAAGGTAACACACGGGAAGTTACCCAAACTGTAACGATGCTCAATGAAACGGTATATCCTGTACTTTTTGGAGCGTACGCTATTAATGAGGTCACCTCCATTGACGGAGAGAGCGAAGCGAATACATTGTTATGGAAAAGCGGACAAGCTGAACTCCACTGGGATGGAAACCGTAACACGGCATTTCCGAGAACGTACACAATTCGTTCCGAGGTACCGCTAGTTCCCGTCGAAGCGCTTATGCTCAAGACATATGATGAACTATACGGAGCGGGTGATGTGAATCCGGATTATTTGCAAGTTCCTAATCATTTTCCTGAGCGAGTGACCCAGTTAGCTGAAGAAATAACAGCGGGTGCAGAATATCCGTATGAAAAAGTAGGTTTGCTGCAAGACTATTTAACAACCAATTTTAGTTACACAAACAATCCAGATTTATCTTTAAAACAGAGTAAAGATTTTGTAGAAGGCTTTCTGTTTGAAGTAAGGGAAGGATATTGTGACTACTTTTCAACTTCACTTGTCATGATGGCACGTTCACTGGATATACCCGCGAGATGGGTAAAAGGATATGCTCCCGGTCAGGCAAGTTATGGAGATGGCGCAATGCTCTCCCAAGAAAATGGCGAAACGCCCTCCATGTCCTATACAGTGACGAATGCGGATGCACACTCGTGGGCTGAAGTTTATTTTGGGGAAGAATATGGGTGGATTCCCGTAGAAGCTACGCCTGGATTTAATATGCCGCTTCTAACGGATACGCAGGACAGAGATCAGGTTGAAACCCCTGAAGAAGAAGAGGAAATACAGCCGGAAGAAACACCTGAACCGGAAAACAATGCCAATGAACCTTCTTTTACAGTTAGTCCTGTTATTGTATGGGCCGCTGTATCTGTACTAATAGCGTGGGTAGGATATATCTTGTGGCGCAATCGATATTCACTCCATTTCTATGTGCTAAGACTGCGACTTGGTAAGCCGCTTACACCGGAGCAGAAAGTCGTAGTAGAGACAGAACGATGGATTCGTACGGTACGGCGCAAAGGTCTGCGCCGTGACCAACATGAAACCCTACGCGAATCAGTTACAAGGTGGGAACAAGAAGCTCCACAGGTCGCAAATGAACTTGCCGAACTGCTCAAACAATTTGAAATGGCAAGGTACAGTCCCGATCATGTACAGGAGGATGCTTGGCAAAGGGTACAAGACATTGCAAGACAGATGAAGAAAAGGCTGAAATCGGCACGGGGGTAAGCATTCCCGTGTCCGTTTGCCTTTTTACTAACTGTACAGATTATGTTATAGTTTGTCGTATGAAATTGAGGTGAACATGTTGTTTAAAAGGCTAATACCAAAACTCCAGGTGGAAACCGTGTTTGATATTGATTTAGAAGCATTGTATGAACGTGGATATCGCGGAATTATAACGGATCTTGACAACACACTTGTGGGAGCCAAGGCACCTGAAGCAACCCCTGAACTCATCGCTTGGTTCGAAAAGGTGAGAGATGCTGGGTTTAAACTGGTCATTGTTTCCAACAACAAGTTGACTCGGGTGTCTACGTTTGCTACTCCTCTGAAGATCGAGTATGTACACGAGGCACGCAAACCTTCTAATACCCCATTTCGCAAGGCGATTAAAATGATGAATTTAACAGAAGAGCAGACGATCGTAGTAGGAGATCAAATGCTTACGGATGTGTTTGGTGGGAACAGACTAGGGCTATATACAGTTCTTGTGTTGCCTATTGCCATTGCAGACGAAGGGATTATGACGAGGTTTAACAGACGGGTAGAGCGTATTGCGTTGTCCCGTTTACGTAGGAAAGGCCTATGGCTTGAGGAGGAAAAGAAAAAATGAATCAAATGCATGACGGCACAAAAGGAAGATGCAGCGGATGCGGTATTCTACTGCAGACAGAACAACCTGAGCTGCCGGGGTATACACCAACAAAAGCGCTGGATCGCGATCCTGTCATTTGCCAGCGTTGTTTTCGTATTAAAAATTATAGCGAGGCATCATCCGTTACGGTAGACCAAGATGAGTTTCTGGCCCTACTTAGTAAAATCGGAGACAAAGATGCACTCGTTATTCATATTGTCGATCTGTTTGATTTCGAAGGCAGTATGATTTCGGCGCTGCAGCGCTTTGTAGGAAACAACCCTGTACTGCTTGCGGTTAACAAAACAGACCTGCTTCCTAAGGTAACGAATTGGAATAAAGTTCGTAACTGGGTTCAGCAGCAAGCAAAAGCACAAGGGCTGAGAACCGTAGACGTTGTTTTGTGCAGTGCTAAACAGAATCAAGGTTTCGATAGACTTCTTGAATCGGTAAACGAACATCGTGGAGAACGTGATGTCTATGTAGTCGGTGCGACCAATGTCGGAAAGTCAACGCTGATTAACCGTTTGATTCGCGATTACAGTGATCTTGATCAGGAACTTACGACTTCGAGATATCCGGGTACGACACTGGATATGGTTCATATCCCGCTTGATGATGGAGCTTCCATTATTGATACACCAGGTATCGTATATCCATGGCGTTACAGCGAGATCGTATCTCGTAAAGATTTATCAGCTATTATGCCAGACAAACCGCTTAAACCAGCCGTTTATCAGCTGAACAGTGGACAAACGCTATTCTTTGGCGGACTGGCACGATTTGATTTTATGGAAGGGGAGCGTCAGTCCTTCACTTGCTATACGAACAATGCAATTAAAATTCACCGGACCAAATTGGAGCGGGCAGATGAGCTGTATGAAAATCATGCGGGCGAAATGTTGTCACCTCCATCTCGTGAGGATATGAAAGATATCCCAGAGTGGACCCGTCATGATTTCCGGATTCCAAAAGGAAGTCGCAGCGATGTCTTTATTTCGGGTCTTGGCTGGATTAAAGTGAATGGTCAGGAAGGGGCTCTGGTTGCGGTACATGCACCGCGTGGAGTTCGTGTCATGGTTCGTCCTTCATTAATTTAATTGCTCTGTCTGAACATGGGGAATCAAGGTTCATAGGGGGAGACAGAATGCCAAATAAAGTACAAGAACGCAAGCCCAGTGGGTATACGCTTCTTGGGGTCATGGGTGATCCGATTGCACACAGTAAGTCTCCCGCTATGCATCAAATAGCTCTCCAGGAAACAGGCTTGCAGGGGTCTTATGTACCCTTACACGTGAGTCCTGAGGGGCTTGATGCTGCTGTTAGAGGGATAAAGGCAATGGGGTTTCGAGGAGTAAACGTAACGATTCCGCACAAAGTAGAGATTATGGCCTTCATGGATGAACTGGATGACAGTGCGAAGCTAATCGGTGCTGTTAATACCGTCGTTCATGAGGAAGATGGCAGGTTGATCGGATATAACACAGATGGTATTGGTTATGTTAGATCGCTAAAAGAGGAAGCTGTATCTTCTATAGAAGGTAAACATATTGTAGTTATTGGGGCTGGTGGTGCTGCCCGTGGGATCGTATATGCCTTGCTTTTGGAAAGTCCGGCATCTGTCACGATCCTTAATCGGACTGTGGAACGGGCTGAGATGATTGCGTCCGATTTCAAAAGCATGGGTCAAGTCCAAGGACTAGCCACCGGCGACTCCCAACAAGTACTTTTACGATCGGATATTGTTATTAATACAACATCCGTCGGTATGCATCCTAACCTGCACGAAACTCCTATCGATCCGGCGGATCTGCCAGAAGGTATTGTAGTTAGTGATCTGATTTATAATCCGCTAGAGACGAAACTGCTTTCGATTGCGAAAGAAAAGAATTGTGTAATTCACGGTGGTCTCGGTATGTTTGTATACCAAGGGGCAATTGCTTTTGAACATTGGTTTGGAATTCCTGCTCCTGTCAACGCCATGAGAAGGGCAGTGCTACAAAGCTTTTAAGAATAGAAGCTCTCATTCCTCATATTCGTCTTCATAATGGACAAATATAAGAGGAATGCAGCTTCAAAATGAAAAATGCATAATATAAGGGGTTAATACAATGTTAACGGGTAAACAAAAGAGATATCTTCGCTCACAGGCACATCATCTGGATCCTGTGTTCCAAATCGGTAAAGGTGGTACGAATGAGCACCTGTTCCGTCATATTGAAGAAGCAATTGAGAAACGCGAACTTATGAAAATTTCTATTTTAAGTAACAATCTTGATGACAAAAATGAAGTCGCTGCTGAGCTTGCAGAACGTACAGGCAGTGAACTCGTCCAAATTCTCGGGAACACGATTACACTCTACAAAGAGTCTCGCGATAATAAGCAGATTCAATTGCCATAAGCGTAACTGAGAATGTATACATGTATGATCTAAAGGGAGTTAGATGTATGAAGGTTGGTATCATGGGTGGTACGTTTGACCCCATTCATATGGGGCATTTGCTTGCAGCTGAGGCAGTAAAGGATGTCTATAAACTCGATGAGGTTTGGTTTATGCCTTCTCACCTCCCTCCGCACAAACAGGCGGCAGGAGCTACTGGGGAACAAAGGCTGGATATGACCAAACTTGCTACTCGGGGATACGAGGATTATTCAACACTTGATATTGAAGTGGCTCGCGGAGGCGTATCCTACACCATTGATACCATTCGGCTCTTGCTCAAAGAACATCCGAATACCGATTTTTACTTTATTATCGGAGCGGATATGGTTAATTACTTACCGAAGTGGGAACGAATTGATGAGCTTGCCCAGCTGATTACCTTTATCGGAGTTGGACGTCCTGGTTTTGACTTGCATCTGGATGATCTTCCTGAATTTTTGCAGGAACGAGTGCTTCATGCAGAAATGCCGCTTGTTGATATTTCGTCAACTGCGATCAGAAGGCGACTAGGCAATGGCAAATCGGTACGGTTCATGGTACCAGATTCGGTCCTTCAATTCATTAAAAGGAGCGGATTATATGAGTCTAAACCGAGATGAATTAATCAAAGCCGTCTCCGAGCAAATGCCTCCTCAGCGCTGGAAACATACAGAAGGCGTAATGGAAACAGCAGTGATGCTCTCTGAACGTTTTGGTGCGGATCCGGCGAAAGCCGACCTTGCTGCCATTTTGCATGATGTGGCCAAGTACTGGCCTGTCAAAGAGATGGAGAAAATCATTCGGGAACATCATCTGAATCAAGATCTCCTTCTTCATGACAAACAGCTATGGCATTCGGAAGTTGGAGCTTTTGTAGCTGAGCATGATTATCAGGTGACCGATCCTGAGGTGCTGAGTGCGATTAAATGGCATACTTCTGGCCGTGTAGGGATGAGTCTTCTGGATAAAGTGGTATGCCTTGCGGATTATATGGAGCCGGGACGAGATTTTCCAGGTGTCGATCGGATACGTGAGCTTGCAGAGCATAGCTTGGAAGAGGCACTTTTGGCTGGATTTGATGGTACCATTACACATCTTGTTTCTCAGAGAAAAGTTATCTATCCTTTAACGATTTTTACTCGTAATGATTTAATCGAACAAATAAAGCTAATGGATAAATCAAAATAATTTTTTGATAAATCGGAGGTTGATTCATGACAGTATCATCTAAGGAATTACTTCAGATTGCAGTAGAGGCGGCAGACGATAAAAAGGCAATGAATGTAGTTGCTCTTGATTTACAAGGAGTATCTTTGGTAGCTGACTATTTCGTGATTTGTCACGGGAATTCAGATACACAGGTGCAGGCAATTGCTACAGAAATCCGTAAACGGGTGCAGGAATCGGGAGTTCGGATTAAAGGACTTGAAGGAATGGATTCGGCACGCTGGGTACTGATGGATCTTGGTGATGTGGTGGTACACATATTCCATCGCGATGAGCGTGAATATTATAATATTGAAAGACTTTGGTCTGATGCCAAAGTGGTGAATACAGTATGAGTTTAATAGCAGGAACGGTAGTTACGCTCCCGGTTTCCCGGGAAGTATCTCCTTATGGATATTTTTTGACAACAGGCAGTGAAGATGTGTTACTTCATTATTCTGAGCTGACACGTGACATTAAGGTTGGAGAACAGGTCGAAGTTTTTCTGTTTTTTGATACCGATGATAGACCCGCAGCAACGATGAAAAAACCTTATTTGACCTTGGGCGAAATGGCGAAGCTTGTAGTTGCCGACGTACATCCACGGTTGGGTTGTTTTCTTGAAATGGGACTTGGACGTCAGCTGCTGCTGCCGATTCGTGAGCTCCCTGAGCTGAAAGAACTTCATCCGCAAGTTGGAGACGAAGTCTTCGTTATTATGGAACATGATAGACAGGGACGTCTGCGTGCGAAGCTAGCGGGAGAAAGAGAACTTTCCCCACTTGCCTTTCATGCGCCGACTACATGGATGAACCAGTGGGTAGAAGCAACCGTGTATAAACCGCTGCAGATGGGGACATTTGTGTTGGTTGATGGCGGGGTGTTAGGTTTTGGAGCCATCGGGATGATTCACTCTTCCGAGCGAAGCCGTATGCTAAGACTGGGAGAAAAAGTGAGCGCACGTGTCACTTTGGTACGTGAGGACGGAAGAATAAATCTTAGTATGTCACAGCTTAAAGAAGTTGGTCGTACCGAGGACGCTGACCGTATTCTTGATTTTATCAAGGAGCGTCCTAATGGTGCAATGCCTTATTCTGACCAGACGCCACCCGATATTATTAAGAGTAAATTTGGGATCAGTAAGTCTGCCTTTAAGCGTGCTATGGGCAAGCTGATGAAAGATGGTCTCGTGACTCAGGATGAAAACTGGACGTATCTTGTCAAAAAAGAAGAAGCGTCCGAAGAATAAGCAATGCTACATTTTGTTGTAAATTGAAGTGAAATGAGCCCTTTATGGGCTCTTTGCTTTTGAAAGCCTATATCTTTGCTTGTTATTTTGATTTTTTTCGATGATTAGAGAGAAGCGAAGTGTAGCGTCGAATCATGGAAGGGCTCTTCCGTTTTTGAACTATGTAGTTAGTTTTGATCATGGAGGGTTTCTACAAGAAGTTCCTGCGAGTGAATACGGCAGGAACGCCCTACGTTGCCCCTTAAACTTAGGGGCAAACCTATTTTTGAAAATAACAGGGCGGCTGAACTGCGGAAGTGGATGGAATGGTTCTGAAGAAGCGTAGCGTGCGCCTTTGTTTTCGGATTTCCCCTTGCGTGGTTTAATACAATCGATAAATCCGAAAACAACAGCGCTCGTAAGAACCATCCATCCACTGGAGCTCACAAGAGCGAGCGAAACGGACCATTCCGCGCTCCATCGCTCATCAAGCAGCCCTTATTATTTTCAACTCTATGTTTAACATCAAGTTTTCTTAAGAGGTGATTCCTATATCCTATCGCAAATTCGCTTATGTATACGATGAGCTGATGGAAGACATGCCTTATCCGGAATGGATTAGATTTGCCAGAACAGCCTGGGAGAAGCATGGTATACCTGCAAGTGTGGTGGAATTGGGCTGTGGTACCGGCTCCTTGACCATTCCTTTAGTCAAATCAGGTTTTGAAGTAACGGGAATTGATCTTTCCGCTGACATGCTGTCAGTAGCACGACAAAAGCTGGAAGAAACTCCGCAAGGTAACCGCTTTTTTCGGGAAGGAACCATTCGCTGGATTCATCAGGATATGAGGAACTGGGAGCTGCCTGAACCCGTAGATTCCGTTATATCTTTTTGTGATAGTATCAATTATTTGTTAAAAGAAGAGGATATCATTCGTACATTCCGTCAAACCTATCAGGGACTCAAATCGGGCGGAACGTTTCTATTTGATGTACATCATCCGAACACTTTTGTCCGTTATGAGGAAGAACAGCCTTTTGTGTTAGATGAGAAGTCGATCTCATATATCTGGACTTGTGATCTCGATCGTTCCAATTATGAAATTGAACATCATCTGAGCATTTTTACTCGGGCAGAGGAAAGCGGTCAAGATGTATATCACCGTTTTGAAGAAGTTCATAATCAAAGAGCATACGACCCTGACTGGATGAAACGCCAGCTGTATGAAGCAGGATTTCATGAAGTGAACATTTATGCGGATTTTGAATGGCAGGCGGCGGATGAGGACACATCCCGACTGTTTTTTGTGGCAGTAAAAAAATAAAGATAGCAGCACCTTTTCTTGGTTAACAAGGAAGGGTGCATTTTTTTTGACCACAATTCAATTATATTAGTACTGTACGTAGAACTGCGGAAGTATTTGGGATATAATGGGTTAGAAAAATCCGAAAAAAGGGCAGGTGTTCTGTGGATGAAGTTTAGTGAATATGCTTATGAACGGCCAGATGTGGCACGTTTTGAGGAAGAGTTTAACGGGCTGCTCGCCACGTTTCGTGAAGCGGAAAATGTAGATGAACAGGACGCAGCCATGGCGGAAATTAATAAACTGCGCGGGGCGTTATCCACACAGGAAACATTAGTATCGATTCGACATTCCGTGGATACGAATGATGAATTCTATAAGGCAGAGCAAGACTTTTTTGACGAAACATCGCCTATTTTTCAGAAATATACGACGGAATACTATGAGGCACTAATAAATTCCCCTTTCAGAACGGAGCTCGAGCAAAAATGGGGCAAGCAGCTATTTCAGCTCGCAGAACTCACCATCAAGACATTTAGTCCCGACATTATCGGTGACCTGCAACAGGAGAATAAACTGACTACGGAGTATTCGAAACTTATCGCTTCGGCTAAGATTGATTTTGAAGGGGAAGAGCGTACGCTATCACAGCTTATTCCTTTCATGCAGTCTACAGATCGAGACATGCGTAAACGTGCGGAAGAAGTACGTACTACCTTTATGAGTGAACATGAAGAGCAACTGGATCGTATTTATGATGATCTGGTGAAGGTAAGAACCAAGATGGCAAAGAAACTCGGATTCCCGAGCTTTGTTGAAATGGGATATGCCCGAATGACGCGTACCGACTATAACGCTGAAATGGTTGAAAATTTCCGCAAACAGGTACTCGAAGAGATTGTTCCTGTAGCCACGAAGCTGAAAGAGCGCCAGCGTCAGCGGATCGGAGTAGACGAGCTTTATTACTACGATGAGAACATTGTATTCCCTACTGGAAATGCCACACCTAAGGGTGACCCGGACTGGATCGTACAAAACGGTAAAAAAATGTACGATGAGCTTGCACCTGAAATGAGTGAGTTTTTCAATTACATGCTGGATCAAGGTCTGATGGATCTGGTTAGTAAGAAGGGAAAACAAAGCGGTGGATATTGTACGTTTATCTATGACTACAAGTCTCCGTTTATTTTCTCTAATTTTAATGGGACTTCTGGAGATATTGATGTACTTACTCACGAGGCAGGTCATGCGTTCCAGGTATACCAAAGTCGGAACTTCGAGGTACCAGAGTATCTGTTCCCTACATACGAAGCAGCAGAAATTCATTCCATGAGCATGGAGTTCTTTACGTGGCCTTGGATGAATCTGTTCTTTGAAGATGAAGTGGAAAAATATAAATTTGATCATTTGTCCAGTTCCCTTATTTTTATTCCTTATGGCGTCTCTGTTGATGAGTTCCAGCATTATGTTTACAGCAATCCAGATGCAACACCGGCTGAACGCAAGCAAGCTTGGCGTGAGATTGAGCGTAAATATTTGCCGCATCGTAATTACGAGAGCAACACTTATTTGGAGCAAGGTGGATTCTGGCACAAACAAGGGCACATTTTCCAATCTCCGTTCTATTATATTGATTACACGCTTGCTCAGATCTGTGCATTCCAGTTCTGGAAGCGTTCCAGAGAAGAGTATGAAGCTGCATGGGCTGATTATTTGCACCTTTGCAAACAGGGTGGAAGTTTGTCCTTCACTGAGCTTGTTAAAGAGGCAGGTCTCATCTCTCCATTTGAAGATGGCTGTGTGACTTCGGTTATTACAAGCATTGAAGAATATCTTAATAATGTGGACGATAAAGCCCTCTAAAATAAAATGAAAAAGGCAGGCTCCTAAAAAAGGGGCCTGTCTTTTTCTGGTGTAGCAATAAGATGATTGTGATATGATAATATTCATTTCAATGTAGGAGTGAGACAGGATGACTTCAACCAAATGGAGCAGAGAACTTGAACAGCAGCGAGAGAAGAGAAGAACAGAACTGCTGGAAGCTTCAAGGAAACTATTTCTGGAGAAAGATCTCCATGCGGTGACGATGAGAGATATTGCAGCAGAAGTAGGGATTAGTACAGTTACTCTTTATAAATATTATAAATCTATAGACGTGCTAGCTTTTGAGGTACTGCTTCAATTGTTTGAGGAAATGAAGGCCTTCTTCCAAGTAAAAGAGTTGGAAGAAGGAGATCCTTTGAAGCGGATTGAATTATTTCTGGGCCGATTTCATGATTATTTATATGAAAAACCGGATCATCTGAGATTCCAAGCGATGTTTGACCACTATTACCGAAAAGAGTACCCGCAGATTGATCAGGTAAATCTGTTCCGAGACCGAATTTCTAACGATACGCTGCCGCTTTTAGAGATTCTAGAGAAAGCTCAGCAGGATGGAATGGCAAGAACGGACTATACGGCGGAAGAACTGACAAGCTGGATGATGAACCTCTTGATGGCCATGTCACATCGGCTTGCATCTCGTGGTCATCTGTTGGAACAAGAATCCAAACTATCGACAGAGGGGCTTATGAAGGTTACAAGAGAAGCGATTCTTCAATATATTAAAAAACCAAATGACACAGAGTAGATACTGCGTCATTTTTATGTTTTATAGAGAAATTGTTATCATATCAGAAGGGAATCACATGAAATGAAGATAGCTTTGAATGGAAGGCTGAGGACAAAGTTATTTGACTTTAACTACATCAGTCTTGTATAATGATTGCGATTAAACTTAAAATGTTTCGATGAAGAGGAATAGTAATTGAACCTATGCATAACAGAGAGCCAGCGGTTGGTGCAAGCTGGTTGCAAATGGGTGCTATGAACTCGCCTTGGAGATATGGGGTTAGGCTATTATTTGGTAAGCCTCATCGGTTCACCACCGTTACAGGGTGCTTAAGGGAGTGGACAGCGAAGCACGTATGTCCGCTAACTAGGGTGGTACCACGGGAATCTAACCTCTCGTCCCTAGCGATGATACGCTATGGGATGCGGAGGTTTTTTTGTTGGTCTAAGATTCGTTTAAGGGAGGGCTTATGCCTGCCGGAGCGTTTCTCAGGTCTAACGTTAATATGACGAGGAGGATGGACAGTGAGTCAGAAAGAACAGCCGAAGCACGGCTATCAGCCGCAATCCATTGAGCCGAAATGGCAACAATATTGGGATGCTAACAAAACATTTAGAACAGGGGAAGAGGCAGATAAACCGAAGTTTTATGCCCTTGATATGTTCCCATATCCTTCAGGAGCAGGTCTCCATGTAGGACATCCGGAAGGTTATACAGCGACTGATATCGTATCTCGCTACAAAAGAATGCGTGGATATAATGTTCTTCATCCGATGGGTTGGGACGCTTTTGGACTCCCAGCAGAGCAGCATGCGATTGATACCGGAGAACATCCGCGTGATATCACAGTTAAGAATGTAAACAACTTCCGCCGTCAAATTAAATCTCTCGGATTTTCCTATGACTGGGATCGTGAGATTAGCACTACGGATCCTGACTACTATAAATGGACACAGTGGATATTTATCCAACTGTACAATCGTGGTCTTGCTTATGTATCCGAAGTTCCTGTGAATTGGTGTGAAGAGCTCGGAACGGTTCTTGCAAACGAAGAAGTTATTGATGGAAAAAGTGAGCGTGGAGGCTTCCCAGTCGTACGTAAACCGATGCGTCAATGGGTACTGAAAATTACGGAATATGCAGATCGTCTTCTTGATGATTTGGAAGAACTGGACTGGGCAGAGAGTATTAAAGACATGCAGCGTAATTGGATCGGACGATCCAAAGGTGCGGAAGTGACGTTTGAGCTGGAAGGACATGAGGATAACCTCAAAGTCTTTACAACTCGTCCAGATACGCTTTTCGGTGCAACTTATGCGGTTCTTGCTCCTGAGCACGAGCTGGTAGAAAAAATTACGCAACCAGAACAACAAGCAGTTGTTAAAGCTTATCAGGATCAAGCAGCTCGAAAGAGTGATCTTGAACGTACGGACCTAGCTAAAGAAAAAACAGGTGTTTTCACAGGTGCATATGCAATTAATCCAATCAGCGGTGCAAAAGTTCCGGTGTGGATTGCTGATTATGTTCTTGCAGGTTACGGAACAGGTGCGATTATGGCGGTGCCAGGTCATGATTCACGTGACTGGGAATTCGCCAAAGAATTTGGACTTGAAATCATTGAAGTTGTGTCCGGTGGAGATGTAACCAAAGAAGCTTACACTGGCGACGGTCCACACGTAAATTCCGGTATGCTGGATGGTCTTGAGAACGAAGAAGCGATTGCGAAAGCCATTGCATGGCTGGAAGAGAACGGAAAAGGCGAAGGGAAAGTAACTTACAGGTTGCGTGATTGGCTGTTCAGTCGTCAGCGCTATTGGGGTGAACCCATTCCGATTCTGCATCTGGAAGACGGAACAATGAAAACAGTACCTGAGAGTGAACTTCCGCTTGTCCTTCCAGAGATGGATCAGATCAAACCTTCCGGAACAGGGGAATCACCCCTTGCTAATGTGACGGATTGGGTAAATACAGTAGATCCAGAGACAGGAATGAAAGCTCGTCGTGAGACAAATACGATGCCTCAATGGGCTGGAAGCTGCTGGTATTACCTGCGCTTTATCGATCCGCACAATGACAAGGAGCTTGTTTCTAAGGAGAAGCAGCGTGAATGGATGCCTGTCGATCTATACATTGGTGGGGCAGAGCATGCAGTACTTCACTTGCTCTATGCACGTTTCTGGCACAAAGTACTGTACGATATTGGTGTGGTAGACACCAAAGAGCCATTCCAAAAACTCGTAAACCAAGGAATGATTCTTGGAACAAACAATGAGAAAATGAGTAAATCTCGTGGTAACGTTATTAATCCAGATGAGATTGTGGAGAAATTCGGAGCAGATACCCTGCGGATTTACGAAATGTTCATGGGGCCGCTGGAAGCAACGAAGCCTTGGAATGAAAACGGCGTAGAAGGAGCTTACCGTTTCCTTGCACGTGTATGGCGCCTGTTTATTAATGAAGATGGCACGTTAAACGAAAAAATTGGCGATGGCGGAGATAAGGAATTCAACCGCACATGGCACAAAACAATTAAAAAAGTAACAGATGATCTTGAGCATCTGCGTTTTAATACAGCGATCAGTCAGCTGATGATCTTCACTAATGATGCTTACAAAGCAGACCGTCTGCCACGCGAAGCAATGGAGAACTTTGTACAGATGCTTGCTCCGCTTGCACCGCATATTGCAGAAGAATTATGGTCCCGTCTTGGTCACGAAGAGAGCATCAGCTATGTATCCTGGCCGCAGTATGATGAATCCTTAACCGTTGATGCAGAAGTGGAAATTGTGATTCAAATTAACGGCAAAATTGTTCAACGCGCAAGCGTTGCAGCAGATTTGGATGCGAAAGGTCTAGAAGCTTTCAGTCTGGAGATCCCCGCAATCAAGGAAGCTCTTGAAGGTAAAACGATTCGCAAGGTCATTGCAGTCCCAGGTAAACTAGTTAATATTGTTGCCGGTTAATCTCACCAGCACCAAATTCAGCATCTAGCGCTTCCAGGTCTTCGTCGTATTTGGCGTGTGTGACCTGGATGAGCTGATCAAATACACCCGCGAGGCTTGAATCAAGCAGGTTCAAGGCTTTAGCGGTTATGCCGCCGGGTACGGCAACACGTTCTTGGAGCTGTGACGGAGTCACAGCTCCTTCTGCTAGTAATTTACCTGTCCCGAGCAACATTTCACTCGCAAGACAGGTAGCCTCTTCCGGGGTTATACCCGTTTGCCGGACGGCTGCCTGAATCCATTGTTCTAGAAAGAATGCAATAAAAGCAGGCCCGCAGCTGCTAAAATCAGAGCTAATCCTTGTGTAGGTTTCCTCCACCCGAATCGGTCTGCTAATATAGCTAAACAATAGCTCGACCCGCTTCTTGTCTTCATCGTTCATTCGATTTCCATGAATACATAAGGAAGCACCGCTACCCGTCAGATGAGTAATACTCGGAATAATCTTTGTGACTTTACATGGCAGGGCCGATTCCAGATGTCTAATCTGAACCGGACTTGTAATTGAAATAAAGATCTGCTCGGGTGTAACGACCGGTTTGATATATTCAATGACTTCTTTAAATTCATGCGGTTTAATGCACAGAAAAACGATGTTACTTTTTTTCACCGTTTCACGGTTGGTTTCTGCCGGATAAAGACCCGGATGTAGGGAAGAGAGTTTCACCACTTTTCCATGGGACCGGTTGCTCGCAATAATTTGTTTCGCGTCAAGTGCTCCGGAAGCAAGGAAGGCGTTAATGAGTAAACTTCCCATGCTGCCGGTTCCAATAAATCCGACCTTCAACATCTTGAGGTTCCCCCTTTCTTGCTTTACGGTATTGGCGCGGGTACGTTCTTCTTAGTGTATGCATCAAGACTTGGACTACATGACGATAAGTTTTTACATGAATGTGACGATCGTTTGGGAGGTTTTGTATACAGTGAAGAAAGGAACCATTCTATTAACGGTAGGTGCGCTCTTAGGGAGTGGTCTGATTTTATTTGGAGGAAAGAGTGAACCCACTCCGGCAGAATGGACTACGATCAATGATAGAGCAGCAATGTCTGTGAGCGAGACCCTTGTAGACAATCAAAAGGTAGCGACTCAAGATGATTCGGGAAAAGTAGAAGATAAAGAGAAGGCTACGCCTGCTGATCCAATTACGGGTTCCGATACCATAGAATCTGTACCTCAGACGGAAAGTACATCTATAGAAGAACAAGTTCCACAGACAATTCCGTCAGTCGAAAATGAAGAAGGCAAAATATCGATCAACATGGCTACCCGAGAAGAGCTGATGGAATTGCCTGGTATCGGAGAAAAGAAAGCTCAGGCTATCATTGATTACCGAACAGAACATGGCCCATTTGCTAAACCGAGCGATCTGACCAAGGTAAAGGGGATTGGGATGAAGATGCTGGAGAAGATGTCTCCTTATGTAGTGATCAATTAGATTATTGTAAGTTAGAGTACCTTCCGTCCATTCATAGCAACGTTTAATATTATTTCGTAAGGAGAAGTGGAGAAGGATGAATACTGGGGTAAGAAAAGACTGGGATACGTACTTTATGGATATTGCTTATATGGTATCTACTCGTTCCCGTTGTTCGCGCAGACATGTAGGTGCAGTGCTCGTTCAGGGGAAGAAACTACTAGGCACAGCTTATAACGGGGCACCTATGGGGGTGCCGGACTGTTCAGAAGCAGGCTGTATGATTTCTGAAGAGTATGAGTTTGTGGTTAGAGATGGTAAGGAAGAAATGATTAAGAAGCAGCGTTGTGTGCGGACAATTCATGCTGAGCAAAATTTGCTGTTGTTTACCGACCGAGCTGACAGGGAAGGTTCAAGTGTATATGTGACGGACGAACCCTGCTGGACTTGTGCCAACATGCTGGCGAACAGCGGCATCGTCGAGATTGTGTTCCACCGTCCGTATCCGAAAGATACGTCAAAAGTTCGTCAAATGATGGAGCAAAAAGGAATTGCGTTCCGCTCGCTTAGCGCTTATGAACCGCCCAAAGAAACACTCATGACAGTACTTGATTAGATTATAGGCCATCTCTATATAATTGATTTATAAATGAGGAAGAACCTTATAAATAACCAGCTTCAGGGCTGGCTCTATTTATAAGGTTCTTTGCATTTTGGGAGGACTGGATATTGAAGGGAAGGCCGCTCGCCTTATTTTGTATATGCTGGATCGTCGGAAGCTCGGTTGCTTATCTGTATAATGGATGGTCACTTGCAGTGGTTCTTATCGGGGTATGTCTACTATTCGGGGTCTTCTTCTATATACAAGGAGTACAAGGTGCAATGCTGCTGATCATGCTAATGGCAGTACTTGTTTCTTCAGGCTATATGGAATGGACAGATCTTCGAAATGTAAGCAAGCTGCCTACATCCCTTGGCGTTACGTCAGTTGAACTTGCGGGGATGTCTGCTCAGGTAGAAGGGACGATTACTTCCAAAGTGGAAATAGACGGAGACCGGGCACAGTTTGTCCTTTTACTAACAGGTGTAAGATCACTAGCTACTGGGCAAGAAGAGTTAACAGATGATTTTATTGAGGTCAAAGAGAAAGTACAGGTTCAGATCAAGTTAACCGAAGAAGTGCAACAAGAAATAGCGGGCGAATGGGAACGGGGGGATAAGATACAACTAACGGGTACCGTAGAAATTCCGGGAACGGCCAGGAACTTTGGAAGCTTTGACTACGGGGAATATTTACATCGGCTTGAAATTCACTGGCTGCTTAAAGCGAAGGGGACAGAAGGGGTTACTCATGAGCCTCTGGATACGTGGGCAAGTCCATATGTCGTGTTGCGGCTTAGTGATGCAGCTCGTGAAGAACTAGGCAATCAAATGGAGCACATGTTTCAGGAACCGCATGCGGGATATATGAAAGGACTTGTGATCGGGATTGGAGATGAGATAGACCCGGATACATATGGGGACTTCTCTAAGCTGGGACTGACTCATATTTTGGCCATCTCTGGGATGCACGTCGCAATTTATGTGTCGGCTCTACTGTTTATGCTGTCGGCATTCCGGCTGAGTAAGGAGACAGCACTCACGCTTACCTTTTTACTCGTACCTTTCTATGTTCTGGTGTCGGGCTCATCGCCTTCCGTAGTCAGAGCAGGTATGATGTCGATGATGGGACTTTATATGACAAGGCAAGGGCTGATGAAAGACGGTATTAACATCCTTTGTCTGGCTGCTCTTCTCATGCTGATAGTGGATCCTTATATGCTGGTAAATGTCAGTTTTCAGCTCTCTTTTTTGGTGACGGTTGGTCTCATGATGTTTGTTCCACTGCTCCAGCCTCATTTTGATTCTTGGCCCCAGTGGTTATCGGGTACGGCTGTCATTACCATTGCAGCACAGTTGTTATCGTTTCCTATGACCGTGTTTTATTTCAACCAGTTCTCGCTTCTGTCGTTTGGAGCCAATTTCCTGCTCGTTGGTTTTATCAGTTTCTTTATCCTTCCTTTGGGTACACTCGCTCTACTCCTTGTATATCTATGGGAACCGGCCACGAAACCGATTGTCTGGATAACAGAATGGCTAAATCAACTTACCTTTGATTTTGTGAAATGGCTGAATACCTTTGATTCCTTTGTGCTTATCTGGTCCAAACCTCATTTTCTGCTTGTCATTGTATATTATATTCTGCTGTACTATATATTCAGTTTACTTAAGGAGTGGAAGATTAGTAGACAGACCTTAGCTCCAGAAATAAGAGATACCATCCCACTAAGACCAGTACAGGTGCTAGATACGAGTTCAGAAAGGATGAAGAATCTCGCTAGCTTTGGAATCGTGCATGAGCCTCATCTTATGAATAAGGAAGAGAATCCTTCATGGCTAAGCGGTAGATCACGTCTAAACCAAGCATTTCAGGCACTGCAAATTTCCTCGGCATGGCCTGAGCTCGAAAGTGTATTTACACCACAAGGGGCAGGGTATTTTGCGCGTGTGCCATTTACATTTTTCAAGAAAATGATGCTATCCGTGCTGTGTCTTGTTTTGTTGACAGGCCTGTACATAAGTTATCAGGGGCCTTACCGCAACGGAGAAGGAATTGTCGCTTTTTTAGATGTGGGTCAAGGAGACAGTATTCTTATTACTACGCCTACAGGCAAGCATATCCTAGTGGATGGGGGCGGAACAATTCAGTTTGGGCAACAGGATAGCTGGAAGCAGCGAAGAGATCCGTACGAAGTAGGCAAGTCTTTGCTCGTTCCACTGTTAAAGAAGCGCGGGATTCATAGACTCGATGCGGTCATTCTAAGCCATGCGGATCAGGACCATGGCGGAGGACTGCAAGCCGTGTTCGAAAATATCCCCGTATCCAAATTTATTTTTAACGGAACGGTAACGGAGAAGTCATTTTTTCAGAAGCTGCTACTTACCGCGCTGGATAAAAAAGTTGCCATGTACGAAGTTCATGACGGGATGGAATATCAACCTGATTCAGGGACATTGCTCTCCTTTTTCGCACCTGATATGAATTTGTTCAGAAACGCAACCGACATAGAGAAGGAGACAATCATGCCGCTTCCGGTTCTCGAAGAGCAGAATCACGACTCTGTTGTTTTTTTGTTGGAGATGGAGGAAGTATCATTTTTGTTTACGGGCGATATCGATAGCGCGGCAGAATTGGACATCCTAGATCGAATGAGAAAATCAGCAGACGGCAATATCCGTAACAGCAGCAGTGCAGGCAGCATATATCCAATAGATGTGTTGAAAGTGGCTCATCATGGAAGTAAATCTTCAACTACAGAAGAATGGCTGAATTATTGGCAGCCTCATCTTTCTGTTATTTCAGCAGGTGTGAACAATACATACGGTCACCCCCACTCTTCCGTAACAGAAAGAATTCAAAATCGCGGAAGCGAGATCTACCGCACGGACACTATGGGAGAGATTCAAATTCGGGTTCGTCATGGAGAAATGCAGATGAAGAGTGTTTTAGGGAGTAAGTGATTACGACCTGAATCGAGTGATGAAGCATACATAAAGAAGCCCTAGCAAAAGATCATTCTTCTGCTGGGGCTTCCGAGTATGAATAGTATGGCAAGGAGACTAACGATATCCTTCGACGTTAGCTGGTTTTCCTGCTTCTTGTACTTCTTGTAAATAGCGGAAGCAATCAGGCTGTGATCCATCCAAGTCTGTAAATTGATATTTTTTAGCCAGTTCTCCGCTAGAGCAGGAGCTACCGTTTAAGTCATGCTTATGTTCATCCATAGCTACGGCTGTAACGGCTCGTCCAATATAACGCGGAGACTCCGAGATGATAAAATGCGGATCTTTTTCCGCGCCATCCCTCCAGTTATCTTCTGTGACACCAAACACCTCAAGCATGATTTCAGACCGCATCCAGCCCGGTGTAATAGCAAGCGCTGTACATTCATGAGGGGCGAGTTCGTGTGCAAGCGATTTGGCCATCCGAATGACAGACTGCTTGGCCAAATCATAAAATAGGGACATTCGGTAGCGATCCTCATTATACTCCGCCGTCCCATCCGTAATTTCAACCACGAGTCCACCTTTATTTTGGATAAGTAATTTCAAGGCATAGTGGCTCGTAATTAAGTGTGTTTCCACGGCTAGACGAAGCATACGTAAACCTTTATCTAGAGAGTGCTGCCACACAGGCGTATCCCACTCAGTCAAGTATTCTCCACCCCATATATCGTTTACTAGAATATCAAGTCTTCCCTGTTCTTGTTCTATTCTCTCTATTAAAGATGCTACTTGCTCGGGGACTAAGTGATCCACTTGAACAGGAATACCTATTCCTCCTAGCTCAGTTACCAATTCTGCAGTTTCTTCAATTGTTTCCGGGCGACCATATTCTGAAATGTGCTGTCTGGTTGTTCGACCCGTTACGTATACGGTTGCGCCTGCTGCACCTAGTTCCATCGCAATTCCACGTCCTGCTCCGCGGGTTCCACCTGCGACGAGTGCAATTTTTCCTTTTAAAGGTTTCATCTATGCATCAGCTCCTAATCGGTAATGAGTATAGTATACTCATAAATGTAGACATCTATTGTCATATTAAGAAACGAAGGAGTCATTTTTCTAAATAGAAAGTAAAGGTGAGAACACGATGCGGGCAGATAGGTTAATTCGAATTCTTTTGTTATTACAGAACCAAGAGAGATTGACTACCAAGGAACTGGCACAAGAACTAGAAGTGACAGAACGAACCATACATCGGGATATGGAAGCACTGAGTGTGGCAGGGATTCCTGTTGTAGCAAGACGAGGTAAATATGGAGGTTGGGAGCTGATCGAGAACTACCGAACTCGTCTTACGGGGCTGAAAAAAGAAGAAATCATGTCTTTATTTCTTTCTCCTTCCACGCAGCTTCTAACGGATCTCGGTTATTTACAAGATTGGACAGAAGCTCGGGAAAAGCTTATGGCCAGCATTCCAAAAAACTTGCATAGCGAAGTGAAGGATATAAATAGCCGGCTGCATATCGACACAAGCGCTTGGCGACCTTCAGCAGAAGTGATTGAAGCGTTTGAATTATTGCAGGAAGCGATATGGGATCTCCATAAAATTGAAATTGAGTATGAACGGGCTGATGGAACCGTGGTAACACGCATTGTGGAACCGTTGGGTCTGGTAGCCAAAGCGAATACGTGGTATTTAGTTGCCGCTTCTGAAGGAGAAATAAGAAGCTATAGGGCTTCTAGGGTGATTACTGCTGTTAAGCTGGACGAGCAGTTCGTAAGACCTGATGATTTTCACTTAACTAACTACTGGCAAGAATCAAAAAAGAAATTTATTCGTAGTTTGCCTAGCTATGAAGCTCAAGTGGAGGTGTCATCTGACATCCTAGCTAGGCTCAAGTTTACAGGTAGGTTTGTACAAATAGCAGATTTAAGGAACCAAGAGGGATCATGGATCTCTGTTAAGCTAAATTTTGATACCGAAGAGGAAGCGAAGTCCTTTATTATCGGATTTGGGAATCAGATACGGGTTATTGAGCCTCCGCAATTAAAAGAGAAGGTTATTCAAATGGCCCAGTCGGTTATTGATTTTTATCATCATGATCGTCTTCATCCTCTAGGACCATGACCTATAAAGTGAGTGAGTCATCATTCAGTAAGATGAAATGAAGTGTTATGTTAACCTATGAAAATGGGCATAACACTTTTTATTTTCATATTTAATTATGACTTATGTAGAACAAGAATATTGAATCGGCATCATGGGTAGATGCATTGAGCATCCATTTGTACCTTGTTAATTTGCTGAGAATGTGAGGCCACCAAAAGTAGCCGTATCCCATTTTGCTCGGCAAGGTCATCAAAGGATTGCATATTTTTAGCCACTATACTGACGCGATCGCTTGAAATGCACGTTTGGAAGGATTTTTGAAAGCGTTTCACAAGGTGGGAATTCCCTTCGATCCGGGGCTTGTGGAGAATGGAAATTTTACTGAAGTAGCTGATATATTGCTTTCTTGTGGCTTCGTTTAATAGGAACACCGTTATTCCATTATTCTATGAAATTCAAATATATACGTGATCTGCTGAATGAAGATAGCTACTCTAACCCGGAACGAGTGAAAAAGAAGTTCCAGCAGGTATGCAGAGTAGAAGCAGGTACCCATTTGCCTGTACATGTCATGCTTCTCAAAATAGATCATTACCGATCGTTCATTGAAACGTATGCGATAGAGGTCCGAAAGCTGCTGCGCTTTGGAATCCTTAATATTGCTCAGGAGAAAATGAAGAGCTTGGATCTTAACGACAGGGGTCATCCTCGGGGAAGATCATATCTGTTATTGTACAGCCATATCCAGAAGCAAACGGTGACATTTTTCACTTCAATCTTTGTCTTTATGTGCATGCCAAGGAGACGCAGTCCGCGGTTTCGGATAAATTAAACGATCGGATATGGTCAGGGTGTCGTCTCTGAACGGATTATGTAACTGATAAATGAGAGATTTACAGATTTAGTTGATTCCCAAAAATTTACTTCCCAAATCCGATTCCTTTTACGTATGCTTGTTTTTCCGTGTAGAAGGAGTCGGATATTTTTGTATTTAATAGTCAAACTTTTCTAGTAAATTGGTACTATCTTCTTCATTAAACAAGTAGTAGAAACGGTTTACTGGAAATATTAATGACGAAGTCCCACATATTTGATATTGTATAGGAAGGTTTTACATCAATACCCTGCATTTATTTAAAATTACATATGGTCCTTATCATGATAAAAAAACGTATAAATTTGGCATAATGATGCAACAATTTTATATTATGCCACGTCAGTAAGGATACAAGGAGAGGGGGATCCTTTGTGGTAGAGCAGGGACTCATCAGAGCCGCTCAATCAGGCGATCGCGACGCTCTAATTACCCTATTGAGAGATATTGAACAGCACGTCTACAAAACTGCTTATTATATTTTAAATAATGAACAAGATGCACTAGACGCTGCCCAAGAAGCACTCATTCGAATTTACACCAAGATTAACTCGTACGAAGAAAAAGCACAGTTTAAAACGTGGGTACAGCGTATAGTTACAAATATTTGTATAGATAAATTCAGAAGAACAAAGCCTACCGTATCGATCGATGAACATGAGATGGTATTTGAGGATCGTCAGGATGTGGAACATGAGGTAATGCTTACCTATGTATCGCAGGATGTACAAGAGGCCATCAGCCAACTTCCGGAGCATCATCGAACGGTCATTGTGCTCAGGTATTTGCAGGAGCTCTCTTATAACGAAATTGCAGATTGTCTGGATCTGCCACTGAATACAGTGAAATCTTATTTATTTAGGGCAAGGCAGCAATTGCAAAATCTATTACAGGAGTATCAGAAAGGTGGTGTAACGTAGATGAAATGCCAAGAGGTGGTAGAACGCATGCACCGATATATTGATCATGATCTGAATGAACAAGAGAAAGAGCAGCTGTTAGCACATGTAAAAACATGCAAGAGCTGTTCGGAAAAGTTCGAAATTCTCAAAAAACTGTCCCACGATCTCGAAAAATTGCCGGATGTGTCTCCTCCGTTTAGCTTGGTAGATCGAATTATGCCACAGCTAGATGAGATAGATCGGGGTCGTAAAGAACAGGGTAGCACCATACAAGAAATGAAAAAAGAAGCGGTCGTTGTACCTCTGTCCAAGCATTCGGGTAAAACTTCCCGAAGTTTCATGCAAACGCGCATGGGGCGTATCCTTATGGGAACTGCTGCTGCTGCAGTGGTACTTGGGGTTGCAGTATACCAATTTCAGCCGGAACAGTTGGATCAGGCTGATATCGATAATAACTACATTGCAAATGAGCTGGGACAGGCGGATAGCCGATCTGTAACAGGAAGTGGCGGCGGAGTGGATCAAAAAGAAGATACGGTTTCTCCTGAGCCTGCCGAAGAAACCCCAGCATCACCGCAAACAAGATCAGCTGACGTTCCAGACATGGCTTCATCGACTAGTTCTAATACGGATGCCTCTGAACCAGCTGCTTTAGCTGGCGACCCGGGAAAAAATCAGGGTGAATCTCGAGCAGATACAAACAAAACGGAGCCAAATACTCCTTCTTCTTCTCAGACGGTTACTCCAAAAAAGGATATCTCTGACAAAACCGGGGATAAGAACTCTTCTGTTAAGGATTCCGATAAGAATAAAGAACTTACTATAACCCCGCCTACTAAACCTGAAACAAATTCGGGTAACGGCAGTACGAATAAAGACGGGAAAACGAGTAGTGAAGGTAGTGGAGAGACAGAAGACAAAGCTACAGAACCAGACAATTCGCTAGATACTCTTCCTCCCGTATCGGATAGTGGTATTTCAAGTATCACCAGCGATCCTTCTCTTAACAGTAAAGAAAGTTCACTTATGGGAAATCTGAAAGTGGACGATAAGGGTTTTCCAAGTCTTGTAGCAACCGTTTCCCCTAAATGGCTGTCTCCTGATGGACAGTACTGGGTAGATTACAAAGACCAAAAAGTTAGCATTTACCGGCTAGATGGGGCAAAGAAAGACCAAAAGAAACTTTTGCAAGAGATCGAGATAACTGGGACGTATGTAAAGGGCAGCTGGTCAGAAGATAGCCTTACTTACAATTATGAGATTGAGGTCGACGGCAAATCATCCAAATACAGTTACACCCTAACGAAGGAAGATCAAAAAGCAGAAGTGAAGCTGGAAGAAAAAAACATCACCGTTCCTGTTCCGCAAACTGAAACGCAATCGATTGAAAACAATAAAAAGGCAACTTCTGAACCGAATAGTAAGTAGATCATAGAACAAAAAACTTTAGTATTAAAAAAGTGTTAAGTGTCAGGTACCATATAGACCTGATATGCATATGATTAAGTAACTCCTTATCATACGGGGTTTTCAAAGAAAGGCGTCGTATGACCGCGGGCCGGATGGTATCTAGAGCCAATTTCCGGACCTTCGTTTATATAGATGCGTGGACAAAGGGACCTGGTTCTGCTTGAAATTAGCAGAGCGGGTCCCTTTGTTGTTTCCTTTATTTCTGATAGGATAGAAGGGATGGAGGTGTGTACGTGAATGGACGTAAAGACGGCCGTTAAGGCGATTCGTAAGGGAGAGCCGGCTAGCGTATACTTGTTGTACGGAACTGAAAAATACAGTATTAAACAGTTTACCGATGTACTAAAGGAGCAGCTGATAGAAGAAGAGCATCGTGATTTTGCGATTGCCTCCTATGATACGGCCGAAACCCCAATTGAACAGATTATTGAAGAAGCGGAAACTGTCCCGTTTCTTGTTCCCCGTAAGCTTGTTTTTGTGCGGGATCACTATTTGTTTACGGCAGGGAAAGAAAATACGAAAATAGAACATAAGATGGAAACATTGTTAACCTATCTTGATAATCCTGCTGATTACAGTATTCTCATTTTCCTGGTACAGGGAGAGAAGCTTGACGAACGTAAAAAAATTGTGAAAACGATCAAGAGCAAGGCAACGGTCCTCTCATTTGGGCCTATTCATGGAGAAGAGCTGACTAGCTGGCTTGTTAAGCAAGCAGCTGCTCGTAAGGTTACGATGCAGCAATCTGCTGCGGAGACACTCATTCAGCGGGCAGGTACAAGTCTGCAGACGTTGTCAGCGGAAGTGGACAAGCTTTGTTTGTATGCTGGTGAAGGAGGAACTTTATCTTCGATAAATGTAGAAGATCTGGTTGCTCGTAATACGGAGCAAAATATTTTTGCTATGATCGAAGATATTGCGAATCTTAGACTTGGAAAAGCACTAGATATCTTTTATGAGCTACTTAAGCAAAGGGAAGAACCCATTAAGATTGCTGCCCTGATTTCAAGACAGTTCCGAATCATTTTGCAAGTGAAGGAACTGGGAGCACAAAGCTACTCTCAACAGCAAATTGCAAGTCAGCTGGGACTACATCCCTATGCTGTCAAAATAGCGGGCGAGCAGTCAAGGAAATTTCAGTCTGACCGGCTTCGTCTCATTTTGAAGCATCTTGCTGAACTAGATTATCAGATGAAAACGGGAGCGATAGACAAGGTACTTGGTCTGGAATTGTTTTTGCTAAGACTCGGGTCTGATTCGTAACTCTGTCACGATATGGATTTAAACACCAACTATTTTCTCGTTATGTGTATAATAATAGTCAGGTAGAAACAGCGCCTTCAGGCGTTGTTTCTATCCTAAATCATGCGAAAGCGGGATGGTACAGAATGTTATCGATATCACCTTACATTAATCTTGATGGGAAATGCGCTGAAGCTGTAGCTTTCTATGAGAAGGTATTTGGGGCTAAAAATTTGGGTGTGATGCGTTTCGGTGATATGCCAGGTTCTGATCAGCCTACACCTGATCATTTGAAGGATCGAGTGCTGCATGCAGCTATTGAAATTGACGGGAATAAGATCATGTTTTCTGATACGATGCCAGGGTCCTCTTTTACTTTAGGTGATGAGTTAACGATTGCGATCACGAGTAACGAACTGGACCGTCTCAAACAATTTTATGAGGGGCTTGCAGAAGAAGGCGAAGTTCAAATGGAGCAGCAAGCAACCTTCTTTAGTCCACTCTATGCAATCGTTCGTGATAAATACGGGATCACATGGCAATTATCGGGTGAAAAAGAATAGATAACACTGCTAGTGTATATATAAATGTGTAGTTAAACATACTAAAAAAACCTGATCAGCAGAGCTGTTCAGGTTTTTTGCCTAGTCGTTATGGAAAGCGCTTCTTACGCGTTTGCAGTAAGAGCGTTCAATTTTTTGGCCAAGCGGGATTTCTTACGAGCTGCAGCATTTTTATGAACAAGACCTTTAGATACAGCTTTGTCCAGGCTTTTGGAAGCAGCTTGAATCGCAGCTTTAGCTGTGTCAACTTCGTTAGTAGCCAGTGCTTGGTCAGCAGCTTTAACGGACGTACGAAGAGCAGACTTCTGGGAAGCGTTCAAAGCACGACGTTTATCATTTGTTTTCACGCGTTTTACAGCGGATTTGATGTTTGGCATTACATTCACCTCCTGTTAAGGCAATACTTATGAAATACAAACCTTTCACAACTTAAAATATTCTAGCACGACACCCCTTAAAAAGCAAGGATAACATCAGACAAGTCGTAAGAACAAAATTGGAAAATCGATTGAATAATTAAAGAGTATTTTCACACACTACAAGATATCTGTATATTGAGGGAGGATCATAACAGCATGACACTGGATTTGCAAAAATATGGCGTACGTACCGATTTGGCAGTTGAGGCTAGGGAACTTGCACAAATGCACGATCATTCCCCTATTCCCGGAGTAGACGAAGAAGTAGAACAGCATGGAGATATCAAAGTAACGAGACTGGATGTTCTAAATGAAGAAGGTTCTCAGCGAATCGGACGTATTATCGGACATTATGTCACGCTTGAAGTTCCCAAACTTCGCAATGGAGATACAACTCTTCAGGAACAGGTAACCGCTATTTTTACGAAAGAAATGGAAGATTTTATTGCCAAAATCGGAATATCTAAATCTGCAAAGGTGCTTATCGTAGGTCTAGGTAACTGGAATGTCACACCGGACTCTCTTGGCCCACTCGTTGTGGAAAATACGATGGTAACTCGTCAATATTTTGAACTGATGCCAGATCAGGTTTCTCCAGGGTATCGTAATGTAAGTGCCATTGCACCGGGTGTGCTTGGGCTGACGGGCATTGAAACCAGTGAGACCGTCCAAGGTATTGTAGAACGAACGAAACCAGAGCTGATCATCGCAATTGACTCCCTTGCATCCAAATCTCTGGAACGAATTAATACGACGATTCAGGTTGCGGATATCGGAATTCATCCGGGTTCAGGTATTGGAAACAAGCGTAAAGGAATTACCAAAGAAATTCTAGGCATTCCATGTATTGCGATTGGTGTCCCTACGGTCTGCTATGCTTCTACTATTGTGAATACGACATTTGAGTTGATGAAGGCTCATTTTGCCAAGGAAACGGACTCTGGTCGTCAGATTATGGGTGTGCTTAATGATATTAGTGAACAGGAGCGATTAGGTCTTGTAAAAGAAGTGCTTGAACCGCTTGGACATGATCTTATCGTTACACCGAAAGAAATTGACGATTTTATCGAAGATATCGCGAATATTATCGCAAGTGGACTAAATGCCGCTCTCCATGAGGCAGTGAGCCTTGAAAATGTAGCTTCCTATACTCATTAACCTCCGATACTTCAAATCGAAATATAAAAAGAAGGCTGAATCTATCAGCCTTCTTTTTTTGTTTCTATTATTTTTGGTTCTACTTGATTCCTCCGGTTCATAGTTTTGAAGTATGAGAGATTACAAGAGACAACCCAATCAATCTTTTTAAGCTCAGGACTATGCTTACACGCGCCAGTTTTGGCTGAACCGCTTACGGAGGTGGACTTGATCAATGAATAAAATACAAACATGGAATGTGGCCAAATGGAGATCCAGTAGTCTTCGGATGTTAGCAACGGGAAAAGCACTCTTGCTTCTAATAATGGTTTCTGCCCTATTTTTTGTTGTTCTGGGTCTTGGGGGAATGGCAGAGCGAAAACTCAATACCTCTTCGATCTCATCGATGAAAGGTTTTGCAGGTTCTATATCCAGCGGGATTTTCATGGATATGCTCGGCATGGAGGTCCCCCATCTTGCTCAGGGCAAGCAGCAATCGGAAATTACCGGTGAACAGGTCACGTCTTTTGTGTTTGAAATGTTGACCGGAGTAGATCCCCTGAATCCGAAAAGCCTCATTGCAAGTCAAGTGCCAGGTATGGGAACCAACAAGCCGGTACTGCTTCGCAATGGTTCTGGTAACGAAAAAGCAGAAGCTCCTCAAGATTATCAGCCTGATCCTGGATACGTTGCTGAATCCAGCGGGGAAACACCGGATAAACCGAACCCCAATCCAGATGATTCAACGAATCAAGGTACAGGTGGGGTTCCAGATCCATCAAAACCGGATACGGAAGTTCCCGGTAAAGTTACAGAGGAGCCGAATCCAGCCGAAGCCAAAAAGAAAACGGTACTCATTTATCACTCTCATCCTCATGAAGCCTACAATCCGCTGCTAGGAACGAAGAGTAACAATCCTTCGTCTCCCAAAGCAAGCGCCAACGTTTTTTTACCAGGAAGTTATCTTACGAAGCGGCTGGAGACACAAGGCATCGGTGTAGTTCATGAAACGGAAGATTACGTGACAACGAAAAAAGATTATAACTGGAATTATTCTTATAAATATTCAAGAGAAACTGTAAAATCAGCGCTTGCTTCCAATGAAGATCTCACATATCTCATTGATATCCACCGGGATTCTTCACGGCATGATAAATCGACAGCGACTGTAAATGGTAAAACGTATGCCAAAGTTTTTTTCATTATTGGTCATGACAATCCGAACTGGGAGAAAAACGAGGCCTATGCAGCCAAACTTCATAAAAAAATGGAGAAAATGTACCCCGGACTTTCAAGAGGGGTATGGGGAAAAGATGGCGGCGGCGGCAATAACGGAGAGTACAACCAGTCCCTAGCTGAGAACAGTATTTTGATCGAAATTGGTGGCATTGATAACACCGATGCAGAGCTAAAAAGGACTTCGGAAGCACTTGCCGATATTATCGCAGAAGTATACATGGAAGATCAGAAGGTAGAAAAAGCAAGTGCGGAGCAGAAACCAATCTCTTCAAATAAAGGGTAATTAATAAAAATTAATGGACGGAGGAAAAGTCATGACCTCATTTGCCAAAAGACTATTTTTGTTTATGATTCTTATCGTTTTTGGAATTTTGCTGGGAATGCAAATTGCTGGATCAGGACTTGGATTCCTAGATAAACAAGGAACTGAGCTCCCGGCCGTTGGAGAAATAACACAGCCAGTCAAGCAGGAGGAAGCCGTGGCGGTACAGGAGCAGCATGTAGCAGTTCAGCCAAAGCCTCAGGTAGTTACCCCAAGAGAAGTGCTCGTTACCCAGCCGGGCAAAGAGCCGGCAGTCGATCTATTTGCGGAAAAAACAGCAGGTTTGTTGCAGCAAGCTTCTCAAAACGGAATCCGCTGGGTCGTCTCTCTTTTTAACGGAGTAGCGGAGTAGATAATAATAGAAAATACAGGTAATTTACCTGGTAAAAACAACTTTGGCTCTCCTCTTATTGAAGGCTGTACCGCTTACTGCTATAATGAGATGATTGACATTAGGCTGTTTGTGGGGGTAAGGCATGACAGACATTCAAGCAAGACAACGAAAAATTAGAAACTTTAGTATTATTGCACATATAGACCATGGTAAATCAACTTTGGCTGACCGTATTCTGGAGTACACGGGTGCACTGACTTCGCGCGAAATGCAGGAGCAAGTACTTGACCAGATGGATCTAGAGCGGGAACGCGGAATTACCATTAAACTACAAGCAGTGCGTCTTACTTACAAAGCAGATGACGGTGAAGAATATCTTCTTAACCTGATTGATACACCAGGACACGTCGATTTTACGTATGAGGTATCAAGAAGCCTTGCTGCTTGTGAAGGTGCACTTCTTGTTGTGGATGCGGCACAGGGTATTGAAGCTCAGACGCTGGCGAATGTGTATTTAGCACTTGATAATGACCTGGAAATCCTTCCGGTTATTAACAAAATCGATCTTCCGAGTGCGGACCCTGAAAGGGTTAAACAGGAGATTGAAGATGTAATTGGTCTTGATACAAGTGGTGCGGTTCTGGCATCTGCGAAAGCAGGGATCGGGATCAAGGAGATTCTCGAACAGGTAGTTACGGGGGTTCCAGCACCAACGGGTGATACCGACAAGCCACTGAAGGCGCTTATTTTCGACTCACACTATGATCCTTACAAAGGGGTTATCGTATATATTCGTGTCGTTGACGGTAAGATCAAGGCTGGTTCGAAGATCAAAATGATGGCCACTAACAAAACTTTTGAGGTTATTGAAGTCGGTTCATTTATGCCACGCATGACAATTGTGGACGAGCTGAACGTTGGAGACGTAGGTTTCGTCGTGGCAGGAATTAAGCATGTAGGGGATACCCGTGTCGGGGATACGATTACCGATGCGAAGAACCCTGCACCAGAACCGCTGCCAGGATATCGTAAAATTAACCCGATGGTATATTGTGGTCTCTACCCAATTGAGACATCGGATTATAATGATTTGCGAGAAGCGTTAGAGAAGCTGCAGCTGAATGATGCTTCCCTCAGTTTTGAACCGGAAACATCGAGTGCTCTAGGATTCGGTTTCCGTTGTGGATTTTTGGGACTGCTTCATATGGATGTTATTCAAGAACGGATTGAACGTGAATTCAACATTCCGCTTATTACGACGGCACCAAGCGTTATTTACCGTATTAAGCTTACGAATGGCGAAGTGATCCAGATTGATAACCCATCCAACTATCCGGAAATCGGACGTATTGACCATGTTGAAGAGCCGTATGTCAAAGCAGATATCATCGTACCGAATGATTATGTAGGTACGGTAATGGAACTATGTCAGACAAAACGCGGTGAATATCTCAACATGGAGTACCTTGATTCAAATCGGGTAACCATTTCATACGACATTCCGCTTGCGGAAATTGTATATGATTTCTTCGACCAGCTGAAATCCAGTACGAAGGGTTATGCTTCTTACGATTATGAAATTTCCGGATATCGCCAGTCAAACCTGGTGAAAATGGATATTTTGTTGAACGGAGAACAGGTCGATGCGTTGTCCTTTATCGTTCACCGGGATCGTGCATATCATCGTGGCCGGGTTATTTGCGAGAAACTGCGCGGACTCATTCCTCGTCAGATGTTTGAGGTTCCGATTCAGGCTTCCGTAGGTACGAAAGTTGTTGCACGGGAGACGATCAAGGCGATGCGTAAAAACGTTCTGTCGAAGTGCTACGGCGGTGATATTTCACGTAAACGGAAACTGCTTGAGAAGCAAAAAGAAGGTAAAAAGCGGATGAAGCAAGTAGGTAACGTAGAGGTACCACAAGAAGCGTTTATGGCAGTCTTAAAAATTGATGATAACTAATCATCAAAATTTGTAAGAGGTCTGATTCGAAAAGGAAAGCCGCTCTGGCTTTCCTTTTTTCTGCAATAACGATACAATAACTCTTTACACGATTTATCAATAATAAGGGGGTATACCCGCATGACTCATGAGGAGCAAGCTCCACAACAATCCGCACCACAAGCGGTGTATATTCATATTCCTTTTTGCACCAATAAATGTTTCTACTGTGATTTCAACTCCTATGTTCTGAAAGATCAGCCGGTTATGAAATATTTAGAAGCGCTCGAGCGGGAGATGGAATATACGGTAACACAGACGCCTCCGGGTGAGATCAAAACCATTTTTGTAGGGGGAGGTACACCAACGGTACTGAAACCGGATGAAATGGCTTATTTTCTGAAGACGGTTCGTACCTATTTCCCTAACTGGGCAGAAGATATTGAGTTCTCTATGGAAGCAAATCCCGGAACAACGGATCTGGAGAAAATGGCCGTCATGAAAGAAGGCGGAGTAAACCGGGTTAGTTTTGGAGTACAGGCTTTTCAGAATGAACTGTTAACAGGCATAGGCCGTATTCATAACATCGATGATGTATATCGCAGCCTTGAAAATGCACGTAAAACAGGCCTTACGAATCTTTCGATTGATCTCATGTTTGGATTACCTAATCAAACGGTTGAAATGCTGTCTGATAGTATTACACGAGCGCTGGAACTTGATCTTCCGCATTATTCAATTTATGGACTTAAAGTAGAAGAAAACACACTATTCCACACTTTGTTCCAAAAAAATCAACTGCCTCTACCAAGTGAAGATAACGAGCTGCAGATGTACTTGTTATTAATGGAACGCATGAAGGCAGCTGGATATAACCAATATGAGATTAGCAACTTTGCCAAACCGGGTAAAGAAAGCCGTCATAATATTACGTATTGGAAAAACGAAGACTATTATGGTCTTGGAGCGGGAGCCCATGGATACGTAGGCAGACAACGCCATATGAATATTCGCGGGGTAAACCCTTATAATGAAGCAACAGAAAAAGGGCTTCCACGTCTTGAAACATTCTCTATTACGCAAGAAGAAGCAATGGAAGATTTTTTGATGGTAGGTCTTCGTATGCTGGAAGGTGTATCGAGCAAAAGATTCGAGCAGCAATTTGGTGTGAAGATGGAAGACATATTTGCAAAACCACTGCATAAAATGTTGCATGCAGGACTCTTGGAAGCCAAAGATGACATGTATCGTCTGAGTAACCAGGGAGTCCTGTACGGTAATGAAGTATTTGCTGAATTTATAGGTGCCATAACTGTCAAATAATAGCTTGAACTTCTATGCGTCCTGATGTATATTTATACAATGTTAATTGCATCAGACATAGGAGGAGAGAGAACCATGACTGCGGTATGCAGAAAAGCGTCGCCCGAAGATGTAGAACCGTTATACCTGATGATTAAAGGCTATGCAGAGAGAGGAATTATGCTTCCCCGCTCGCGAGAAGTGCTGGAGAGGCAAATTGATCTTTTTGTTGTGGCTGAAGTCGATGGAAACGTCGTCGGATGCGGTTCTTTATGCCGGTTGGGGAACGATCTGGTGGAAGTCAGATCACTTGGGATCTCGGAAGGTCACAAAGGTCAAGGAATTGGTTCTTTGCTATTGGACAAACTTGTGGCGGAAGCCCAAGAACTTCAAATACCCAAAGTCATGGCCCTTACGTATGAAGTATCCTTCTTTGAGAAGAATGGCTTCTCTATCGTAAGCAAGGATATTTTTCCGGAAAAAGTATGGACCGATTGCGTCCACTGCAGCAAACAAAGTTGCTGTGACGAGATTGCCGTCCTGAAAGTGCTGAGTGAATAGAAGCGAGAGAGCCCTCTTGTTTTCCTAATAGATAAGGTGTTAATACCATGGATAGCCATGAAATACGAATGAGGAGTCTTTTCTCTTTATTTTTAATTCGTGGCTATTATGTTTTTGAACACGGCCAAATATCGGATTGTGACAAATGTAACTGACGTTTCTTTAGCGGCTGATATAGTAGGGGGTGCATTTACAATACCGCCTGAAAAGGAGATCACCCTAATATGGAGATGCTCGCATACATTGGTTTATTTGGCAGTGCCATCTTTTTTCTACTTATCTTTCTATCCATGATCCTGCAAAGATGGAATAAAAAATGGTTTGTACTCGGGTTAATCGTATTTATTATTATTTTTGCCATCGGCGCAGCATATGGAGTGAATTAGTATATCTCTTTTAAAGATCAAATCGACTTGACAACGCTCAGGTCTGTTTGGTATTTTTGTATTATTGATTAGCACTCGCTAGCCTTGAGTGCTAACGATAAGGAATATCACATTTTTTTAGGGAGGGACACACGTATGTTAACCGAGCGACAACGACTGATACTAAATGCAATTGTTGACGATTATATCCGTTCGGCGGAACCCGTGGGATCCCGAAGCATTTCAAAAAGGGGCGATGTTGGATATAGTCCGGCAACGATTCGTAACGAAATGTCGGACCTGGAGGAAATGGGGTTTTTGGAGCAGCCGCATACTTCTGCCGGCCGGATTCCTTCACACAAAGGCTATCGTTATTATGTTGACCATCTGGTTCCCTGGAATGAGACGGAGCCCTCTGAGCTGAATCAGCTCAAATCTTATTTTGCTGAAAAATTAAATGCGATGGAGCAAGTGATACAACATGCTTCCACCATTTTATCGCATATGACCAATTATACTTCGATCCTGCTTGGTCCGGAAGTTTTCCATACTTCGCTTCGCCATTTTCAGCTTCTTCCGCTATCAGAGAATATGGCTGTTGCCATTATTGTTACTAGCACAGGCCAGGTAGAGAACAAAACGGTAAGTCTACCTGCTGGTGTTCCATTGTCAGAGATGGAGCGAGTTGTGAATTTGTTGAATAGCAAGCTGGTTGGAGTACCTTTATATAAACTGAAAGCAAGATTGCATTCAGAAATTGCCAATGAGATGGAAAAACACATTTCCCATTATGAAGGTTTTATGCACATGCTTGACTCGGCACTGGATGGAGAATCGGAACATCGTCTTTATCTTAGTGGTACGACGAACATGTTAAACCAACCCGAATTCAGGGATGTGGAGAAGGTTAAAGATATTTTTGACCTTCTAGAAGAAACGCCTACGATGCTGAAAATGATGACACCGAAGCTCGGTACAGCAGGTGTACAGGTTCGAATTGGTACGGAGAACAAACATGAAGCTTTCTCTAACTGTAGTCTGATTACAGCTACGTATTCTGTAGAAGGCGAGGCTCTTGGAACCATCGGTATTTTGGGTCCGACTCGTATGGAATATGCAAAAGTGATTAGTATTCTAAATATTTTATCCAAAGATTTGACTGCAATGCTGACTCACCGTTACAAATAAATATGATGATAAATCGTAATTTGGTCATTCTAAAACTTGTCTTCATTTACATGTCTCGTGTTTAGAATTGATCAGATCGGATTAATAATGAAATCTATGGTCTGACGCAGGTCTTCCTCGTTGAATGTGGAATGAGTAGAGGGCAGCGTGTTGTACGGCAAAGAATATATTCTTTTCTAAGGAGGTGAACATCTTGAAAGATGAACAAACATTTGTAGATAATAAAGAAAACACTCCGCAAGAGAACATAGCTAATGAAGCGGATCAAGCTAACGTTGTAGACGAACAAAATCCGGTGAACGATTCTGCTGAATCGGCACAGGAGGGAACTGAATCAGAGGTAGAGGTACTTGATCCTGAAGTTGCCAAATTCAAAGCACTTGCTGAAGAAAGTGAGAAACGTTACTTACGTACGCAAGCTGATTTTGATAACTTCCGTCGCCGTACACAAAAGGAGAAGGAAGATCTGGCCAAGTATGCTACTACGAAATTGATTACAGAACTTGTTCCTGTTATTGATAACTTTGAGCGAGCAATGACTACTGCTGATACGAATGCAGATGCAGACTCTTTTATTAAAGGAGTGAGCATGATTTTCCGCCAGCTGGATGGTGTCCTTCAGGCTGAAGGTCTTACTGTAATGCAGACGGTGGGCGAGCCATTTAATCCGGAATACCACCAAGCGATCATGCAGGTTGAAAGTGATGAGTATGAAGAAGGTATCGTAGTGGAGGAAGTACAAAAAGGATATATGATGAAAGATAAAGTACTTCGCCCTGCAATGGTTAAAGTAAGCATGTAAAATCAAATATCCAGTCATTCGTAGAATGTGGGGATATTTGATTGACAAAGATTTGTATAAACATTTCGGTGCTAGTCGAAAAGACTGCATGAAATGTTTATACTCTGTGTCTTAAATGTCTTAAATGTTTACAATATGCTTCATATAGATTCCAAAAAATAATTCGGGGTAAGTCCTTGGACTTATACGAATGATATACATTGAATAAAAGGGGCTATAAGAGCCTGCACATATAGAAGGAGGATATTATCCATGAGTAAAGTTATCGGTATTGACCTTGGAACCACAAACTCTTGCGTAGCGGTTATGGAAGGCGGCGAAGCCGTTGTTATTCCTAACCCGGAAGGCGCACGTACAACCCCTTCGGTTGTCGGATTCAAAAAAGACGGAGAGCGTATTGTAGGGGAAACTGCAAAACGTCAAGCGATCACTAACCCAGATCGTACAATCAGCTCCATTAAACGTCATATGGGCACTAGCCACAAAGAAACAATCGACGGTAAAGATTACTCTGCACAAGAAATCTCTGCAATGATCTTGCAAAAATTGAAATCTGATGCAGAAGCTTATTTGGGCCAAACGGTATCCCAAGCAGTTATCACTGTACCAGCTTATTTTAATGACAGTCAGCGTCAAGCAACAAAAGATGCTGGTAAAATTGCGGGTCTTGAAGTACTTCGTATTGTTAACGAGCCAACAGCTGCAGCACTTGCTTACGGTCTTGAAAAATCCGAAGATCAAACGATTCTCGTATATGACCTTGGTGGCGGTACATTTGACGTATCCATCCTTGAACTGGGTGATGGATTCTTCGAAGTAAAAGCAACTAGCGGTGACAACAGCCTTGGTGGTGACGATTTTGACCAAGTCATCATTGACTACTTGGTGAGTGAATTCAAAAAAGATCAAGGTATTGATCTTAGTAAAGATAAAGCTGCAGTACAACGTCTGAAAGATGCTGCTGAAAAAGCGAAAAAAGAATTGTCAGGCGTCCTGACAACTACAATTTCTCTTCCATTTATCACTGTTGCAGACGGAGTTCCTCAGCACTTGGAACTTAACCTGACTCGTGCGAAGTTTGAAGAAATTTCTGCAAATCTTGTAGAGCGTACGCTCGGCCCAACTCGCCAAGCACTCAGCGATGCAGGTATGACAGCTAACGACATCGACAAAATTGTCCTTGTTGGTGGTTCCACTCGTATCCCAGCTGTACAAGAAGCAATCAAAAAACTTACGGGTAAAGACCCACATAAAGGTGTTAACCCGGATGAAGTGGTTGCCCTTGGTGCAGCAGTACAAGCGGGCGTACTCACTGGTGACGTGAAAGACGTTGTTCTTCTTGACGTAACTCCACTATCCCTGGGTATTGAAACTGCTGGTGGCGTATTTACGAAAATGATCGAGCGTAATACGACGATCCCAACTAGTAAATCGCAAGTGTTCTCTACTTATGCGGATAATCAACCAAGTGTTGAAATCCACGTGCTTCAAGGGGAACGCGAAATGGCAGCGGGTAATAAAACACTCGGACGCTTTATGCTTGGAGATATTCCTCCAGCACCACGCGGTGTACCGCAAATCGAAGTTACTTTTGACATCGATGCGAACGGTATCGTAAACGTATCTGCAACAGATAAAGGTACTAACAAATCACAAAAAATTACGATTACTTCTTCCAGTGGTCTGAGCGATGCAGAAGTTGAACAAATGATGAAAGATGCTGAACTTCACGCTGAAGAAGATAAAAAACGTAGAGAACTCGTTGAAGTGAAAAATACGGCTGACCAATTGATCTACTCTGTAGATAAAACGATTAAAGACCTCGGTGAAAAAGCAGATGCAGGCGAAGTGGAAAAAGCAAATGCAGCGAAAGAAAAACTGCAAAAAACGCTTGAATCCGACAACGTTGAAGACATCAAAGCTGCTACAGAGGAACTTACTGAAATCGTTCAGCAACTGTCTGTAAAACTGTATGAGCAAGCGCAGCAAGCAGCAGAAGCACAAGGTGCAGGCGCAGACACACAAAATGCTGGTGGACGCGATAATGTCGTTGACGCTGACTATGAAGTTGTGGACGAAGACAAAAAATAAGTAATCGTTTAAAACGATCATAATCCTTACAAGTGACAAGCATGGGAAGGTCGGAGCCGAAGTTCTTTCGCGCTTTGATTCTTCCTTTTGTCACGTATATGCGTTATGTTTATAGTTATGTTTGTAAAAGGTATGGGGGTGGAAGAGTGGCTGATAAGCGCGACTACTATGAGGTATTAGGCGTTGGCAAAAGCGCGGGTGACGATGAAATTAAAAAAGCGTACCGCAAGCTGGCCCGTCAATATCACCCGGATGTCAACAAGGCAGCGGATGCGGAAGCAAAGTTTAAGGAAGTAAAAGAAGCTTATGACGTTCTTAGTGACGGTCAGAAGCGAGCTAGATACGATCAATATGGTCACATCGATCCGAATCAAGGAATGGGCGGCGGTTTTGGCGGAGCTCAGGACTTTGGAGGATTTGGCGACATTTTTGATATGTTCTTTGGTGGAGGCGGCGGACGTAAAGATCCAAATGCACCACAGCGGGGAAATGATCTTCAGTACACCATGACGATTGAGTTTAAGGAAGCAGTATTCGGTAAAGAATCGGATATTACGATCCCACGAACTGAAAGTTGTGATACTTGCCACGGTTCCGGTGCGAAACCAGGAACACATCCTGAGACTTGTTCGGTATGCCGAGGCAGTGGTCAGGAAGAAGTTGTGCAGAATACCCCGTTTGGACGTATGGTTAATCGTCGTGCATGTTCCAACTGTGGTGGTACAGGTAAAACGATTAAAGAGAAATGTACGACTTGCCAAGGTAATGGAAAAGTACGCAAACAGCGTAAGATTCATGTTCGGATTCCGGCAGGTGTGGATGATGGCGCGCAGCTGCGTATGAGCGGCGAAGGGGAAGGCGGATTACGTGGAGGCCCTGCCGGGGACTTGTACATCGTAGTTCGTGTTAAATCCCATGACTTCTTCGAACGGGAAGGAAATGACATCTATTGCGAAGTTCCGCTGACATTTGCTCAGGCGGCACTTGGAGATGAGATCGAAATTCCGACTTTACGGGAAAAAGTGAAGCTGAAAATTCCGGCAGGAACACAGACAGGAACTTATTTCCGACTCAAAGGAAAAGGGGTACCTCATCTTCGCGGTGGAGGCCAAGGCGATCAGCATGTGAAGGTTGTCGTGGTAACACCAAGCAAAATGAGCGAAGAGCAGAAGGATTTGCTTCGTGAATTTGCAGCACTGAGCGGAGAGCAAACGCATGAGAATGAGCAATCTTTCTTTGATCGAGTAAAACGTGCGTTTCGCGGTGACTAATAAGAATGAGTAAAGACTGTTCATCAATCGGATGAGCAGTCTTTTTTGCGTATAAATTTATAAGTTTTGAGGTAATCTAAATTTGAGCTCACACTATATTTGGCTTGCTTATGAGATGATAAAGGCGGTGTACAGTCATGCCAGAAAAAAACATTCTTGCCTACTTCAATACACCTGAACAAGCTCAGCAAGTGGCTGCGAAGCTACAGGGACTGAAGGTGGAGCATATGTCGATTGACCGATTTAGCCGGTATGCAGGACAAGGGAGTAATGAACCGATTTTGACCAGCACGATGAGCAGTTTAGCGTCAGTAACTCAGGACGGTACCTTTTCGCAAGGCGCAGGAATTCTTGCTGCTGCAGATGTTTCAGCAAGTGGGATGAGTGATGGAGGCGTAGGTGGGCCTTCCGGAAAAGATATTTTGTTGACCGTAGTCGTTGACGAATCTTCCCATCATGATGCGCTTGCGATTATTGAACAGTCCGGAGGCTTGACTTAATACTGAATCGGTACTAAGGAGGAATTATTCATGTCTCATAATAAACGTATTGATAAAGTAATGACCAAGACCGAGAAAATAAAAGAACTTCAGTCTTCAAAGCTCGAAGATGTGGAATTCAGTAGTGCAGAAGCCGATCAGGATGATATTGAAGCATTGAACCGAAGCGCGGCAGCGGATCATCGTCAAACCAAGGAATTACATGACTTTAGATTTAAGCTTTAAAGAATTCATAAATAGGTACCTTTAAATTCAAAACGAGAAAACACATTTTATTTTCAAAAATCAAGCAGCAGGAACACCGGCAAAAAGCCGGTGTTTTTTATTTCTATCTATAATTGAACAACATTGGATATAACTGAAATTAGATGAACTACAGTAGCCTTTGTGCTCTTCGCAATATATATAGTACAATGGAAAAGATGAATACAGGGGAGGAAGTAATAAACTTATGCTATGGAATGAAATAACAATACATACAACTGAAGAAGCGGTGGAGATGATTTCGAATTTTCTACACGAAGCTGGAGCAGGCGGTGTGGCAATTGAAGAATCAGGAACACTGAACAAAAATAGATCTACTGAGTATGGAGAGCTTTATGATCAACCGCTGAACAATATCCCAGAAGGTGAAGCTGTTATTCAGGGGTATTTTGCAGATACGGTGGATATGACGGAGGTAACGAACATAATTCGCCCTCGAATTGATGAACTACAGGAATTTGGGATTGATGCTGGAAAGGCTACTATCTCTGTGCAACAAGTTGATGAAGACAGCTGGGCCAATGCGTGGAAGCAATATTTCAAACCACTCAAAGTGTCAGAACGGCTGGTCATTAAACCAACATGGGAAGAGTATACTCCGGAAAGCCCATCTGAGAAGATTATTGAAATTGATCCAGGTATGGCTTTTGGTACAGGTGCTCATCCTACAACATCTCTATGTCTGCGTGCGCTTGAACAATATCTTCAAGGGAACGAAGAGATTATTGATGTAGGAACGGGTTCAGGTATTCTTGCCATCGGAGCCGTGAAACTAGGTGCGAAACATGTACTTGCACTGGACCTTGACCCCGTTGCAGTACAAAGTGCGGAAGAAAACAGCCGCCTGAACGGACTGGAACGTGACATTACGGTTTATGAAAGTGACCTCCTGTCCATACTGGACAAACAGGATGGAGTACTTGGCGTGAGTATGCCTGTAGACGTCGTTGTTGCGAACATTCTTGCTGAAGTTATTTTGCTCTTTATCGGTGATGTATATCAGGGCTTAAAACCAGGAGGACTATACATTGCCTCTGGTATTTGGAAGAACAAAGAGGAAATTGTAGAGAAAGCACTGAAGGAGGCCGGCTTTGACATCATTGATGTTCATCGGGAAGATGACTGGCTTGCTTTTGTCTCGAGGAAATAGATAATGGACTTTCTTGATCAGTTTTTCTTTTATGACCTGACCCGGCTTCCCTTTTTTATTCTCACCATTTTGATTGCATTTACGGTACATGAATTTGCTCATGCGTACTTTGCCAATAAATTTGGAGATCCGACCGCAAAAATGCTAGGACGAATGACGCTCAATCCGGCTGTCCACTTTGACTTTTTTGGACTTTTGCTGCTCGTGATTGCCGGATTCGGATGGGCACGTCCCATTCCGGTAAATCGTGATAACTTTGAGAAACGGCGTATGATGAGTGTGGTTGTGTCCGCAGCAGGACCGATAAGTAACCTCCTCCTTGCCGTTCTAGGTACAATTTTTTATGCACTTTTTGTCCAGTTTGGATTCATGGAATCCATTGAAAATAAGGGAATCGTTTTTGCTATTTCTACTTTTTTCTCTATTTTTAATGTAACGAACTTTTTCTTGTTCTTCTTTAACCTGGTTCCACTTCCTCCGCTCGATGGATACCGGATCTTGGAGGAACTGGTGTCTCCTTCTGCAAGAATGAGTCTGCAAAAGCTCGAGCAATGGTCTATGCTTATCTTCTTAATCCTTGTTATTACACCGCTAAGCCGCTACACCATTACACCACTGTATGAATTAGCGACGAGTTGGTATGTGGGGATTGCACAAATGATCATGTCACTGTTTGCAGGCTAATAGAAAAGAATGTGCAGCAGGGACCGGAGGAAAAGAGGCCGTAAAGTCGCTGCTGCCAGTCTTTTAATAAGGGTAGTCAGAAGGCATGAAAAGTTGTAACATGTAATGTGGTCATTTTTATGGCAACACTGGATATGAATCTAAACCATTGATATGAAAAGATAGGTGATTATAGATCCATGCAGCGTTATTTTATTGAACCAAGTCAGCTAGAGGAACATCAAGCAATCATTACGGGTGATGATGCACGTCATATTACGAAGGTTATGCGTGGCAAGACGGGAGACAAGCTTATCGTTAGTAACGGTGTATCCCGGGAAGCACTGGCTGAAATTTCGGAGATCGAAGCTTCACAAGTAACTGTTTCTATTATGGAATGGCTGCCTATGGACCATGAGCCTAAAGTGTCGGTTACCATCGCTCAGAGCTTGCCTAAAGGGGACAAGATGGAACTTGTCATTCAGAAATGTACCGAAATAGGGGCGGCCGTCTTTGTTCCTTTCGTATCGGAGCGGACTATCGTGCAGTATGATGCGAAAAAAGAAGGGAAGCGACTGGAACGCTGGCGGAAAATTGCCAAAGAAGCAGCAGAGCAAAGCCACCGTAACAAAGTTCCGGAAATTAAAGAATCGAAGTCATGGAAAGAGTTACTGGCTTCTTTTGAAGACTATGACCTCGTATGCTATTGTTATGAAAAAGAAGAAGGATTACAGTTGCGTGATGTCGTGAAGCCATTTGCTGACAGATTGAAAGCAGATCCAAACATGGATCCTAGCGTTCTTGTTATTGTGGGTCCTGAAGGTGGGTTTACTACAGGCGAATCCGAAGCTGCGGAAGCAGCTGGCGCGAAATCTGTTGGGCTTGGTAAACGAATTCTACGTGCAGAAACGGCTGGGCTGCTGGCCTTGACTTGTATTCTATATGAAACTGACGAAATGGGAGGAATGTAATTATGCCATCCGTGGCGTTTTACACCTTGGGTTGTAAAGTTAACTTCTATGATACTGAAGCCATTTGGCAGCAATTTAAAGATGAAGGATATGATCAGGTAGATTTCGACTCCCAAACAGCAGATGTCTATCTGATTAATACTTGTACGGTAACGAATACTGGTGACAAAAAGAGTCGTCAAATTATTCGTCGTGCTGTAAGGCGTAATCCTGATGCAATCATTGCAGTAACCGGTTGTTATGCACAAACCTCACCAGCTGAGATTATGGATATACCTGGTGTTGACCTTGTCGTAGGTAACCAGGATCGTGATAAAATCATCCCGTACGTCAACCAAATCAAGCAGACGCGTGAGCCGGTCAATGCGGTACGGAATATTATGAAGACACGTGTGTTTGAAGAAATGGACGTACCTGATTTTGCGGACCGTACCCGTGCGTTCCTGAAAATTCAAGATGGTTGTAACAATTTCTGTACTTTCTGTATTATTCCTTGGGCACGTGGATTGTCCCGCAGCCGTGATTCTCAAAGTATTATTACACAAGCCCATCAGCTCGTAGAAGCCGGATATAAAGAGATCGTATTAACCGGTATTCACACAGGTGGTTATGGAGATGATTTGGACAACTATGACCTATCGAGTTTATTGTGGGATTTAGATCGCGTCGATGGTCTGGAACGTATTCGTATCAGCTCCATTGAAGCTAGTCAGATTGACGACCGGATGCTGGATGTACTGAATCGTTCCTCCAAAATGTGCCGTCATTTTCATATCCCGCTTCAGGCGGGCGATGACGCTGTGCTGAAACGGATGCGCCGTAAGTACACGACAGAACAGTTCTATAACAAGATGGGACGAATTCGCGAAGCGATGCCGGATGTTGGAATTACAACAGACGTTATCGTTGGTTTCCCAGGTGAAACTGACGAGATGTACAGAAATGGTTATGAGCTAATGAAAGCCATTAATTTCTCGGAAATGCATGTATTCCCTTATTCCAAACGGACCGGTACTCCGGCAGCGCGAATGGAAGATCAAGTGGATGAAGAAGTGAAGAATGCACGTGTTCATGAACTTCTTCAGTTATCTGACTCTATGAAGCTTGCCTATGCACAGAAGTTTGAGGGAGAAGTGCTGGAAGTCATTCCGGAAGGAAACGCGAAAGAAGATAAAGGTACCGGCAAGCTCCACGGATATAGTGATAACTACATTCAGATGGAGTTTGAAGGTTCCGAGGATCTGGTTGGCGAGCTGTGCCGTGTCAAAATGACGAAGGCAGGCGTGGATGCAAGTGAAGGCCAACTTGTTCGTGTAATGGACAACAGAGCTCAGATAATAATATAAAAAAAGATGGCAAGGATTTCACTGCCGGAGGAAAATTTCTCCTAGGCTGCTGAAATCCTTGTTTGTCCAAAGAGAGGAGTATTATATATTATGGCTACCAAAGAAATTTCTGCTGGTGGAGTTGTATACCGAAATTCAGGAAAAGATCTTGAGATTCAACTGATTGTAGACAGATACACAAAGATCTCACTTGCTAAAGGTAAAATGGAGCCCGGAGAGACGATTGAAGAAACTGCACTACGTGAAATTCAAGAAGAAACAGGTCTTATTGGTAAAATCATCGAACCGGTAGATGTCATTAAATATACGTATGAGCATGCTGCCCTAGGGACAGTGGATAAAGAAGTTCACTATTACCTCGTGGAAGCACTTGGCGGTGATTTACAGCCTCAGGTAGAAGAGATTAAAGGTGTGGCTTGGTATAAACCGCTGGATGCTTGGGAGAAGCAAAAACAGAATGGTTATGACAATAACGACAACATTTTGAAACAAGCTTTACAAAAACTAGGTATTGAAGTGGAGTAGATTGCTTTTTTGGCGTACTGAGCACCTTTTGATTTATTTGTGTTCTAATCGATCCCATATCTTAAGGTAACAGAGAGGTAAGGCTAATAGGGAACATACGATATTGAAAATGGTCTGGGCATGTGCGATCTGTGCTCCAGGCTCACTTGTAAAGTAGGCAGATGCTTCGTACAGCAACTGGAGAAGTGGAATGAATAGCAGAGCTCCTGATACATTTAAGATGACATGGGACCAGGCAACGAAATGACCGGCTCTGCTTCCTCCTGCGGCGGCCAGAACCGCTGTAACACAAGTGCCAACGTTAGAACCGAGCACGATAGCGATACCTACTTCCACAGGAAGTACACCAGAACTGGCAAGCCCAATGGCCATGCCGATGACTGCTGCACTGCTGTGTATAATAGCGGTCAGGCAAGCACCGGCAATCACGCCCCACCAAACATTGTGATTGGCTTGATGAATAAACCAGGAGAAGAGCCCTCCTTGTTCCAGTGCCGGTCCTACTTTTTGCATGATGAAAATACCTAACATCACAAGAGAAAAACCGGCTCCTGCGAGAAACAGGTACTGAACGGTCCCAGCAGAACCAGACAGCACACGCTGGCCTGATTTCGTTTCTCCTAACATCACAAAGAAAGCCCATCCTCCTGCAAAGAATAGCAGCATCGGCAAGGCATATTTTCCAATCTGGAGGCTAAGCAACTCTGTAGTAATACAGGTGCCTATATTGCTTCCGAGAATAATGCCCAGTGTCCGTGCATAACTGAGCAGTCTTGCGTTGACTAAACCGATGGTTAGCACAGTTACTGCAGAACTGCTCTGTAACAAGGCTGTAATACCTGTACTAAACAGTAAGCCTTTGAGGGGGGTTGATGTTGCCCGTTCCAAAGAGGAGGCAAGAGAACGTCCGCCTGCCTTGTGGAGTGAGGCTTCCATCAATTTCATGCCTGCGAAGAACAGGACAAGACCATAAATGAGTGGAAACACAACAGATCTGAACATGGGGATGATCACCTTCTCTCGCATGACTTGTCTCTTTATCCATCTTATGTGTAAGGAAGGACGACCATGACAAGCACCCGAAACCCCAGAGATCTCGTTTGATATGATTTATAAAAAGGAGTTGTACGTATTTTGGCATCTGTAGTCCTTACGAAAAGTCGTAAGAAACGTATTGAACAGGGACATCCCTGGATTTTTAAGAATGAAATTGAATCGGTAGAGGGCCAGCCTGAACCAGGTGAACTCGTAGATGTGAAAAATCATCAGGGCCGTTATCTAGCGACGGGTTATTACAACCCAGCTTCGCAAATCACGGTAAGAGTGGTGTCTTATGAGCCAATCACGACCATGGACAAAGCATTTTTTGTTCGTAAATTTGAGCAGGCTTTACAGCACCGAGAGCGTTTTGTAACCGGAGGAGATGCGTACCGTTTAATCTATGGCGAAGCTGATTTTGTACCTGGTCTTACGGTTGACCGTTTTGGAGATGTACTTGTTGTACAGCTGCTAACGCTAGGGATGGATAGATGTCGTGACATTATCGTGGAAGCATTGGTTGACGTTGTGAAGCCAGTGGGCATCTATGAGCGCAGCGATGTTGGTGTCAGAGAGTTAGAAGGACTGGATCAGGTGAAAGGACTTCTTTACGGGGAATGTCCAAGGCATGTAACGGTGACGGAAAATGGACTGCTCATCAAAGTTGATATTGAGCAAGGACAGAAAACCGGATATTTCTTTGATCAGCGCGAAAATAGAGCTGCTATTCAGCCGCTTATGAAAGGCTGGGGAAATAAAAGCGGTATTTCCCTTCAAGAAGTAGAAAAAGACGGAGAAATGAGTCTTGTGCCCGTTAATAAAAGTGGCAAAGAGGTCACTTTCCCTTATTGGGATGGAGCTACGGTGCTCGAGTGTTTCTCACACACGGGCAGCTTTACACTAAACGCTTGCAAATATGGAGCAAAACAGGTCACTTGTCTCGATATCTCAGAACATGCCATTGAGAGTGCACGTGATAATGTGAAGCTGAATGGTTTTGAAGACCGGGTTGAGTTCGTTGTAGACGATGCATTCCAGTATTTGAGAAACCAGGTCAAAGGACTGGAAGAACGTGAGGAACGTGCCAAAGGAGATAAGAAAGTCGATACTTCCAAAGCAATGACCGCTGGTGGTGGACGCACTTGGGATGTTGTTATACTTGATCCTCCTGCTTTTGCTAAGACACGGAGTGCAGTGAAAGGTGCTGTCCGCGGTTACAAGGACATCAATCTGCACGGCATGAAGCTCGTGAATGAAGGTGGATATCTTGTTACGGCAAGCTGCTCTTACCATATGCGTCCGGATCTGTTCCTGGAAACTATTCAGGATGCAGCAGCAGATGCAGGTAAAATCCTGCGTTTACTCGAATGGCGCGCAGCAGGTAAAGATCATCCGCAAATTTTAGGTGTTGAAGAAGGACATTATTTGAAATTTGCTATTTTTGAAGTGCGTTCGAAATAAGGTTTCGTTTTTATAACCTAATGGCCTAGGTAAAAGCATCTGTCTACTCTTGATTTAAAAGAGAAAGGCAGGTGTTTTTTTACATGCTTTATCCGTCTGCTCCAGAAACAGGTACGACAAGTGAAATTGAAGAAATTGAAGCAGAATGATTGATAAACCGCCCATACTATGTGTATCATTGCAGATATATAAATACATATTTTTACAAAAAAAGAAGCGAGAAATAATAATAGAAACTACAATTCAGAAATTGAGGTGGAAAATTAAAACCTATGATGGACAAAGAATATTACGTATATCTATGTAAACAAGTAGAAGCAGGATGGAACTCTATTGATTGGGATCGCTGTGAAGTGCTCCAATTATGCGACACAGTCACAGGTTTACCGCCGAAGGAGTCTACCGAGGTTAGAGTTTGCTGGAACAAAGACTATCTGTATGTACGATTTTTATGTGAGGATCAGAACATAGTATCTGATTATACAAAAAGAGATGATCCGCTGTATGAACAAGATGTCGTTGAATTTTTTATCGACGAGGAGGGCAAGGGGACACATTATTTGGAGCTCGAAGTGAGTCCAAGAAATGTGGTATTCGATGCTCTAATTGAGAATGATGGTGTAGAAACGATTACAGGTACGAACAAAGCTTGGTGCTTCAATGATCTAATTACCTCTGTCGACACGACTAACGAGGGCTACGTAACTACTTTTATTCGTATTCCAGCATCAAATTTCATTCATCCACTTCAAGAAGGACTGCGTTGGAAGGTGAATTTCTATCGAATTGATGAGGATGTAGAAGGAATTCGAGAGTACCAGGCATGGAGTCCAACGGAAAAGGTCAACTTTCATATTCCGTCTACGTTTGGGACGATGATATTTAGTGTTTGAAATAAGGCTGTAACAGATCATGGGTATGACTCTGTTACAGCCTTTCATTTTACTACCTAAATTAGAGAGCTGTATCTGTTTCCACATTGGCTTCTATTACCAAACGCATGTTCCTGTTCGCTGAGGTATGGTATACTAAAGAATAGATTGTAAAGCGGACTTATGGGAATGATAGTCCCTTTTTTCATAGATGTTTTCATAGATTATGGATTGATATTTTGCGATAAAAAGAGAGAAAGCGAGGGATAGCATATGCCGCTTCATTTGGTCATAGGCCGCGCAGGTAGTGGTAAAACGAGCTCCATCATGAAGCAGATCACGGATGAGCTCGGTCAGAATCCCGGAGGGAAACCGATGATTCTGATCGTTCCGGAACAAGCTTCCTTTCAGGCGGAAACAACGATGATTCGCTCCCCTGAGATCAAAGGATCTATTCGGGCACAGGTACTTAATTTTCGCAGGCTCAGTTATCGTGTGATGCAAGAGACTAGCGGTTCAGCGCTTGTTCCTGTCGGACCTGAAGGGAAAAAAATGCTCTTGTACAAAATTGTACAGCGGCGCAAAGACGAACTGAAAATTTTCTCCGCATCCGGTGGTCAGATGGGGTTTGTCGGGCATCTGAGTAACCTCTATGCAGAACTCAAAAGGTACGGAGCGCCTGAACGGGCAATTAAAGACGAGTTGGAGAATGCGGAACAGCTACCGGGAGCGGGAGCTATTCTGCGTCATAAATTACATGATATCGCGACGATCTATCGTGATTTTGAAGCGGAAGTTTCCCGTTTTCATATGGATGAAGAGGATACGCTGGTGAAACTTGCCGAGCAGTTATCCGAATCGGATTATATTAAAGATGCAGATATTTGGATTGATGGGTTCCGCAGCTTTACCCCGCAGGAGCTTGCCGTTATTAAGCAGCTCATTATTCATGCGAGGTCTGTTACGGTTGCACTAACACTTGACCGTCCTTATGGAGAGGGAGAGCAGCCGCAGGAGCTTAACCTGTTCTATCAGTCTGCGTCTGCTTACATCAAGCTGCAGGGGATCGCTTCTGAGCTTGGGGAAGCAACTCGCACAACGGTACTTGCACCTGAGCGTTCTCCGCGTTACGCCTCTGCTGCACTTGCTCATTTGGAATCTGGATTCGAGAAGCGGAGTGTGATGTCCAAAGAGGATAATGACGGAGGGGTTGAGCTATACAGTGCTGCGAACAGTCGAGTTGAAGTGGAAGGGATGCTTAGAGAGATTAGACGTCTTGTACGCGAGGAAGATGTTCGTTATCGGGATATAGCAGTTCTGGTTCGGAATATGGATACTTATGAGAACTTGATATCACCACTGTTCCAGGATTACGAGGTGCCGTACTTTCACGACAAACGGAGAGATGAACTTCATCATCCACTTGCAGAGTTTCTAAGATCTGCTATGGATATTGTTCGCCACCGATGGCGGTATGAGGACGTATTCCGTGCTGTCAAAACAGATCTCCTTCTTCCGCTGGACGGCTCAGTCCGTCGTTATCATATGGATCTGCTCGAGAACTATGTGCTGGCAAGCGGCATTTCAGGTTATCGCTGGACGGATGGGAAACCGTGGAAGGCAGCACCAAGCTTGTCTCTGGAAGAAGAAGAGGGAGCAGGGGCTCAGCGTGAGGAAGCAAGCCAACAATCCATTCGGATGCTTGAAACGTGTCGTGAGATCATCACAACACCGCTATTTGCTTTTGAGAAAAGAGTCAAAAAAGCGAAAACAGCAAGAGAGTTCTGTACTGCTTTATTTTTGCTTTTACAGGACGCTGGGATTGCGAACAAGCTGGATGCTCTAAGCAGTGAAGCTCTGCAAGCAGGAAAACCGGAAAAAGCTAGAGAACACCGCGGAATGTGGGGAGCTGTTCTTGAGTTGCTGGATCAAGTCGTAGAGATGATGGGCGATGAAAGAATGGACGCAGAGCTTTTTGCTGGAATTATGGAGACGGGTCTTTCAGAGCTGAAACTGGGACTAGTGCCAGCAGCACTTGATCAAGTGCTGGTAGGTTCAATGGATAGATCTAGAACAGGCAGTGTGAGTCATGTTTTTATCCTTGGAGCTCTAGACGGCGTACTTCCGCAGATACAAACCGAGGATGGGGTGCTTACCGAAACAGAACGGGCAGCCCTTACGGAATATGGACTACAGCTAGGACCAGATCTGAACCGCAAAATGCAAGATGAACGGTTTCTTATCTACACTGCTTTTACACAGCCAAGTCGTAAACTTTGGATTAGTTATCCACTGAGTGATGAAGATGGTAAAGCTTTGCATCCTTCGGAGATGATTCGATATATGAAGCGTATGTTTCCGGGTCTCAAAGAGAAGTTGCTGCTAGACGAACCGGCTGCTCTGGACTCATGGGAACACCACAAGGCGTACCTGACACATCCGGATAAAACAATGGCTCATCTGATCAGCCAGCTTCGGGAATGGCGCAGAGGGAACAATATTCCTGAACCTTGGTGGGAGGTATATAACTGGTACGTAAACCAGCCCGAACTACATGTAAGACTTGAACGAATGCTCGGATCTGTTTTCTATGAGAACCGGACAAGATCTCTAACCGAGGCGACTAGCCGGAAGCTGTATGGAAACAAACTGAAGACCAGTGTATCTCGTATGGAACGGTTTGCGATGTGTCCATTTTCTCACTTTGCATCCCATGGGTTAAAGCTAAGGGAACGTCAGGTGTACCGTCTGAAAGCACCAGATATAGGACAACTGTTTCATGCTGCGCTAAGCAAGATGGCAAGCCGGCTTAAGGAACATAACCGCAACTGGGCTTCGCTGACCAAAGAAGAATGCGTACAAGAGGCAGAAGCTACGGTCGATGTACTTGCACCACAGCTGCAAGGCGAGATTTTGCTAAGCTCTGCGCGGTATGGTTACATTTTTAGGAAGCTGAAAAACATTGTCAGTCGCGCCTCAGTCATTTTAGGAGAACAGTCTAGACGTGGAAACTTTGAACCGCTTGCGCTTGAACTGGATTTTGGCCCGGATAAACCGCTACCTTCGCTTACGTTTGAACTCGCAAGTGGAGTTGTGATGGAGATTGTCGGCCGGATTGACCGGGTGGATGTGGCAGAAGGAGAACACGGAGATATTTTACTTCGAGTCATTGACTATAAATCGAGCCAAACGGATCTTAAGCTACACGAAGTGTTTTATGGATTGTCGCTGCAAATGCTCACCTATCTTGATGTGCTGCTGACCTATGCAGAGGAGTGGATCGGTACAGAAGCTCAGCCTGCCGGAGTATTGTATTTTCATGTGCATAATCCTCTCTTGCCCTCGGCTAACGCTATGGCACAAGATCAGGCGGAACAAGAGCTGTTGAAACGCTTCAAAATGAAAGGGTTGCTGCTTGCCGACCGTGATGTAGTAGCGAAGATGGATAACACCCTGGATAAAGGATACTCATCTATTCTTCCCGTTGCCGTTAAGGCTGATGGAGGTTTCTATAGCAGTGCATCCGTAGCGACGGAGGAGCAGTGGGGAGTTTTGCTCGGTTCGGTTCGAAATACAATTCAGGAGATTGGAACGAGAATTACCGAAGGAGAGGTTGCGATTGAACCTTTCCGGATGCAGCAGGAGACGGCTTGTACATTTTGTCCGTTTAAATCGGTATGCCAGTTTGACGAAGGACTGCCAGGGAACGAATTTCATCTCATTCGGAAGCCTGCCAAGCAGCAGGCGTGGGATTTATTTCAGCATGAAGGGGGAGGAGCGGAATGAGAAGTATTCCTAAACCGGAAGGAAGCTTTTGGAGTGATGATCAGTGGAAGGCCATTGCTTCCGCTGGAGAAGACATGCTTGTGGCCGCGGCTGCTGGCTCAGGGAAAACCGCTGTCCTTGTCGAGCGGATTATTCGTAAAATTTCAGATGAGAACGCAGGATTCAGTGTGGATCGTCTCTTGGTAGCTACTTTTACGAAGGCGGCGGCTTCCGAGATGCGTGAACGAATTCGGGATGCACTGGAAACTGCGCTTGAGGAGCAGCCGGAAAGTGACCACTTAAGGCGTCAACTTAGTCTTCTTGGGCGTGCTTCCATTACGACCCTCCATTCATTCTGTATGGAGATTATTCGTAGGTATTATCAGCAGATTCCGCTGGACCCTGGTTTTCGTATTCTGAACGAATATGAAGCTGAACTTATGCGGCAGGAACTTTTAATGGATCTGTTTGAACAGAAGTACAGTGAAGAAGGCGAAGGAAGTACGTTCCGCAGACTTGTGGACTGGTTTAGCGGAGAACGTAACGATGATGCCATGTACCGGCTTGTGCAAAAATTATACGATTTTTCTCGAAGTCATTCATGGCCGTCTTACTGGCTTGATGAGATGGCTGCTTCTTTCCGCGTGAATTCCGTAGAGGAGCTTAGTCAGTCGGCTTGGGTCAAAAGCATTATGCGTGATGCGGAACTGGCTCTTGGCGGAGCCGTACGCTTGCTTGAGCAGGCACTCGATATCGCTAAAGAACCAGAGGGACCGGCTGCTTATGCAGAAACGTTCAGTAGTGATCTGGAGATGGTGCAGGAGCTCCTTACTAGAGTGAAAAGTGGAGCTTGGGATGAACTTTACGATATTTTTCATCAGTCTCAGTTCGGCAAGTTGAAGGCGGTTCGCAAAGGACAGGCTGATCCAGCACTTCAGGAGAGAGCGAAGGAACGAAGGGAAGCTGCGAAGAAGACGGTAACGGAACTGAAAACGGCAATGTTTGGCCGTGCACCTGAACAGTTTTTGGAGGAAATGCAAAAGGCAGCTCCTCTTATGGAAGAACTGTCTTCGGTTGTGAACCGATTTGCCGATATTTTTGCCGAAGAGAAGAAAGCGAGGGGCGTTGTCGATTTCAGTGATTTGGAACATTATGCGCTCCATATTTTACGTCACTCCGACTCTACGCCTGAAAAGTCGCTTCCATCCGATGCAGCAATCGAATATCAACAGCAGTTTGATGAAGTGTTACTTGATGAATATCAGGATACCAATACGGTCCAGGAAGATATTGTGAGTCTGATCTCACGTAAAGGACCGGGGAATCGGTTTATGGTAGGAGATGTAAAGCAGAGTATTTACCGTTTTCGCCTAGCGGAGCCAGGACTTTTCTTAGATAAATATCGCCGTTATGATGCGGAGGGTGAAGGGGAAGGTCTCCGTATCGATTTGGCACGGAATTTCCGAAGCCGACTCGAAGTGGTTGATGCTGTGAACATGCTGTTTAGACAGATCATGAACGCAGGTGTGGCTGAAATTGAATATGATGATGCAGCAGCATTATCATATGGCGCATCTTTCCCGGAAATACCGGAGGACGGACGATATACACCCGAACTTGTACTAATCGATCGTGCAGGAGCGGGAACACCCGAACAGGCAGAAGCGGAAGGTGAAGATGGGGCTGCGAGTGAAGAGATGGAACAACTTGAGATGGAGACCGCAGAGCTCGAAGCTAGAGTCATTGCTTCCCGTATTCACGAAATGGTAGGCAATACCGGTACACCGCTTCCGGTTTATGATAAAAACACGAAAGAGATGAGACCTGCAAGATATGGCGATATTGTCATTCTTCTGCGATCTGCCCAGCTGTGGACACCGCTTATTATGGAACAACTCAAGCGGGAAGGAATACCGGTTATAGGTGATCAAAATAAAGGCTTTTTCCAAGCTACAGAAATTGAAATTATGCTCTCCTTATTGCAAGTAGTTGATAATCCTCAGCAGGATATACCACTTGCATCTGTACTTCGTTCACCTATTGTAGGTTTGGATGAAGAGGAACTTGCTGTAATCAGACTTGCAGGCAAACAACTTTCTTTTTACGATGCTATGCGTAAAACCATCGAAGATTCGAGAATGGAAACAGATCAGGTGACTAAGCCGAGTGGTGTTTCCAATATCGATCAAGATGCAGAACAGTTCGAGGCACAGATGGCACTTGAACTTGGGCTGAGGGAAGCTAGCGCGACAATGGAAGTGATGGAGCTCGGTGGAATTACACTTCACGACGGCGTAACTTCAGACGAGCATACGGATGCACCGGGTACCTTGGAGTTTAAGGCAAATCTTCTTCGCAAATTAAGTGCATTTTCTGATCTGCTTGAGGAGTGGAGAAGTGAGGCAAGACGAGGCAGTTTAAGCGAACTCATCTGGCGTATTTACCGGGATACCGGATATTTGGATTGGGTAAGTGGACTTCCAGGCGGAGTACAGCGCAGCCGAAATTTAAAGGCACTGTATGATCGCGCCAAACAATATGAAAACTCCACTGCGAATCGCGGATTGTTCCGTTTTCTCACTTTTATTGCGAGACTCCGAGATAACGGGGGAGATCTTGGAGCTGTAGGCATTGCTGCCGATACGGAAGGCTCGGTTCGCATTATGACTATTCACCGCAGTAAGGGACTGGAATTCCCGATTGTGTTTGTTGCGGGGATGTCTAAAATGTTCAATCAGCAGGATTTGAATGCACCTTTTATGATGCATAAGGAGCTTGGTTTTGGACCAAGGTTTGTAGATGAAGAGAACCGTGTCAGTTACCCTACGCTCGCGAGTCTTGCCATTCGCAGACGAGCTCATGCCGAGCTACTGGCCGAAGAGATGCGAGTGTTATACGTTGCACTGACGCGTCCAAAGGAAAAGATGATATTAATAGGTACTGTGAAAGATGTAGTGCAAAAAGCAATGAACTGGTCACAGATTAAAAATCATCATGCCCTGCTCCTTCCAGAAACACTTCTAGCTTCAGGTCGAAGTTATTTGGACTGGGTCGGACCGGCTTTGTTCAGACACCCGGATGCATGGCATCTTCGGGCGCTTGCGAGCCTTGGAGACGAAGAAGACATGAGTTCAAGTTCATCTGATTCGTTCAGCCAAGATCAATCAAGATGGCGTATTTCCGTATTATCTGGAGAGTCCGTCTCTTCTCTGAATTTTGCTGTTAGCGAAGTAAGTGATGAGGTGAATGAAGACAGGCAATATTTCACAAAGGCTCTGATGGATATGCAACGAGTACAGACACCTTCGACTCAAGAAGATGATTCCATTAAAACCGAGATTGATGGGGTACTTAGCTGGTCATATCCCTATATGGCAAGTGCACAAACAGCAGCCAGTACGTCGGTTACTGAAATGAAGGCACTGCTTGCCATGCAGGAACATCCTCCGCTTGGTTTGCTTGAGCAGAAGGCATTTCAAGAAGAACAGGGAAGATTGGCTGTAGATGATGAATTCACCTTACATCTGCGGAGGCCGAAGTTTATGGAGGAATCTACTATAACGGGAACCGAGCGAGGGACCGTATATCATACCGTGATGCAGCATGTACCTGCTGAAGCTGGTTTGACCGTTAGTATGGTTCAGGATACGCTTGCGAGTTTAGTAGAACGTCATATTTTGCTTCCCTATCAGGCAGAAGCGATTGACGCAGTCCAAATTGCTAGATTTTTTGAAAGTGAACCAGGTATAGCGCTCGCTGAGGCCGAAAAAACAGGTTGGGTAAGAAGAGAAATGCCATTTAGCTATGGGCTTCCTGCGGACGAAACGTTGCTTGATTTTCATTCTGCGGACGTTCTTGAGGAAGAGGGACGGATGGAATCCAGCATACTCCACGAGGAGACAGTCCTTATTCAAGGGATTGTAGATTGTCTTTTTGAAGTGAACGGGAAACGAATTCTGCTAGATTACAAAACAGATAAAGTGCTTGAACACAGAGGCGGCATTGAAACACTAGCAAAGGGTTATCAGTTTCAGCTTGATCTCTATGCGAGAGCACTGCATGACATATTAGGATATGAAATTGATGAAAAATGGCTTTATTTCTTTGATGCGGACACGGCGGTTAAGCTCTAGGAAAGCGGGGCAAAAGGAGTGAATAACAAATGCGAATATTGCATACGGGAGATTGGCATTTCGGCAAAACGCTGGAAGGCCGCAGTCGATTAAAAGAGCAGGAGCAATTTGTGGACGAGCTGGTCCGCATTGCTGATGAGGAGAAAGCTGATGCAATTCTCATGGCGGGTGACGTGTATGATTCAGTGAACCCTTCAGCCGCTGCGGAGCAGCTGTTCTATGAGGCAGTTGCCCGGCTGACCTCTGCCGGAAGACCGCTGGTTGTTATTGCAGGGAACCACGATCAGCCAGAGAGGGTTGCCTCGGTCTCTCCTTTGGTGAATGGACGCGGCATCACCCTTGTCGGACTTCCTACCTCCGAAATTGTAACGGTTCACGCAGCAAGAACAGGGGAAATTGCCAAAATTGCTGCCCTTCCCTATCCATCGGAGTCTAGGCTTAATGAACTGTTCACAGAGGATGGCGAGGAACAGGGGATGCGACTTGCTTACAGTGAGCGGGTAGGACAGCTCATGAGACATCTAGGCCGTTCATTCGGGCCGGATACGGTGAACCTATCTATGGGGCATATCTACGTGCTTGGAGGGCTTGAGAGCGATTCAGAGAGACCAATCCAAGTCGGAGGTGCTTATACGGTAGATCCTTCTGCACTCGCAATTGGTGCGCAGTATACAGCACTTGGACATCTGCATAGGCCACAGCATGTCAAAGGGGATGGGATGATCCGCTATAGTGGATCACCATTGTCTTACAGTTTCTCGGAGTCGGGTCAGACCAAGTCCGTAGTCATGGTTGATGTTGTTCCAGGGCAACCGGCTGTGGCGAATGAAGTTTATTTAAGCAGCGGAAGACCTCTGGTGCGTTGGAAAGCCCGAGGGGGTCTCTCGGAAGTTTATCGCTGGCTTGAAGAAGAACGTGACGTGGCTGCGTATATTGACCTGGAGATTTCACTTGAAGAAGCAATGTCGATTGCTGAGATTCAGAAACTTCGTAAAAGCAGGGAAGGAATCATTCATATTCGTCCCGTCTATCCTGAGACGATTGCGGCAGAAGTTAGCTCGGCAAGGTCAGAACTACCGGTGCACGAAGTGTTCCGAAGATTCTATCAACGGCAGACAGGCGGTGCGGTTCCGGATGATCAGCTCGTGAAGTTATTTCTGGAACTGGTTAACGAAGAGGACAATCATACTGGTGAAGGGAGTGATTCTGAATGAGGCCTGTCAAACTTAAATTGTCCGGTTTACAAAGTTACCGGGAAGTGCAGGAGATTGATTTCAGGACGCTAACGGAAACGGGATTGTTCGGGATTTTTGGACCAACTGGAAGCGGGAAATCAACGATTCTGGATGCGATCACCCTTGCGATGTACGGCAAAGTAGAACGGGCCGTGAACGGAACGCAGGGAATTATGAATCAGGCTGAGGACAGCTTGTTTGTGTCCTTTACTTTTGAGCTCCAGTCTGAGAAAGGGACACACACGTATCGCGTCGAACGTCGGTTTAAGCGTACGGGTGAAGTATCCGTTAGTAATTCTGTAAGTCGTTTTATTGCGGTGACAGAAGAGGGAGAGCAGGTCCTTGCTGACAAACTCGCAGAGGTGAATCGTGCAGTTGAGGACATGATTGGTCTCAAGATGGATGATTTTACTAGGGCGGTTGTTTTGCCGCAAGGCAAGTTTGCAGAGTTTTTGTCCCTAAAAGGTACAGAGCGCAGACAAATGCTGCAACGTTTGTTTCATTTGGAGAAATACGGGGATCAGCTGGCGATAAAATTAAGCCGTAAGGTAAAAGAAAATGACAGTGCTCTAAAAGCGATTGAAGCAGAACAACAGGGGCTTGGACTCGCTAGTGAGGAAGCTTTGAAGGAAGCCGAGCTACAGCTGGAGCAAGCCATGAAAGAGGCTCAGGAGGTACGAGCCTTACTTGAGAAGGTAACAATCGCTGCTGAAGGCATGGCTAAGATGAGAGAACTGATCTCGGAGCATAACAAATTCAGTCAGCAACTCGAAATGATGGCACAGCAGCAGGATGAAATCATACGACTTGAGCAGCAATTGGAACGTTCTACGCTTGCAAGCACCTTTGTTCCTATGCTTGAAGAACAGAGTAAAGCGAAGGAAGAGCTTTCGAGAAGATGTTTGGCTGCCCAATCAGCAGAAGTACAGTTAACGCAAAGGGAAAAAACAACGCAGCAATGTGCTTTGATAGAACAAGAGAAAGAGCGTATTCTCTCAGATGAAGAACCGAAGCTCCTCGTACGTCTTGAACAATTGGAGCAGGCGCGGGAGCTTGAGAAGGAGACGGATCAGCTCGTAGTTGAGGTACAGAAACTTGTACAGCAACGAGAGACGGAAGAGAACACTTACCGGAACACCCATGAGCTTCTGCTGAAGGAACAAGATCTTCATGCGAGAGCTCTGATCAGACGTAAGGATCTTCAAGAGCAGCTATCTGGGTGTGAAGTGAAGTCTGGGGAAAGACGCGAACTGCTGGATGCCATTTCGCGGAAACATCGTCTGGATACCGCTATGGATAAATTGAAGGAAGCGCAGCATTCAGAGCAGAAGACACAGGCTGAAGTACAACAAGCAGCGCGGCAGCATCTAACAGTCGAAAAGGAAGCCACAGAGCTTCTTGTGGCCCAGCAGCAGCTAGGATCAGAACTGAGTTCAGCTGTTACTGAGCTTAGCCGTAGTGAAGCGTATGCGGGCTCTGAGATCGTCTCCATGGAACAGGAGGAGGCACGCCTGCGAGCAGTGCTCAAGGAAGAAGAGCTGCAACGATTATCTACACGACTTGCTGCGGAGCTCATCGAAGGGAAGTCGTGCCCAGTATGCGGGTCGGTACATCACCCGAACCCGCAAGGACATGCTCACGAGCCGAATAGTGCCCGTGAGGAAGATTTGGAGCAGCTGCGGGCGCTGCGTACCGAGCTTGCCGAGCTGCGACTCGGTTTACGCCAGCAGCTGCATGAGCTGCGCGCCGAGCTTACGCAGCACAGCCCTGCAGCCGGTCCGCAGGCCGCGGCGCTGTCACAGGCGGAAGCCGCGCCTGCGAAGAGCATGGCCTCTGCTGCTGCGCCTGGCATGACGGCAGAGGCACGGGTTCGCGCTTACGCGGAAGGCACCCGTGCCCTGGGAGAGGCGGCCGCACACCTAGCCGCCTCTCTTGCCCCGCTGCGCGAGGAAGCTGCACAGCTTACCACGCGTGCAGCTGAGGTGCGGCAGCGCCAGATGCTGGCTGCCGCAAACCACGACGCGTGCGTGAAACAGCACGCGGAGGCACAGGCGCGCGTTACCGCGCTCCTTGCTGAGGTGGAGGCGCTGCGCGCCAGCTGGGCCGAGGAACTGCCCGGCATATCACCGGAGGAGGCGACAGTCAAATACGAGTCGCTCCAAGAGCGTGACACACTTGCCGAAGACCTGAAAGAACGGCTCCAGCGGAGCGTAACTTTTCTAGAAGAGAAGGCAAGTGCCATCACAGACTTCCAGCAGCAACTATCGGTTATTGACAAGCGCCGTACCCAGCTGGATACGGAACGTTCAGGCAAAGAGGAGCTGCTGCAAGAGAAAGTGAATCGTCTTCGTGCTTGGGTAGGAGAAGATCGGGCAGAGGTTTTGCTGAAAGAAGCAACTCTGAAGCTGACGCAGATCCGGGAAGAAGCAAAAGCAGCGAAGCTTGCCCTAAAAGAAGCCGAGGAGTATAAGCAGGAAGCAGAAAAGCAAGCCGTTTTAGCCAAACAATCTTTGGAATCTGCTGAAGAGCAGCATACTAGCATTACTTCACGGTATGAATCAGAGCGGGCGAAGTCTCCGTTTGACTCGGATGAGGAGATTAGAAGAGCCTACATGGACCCTGCATCTGTTGCGAGAACAGAACTTACAGTAACGGAATATCGCAACAAAGAAAAAGAGGTTAAGCTACGGATAAAAGATTTGGACGAAAAGCTTCAGGGAACAGTCGTTACAGAGGAAGAATGGCAGCATACGAGTCAGCGGCTACGTACTCTGAAAGCACAGGACGAAGAGGCAATGCGCATCAAAGCGAGAGCCGAACGTGATTTGGAAGACATCACCCGCCGTCATGAACGCTGGATGGAACTGGATGGCAAACGGAGTGAACTCGCTTTGTACGCCGAACAGTTATCTAAGCTTCAATCGGTATTCAGAGGGAATACGTTTGTTGAGTACATTGCGGAAGAACAGTTGATGCAGGTCAGCAGATCCGCTTCTGCTCGTCTCCGCTATCTGACGAAGCAACGATATGCGCTTGAGGTGGATTCCGGGGGCGGATTTGTTATTGTGGATGATGCAAATGGGGGTGTGAAAAGACCGGTGTCTACGCTGTCAGGAGGAGAAACATTCTTGACCTCGTTGTCCCTTGCACTTGCGTTGTCTGCACAAATTCAGCTCCGTGGCCAGTATCCTCTTCAATTTTTCTTCCTGGATGAAGGATTCGGAACACTGGACCCTGAACTTCTCGATACGGTTATTACTTCACTGGAAAAACTGCACAATGATCAGCTTGCAGTAGGCGTAATCAGTCATGTGCCGGAGCTGAGAGCAAGGCTTGCTCGAAAACTAGTTGTCATTCCAGCAGAGGACGCGGGCGGAGGCTCCAAAGTCATGATGGAACAGCTATAACTAGTAGCATAACATTGTTTGATTGCTTGGAAATGTTACTGTTTTTCCCTTGTTCCTCCTGATGGTTCTTCCAAAAAGTGCGATGAAATAAAATCTTCTTGAACTTGTGGCAATTTCCTGAGACTTGAATACGCTGGGGATATGAGCCTAGAAGCCGAGGAGGAACAAAGTAATGGAAAAAGCGGAAATCAAAAAAATGTGTCACGATCATATGCACCGCTATGTATGTGTCTGGATGGAGGATGGTTCCATGCATGACGGAATCATTGAAAGTGTGGATGAAGAACATCTGCGCCTTGCTGTACCTGTCGGAAGTGAGCATATGAGTGAGATGCATACTCCAATGTATGCTTATCAAGGGGGACCTTGTGGATGTCCTCCGCCACCATGCGGAGATCCGCGCGCTTTTCAATATTCACGTGGGTTTGGAGGATTTGGTGGACACGGCGGTTACCCGCATTACGGAGGCTATCCTTATTATGGCGGTGGATATTATCCGGGCAGAAGAAGATTTAGTCCCTTACTGCTTCCGCTTGTTGGTTTAACTGCATTGTCTGTTTTGCCATTATTATAAATGGATCATAAGAAACGCTTCTTTTTCTTCATGAAAAAGGGCGTTTTTTATATTTTCTCTCAACTGGCGAATGGTCCTTTAATCCGTTATGATAAAGATAACTTGTACATAATTTTGGTTTTCATATGAAAGGGAGGAATGAAAATGGATTGTTTATTTTGCAAAATTGTAGAGGGTAGTATTCCTTCGAATAAAGTGCTGGAGAATGAACATGTAGTGGTTTTCCATGATATTCAGCCGGCAGCTCCTGTACACGTTCTCGTTATTCCGAAAAAGCATATCGCTTCTATGAACGAAGTGGAGGGAGAAGATTTCGGCTTAATTGCTGAAATCCATAAGGCTGCTCAGGAGGCAGCAAACAAACTTGGGATTGCCGAATCAGGTTATCGATTGATCAACAATTGTGGACAAGACGGAGAACAAACGGTGCATCATCTTCACTATCATGTTTTGGGCGGAGCTCGCCTTGGAGCGCTGACTGGAATTTCCAATTCTCACAGTTAAATTTTGTGGATGAAGCGCATAAAATACACGTTTTTAAACGATATTGGTATAGAGGTTGACACGCTAACGAATTTTCACCTATAATTAAGTTTGATGAACCGTGTTATATGCTCTTGGACGGTCTGGTCGGAGGGAGGGAAAACTGGTGTCTGAAACTAAAGTTCGCAAAAACGAGACTATTGATGCTGCACTTCGTCGCTTTAAACGCTCCATCGCTAAAGATGGTGTTTTAGCTGAGGTGAAGAAACGTAAGCATTATGAAAAGCCAAGCGTAAAGCGCAAGAAAAAGTCCGAGGCTGCTCGTAAGAGAAAGTTTTAGGAGGATTATAACAACATGAATCTTAGCGAACGATTGAACGAAGATATGAAGCAAGCGATGAAGAGTAAGGACAAGTTCAAACTCTCCACCATTCGTTTGGTTCGTTCGACGATTAAGAATCTTGAAATAGATTTGAAAAGACCTTTGGATGACAACGAAGTGCTTGATATCCTCAGTCGTGAAATCAAACAGCGCAAAGATGCCCTCCAAGAATTTGATAAAGCGGGTCGCACAGAACTTGCGGAGAATGCCAAAGCGGAAATTGATATAATCAGTCAGTACCTTCCCGCACAGCTAAGCGAAGAAGAAATTAAAGTCATTGTACAGCAGACCATCCAGGAAACCGGTGCTTCTTCGAAAGCCGAGATGGGAAAAGTCATGTCAGCCCTGATGCCGAAAGTAAAAGGCAAAGCGGATGGCAAGCTGGTGAATCAAGCAGTTCAACAATTTCTGCAATAACATAACCGTAAACACTCCCTGATTTCAGGGAGTGTTTTTCTTTTTGAAACGTAAATTGTGCTCATACGTAATATATATCATGTGGTGGATATTATAGGATTATATAGAAAGGAGGTATAAGAACTGATGGATAAATTCAAAAAATGGAAATATCCGGTCCTTATTATAATCGCTTTCTTCGTTACACTGGTCTCTACCTTTGTTCAACCCCAGGCGGTTCAGGCTGCTAAAGATGGAGCAGTATATGTAATTCCAGTGGATCAGCCTATTGAACGAGGGCTCCAAAAGTTCATGGAACGTGGGTTCAAGGAAGCCGAACAAATGGAAGCAGGACTTATCGTTCTGCAAATTAACACGCCAGGCGGGCTGGTTCAAACGACGAAAGAAATAGGAGATATGATTCAAGCAAGCAAGATCCCAACTGTTGCTTATATTCACGGAGATGCTGCTTCGGCAGGAAGTTACATTGCTTTGGTATCCGATTACATTGCGATGTCCCCTGCGAGTACGATTGGTGCGGCAGCTTTAGTGGATGCTAGCAATAATTACATTGATGATCCTAAGCTGGTTGCTACATGGAAATCAAACATGCAGGCAGCAGCAGAGAAGAATGACCGTAAAAAAGAAATAGCGGGCGGTATGACGGATCTAAATATGGTTGTTGAAATGCCGGAGATCAATAAAACCAAAGAGAAGGGGCAGATTATTTCACTGACTGCCAAAGAAGCGCTTGAAGTTGGTTACGCTGACAAAATTGCCTCTTCTCCTGCAGAAGTAGCTGCATGGCTGGACTATTCACAGGACAATATCTATACAATGGAGCAGACGACTTTTGAGAAGGTCTCGAGCTTTCTTACACATCCCGTCGTGTCAACAATTCTTTTATTTATCGGTATTGCCGGCGTATTAATTGAATTGTTTGTTCCAGGATTTGGAGTTCCAGGTGTAGTTGGGTTCCTTAGTTTTGTTCTTTATTTTGGCGGCAGCTATGTAGCTGGGATCGGAGGTTCAGAGACTTGGTTCCTGTTCATTATCGGAATTGCGCTGCTTGTGGCTGAGTTATTTGTACCGAGCTTTGGTATTTTGGGTATCCTTGGTTCGGCAAGTCTTGTTACGGGGGTGGTTCGAGCGGCGTACGATACAGGCACAGCTTTTTTGTCTTTAGGGATTGCAGCAGCCGCTGCTATTGCAGTCGTTGTTATTGTCTCCATCGTGTTTAAGGAGAAAGGAATATGGAACCGGTTTATTCTAAATGATAACATGACCGCAGACAGAGGATATTCGTCTATCAGAACAAGAGAAGATCTGATTGGAATGGAAGGAGTTAGTGCTACTCCACTTCGTCCTTCAGGTACGGCAGTAATCGGGTCAGAGCGAGTAGATGTGGTCACAGAAGGGAATTATATTCTCGCGAACGAACCCATTTACGTATACAAGGTAGAAGGTACGCGCATTGTGGTGAAGAAGCAGAGCGATAGAATCTAATGGACTTCGCTGCTTCTTATGATCCGGGTTATTAATTACATTATTATAAAAAAACTTATTTGTTGGAGGAATTAACTACATGTTTGAACCAAGCTGGGTACCTATTCTGTTAATCGCGGTAGTAGCGATTATTGTATTAAGTGTTTTCTTTAGCTTTTTCCCTGTAATGCTGTGGATTTCCGCACTCGCATCCGGTGTGAGAATCAGTATTATTACACTTGTAGCGATGAGACTTAGAAGGGTTACTCCAAGCCGGATTGTAAATCCACTCATCAAAGCTACTAAAGCAGGTCTAGGACTTAATATTAACCAACTAGAAAGTCACTATCTCGCAGGTGGTAATGTAGACCGTGTTGTTAACTCGCTTATCGCAGCACAGCGTGCGAACATTCCTTTGGAATTCGAACGTGCAGCAGCGATTGATCTTGCAGGTCGTGATGTACTACAAGCCGTTCAAATGAGCGTTAATCCACGTGTCATTGAGACTCCTGTCGTATCTGCTGTAGCGAAAGATGGTATTGAAGTGAAAGTTAAAGCCCGTGTTACGGTGCGTGCTAATATCGACAGACTCGTCGGTGGTGCTGGTGAAGAAACGATCATTGCCCGTGTAGGCGAGGGGATTGTAAGTACCAATGGTGCTTCCGCTTCCCATAAAGATGTCCTGGAACACCCAGATTTGATCTCCCGTACGGTTCTTGAAAAAGGTCTTGATGCAGGTACAGCATTTGAAATTCTCTCCATTGATATTGCTGACGTGAGCGTTGGTAAAAATATCGGTGCCGATTTGCAAACGGAACAAGCAGAAGCTGACAAACGAATTGCACAGGCTAAGGCGGAAGAACGTCGTGCTATGGCTGTAGCTCAAGAGCAAGAGATGAAAGCTCGCGTAATCGAGATGAGAGCACGCGTGGTTGAAGCAGAATCTGATGTACCACTCGCTATGGCTGAAGCATTCCGCAACGGACAACTCGGTGTAATGGATTATATGAACTATCGTAATATCGAAGCAGATACAGAAATGCGCGGTTCGATTGCAAAACCAGAAGAAAACAAAAGAAACCAGGATGATCATAACCAAAACAGATAAGGTGGTGAAATAAATGAACCTTCTGGACTGGTTATTGAGTAACATTTACTTTGTATTTGTCATTGCTTTTGCGCTCTTTTCATTCTTAGGTAAAAGCAGGAAATCCAGAGGAGAAAACGAGCCGCAAAGACAACCTTCACGTGAATCTACACATCCTAGTCAGTATCCAGCAGATCAGGAACAATCGCGTGAAGTTGAATACCATAACCCTTACGATACTCCAGCTACGGAATCAAGGGAGACCCAGCGTGAGGAGAGAGGGGCTGACCGGAGGTATGGCGAGCAGCAACCTTACCCTAATCATCTTCCGAGTACAGCAACACCTAGCTTATCTTCAAATGAGGATATACCTGAGTATGAAGTAATGGAACAAAGGCGGAGAGAGCTCGAGACAGAAAGGGTTCGACTCGAGCGAATTCATGCAGAGTCGGAAAAAGCGGCGAGAGCAGCACGGCTTGCTGCCGCTTCACGATTGCAAACATCTTCCCAGAAAAACGAAGATCATGAAGCGTTATTTATGGATCCTTCAGATGTACGCAAAGGGATCATTTGGGCAGAAGTTCTAGGTCCACCACGAGCTAAACGCCCTTTTCATTCACGAAATAAATATTAGAATTGGTTTTACTCAAAAGCCGTCTTTTCTCGATATGGGGAAAGACGGCTTTTTGTATTGGAAATGCCTCATAAAACACCTTTTTCCTGCATATGGTTTAGAGTACAGGAAGGGGGAAGACCAGCCCAATGACCCGGATCAGCCGCAATTTGCGCAAATGGACCAGTGAAGTACTCGATTTGCCGCAGGATGTTCTTTTTGACATGCCAAGGCTAACCCTAATCGGAAGTAAGCAATTATACATAGAGAACCACCGCGGTGTCGTACACTTTTCCGGAGAAAAGCTTGTACTGGACCTGTCTGTTGGTCGTTTGGAGGTAAGCGGAGAGAAACTTGTCATTCGGAATATTATGCCAGAGGAAGTGGCAGTAGAAGGTCTTATTAAAAGTATTCAGTATTTGGGAACGGAGGATGTCAAGTGAAAACACCGAGTCTGGCCAATATTAGAGGAACGGTTCATATTGTACTTCTCGGGGGTGACATCGAGGCCATGATTAACGAGATGGCTGTGCACGGATTAAATGTATGGGAGATAAAAGCAATGAGCAATCGTAGTGCCAGTATGAATATTCTGGTGAACGATTTCTTTAAGCTTCGCCCGCTTCTGAAGCGGACAGGCTGCCGGGTACGTGTGAAACAACGCATCGGATTCCCTTTTTTTACAGCTAGGGTGATGAAAAGAAAACTATTTATTACGGGTGCGCTGTTGTTCTTTATATTGCTATTCACAATGTCTTCTTTGGTATGGGACGTGGAAGTCAAGGGGAACGTTAAAATGACGGAAGAAGAAATACTAGCTGTTGCGCGTAAAGAAGGGTTGTATCCTTTCCAACTATCTTTTCGGCTTCCTGAGCAGGACAAGCTGGCTAAAGATATGGTTCAGCAGCTTCCAGCAGCTTCCTGGATCGGCGTTATGCGTGAGGGGACCAAAGTAACGATTCAGGTCGTAGAAGCGGATGAGCCTGAGAAGAAGCCGCTTATGAGTCCAAGGCATCTTATAAGCAAGACGGATGCGGTTATTACTGAAATCTATGCGGAGCAGGGACGACCTGTAGTACAGAAAGATAAACGTGTCAAAAAGGGAGATATTCTTATATCGGGAATACTCGGTGATGAAGAGAACACACAGAATGTAGTTGCGAAAGGCGAAGTCAAAGGGCTTGTCTGGCATGAATATAATATTGAAGTGCCGCTTGTACAAAAACAGGTAACCTATACCGGTGAATTAAAGGAGCGCCGTTTCCTCGTACTTGGTAATCGTGCAATCCAGTTCTGGGGCTACGGAGATTCCCCTTACACCAAATTTGAGACGATAACGGAAGTAGACCCGCTGACGTGGCGTTCGTTCAAACTCCCTGTGGGCTGGATGACTGAAATCGACCGTGAAACGGTGTATAAAGAGCGAACTCCAGGGGATGAGATTGTCAAACAGCAAGGTCTGGAAGCGGCAAGAAATGATATTTTAGCGAAAAACGGGAAAGGAACAAAGGTTATCAGCGAAAAAATTTTGCATGAGAAGAAAGAGAATGGTAAAGTTTATATGAAAGTGCTTTTCGAAGTGGAAGAAAGTATCGCGGTAGAATTACCGCTCGTTTATAACCAAGTTGATGATCAAGGAGAATGAGGCTATTTGACAGAACATAATCGCAGCATACGCATCTCTCTTCAGAACGCTGGTGAAGGACAATCCCTCTTTGGGCCTCAGGATGCATTTCTGAAATTAATGGAGTCCGAAATTCCGGTGACGATTGATTCCCGTGAAGCCGAAATTACCATTCGTGGTAATGGAAAAGAAGTAGAGATGATGGAACAGCTATTTGAAGTATTATTGCAATTAATTCGAAATGGATACATTCTTTCCGAAAGAGATATCCAGTACGCAACAGAACTTGCCAAAGATTTCAGAGCCGATCAGTTGCTTGATTTATTTAAAGGTGAAATTACGACGACCTATCGCGGTAAACCGATCCGAGTAAAAACCATTGGTCAGAAACACTATGTTACGACTATTAAGAAACGGGATATTGTATTCGGAATTGGCCCTGCAGGTACGGGTAAAACTTACCTTGCCGTTGTTCTGGCCGTAGCAGCATTAAAAGAAGGATCTGTTAAAAGGATTGTATTAACTCGCCCTGCTGTTGAAGCCGGAGAGAATCTCGGGTTTTTGCCGGGAGATCTTCAGGAGAAAGTTGATCCGTATCTACGCCCTCTCTATGATGCGCTTTATGATGTAATGGGACAGGATCAGACTGCCAAGGCACTCGAACGTGGTCTTATTGAGATTGCACCGCTTGCTTATATGCGTGGTCGTACACTTGATGATTCTTTTATTATTTTGGATGAAGCACAGAATACAACACCGGAGCAAATGAAGATGTTTCTGACCCGTTTGGGTTTTGGCTCCAAGATGGTAATCACGGGAGATGTTACTCAGATCGATCTACCAAGAGGAAAGAAATCAGGTCTTGTGGAAGCAAGAACGATTCTTTCAGGAGTGGAAGAGATAGGATTTGTTTATTTTGCTGAAACCGACGTGGTAAGGCATTCCCTTGTGCAGAAAATCATTACCGCATATGACCGAGCCGCAGAAAATCAAGAATAGAAAGGGATTGTTCCTGGTGACCCCTAAGGAATTGTCTAAAGACAAGTCTTTTCAGAATAGGAAAACTGGATGGAAGAATAGCAGGGGAGCCCGCTATCTTCTGTTTTTGTTTCTGCTCATTCTGTTCTATGTTAGTTTGTCTCCGAGTCTGTTACCTGAGCGATATGATATTCAGCAGGGAACACGAAGTGAAAAAGAAATTAAGGCACCCATGCAGATTCAGGATAATCAGGCACGTGCTCTGGCGCAGGAACAAGCTGCAGAGAGCGTTCAGCCCATCTATCAGTATGTTTCTTTACGTAATGAGAGCCTGATTACATCCATATTAGACCGCATAGACAGATTAAATCAGGATGATATTTCGAGCGATGACAAGATTGAAATTTACAAACAAGAAATTCCGCAGCGGCTTCGAGACTCTGTATCCAATTTTATTAACAATAATCGAGGTACAGGTACCTATTCAGATCCTTTGCTGGAAGAGATTCGAAAAGTAACAGAAGAACAGTCTTACCGCATACCGGAAGAAACGTATATTAAAATTGCCAGGTTGTCTTCTGATCAGGTAAGGCAGATGAAACCTGTTGCACGAGAACTTGTCTCACGTCTTATGGTAGACCAAATTTCTGATGCTTCGATCCCACGGGCAAAAGTTGCAGAAATGGTAAATACTAGTTCTCTTAATGATCGCACTTCTCGTGAGGTTGTGCAGGAACTAACCCGGTTTGTAATCACGTCGAACAAATTCTATGATGAAGAAGCAACGAAAGAAGCGAAAGCCAAGGCGAGAGAAAATACACCACCAGTCTATATTGAAGAAGGGGAGACCCTTGTTTCGAAAGGTGAAGTAATTACAGAGGAAGTATATAAACTGCTCGCGGATAACAAATTGCTGCGAGATGAAGTGAATTACTGGCCTCAACTCGGATTATTGTTACTGTCGTTATTTCTTTCTTCAGGAATTCTCCTGTACATGAAACAATTCAGTAATCCGGAATTTAAATATAACAATGCCCAATTGCTAATGCTGTTATGTGTTTTCGTTATTACGATAGGGAGCATGCATTTGGTCGCTTTTCTACAGACGGATGATCGAGTATTCGTGGGGTATTTAGCCCCTGTAGGAATTGGGGTAATGTTGATTACCTTGTTACTTGATATTCCTTTGGCCTATATTTCTGCTATTATTTTTGGAATTTTGGGCAGTATTATCTTGAATACACAGCAAAATGAAAACTTTGACTTTAACTTCGGATTGTTTACAGTCATTGTAAGTTTTGTTGCTATTTTTGCTACCGATAAGGCAAGTCAGCGTTCTACTTTGTTGAAGAGTGGCATCATGGTGTCCTTGATCGGATCCCTTGTTGTCTTTATGCTTTCCATATTGGGAGACGGGGATTGGGATCGGACAAATGCTCTTTATGGTGTTGGGTTTGCTTTTGCCGGTGGGATTCTGATGGCGATTCTTGCCATTGGGCTCATGCCTTTCTTCGAGTCTACTTTTGGTATTTTATCTGCTCTGAAACTTGTCGAACTATCGAATCCGAATCATCCGCTACTTCGGAAATTGCTTACAGAGACACCTGGAACTTATCATCACAGTGTAATGGTAGGGAACTTGTCCGAGGCAGCTGCTGAAGCAATCGGTGCAGATGGACTCTTATGCAGAGTCGGCTCGTATTATCATGATATCGGCAAAACAAAACGTCCGATTTATTTTATCGAGAATCAGAATAATATGGAAAATCCACATGACTCTCTTGATCCGAAACTCAGTAAGTCGATTATTATTGCACATGCGAGAGACGGTGTAGAGATGCAAAAAGATTACAAACTTCCGAAGCGAATTCGTGACATTGCAGAACAGCATCATGGGACAACCTTCTTACACTTTTTTTATCAAAAGGCGCTGAAACAGGCCGAAGAAGCGGGAGTAGAGCCTGATTTTACGGAAGAGGATTTCAGATATCCAGGTCCTAAAGCTCAGTCCAAGGAAGCGGCGATAGTAGGTATTGCAGACAGTGTGGAAGCCGCTGTTCGTTCCTTACGAAAACCGACAGTCGAACAGGTAGAAACGATGATTGAAAAAATTGTGAAAAGTCGGCTCGATGATCATCAGCTAAATGATTGCGATCTGACAATGCGTGAGCTGGATATTGTGTCCAAGACGCTGAAGGAAGCGGTAATGGGTATTTTCCATTCTCGAATTGAGTATCCAGAAGAGATTAAGAAGCCAAAAGTGCAGTAAGAGCTGATGAACTTTGCTAGCTGTAATATTTTTTAATTAAGATCAGAGTATATAGATAAGGAGCATACGGAGATGAGTGTGCAGCTTGTATGGAATAACAATCAGGATGATGTCGAAATAACGGAAGAATTGATTGGGATTCTGGAAAGTTTGCTTATAAAAGCAGCTGAGATGGAACAAATCACAGATGGTGAGGTTGCGCTTACTTTTGTGACAGACCAAGAAATTCACGAACTGAATAAGGAATATCGCGGGATTGACCGTCCTACCGACGTGCTTTCTTTTGCCATGAATGAATCCATTGATGAAGAACTGGATATTATTTATGATCTTGGTGAAAATGAAGCTATGGAGATCCCGGAAATCCTCGGTGATATTATCATTTCAGTGCAAACCGCTATTGCGCAAAGTGAGGAGTATGGTCATTCCATTCATCGTGAAATCGGATTTTTGTTTGTGCATGGTTTCTTGCACTTGCTAGGTTATGACCATCAGGACGAGGCTAGTGAAGCTGAGATGATGGGTAAACAAGAAGCGGTTCTCGCTGAAGTAGGGTTGAGTCGTTAAATGAAGAAACGCTCATGGGGTGATGTGTTTCGTAATGCGATGGAAGGCTTGATTGAAGGTTTTCATACGCAGCGGAATCTGCGTGTTCATACGGTTTGTGCAGCCATTGCTGTAGCTGCTGGCTTGTTTTTTCATATTTCACGGACGGACTGGATGTTTATTTGTTTGGCCATTGCCTGTGTAATAATAACAGAGCTGCTCAATACTGCTATTGAATTTGTAGTGGACCTCGCCTCCCCTGAGTTTCATTCGCTCGCAAAATCCGCTAAAGATACCGCTGCTGGGGCTGTGCTGCTGGCGGCGGTTTTTGCCGTCATTATAGCTATATTTGTATTTTGGGAGCCAATGATCAGTTGGGCTTTCTGACATAAATAAAACTAACATTTCGTCACTGGAAAGAGGTAAGATACATGGATAAGCAAAGTTTGATAAAAGAAGCCATTGAAGCTCGTAAGAAAGCATACATTCCCTATTCCCATTTTGGTGTAGGTGCTGCACTTGTAGGTGAGGATGACCATATTCATCATGGATGTAATATTGAAAATGCGGCTTACGGCCCTAGTAACTGCGCAGAGCGGACGGCTTTGTTTAGTGCGATCGCAGGCGGTCATAAACCTAGAAAATTTAAAGCAATTGCCATCGTAGGAGATACGGATGGTCCTATCGCACCGTGCGGTGTATGCCGTCAGGTAATGTTTGAATTGTGTGAACCGAACATGCCTGTTTTCTTAGGAAACCTGAAAGGTGACATTCTGGAAACAACCGTATCTGAGCTATTACCAGGGGCATTTGGCCCGCAAGATCTTGCAAAAGCTTAAATCAATATATAGGGTATAGCCCTAATTTGGAGGAAATATGTCTAAAAAAGAATTTAAATCCGGTTTTGTAGCCATTATCGGCAGACCAAACGTGGGTAAATCCACTTTAATGAATCAGGTTATCGGGCAGAAAATTGCCATTATGTCAGACAAGCCTCAGACGACAAGAAATAAAATTCACGGCGTATACACTGCAGACGATACGCAAATTGTGTTCCTAGACACACCAGGGATTCATAAACGCCAATCTAAACTGGGCGATTTCATGAATATGACGGCGCTAAACACCCTGAGAGAAGTAGAAGCTGTTTTGTTTTTGGTGGATGCTTCGGAAGGGATGGGCGGCGGTGATCGTTTTATTGCTGAACAGCTGAAAGATGTGAAAACACCTGTATTTCTCGTGCTGAACAAAATAGATCAGGTTGAGCCTGAAGCTTTACTGCCTCTAATTGAACAGTATCGAAAGCTTCATGAGTTTGCGGAAATTGTTCCGATTTCTGCAAAACTCGGAAATAATGTAAGCACTTTGCTTGATCAAGTGAAAAAATATTTACCAGTTGGCCCTCAATATTATCCGGATGACCAAATCACGGATCATCCCGAGCAGTTTGTAATAGCAGAACTGGTTCGAGAAAAGATTCTGCACATGACGAGAGAAGAAGTTCCCCATTCGATCGCAGTTACCATTGAGGATATGAAAGCGCAAGAGAATGGCACCGTGTACGTGTCTGCTGTCATTTATGTAGAACGTGATTCTCAAAAAGGAATTATCATTGGTAAACAAGGTGCGTTACTTAAAGAAGTTGGGAAAAGAGCGCGTCATGATATTGAAAGACTTCTTGGCTCTAAAATATTTTTGGAACTATGGGTTAAAGTGAAGAAAGATTGGCGGAATCAGGATCGGGTTCTCCGTGATTTAGGTTTCCATCGAGACGCGTAGACTTCTTGAATATTTGAGAATTGCCTTTTCTGCCGTACAATCCCAGTTCAGCTAAACGCATAGAAAGAACTCCCTTGTACATCCTATCTCGTAGATGCTTATCACGTCATTTCCACAAGAGAGGATGAATACTTATGCGAGATTTTTCGTGGACGTATTTTGCAAAGACTGGAGATGTTGATGCTTACCTGTTGTATAAAGAAGTTTGTGCATCTGACCTGAGTGAGGTAGGAATAGAAGTAGAAGGGGAGGTAGAGCCTTTTGATGCTGTTCAGACCGAATCTTAAGCAAGTACGGCAGGAGTGGCTAGTGGGGGACGAAACATGCTATATAGGGTGGAAGGGATCGTCATCCGCAGCATGGACTACGGCGAGGGGAACAAGATCATTACGCTTTGCACCGAAAACGGAGGTAAAGTAGGAGTTCTTGTTCGAGGAGCCAAGAAGGCGAAAAGCCGTCATGCTGCCCTGACACAGCCGTTTACGTACGGAGAATATGTTTTTTTTCGCAACCATGGACTCGGTACGTTAAATCAGGGTGAGATTATAGAATCTCACCATTTGCTGCGAGAGGATATTATTAAGGCAGCTTATGCTTCGTATGCCTGTGAATTACTGGATCGTGTATTACAGGATGATGAGACAGGGGCCTTTTGGTTCAAACAGTTAAAAGCATGTCTCGCGGCGCTTCAGGAAGATAAAGATCCAGCCATTATTATACATCTTTATGAAATGAAAATATTACAATCCGCAGGGTATGCTCCAGAACTTCAAGTTTGTATTTCCTGCGGTAGGGAAAGACCGGATGAAGAGTATTTTATTAGTCCAGGTCTTGGAGGAGTGCTGTGCCGTGCATGTAAGCACTTTGACCCGCCAGCGATGAGTATAACCCCGAGATCTCTAAAATTGTTACGTATGTTTGCGGCACTTGATTTGCAGCGTCTTGGCAACGTTTCTGTACGAGAAGAGACCAAAGCGGAGATCAAACTCATTATGCGTGCCTTTATGGATCATCAGCTTGCATTACAACTAAAATCACGGAATTTTCTTGATCAGATGGAAAAGTATGGGCTCACATAAATGGAATGAGCCTGCTGAGATTTAATCTTGACAACTACTATCCTACTGAGTTATTATGTACAGTAATAGTCTCTTTGAGACATGCGTTGATCGAGAAAGTACTGAGCAGATAAACCTTATAAGCGAGTCGGTGCAGGTGAGAGTCCGGCAGGTGTTGTTCAGGAAACGGCGCTCGTGAGCATAACATGATACGGAAAAGTGGATTACAAAGAAACTATCTGTTTTCTGAATGTAATCAAGTAGGGTGGAACCGCGGGAATAACTCTCGTCCCTACGTCTGTATAACAGGCGTAGGGCGGGGGTTTTTTGCTGTCCTACAGCTGATGAAAAGGAGAGATGTACATGAATTTTCAGCAAATGATTTTGACGCTGCAAGAGTTCTGGGCAGGCCAAGAATGCATTATTGTTCAGCCTTACGATACGGAGAAGGGTGCAGGAACGATGAACCCGATGACTTTCCTTCGTTCGATTGGTCCTGAACCATGGAAAGTAGCTTATGTTGAGCCATCAAGACGCCCTTCGGATGGACGTTACGGAGAGAACCCTAACCGGTTGTATCAGCATCACCAGTTCCAGGTTATTATTAAGCCTTCTCCTGACAATATTCAGGAACTATATTTGGATAGCCTCAAAGCACTTGGCATCGATGCGAATCAACATGATATCCGTTTTGTAGAGGATAACTGGGAGAATCCTTCCCTTGGATGTGCTGGTCTTGGTTGGGAAGTATGGCTCGATGGTATGGAGATTACGCAATTTACTTATTTCCAACAAGTTGGCGGTATCGAAACGAGTCCTGTTTCTGTAGAAATTACGTATGGTATGGAACGTTTGGCATCTTATATCCAAGACAAAGATAACGTATTTGATCTGGAGTGGGTAGGCGACGTGAAGTATGGTGACGTATTCCATCAGCCAGAAGTAGAACATTCCAAATATACTTTCGAAGTGTCTGATGTTCGTATGTTATTTACGTTGTTTAACATGTATGAAGAAGAAGCAAAAAAGGCGATGAATCAGGATCTTGTATTCCCTGCCTATGATTATGTTCTTAAGTGCTCTCACACTTTTAATCTTTTGGATGCGCGTGGTGCGATCAGCGTAACCGAACGAACTGGATATATTACGAGAGTACGTAACTTGGCACGTCAAGTCGCTGCTACGTATCTTGCGGAGCGCGAGAAACTTGGGTTCCCTTTGATTAAGCAAGGAGGTGCTGATCATGTCTAAAGATTTGTTGATTGAGATCGGTCTTGAAGAAGTACCTGCAAGGTTTGTACGCGGGGCGATTGAACAGCTTCAGGAACGAATGGTGAAGTGGCTGAGCAGTATCCGAGTGTCTCACGGGGCAGTGGAAGCTTATGCAACACCACGTCGTTTAGCTGTCATTATTAAAGATGTTGCCGAAAAGCAAGAAGACATCGAAGAGGAAGTTAAAGGTCCTTCTCGTAAAATTGCCATCGACGAGAGTGGAAATTGGAGTAAGGCAGCTCTTGGTTTTGCGAGAAGCCAAGGTGTTGCTCCTGAACAATTTACGTTCAAGGAACTTGGTGGAGTGGAATACATTTATGCTACTAAAAGCAGCAAAGGAACGGAAACTTCTGAAGTAATTGCAGAAGGATTGTTGCAAATCTTACATGCCATGACTTTCCCGAAATTTATGCGCTGGGCTTCTTATGATTTTAAATTTGTTCGCCCGATTCGCTGGATGGTTGCTCTTTTTGGCTCCGATATCATTTCAATTGAAGTCGCTGGTGTTACTTCCGGTAATATCACAAGAGGGCATCGTTTCCTAGGTCAAGATGTAGAGATAAAAGAACCTTCCGCTTACGTGGAAGCATTACGTTCCGTGCATGTTATTGCCGATATTGAAGAACGTCGTGCACTGATTGTGAAACAAATCGAGCAACTTGCCACAGAGAAAAACTGGACAATTAGCATTAAGGAAGACTTGCTTGAAGAAGTCCTGTTCCTTGTAGAGACGCCGACTGTTTTGTTTGGAACGTTTGAATCTTCATTCCTTGATATCCCGCAAGATGTGCTTATTACTTCTATGCGTGAACATCAACGTTATTTCCCTGTATTTGACGACAAAGGTACACTTCTACCTTACTTCGTAACGGTTCGTAATGGTGGGAATGAATCTCTTGATGTGATTGCTAAAGGGAATGAAAAAGTTCTTCGTGCCAGATTGTCAGATGCCAAATTCTTTTACGAAGAAGATCAAAAAATGCATATTAAGGATGCTGTCTCCAAGCTTGAAAGTATCGTATTCCAAGAGGAAATCGGTACTGTTGGTGACAAGGTTCGCCGTATCCGCAAAATCGCAGATGCACTTGCAGCAAAACTGAATATTCCTGCGGATCAAATAGAATCCGTCAGCCGTGCAGCTGACATCTGTAAATTCGATCTCGTGACGCAAATGGTATATGAATTCCCTGAACTCCAAGGGGTCATGGGAGAAGATTACGCACTTAAAGCAGGGGAACGTGCCGATGTAGCAAGAGCTATCTTTGAACACTATCAACCGAGATCTGCGTCCGACAATGTTCCTGCGTCGATGGTAGGTTCCATTGTAAGTATTGCAGATAAAATCGATACGATTGCGGGATGTTTCTCCATTGGTATTATTCCGACAGGTTCACAAGATCCATATGCTTTGCGTCGTCAAGCGGCAGGTATTGTGCAGATCGCTTATGAACATGAATTACCTATTACACTAGATGATATCTTCGAGATTGGTATACAAGTTCATGAAAATATGAGAGTTATGAAACGTCCTGCTGATGAAATACGTAAAGACTTACAGGAGTTCTTCGGTTTGCGTGTTAAAAAATTACTCTCTGAATCGATGCGTTATGATGTGGTTGATGCGGTAATTAGTGCCGGATACAATGATATCGTTTCTGTTGCATACCGCGGAGCTGCTTTGATGAATGCTGTCGTTTCGGAAGCTGATTTCAAAACAACGGTAGATTCCTTTAATCGAGTAGGTAATCTGGCAGCTAAAGCTTCCAATGCTTCTGTCAACGAAGAGGTATTTGTGGAAGACGGAGAGCGTAAACTATATGAGGCTTGGAAGTCTTCATCGCTTACTTTCAAGGAAGCAGTTGCTCGCCATGATGCAGAAAAAGCACTGCAACTGGCTAGTTCTTGGAAAGAACCAATTACGGAATTTTTTGATTCTGTAATGGTTATGGCTGAAGATGAAGCTGTTCGTGCGAATCGCTTAGGTTTACTTGCTTCTATCGACCAAGATTTAAAATCATTTGCTGACTTCTCCAAGTTGGTTTGGTAATAAATAGTAAAACAACTTGTTGGCTTGCGTTTCGTCTAATTTGAATACAGCGATATGTAGGATATATGAACGGACAGCGATAACAGCTGTCCTGTATTATATCCTATATTTTCCATAATAGAGTCTGGAGCAGGAATCAGGATGCTTTCAGGCGTATATAATAATATCCCGGACATAATTTGAGATATAGACGGGTGATGAATATGAAAAGACGAATTGTAGTCGATGGTGATGCTTGCCCAGTTAAACGCGAAATAGCAGAAACTGCCCCACATTTTGACATGCATGTACTCATGGTATCTTCATTCGATCATCGTTTGGAGGCAGCAGAGGGCGTAACCGTGATTCAAGTGGATCGAAGCGATCAAAGTGCCGATCTTTACATTGCTAATCATATACGTGCACATGATGTTGTTGTAACGCAGGATTATGGACTCGCTGCATTGGCTCTTGCTAAAGGCTGTAGTGTTATTACTTTTCGAGGCAAAATAATTTATAATCAGGATATTGATTTTCTGCTGGATTCCAGACACACTCATGCAAAGGCAAGAAAAAGAGGTCATTATGGGAAAGGTCCGAAGCCTATGACAGATGAGGATCGAAGGGCATTTCAACATAAACTGACAAAACTTTTAAAAGAATTGCAGGAGTTTGTGTGACTTTAGCGAATTATATTTACGTGTTAAGAGATGAAGGTGGTTATGATGAGTGCCGGACAGGGTAACATACCGGAAAGTGTTATCGAATCAGTGCTTCAGCAACATGATATCGTCGACACGGTAAGCAAATTTGTACATCTGACCAAGCAGGGCAAATACATGAAAGGTCTTTGCCCGTTTCATTCAGAGAATACCCCTTCGTTTACGGTTACACCGGAACGCCAGATTTTCTATTGCTACGGATGCGGCAAGGGTGGAAATGCCATCAAATTTAGGATGGAAATCGAAGGATTAACCTTCCCCGAGGCCGTAAAGTCGATGGCAGAAGAAAGTCATATCCCTCTTGGGGATTGGCAAGGACGTGATGTTGCACACCACAACCCGGAAACGGAGCGTCTGCTGCAAGCAAACGAACTTACTGCGAAATTATACCATTATTTACTCAAAAATACCGAGTACGGAAAAGCAGCGATTGAATATTTGCGCGGCCGGGGTATGAACGATAAGGCGATAGACCACTTTCAAATTGGCTATGCTCCTGCAGGATGGAATACGCTAGTTCAATTTCTTGAGAAGCGCTCATTTTCACTGCAAGAAATGGAGAAGGGCGGACTTATTTCAGCCCGGAATGAAGGCCAAGGTTATGTCGACCGTTTTCGAGATCGTATTATTTTTCCCATTACAAGCAGCAGCGGAAAAGTTATTGCTTTTGCTGGAAGGATCATGGGTGAGGGTCAGCCCAAATATCTGAATTCACCCGAAACGAGATTATTTAATAAAAGTCGTATTCTCTACAACATGTATCATGCCAAATCTTCCATAAGGAAAAAAGGACAGACTATTTTGTTTGAAGGATATGGCGATGTAATCTCTGCTTGGGAGCATGATATTATTAACGGTGTCGCAGGAATGGGAACTGCTTTAACTGAAAATCAGGCTCGAATGCTTAAATCACTCAGTGATGAGGTAATTATTTGTTATGACGGTGATAAAGCCGGACAAGCTGCTGCACTAAAAAACTTGCCCATCTTGGAGTCAGCAGGTCTTGGAGTCAAGATTGCTCTTCTGACAGATGGACTTGATCCGGACGAATTCATTCGAAAGCATGGCGGTGACCGCTTCACTCATCAAATTATTGAAGGTGCAGTGTCTCCGATAAAATTTAAGCTTATAAACCTGAAGAAAAACCATATACTGCTAGAAGAAGGTGGTCGTATCGCGTATTCGCGAGAAGCCATCAAACTGATAGCTCCCCTCTCTTCGCCTACAGAAAGGGAAGTATATCTTCGGGAACTTTCATCTGAAGTAGATGTTGATTTCGATACCCTGAAACAGGAATGTAATCTCGAAAGACAACAAATGCAAAAAAACGAGCATTATGGGGATAATAACGACAAAAGGTGGAATAATGGTAGGCAACAAAATAGGCAGATTCCTACACCTAATCTTCTTCCTGCCTATCATGCGGCCGAAAGAAGGCTTCTATCCTGGATGCTTCAAGACGAAGAAGCCGCAAGGTACGTCGGTGATCGTCTTGGTGAAGCTTTTAACATTAACGATCATGCAGCAATTGCTGCTTATCTATATGCTTATTACGCACAAGGAAAACCACCGGATACAGGATTATTCATGTTGTCTCTTCAAGACGACCGGTTGGAAAAAACGGTAAGCTCTATTATTATGATGGATGCTCCGGGACAATGGGATCAGAGTGCGCTCGATGATTGTATACGAGAGGTGCTTAAGTACCCTGTATTAAAGCAGATTGATCAAAAGAAAGAGGAAATGATTGCTGCCGAACGATCCGGAGACTTTTTGCGTGCAGCACAAATTGCAAGTGAGATTATAACCCTAGAGAGACAATGATTATTTTTAGCATAGCATGTTTCTAGGGAGGAGGGAGTCGAAATATGGCGAATGATCAGCATACTGAACTAGAAACAGAATTGACGCTGGATCAGGTAAAAGATCAACTTATTGAACAAGGTAAAAAGAGGGCATCGCTAAATTACAAAGAGATTATGGAGAAGCTTTCTCCTTTTGATCAAGATCCTGAGCAAATGGATGAGTTTTATGAACAGCTCGGTGACTTGGGAATCGATGTAGTGAATGAAAGGGATGAGGAGAACCCACTTCGTCCAAGTGAAGACTCCGAAAACAACGATAGTGATGATTTCCATTTTGATGATGATTTGAGTTTGCCGCCAGGTATCAAAATTAACGATCCTGTGCGTATGTACTTGAAAGAAATTGGTCGTGTTCCACTCTTATCAGCGGATGACGAGGTTGAACTTGCGAAACGGATTATGAACGGGGATGAGGAAGCAAAACGCCGCTTGGCAGAAGCAAACTTACGTCTCGTTGTAAGTATCGCAAAACGTTATGTGGGCCGTGGTATGCTTTTCTTGGATCTTATTCAAGAAGGAAACATGGGGCTTATTAAAGCGGTTGAGAAATTTGACCATAACAAAGGTTTCAAATTTAGTACGTATGCAACTTGGTGGATTCGTCAAGCGATTACTCGTGCCATTGCAGACCAAGCTCGTACCATTCGTATTCCTGTGCATATGGTGGAAACCATCAATAAATTAATTCGTGTATCTAGACAACTGCTTCAGGAACTGGGGCGTGAACCAACGCCGGAAGAGATTGCAGCAGAGATGGATCTGAGTGTAGAAAAAGTAAGAGAAATTACGAAGATTGCACAAGAGCCAGTTTCGCTCGAAACACCAATCGGTGAAGAAGATGATTCTCATTTGGGAGATTTTATCGAGGATCAGGAAGCACTTGCTCCTGCAGATGCAGCAGCTTACGAACTTCTTAAAGAACAACTGGAAGATGTGCTGGATACGCTAACTGAGCGTGAAGAAAATGTACTTCGTTTGCGTTTTGGTCTTGATGATGGACGCACAAGAACACTAGAAGAAGTAGGTAAAGTGTTCGGTGTTACTCGTGAACGGATCCGTCAGATTGAAGCAAAAGCATTGCGTAAGCTACGCCATCCTAGCCGCAGCAAGCGCCTTAAAGATTTTCTTGAATAGATGAAATAGTGGGCCTTCTGCTGTGTGATGTGGCAGGAGGTCTTTTTTATTGTATGGTGAAAACGAACAAGTTTTCTTTTATTTGGAACAAATGCCTTCAATTTGCTAATAACCATTATTTTAGCGCTTTTTTTGTCTGATTGCAAATTAGAATGCGTTACTACGCAGGTCATAATAGAACGTAAAACAAGTAAATAATGGATGGTGTTGTTTGAGTGAAACTGTCAAAACGATTGCAACAAATACATGATCTGATGGACCCGGGCCGTGTACTCGCTGATATTGGGTCAGATCATGCACTTCTTCCCGTAGCCTGTGTTCGTAGTGGACAAGCGGTACAAGCGATTGCTGGAGAGCTTAATGAAGGTCCTTATGAAGCAGCCAAAAAACAGGTGGCAAGTGCAGGGTTAACTTCAAAGATCGAAGTCCGCAGAGGAGATGGCCTGGATGTCATTAAACCTGGAGAAGTGGATACCGTAACGATAGCGGGTATGGGGGGCGCTCTAATCGCAGCAATTCTAGATCGGGGTATCGACAAGCTTGAAGGTGTAACTCGCCTTATTTTGCAGCCTAATGTAGGTGAAGATATTTTACGTAAGTGGTTGTATGAACATGACTATGTCGTTGAAGCGGAACGAATTATTGAAGAGGACGGTAAGATTTATGAAGTCATTGCCGCTGTCCCCGCCTATTTTTCGCATATATCTAATGATGAGATCTACGAACCGAAGCTTATCGGTGCAGGCCAGAATGAACTCGAATTGACACGGCAAGAGCTGATTGCAATGGGACCTTTTTTAGTGGAGCAAGGCGGTCCTGTTTTCATTAAAAAATGGCACTGGGAAATGGATAAACTTAAGCATGTACTAAATTCACTTTCTAATTCAGATCTGCCTACAGCAAAAGAAAAAGCAGGTGAGATTGAAAACACTCTAAAGCGGATTGAGGAGGTTCTGTTATGTATGCAAAAGGACAAACAGTAATTTCGTATATGGAACAGCTGGCGCCTAAACATCTGGCTGTAACTGACGATCGAATCGGCCTGCAACTTGGAACACTTCAGAAAGAAATTAAACATGTTCTTGTTGCTCTGGATGTGACAGAAGAGGTTATTGATGAAGCCATTCGAATTCAAGCTGATTTAATAATTGCTCACCATGCAATTATTTTCAGACCACTAAAGTCACTTCAAACTGATTCTCCAATGGGGAAACTTTACGAAAAATTAATCAAGCATGACATTGCGGTATATATCAGTCATACGAACCTCGATGTAGCAGAGGGGGGCATCAATGACTGGATGGCTGAAGCAATAGGCATACAGAATGGTTCGCCCCTTGAGGATCTTCATACAGAGAACTTGTATAAGCTTGTAGTATTTGTACCGAAAACACATCACGAAAAAGTGCTGCATGCCATTCTTGGAGCAGGGGCAGGAGCCATAGGCGATTACAGCCACTGTAGCTTTAATATTGAGGGTGTGGGCACCTTTGTACCTGGAGAAGGAACGAAGCCTTTTATTGGCTCACAAGGTCAGATGGAGCGTGTAGAAGAGGTGCGGATCGAAACCATTGTTCCTCAAGGTGTGAAGAGTAAAGTAGTCCAAGCGATGCTGAAAGCTCATCCATATGAAGAAGTTGCCTATGATCTGTACCATATGGACATGAAAGGAAGGACACTTGGTCTTGGTCGTGTAGGGAAACTGGCTGAACCAGTATCGCTTCAAACGCTGGTGGATACCGTCAAAGAACAGTTTGATGTCAATATGGTTCGTGTAGTGGGCGATTTGAATCGTACGGTGAAAAAAGCAGCTGTGCTTGGAGGTTCGGGTAGTCGGTATGTAAATCCTGCACTTTTTAAAGGAGCGGATGTGATCGTAACCGGAGATATTGATTACCACACGGCTCAAGATGCCTTAATGGCAGGGATTGCTATTATTGATCCGGGTCATAATATTGAGAAAATCATGAAGCCGAACACAACCCAATGGCTTCGTACAAAGCTTGAGCAAAATCGTTATGAAACAAAGGTTCACGCTTCCGAAATAAACACAGATCCTTTCCAATTTGTGTAAGATTGTTAATTCCAGCAATTACACTTGTGTGAAGGAGTAATTCCAAGTATAATATGTAATGTTGTTTTGGAAAGTTTAACAGACAATCGCTGGTGGCCTAGTTGCCACGAGAGGAAAGTCCGGGCTCCACAGGGCAGGATGCTGGATAACGTCCAGTCAGCGCGAGTTGAAGGATAGTGCCACAGAAATGGACCGCCGATGGCTGGCTTAATGCCAGCACAGGCAAGGATGGAACCGAGGTGTAAGAGACCCCGAGGAACGCTGGTGACTTCGTTCCTGGTAAACCCCATCTGGAGCAAGACCTAAAGAGACACGGTCAGTAATGACAGCCTTAGCCCGAGGTGTGTCTAGGTTGGTCGCTTGAGCTGTTTAGCAATGAATGGCCTAGATAGATGATTGTCGCTTTTAGTGGGAGGGTAGTTCCCGTTTTACCACGAAGAGCACAGAACCCGGCTTACGGAAAGCTTTCCTAACTGCAACAACACATTATTTAAATGATCAACGGCAGAGTTATCTCTTTAGAGGGATGATGAACTGCCGTTTTTTTATTTTTTTCGATAAATTTATTGACTCAGGGACGAACATCCAATCCGAAACGACTCTGCCGAATAGATTATACTATCACAAGAAGAGGAGTTGTTCATTTATGTATCATCAAGGTCATCACATGAAAAAGCACTGCTGTCCGACACTTAAGCCAATCGTTTGTGATCCTGTTCATGTCGTTAAAAACCATTATCATAAGGCGGTACAACCGATTATCCACCCTGTAGAAATCGTAAACAAACATCACGTTATTCCGGTACCTTGTCACGAGTGGGCTGTCGTAGAAAGAGAAGAAGAAGGACAGATGGGCCACATGGGCCACATGGGCCACATGGGCTGCGGACCAGATCGTAACAACCGCAGATAGTAAGTATGCAAAAGAGCAGAACGGGGCTTATGCCGACTCGTCTGCTCTTTTTTGTTAGCTAAAATTACTTAAAATATTTCTTCACGGTATCTTCCATCTTATTGCGTAAGTTTTGCGGCCAAAATTGAAGTGGGCTGTCCTCTTCTATTTTAGCTCCCGCTTTTTCAAGTGCTTTATACACATCGATTTGTCCATATCCGAAGTATTTGTCATATCCTGGTTCTCCAAGATCAATAACGCTTGAACGCATCAAATCCATGACCTCTTCGTTATTCAGATCAGGATTGAGCGAGCGAATGAGTCCAGCAAGGGCTGCCACATGAGGGCTTGCCATCGATGTACCGGACAAGGCAGCATACTGATTATTAGGGTAGGTGCTAGCGATGCTGGCCCCTGGTGCCATGACATCAACATAATCTCCATAATTGGAAAACTCAGCACGTTTCATTGCTGCATCCGTTGCGGACACTGCAAAAACTTCTGGGTAAGCTGCAGGGTACCCTGGACGCTCTGTATTATCATTACCCGTCGCTGCAATAAGAACGACATCATGATCATAAGCATATTTGATGGCATCGTGCAGAAATTCAGCATCAGCATAGTTTCCAAGACTCATATTAATTACTTTGGCACCGTGATCCGTTGCCCATATAATGCCTTCCGCTACAGCATAGGTTGTACCTGAACCAGAAGAATCAAGGACTTTTACCGGCATCACTTTATTGTACCAAGTCATTCCTGCCACGCCTTCATTGTTGTTGACTTTTGCAGAAATAATACCGGCAACATGTGTACCATGACCTACATCGTCGTAGGGCTTTTCATCTGGGTTTACAACGTTATAGCCTTCAACAAACTGCCCTTCAAGGTCAGGGTGATTAAGATCTACACCCGTATCAATAACTGCAATAGTGACATTATCGCTACCTTTGGATAAAGACCAACCCTTATTCGTTTCTGTTGCGGGAAGGTTCCATTGATACCTAGAGAAAAGTAAATCATTTGGAATGTTACTTGCTGCCACATTTTCATCATAGGTTTCATTGGTTAAATACAGATAGTGAGGCTCGGCATACATAGGGTCCCATTTTTTCTTAAAGTAAGACTGGAGCTTTGTATAATCCATATCTTTTGATTTAAATACATAGGTCTCACCAATTTTATGGGCATGATCCAGTTTTATTTCTTTTTTTATTTGTTCCATTTTGTCTGAAGAAAGAGTGTCATGGAATCGAATAACAATTTCATTCTCATAGTAGTGACTTGCATTTTGGTTGTCATGTCCAGTTTTTACGTTAACGCCTTTTAATGTACCTGGAAGTACGGATTTGACATTGTATTTACCTTCTTTAGGATAGGGAATCAAACGCAGATTGCGACGTTGATGCTCTTCTACATCGTTAAGGATACGTTGGCTTAGTATAGCTACAACCGCATGTTCTCCGTCAGTAGAAGGTTGTCCAACAACAAAATATTTCCCATCTCCAACCGACATGGAGTTAGATTCATAAGTTTTATGCTTACGCAGTGCCTGTTTCGCTGACTTAATACTGGACATAAGTTGCTTGTTTTTCTCTAGATCAGAATTTTCTTTGTCTTTTTGCACGGAAAAAGATTTACTCGTTCCGTCTTTGAGATTTAACCAAAGTAGAGTGTGAATTTGATGATGGTTTTTTTGCAATTTTTCAATGTAAGATGAGACTTTAGTTTCATCAGCCACTTTGAGTTCGGTAAGCATATTCTGAAGGTGCTGCTCTGCATCCATTCGAGATAGGCGCTCTGTGACCTGAATATCCTGAGATTTAAATTGCTTTTTGAGCAATTGCTCTTGTTTTGGCGGAGGTGGAGTAGCTTGCTGCTCAAGTTTGTTTTTCTCCTTTGAAGGCAAGAGTAAAGTGATAATCAGAACGGATGCGGCGAGAATCAGAGCCCAATAGACCCATTTGTTTTTCGTCATGTATGCTAAATTCCTCCTGCATTTTTAATGTTTTTAGGTTCCTTTAGCGTGAGGAGGAATGGAACTTTTTATACGGATATGTACGTAGGAATTTTAAAAATCCAGTACTCATGTTTTATTTAAGTACCGCTCGTCACTATTTTATGATAGGATAGTAGCTGAGAATTATTGGTCAAAAATGTTATTGCAAAATTTTAGATCGTTTATAAGAAGTCTATAAGGACTTATTCTTTAAGGGGGAACTACCTTTATGTCAGCCAATGTGCAGAAGTTATGTGAATCCGCACGAGAGAAATTGAAACCTGCAATAGAAAAGTTGGAAACATTTCTGAATGAAAATTCACTTGCTCAGCTTGCTGCTGATCAAGATCAGGAAACCGTACTATTTTACAAAGGATTTCTTTCTGATCTGCGTCATTTGTTAGTGTTCTCCGAAGTTTCCTACGAGAAGCTCGGTACAGCATTACGACGTGCGAATTTTGACGTTGACTTCGCTGAAAAAGCTCTTTACCATTTGTATCATCAAAGTGTGAACAGTTTCTTCTATCCGAAAAACGAATGTTATTCGGAAGATGGACGTTATGCGTATACAGGTCAAGATGCAATTCGTTTCCGGGTAAAGCCGGTTCGACCAGCACGTGACATTATTATGGAAATTACAAGAACCTATGAAGAACTTAGGGACGATCTTACTTTTTATGAAAGTGATTATTTGACTCAGCGTAGAATGCAAAATCAACGTAATCACGCCTAATAGCTTACGTTAATCATGTTTTACATTGATAAATATGCATTACAACTTTAGCCGCAGATTCTGCGGCTTTTTTCTTTTTTTTACATAGTAAAGAAGATGATTGTTGTGGTGTATAACAGCTATGGAAAGGGGAACGATAGGTAATGAGGTGATAATAATGAGTGATAAACCAATCGTAAGATGCAGTGTATCTAACTGCTCCTATTGGGGAGAAGAAAACTTCTGCAAGGCGGATCTAATCATGATTAATATTGATGCTTATGCATCCAAGCACTTGAAAGAAGAATATGCGGGTGAAACCTTCGATTCTGAGCATATGGATGTAGCTCCTACCTCTTCAGCGACTTGTTGCCATACTTTTAAACCTAAACACGCATAGCTGACTTACAAATTGTATTTAAGAAATGTTCCCTTACCCTGTCAAGCTTTAATGCTTCGGAGGTGATCTTATTTCATGGCTAAATCAAAAAGAAAGCACAATTCAAAATCCGTTAGAGAACGAGTTGATTACCCTCGAAAGGAACACGAGCATAAGGAAGAATATGCTGCAGAGTTAACTTCTCCACTTGCCGGTATGTTTGTTGCTGAGGAGCCAGAAGCAAGAGCAGAGGTTGAATCGGAAACGGAGAATCTCGTCTCCATGAGAATTGGATATCTGGCGCTGGCTATATCCCTTATTTCTTTATTTGTTTGGTCCTTTGTGCTTGGTACAATTGGAATCGTCCTCGGTTATTATGCATTTGCTGACGGAAGACGTACGACTGGCGGTTGGGCGGTAGGCATCGGTATTGCATCACTTGTTAGTTATTCTTTTCTTGTGCTTTTCACTTACTATCAGTAGAAAATGTAAGGGCAGGCAACTCTGAAATAAGGGGTTGCCTGTTTTCGTGATTATATTCGTTAAGGAAAATCAGGTCTTGGCACTTTTGCTTTCTTCCGTGTACAATAGAGTTTGGACACAAAGCGAATGGAGGCTCATTTACATATGCATATTGATCCGGTGGGGAATACTCTATGGTATGACTTAACTTCACCTTCTCACACGTCTGATACTTCTTCAACGAGCAGCAGTAAGGTAAGTTCTGCTTCGTCTGCTTCATTTGAGGAATATCTAGGACAAGCGCAGCAAGGAGATAACTTGAATTCAGAACAACCCAGTCCAAGAACCATTTCTGGTAATGGAGATGGGCTTCTATGGATGCATTTGGGAAATGGAACCGTAACTGAGCAGACTAGTACTGTAAGTTCCGCTGTTACTACTTCAGTTTCTTCATCAACTGCCCATGCAGGAGCCTCCAAAACGGATTACCAGTCCTTGATTGAGAAAGCGAGCCAAAAATACGGCGTTTCTGAATCACTGATTAAAGCCGTTATTGATACGGAATCATCTTTTAATCCTAACGTAGTATCGAGTGCTGGTGCCAAAGGGCTCATGCAACTTATGGATGGCACAGCAGCTGGTTTGGGAGTGTCAGATCCGTTTGACCCAGCTCAAAGTATAGATGCAGGCACACGATATTTATCTTACCAGCTTCAGCGATTTAACGGTGAAGAGAAGCTAGCTCTTGCAGCCTATAATGCAGGTCCAGGAAGAGTAGGTCGTTTAGGTGTAGATACAGATGAGGAATTGATGTCTGTGCTAAACCGTTTGCCGCTTGAAACGCAGCGCTATATTACTAAAATAGAACAGGCCCAGGCGAAATACACTGTCTGATTATTTTATAACTGTATAGATCTGCGAAAAGATCACATGAGAATGGTCTCAAGATATGATTAGACCGTTCTATCATTGGTCTTTTTGCGTTTTATCCTGATGTTTTAGCTTAAGGAGGTGAGCGAGTTGCTTTATTTTGATTATGCGGCTTCAACCCCGCCTTACCCAGATGTAATTCGGACAATAGGCGAAGTAATGAATCGACATTATGCAAATGCTTCTTCTATTCACGGGTACGGGGAAGATGCGGAAAGACTACTCAAAAGATCACGTGAAGTTTGTGCCAAGACGTTGGGTGTAAAAACGTCTGAAATCGTCTTTACTTCTGGAGCAACTGAAAGTAATAATATGGCGATAAAAGGAACTGCATTTCGTTACCGTTCTCGTGGAAAACATATTGTAACTACTAAAACAGAGCATGCTTCTGTATATGAGAGCATTCGGTTTTTAGAGCAAATGGGGTATGATATTACTTATGTGCCAGTAGATTCCGAAGGTCAGGTTAAGTGTGAGGATGTACTGGAAGCTGTAGGAAAAGATACTATTTTGGTCAGTCTTATGCATGTTAACAATGAGACGGGTGCGATTCATCCAATCATGAATATAGGGCAGCAGCTCAAGAAAGTATATCCAAAGGTAATATTCCATGTAGACGGAGTACAAGCTTTTGGCAAAATAAAGTTGGAACTTCAACAATCCGGAATCGATTTATATAGCCTCTCAGCTCATAAAATACGTGGACCTAAAGGAGCCGGTCTTCTTTACGTCCGCTCAGGTCTTGAGCTCACTCCGCTTATGTCAGGAGGATCTCAGGAGGGAGGACTACGGGCGGGCACAGAGAATGTGCCGATCATTGCGGCTATGACAAAGGCCATTCGTCTGGCAGAAGAGCAAAGATCTGAACTTTGTGCTCGTCTTGTCCCACTCAGAGATCGATTAATCGAAGAAATTGGTCGTCATCCGGAATGGGAACTGAACAGCTCCAGTAAGGGAGCACCTCACATTGTGCATTTCTCCTATCCTGGGATGAAGGCAGAGGTGATTTTACACACACTTGAGCAACTAGGCATTATTGTTTCAACGCAGTCTGCCTGTTCTTCCAAGTATACCGAACCGAGCAGGGTACTACTCGCTATGGGGAAGTCAGAAGAAATTGCACGCTCTGGAATTCGAATCAGTCTGGGCGATACTCACAACGATGAACATATAGATCAACTCATTCATGCTTTACAGCAGATGAAGAAGAGATTGGTCTCTTTTGAAGGGTGGAACCGTTAAATAATGAAATATGATATGTTACTGCTTCGTTTTGGAGAGTTTATTTTAAAAGGTAAAAACCGGAGACGATTCGAAAAATCAATGAAAAGACATGTTATGTCTAAGCTCATCGCATATCCTGAGGCAACGTTGGTGGAAGAGTACGGGCGCATGTACGTAGGACTTGGAGGGCATGACCATCTGGCTGTTATAGAAGATTTAAGAAAGATCTTTGGTATTGTATCCATCAGTCCAGTGAAAGTAACTGCATCGAGTTTGGATGAAATTGTGGAGGCTTCTCTTGATTTCATGGAAGAGTTAAACCCGGTGGAAGGGACTACATTCAAAGTGAAAGCAAGACGTGTATGGAAGGGATTTGAACACTCATCCCATGAAATGAACCATCTGGTAGGTTCCCCATTACTTCGTCGTTTTCAAGCACTCAAAGTGGACGTAAGAAAACCTAATATCGAACTGAAGATCGAAATTAGAGAGGATCAAACTTATTTATTTTTCGAATCATTTACAGCTGTAGGAGGATTTCCTAGGGGATCGAACGGTAAGGCAATGATGCTTTTATCTGGAGGAATTGATTCACCTGTTGCTGCGTGGTCTTCCATGAAGAGAGGGCTGGAGCTGGAGCTTGTGCATTTCTTTAGTTTCCCTTTTACAAGTCAAAAAGCAAAGGATAAGGTCATCGATCTTGCGAGAGTGCTAGCTGGTTACTCAGGAGAAATCAAACTACACCTTGTTCCTTTTACTGAGGTGCAAACCTCGTTTACCCAAATAGGACAAGATAAACTGATTATTACTTTAATGCGACGCTCAATGCTCCGAATTGCAACAATGCTTGCAGAACGAGAAGGGGCACTAGCAATTGTGAGTGGTGATAGTCTTGGTCAAGTGGCAAGTCAAACGCTTGGGAGTATGAATGTTATTGGAAGAGCAACCGATCTTCCGCTCCTTCGTCCACTTGTCATGATGGATAAAAGCGAGATTGTCAAAATTGCTGAAGAGATTGGCACCTATGAATTATCTATTTTACCTTATGAAGATTGCTGTACTTTATTTGTTCCAAAGTCTCCTGCAACGAACCCTAATCTCCGAATCGTAGAGAAGATAGAGGCATCGATTACCGATCTGTCTTCTTTGATAGAGAACGCTGTAGCTAATACGGAAACGATCACACTTGGAGGAAGCGAGCAAACTCAGGAATCCAGTGCGATAGAAGAAGACTGGCTATAAATTGAACTAACATGGAAAAAGCTGTTTCTATACATCGTGTAAGATGTATAGAAACAGCTTTTTTGAATGCATTTACTTTGCGTAGCCTCTTTACGAATAGGAATGTTGTTGTTCACGTTTAGAACTTTGTTGTTTGCGATAACCAGCAAAGAGCACTCCGGCAACGACAAGCACGATGAACAATACACGAACTGCAGGGTGAGCACTGAAGAAAGGCTCCAGCATTCTTTCTTCGGTAATCATGTTAGAAGCTGTATATCCAAGGACTGCTGCCCCTAGGAAAATAATCCATGGGAAACGATTAATCAATTTGATAAACAGGGTACTGCCCCAAACGATAATAGGCACACTAATTAACAAACCAAGAATAACGAGAAGCAAATGTTGTTCTGCTGCACCCGCCACAGCGATTACATTATCGATGCCCATAGCTGCGTCAGCAATAACGATGGTTCTTACTGCTGTCCATAACGAAGCTCCCGCTTTTACTTCTGTATGCTCGTCCCCTTGATCGGCGAGAAGTTTATAGGCAATACCGACAAGAAGCACGCCCCCTATAAGTAACAGCCAAGGGATCTGTAACAGCCAGAGCACAATAATCGTAGCTGCAATTCGAATTAGGACCGCGCCTCCGGTGCCATAAATAATCGCTTTTTTCTGAGTTTCCTGAGGCAAATTTCGTGCAGCGAGTCCGATCACAATTGCGTTATCGCCGGCAAGTATCAGGTCGATGAATACAACCTGCAGCAAGCTGACTAAAAACTCGCTGATATCCATGAAGGTCACTCCTTTTATTGAAACGTTTCTGATGGTACAAATCGGAATTCATTATATTCCTCTACCCATACATCGTCAAGCATAGGCTTGGCAATGCGAACATACATCTAATGTATGGGGGTGTTCGTAAGGTATGGAAGAGCTATGGTTGCTAGCACAAATACTTATGATCAATCTTGTGCTTAGCGGTGATAACGCAGTGGTTATTGCAATGGCAAGTCGTAATTTGCCGGTACACAGGAGAAGACAAGCTGTCTGGTGGGGCGCCTTTGGCGCAGTATTGCTGAGATGTATCTTAACCTTTGTAGCTGTACTTATTCTCGGAATTCCGTATATCCAAGCAGCTGGGGGCCTGATGCTTCTATATATTGCATTCAAGCTGCTTTTTGAAGATACGGAAGAGGTACATGTACGAGAATCTTCCACGTTATGGAGTGCAATTCAAACTATTCTAGTCGCGGATTTTGTGATGAGTCTTGATAATGTCCTGGCGATTGCAGCAATTGCAGACGGTGACCTCGCCCTTATTGTCATAGGCATTGCGATTAGTATTCCTATTGTAGTGTGGGGGAGTGGGATCATAGTCAAGCTGCTGCAACGTTATCCGATTTTGGTATTTGCAGGCTCAGCAATTTTAGCCTATACAGCAGGTGAGATGCTGTTACGAGATCCGAAACTCGGCATCTGGCTACAGCAATTTTTATTGGGTTATCAGGGACTAATACCTGCTATATTCGCGGTATGTATTATTATTAGTGGTGCTTTCCGTAAACTGACGCACTACCGTGTATAATTTTTGCATTTGTTTATAGTAGAATCATTGAGATTACCGGCAAATATTGCCGGTTTTTATTTATTTTTTAATAGAAAATAGGCAGATTGAACATTGATATGTAAGCACAATAACGGAATTAGCAAACAGAGTAGTTTTTTGTAAAAACATAGGATAAACTATACATAGATATTAGTTACTTAGTAACTTGGTTTTGTAAATTTGTTACAAGGAATTTTAGTAATACGGATATAACATATATAAATTTTTATGGATGAGGTGAAAGGATAGTGAATGGGAGAAATGAACGTGCTATCGGTATTTTTATTGCGGTAGCAGGTCTTGTTATTTTGTTGGGTAAACTGGGCATATTTGGTTATATAGGTCGGACTTTTTGGCCGCTTGTGTTGCTAGTACCCGGGATTTTACTGCATCTTTATTACTTCATGAGAAAAACGAGTGCTACAATACTTATTCCAGCAGGACTATTTACAGTTTACGGAATTTTGTTCCTCATCTGCAATTTATCTGGTTGGCATCTTCTTGTCTATTTATGGCCCGTTTTTCTGTTTGGTATAGCGCTAGGTTTGTTCGAGTACGCGTTGTTTGAGTATCCGAGACCGGCAATGATCTATTCTATATCCATTATTTCGCTTGCTGTTTCCATCGTCTTGTTATTTGTTACACTGCTTACTACCGGATTTATCTATGTATTTGCTGCCCTTCTTATCTTTGCTGGCATTTGGCTTATCTTTGGCAGACCCAAACCTAATCGTAGATTTCGATAAGATACTTGATTTTTGACGAAATTAGTCTATAATATAAGGGATATAAGTGGATATAAGTGCGCCTGGATGATCCGGCGCTTCTTTTGTTGAGCATTCCGTTTTTATTTACAAATAGAATTGATTTTGGAAAGGATATGGATACAAACCATGCATGTAAGAGAGAACCTTCGCAATATTGCGATTATTGCCCACGTTGACCACGGCAAAACAACCCTAGTCGACAAGTTGCTTCAACAATCCGGAACATACCGCGATCACGAGGCTGTACAAGAACGCGCTATGGACTCTAACGACCTAGAACGGGAACGCGGGATTACCATACTAGCTAAAAATACTGCAATCAACTATAAAGATTTCCTCATCAACATTGTGGATACTCCAGGACACGCCGACTTCGGTGGAGAAGTGGAACGGATTATGAAAATGGTTGATGGTGTACTTTTGGTAGTTGATGCTTATGAAGGATGTATGCCGCAAACGAAGTTCGTACTTCGTAAAGCACTTGAGCATAACCTCACTCCGATCGTAGTCGTAAATAAAATCGACCGTCCGGCTGCACGCCCGTCTGAAGTTATTGATGAAGTCCTTGACCTGTTTATTGAACTAGGTGCAAATGACGAGCAACTCGACTTCCCAGTTGTGTATGCTTCCGCTTTGAATGGTACTTCTAGTCTTGACCCAGAGAAACAAGACGAGAACATGATGAGCTTGTACGAAACAATCGTAGATCACATTCCTCACCCAACAGAAAGTGTGGAAGAACCCCTTCAATTCCTCGTTACTTTGATGGACTACAATGAGTATCTTGGCCGTATCGCTATTGGTCGTGTAAACCGTGGCGTTATCAAACAAGGACAACCTGTTACGGTTATGCTTCGCGATGGAGGAACTAAATCTGCTCGTATCGAGAAATTGTTTGGTTTCCAAGGCTTAAAACGTGTAGAAGTAGCTGAAGCTGGCGCAGGTGACATCGTTGCTATTGCCGGAATTAAAGATATTAACATCGGTGAAACTATTGCTGATCCTAATAACCCTGAAGCTTTGCCAGTTCTAAAAATTGATGAGCCTACACTGCAAATGACGTTCCTCGTTAACACGAGTCCTTTTGCTGGCCGTGAAGGTAAATGGGTTACTTCCCGTAGACTTCGTGATCGTCTTTTCAAAGAACTTGAAACAGATGTGAGTCTTCGTGTAGAAGAAACAGACAGCCCAGATGCATATGTTGTTTCTGGACGTGGTGAACTTCACCTTAGTATCCTGATTGAGAACATGCGCCGTGAAGGATATGAGCTTGCCGTATCCAAACCGGAAGTAATCATCAAAGAAGTTGACGGTAAGAAAATGGAGCCGATTGAGCGTCTTCTGATTGACATTCCAGAAGATAGCATGGGAGCTGTTATGGAAAGTCTTGGATCACGTAAAGCAGAAATGGTGAACATGGTGAACTCCGGTAACGGTCAAGTTCGTCTTGAGTTCCTCATTCCAGCACGTGGATTGATTGGTTACCGTACGAACTTCCTGACTCTTACTCGTGGTTACGGTGTAATGAATAACGCATTTGACAGCTATGGTCCACTCGTAGGTGGTCAAGTTGGTGGACGTCACCAAGGCGTACTCGTATCCAGTGAGAACGGAGTATCTACTTTCTACGGTATGATTGGAGTAGAGGATCGCGGATCGTTGTTCCTTGAGCCAGGAACCGAAGTATACGAAGGTATGATCGTTGGTGAACACAACCGTGACAACGACATCGTCGTGAACATCTGTAAGGAGAAACAATTGACTAACGTTCGTTCTGCATCTAAAGACGACACAGTTAAAATGAAAACTCCGGTTATTTTCTCTCTTGAGCAAGCTCTTGAATATTTGAATGATGATGAATATTGTGAGATCACACCAAAATCAGTTCGTCTTCGTAAGAAAATTCTGAATAAGAGTGAGCGCGAACGTGCAGAGAAACAACGTAAAATGGCTCAAGCTAATTCATAAGGTTCGTATTTTATAATAGGAAAAGAGAGCGTGAAATCGAAAGGAGCTGACTCGCCATGCAAGCATGGTTAGCGTCACACCCGATCATAAGCTATGTGGTTATTTTTGTATTGATCACGTATGTCTATAACAAAGTATTTCGTCCACAGCAGAAAATGTCGTTATTCAAAGAGATATTACTGTACATCTTTATGGCCATAGGTGCTTTCATGCTTCTCGTTTTCCAGATTGATAAATTACCAATTATACAGTGCTTGCTAGTAGCTGTGGGACTGATGCTTCTTGTTCGAATTCGTTATTTCGTTGAAGGACGCCAGAAGAAAAAGGCGGAAGCAACTGGACATACAGGCAAGATGTAATGGTAAAAGAGTAATCATATTCATTGGATAAAGTATAATACTGTGTCCAATTTCATAATTTTCACCTGGAGAGGCCGCCATTTGTGCGGTCTTCTCCTTTTTTAAAGGGACGAATTCTAAAGATTTGATACAAACCGACAAAAAGCGGTAATATAAGTAGAAGGCAGAACGTTAGAAAAGGTAAAGGTGTTGAGAAAATGAATATGGGCTCTAATGGACTTCCTCCTAGAGATCGAGGAGATAAGAACAAAAAATCACCGTCTAAAAAGAAAGTAGACCAGTCAAATAAGAAGAAAAGGAAAAGTCCTTTTCATAAGTTCATGAAAATTGTTATGATTCTTGTTATTCTTGGTGTGGTAGCAGGTATCGGCTATTTATACATGCTATTTAATAATGTAATCGATACAGGGAATAATTCCCCCGTTGCTGCTGAGGATTCGGCTAAGGTAAAACCATTGACGATGTTAATTCTCGGTACAGATTACCGTGAAGAGACCAAAACACATCTTACGGATGTAGTTATGGTTGCTTCAATGAATCCCAAAACTGACTCGGTTACGCTAGTGTCATTGCCAAGAGATACCCTTATTAAGTTAGATGGATATTCTCAGCGGAAGCTGAATTCCTATTATCCGCGATTTAAGACTGCGGAAAAAGAATCCGGAGTGAAAGCAGAAGAAGAAATGCGTGTTATGCTTAGTAAATACTTGGATGTGAACATTGATTACGTTACTGTTCTAAACTTTAAAGGCTTTACAGATGCGGTGGATGCACTTGGTGGTGTGGATGTAAATGCAACGCAAAACATGTGTTATAACGATACTGCAGACGGAACAAAAATTAATATAACCAAAGGACCACAGCATCTGGATGGAGATGAGGCGCTCGATTATGTTCGCTATCGGAAATCGAATTGTGATCCGCAAACACCAGCTTCAGACGACTTCTCTCGTAATCAGCGTCAAAATGAAGTGTTGCATTCTATGCTTGATCAGATGAAATCACTTGGTGGCGTAACGAAGATTGGGAAAGTGGTTAATGCAGTGAGTGATAATATGACCACTACGGTGGAAAGCGAACAAATGAAAAATTTTATAGCGGCTTACTGGGATATGTCAAAAGAGAACGTGAATTTTGTACCTGTGACAGGAACTTGGAATAGTCCTTATGTATATATTAATGAGGGAGAGTTAAGCAAAGCGAAGGAAGCTCTCGCTCAGGAACTTGCTGGTAATCATATTTCATCAGAAACAACTTCTGGAAAATAAAATATGAGGAACGCTAGTTTTACATTGAAGAAGTCCATGCTATAATGTGGGTGTATCCCATAGATGCGAGTCGTTCAGGAGGTCTTTGTCTATGTTCAAAGAAAATCCCTGTTTTGCACGACCTAAATTGAATAGTATGGCAGGCAGATTGCTTTGTCATGATTTTAAACCCAGTGAATTTCGTTCACTGGGTTTTTTGTGTGGTCTGACAAGACACATTTCATATTAAAATGGGTATTCCAAGGATATTTTCAGGAAAATGAACAATTATTTGCTCCTGAACGAATACATTTAGATATGGGATGCATGATTGTCCTTACCGCTGCTATAAAGCTTGCTCTAGCTGTGCTTAAAAGACGCCGCCTTGGAGGGGATACCAATGAAAAAAATTTTTGTATTGGATACGAATGTGCTGCTTCATGACCCGGGCGCCATATATGCTTTTGATGAGCATGAGGTCGTCATTCCAGCAGTCGTCTTAGAGGAAATTGACTCGAAGAAGCGAAATGCGGACGAAATTGGACGCAATGCAAGATATGTATCGCGTTTATTAGACGGGTTAAGGGAAATTGGGCATCTACACAGTGGAGTACCTTTGCCAGACGGCGGTAGTTTGAAAGTCGAACTTAATCATCGCAGCTTTGTAAGAGTACAGGAAATGTTTGGGGAAGTAACTAACGATAATCGTATTTTGGCAGTCGCGCTGAATTATCACCTCGAAGAGCAAGAAAAGGAGGAAGCGGATCAAGTTGTTCTCGTAAGTAAAGATGTACTGGTTCGCATAAAAGCAGATGTACTTGGTTTATATACACAAGATTATTTATCGGACCGTACCGCCGATCCTAGTGAATTGTATCCAGGTTATTCTACAATCAAAGTCCATCCATCGGTTATTGATGAATTTTATACTTATCGTTTTCTACCTATCAAACCTTTACAGTTACCATACTCCTTATACCCTCATGAGTTTGTCATTCTAAAGGATGAGATGGGTACGGGGAAGTCAGCTTTACTGAAAGTGAATCAAGAGGGTACTAAAATGGAGCCTCTGTATTTAAGTAATGACCCTGTTTGGGGAATTGTTGCGAGAAATGCCCAGCAGAGAATGGCACTCGAACTTTTACTTAATGATGATATTCCACTCGTGACCATTACAGGGAAAGCAGGCACTGGGAAAACGTTACTGGCCCTGGCAGCTGGTTTGCTTAAGGTCGAAGATGATCATAAATTCAAGAAACTTCTCATTGCAAGACCTGTCGTACCGATGGGGAAAGATATAGGTTATCTTCCGGGTGAGAAAGAGGAGAAACTTCGTCCCTGGATGCAGCCTATCTACGATAATCTTGAGTTTTTGTTTGACACAAAAAAAGCAGGAGATATTGATAAAATTTTGATGGGACTTGGCAGCATACAGGTGGAGGCTTTGACCTATATTCGGGGAAGATCTATACCAGGGCAGTTCATTATTATCGACGAGGCTCAGAATTTGTCAAGACATGAAGTAAAGACGATCGTATCTCGTGTAGGAGAAGGCAGTAAAATTATTCTTATGGGAGATCCGGAACAAATCGATCATCCTTATCTTGATTCATCAAGTAATGGACTTACCTATATCGTTGAACGTTTTCGGCAGGAAGGAATTAGCGGACACATTATGCTGGAAAAAGGAGAACGATCCAAGCTTGCGCAGTTAGCTGCCGATTTACTATAAGGCTTGCTATACGTATTTATTTCCCGGGAAACAGAAGTTTCTTTGGTCCATTTTCATAGGTAAGCCGAAATTCAAGAACCGGACTTATGTTCCGGTTCTTTTTGTTTGACTAGAGAAGAACTAAAGACAAGAAATATAGAGAGGATGTAGGACAAGAGGCCTACCGATTTGTTACAATAGTTGGTAGAATGAAGTTGTTTAGTTACGTGGGAAGGAGCATGAATCTTGAAGCGGAGAAATCACTGGATTCTTTTTATTGTCTTGTTGTTGTCATTAACGATACTTTCACCGAGTCTTGATATTGCCCAAGATCAGAAGACAGATGATGGAGGCAACATCACAGACCTATTTTCAACTCCTGCTCCCCAAACCACACAGAAAAATAAACCTCTCTCAGTTCTAGTATCCATGGATAATGAAGAGTTTACAGCCTTTCAAAGGCATACACAAAATACAGCAAAAGAAATGGGAATGGAAATCGATTTATCTAATGTAGATCCTTCTGACTTTTATTCTGAATTTAAGAACGCATTTATGATGGGGGAAAGCCCAGATGCCGTACTCATTGACAATCGCTATATAAAATGGTTTGCGAGAAAAGGGTTTGCTAGTCCGATAACTGGCGGGGATGGGAACGGTGCAGCAGGCGCTTCCTTTGATTCTTTACTTCGGGCGGGAGAGTGGAATGGATATCGCTGGTCTATCCCTATGGATATGGATCCCTATGTGTATGCAGAGTACCGAACAAAAGAAACGAGTACTGGGCCACTTCAATCTACAAGTACAACCGAAGAGTGGAAGTCTCAACTTGCGGAATGGGACGAATCGATGGACAGACCTTTCTATTTTGATGGAGAAGATCCGGTTGCTTTTGCTTCATGGCTTAAATTCCAAGGGATTGTACCGGAAGCTTCCGAAGTGTTTCGCGTTGCGAATGAGGAAGAGGAGAATGTTTCAAAGCAGATTCAATCTATTCAAGCATTATTTCCATATATCAAGACAGAGCGAAATACACGCTCCTATGACAAGCCAGACTTTCAAGCAGGAATTATTACCTTATCTGATTTGTTACCTATTTACCGGGAAGAACTTTCTACCTATATTAATAATGACGTAGAATCCCAGGCACTTGCTGTAATGGGACGCAGTTTTGTTGTTTCTCCGAAGTCAACGCAAAAAGAAGCGATACTAGAGTTTCTTGCGAAACTCACATCGCCAGGGTCAGCAAAAACTTGGTTTCTTCTTTCAGGAAAGCTCCCAGTCCATCAATCTCTGTATACAGCTTCTGATATGAGCGACATAACAAATGCCATTCCGCTGCAGGCTCTAGAAGAAAGTGTGGAGCAATCCTTACTTCAGGATCAAGATCGTATCTTATCCGATCCTGAAAAGTCTCAGAAAGCAGCAGACAGTATTGAACAATTTGTCCAAGGTCACATTTCATTTAAGGAATATGAACATCACATCAAACGATTATTTGGGGCATCTGAGTAAGATGCTTCATGTGCATAGTCAGTTGTGAGAAGATCTATTTTAAGGAAAGCTCCATCGTTACTTCAAGAGTGTGTTCTTTGGTCGAAACGTCTGTTGCTTTGATGAAGGACATTAACTTCTGAGGATAGAATCCAAGATCAAACTCTTGTTCAAGCATATTACGTGTTGTATCAGGGAGTTCAAATTGGTTGAAAACTAATTTATCAACGTGAAAAAGAATTCCATTCTCTGGTTCATTGATCACCGTGTAATGTCCTTGAACAGCAAGCTCAAGGTTATCTCGTTTTCCGGATGCAACAATATAATCATCTGTAAACTGAAACGAAAAGTCGTTGAAGATTTCATTTTGTGATCTTAGAAAATCATTTAACTGAGCCTCGGTGATCCGAATGGTGTAGGTGCTGCCATTCATGGAGATGATCCCAGGTTCTTTTTGTACATATGACGGCAAGTTTTCCATAGCAACGGCTAGTGCATTAAAATATTTTTTTACTTCGTGGATTCCGATGTTATTCCAATAGGAAGTTAATTCTCCAATCAATTTCTCCATGATTTCACGTTGATTACTTGAAGAGAGCCCTTTTTCTACTTCTTTTTCGAGCGCAACAACACGTTCCCTTTGATATATTAGGTTTTGTTTTAGATCAGCAAGTTCTTGTGCACTACGTTCCAGTTCAGCAGAGGTGGTTGCTAATTCTTTATACTTTTTTTGATAAGCACGAAGTGTATCTTGGTCACTGGATATAATTATCTCGTAATAACTGGCAACGATCTGAAGGGAGCGTAAGGATTTGGAATTTAAAATAATACGGAGAAGTTGATCACGCTCACCCATATAATAGGATCTTACAATAGAGCCGGCTCGTTCTTCGTGAACAGCCATTTCTTCTTTATGTTTTTTTAACTCATCTTCTAGTGTTTGTTGTTTTCGTACATTTTGTTCTTGCTGATCCTCGGTTCGTTTGATTTCGTTATCAATCTCCACGATGGAGAGGCTGTTCTGCAGTACGTTCATCTTATCTTCTTCAAGTGAAGGTTCAGCATAGACATAAAAAGTGGGATTCGCCAACAGAAGAAAATAGAAGATGAACAATATAAGGCTGAAGCGTAAACGGTGTCGCAAATAATTCTCCTCCTAACGAAAGCTTGTACCTACATAAAACAATAATATGATAAAGAAAATAAATAAAGAACGGTTTGGCAGGATAGCCAAACCGTTCTTTATGGTTATTTCTATAGAGGATTGCCCATTACAAACACAGTCCAATAGCTAAAACCTGAGAAGCTAATAATCATGTAAGCCCAGAATAACAAAATATACGTTCTCTCGGTGAATTTTAAGTAGCCTAGAACAACAAAAAAGGCGGTCTGGAAGAAGAAGAGAAGGGCCATTTCTAGCATATCTGCTGCAAAAGCCATGAGACCAATCGTTAGAGTGAAAAAACCAAGCACACGAAACATGCGCGCCACGATAGTAACCCCCTTTCTTATAATACGCTCATATGTATACTAAGTAACATTATAGCTCTAAAGGAAAAAGGTGTAAATAAAAAATGGATATGAAAGCGAAATCTTTTAGGGTATGGCAGTACTGGAAATTGGAAATACATTTTAATATGAAATAGATTCTATGAACTCTATGAAGGGCATAAGAATGATTAAAGCTGCTTTTATAACCGGCTTACACACCAACTGAAAAATGCTTGGGGTGAGGTTGTGATAATGGATGTCGTTGGGAGGTTTATAGCATGACTGCTGTGAGACAAGATGCGTGGAGTGCAGAGGATGACTTAATTCTGGCTGATGTGACACTTCGTCATATTCGAGAAGGTAGTACTCAGCTGGCTGCTTTTGAAGAAGTAGGAGATAAGATTGGAAGGACTTCTGCTGCTTGCGGTTTTCGCTGGAACAGTTTTGTACGTAAAAAATATGATGAAGCTATCGGAATTGCTAAGGCTCAGCGCCAGAAAAGAAGTTATTCCAAAAGGCAATCCGCTGTACAACCACAGGTTGCTGCTTTATCCGTAACGGATACGGAAGAGATTGTTTTTCGTTCAGAAGCTTTTTCGGAAGAAACCTTATCTATTGATGCGGTAATTCGTTTCCTCAGACAATGGAAAGGGATGGTCCACGAAAATGCAAGACAATTGAAACTTCTGGAGAAAGAACTTCGGGAAAAAGAAGAAGAATTAAATGAATTGAAGTTTGAGAATGATCGTCTGTTTAAGCAAGTGAATGAGGTACAGACAGATTATCGTGTCGTGAATGATGATTACAAGGCTTTGATTCAAATTATGGATCGGGCAAGAAGGCTTGCGTTCTTATCAGAAGAAGAAGAAGAAGTGAAATCTCGGTTTAAAATGGATGCTAACGGTAATCTAGAACGGATTGATTAATAAGCTGGAAGTACCTAATGGCAAAACCCGTATTATCGCTATTTATGCGGTAGACGGGTTTTTGTCATATCCATCTTCTTGATATATAGTAGAAGAAATTATTTTGTAATGGGAGTTGGATATGTTTTGATCATTGATGTCATTGGAGCCGGTTCACTTGGATTGCTGTATGGAGGGGGGCTCGCGAAAGCGGGTGAATCTGTGCGATTGTGGGTGAGAACGGAGGAACAGGCAAACAAAATACAGGAAGCAGGTGTGCTGATTACCCAGCCGGATGGTCAAGTGGCCAAAGTGCGGGCTTCTAATTTAAAAATATATGAAATAAAACATTTTGAGGAGATATGGCAGGAGAAACAAGGCGATCTCATCATGGTTATGACGAAGCAGGGAGCAATTGATGAATTGATGAAAACGCTGATCAGTGCTCATGTAGACGCACCTATTTATTGTTTTCAAAACGGTACAGGCCATATTAGCAAAATAGCAGCTGCATTGCCTAAGGCATGCGTATTCGCTGCGATAACGACAGAAGGGGCAAAAAGAACAAGTCCGAATGAAGTGATTCGAGCAGGTTACGGAGAAACGCTTATTGAAAATGACGGAGAAGGTCGAATACATGATAGAAATGTAATGGATTATTTTACAAAAGCACTGTTAAAGGCAGGATTTAAAACGAAATCGTCGAATGAAATCGATAAGCTGATTTATCGGAAACTGATGATTAACGCCATTATCAATCCGCTTACTGCGATCTGGAGAATTACGAATGGAGAGTTGTTAGATAGTCCGTATCGATTGCAGGTTATGAGACAATTGTATATAGAGGCAACTTCTGTTTATGATGCACGATTTATCCCTTACGATTCCGATTTATGGGAGCAAGTGCTGGATGTGTGCCGTTTGACGGCAAGTAATCGTTCCTCAATGTGCACTGATGTAATGAGCGGACAAGCAACAGAGATCGGAGCGATTAACGGGAGTATCATTCAGATGGCAAAGGAGGCGGGATTAGAAACTCAAGGACATGAGCTTGTATATAATATTATCAAAGGAATGATAATAGAGGAGGAATTGTAGAAATTGAATGCGATCGAATCTTTCCTGATTGTGCTTAGCATGCTTCCTTTTTTCCCGTTTCTGCTCGTATACTTTATTGTTCTCCACTATAAAAAACATAAGAAAAGTGCGCTACTTACTGCAATGGATGTGACAACGGTTTTTCTCATAGCCGCTGTTGCAGCCTTATTCAATAATACATTTGATAATGGATTCGGTTTTTATTTGATATTGATTTTGCTGCTTATCGCCTTAGGACTGATCGGAAGTGCCCAGACCAGATTGAGAGGAAAGATCGATTATAAGAAGATGTTTAGGGTCGTTTGGCGCATGACTTTTGTTGTGATGAGCTTCAGTTATATAGTACTTATGGCATTTGGATTATTCAGTTACATACTTGATTTGGTGTAAGGTAACCTGACGCAAATTGTGTGCAAATTGTGTCGAATGTGTCGAAATTTGAAAAAAACTGCATTATAAGAAAAAGTTATATAGATTTTTTTGACCGCTGGTTGTATAATCTATAAACATATACCACATCTTTTTAGGGGGAAATGCTAGATGAAGAGGAAAAGTTTGCTAGTCCTTTTGACGCTTGTACTTGCATTTGGTACCGTACTTGCAGCGTGCGGTTCAGACAATAGCAGTAGCGGTCAAGGTGATGGTTCTTCCACACCAACAGAACAGGTTTTGAAAATTAACTTGAGCGCTGAACCACCAACTTTTGACCCGGCTCAAGCGCAAGACAGCCAAACGAACACCGTTTTGAAAACAATGTATGAAGGCCTTGTTCGTATGGATTCTGAAGGAAAAGAAATTCCAGGCGTAGCTGAAAGTTGGACGACTTCCGAAGATGGACTCGTTTATGAGTTTAAACTTCGTGAAGATGCAAAATGGAGTAATGGCGATGCATTAACTGCAAATGATTTCGTGTTTGCTTGGAAACGTGTACTTGATCCAGCAACAACACCAGCTCCACCTTATTCTTATCAGCTTTACTACATCAAGAATGCTGAGAAATTCAACACTGGCGATATCAAAGATTTCTCCCAAGTCGGCGTTGAAGCTGTAGACGAGCATACTTTGAAAGTAACTCTTGAAAATCCGACTCCTTATTTCTTGGGTCTGACTTCATTCTACACTTACTATCCGGTTCACCAATCGGTAGAAGATAATGACAAGTGGGCAACTAATAAAGATTCTATGATCACGAATGGTCCATTCACTCTTACTCAGTGGACTACTGGTCAAAAAATTGAAGTTACTAAAAATGAACAATATTGGGATAAAGATAACATCAAACTTTCCAAAATCGATATGTCTTTGACGCCAAGCGGTGCAACAGAGCTTTCCTCTTATAGAAGTGGAGAACTTGATTATGCTGGAGCTCCTAACGGCGAGGTTCCTACGGACCAAATTCCAGGCGTAAGTAAAGAATTGCCAGAAGAATTCAAATCAACTGGTATTGCAAGTACTTACTACTATATGTTTAACACAACGGCTGAGCCGTTCCAAAATGCAAAAATCCGTAAAGCATTCACGATGGCTCTTGATCGTCAAGCCATTGTTGATAACGTAACGCTTGGTGGACAAATTCCAGCATTTGGTTTTGTACCTCCAGGTATTAAAGGTGAAACTGCACAATTCCGTGATGAAATTAAAGACACGGATTACTTCCAAGAAAATGCAGAAGAAGCTAAAAAATTGCTTGAAGAAGGTATGAAAGAAGAAGGGTACACTACTCTTCCTAAAGTTACTTTGATCTACAACTCTAGTGAAGCTCACCAAAAATTGGCTGTAGCAGTTGCAGATATGTGGAAAAAAGCTCTTGGTGTTGACGTTGCAACGCAAAACCAAGAGTGGGGCGTATTCCTTGAAACTCGTAACAATCTGAATTATCAAGTGGCTCGTGCTGGTTGGTCAGCTGACTACAATGATCCAATGACATTTATGGATATTTGGACAACTGGTAACGGTAATAACGATGCTGGTTATGCAAACCCTGAGTATGATGCTTTGATTGAGAAAGCTGCAGGAGAAAAAGACTTAGCTAAACGTAATGAGTACTTTGCACAAGCTGAGAAAATCTTGATTCAAGATGACATGATCATTGCACCGTTGTACTACTATACGAATGTTTCTTTGACTAAGCCTTATCTGAAAGGTGTTAGCCTTGACTTTAGTGGAGCAATTGACTTCTCCAGAGCTTACCTTGAAGGCAAGTAAGCATGTAACAGTATAGTAAGTTCGGGATATATATGTGGGGAACCCTTATATATCCCGATTTTTTTATTTGTTTCAATAATTTCCAGAATCAAGTAAAATTCGCAAATAACTAGAATAGACTTTCTATTCTAGTTCTAATAAACTTTTAATTATAGCTGTTATTTTATGCGGGAGGTGTTCACGGTCATGGTAAGATACGTGATCAATAGGCTGATCTTCATGCTGATATCATTATTTATCCTCATCTCCGCTACGTTTTTCTTAATGAAGGCGATTCCGGGTAACCCTTTCATGGGTGAGAAAAATGTATCACCTGAGATTCAGGCTAAACTGATGGAGCAATATGGTCTTGATAAGCCGATTTTTCAACAATATACAAAGTACCTTAGTGATATCGTAACAGGTGACTTTGGGATTTCTATGAAAAGACTTAATCAGGATGTAGGCGATATTATTGGCCAAACATTCAGTGTTTCTCTTAAACTTGGTGCAGTTGCTATAGTAGTCGCTGTCATTGTTGGTATTTTGCTAGGAATGATTGCTGCTATGAATCATCGCAAAATTATTGATAATGTAGCAATGGTGCTAGCTGTACTAGGAATTGCGGTACCGAGTTTCGTACTAGCATCCCTCCTGCAATTTTATCTAGCTCAAGAACTTGGCTGGTTCAAAGTAATGGGTCTAAATGGTCCGCTTGACTACGTACTTCCGGTAGCAGCTCTATCTGCACAACCGATTGCATTTATCGCCCGGTTGACGCGTTCGAGTATGCTAGAAGTGATTCATGCGGATTATGTGAAGACCGCGAAAGCAAAAGGACTTAATAGTCTTACTATTATGTTTAAACATATTATTCGTAATGCAATCTTGCCGGTCGTTACTTATGTAGGACCTATGACTGCAAACATCGTTACTGGATCGGTTGTTATCGAACGTGTATTCGGTATCGGCGGTATCGGTAAAGTATTCGTTGATAGTATTACATCTCGTGACTATACGATGATAATGGGTATTACTATTTTCTACGGATTAATATTGATGGTGGCGCGCTTTATTACAGATATAGCTTATGTCATCATAGATCCACGTATCAAATTATCCAACGGGAAGGAGGGCTAGGTAATGTCAGCAAATCAATCTCATATCGATCCAAACAACATGCAGCTTACACCCGATGATTTTAGAAAAATCGGGACCGATGAGAAGCAGGCGGAAGTCATTCAAAGACAAAGTGTCTCTGCAATGCGAGATGCTTGGGAACGCCTTCTAAAGAACAAGCTTGCCATGGGCAGCCTAGTCGTCCTCATTATCATTATAGTTATGGCTATCTTAGCTCCGATGTTATCCGGGTATCAATACGATACACAAGACCTTATGAAAACCAATCAAGCACCATCTTCTGAACATTGGTTTGGAACTGATGATCTCGGACGTGACATGTGGGTTCGTACATGGTCTGGTGCGAGGATTTCACTGATTATCGGTTTTGCAGCAGCTTTTATTGACCTTGCGATCGGTGTGATTTACGGTGGTATCATGGGATTCTATGGTGGACGTGTCGGAGAACTAATGAACAAATTCTCTGAAATTCTATACGCTATTCCTTATTTGTTAGTAACGATTCTACTCCTCGTTGTACTTGAACCTAGTATAGGTACGATCATACTTGCTTTATGTATTACCGGTTGGATTAACATGTCCTGGATTGTACGCGGTGAGATTATGCAGCTCAAAAATCGCGAGTTCGTTCTTGCTTCGAAATCCATGGGTGCGAACTCTTCTAGGCTTATTTTCAAACACTTACTGCCGAATGCAGTAGGTCCAATTATCGTAACACTCACGTTGTCTGTACCAAGTGCGATCTTCAGTGAAGCGTTCCTTAGCTTCTTGGGTCTAGGTGTACAAGCTCCTCGGGCATCTCTTGGTTCTATGATCGAGAACGCCTTGACAGGATGGATGTATTACCCTTGGCGGATGTTGTTCCCTGCAGGTTTGATCAGCTTGATAATGCTTGCTTTCAACTTGTTTGGTGATGGCCTCCGTGACGCACTTGATCCGAAACTGAAAAAATAGGAGGTGGATGTAATGGATCCGTTGTTACAGGTTAAAGATCTTAACGTTTCTTTTAAAGTAAGAGACGGCGAGGTAAAAGCCGTTCGCGGCATGAATTTTGAGATCGGCAAAGGGGAGACCGTTGCGATCGTAGGTGAATCGGGTAGTGGTAAAAGTGTAACAGCTCAAACCATTATGCGTTTGATTCCGTCTCCACCATCCATTATTAATAAAGGTGAAATTATTTTCCAAGGGCAGAACTTGCTCAAGAAAACCAATAAACAAATGGAAGCCATCCGTGGTAAAGATATTGGAATGATCTTCCAAGATCCTATGACTTCACTGAATCCTACGATTAAAATTGGACACCAGATTACAGAAGTGCTTATTAAGCACCAAGGGATGTCTAAGGATCAAGCGAAAAAAGAAGCCATCGCTATGCTCAAGATGGTAGGTATCAAAAATGCAGAAGCTAGATTTAGTCAATATCCACATGAGTTCTCTGGTGGTATGCGACAACGTGCGATGATCGCGATTGCTCTTGCATGTAAACCTGCACTTCTCATTGCCGATGAGCCAACAACTGCTCTTGACGTAACGATTCAAGCTCAAATCATGGATGTTATGAAAGATATGCAAAGCAAGCTGGGTACATCCATTATTTTGATCACGCATGACCTAGGGGTTGTTGCAGGTATTGCTGACCGCGTTATCGTTATGTATGCAGGTGAAGTGGTAGAAACGGGATCAAAATATGAAATATTCAAAAATCCGCAACATCCATATACAAAAGGCCTGATGCGCTCTATGCCACGTTTGGATCAGAAAAAGGATGAGCCACTCATTCCAATCGTAGGTACTCCACCCGATCTGATCAAGCCACCAGTAGGTTGCCCGTTTGCAGCACGCTGCGACAGTGCAATGAGCATCTGCCAAAAAGTTGATCCAGGCGCGACCGTATTCAGTGATACGCATATGGCACGTTGCTGGGAACTTCATCCTATGGCGAAGGAGGTACATTCCTCATGAGTAACAACTTGATTGAAGTAGAAGGACTGAAAAAGTACTTTAATGTAGGGAAGAATCGTACACTCAAAGCCGTGGATAACCTGAACTTCCACATTCGTGAAGGGGAAACACTGGGCATGGTAGGTGAGTCTGGCTGTGGTAAATCTACAGCTGGTCGTACCATCCTTCGCTTGTATGAGCCAACTGCCGGAAGCGTGCGTTTTAATGGAACGGATATATACAAATTACCTCCTAATAAAATGAAAGCAATGCGCCGCGATATGCAAATGATTTTCCAAGATCCATATGCATCACTCAATCCGCGGTTTACCGTTGCTGACATTGTTGGAGAGGCACTCGATATTCATAATATGGCAGGTAGCAGTAAGGAACGTAAGAAACGTATCGAGGAACTGCTTGATCTGGTTGGACTTAATGCCGACCATGCAAACCGTTATCCTCATGAATTCTCTGGTGGTCAACGTCAGCGGATCGGTATCGCTCGTGCACTTGCTGTAAATCCGAAGTTCATTATTTGTGATGAGCCGATCTCGGCACTGGATGTTTCCATTCAAGCTCAAGTTGTTAACTTGCTGAAGGAACTTCAAGATCGCCTTGGTCTGACTTATCTCTTCATTGCCCATGACCTATCTATGGTTAAACATATTAGTGACCGTGTTGCTGTTATGTATATGGGTAAAATGGTGGAACTTGCTGAAAGTGATGAACTTTATGCAAATCCAATTCATCCTTATACCAAAATGTTGTTGTCTGCGATTCCAATTCCGGATCCAGATATCGAAGCAAACAAAAAACGCATCATTATGCCAGAAGACGATGCAGGACCAATTAGTAATGGTAAAGAAGGCGAAGGTTCTAAAAGTGCCTATAACCTGGATAACGCCAAGCTGATTGAAGTATCCAAAGGTCATTTTGTAGCTGAGCCGTACGCTTAATATGTTTTGGTTAGAAGCCGCCCGATGTTAGCATCGGCGGCTTCTTTTATATTTGTCAGAGGGAGAAGCTGAATGTGATGAACTTCACGAAGGAATACTCCTTCTATAGATGCGATTATTACTTTGACGGAAACTTAAGCATTCGGTACAATCGAAGAAGGCTTTAAATGAATAGGAGGATGACCTCATGAATGTAATTCCTGAGGCGCTTCGTAGTGGATCACCACTCGCGGAACATTATTTACGTTACGATGAGGCCATACATCATTTGTACGAATATGATTTTCGTGATGCAGGAAGCTACGCAGCGCGTGCTGAATGGCTAGATCGAACCGAAGATACACGGGTGGATCGGCAAGATATCGTAAGTTTTTTGCGTTCATATAATGGAAGACTAAATTCACATCCGGCAGTAATGCAAGCAATTGAGCGTTTGGCTGAACCAGATGCTTTGGTCATAACTGGTGGACAACAAAGTGGGCTCTTTACTGGATCATTGCTCGTTATTTATAAAGCGGCAACGATCATCAAGGCTGCACATGAAGCTGAGAAGAAGTTGAACCGTCCTGTCATTCCTATATTCTGGATTGCGGGAGAAGATCATGATTGGGATGAAGTAGATCATACTTATATGCTGACATCTGATCTTGGTATCACGAAAGTGAAAATGCCGGGTCGATATGACGGCAGAGCTTCCGTTAGTAATGTAAGCGTGGAACGGGATAACTGGCTTCAAGCAATACACAAGCTAGAAGAGTTACTTCCTGATACAGATTACAAGCCGGAACTGATTTCAAATATCAAGGAAGCCGTTCAAGATGAGTACCTCAGTTTAAGTGATGTATTCGCCAAGATGATAGGGCAGTTGTTTGGTTCCTACGGACTTGTAATGATGGATTCGGCTGATCCGGAGCTACGCAGGTTGGAAATGCCAATATTTGAGCGGATGATTGAAGATAATGACTCGCTGGAGCAATGTTATCATGAGTCAGCAGGTCGCGTAGTAACGAGTGGTTTTGGAACGCAGGCGGATGTAACACCAGATTGTGCGAATCTATTTTATATCCATGAAGGTGCGCGGTTGTTGCTACATAAAGAAAATGGCAAATTTATCGACCGTAGAGGGTACGTTTCCTTTACCAAAACAGAACTTATCGAAGTGCTAAGACAACATCCGGAGCGTTTCAGCAACAATGTACTTACAAGGCCACTTATGCAGGACTCTTTGTTCCCTGTGTTATCCACCGTGTTGGGCCATGCTGAGATTGCTTATTGGGCTCTTGCTAAAGACGCTTTCCACCGCTTTGGACTTCGGATGCCAATATTGCAGCCACGGATGTCGTACACTATATTGGATCACCATATTCAAAAATTAATGGATAAATATGATTTGAACTTTAATGACATCCAGTACTCTTTTGACGATAAAAAGAATGCTTGGCTAAGTAGTCTGGATGAGTTTGATATGAATGGACAGTTTGAACTATTAAAAACTTCATTCCATAAGCTATATGCTCCTGTACTTGAACAGCTGAATCAGATTGAACCTGGGCTCGGACGACTTGGTACAACGAACAGTGGCAAGATAGAAGAACAGATCGCTTATATGCAGCTGAGAACGAAGCAGGCAATAGCACAAAGACACGAAGCTTCGGTAAAACAATGGGACACTCTCGAGATAACGCTGTTCCCAATGAAGCGTCCGCAGGAGAGAGTTTATAACGTTTATGGTTATTTAAATCGCTACGGCAAGGAATGGCTCGCTGATCTCATGAACGTACCAGCTGATCTCAGCGGCAATCATCATATTTTGTATATATAATTGGAGGAACCAGGATGACTACGGAAGCACTAAGAAACAGTATTGTTGCTGATATGGGGCTTGCTCCAGAAGGACATCTTAAGATCGATTGGGTAGAAGCACATATGCCGGTACTTAACCGGGTTCGTAAAGAGTTTGAGGCAGATCTGCCTTTTCAAGGTCTTAACATTACGATTTGCCTTCATCTTGAAGCGAAAACAGCCTATCTTGCGAAAGTAATTCAAGCGGGTGGAGCCAAAGTAACGATTACAGGAAGTAATCCACTGTCCACACAAGATGACGTATGTGCAGCACTTGTTGAAGACGGGATTACCGTTTTTGCAAAATACAATCCAGACCCTGCTGAATATAAGCAATTGATTATTAATTCACTAGAAACCAAACCTGATTTTATCATCGATGATGGTGGGGATCTGGTTACGATTCTTCATTCCGAGAGACCGGAACTGCTTGAGACGATTCGCGGTGGAGCAGAAGAAACGACAACAGGAATTATTAAGCTGAAAGCACTCGAAAAACAGGGAGTACTCAAACTACCAATGGTGGCAGTTAATGACGCATACTGTAAACATCTTTTCGACAACCGTTATGGAACAGGACAATCCGCATTTGATGGTATTATTCGTACAACGAATCTTGTCGTAGCGGGAAGCACTGTTGTCGTCGTTGGATACGGATGGTGTGGTAAAGGTGTTGCTATGCGTGCCAAAGGACTTGGAGCAAATGTGATCGTAACGGAAGTTGATGCGATCAAAGCGGTTGAAGCGCATATGGATGGGTTCCAAGTTATGCCGATGGTGGAAGCTGCAAAACTCGGTAATTTCTTCATTACGGTTACAGGCAACAAGGATGTAATTACAGGGGAACATTATGATGTGATGAAAGACGGAGCTATTTTGGCAAACGCGGGTCATTTCGATGTCGAAGTGAACAAACCTGAACTTGCGAAACGTGCGGTCTCCATCCGTACAGTTCGCAAAAATATCGAAGAATACCGCTTCGCAGACGGACGCAAAATGTATCTGCTTGCTGAAGGTCGTCTCGTTAACTTGGCAGCTGCGGACGGCCATCCAGCAGAAATTATGGATACTACGTTTGCGCTTCAAGCGCTTGGTCTTCGTTATGTAAAAGAAAATCATGAAAACTTGGATCGTGCAGTCATTAAGGTTCCTTATGAGATTGATGAAAAAGTGGCTCGTTATAAACTGGAAAGTCTAAATATTGGTCTTGATACACTGACAGAGAAACAAAAAGACTACCTCGATAGCTGGAATGCTTAACCTGTTCTCGTTATCTTTGTAATTGGTAACTGCTAATTCTTTATTCAAAAGAAAAACAGCAACATTTTTTTGAGAGTGATGTGAAAAGCCAACAAAGGCGGACACATCACTCTTTTTTTGTGCGTCAAGGTAGTGTCTTAACATCTTTTCCAAAAAGTTTCAAAGCAAGCTAGAAGGGTTTTGATTTTTACAAGCGAATCTATTATGCTTAAGTGGTGGAAAGTGGAGCAAAGTGGAGAGCTCAGGGTGAGGAGTGGTAGACAATGTTTATGGGGGAGTTCCAACATAGCATTGACGATAAAGGCCGAATCATTATTCCGGCCAAGTTCCGTGACCCTCTTGGTTCTAGCTTTGTGATCACCCGTGGCTTAGACCAGTGTCTGTTTGTGTACCCAATGGAAGAATGGGCGATCATGGAACAGAAACTTAAAGCTCTTCCGCTGATGAAATCCGATGCACGTGCGTTCACACGCTTTTTTTTCTCAGGAGCAACAGAATGCGAACTCGACAAACAGGGCAGGGTAAATTTACCGCCCACGCTGCGAGAGTATGCCAAGATGGACAAAGAATGTGTTGTCCTTGGTGTATCGAATCGGGTGGAGATCTGGAGCAAAGGCATTTGGGAACAATATTATAGCCAATCTGAAGAAACGTTTAACGATATTGCCGAGAAGCTGGTCGATTTTAATTTTGAGTTTTAGCTAGCATGAGGAAGACAACAAAGAACTACACAACCTGTGCAGAGTTGAAGTAAACAAATCTGTAAATCAAAACAATGTCTGGAGGACAAGCAAGTGTTTCACCACATTACCGTACTCAAAGAAGAAGCAACCGAAGGACTGAACATCAAGCAGGACGGGATTTACGTGGACTGCACATTAGGCGGTGCTGGACACAGCTCTGTAATTGCCTCAAAACTAGGCCCGCAAGGAAGGCTCATTGCACTTGATCAGGATGATTGGGCTCTGGATAATGCAAAAAGCAAATTGGCGGAGTTTGGTACCGGGATTACACTCGTAAAGACCAATTTCCGAGATCTGACCGAAGTGCTAAGTCAACAAGACGTACCTATGACGGATGGAGTACCGCAGGTCGATGGTATTTTGTACGATCTAGGCGTCTCCTCTCCTCAGTTCGATGAAGGAGAACGCGGATTCAGTTACAACCATGATGCTCCGCTGGATATGCGGATGGATCAATCTGCTCTTTTGACGGCAAAAGACATCATCAATGAGTGGAGCGAGGAAGAAATTGCTCGAATTTTGTATGTTTATGGCGAAGAAAAGTTTTCAAGACGCATTGCGCGGGTAATAGGTGAAAAGAGAAAGTCTGCCCCTATTGAAACTACAGGCCAATTGGTCGATATCATTAAAGAGGGTATTCCCGCAGCAGCCAGAAGAACGGGCGGACATCCTGCTAAACGAAGCTTTCAAGCACTTCGAATTGCCGTGAATGATGAGCTCGGTGCATTTGAAGAAGCTTTGCATCAGGCCGTGCGTTGTTTAAAACCTGGAGGAAGAGTATCTGTTATTACGTTTCATTCCCTGGAAGATAGGATATGTAAACAAATCTTTAGCAGTTATTTGGCGAAATGTACATGCCCACCTGACTTCCCGTTATGTGTATGTGGAGGTAAAGGAACACTTCGGCTTGTGAATCGTAAGCCAATCGTACCTTCAGAAGCAGAACTGACGCAAAACCCCAGAGCGCGTTCAGCGAAGCTGCGTGTAGCGGAAAAACTTTAACCTATTGAAACGTAAGGAGAGTTGAACTATGGCCTATACACGTGGCAACCTGGCAATGAAAGAGAGGGCAACTGCTGAACAGCTAAAGCCCCAGAGCTATAAGGAGACGACGAAAGTCGTTACTCGAAGAACAGGACTGCCTGCAAGAGAGAAATTCTTGTATCTCATGACTGTACTCGTATGTGCAGTGGTAGTGAGTGTTTTGGTTGGCAGATACGCAAGTATTTACGACCTCAACAAGCAGACGCACACGGTAAACCAGAGTATCACGGTAGCAAACAAAGAAATATCTGTGCTCGATGTTCAAAAAGAAAAACTAGAGAGCGAAATTGTGGCTAAAGCGAGAGAGCTGGGTTACATTGAGCCATCTACCGATCAAAATGCCATTCGAGTTCAAAGAACGTCGGTTACTCCTGATTCTCCTTAGAAAAGGGATATATGACGGGTAAGAAATGTGAGGTTTGATTATGGGGAAAACAGGGAAAAGAATAAAACTTCGCACGCTACTTATTGGAGGGATCATCACCCTCTTTTTTCTTGTACTTATCGGGAAAGTATTTTGGATACAAGTTGTCGATGCGAAGACATGGCAGGAACATGCTGCTCTTTTGATAGATCGTAAAGAAGACATTCCCGCTGAGCGAGGAACAATTACGGATCGAAATGGGAATGTACTTGCTGCAGATGCGCCTGCCTATACCGTTATCGTTAATCCGGAAGTGATTCAGGAAAAAGGGATTGAGGATGTCGTTATAAGCGGGCTTCATGAATTGCTGGGTAAAGATGAGGCAGGTCTTCGCGCGGATGTAAGAGCAAAAAGGGAGAACGGAAAATATAGACCTTACCGTGAAGTGCGAAGTGAAGGCTATAAAATTGATCAGGAGTTAAAGGATAAAGTAGATGAGTTTATCAAACAACTGGAAAAAGAATATAAGGCTCCAACCGCCGTATATACGATAGATCAATCTAAACGGTTTTACCCAGAAAACAATCTGGCATCACATGTGCTAGGTTATCTCAACAAAGAAGGTGAACCCGTTTATGGTTTGGAACTGTATTATAATGACCAGCTAAAAGGAACAAACGGCAAACTTTTATATCAGGCGGATCGAAAGGGTCTTGAACTGAACAGTTCCAATACCTCGTATACTCCTCCTGTAAATGGGAAAAATCTAAAGTTAACCTTGGATGATACGATCCAGTTCTACATTGAAGAAGCGATGAAAAAAACGGTAGAAAAATATGACCCGATCAGTATGACGGTCATTGCAGCAGATCCTAATACCATGGAGATCCTTGGTATGGCTAATATGCCGAATTATAATCCGAACTCCTACTGGGAATCGGAACCGAAAAACTTTTTTAATCATGCGACTCAGTCCATTTATGAGCCGGGATCAACCTTTAAGATTGTTACACTCGCAGGAGCAGTGGAAGAAAAGCTGTTTAACCCGAACGCAACCTATGAATCAGGTAGTGTTACAGTAGGCGGACGTACCATCAGTGACGTAAGCCGCAATTGGGGTACATTAACGTATCTTGACGGTGTTAAACGTTCTAGTAACGTTGCTTTTGTCAATTTGGGTTACAAAATGCTTGGCGGTGAGAAGCTGCGCAGTTATATTGATAAGTTTGGTTTTGGCGTAAAAACAGGGATTGATTTGCCGAATGAATCCGCTTCTCCCATCCGTGAACTGCATTATGCATCCGATATTGCTGCCGCATCCTATGGACACGGTCTCGTGCAGGTTACGCCATTACAACAGGTGGCAGCCGTTTCTGCCATTGCAAATGGCGGAAAATTGATGGTGCCGCATCTGGTCAAAGAGATCAAAGATCCTAACAACGGGGAAGTTGAAACGATTGAACCGAAGGTAGTAAGACAAGTGATTTCGGAAACGACGTCGAAAACCGTTAGCGGCTATCTTGAACAAGTTGTAGCTGATCAGGAAAAAGGTTCTGGACGGTATGCATATATTGATGGATATCGTGTTGCAGGTAAAACAGGTACAGCCATCAAGATTGTTAATGGTAAATATGATCACACCAAGGCCGTGGTTTCTTTTATCGGATACGCGCCTGCTGACAATCCTAAGATCGCGATGATCGTTGTGATTGACCAACCGAATGACCCAACAGTAGGTGGTGGTACAGCTGCTGCCCCTGTGTTTAAGGAGATTATGTCTAAGTCTCTTACTTATTTGGGGGTTCCTAAAGAGGTAGCATCAGAGAGCCCTACCAATAAGACGGAAGTCATTCGCAAGAAAGCACCGGATCTAGTCGGTAAATCAGGGAAAGAAGCGAGAGCACTGCTCCTCGATCAGGGGATTGCTTATGAAACGCTTGGGAAAGGAAGCAAAGTCATCAAGCAGTATCCAGAGTCTGGTGTAGCTCTGACGCCGGGACAACGTGTGTATTTGCTTACAGAAGAAAGTGATACGATGGAAGTCCCCGATCTTAAAGGTGAATCTCTCCGGGATGCCCTGGAAGTGCTCACTCTGCTAAGAGTCGGCGTTAGAACCGAAGGGGAGGGTTTTGTTTCTGAGCAAAAAGTAGAGGTGTCTGGAGAACAGCGTACCGTTGTTCTTACGCTGAAGACAGCCAAAGAAACCGTAACCGGAGAACCCGATGAAGATGTTCCTGCTTCAGACGGAACGGAAAGCTCAGATAATAATGCGGATACAGGTGTAACGAAACCGGATAAGATTGCTGACATAAACGAACTTGATGGTACTACGGCAGAAGAGCGCGGAGATAACTAAAGGCTTGTTCTATTCCCTGGTTGTCCTGAATATTCATAATGATGAATAGCATTGTGAATGATGGAGACAAGTAGGGGGGAGATGAATATGGCCAAAGTGTCCAGTGTGACGCTTCGTCGCCGTTTGCTATGGTGCATGATAATACTGCTTATTTTATTTGCAACACTGGTTGTACGTTTAGCGTATGTACAATTTGTCAAAGGTCCGGAATTATCGGAAGAAGCCGAGAATTTGTGGCGCAGAGAAATACCGTATACCGCCAAAAGAGGACAAATTCAAGATCGGAACGGTATTTCTCTCGCTTACAATATTACAACGCCAACCATAATGGCTATTCCGGTACAAGTGAAAGACAAGGACCATACTGCTGAAGTTTTGGCTCCACTCATTGGAATGACAAAGGAGAAAGTACTGGGTATTATCTCCAAGAAAGCAAGAATAGTTCAGATAAAGCCCGGGGGCCGCAAAATTACGATGGAGAAAGCACAGGAGATTCGTGATTTGGAGCTTCCGGGCATTGTTGTAGCTGAAGATAATAAACGATTCTATCCCTTTGGAGATCTTGCAGGTCATATTCTTGGTTTTACTGGGATTGATAATCAGGGTTTGACAGGTATTGAAAAAACGTACGATGAAAACTTAAATGGAATTGGTGGTGGGATTGCTTACCTATCTGATGCCGCAGGGAGATTAATGCCGGGTTCAAGCGAGACTTATCAGGCTCCTCAAGATGGGCTCAATCTGAAACTGACCATAGATCAACCAATCCAGTCCATTATCGAACGTGAGCTTGATCAGGCTATGGTCAAATTTCAAGCCAATTCTGCGCTTGCCATCGCAATGAATCCCAAGACAGGAGAAGTACTTGGTATGGCCAGCCGCCCAGGTTATGAACCAGGTAACTATCAGGACTATGCTGCTGAAATATATAATCGTAATTTACCGGTTTGGATGACCTACGAGCCAGGTTCAACCTTCAAAATTATTACGCTCGCCGCGGCACTTGAAGAGAAGAAAGTAGACCTCAATAATGACCGCTTCTTCGATCCAGGATATGTTGAAGTCGGGGGAGCCAAACTTCGATGCTGGAAAAAAGGTGGACATGGCAGCCAAACCTTTTTACAGGTTGTGGAAAACTCCTGTAACCCGGGCTTTGTTGCTTTAGGCCAAAGGCTTGGCAAAGAGACGCTTTTCAAGTATATTAAAAACTTCGGTTTCGGCTCAAAGACGGGAATTGATCTTAGCGGAGAGGCTTCTGGGATCTTATTTAAACTTCCACAGGTGGGTCCTGTAGAGCTGGCTACGACTGCTTTTGGTCAAGGGGTATCTGTTACTCCTATACAGCAGGTAACGGCCGTCTCAGCCGCGATAAACGGTGGGAAATTGTACAAACCATTTGTTGCCAAAGCATGGGTCGATCCGGTAACAGGAAAAATCGTGGAAGAAACGGAGCCTGAACTGGTAAGGCAGGTTATCTCGGAAGAAACCTCCAAGAAGGTTCGGGAAGCACTGGAAAGTGTTGTAGCTAAAGGAACAGGGCGTCCCGCATTTATTGATGGATACCGAGTTGGTGGAAAAACGGGTACAGCGCAAAAGGTCATTAATGGACGCTACTCAACAACGGAGCATATTGTATCTTTTATTGCATTCGCTCCAGCAGATGATCCTCAGATTGTCGTATATACGGCGCTTGATAACCCGAAGGGAATCCAATTCGGGGGCGTTGTTGCCGCGCCAATTGTACAGAACATTCTGGAAGATTCACTTCATTATTTACAGGTGCCGCCTCGTAATGATCAGATTGCCAAAGAATATAAATATGGTGAAACACCCATCGTTACCGTTCCGGATCTTACAGGAGCCACGGTGCAGGATCTCTACGAGGATCTCAATATGAACTTTATGCTGTCTAAATCCGGATCAGGCAACACCGTTATCAGTCAGGCTCCAAAACCAGGGGCACGAGTTGAACGAGGTTCAACGATTCGAATCTACATGGGCAGTGAACCGAAAGATGCTCATCAGAGCGAAAAGGACACGACTAATGAAAGCAAAAAAGAAGAGGAATAAGGTTTTTACTCATCTATCTATGGACCATATTGCTAAGTAACGGATACAATAGGTAAGGATGACGTCTTATTTCATGGAAAGAAGGAATACATGTGCTGTTAAAACAATTTGCTTCCCTGCTGGCAGTAAGTGAACTATCAGGCAGTGGAAACACGGAAATCAAGGGAATTCAAACCGATTCAAGACAAGTTCAGGAAGGTGATATGTTTATATGTCTTCCTGGTCACACGGTTGATGGTCATGATTATGCTGACAAAGCGGTAACCATGGGAGCAGCTGCACTTGTCGTAGAACGAAAACTTGAACTGGATGTGCCACAACTAATTGTAGGGAGCAGTCGATTTGCCATGGCTGTATTCTCGGACCATTTTTTTGGTCAACCGAGCCAGAGGCTTAACATGATCGGGGTCACAGGCACTAACGGGAAAACAACAACAACTTATCTGATTGAACAAATATTGAATGATGCTGAATCGGAGACAGGGTTAATTGGAACGATCCAAATGCGTTATGCGGGTCAAACGTTCCCGATGTCAGGAACTACGCCAGAAGCTCTTGATTTGCAGCGCAGTCTTTATCATATGGCTGAAGCAGGCGTGAAAAATTGTGTGATGGAAGTTTCTTCACATGCTCTACAGCAAGGACGTGTAAAAGGAACCGAATTCCGCACTGCGGTATTTACGAATTTAAGTCAGGATCATCTGGATTATCATCACACCATGGAAGAGTATAGAAGCGCTAAAGCTTTACTTTTTGCTAGACTTGGCAATGGTTTCTCAGGTGATCTTCATAAACGTAAATATGCAGTTCTAAACGCAGATGATGCCGCATCGGCCTATTTCGGAGAATCTACCTCAGCAGAAGTAATTACATACGGAATCGATGCTGATGCTGATGTGCGCGCTTCGAATATTAAAATTACGGCACGAGGTACTTCTTTCCACGTGGAATCCTTTAAGGGGAATACGGATGTGGAACTCCGCATGGTTGGTAAGTTTAACGTGTATAACGCACTTGCGGCCATTACGGCAGCTTTGCTTGAAGGCATCCATCTCGATTCAATCAAACGTAGTCTTGAAGCCATTCCAGGAGTTGACGGCCGGGTAGAAGCAGTGAATGAAGATCAGCCGTTTGCTGTTATTGTAGACTACGCACATACTCCTGATGGACTTGAGAACGTACTGCGTACCGTAAACGAGTTTGCTGAAAATGAAGTGTTCTGCGTCTTCGGATGCGGTGGTGATCGGGATCGTACCAAACGTCCAATCATGGGTCAAATCGCAGCGAAATACAGTGATAGAGTGTTTGTTACTTCAGACAATCCTCGTACTGAAAATCCGGATGCGATTCTGGAAGATATTAAGCAAGGTTTGATTGCGGATGGTGTTGCACCTGAAAAATATGAGCTAATTGTAGATCGCAAATCTGCAATTAAACGTGCTATTGAGCAGGCAAGCCCTGGCGATGTAGTATTGATAGCGGGCAAAGGTCACGAGACATATCAAATTATCGGAACTGTCAAGACAGACTTTGACGACCGTCTGGTGGCGAAAGAAGCGATAAGGGGTATAACAAAGTGATAAAAAGAACGTTAGGACAAATGGCAAGCATGTGCGGAGGGACCCTTGTAAGAGAAAGTGATCGCGAAACGGTAGTAGAAGGAGTATATACTGATTCACGAAAACCTTCGGCGGGACAATTATTTGTTCCGCTCACAGGGGAACATTTTGACGGACATGAATATGTGGCTGACTGCCTTGCTTCAGGAGCAGCAGGGGCGCTGTGGCAACGAGACCATGGTAGCGCACCAGAAGGGGCGGTTATCCTCGTTGAGGATACACTTGAGGCGCTTCAAGAGCTTAGCGCTGCATATTTAAAGGAAAGTGGAGCTTCCGTCGTTGCCATTACAGGAAGTAATGGTAAAACAACGACGAAAGACATAGTATACTCCCTGTTGTCTACTACGTTTAAGGTGCACAAGACACAAGGGAATTTTAACAACCATATCGGTCTGCCTTTAACCATTCTGAGTATGCCTGAAGATACAAAAATTGCGATTCTGGAGATGGGCATGAGTGGACGTCATGAGATTGAACGTCTCACGCAAATCGCTTGTCCGGATGTAGCTGTTATTACGAACATTGGGGAAGCTCATCTGCTACAGCTTGGTTCGAGGGAAGAAATTGCTCGTGCCAAGCTTGAAATTACAGCAGGAATGAAAAATGGCGGACTCCTGATATATAACGGCGATGATCCTTTAGCAGATCGTGTGCTTGCAGAACCTGCAACCAAAAAACCGATGGAATTCAAGCGGTTTACTTTCGGTATGAACCTTACGAATGATGATTTCCCTACGGGAATTATGAATCATGCGGAAGGTATGGTCTTTACCTCGGTCCGTTCGGGTGAAGAAGCATTATCTATACCATTAATTGGTGCGCACAATGTAGTTAATGCACTCGCGGCTCTTGCCGTAGCAAGACACTATGGAGTGTCTTATGAAAATATTAAAAAAGGTCTTTCGGAGATTAAACTGACGGGAATGCGTATTGAAGTGCTAAAAGGTACTAGTGGAATTACCGTACTCAATGATGCTTACAATGCAAGCCCTACAGCGATGAAAGCTGCGATTGATGCGCTCACAGGTCTTTCTGGATTCGCTCACAAAGCGGTGGTACTGGGAGATATGCTTGAGCTTGGACCAAAGGAAGAAGAGCTTCATGAAGAGATTGGACACTATTTGACACCTGATAAGCTCGATCTGGTTTTCACATATGGTCCCTTGTCTTCTCACATTGCCAAAGGGGCACGGGTACATATGCCTGCTGAAGCAGTGTTTGCTTTTGAAGACAAGGTTGCTTTAATTAAGGAGCTTAAGGAAAGAATGAGTGCTAAGGATGTTGTTCTTGTGAAAGCATCCCGGGGAATGAAGCTTGAAGATGTGGCTAATGCCTTAATTAATGAACCATTACAGATCTGAAGTTAACTAGAGAGGTGTTTTCATGGATTTTCAATTAATGCTCCTAACAATCGGGGTATCTTTTATTCTTGCAGTCATCGCTGCCCCATTGCTTATCCCGCTTTTAAGAAGAATGAAGTTTGGACAGCAGGTTAGAGAGGATGGCCCGAAGAGTCATCTTAAAAAATCAGGAACCCCTACGATGGGTGGAGTTGTCATTGTTTTGGCATTTACACTTGCGTTTCTGAAATTCTCGCCTGTTAAAAATACTGATTTTTACGTGCTTCTCGTGGCCACATTAGGCTTCGGACTGATTGGATTTCTCGACGATTATATCAAAATCGTTGCGAAACGATCCCTTGGTCTAACGGCGAGGCAAAAACTGTTTGGACAGTTGATGTTTTCTGGAATTATGTCTTTTTTGCTCATTCAGAACGGTCATAGTACGGAGATCGCCGTACCTGGGACGGATTGGGCCTTTGATTTTGGTGGATGGTTTTACTATCCTTTTATTGTTATCATGATGCTTGCCATTAGTAATGCAGTTAATTTTACAGATGGACTTGATGGTCTTCTGTCTGGCGTAAGTGCGATTGCATTTGGTGCATTTGCGATTGTAGCTATGCAGGCAACTTCGCTTCCTGCTGCTGTATGTGCAGCTGCTATGATTGGGGCAGTGCTTGGTTTCCTTGTGTACAACGCACATCCAGCGAAAGTATTTATGGGGGATACGGGTTCACTCGCGATTGGTGGTGCGATTGGAGCAATTGCGATTGTTACCAAGACCGAGCTGTTGTTCCTTGTCATTGGTGGAGTATTCGTTATTGAAATGTTATCTGTTGTGATCCAGGTCATCTCTTTCAAAACAAGAGGCAAACGGGTGTTTAAAATGAGCCCTATTCATCACCATTTCGAATTGTCTGGGTGGTCTGAATGGCGTGTCGTCATTACGTTTTGGGCCGTGGGACTGCTGCTTGCAGGTCTCGGACTTTACATCTACAAGGGGTTGTAATCATGAATCATCCGGAGAATTACAAAGGAAAGAACGTCGTTGTACTTGGCCTTGCCAAGAGCGGCGTTCAAGTAGCAAAAGTGCTCCATCAGGCTGGAGCTCTGGTTACCGTCAATGATCAAAAAGAGAGAGAACAGTGTCCCGAAGCATCCGAATTGGAGGCTTTGGGAATTTCTGTTCTATGCGGAGGTCATCCAGATGACCTCATCCATGAAGGAGTTGCTCTGTTAGTCAAGAATCCGGGCATACCTTACAAAGTAGCGCCTATTCAGAAAGCACTTGAACTTGGCATTGAAGTGGTAACAGAGGTAGAGGTGGCATACCATCTATGTAAGGCACCGATTATCGGAATTACTGGATCCAACGGAAAAACAACAACAACAACGTGGGTCGGCATGATGCTGGAAGCTGCTGGTTTATCACCGATTGTCGCCGGCAACATTGGAACTCCTCTCTCCGAGGCTGCATCGGAAGCCTCAGAGAATGATATTATGGTCGTTGAACTTAGCAGTTTTCAGCTAAAGGGAACCACAGATTTCAAACCTGCTGTCAGCTGTCTACTTAATGTGTCCGAGACTCACCTTGATTACCACGGGGGTATAGAGGATTACGTTGCGTCGAAAGCAAAGCTTTTCCGAAATCAGACGAAGGATGACAAGGCAGTACTGAACTGGGATGACCCTGTATGTAGACAGCTTGTACCGTACATTAAGGCAGAGCTGATTCCGTTTTCTATGACAGAGTCACTGCAAACAGGTGTATATGCTGATCCTCCTTATGTAGCTGGTGAAGAGGATGATGTGAAGAGATCGGTCGTTTATCGCGATGCTGAAGGTAAGGTCCATCCCATCATTTCTGTAGATCAGATTGGAATTCCAGGGCGTTTTAACGTGGATAATGCTCTTGCTTCCTGTGCCATAGCCATTGCTGCGGGAGCAGCGCCGAAGTCGCTTGAAGTTGCGCTCTCTTCTTTTAGAGGGGTAGAACATCGGTTGGAATACGTCCTTACTCGGGAGGAAACGGCTTACTATAACAATTCCAAAGCAACCAATGCAAAAGCAACCTTGATGGCACTCACTTCATTCAAGGAGCCGATCGTTCTTATCGCTGGTGGACTTGACCGCGGATCAGATTATATGGATTTGCTGCCGGTTTTCAGTGAAAGAGTAAAAGCTGTCGTCTTGTTAGGGCAAACAAAAGATAAATTAGCTGAAGTTGCGAAACTTGCCGGATTAAAGGAAATTCAGGTTGTCGATAATGAGGAGAATGCCGCTGAAACGTTAAGAAAGGCTGTTTCCCAAGCAGCTTCCTTAGCAGTACCTGGAGATGTCGTCTTGTTATCCCCTGCTTGTGCAAGTTGGGATATGTATTCTTCCTATGAAGAGCGTGGACGCATTTTTAAAGAGGCGGTGCATAACCTGTAAGTAGGGGGGTTGGATAAGCCCCTACTACATGTGTAAGAGGTGGCCTCCAATGAAACAGACCCGTCCGGCGCCCGATTTGTGGCTTATCATCTGCATTGTGTCGTTACTCACCATCGGACTTGTGATGGTATACAGTGCGGGTGCCGTCCTGGCTTTCCGTCAATACGGCGACTCCTTCTATTTTGTGAAGAGGCAGCTGTTATTTGCGGGGCTGGGGCTTGCCGCCATGTTTTTTACTGCAAATGTGGATTACCGAATTTGGCGCAATTATGCAAAGTTTATTCTGATCTTTTGTTTTATTTTGCTTATTATCGTATTGATTCCCGGAGTTGGTGTCGTTCGCGGCGGAGCAAGAAGTTGGCTCGGAATCAGTTCGTTCGGAATTCAGCCCTCTGAGTTTATGAAACTCGGGATGATCTTGTTTCTGGCTAAATGGCTTAGTAAGGACCCGGCAGCAATTAAAAATTTTACTACGGGTTTATTACCGCCGCTTGCCTTAATCGGAACTGCTTTTGGCCTGATCATGCTACAGCCGGATCTTGGAACCGGAACGGTTATGATGGGGGCTTCCATGCTGATTATTTTTACGGCAGGAGCAAGAATGAAACATTTGCTGTATCTCGGTCTTGGTGGATTACTTGGGTTTGCAGGCCTTATTGCTGCAGCACCGTATCGACTGCAACGAATTACGGCTTTTCTTGATCCTTGGTCCGATCCGCTTGGCTCCGGTTATCAGATTCTCCAATCCCTTTACGCTATTGGTCCGGGGGGACTGGGAGGGCTGGGTCTTGGAATGAGCAGACAGAAATATAGTTACGTTCCGGAACCGCAAACTGACTTTATTTTTTCAATCCTTGCCGAAGAACTTGGCTTTATAGGCGGCCTTATCGTACTTTTGCTCTTTTTGATGCTGGTATGGAGAGGGATGCGTGTTGCCATGACGGTACCGGATGCTTTTGGAAGCTTGCTTGGAGTAGGAATTGTGGGAATGGTTGCCGTACAGGTTGTCATTAATATTGGCGTTGTTATCGGGCTAATGCCCGTTACTGGAATAACGCTGCCCTTGATCAGTTATGGAGGTTCATCCCTGACGCTGATGCTTACAGCACTTGGAATTTTACTTAATTTATCACGTTATGCGAGGTGACGGTATTCATGCGCGTTGTACTTACGGGCGGCGGAACAGGCGGACATATTTATCCGGCTGTTGCTGTCGCAAGGCAATTGGAATCAGAGGATAAAACCGCTGAGTTTTTATATATCGGAGGAAAAAAGGGGCTGGAGAGCAAACTAGTACCTCAGGAGAACATCCCTTTTGAATCTATCGAAATATCTGGTTTCCGAAGAAAACTATCATTTGATAATGTAAAAACCATTCTTCGTTTTCTGGAAGGTGTCAAAACATCTAAAAAACTACTTCGAGAATTTAAACCCGATGTGGTTGTAGGAACGGGTGGCTATGTGTGCGGTCCGGTTGTGTATGCAGCAGCCAAACTCGGTATTCCGTGCATCATCCATGAGCAGAATGCAATCCCTGGACTGACCAACAAGTTTTTAAGCCGTTATGTGGATACGGTAGCTGTCAGTTTTGAAGGGTCTGAAGAAGCTTTTTCTTCAGCTAAGCATACAATCTATACAGGAAATCCGCGTGCGACTACAGTGCAGCATGCAAGCCGTGAGCGAGGATTCGCTTCGCTTGGGGTACCGATGGGAAGTAAAGTTGTGCTCGTTGTCGGTGGCAGCAGAGGTGCTAAAGCAATTAACGATGCGATGGTCCAGATGGCCGATCAGCTAAAAAACTTGAATCAAGTTCATGTGGTTTATGTAACAGGTGACGGTTATTATGATTCAACCCATGCGGCAATTAAAGAGCGGCTTGGACACATTCCAAGTCATTTGCACATTCTTCCTTACGTGCATAACATGCCTGAGGTGCTTGCTGCAACTTCTTTGATCATAAATCGGGCGGGGGCTTCATTTCTTGCGGAGATCACTTCACTTGGTATTCCGGCGATTCTCATTCCTTCTCCGAATGTAACCAATAACCATCAGGAAGCGAATGCAAGGACGCTTGAAAAGGCAGGAGCAGCGCGTATGTTGCTTGAGAAAGACTTGAATGGAAAAACGTTGTTCCAGGAAATCGAAGCAGTAATGAAAGATGAAAACCTTCAACGTTCAATGATGGATGCTTCCAAACGTCTTGGAAAACCGGAAGCTGCTGCTGTACTTGTAGCTGAAATGAGACGGGTTTCAACAAAAAAATAAACGGGTTTAAATCTCCAAGTTATGTAAAAAAACCGTCCCGTGGGCGATTGTCACACACAAGGTGCTCTTTACATAAGATACCTTATCAAATGTGGCAATCACCTTTTGGACGAAGTAAAAGTCCGGGTGTGTCACAAACAATAATATATCCACTGAACTGACTTGAAGGGAAGAAGTAAACAGCGTCCCAAACCGCTACATTGCTATTCCTCGAAAGAGACAGCAGAGGACGTTCTTGCCCTGAGGACGGTACTATCATGGTAATGAAATGGACGGTATAAGCCAGATGGTAGCGATCAAGGACTAGGGTGAACGGGTAAACTCGGAGGTGATACACTTGGACAAATTGGTGATTGAAGGCGGGAAACCCCTATCAGGATCCATACGTATCCATGGAGCCAAAAATGCTGCTTTACCTATCATGGCAGCAAGTTTGCTTGCAGAAGGAAACACACAGCTCCATAATGTACCTCATTTGCTCGACATTGAGGTGATGCTGCATATTTTGGAACGGCTCGGATGTGGTACGAAGCACGAACTAGGAAAAGTAACCATCGATACATCTTTAGTCAGTTCGGCGAGAGTGCCTGAAGATTTAATGAACAAGATGCGTTCATCTATCTTTTTAATGGGGCCACTGCTTGCGAGATTTGGAGAAGTATCCATTTATCAACCTGGAGGATGTGCGATCGGAGAAAGAAAGATAGATCTGCATTTGAGGGGTCTCGAGGCACTTGGTGCTGTTGTTGAGGAAAAAGATTCACAGATTACCTGTCGGGCCAAAAAGCTTATCGGTGCTGATGTACAACTTGATTTTCCAAGTGTGGGTGCTACGGAAAATATTATGATGGCAGCTGCAACAGCTAAAGGAACGACAACAATTACGAATGCAGCGAGAGAACCCGAAATCCAGGATCTTCAGAATTTTCTGAATGCAATGGGTGCTAATATTATGGGGGCAGGTACAAGTACAATTACCATTCATGGGGTAGATCATTTAACATCCTGTACCTATGAAATTATACCTGACCGGATCGTTGCCGGAACGGTCTTGATTGCAGCTGCTGCAACTAGAGGTAATGTAACGCTTACTCACTGTAATCCTGCCCATCTAACTTCTCTTATCCACGTGCTGAAGCGCGCTGGTGTTCAAACAAGTGTATGCAATGATATAATAACCGTAAGCTGTTTGGGACGGCCCAAGGCAGTTGATCGTATCGTTACTTCACCATACCCTTCATTCCCTACAGATCTCCAGTCACAGGTAATGGTGTTACTGAGTTTGGCTGATGGCTTCAGTATTATGAAAGAGACTGTTTTTGAAGCAAGATTCAAACATGTCGATGAACTGAATGTAATGGGTGCCGATATTTCTGTTGATATGAATGCAGCATTTATACGTGGTGTTCCTCGGTTATACGGGGCCACTGTAGAAGCAACCGATCTTAGAGCAGGCGCTGCACTAGTTATTGCAGGACTTGCCGCACAAGGAAAAACAGTCGTTGAGCAAGTGCATCATATTGATCGGGGTTATGACCGGATTGAGCAGTTGTTTCAGTCACTGGGGGCTTCTGTTGAGCGTCAGCCGGTTAGCTTTGTTGCACCTTAACTGCCCTAAATGTGTTAGTGACAATAGCTATGATTATATATATTCCAATGAGATTCATTTTAAGCACAAACTTGCCTTGAAAGTCCCCTCTTTTTTGAGGGGACATAGGCTTTTATGGAGCGGAGATTCATGCCAAATAATCAAATGCCCGCTCTCAAAAAAGAGAGCATGCCAAAACGTAAAACAAACCGTAAATTGATTACCGTCCTGATCCTGTTATTTATTGCAATATTGGCTGCTGTATTTTTCCGATCACCAGTTAGCAAAATTTCTCAGATTCAGATTGATGGAAATGTGTTTACTACTAAAGAAGAAATTTTAGCAAAGAGCGGCCTTGCGGTAGGTAATCCGTTTTTTGGTGACAATGGCACTGAAGTGGAAAAGAAGCTGAAAGAAAATCCCGCTGTTTCTGCGGCAACAGTGGACAAGCAGTTTCCTGGTACGATCGTCATTCATATTAAAGAATATGATGCTGTGGCTTACGAATTGGCTTCGGATGGACAGCTTCATGCTATTTTATCTAGTGGAGTGAGTGTTACCCTTCCTGAGAGCGGGATGGCAGTTGAAAAGCCGATTTTGACTCATTGGAAGGACGACGATCCGGTAAAAGTGGAATTGTCTAAGGTACTCAAAGAGATACCGAATGAACTGACGACGGATATTTCTGAAATCATTCCATCACCTACACCGTCCTTCCCTGATCGAATTAAACTGTATACCAAATCTCAGTTTGAAGTGATTACTTCCGTTTCCTTGTTGAAAGATAAAGTAAGCTATCTAAATCAGGTTATCGAAACAGAAGAACCCGGAATCATTACGATGCTAGAGGCAGATTCCTATGAACCTTTTAATCCGGCTCCGCCGGAAGAAGAAAGTGCAGAAACAGGGGAATGACCCTAAAAGCTTGTGATTCAACCGGAAAACACTGGCCTTGTGAAGATAGCACTTTCTGATCGCAAAAAAAAATGTTACACTTTAACCTATGTGCATCTTGCTATCATTTCCTTCTTTTTTCTTTGAAATTTGACTAGAATCGTTTGTGGTGGTTTATTCCACCAACAAACATAGAGACAAATAGGAGACAGCTTCATTTATATTTGCAAATGGCAGATGGAATGAGCTTTATATCTCCAGATGATGGCACCCAAAAAATTTGTTGAAAAAAGAGGGAAAGCCTTAAACGTGTTGAATATGTAGAGAGTGTTATTTGAGAGAACGTATATTACAATCGGAGTCAGGAGGTGCCACAGACTTGAGCAACAATGACATCATTGTTAGTTTGGACATCGGTACATCCAAAGTTCGGGCTATTATTGGTGAAATTAATAATGGAACCTTTAATATTATTGGAGTTGGATCTGCCGACTCAGAAGGAATTCGTAAAGGTGCAATTGTAGACATTGACCAGACTGTACAGTCTATCCGTAATGCGATTGATCATGCGGAACGTATGGTTGGTATTCAAATATCCGAAGTTTATGTCGGGATCTCTGGGAATCATATCGGACTTATGACAAGTCACGGTGTTGTGGCAGTATCAAATGAGGACCGCGAGATCGGTGAAGAAGACATGGAACGGGTGTTGAAAGCGGCTGAAGTCATCGCGATCCCGCCGGAACGTGAGATCATAGATGTTGTGGCAAGGCAGTATGTAGTTGACGGTCTTGAAGGGATTCAGGATCCTCGAGGTATGATCGGCGTTCGTCTTGAAGTTGAAGCGACGATCATTACAGGTGCGAAGACCGCCATACATAACTTGTTACGCTGCGTTGAGAAATCAGGACTGAAAGTAAAAGATCTGGTGCTCATGTCTCTTGGAGCAGGGCTACTGTCTTTATCCAAGGATGAGAAAGGTATGGGTTCTGTACTCGTAGATATCGGTGCAGGAATGACCACGATAGCAGTGTTTGAGGAAGGCTCGATGGTTGCCACTTCTACGCTTCCTATCGGTGGTGAGTTTGTTACAAACGATATTGCCTACGGACTGCGAACCTTGACAGAACAAGCAGAAAAAGTCAAGCTTAAGTATGGTTGTGCATGGCTTGATGATGCAGCTAGTGATGTTGTATTCAAAGTAACCCGTATCGGTAGTAACGTGGATAAAGAATTCACCCAGGAAGATTTGGCAGCGATTATTGAACCTCGCGTGCAGGAAATCTTCCAGATGATTCATCAGGAAGTGAAGCGACTCGGTTACACAGAACTACCTGGAGGTTATATATTAACAGGCGGGGCTGTTGCTATGCCGGGCGTGTTACAAGTTGCAAGACATGAGCTTGCCGCTTCGGTGAGAATAGCAGTGCCGGATTATATCGGTGTCCGAGATCCAGGCTATACTAGCGGTGTAGGGATTTTGCATAACGTCATTCGCAGCATTAGAGTAAGACCTGCGAATAATAATACTACCGGTGGCGGAGGCAATAACAAGAAACCGACTAATCGAGTTAAGCCGAATCCGGCTCCGGAAGATGAACAAAAACCGGGGTTTTTCGAACGCTTAAAAAATATGTTCAGTGAATTGATATAGCATGTCTGAATCCATTTCATAGATCCTTGAACGAGTCGTTTCGAGTGATCTTTAACGAAATGGTATTGTTCGTCGATATATGAAATGGACTGGATTCATTTTCGGAACGTGGACGAGCCATCCATGCACACATGAGGGGGAGATGGAAAAGTATGTTGGAATTTGATTTCGATATGGAGAGCTTGGCTCAGATAAAAGTAATAGGTGTCGGTGGCGGCGGAAGCAATGCTGTTAATCGAATGATTGAAAACGGTGTGCAAGGAGTCGAATTCATTACGGTGAATACGGATGCTCAAGCACTTCATTTAGCCCACTCAGAACACAAACTTCAAATCGGTGATAAACTTACAAGAGGACTTGGCGCTGGTGCCAATCCAGAAGTAGGTAAAAAAGCTGCAGAAGAGTCTCGTGATCTGATTGCGAATACCTTAAAAGGTGCGGACATGGTGTTCGTTACTGCTGGTATGGGCGGAGGTACAGGAACAGGTGCTGCTCCTGTTATCGCTGAAATCGCTAAAGAGTGCGGAGCACTGACTGTTGGTGTGGTTACACGTCCATTCACTTTTGAAGGACGTAAACGTTCCAATCAGGCTGAGCATGGTATTGAAGCGCTCAAAGAAAAAGTAGATACACTCATTGTAATTCCAAATGATCGTTTGCTTGAAATCGTAGACAAGAAGACTCCAATGCTTGAAGCTTTCCGCGAAGCAGATAATGTTCTTCGCCAAGCAGTACAAGGTATCTCTGACTTGATCAAAGTTCCGGGTCTAATCAACCTTGACTTTGCCGATGTTAAAACAATTATGACAGAACGCGGTTCTGCACTCATGGGTATCGGTATGGCCACTGGAGAGAATCGTGCTGCGGAAGCTGCACGCAAAGCAATTATGAGTCCGCTTCTGGAGACTTCGATTGAAGGAGCACGTGGCGTTATCATGAACATTACAGGCGGTTCTAACCTGTCCTTGTATGAAGTGAATGAAGCAGCCGAGATTGTGACTTCAGCTTCCGATCCGGAAGTAAATATGATCTTTGGTGCGATCATCGACGAGAACTTGAAAGAGGATATCAAAGTTACGGTTATCGCGACAGGATTCGAGAATAAGCCGGCCCCTAGTCCGCAGCATACTCGCAAGCCAGTTCAATCTAATGAACCGCAAGAGAGTCGTCCTTCGAACCTTAAACCGTTCAGTAATGGAGCGAGTTCGGATCAACTTGATATTCCGACTTTCTTACGTAATCGTTCTAGAAATAATGGCGGCAATCATAACGAATAATTTGTACTGTATGAATATTGAAGAGCAGCAGTCCCTTGGGGCTGCTGTTTTTTTTGTTTTCTTTTTTACGACAAAAATAGTCCCGATTTCTTCCCACGTTTAGACAGACTTTGAGATTTCTTCTCCTTATACTGAATGTATTCATGATTTACGTAAGGCAGGTGAGAAGGCCTGGTTGTATATATCGACTTGATTTTTCTAACGAACCTGCTAATAGACTGGGTGCTGTTGTTCCTTACAGCCTGGATGCAAAGGCAAAGGCCAAAATGGTGGCGGATTGTATGTTCTGCGGTCATCGGTGCCTTATATGTAGTGATGATGTTTGTTCCGGAACTCACATTTTTGTACACTTTTTTGATCAAATTTGCTTTATCCCTTCTCATGATCTGGACCGCTTTTGGATTTCATAGTTTACAGTCCTTTGCGCGAACGATAGGGACATTCTATGTTATTAATTTTGTTGCTGCTGGGGGCATATTGGGTGTCCATTACTTGTTACAGAGCTCAGGAGACTTATTTAACGGCATTTTATTTACAACAACAGGTGGTGTGTCCTTCGAACTGCAGGTAGGTTTTTGGTTTATGTTTATTACCTTTTTTATTGTGCTATTTATTTTTAAGGTAGTTCAGTCAAACAAAAGGAAAACAGAACAAATGTCTGTTTACTTTGGTGAAATTGTCGTTGGGATTGGAGGCGTCGAAGTCTGCTGTACCGGGCTTGTTGACACAGGCAATCAGCTGACCGATCCACTGACGCGCACCCCAGTCACCGTGATGGAAGCATCGCTATGGGAATCGTATCTCCCACCTTCCTGGAAAGGGAGAATTTCTGAAGTATCAGCGGATACGTTAATTATGGAGCTTGATGAAGAGTATGTCTGGCAGGATAGACTTAGACTCATTCCTTATCGAGGAATTAACAAGGGAACGTCGTTTATGCTTGCACTTAAGCCGGATTCGGTGAAAGTGATAATGAATGGGACTTGCTATACACCGGGCCGTACCCTTATAGGTCTAGACGGAGGAAAGCTATCTTCTGAAGGGAAGTACAAGGCTATTATTCACCCGGAATATGTTCAAGAACCTGCTGTAGTTAATACAGCTGCCGGTCAATCAGAACAGCCGCTGAACGTGGTATAGGAGGAAGCGTACATGCTTGTAAAATGGAAACTAGCCGTACAGCTGCAATATTACAGGTTCCTATTTTTATTTGGATTGAAAAGTGAAGAGATTTATTATATCGGTGGAAGTGAAGCACTCCCCCCACCGCTTACACGGGAAGAGGAAGAATTTTTACTTCAAAAACTACAGACCGGTGACCCTGCGATCCGAGCTATGCTAATTGAACGGAACATCCGTCTTGTTGTTTACATCGCACGTAAATTTGAGAACACAGGCATTAACATTGAAGATTTAATTTCAATTGGAGCGATCGGGCTAATTAAGGCAGTTAATACGTTTGATCCAGAGAAAAAAATTAAGCTGGCAACGTATGCCTCTCGCTGTATAGAGAATGAAATTTTGATGTATTTGAGACGGAATAGCAAGATACGGACTGAAGTTTCTTTTGATGAACCGTTGAATATTGATTGGGATGGAAACGAGCTGCTGCTGTCCGATGTACTTGGTACCGAAAATGATACGATTTATCGCAACATTGAAGAACAAGTGGATCGTAAGCTTCTGCATAAAGCATTAGACAAGCTGACGGATCGGGAACGTATGATCATGGAGCTGAGATTTGGACTTCAGGACGGGGAAGAAAAAACACAAAAGGATGTTGCCGACATGCTGGGCATCTCCCAATCTTATATTTCCCGGCTTGAGAAAAGGATCATCAAGCGGCTGCGTAAGGAGTTCAATAAAATGGTGTAAAATCAAGTCTTGGGTATAACTGGTAAGGTTATATTTTTGGAATAAAAATACCTGCCAGGGAGATAATGTACATTAATGTTTCTCCTTGGGAGGTAAATCACGATGACTCGTAATAAAGTCGAGATTTGTGGCGTGGATACCGCGAAACTGCCGGTCCTGACCAACGTAGAAATGCGTGAATTATTTACAAATCTACAGCAAAATAATGAGCGCTCAGCAAGAGAGAAATTGGTGAATGGCAATCTGCGGCTTGTACTCAGTGTCATTCAACGTTTCAATAACCGGGGAGAATTCGTTGACGATTTGTTTCAAGTCGGTTGTATTGGTTTGATGAAAGCCATCGATAACTTTGATTTGTCTCAAAATGTAAAATTCTCCACGTATGCGGTACCGATGATTATTGGTGAGATCCGCAGATACCTTCGTGATAACAATCCAATTAGAGTATCTAGATCTCTCCGGGATATCGCATACAAAGCGTTGCAAGTAAGGGATGCACTGACCAACCTCAATTCGAGAGAACCTACGGTTTTTGAGATATCGGAGGTGCTCGGTGTTCCAAAAGAAGATGTCGTGTTTGCACTCGACGCCATTCAAGATCCGGTTTCGTTATTTGAACCGATCTATCATGATGGCGGTGATCCTATCTATGTGATGGACCAAATCAGTGACGACAAAAATAAGGACGTATCCTGGATAGAAGAAATAGCGCTCCGGGAAGCGATGCACAGACTGGGTCAGCGGGAAAAAATGATTTTATCGATGCGTTTCTTTGAAGGAAAGACGCAAATGGAAGTCGCAGATGAAATCGGGATATCCCAGGCACAGGTTTCACGCCTTGAGAAATCAGCAATCCAGCAAATGCAAAAACATGTCAAGACGTAAAAGCGTTCTTGGAATGAAGCTACACAAGGGAATTGGAACCGTAACTGCAAACTGAACTAAATTCCTAAACCTTTATTTCTGCCTTGGCAGAAATAAAGGTTTTATCTTTTTTAAGAGGTCTTAGGCGCACATCCAAACAAGTTTAAAAAAAAGGACATTTTGGGCGAATGAATCATATAGTAAATTATAAGCACAAAAAGCGGGATGTGATATGAGATGAGTACAGGAGATCTTACGGTAAGAGCGATGAAGATATCTGATTTTCAAACCAAAGACGTTATCAATATTATCGACGGAAAAAGACTAGGTCAGATTAGTGATCTAGAACTTGATCTGAGACACGGACGAATTGAAGCGATTGTCGTTCCGAGTTACAGCCGGTTTATGGGGTTGTTTGGGGGCGGGTCTGATCTGATTATTCCGTGGCGAAACATTGTGAAAATCGGCTCCGATGTTGTTCTTGTTAAGATGGATGAGATAAAGGAAAGACCGGAAGACGGGGAACAATCGCATGCGGAACGCCTGGAAAGAATCAGGGAGGACCAAAGACGAGGGTTCTGAAAGGGACGGAGATGGCATAGATTATTCTCTTCAAGTCGACAGTGGAAGAGCAATTTTTCTGTATTTTTGTTACACTGTAAAAAAAAGATGAGGTGAACTTTACTTTCATGGAGCCGTTTGTATTAAAAGATAGACATTCCTCAGGCTCCTCTGATCCGAATCATTCGGAAACCGGGGGCCCGGGGTTATTTGAAATAAAACCTTGGACGAAATATGAAACAGAAGTGGGACTGAAAGTTGGTTATACAAGCCGAATAGGTGGACTCGGTAAAGCACCTTACAGCAGTTTGAATTGTGCTTTTCATGTAGGGGATGATCCACAGGATGTCATAGCCAATCGGACGTTGCTAGCCAAAGAAATAGGGATGAAGCCAGAGTCTTGGACGTGCGGGGAACAGGTTCACAAAAATGAGGTGGCCATTGTAACCGAAAAAGACAAGGGAAGAGGTTTTCTTGACCGGGATTCTGCTTTTCAGGACACGGATGGACTCCTGACGAGTGTACGAGGTATTTTATTATCTTCTTTTTATGCGGATTGTGTACCTTTGTATTTCTTTGATCCGGTCAAGGAAGTCGTGGGACTCGCTCATGCAGGCTGGAAAGGTACCGTTGCCGGCATTGCTAAGCGAATGATTGAACGAATGGAAGAACATTATGGAAGTAAGCGAGAAGACATAAGAACCGCAATTGGACCGTCTATTGGCAGCTGCTGTTATGAAGTAGATGACTATGTGATGAACCAGGTAAAGGTTTGGTACGAAGTTTCAGAGGGTAATGATGAATATAGTGAGTCTCTCTATAAGTCTTGCCACATACCTGTTTCTGACGGGAAGAGCATGCTTGACTTGAAAGAAGTGAATCGACACATTATGATAAAAGCAGGAATATTGCCGGAACATATCGAAATTACTTCATGGTGTACAAGCTGCCATCCTGAATTGTTCTTCAGTTATCGTAAAGAGAACGGGATTACAGGCCGTATGGCAAGCTGGATTGGATTGGAAGAGAGGTGACCTCCTTGCAACTGGAGGAGAGAATTCAGCACGTAGATGAACGCATAACAGCTGCTTGCAGACGAAGCGGACGTAATAGAGAAGAAGTTGGTGTTATTGCGGTAACCAAATATGTATCGACTGCTATGACAGCGAAAGTGCTGGATCACGGACTTATACATATTGGGGAAAATCGTTGGCAGAATGCAGAGGACAAGTGGAATGCTTTAAGTGATAAAGGGATTTGGCATTTCATAGGTCACTTACAGACTAACAAGGTCAAAGATGTCATTGGAAAATTTGCATACATTCATTCACTTGATCGCCTTTCTCTTGCGAGTGAAATTGAGAAGAAGGCAGCACAGAGGGAAATGCAAGTCGAATGCATGCTTCAGGTCAACATATCTGGAGAAGAATCCAAATATGGTCTTCAGCCTGAAGAAGTCGAACCTTTACTCAAGCAAATCCGTGAGTTTCCCCATGTTCATGTTACAGGCCTAATGACAATGGCTCCTTTTGAGGAAGATGCACAGCGGACTCGCCCTGTATTTCGTGGCCTTCGCGAACTAAGGGATGATTTGAACAGACAAGCCTTAACCAATCAGCCACTAACTCATTTATCAATGGGGATGTCCAATGATTTTGAGATTGCTGTTGAAGAAGGGGCTACCTGGGTGAGACTCGGAAGTGTTCTTGTAGGAAAAGAGGAGGACTAAGGAGATGAGTGTAATGAATAAATTCATGAATTTTTTTGGTTTGCAGGAAGAAGAGGAGATTATTGAACGCGAACAGGTCAATAATACACGTAACGATGAACAGGAACAAGAAGTTGAAACCCCGAACTTCGATAAACGTAGAAACCAGAAGGGCAATAATGTGGTAAGCATTCATTCCCAAAAAAATGTGAAAGTCGTTCTCTACGAACCACGCAGTTATGACGAAGCACAAGAAATTGCAGATCATATCCGTTCTCATCGTACGGTCGTGGTCAATCTTCAGCGTGTCCGCAAGGATCAGGCGCTTCGGATTATCGATTTCTTGAGTGGAACAGTATATGCGCTTGGCGGAGGTATCTCCAAGATTGGTGGTAATATCTTCTTGTGCACACCGGATACGGTGGAAATTGAAGGGACGATCGCTGAAATTTTGGCAGAAAGCGAGAGCGAAGCAGATTACGGCAGAATGAGGTGAATTGTTTTTGGAAATTGTATTTCAGGCAATCGGAGCTTTAGTACAGATTTACTACTGGATGATCATTATTTATATCCTAATGTCTTGGTTGCCCAATGCGCGGGAGAGTAGTTTTGGAGAGATTTTAGGGAAGATCGTAGAACCATACCTAGCGCCATTCCGGCGTTTTATCCCGCCGATTTTCGGTATGATTGATATCTCCCCGATCGTTGCGATTATCGCTCTTCGCTATGCAGCAACCGGGCTGATTGCTATTCTAGAAAAATTACTTATGTAGTTTACATTAAAAAATATGTAATGTATTCGTATGATATGCAAGGCAGGGTGATCTTGAAATGAAAACAGAAGTTTACGATCATTTTCACCCCGATGAACGGGATTTTGTAGACAAAGCCTGGGAGTGGGTCGAACGTGCAGGACAGTTTCATGAGATGAAACTGACGGACTTTCTTGACCCTCGCCAGGCTTATATTTTGGAATCATTAATGAATCGCCGGAATGACGTCCAGGTAATTCTGGACGGAGGTTCGGCATCTGCTGAACGTAGACGTGCATTGATCGCACCAGACTATGCCTACCTACAAGATGAGAGCATGGAGCTAGTCGTGCTAGCCATCACCTCAGCGGACCAAAAATTGCTACAGCTCGATCACGGGGATTATATGGGCGCTCTATTGAGTCTTGGCCTCAAAAGGGGTAAGATTGGAGACATTCATGTGCTTGATGACGGGTGTCACACAGTAGTAGCCAAAGAAATTGCCGATTACTTATCCATGCACTTACATCAGGTTCATCGTATGAACGTATTTACAGATATACTACCAATAGATCAGCTTCGGACGAGTGACGTTTCACTTCAGATGATGGATCTGACGGTAGCTTCTTTGCGTCTGGATGGGATTGCAAGTGATGTGTACAGGCTTAGTCGCAGCAAAATATTAACTCCAATCAAAGCCGGTCGCTGTAAAGTGAACTTCCGAGTGATGGAAGATCCGTCGAAGGGACTTCAGGCAGGAGATGTCGTTTCAGTTCAAGGATTAGGTCGTTTTAAAGTGCTGGAAATAGATGGAGTTACTAAAAAAGGACGTTTTCGCGTCAAGATCGGGAAATTTGTCTAAGTACTTTGCAGGAATTCAGCTTTTCTTGTCGAAATAGTTAGGTCTAGGGATTACGACAGGAGATCATGATACCGATATATATTACATCTTTATTCTACGATGGTGAGAAGTAATCATTCCGTGTGTTTTGTAATGGAATTTGCAGAAGATGTCACCATCATTTCTTGTTTCATAAATCTCCTCTTTTTGGAGGTTACTATTATAGGAGGTGGACAGTATGCCGCTTACACCGCTGGACATACATAATAAGGAGTTCTCTCGCCGGATTCGCGGGTATGACGAGGATGAGGTTAACGAATTCCTGGATCAAGTCATCAAGGACTACGAGGCTGTTATTCGCGAGAATAAGGAACTTAATAACCAGCTGCTGTCCGTACAGGAGAAGCTGGATCATTTTTCAAATATTGAAGAGACACTGAGCAAGACGATTATCGTCGCTCAAGAAGCTGCAGATGAAGTGAAGAACAATTCGAAGAAGGAAGCACAGCTTATCGTGAAGGAAGCTGAGAAGAATGCAGATCGCATCGTGAATGAAGCGTTGTCGAAATCTCGCAAAATCTCGCTTGAGGTAGAAGAGCTGAAGAAACAGGCTTCGATCTATCGCGCACGTTTCCGTACTTTGGTGGAAGCACAGCTTGAATTGTTGACACAAGATGGTTGGGAAGCGCTGGAGAACCGCGAGCATGAAGTTCGTGAGCGTGAACGTGAGATGAAAGAGATTTATTAATCCTTCTTTTTTTGGATATGATAAGTCTATGTAACGGATCAAGATGCATTTTATGGGGATTTGATCCGGTTGACTTTTTCCATGAAAGAAGCTATAAATATTCTTATATGAATTTCATATCTTTTTTTGATGATGGGAACCAGTACGTTATGAAGATTGTTCTCAGAGAGTTGGCGGTTGGTGCAAGCCAATGAACAGGTCATGACTGAATATCCTCCCGGAGAAGTGAAGCCGAAAGCATGAGGTCACTTTAGTGTGTGATGTAGATGCAAATAAGCTGATACCGTAAGCCGAACGTTATAACGGCTCCTTATGGAAGCTTAATAAGGATTAGAGAGCTATCTCTTTGTATCTGTACGTAATAACTGTTAACGGTTAGTGCGAGCGGACTAGAGATGGAACTAGGGTGGTAACGCGAGAACAGTCTCGTCCCTTTTGGGGATGAGGCTTTTTTTATTTTCTTAAATATAGGAATGCGTCAAAAAAGAAAGGAAGTATGAAAATGAAACGAGTCGATGTCAAAGAAAAAGCTCGCGCTCGCGAGCAGCGAATCCTCAGTAAATGGAATGCGGAAGATACATTCAAAAAATCGATTGAGAATCGTGAAGGTAAGCCCAACTACGTTCTCTATGAGGGACCTCCTACAGCAAACGGCGCTCCCCATATTGGTCACGTGCTCGGCCGCGTTATTAAAGATTTTGTAGGTCGCTATCAAACGATGAACGGCTATCGTGTCGTACGTAAAGCAGGATGGGATACTCATGGTCTGCCCGTTGAGCTTGGTGTGGAGAAGCAGCTCGGCATTAACGGTAAACATGAAATCGAAAATTATGGTGTAGAAGCTTTTATCAAGAAATGCAAAGCTAGCGTGTTCGAATATGAACATAAATGGCGTGAACTGACTGAGGGGATCGGTTACTGGACAGATCTGGATCATCCTTATGTTACGCTCGATAACAATTATATCGAGAGTGTATGGAACATTCTGGCGACCATTCATGACAAAGGACTTCTCTATCGTGGACACCGTGTTAGCCCGTATTGTCCTTGCTGTCAGACAACGCTTAGTTCCCATGAAGTAGCTCAAGGTTATGAGGATGTTAAGGACCTGAGTGCGACAGCTAAGTTCAAACTCCATGACCGTAATGAGTACATCTTGGCTTGGACGACAACACCATGGACGCTTCCATCCCATGTGGCGCTCGCAGTAAACCCGGATATGGAATATGCACGAGTGAAACAAGAAGACGGCACATACATCGTTGCGAAAAACTTGGTAGAAAAAGTGATGAAAGGCGACTATGAAGTTCTTTCGACGCTAAAAGGTTCGGAGCTGGTTGGACTCACTTATACGCCTCCATTTAATTTTATCAAAGCAGAAAAAGCAAACGTTGTAGTTGGAGCAAGCTTTGTTACTGATGCAAGTGGTACAGGTATCGTTCATATGGCTCCTGCTCACGGGGAAGATGACTACAAAACTTGTCGTGAGAATGGAATTAGCTTTGTAAGTGTAGTGAACTCGGAAGGGAAATATACAGAGGAAGTAACCGATTTTGCAGGACGTTTTGTAAAAGATTGCGACCTGGATATCGTTAAATATTTGTCCGAACAAGGTACACTATATAGCAAAGAAAAAATTGAGCACAGCTATCCGTTCTGCTGGCGTTGTAAATCCCCACTGCTATACTATGCGATGGACAGTTGGTTTATTGAAACAACCGCTGTTAAAGATCAGCTGATCGCAAATAACAATACGGTGGAATGGTACCCGGCTCACGTTCGTGATGGACGTTTCGGTAAATTCCTCGAGGATTTAGTAGACTGGAACATCAGCCGGAATCGCTACTGGGGTACACCGCTGAATGTATGGGTATGTCAGGACTGTGGAGGACAATTTGCACCGCACAGCCATGAAGAACTTCGTAAACATGCGGTAGGTGAAGTGAGCAAGGATTTGGAGCTTCACAAACCTTACGTAGATGAAGTGAAAGTACATTGTACACACTGTGAGAATGGTGTGATGGAAAGAACCTCAGAAGTAATTGATGTATGGTTTGATAGCGGATCAATGCCGTTTGCACAGCATCATTATCCTTTTGAAAATAAAGAAACTTTTGAACAGCAATATCCTGCGGACATGATCTGTGAAGGAATTGACCAAACTCGGGGATGGTTCTACAGCTTACTTGCAGTATCCACCTTGTTTACGGGTAAAGCTCCTTACAAAGCAGTCATGGCAACCGGACATATCCTTGATGAGAATGGGCAGAAGATGTCTAAATCCAAAGGAAATGTCATTGATCCTTGGGAAATCATCGATGAGTATGGTACGGATGCATTCCGCTGGGCTCTTCTAGCTGACAGTGCTCCGTGGAACAGTAAGCGATTCTCCAAAGGCATCGTAGGTGAAGCAAAATCCAAAGTCATTGATACAATCGTAAATACGCATGCATTCCTTGCGCTATATGCCGATATTGATGGATACGACCCAGAACAACATCCGTTTAACGGTTCTGATAATAAACTGGATCGCTGGGTTCTATCACGTCTTAACTCGCTGATTGCGAAAGTTCGCAAAGGGCTTGAAGTTAATGATTTCCTGAACGCTGCGAAATCAATCGAAGTATTCGTGGATGAGCTGAGTAACTGGTACATCCGCCGTTCCCGTGATCGTTTCTGGGGCAGTGGTCTTAGTGAAGACAAACTAGCTGCGTACGGTACTCTTACCCAAGTATTGCTTACCTTGTCCAAACTGATGGCTCCATTTACTCCGATGTTGTCGGAAGACGTGTATGGTAACTTAGGCGGTAAAGGAAGTGTTCATCTTACTGATTATCCAGTAGCTGATCCTACTCTGATCGATGAGAAGCTCGAGCAAGATATGGAAACGGCACGCAACGTCGTTGAATTGGCTCGGAACGTTCGAAATGAGACAGGAATCAAGACTCGTCAACCTTTGTCTGCGCTTATCGTATCTTTGGATCAAGACTTTGATCTACCTGGATATGAGGAGATCATCAAGGAAGAGATCAATGTGAAGAACATTGACGTGGAAACAAGTGACAGCGGATTTGTAGATTTCTCATTGAAACTGAACCTTAAAGTGGCGGGTAAAAAATACGGTAAAAACGTAGGTTTCCTGCAAAATCATTTTAAAGGAATGACAGCAGAAGAGACACGCGCCGTTGTAGAATCAGGTGAGTTCAATATCGTATCGCTGGAAGGAAACGAACTTCAGGTGACAAGTGAAGAGTTGCTTATCGAGAAAAAAGCAAAAGAAGGATTTGCAGCGGCTTCTGGTTACGGTTTGACGGTTGCACTGAATACGGAGATTACACCTGAGCTTGAGCAGGAAGGTTTGGTTCGCGAGGTCGTTCGTGCCGTTCAGGACACTAGGAAGAAATTAGATCTGCCTATCGAAAAACGTGTCAATCTAATGCTTGATGTAGATGATGAGTTGAAAGCAGCAATTGAGTCATTTGAAGATGTACTTCGTGAGAACGTACTGGTGACAGATATTTCTTTCGGTACTGCTGATGACATGGAAAAAGTAGAAGCTGGTTCCAAAACGATCGGAGTTAAAATCTCATAAGATCGGTATTGTTTAGGCTAATAAAGCTTTGAAGCGGATATAATAGCATAGAACTGCATGTGAAAACGAGCCTGAGGGAAAGGATGAAACTTTCCACTGGCTCGTTTCCGCTTTTTTTGATCCTAGGATAGGACAGAAAGGATAAGGCCTTAAGCGATGACCACTAATGAAAAACCATCGGAAGAATTAAAACAGCTTAATCAGCAAATTGATGAGATGCATGGTATGCTGCACAAACTGGCTCTTAGTCTTGAGAAATCAAGGATTGCTGACTATACGCAGCTCTTGAACAGACCTTTAAGGTTAATCTGGCTTAATATCCTTTCAGGAACGGCAAGAGGTGTCGGAATCGCTATTGGATTTACTTTTTTTGCTGCAACGATCATTTATCTCCTTCAAATACTTGGGGCATTAAATCTGCCGATCGTTGGAGATTACATTGCTGATATTGTACGTATTGTACAAAGACAACTGGAACTGGATACGATCTAACACTTACTGCGGTCCTGATGAAATAGGAATGGTCTTACTTATTCATCTTCCGGAATCACATCCGGTTCAAGGATACTCATGCCTTCATGGTCCTCGAGGTATTTGCGGTACTGTTTATTTCGTACGACAGAGACATTCTGCCCATAGATATCGGTAGCCAAAAAGCTTTCATACGCTTCCACGCATCCGTCAATTTCTTCTGAGGCTTCAATATACATCGCATTGTAATCATCTACATTATTGCTTTCGGCCAGCGCAGGAGAATTAGAGTTACCCCAGCTTTCAACAATTTGCCAGGCATCTTCGCCGTCAAAGCCATTTTGGGTATCTACTTCATCAAGACTGGTTCTGCCAAATGGAGGTGTGAGAAACTCTTCTTCCACCGGTCGGTCATGCGTTACTTTTGATTCTGGGGCATGTTCTCTGCAATAAATCGTATAAGGTACAGCTTCTAATCGTTCATAAGGAATGGATTTACCGCATACGGCACAAACACCGTAATCTCCTTCCTCCATATGATTCAAAGCTGTCTCAATACGTTCAAGCATGAATTCATCGTGTTCGTTTAGCGAGATGTCTTTCGCTCGTTCGAACATTTCAGTACCTACATCACCTGGATGGTTATCAATTGTACTAAGTTCTCCAACTTCAAAACGCATGGAACCACTCAGTCCGTAATGATCAAACTCTTTGTCACGATGCTCAATGTCTTTTTTCTGCTCAAGAAGCTGCTTGCGCAAACTTTCCATTTCTTGCTTGCTAAGATGCGTCATGGGCGTCAATGCTCCTTTACATGTTACTAACGTTTTCAAAAGTTAATAAGTAAACTGTTCTCGTTGTCTGTATAGATTGCACAAAAAGCTTAGGTTTTAGAGAAGGTGGATTTTGCATAATCGGTGTGTGTGTTATTCTCCATGAGTTCAAATAGACGCTGTTCCAGCGGTTATGCTACAATAAATAAGGCATTACCCATGGAATGGTAAAAGACAAGAACGGAGTGACAAAAACACAGTGATCTATTACGTTATTGCATTTATTGTTTTTCTGGTGGATCAAGGAAGTAAATGGCTCATTAAGACAAGATTGGAACTGGGTGAGCATGTGTCGGTTATCGGAGACTTTTTCTACATTACTTCTCATCGTAACCGGGGCGCAGCTTTTGGAATTCTTCAGGATCAACGATGGTTTTTCATTGTAGTTACAATTATTGTGGTATGTGCGCTAGTATGGTACATCCAGAAAATCAAATCCCAGCCAGACAAATTGCTTCCACTAGCTTTATCACTAGTTCTTGCAGGAGCCATTGGTAATTTTTTGGATCGCTTGCTCATGGGAGAAGTGGTTGATTTCTTTAAATTTAATTTTGGAAGCTATACGTTTCCGATCTTTAACGTTGCTGATTCTGCTATCGTTATTGGGGTTGCTCTTATTATCCTCGACACATTGCTCGAATCAAGAAGAGAAAAACAACGTGAAGGTCAACAAGAAGGGAAGGAATAATAATGACAGATCGGTCCGAACAAGAATCTGCTCAGGACATCCAGGAGTGGACCGTCACTGCTGATTTTGCCAAGGAACGAATTGATAAATATATTACGGAAAGCATGGATGACGTCTCGCGCTCCCAGGTTCAATTGTGGATTGCAGATGGACATGTTACCGTGAATGGAACAAAAGTGAAGTCGAACTATAAGCTTAATGAGGGTGACCGCATTGTGGTTACCATTCCTGAGCCGGCTGCGGTCGAAATTATACCGGAAGACATCCCACTGAATGTTGTATATGAGGATGCAAGCGTAATCGTAGTAAACAAACAAAGAGGACTCGTGGTACATCCGGCACCTGGTCATACTTCGGGAACCCTTGTGAATGCCTTGATGTATCACTGCAAAGACCTTTCAGGTATTAACGGCGAGCTGCGTCCCGGCATTGTTCATCGGATTGATAAGGATACATCAGGTCTTCTGATGGCGGCCAAAAATGATAAGGCTCACGCTTCACTTGCGGCTCAGCTGAAGGAGCATAGCGTGAATCGTCGTTATATCGCTCTGGTACATGGACATGTACAACATGATCAGGGAACGGTGGATGCTCCCATTGGACGTGACACAAATGACCGCAAAATGTACACGGTAACCGAGCGTAACAGCAAGGAAGCAGTGACCCACTTCTCAGTGATGGAGCGTCTTGGTGATTATACGCTGCTGGAACTGAAACTGGAGACAGGCCGTACGCATCAAATCCGGGTGCATATGAAGTTTATCGGTCATCCTCTCGTTGGCGATCCGATGTATGGGCGGAATAAGGGAATTAAGATGAATGGTCAGGCACTTCATGCCCAAACGCTTGGTTTTGTACATCCTGATACCGGAGAACAAATGGAGTTTACCGCTCCATTACCGCAAGATATGGAAAATGTTCTAGCTTCTTTGCGAAGCAGATAACAGGAACATCTATTTTGTTAATAAGCTGGATCTAAAAGAGAGTCGCTGAGGCGGCTCTTTTTTTATTGCATTATTCATATTTAATAGTGGTTTTGTGCAAACTGCAAGAAAAGCTTGAAACCCCTGACTTTGGGTATATATTCATTAGGAATAGCAAGAAGAGCACAAAACGATAGTGCAAATGATCGGGTGTTTAGTCCATGGCTTTAAGGTATAAGATCCTTCATATTTATACATGGAGAAATTCGTTACAAGAGGAGATGAAATACTATTATGAGTACTGAAAAATATCAAGAAACTTACATTCAAAACAGTTTTGCCGATCGGATCGGCGGTGCTAATTATGGTAAAGACACGAACATCTATAAATTCGAAAAAATTAAACGCGCGAAACAAGCAGCGAAAAAAGATTTTCCAGATATCGAACTGATTGACCTTGGCGTAGGTGAGCCGGATGAGATGGCAGACGCGGGTATTGTGGCCAAGCTTGCTGAAGAAGCAGCTAAGGCTGAAAACCGCGGTTATGCTGATAACGGAATTCCTGAATTCAAGGAAGCCGCAGCTAAATATTTGGAAGAAGTATTCGGTGTACAAGGAATTGATCCTGTATCGGAAGTTGTTCACTCCATCGGTTCCAAACCAGCACTTGCTATGATGCCATCTGTATTCATTAACCCAGGTGATGTGGCGATTCTGACAGTACCAGGCTACCCCGTTCTTGGAACACACACCAAGTATTTGGGCGGAGAAGTGTTCAATGTTCAGCTAACGAAGGAAAATAACTTCTTGCCGGATCTTACATCTATCCCAGAAGAAATTGCACACCGTGCGAAGCTGTTATATTTGAACTATCCGAATAACCCAACGGGTGCAAGTGCAACCCCTGAATTTTTTACAGAAGTTGTAGAGTGGGCTAAGAAGTACAACGTAATCGTTGTACATGATGCTCCTTACGCTGCACTTACTTATGACGGTATGAAGCCACTGAGTTTCCTATCCGTACCTGGTGCGAAGGATGTAGGGGTTGAACTTCACTCCTTATCCAAATCTTATAATATGACTGGATGGCGTATTGGCTTTGTAGCAGGTAATCCGCTTGTTGTAAAAGCATTCAGTGATATTAAGGATAACAATGACTCCGGTCAGTTTATTGCGATTCAAAAAGCTGCTGCATATGGCTTATCTCATCCAGAAATTACAGAGAAAATTGCAGAGAAGTATTCTCGTCGTCATAACATATTAGTGGAAGCACTGAATGAACTTGGATTCAGAGCAGAGAAACCGAAAGGTTCCTTCTTCCTATATGTAGAAGCTCCAAAAGGGGTAAAAGGCGGACGTCGATTTGAGTCGGGTGAAGAGTTCTCTCAATTCCTTATTCGTGAAAAGCTGATCTCCTCTGTACCTTGGGATGATGCAGGTAACTTTGTACGTTTCTCTGTTACGTTTGAAGCGAAAGGGGAAGAAGAAGAAAAACGAGTTATCGGAGAAATTAAGCGTCGCCTGAGTGACGTAGAGTTCGAATTTTAATTTTTCTAATAATTTGAATGGTTGTAATCATTGTGGATCATGGACGGGACCTATCAGGTCTCGTCTATTTTTCTTAAGACTCAAATGATGTTTCATATTATTGTCAAGGTTAGATCCGCATAAAGAAAGAAATCAAGGTACAATATAGTCAAAGATATCGAATAGGGGGACGTTACTGATGGAATTTATCGCGATGATTGCCGTTATTATTGTCTTAGGATTTGTTGGGATTACATTTCTCTTTAAAAGATTGGCAAAAGACGATCACTAGAATCATTTACGAAATGATTAATTACGAATCAAATATGAACTTAGATAAGAACCTGGTGTTTCCAGGTTCTTTTTTTGTGCGAAAAATAAAAAAACAATGGATATTTATACATATATATCGTATAATTATAAAAATAAGAGCATTAAAAATGCATAACGACATGTGTGAAATGTATAAATGGATATGCTGAGAAACTCTTCATATGCTAAGGTGTTGACAGAGGATAAGCTTTCTGTCATAATTCATGACGACGAAAATTTGTTTGAAACTTGATTAATCCAGAGAGGTTAACATCAAGCAAATTACATGAATAGCACCTTTAAATCAGTCCCGTGAGACTGGCAAGGTAACGTGATTGGACCCGGGCGAAGCTGCGGCTTTTGTTTCGGTCTGTCCTTAGAGCTTATTAACCCGGCGTGCGCTGCCGCGGTTTTAAGACTCCTTGCCATGATTTAACGGCAGGGAGTCTTTTTTTATCTCTTCACGGGACCACTGGTAGAAAGGGAAATCCAGGAGGAGGTTCACAGCACATGAGCACAGACGCACATGTCATTATGGATGAGATTGGGATTCGCAGAGCACTTACGCGGATTGCACACGAAATACTTGAGAAGAACAAAGGAATCGATGACTGTATCTTGGTCGGCATTCGTACAAGAGGAGTATATTTGGCAGAACGAATCGCATCTAAGATTGAAGAGATTGAAGGAAAGAAAGTCCCTTGTATTGACCTAGATGTTACGCCTTACCGGGATGACCGCAATACAGAAGGAAGCATCGAGAAGAATGAAGCTATTCAGAAACAACTGAAAGAAGTCATTCATAATAAAAAAGTAATTTTGTTTGACGATGTACTATACACAGGCCGCACCATAAGAGCGGCAATGGACGCGCTGATGGACAGTGGACGGCCGCAAATGATCCAGCTCGCTGTACTGGCCGATCGAGGTCACCGGGAGCTTCCGGTAAGGCCCGATTTTATCGGTAAAAACGTACCTTCCTCACGAACGGAACTGATTGATGTAGCTCTGAAAGAAATTGACGGCGTAGATCAAGTCACCATTCAGAACCGGAGGGAAGAAGTATGATGATTACAGCGAAAAGCATTAAAGAGCGGAGTTTACTCGGTCTAAAAGAACTAAGCGCAAGCGAAATTGAATCCATTTTGAATCGGGCAGCTCAATTTGATGCGGAGACCGAGAAACTGAATCCGATACTGGCTTCCAAATTCGTAGCGAATATGTTTTTTGAGAATAGCACACGGACAAGGTTTTCCTTCGAAATGGCAGAGAAAAGGTTAGGTGCGGAAGTACTGAACTTTGCTGCAGCAGCATCAAGCGTAGAGAAAGGCGAGTCCATCTACGACACCGTTCGTACGCTGGAATCCATGGGAATAGATGCAGGTGTTATCCGCTTGAAACCGCAAGGCGTTCTACAAGAGCTTGCTGAGAAAGTAAAGGTACCGCTTGTAAATGCAGGGGACGGAAATAATGAACACCCAACACAAGCACTTCTTGACCTATACACCATGCGTCAAACATTCGGTGAGTTACGCGGACTAAACGTCTCGATCATCGGAGACATCAAACATAGCAGAGTGGCACGATCCAATCTGTACGCACTCCAAAAATTTGGCGCGAACGTAAGCTTCTGTGCACCAGAGAGTATGAAAGCCCCTGAGCTCGAAACACTGGCTCCATACACTACCTTAGAGGAAGCGCTGAAGGCAGACGTTGTTATGATGCTTCGTGTTCAACTAGAGCGTCATGATAAAGGGATCGATATGAAGGCTGATGAATATCGCGAGAAGTATGGACTTACGGAAGATCGCGCAACAAAACTTAATCCAAATACGATCATTATGCATCCTGCTCCGGTAAACCGGAATGTAGAGATTGACGATGCAGTAGTTGAAAGTCCGGCATCCCGGATCTTCCCGCAAATGGCGAATGGGGTTCCTATCCGAATGGCAGTTATGGAAAGAGCCTTACTTCTATAATAGAAGATACTCGAGAAAAGCGTCGGCTGATCACAAGTTGCGAAAAGTCAAAACACACAATAATCGGAGATGTCGTCATTCTTATTAAACAGTTTGACGGATCGGAGCGGAGGATATTACATGTTACAAATGATTAAAAATGCAAGTGTACTGAATAAGGATGGGGAACTCGAACAAAAGAACATTGTCATTTCCGAAGGGAAAATTTTAAGCATACTTGATGTGAACGTGGGTTTCACCCTGTTTGCTGAAGAAGGAACAAACCCTGGCGATGTAAAAATTGAAGAAATTGATGTAGAAGGCAAACTCGTTGTTCCTGGTCTGATTGATATGCACGTACATTTAAGAGAGCCAGGATTTGAACATAAAGAAACAATTGAATCAGGCAGCCGTTCTGCTGTAAAAGGCGGATTTACAACCATCGCTTGCATGCCGAACACAAGACCGGTAACGGACGATCCAGAAACGGTACAACTGGTACTGGATAAAGCAAAGGAAGCAGGTCTTGCTAAAGTTCTTCCATACGCAGCAATTACAGTAAATGAACTCGGACGCGAGCTGACTAATTTTGAAGCACTCAAAGCAGCAGGCGCTATCGGATTTACCGATGACGGAGTCGGTGTACAAAGCGCTCAAATGATGAAAGATGCAATGAACAAAGCAGCTGCGATGGATATGCCGGTTATTGCTCACTGCGAAGACAACTCCTTGGTTGAAGGAGCATGTGTAGCAGAAGGTGCTTTTGCTGAGAAACATGGTCTGAAAGGTATTCCGAATGAATCCGAAGCCATCCATGTTGGACGCGATATTCTACTCGCTGAAGCAACAGGCGTACATTATCATGTATGTCACGTAAGCACAGAGCAATCCGTTCGTCTCATCCGTGACGCCAAAAAGATTGGAATCAAAGTAACTGCTGAGGTATGTCCGCACCATCTGATTCTAGCGGATGAAGATATCCCAGGTCTGGATGCTAACTGGAAAATGAATCCTCCACTGCGCTCACGCCGTGATGTAGAAGCTTGTATTCAAGGGCTTGAGGATGGAACACTGGATATGGTTGTTACGGATCATGCACCACACAGCGAGGAAGAAAAAGCAAAAGGAATGGAGCTGGCACCATTCGGCATCGTCGGATTTGAAACAGCGTTTCCGCTGCTCTATACGAAGTTTGTAGCAACAGGAAAATGGAGCCTATCTTTCTTGGTAGAAAAGATGACAGCTGAACCGGCTCGCGTGTTCCGCCTGGATACTGGACGCCTAGAGGAAGGTGCACCCGCTGATATTACGGTCATTGACCTCAGCACAGAGCGTGCAGTTGATCCAAATGAGTTTGCTACAAAGGGACGCAATACTCCATTTACAGGATGGAAACTTACAGGCTGGCCTGTGATGACCTTTGTTGACGGTAAGAAAGTATATTCCGATTCAACATTGAGCTAAGTAAACCCGATTACGGCTAACAACGAATAAAAGAGCCCTTTTATAAGGGCTTATATATAAACCAAAATTGATGTAAGACAACTTTAAGGAGTGAGAGTGGATGCAGGCACAAGCAAGATTGTTACTAGAAGACGGCACATTGTTCACCGGAAGAGCTTTCGGAGCTGAAGGAGAAACAACAGGTGAAGTCGTTTTTAATACAGGAATTACAGGCTACCAAGAGGTGCTATCTGATCCTTCTTACTGCGGTCAAATCGTAACCATGACGTACCCGCTGATCGGAAACTATGGGATTACTCGGGATGATTTTGAATCCATCCGCCCTTATGTTCATGGGTTTGTCACACGTCGCCATGAGCCGGTACCAAGTAACTGGCGTGCTGAATACAGCGTAGATACACTCTTGAAAGAGTACGGAATTGTAGGAATCAGCGACATTGATACACGGATGCTGACACGCCGTATTCGTCATCAAGGAACGATGAAAGGGATTCTGACTACAGGCTCCAAGCCGGTTGAAGAACTGCTGGAAATGATGACAGATACAACGATCGAAGAGCTGCGCAATCAAGTGCCGCTGACTTCAACTCAGCACGTATACAGCAGCCCAGGCATTGGCGAGCGAATCGTAGTTCTGGACTATGGTGCAAAAACAGGGATCTTGCGTGAACTGAACAAACGTGGTTGTGACGTAGTGGTGGTTCCACACGATACGACAGCAGATGAAATCCGCAAACTGAATCCAGACGGCATTCAGCTGTCCAACGGCCCTGGGGATCCGAAAGATGTTCCTCATGCAGTGAAAATGATCTCCGAACTGCTAGGTGAATATCCAATCTTCGGGATCTGCCTTGGTCACCAGCTGTTTGCACTAGCAGCAGGTGCGGATACAGAGAAACTGAAATTTGGTCACCGTGGTGGAAATCATCCGGTCAAAGAACTGGAAACAGGACGTTGTTTCATTACATCTCAGAACCATGGGTATACCGTAAATGAAGAGTCTATCAAAGGCACGGACCTGGAAATTACACATATCAACAACAATGATAAAACCGTTGAAGGTTTAAAACATAAGAAATATCCGGCATTTTCTGTACAATATCATCCGGAAGCAGCACCAGGACCACAAGATAATTCATACTTGTTCGACCGTTTTATTGATATGATTCGTGAACACAAACTAAATCATCCGAAAAAAGCGCGCCAAGCCGTACTTGCCGCAGCAGTGAAAGGAGCAAATTAACATGCCGAAAAATACAGACCTCAAGAAAATTCTTGTTATTGGCTCCGGTCCGATCGTTATCGGTCAGGCAGCAGAGTTTGACTATGCCGGAACACAAGCATGTCAAGCGCTCAAAGAAGAAGGCGTGGAAGTTGTTCTGATTAACAGCAACCCTGCAACCATCATGACAGACAGCAATATGGCAGACAAAGTATACATCGAGCCAATTACACTCGATTTTGTAACACAAATCATTCGTCAGGAGCGTCCAGATGGACTGCTTCCAACGCTTGGCGGTCAAACGGGTCTTAATATGGCGGTAGAATTGGCTCGTGCAGGAGTTCTGGAGAGCGAGAACGTGAAGCTTCTCGGTACGCAGCTTACTTCCATTGAGAAAGCGGAAGACCGTGATCTGTTCCGCGATCTGATGCGTGAACTGGATCAACCGGTACCTGAGAGTGTGATTGTAACGACACTCAATGAAGCTCTAGATTTTGCTAATGAAATTGGTTACCCGATTATTGTTCGCCCTGCTTATACGCTAGGCGGAACAGGCGGCGGGATTTGTGCGACAGAAGAAGAACTTCGTGAGACGGTTGCTTCCGGTCTACGTTACAGCCCGATTGGACAATGTTTGGTTGAGAAAAGCATTGCCGGCATGAAAGAAGTTGAATATGAAGTTATGCGTGATGCGAATGACAACTGCATCGTCGTATGTAACATGGAAAACTTTGACCCGGTTGGCGTTCATACAGGAGACAGTATTGTAGTTGCACCGAGCCAAACACTGTCAGACCGTGAATATCAAATGCTGCGTTCTGCATCACTCAAAATCATTCGTGCGCTTAATATCGAAGGCGGATGTAACGTTCAATTTGCACTGGACCCACAAAGCTTCCAGTACTACGTAATTGAAGTAAACCCACGTGTAAGCCGTTCTTCCGCGCTTGCGTCTAAAGCAACGGGTTATCCGATTGCCAAGATGGCAGCTAAAATTGCAATGGGATACACACTTGATGAAATTATTAACCCGGTAACGGGTCAAACCTATGCATTCTTCGAGCCTACGCTGGATTACATCGTAAGTAAAATTCCGCGCTGGCCATTTGATAAATTTGTTTCTGCGAACCGGAAACTTGGTACACAGATGAAAGCAACGGGCGAAGTAATGGCCATTGGCCGTACCTTTGAAGAATCAATTCACAAAGCCGTTCGCTCGCTTGAAATCGGAGCGCATCGCATTCATTTGAAAGAAGCGGCTCTGCTGGAAGACGAAGTGCTAAGAACACGCCTTATCAAACCGGACGATGAGCGTATGTTCCTCGTAGCGGAAGCGTTCCGCCGTGGTTATACACTTCAAGAGATCCAGGATCTGACCAAAATTGACTGGTGGTTCCTTGATAAGATCGAAGGTATCATCAAATTTGAAGATCAGATTCGTTCAGAAAAAGAACTGAGCAGAGAAATGCTCTATCAAGCAAAACGCATGGGCTTCACGGATCGTTCCATTGCGGAGATTCGCGCTGAAGGGCAACCGGGAGAATCGTTCACTACAGAGAAAGAAGTACGCGAGATGCGCGAAGGAATGCAGCTTCGTCCAGTCTACAAAATGGTAGATACATGTGCTGCTGAGTTTGAAGCGATCACTCCTTACTACTACTCTAGCTATGAAACAGAGAATGAAGTAATTCCGTCTTCTAAAGAGAAGATTGTAGTACTTGGTTCCGGCCCAATTCGTATCGGACAAGGAATTGAGTTTGACTACTCTACTGTACATGCAGTATGGGCTATCCAGGCTGCTGGATACGAAGCAGTTATTATTAACAACAATCCAGAGACAGTATCGACGGACTTTAACACGTCAGATCGACTCTACTTTGAACCGTTGTTCTTTGAAGATGTAATGAACGTCATTGAACAGGAAAAACCGGTAGGCGTCATTGTACAGTTTGGTGGTCAAACGGCTATTAACCTAGCTGCACCACTTGCAGATGCAGGCGTGAGAATTCTCGGAACGGACCTTGCAAGCATCGATGAAGCAGAAGATCGTAAGAAATTTGAAGCACTGCTGTCCAGACTTGCGATTGCACAGCCTCTGGGCAAAACAGTAACCACCGTAGATGATGCGGTAGTCACTGCACAAGGTATAGGTTACCCTGTACTGGTTCGTCCGTCGTACGTACTTGGTGGACGTGCAATGGAGATCGTATACTCTGACAGTGAACTACTGAGCTATATGGAACAAGCAGTGAAAATCAATCCAGACCATCCGGTACTGATTGACCGTTATATGCTTGGTAAAGAGGTAGAAGTAGATGCGATCTGTGACGGAGAAACCGTTCTTATTCCAGGAATTATGGAGCATGTGGAACGCGCAGGGGTTCACTCGGGTGACTCCATTGCGGTATACCCTCCGCAACATCTGGAACCGCATCTGAAAGAAAAAGTCGTGAATATTACGATCAACATTGCCAAAGAACTGAAAACGATCGGACTTGTAAACATCCAGTTCGTTATCTATCAAGATGAAGTATACGTAATCGAAGTAAATCCAAGATCCTCAAGAACAGTACCGTTCCTGAGCAAAGTAACGGGTATCCCAATGGCGAACCTTGCTACTCAAGCGATCCTAGGTAAAAAACTAGCAGATCAAGGCTATGTCGATGGTCTATGGCCAGAAAGTGATCATGTTTCGGTCAAAGTACCGGTGTTCTCTTTTGCAAAACTGCGCCGTGTGGAACCAACACTTGGTCCGGAAATGAAATCAACGGGTGAAGTTATGGGCCGTGATGTTCTTTATGCGAAAGCACTTTACAAAGGCTTGATTGGTGCAGGAATGAAAATTCCTTCCTCCGGTGCTATCATTGCTACTGTGGCTGACAAGGATAAGGATGAAGCAGTTTCCCTGCTTGGCGGATTCTATAAACTTGGTTACAAAATCATTGCTACAGGTGGTACAGCTGAAGCCTTAACAGAAGCAGGTATTCCTGTCCAAACTGTGAATAAACTAAGCGAAGGTACGCCAAACATTCTGGATATGATCCGGACAGGTGAAGCAAACTTTGTCTTTAATACACTGACTAAAGGTAAAACGCCGCAGCGTGACGGATTCCGTATCCGCCGTGAAGCGGTAGAAAACGGTGTTGTATGTATGACTTCCCTGGATACAGTACGTGCGCTCCTGCAAATGTTGGAGACCATTAACTTCTCCTCGGAATCAATGCCAGCTTTCAACCGCTAATCCGCATAGATTAGAGTGAATTCTACAAGAGGACATCGGTCGGCCCGAGCAAGTGGGCTGGACTTGATGTCCTTTATCACGGATAAAAACGCAAAGGAGTGTGGCTCGTTAAATGACACCAGAATACAAACAAATGGCTGGAAGACTCATGGTTGCTTTGGATTACCCTGATGTAGAGAAAGCAAGAAAACTCACACAGGAACTGGAAGGTATTCCATGTTACATGAAAGTGGGCATGCAGCTGTTTTATGCAGCAGGTCCCGAGTTTGTTAAGGAACTCAAGGAGAAAGGTTACTCTGTCTTTCTTGATGTGAAAATGCACGATATTCCCAACACCGTTCGAGGCGGTTCACACAGCGTAACTCGTCTTGGTGTGGATATGTTTAATGTTCACGCTGCAGGAGGGAAAGAAATGATGTCTGCAGCTCTTGCAGGTGCAAAGCAGGCAGCAGAAGAGGAAGACCTTAATCTGCCTACAATTATTGCTGTCACTCAGCTCACAAGCACAGACCGCAGCACCATGAACGAAGAAATCGGCATTCCTGGTGAAGTAGAGGACACTGTGGTGCGTTATGCGAAGCTTGCTAAGGAAGCAGGACTACATGGAGTAGTCGCTTCTCCCCTGGAAGTAAAGGCAATAAGCGAAGCCTGTGGAGCAGATTTTTACACGGTTACGCCAGGTATCCGGCCAGCAGGTAGCCGTATGGGAGATCAGTCTAGAGTAATGACACCAGGACAAGCTATTTCTGGCGGCAGCCATTTTATCGTAGTGGGCAGACCCATTACTGAATCTGCAAATCCGCGTGAAGCGGCACAGCAAATCATTGAGGAGATGATGAACTAATGACAAACCTAACAAGTATCCCTGAGAAACTCGCTTCCAAACTATTAAACATCGAGGCGGTAGCGCTTCGTCCGAACCAGCCTTTTACCTGGACATCTGGAATTAAATCTCCAATCTACTGTGATAATCGTTTAACGATGTCTTATCCTGAAATTCGTGATCTAATTGCTGAATCGTTTGCTGCGGTAATTCGTGAGCAGTATCCAGAGACAGAAGTGATTGCAGGAACGGCAACGGCAGGAATTCCTCATGCCGCTTTTGTGGCTCAAAAACTGGGACTACCGATGATCTATATCCGTGACAAAGCAAAAGGTCATGGTAAGGAGAACCTGATCGAAGGTTTAGTAAAAGAAGGACAAAAAGTAATTGTCATCGAAGATCTGATCTCAACAGGAGGTAGCTCCTTGAAAGCAGCGAAGGCTGTACAAGAAGCTGGGGCAGAGGCACTGGCAGTACTCGCAATTTTCAGCTATCAGCTAGATCGTGCGACAAATGCTTTTGAAGAAGCAGGAATACCGCTTCAAAGTTTGTCCAATTATACTGCACTTATCGAAGTTGCACTGCGTGAAGGGACTATTGCCGAAGAAGATTTGGCGCTCCTTCGCTCTTGGAGAGAAGATCCATCTTCGTTCGGAATCTAGCAAACTTACACCCTTTCGAAATATAAATTCGAATGATACAAATGAAAGATAAAGAGTGTCCCTTGAAGTGGGCGCTCTTTTTTTACGCCAAAATTCTAGAAATATCTTTAAAAGGTTGTAACTTCTTCCTTATTCATGTCGTTTATAATGCAGGATAGAAATAATTGGAATTATATTCTATTAATTTCCTTGTTTGCTTGGGGGGCGAGTTATGATTCGAATACCCTTTCGAAAAGTCAAAAGACACAGTGATTCGGAAACGGAAGAGACAAAGATGACGGTTGAACAGGAACAAGCTCTTATTAAGGATGAGCCCATGATGGATGCAGAATTAGGTCATGAGGAAGAGATGCCCAAAGGTCCTGTTCTACAAGTAAACGAAGTACACCGAAGTTTTGAAACGGGTGGAAGAGCGATTCACGTACTTAAAGGAATTAATATGGAAGTGCAGCCAGAACAGCTGGTCATGTTGAAAGGTCGTTCAGGTTCAGGAAAGACAACCCTTCTCAATATGCTTGGAGGACTGGATCAGCCGACGAGCGGTGAGATTTATTTTGATGGGAGAGGACTACATGAAGCAGGAGATGCTTTCCGCACTCGCATGAGACGTCAGGAGATCGGCTTTATTTTCCAAGCCTATGCATTGATGCCTCTATTATCTGCTTGGGAGAATGTAGAGCTGTCGCTTCGTATGGCAGGTGTTCCCAAAGGAGAATGGAACCAGCGTGTCGCTTATTGTCTAGAACTCGTAGGTTTGACGAAGCGAGCGAAACACAGACCTTTTGAACTGTCTGGCGGGGAACAACAACGTGTCGCTATTGCCAAAGCTATTGCGCACAGACCGAAACTGCTTTTAGCTGACGAACCTACTGCCGAGCTGGACTCCAAAATGGGAGCACAAATTATGGCTGTATTTCGAAGTATTATTGCGACAGAAAACGTCAGCATCTGTATGACGACACATGATCCTACGATTTTGGAGGTTGCAGACCATGTTTACGAGATGGTGGACGGCAAATTTATTACATAACAAGCACCTGCCTATGACGGGCAAACGATGGACCCAGTTTATTTTGATCGGAACGCTTAGTCTTTCATTGACAGGCTGTTCCCTACTGCCGGCTGAGCCAGAAGAAGAAGTTCTTCCGCCTATTACACCGCCAACCATCTCCAAAAAACCGGAGTATGAAGTGAGAACCGAGACGATTGAAACCAAAGTGTCAGGTTCGGGTAAGCTGATGAGTCAGCGCGAAGAGAAGGCTTATTTTACACTCGATGGCATGCATGTAAAGGAACTCTACGTGAAACCTGGAGATAAGGTAAAGGCCGGACAGCAAATTGCTGTGCTTGATGTAGAGGAAATTAACAAACAAATTCGTCAAAAGAAATTACAAATTCGTAAATCGGAAGTGCAGATGAAAGAGACGCTTCGTAAAAAGGAAGAAATGGATCCTGTCGAGTATGAAGAAGCGGTCATAACGTTTGAAGAACAGAGGCAGGAGTTGACGGATCTAGAGGAGCAGGTCAGCAAGTCTTCGTTAGGGGCTCCTTTTAGCGGTACGGTACTCAGTGTCGAAGTTGAAAAAGGGGCAGCGGTCAAGGCATATGATCCGATTGCTACCATTGCTGATACTTCTAATCTAGTAGTTGCAGCTACTTTTGCGAAGGAAGATCTTGAGGTTATTGCAGCAGGGATGAAGGCAGAGATAGACATTAACGGAGCTGGTGTACACCAGGGTGCTATTAAAGTCATGCCTGTCAATCTGGATTCAAACTCGAGTAGTGGAAATAACGGAGGGGAAGGAACACCTCCTGCACAAGAATCACTTGATAAATACGTTATTGTAGAAATGGATAAGTGGCCTAAGGGACTAAACAGAGGTACGCCGCTAACGGTAAGTGTCGTAACGAAGCGCAAAGAGGATGCTATTCTTATTCCGATCTCAGCTCTTCGCTCTATTGGATCAAGAACGTATGTCCAAGTGGTAGAGAGCGATGGAAGCAAACGGGAAGTGGATGTTGAAGTAGGACAGCAGACATCTACGGATGTGGAGATTCTCAAAGGGCTTACGCCAGGGCAGAAGGTGGTTGGAAGGTAATGAAAGGACTACCTTTGTTACGACTGTTGTCTCGTAAAATATGGAACACACGTTGGCTGACCTTGAGTACCCTGATTGGCCTTATTGTAGCGGTTGGCTTTACAGTGAGTATTCCCATGTACGCCGATGGTGCACTGAAGCGGGTTGTTGCTCAGTCACTTGAGGATGAAAGCAGCGGAATGCCTGCCGGTTCCTTACTTATGAGTTACCAGGCTCCTGGGGGGACGAAGACGGATTTGCGGTCACTCGAAGAAGTTGATCGATTTATTCAGCAGGATATCCCCGCCAAGATTGGTTTTGACTATGATACGTATGTCAATATTAGATCCATTCGAAGTACGGAAGTAAGTCCTGAAGATCCGGAGAAAGTAGATGCAAGCCGAATTCGTTCAATGACGATAGGTTCGATGAGCGATCTCAAAAGTCATGTAACGATGAACCAAGGCGTGCTTCCGGGAAATCAGGCACAGGAAAATCTCATTGAAGCGGTCATGTTAGAAGAAGGAATGTACCGGAATGATCTTCATGTCGGAGATATTTTGGAATATCCCGTTTACAGTGGTCTCGATCTCACGCTCCGCGTCAAAATTGTCGGTGCATTTACGCCGGATGACATGGCCGATCCTTACTGGGTCCAAGGCTTTGAAGGGATGATGAACGGATTTTATGTAGACCCGGCCTTGTTTGATGCTTATCTGCTCGCTGATAAGGGCGTTCCTATACAAACGTCTAAGTGGTATTACGCTTTTGATCTTAGTCAAATTAAGACGAGTCAGCTTCCTTCTCTCGGAAATACGCTGGAGCGTCTGGATGTGGAACTCTATCAGAAGCTAAAGGATACAAAAGTGGATATTTCTTTTGGTGATTTGCTTGCTAATTTTCGAAAGCAAAGCTTGCAGCTCCAAACGATGCTGTTTACGCTGGCGGTTCCGATGATTGCGATGGTGTTTTATTTTATCGTTATGAATGCCAGGCAGTCATTGCAAAAGCAGGAAAGTGATATTGCGGTTCTTCGCAGCCGCGGGGCTTCTGCCAGACAAATTGTCATCCTTTATTTACTAGAGGGGATCATCCTCGGAGCAGTGGCGATGGTTGCAGGGCCATTCCTGGGCTGGTTTATGGCAAAAAGCATCGGCTCTGCGAGTGGGTTCCTATCTTTTGTAGATCGCAAATCGATTCCGATTGGTATTACGCAAGATGCGATTTTACTCGGTGCTGTTGCTGTAATAGCTTCTATTATTGCTTCCGTAATTCCAGCGATGAGCTATGCCAGATCTACGATCGTCGATGCGAAACGCCGGCAAGCGAGAAGTGACCGGAAACCAGTCTGGCAACGTTGGTATATTGACATTTTATTGCTGGGTCTTGCCGGTTATGGCTATTACCTGTTCTATGAAAGACAGATGCTGACATTTCAAACAGGGATGACCACAGATCAGCTGCAAGTACAGCCTTTTCTATTTTTTGTGCCTGCCTTGTTTATTTTTGCAGCTGGATTGTTTTTCTTACGCATTTTCCCATGGATACTTCGGTTACTGGGATGGATGGGACGTAAAATTTTTCCGGTGCCTATCTATCTTACGCTAACACAGCTTTCACGCTCTTCTTCTTCATATTATCCTTTGATGATTCTGCTTGTTTTAACACTCGGTCTGGGTGTCTACAATGCATCCGCAGCGAGGACCATTGACCTGAACTCGACTGAACGAACCTTGTATCGATATGGCACAGATGTCGTGATGCAGACGGTATGGGAAGGGACAGCGGAGACGTTACCAAGCGGTGGAGGAAATTCAGGGAGTGGAGGGGGTTCTGGATCACCAGGTACTGGGGGTGGAAACCCAGGCGCCGGAGGCGGCAATTCTGGCGGGGGGAACCCTGGAGGTGGAGCCGGCGGTGGAGGTTCTGGTTCGCCTGCTCCAGGCAAAATTATTTACTCCGAACCTCCGTTTGAAGTTTTTCGCCAGCTTCCTGGTGTAGAACATGCCGCCAGAGTGCTGCAAACGAAGGGGAATGTGGTAGTGTCGGGCAAATCAGTAGGTCAAGGTATGGTAGTCGGCATTGATAACGTGGATTTTGCCGAGGTCGCTTGGTTCCGTAATGACTTGTTCCCTGCACATCCGAATAAATACCTAGATCTGCTCGGTCATTATGAGGGAGCTGTTATCATTCCATCTGGGTTTGCTAAGAAATATCAACTCGAGAGCGGAGATGTTATATCCATTGCCTTGCAGGAACAAATGATGGAGTTTGTTGTTTTTGGCATTTTACCTTACTGGCCGGCACAATATCCAGATGAGACGCCGTTTTTTATCACCAATCTGGATTATATCTATGATCAAGTTCCAATGATTCCATATGAAGTATGGCTCAAAATGGAGCCGGATGCACTGGTTGCACCGCTTATTGAACGACTTGGCCGGGAAGGCATTGAACTTTCCTCGGTGAAAGATGTACGGACTGAACTCGTGGCCGAAGGGAAGCACCCTTCAAGAGGGGGCGTATTCGGCATTCTAAGTTTGGGATTTTTGGTTTCGATTCTGATCTCCTTGATCGGATACGTACTGTACTGGTTTTTTAACCTGTCAGGTCGTGTGGTTCAGTTTGGGGTACTTCGTGCGATGGGACTGCCTCGTGCACAACTCAGCGGTATGTTACTGCTGGAACAGATCTTTACCGCGGGGTTGTCTATTGTACTCGGAATTGGGATTGGTGAGCTCGCAAGCCGATTGTTCTTGCCTTTCCTTCAGACGACAGACAATGTAAAACAGCAAGTACCTCCTTTTCGGATCGTTTTTGAAGCAAGTGACACCCTCCAGCTGTATGCTGTGACGCTTGTTATGCTGATCATCGGTGCGGGAATGCTGCTATGGCAAATCCGCAGGCTGAAGGTGCATCAAGCCGTCAAAATGGGAGAGGAGCGGTAAGATGATTCACTGTGAAGGTTTGGTCAAAATCTATAAATCGAGTGAAGTCGAAGTGGTCGCCCTGCAAGGACTCAACCTGACGGTGGAAGACGGCGAAATGATGGCGATTATCGGTAACAGCGGAAGTGGCAAATCAACACTGCTGAATATATTAGGCGGGCTGGATCGTCCTTCTGCGGGAACCGCCGTCGTTGGGGATTGGGACCTGCTCAAAATGACGGAACCACAGCTCGTAGAGTATAAGCGCCATACGGTCGGGTTTATCTGGCAGAATAACGGACGTAATCTGCTCCCCTACATGACAGCCCTTGAGAATGTAGAGACGCCCATGATGCTTGGAGGTAAATACGATCGTCAGTATGCTAGACAACTGCTTGAATGGGTTGGTCTGAAAGATCGTATGCATTCAAGGCTCTATCAACTATCCGGAGGGGAACAGCAGAGGGTCGCTATTGCGATTTCTTTATCTAATAGGCCTAAGCTGCTGCTTGCGGATGAGCCTACTGGATCTGTTGATAGTGAGACAAGTGATCGCATCATGGATATTTTTCGCAAAATGAATCAGGAACTTGGGGTCAGTATTGTCATTGTTACTCATGACTTGCAGCTAGCTAACAAAGTGGATCGGATTGTTGCCATTCGGGATGGTCTGACGAGCACCGAGTTTGTGAAACGGAATGCAAGTCTAGATACAGAACGTGTTTCTGGCAGTAATGAGGTGCATGAGGCTTTTGTCATCATTGATCGTGCGGGAAGATTGCAGGTACCGAGAGAATATTTGGAAGCACTGTCCATCAGTGAGCGGGCGACGCTTGAGTTTGATGGAGAACGTATCGTGATTACGCAGCCCAAGTAACCATAGAGAGGGAGATTTTCTACATGAAAAAGAAATCTTTGTTCGCTCGTCCTGTTGTAACGCTGCTTACTTGTATGACACTGGTTGCACCAGCGATTGCTGGTTGTACAGCAGCAGAACCATCTGATGATACCGAAAGGGTTCTACGAATTGGAACACTTTACGGCAATAACGACGATTCCTACTTCCGTCAGCAGTATACGGACGTGTTCGAAGTGCTTCATGATAATATCACTATCGAGATCGTACCTGCGGTTGACCAGAGCGAATATCAATACTATGACTATACTCAAAAGGAACAACCTGAGCAGCCGGATACCCTTGCATCGGTGAAGAAGCTCCTGACAGGCGATAATCCTGTAGATGTCATCATTGGGGATGTAAGCATGCTGAAGTCTTTGGTCCAAGAAAATATGGTGAAACAGCTGGATCCTCTCATTGCAGAAGACAAATTTGATACAACTGATATCGTGCCGACCGTACTTGATGGAATTAAGGATATTGGGGATAACAGCATCTATGCTTTGACTCCGACATTTTCTTCTTCCGCTTTGTTCTATAATAAAGCGATCTTCCAGAAAGCCGGCGTAGAGCCGCCTGTCGATGGGTCGACATGGGATGATATTTTTGAAAAAGCTCGTCGTGTTGCAAGTGGTGAAGGCAAGGACCGAATCTATGGGATATCGATGAATCAATGGTCCGGTGATCCGTTTTATGATGCACAGACGTATGCTGCACCTTTGCAATTGCGTACTTTTGATGAAAAGGCAGAAAAGATGACGGTAGATAATGATTCGTGGGAAAAAGTGTGGTCTACGATCTCCAAGTTATCACGTGACAAAATTATTGCTGGGCAAGAAGCCATGAATGTTACTTCTGGAGGAGCAACCGAGGAATTTAATCCGTTTCAGGGGAACTTATTTATGGAAAGCCGTGTAGCCATGGTGATTGCCGATTATGGTTATGTAACTCGATTGATTAATGATAACAAGTATGCGGAGAAGAACGAAAAGTTTGATCCAGTTGACTGGGATGTCGTTACTCCGCCGGTTCATCAGGAGAAACCAGGCGTTGGTGGAAATGTGTATCTCAGTAATCTGATGGCGATTAACAGCAGCGCTCAGAACCCTGAAGATGCTTGGGAATTTGTCAAATTCCTGAACGGAGAAGAGTGGGCGAAGGTTAGAGCAAGAAGTAGTTATGAGCTTGTTTCTCGTAAAAGTTATATCAAGCCGAAGGAAGGCCTTGATTATAACATTGGAGCCTTTTATGCTCTTAAACCGATTCCGCCTGTAAGTATAGATACCAATAAGTTATATCAAACGATGCCGAACTTGTGGCAGGTAGATCAGGTAGGGCAGAAGTATTTTAGTGAAGTGATTGATAACAAGAAGACACCAAAAGAGGCTTTGGCGGAGTGGGAGAAGGAAGGCAACGAAATGCTGCTCAAGCTGAAAAAAGATCCAAAAGCTTCTTTTGAAGATAAGCTGAAGTAATGAGCCAGTCCAATATGTCAGGTCTAATTTTATGAAAATCATCCGGAAGTCGCTTATCTGGCTGTTGTGGGCTATATTGATCGTATTTTTTCTGTTTTATCTTGTTCAGCTGGTTGCTATGGTATTGCTCGCAATTCATGAGTTTCAAGGGGCAGTAAGCTGAGCGGGATTGGACATTGTTTTGAAATCGTTAATGCTAAAAATCTTTTATATCGATATTCTATGGGTCCTCTGAGCAGCAGCCTTCTGACTGTTGTTCAGGGGCTTTTTTGATTTTTTTGGGCTAGGAGGGTTAATTTAACGCGATAGGGGCATGCTTATAAAGAGTTAATGAATCAAAGAGTTAAAGGAAGATGGAGAGTATGAACTGGATCTATTACTCTAGACTGTATGTCTCCAAGTTTCAGGCAGGATGCCTCGCTAAACGGATGGAGCAGGACGGATGGATTTATGGTCATGACGAGCCTAAACAGGTTGAAGTGTATCAATCTCGTAAAGGGCGTTACGGCGTTCGATTTATTCCGTAAAAAGGGCCTTGACATTTCTATTACTCATCGTGTATATTATTAGATGTCGCTGTTTTAATTATTTACTGACGCGGGGTGGAGCAGCTCGGTAGCTCGTCGGGCTCATAACCCGAAGGTCGCAGGTTCAAATCCTGCCCCCGCAATTGAAATACAACAGCGTTCATCGATTTACTGATGAGTGTAATTGAAATGATCAGGGCCCTTAGCTCAGTTGGTTAGAGCGGTCGGCTCATAACCGATTGGTCGGGGGTTCGAGTCCCTCAGGGCCCATTAGAGAAGAGAACCCCCTTGCAGAGATGCAAGGGGGTTCTCTTTGTTTTTATCGATAACCTGTGTAGAAGTGCACAGGTTATTTTTATTGTTTTATCTAATATCAATGACTTAATTCCATAATATTGTGTCTTTAGAAGCAGGAATATAGTCCTATATATCGAATATGTAGTTATCTAAATACAAGTAAGACTGTTAAAGATTGTGAGGGGTATCGATCCTTGAAAGCACAGATGCAAAAAGAACAAGGATTCACGCTTGTGGAAGTACTTGCAGCTACTATTATTTTATCCATTGTCTCGCTCGTCGTTGTTTCCTATTTTATGAATGCACTTACGTATGCCAAATCAAATCAGAATAAGACGGTTATGGTGAATCTAGCGCGTAATGCTTTATTTTATTTGGAGAAGCAAGATTTTACCAAGATGGATACATATTTTAGGGCAGATGAAGAATCAGAACAATTAATTAAAGGAAGCTCTTGCTTAGAGGTAAGTACATGTGAGTATAGTTCCCTGTTTGTTCATGCAGGCTCCCTTCCAGAAGTGTTGAATCCAACAGTGAATAACGTACAGTATGAACTTGTTATTTCATATCAGTCCGAGCTTCATCGCCAGTTGGAAAATGGAACAAATCTGAAAAGTTTGGATTTATCCGCAGGTAGTGAGCTTGTTTCCGATCTAAATCGATCTGCAAATTATTTGTTGCCTGTTAAAGTTACCGTTACGGGTCCCGGGGGACCAAGAGGTCATGGAAGTGAAGTGGTGGTGGAGGGCTATATTACAGATGAAAAAATTAGATGATGGCTCGCGTCAGGAAGCGGGTTTTACCCTTATTGAACTCATTGCGGCAATTTCAATTTTTGCTATTCTTGTTGGCCTCGTTTCGGCAGTGACTTTCGCCGGGTTCCGCGAATATGACCGAATTACTGTGGAGAACGCTTTGCGGGACGAGGGGGATCTCGTGATGTCTTCTATCATGACCGAACTGTACACGTACGCACCAGAGTATATCGAAAACAGTGATGCAGGGATTGTTCTGAGTAAAGGGCAAGGAGCTGCCCGGGAAGTTCGAGAGATTGCCATCCGTAATGGAAGTTTATTTATTGGGGAACCACAAAGTTCTACAGTTTCAGCAGAAGATGAAACCCTTGCTTCTAGCGCTTCTCCCACTGCAATTAGAGCCACACTAGACCATTCTGTGATCATGGCCAAAACACCGGACGAAAGACTTTGCCAGAACACGGCTTACTGTGACAGCGGTCTGATCTATATCAAGCTCGTCTTGCAAAGGCAGGAGAATAGCCGTGACTATTCACTTATACTTGAGAGTAAATTTGGATTTTAGGAGAACAGATGATGTCTATTTTCAAGAAAAAAGGTAGAGGGTTTCCGATTCTGCCAACGGTTAAGTCCGAAAAGGATCCTTCATTGGAACGTGGTTCTGCGCTTGTACTCGTCATGTTCATCGCATTGTTACTTACCATTCTGGGGGTAGCTGTATTAAGTGCTGCCGTCGGAGGTGGTCAAAGAGCAGAAACGCGTGAGAATGATGTGCAAAGTTTGCATCTAGCAGAAAAAACACTGGAGGAGGTAATCGCAGCGATCACCTCGAACCTTCAATCTCTTGTCACGAAAAGTGTAAACGATACGCAAGAGGAATTGGAACGAGAGATTGATCTTTATTTGTCTGGTTTGGAAAGAGGCTCTTATTCCGGGCTTATGACGAGTACGGAGCTGTCTAATGCGACAGGGAAATTGCTCCAGATTGAATATGAAAAAATCGCGTATCAACACCAGGACGCAGGTTATAAGGTTGTTTTGACAGTAGAAGCAGAAGTGAATGGAGTTAAGCGTGAGCTTACTCAAGAAATCATTTTTGATACATACCCTGATTTTCTTAAATATACACTAGGTTCAGAAAGCAACTTAATCATTAATGGGTCTCCCTATATTAAAGGAAATATCTACGCTGGAAATGAGCTCATGATCCGAGATGAGGCCGAATACTACTATCAGTCTGGAAATGCTCATACTTTGCCCACATCTCCTTTTCAATTAGAAGGTGAAGCACATATTCAATCACTCAAACAAGTAATCTATACCTTGAATCATACGACCAAAAACGCAGAAGAATTATTGGGTGAAGAAGCTAGCAGCGAATTCATTATTCCTGAAAAACAGCTGCGTATCCGAAGTCACCGTAAGTTTGTACAGCTGAACGTGAGAGAGTCTTTTGTTGATAAAATTATAGAATCTTTGTCTGGTTCTACTAGTGATCGATCTGTTGTTCGAACTCAGATTAACAGCGGTACGTTGGGACAATTTCTAAGCAATTATCCTGTATTCTATGATGCACCGAGTGAAATTCCCGAAAAACCGATTGTGCCTGAACAATCAGAGAAACCGGAGGATCAAGAGGCGTGGGACATATACAGAGGACAGATCCTACGATTCACCCATCCTACGAAGTCTTTTGTATACCACGGTGACCTTACCTATGATGGTGTGGAACTTTCAGGCATAGAATATGGATCCAAAGCAGGCAAGTGGTTTGTTGTAGATGGGAACTTAACGATCAACAACTATCAGGATACGCCCATTTTTATTCGTGCCAATATGATGGTTACGGGGAAACTGCAGATCAGAGGAAATGTTGAGCTGGATTCCACTATTCTGGTGCTGGGTCCGTCAGGAACAGAGGCGTATTCTACCCTTGTGGAAGATGCTTCTATAAGTGGTTCGGGTGTTGTTATGTCAGAGGGACCGGTGCTCATTAACCGGCTTGATGCATTTCAGAACAATACCGAGGTGTTGAATGCTTTTTTCTATACAGATTCAACGGCAGAGCTATATGGTGTAGGTTCTATCCTTGCGCTGAGCGGTGGTTTTTTCGCCAAAGGTGACTTAAGCGTCAATGCGGTAAGAGGGGAGACGTCTGCGGGAGATGAGGTTATTAACATAACACCTGGAACGGATCTCGTTCGTTTCTCGGCGGAGTATAATGAAGAAGTGTACAGACAACAGCAAGAGGGACTCCCAAGGGTGAATCAGATGAGTGTTCAGGTGGGTGCCATTAAACTGAAATAAGAAAGAGTCTTAGAGGTGAAAAGAAAACCCCTGGCTGAAAGTGGAATATTCCGCTCCCGGCTAGGGGTTATTTTATTTAATATCGGTCATTGCTAATTTTGGCATTTACTTTTACTGTGCCTTTGGCAATTATCTTTTTTTGTCCGGCTTGTGGATGAACATAAGTAACCGTAATGACTGCGGCACCCTTCTTCATTCCCGTGACGATACCCGATTCATTCACCGTGACAATGGAAGGAGCGCTACTCATCCAAGTCAGTCGTCCATTCAGCAGATAAGGGTCAAAATCCGTAGGGAAGACGGTTAATTTATGCAGAAGTAGATTCGCGGAACCGGCAATATCCACGGTAGTATCAGATAAATGCAGACCTTCTAACCTTGGATCAATACGTATCGATTTCACAGCGGATAAAGGAGGAGATCCACCATGATCACTGAGCGACAGTTTTACCTCAACACGATCATTTTGCTTGACTCCAGTGAGAACAGCGCTTCTCCCATCCTGAGAAGGAGAAAGGGTAGCATAACTTTGTCCATCTCCACCAAGAGACCATGTAAAATTAGATGCATCCGTATTAGCTGGAAGGGTACCCGCCAAAAGGACGACTGAATCTCCGACCATCAATTGATTGGGGCCATCGATGAAGATTTCACTGATGGACTCGGTAATCGTGATGGTATGCTCCCTAGATAAGGCCCCTTCTGGAAACCGGTCTGTCAGGGCCGTAGCAATGAGGGTGACGGTCCCTTTTTTCATCAGGGTGACATCTAGTTTTCCTTGTTCGTTAGGATTCGGGTGCAAGGTTACCCTATCGGAATCACTTTGACCGTTGACACGTTTGACCTCCCAACGGAACCCGGTTACATTTTCGCCTGCTGTAATAAAGATAGCTTCGAGCGAAATCGTGTCTTTCGTTTTTGCTGTAGTCGGGCCAAGGATCGTTAAGCTGCGGTTAATGACCGTAATCGGAACGATGGATGTAATTCCACTTCCGTCCGTTGCCGATATTTCAATTCGTGCGGTGCCTCCTTTTAGCCCCCGAACAAGCCCTTGATCGGAAACTGAAACCACATCCGGGTTCAGGCTTTTCCACTGCAAAGTTTGATTATCAGCATCCTCAGGTAGAACATGTGGTGTGATTTTAACCTCTGTATCAACTAGAATCGTTGCACCTTCAGCTTGGATATTTTGTACTTTAACAACGGCTTTGAATAACAATTCCGGGAAAAGTGCAGTAACCCGGGAGATCGGATCAGGATTCGGTTCTTCTGGTTCTGTAGGTGTGACGCCAATGTCACCTTGAAACGGGCCTGTCTGGATGGAGAACCCTCCACCCGGCGACATGTTTTGGACGATTACAGTACCGACAACATCACCCTGAAGGTTGTAGTTGGCTTTTGGAGCTAGGATAGAGCCGAATATTTTGATTCCTGTCGTTGAAACAGAGGAGGCGTTATAAAAGTTATAAAGGACATGATTTGAATCTACACCTGAAAGAGTAAGACCACCCGTCATCGTTGCTGACGTTCCTCCTACATTAACAATGACTGTAGAGCCTGCAGGAGCAGAAATACATGTCGATCTTGATTTCGCAAGTACTTCTGGTGTCACATGGAAAATATTTTGTTTCTTATCTTTCCCATCTAGTTTAAGCTGACAACCGGCAGGATCTTGATTCGTAACTACAGGCTGAGCTGTAGCTGGAAGCTGTGAAAGCTGCTCTGATATTGTCGTTAGATGTTGGTTTACATCGTCAATATATAAATCAGGTTCATGCTCAATCCGGTAATTGTGATATTGCGGAGTGGTCAGCGTTTTTCCGTAAGCCGCTTTGCCGTAAGCAATAGAACCATTTCCGAGATGTAAAGATTTTTGGGCTACTATGGAATAGGAAGAATTGGCCCTGTCGCCTAATTTCATACCCACACCAAAACCATTTAAGGTAATATCTCCGCCAGCAATGACTCTCCCGTCAAACGTAAATCCTGAATTTTTGACATCATTTAGCGCATAAAGAGAGAGATCGGCAGGAAGTCCAAGCGGAGATAGAGGACCCATGTCCTTAAAAAGTTCAGAGAGTTTCTTTCCTGAGTTCTCCGAATCTGCCGGTGCTAAATGTAGATCCTCATACTCTAGCTGCGACTGATCGAGAAGATACATTCCTTTACTCAAAGGGTTGGCCTTGATGGTATACGTAACAGGTTCCTGTTTGCTCGGAACATACAGCTTTACTCCATTTTGCTCTGTTAGTTGATACGTGATATTGCCGAGTGGTAAACGTAGATGATAACCGGATGAAATCGTTCCAGTCTTTATTGTGCCAGTAGGTGTGCTGCCGATTTCCAGCTGAGGAGGAAACGTCTCCGAATACTGAAGGTCCGACAGAACAAGCGTGTTTTTGCCTTGTAACCCTACATCAACCTCATTGTAAGGAATAGCCTTAGGTGTGATGTTATAGATAATGCTGACCTCTTCATTTCTTTTAAGTTCATTGTTAATGACATTGGATGACAGACTCCTTGTTGTTTCCAGTAGAACGGATTTTTTCTCGATCGTAAGGAAGATGGTTTGTACTGCTTTTGCCCCTTGTCGATCCTGAGCCGTAATTTCAATCTCCAATTGCCCCCCGTCTGGAAGAGGGTTTTTGAAAGCGTGTGTGACAGTCTGGCCGGAAACAATGGATTTGTTATTTACCGATAAGTTAGGCAAAGCAACGTTGTTCGCCTTAAAACGGATGTTGGTCGTTAGATTCCGGTCTTTGAAATCCCAGTCGTCCACCGTATAACTGACCGCCAATTCTTTCTGGTACGAAGGTCTGGTACTGTTGTTTTGTGGAGAGAGAACGGTAATTTCGGGAGCGTGATTCGCTCCTGTAAAAGCACGGTACATGGTGTTTACAAACAATTTCTGTTCCCAATCAGGAAACCTCTCTGTATTGTTGTCAACAAAAATATGACCTGTTCCCGAGTAGGTGATATTTCCTTTCGAATACGTGTAATAATGATTCCAACTGTCATTCGTATCTCGCTCGTCTCCCACAATGTTATACCAGGAAACAAGAGATTCATCTTCTAGATCAAGCGTGAAATATTGGTTATGTGTTTGGGCAACACGGTACAGTGGCTTTGTTTGTGGATTATCGGTTTTATTCAGTAAAAATGGATATTCGGTTAGTAGTCCGCTATTTACAGCAACGACGGTATTCGATTTATTAGGCGCATTTAAACCGAGATTCGTTTCCGGTTCTACTTGGCCGGTCATTTTCTGAAATTTACTTCTCCACTGGGCTGCACTTGCGTAAATCGTATCGTGTGTAAACATAACGCTTTGTTTCGTCTGCTCACCAAATTCCACTACGGCATCGGCTGCAAGGGCGCTAATGGCTGCTCTTGTGTTATAGATGTCGGCAAATCCGAATAGCAGCATGTCATAGGTCCCGTTTAGACCGTAACCCCGTTTGGCATCGAAGCTAGCTTTTACATAATCGTTGAACTGAGTAATCGTTTTTGTTTGAATGTCGAGCTCATAATCTTCATTTTTCAAAAAGCTCTGGTTCATGTTATCTGTGTTTAGTAGGCTGCTGGTACGGCTGCTTTCCCCAGACGGAAGCACTTGCAAAATATGAACGAGTGTCTTTTTACCTCGAAATCGGATCGTACCTTCATCATAATCTTTGAGCTGATTAGGGTTCAGTTGATCGATGATCTCAAGTCTCCAGTAAAGTAGACCCGAGTAAGTTTTAGGCAATTTGTATGCAATTTTCCCGGGTGACCCCGTTTTCAGTGTGGTTGTAGCAACCACTTGTTCTTTGCCGAATTTTACGGATTTATCGACTGTTAGATACAGATTTGCGGTTATGGGACGATCTGCGAAATTTTGCCGGTTAGACACTTCAAACTCGAAGTTTAGTTCATCTCCGATATTGTAGATGTGGTTTGGGTTAACCTGATAATCGATAATAGCATCTTTATTCGTTATGTTGAGTCTAGGTCTCTGCTTCAGATAAGTTAGGTATGGAGACTGGCCTTCGTTAAGCTCTGTTACTAACTGTGAAGAAGAGGTGTTGTCTACAAATACGACATTAGGACTCGGCGATTCCGATCGGTATTTTTCAAAGTATGTATACAAATTTCCCGGCTTTCCGCCTTGTTGTTCTTGAAAAGGTTGTGTATGTATAAAAACATATAATCCTTTATTAATGTAGTTTGTTATGATATCGTTTGCTTTCAATTTCGTAATATCATTCATAACCATCTTCGTGTTATGGTCTTTCCCCTGCACACTACTTGTGCTATACGTACCAGAACCGATGTATATTGCATCGTATAATCCGTCGATATCTGTCCGTAATGCCACAAACTTCTTCATGCTCATTGTTTCTACAGCAATCCCCGTTTGTTCTCTTTTGAGAGAAGATAGGTCCGATGTCCCGGTATCGGTTATTTCGAGCAGCCTGATTTTGTATGACGATTGATTCGCTTCTACTGTAGTAAAAAAGTCCTTGATTTGTAGAGTCGAAAAACAAGCGATGATCAAAATGAATACTAGCATGCTTATTAATTTGCTCCTCTGAATCTTCCCGTTCATCATTGTGAACTCCCCTCGTTTGATTGGAAAAAGATTGATATATCATGGGAAAATACGAATCCTCATCATTTTCATGGTTGTTATTAGATCGTTGTAATCTGCTGTTTATGAGAATTAGCATCTTCATTCTTTCAAATAATACATTGTAAATATTTCCAAACTATGCTATATATCATTCTAGGACAAAATACATATCTAATCAATATGTTAATAGGATTAAAGTATTATTATTTTGGTAGATTCATTCATGAATCTTAGGACTTATGTAAGTGGTTGGACTCGTTTTTTCTGTCGACTAACGCCTTACTCATTATTTTGTCAGAATACAAGCTATGGTACTTGGGGTGATCTGTATTGACCATCATTAAAAAAAGGCTAGGGGATTTGCTTGTCGAGAATGGGATTATCTCACAGCAGCATCTTCAAGAGGCGCTTGCACAGCAACAGGATACAAAGATGAAGCTAGGGGATCTACTTATTTCCCATGGTTACATTACAGAGCAGCAGCTGATTGAAGTGTTGGAATTCCAGCTCGGTATTCCTCATGTCAGTTTGTTCAAATACCATATTGATCCAGCGATTACTCAGATTATTCCGGAAAGTATGGCCAAAAGACATCAGGTTCTCCCTTTCATGAAAGAAGGAGGAAAATTGATAGTAGCGATGGTCGATCCGCTAGACTATATCGCTATTGAAGATTTGCGCATGACAACTGGATTCCGAATTGAACCTGCTATTTCTACGCGGGATGAACTGCAGCGGGCTATCGCGAGGCATTACGGACTGCGTGACTCCATGAGTCAGATGATGGTGGAGATTCCTGATCAGGAAGAATTTCAAGAAACGGAAATTACGGATGAAGCCTCGCCGATTGTCAGACTGGTTAACCAGATGATTCAGCAGGCAGTGCAGCTCCGTGCTTCGGATATTCATATGGACCCCGGTGAAGATCACTTAGCGATTAGGTATCGGATTGACGGAACATTGAGAACGGAACGGCAGGTTCCCAAACAGATGCAAGGATTTATTACGGCAAGAATTAAAATCATGGCTCGATTAAATATAGCAGAGCGAAGACTACCTCAAGATGGCAGGATGAAAATGCAGATGGATTACCGAATGATTGATATCCGGGTTTCTACACTGCCTACGATGCACGGTGAGAAAATGGTGCTGCGACTGCTAGATCAGTCATCAGGTGTACAATCGCTTGAACATCTCGGTTTTAGTGAGACGAATAGCGAATTATTCAAACAGATGATTGATCGTCCTTACGGGATTTTGCTCATAACAGGACCGACAGGCAGTGGTAAGACAACAACGTTGTACTCTGCTTTGCATCATCTGAACAATGAGGATGTCAACATCATTACTATCGAGGACCCAGTGGAGTATCAGCTCGAAGGTATTAATCAGGTGAATGTGAATACAGGGGTAGGACTTACCTTTGCTGCAGGACTCCGCTCAATCCTGCGTCAGGATCCGAACGTTGTTATGGTGGGGGAAATCCGGGATACGGAGACTGCAGAAATTGCAGTTCGAGCTTCCTTGACCGGTCATCTTGTTTTATCGACGCTGCATACCAACGATGCGATTAGTACGATCATGAGACTACGGGATATGGGGATTGAACCGTATCTCATCGCCTCTTCCTTGCTAGGGATCGTCGCTCAGCGTCTTGTTCGGAAGATATGTACCGAGTGTAGAGAAGCTTATCTGCCTTCTGTTCAAGAATCGATCATTATGCAGAATCATGGACTTGAAACGGACAAGTTATATGCAGGGAAAGGCTGCGGTTACTGTAATAACACAGGTTACCGCGGGCGGGTAGCCATTCACGAAGTACTCAAGATCGACGATGCACTTGCTGCGATGATTGCATCCTCCGCTTCGGTAGAAGACATTCGAACCATGGCCTTGAAGAAGGGGCTTATTCATCTAATGACAGATGGCATTATGAAAGTAGGCAAAGGGATTACGACAATTCAAGAGATCATGCGGGAGTCGGTTTCACATGGCTGAGGAGGAGAGGCAGCGAAATGCATAGTCGCCATATTATAGAACTGCTCAGATTTGCATATGAATCGGGCGCTTCGGATCTGCATATTTCACTTCATTCACCTCCTGTCATGCGTGTCGATGGTCTTCTGTTGCCTGTGGAGGGTGTGGTAATTTCTTCCGAAGAAGCTTGGGGGATGACCGATTTCCTTCTCGGCAGTGAACAGAGGGAGACGTTTGAAGAACAGGGAGAAGTGGATTTTGCTTATTCCCTGGAAGATGGACTCCGATTTCGAGTGAATGTGTACAAGCAGAGCGGCGAGGTCAGTATTGCAGCGCGCCTCATTCCATCCCATGTAAAGGGATTAGATGAGCTTGGTTTACCGCCTGTTGTACATACTTTGACCGAGAAATCGCAAGGTCTCATTCTGGTCACAGGAAAAGCGGGAAGTGGCAAGTCGTCTACACTGGCGTCGATTATTGACCATATCAATCGTCATGAACGTAAGCACATTGTTACCTTGGAAGATCCAATTGAGTACATACATGCACACGGATCAAGTTTAGTCGATCAGAGAGAAGTGGGCAGTGATACGAAGAGTTTTGCAAATGGACTACGAGCTGCGCTGCGTCAAGATCCTGATGTCATTTTAGTAGGGGAAATGAGAGATTTAGAGACGATTACAGCAGCCGTTACTGCGGCAGAAACGGGACATTTGGTTCTTTCTACACTCCATACCACGGATGCACCCCAAACCATTGATCGTATTGTAGATGCGTTTCCCGGTCACCAGCATGCTCAGATTCGTGCGCAACTATCAGCGGTTCTCGTTGCTGTAATATCACAGCGTTTGTTTCCAAAGGCGGAGGGTAAGGGACGGGTATGCGCAGCGGAAGTGATGATGAATACGCCCGCCGTGGCAAATCTTATTCGGAGTGACAAGACACATCAAATCAAAAGTGTCATGCAAACAGCAAAAGCATCAGGTATGCAGACGATGGAAATGGCCGTACGTGATCTCGTCAAAGAGGGACAAGTACTTGCTGCGAGTGCCAGATCTTATATGGCAGAGGTGAGTTCCTGATGAGGCAATTTGAATATGTAATTAAGACAAATAGCGGCAAGCAGATCCGAGGAAAGCTTAGTGCCGCAGACAAAAAGACAGCCATGGAAGAGCTGCGTAAACGAGAAGTGACCGTCTTTTCCTTGGAAGAAACGAAGCAAAATATTTTGCAGATGGATATCTATATCGGAAATCCTGTAAAGCCGATTCATTTTATTATTTATTGCAGGCAGTTTGCCACTTTGATTAGAGCAGGCGTATCGATCGTAGATGCGAATCAGATTCTTACCGAACAGACAGAGAGCAAACCGCTGAAGAAAGCACTCTTTGAGGTCAACTCCAGTTTACTTCGAGGCATTTCGTTTTCACAAGCGGTACAGGAACACAAGCGGATATTCCCGCCTTTATTTGTGAGCATGATCCGTGCTGGCGAAGAAGCGGGTGATTTGGAAGGCACGCTGGATCGTCTTGCGCTTTATTATGAGAAGCAGCACAGCACCACCGAGAAGATCAAGTCTGCACTGACGTATCCTGTGACCGTGGGGTTGATGGCCATTGCCGCAGTCGTGTATCTGCTATGGGCTATTGTGCCTCAGTTCGTAGCCATGTTCGAGTCCATGGATGCCGAGCTTCCTATGATTACACAAATGGTTCTCCTGCTCAGTAAAAGCATTCAGCGTCAGTGGTACATGTGGCTGCTAGCAATCTTGGTGCTTATCACGATCTATCAGGTGTGTAAACGTTCCGAACGAGGGGCATATCTGCTCGATTATATCAAACTGAAAGTGCCGGTATTCGGCAAGTTAAATCAAAAAGGTTCGATCGCCCAGTTCACGAGGACCTTTGCCTCCCTTTACGCAAGTTCGGTGCCGGTGTTGCAATCGTTGGCCATCGTTGAAGATATTGCAGGTAATAAAGTGATCGGGAAATATATCCGAAGCGCCGGAGATTCACTCCGCCAAGGGAAACCGCTCTCTGAGCCTCTAAAAAGTGCATGGGTGTTTCCACCCCTCGTCACGCAAATGATTGCGATAGGAGAAGAGACGGGATCACTGGATCAGATGCTCGAAAAGGTAGCTGATTTTTACGAGATGGATGTAGAGAATACGGTAGATCGGATGAAATCACTGCTGGAGCCGTTGCTCATTGCTTTTTTAGCTGGCGTGGTAGGCATTATTGTAGCTTCTATTATGCTTCCGATGTTTAGCATCTACGGCAATTTATAGATTGATATATTAAAAATAACTTGAGTTATGGAAGGGGATTTCCCATGTTAGCAAAAGCACTGAAAGCAAGACAAGCAAGACTTGAAGATGAGAAAGGTTTTACGTTGATTGAGTTACTCGCTGTAATCGTTATTTTGGCTATTATCGCTGTTATTGCAATTCCGCTAATTGGTAATGTCATTGATAAGTCTAAAGCAGAAGGGGATGTAGCAACGGCACGTCAAATTTATGATGCAGCAAGATTGTATGTTATTGGAGAGAAGAATGGAGAATTCAAAACTAAAACAGTCTCGCTAGCCGAGCTTCAAACAGGTAAATATATTGAAGAAGACATTGTATTACCTAGCACGAAATTAAAATTGGACAAAGAAAGCACAAAAGTTAGTTTTGGTGATGATAGCAGCTTAAAGGAAGTAGTTTTAGGTACTTCAAGTTCAATTAGTAAGACCTATACTGCGTCCGAAATCCTTGGATCTAAAGAAACTACTGGCAAATAAGTTCATGAGCTTTCATATTTTACTTTCAATTTATCAGTGCAAATTCAATCTCAACACCCCTACAGGAACCACGGGCAACATCCCCTGGTTCCTGTTTCAAATTTAGCGTGGAAAGTGAACCGATCCCCATGACAATGTTGATAGCGATCTATTTTTCTATACTTGGTCTCGTATTTGGATCTTTCTTTAACGTGGTTGCCTTGCGAGTACCTGTCGGCAAATCAGTTATCAATCCGCCTTCTAGTTGCGGTAATTGCGGGACGAGACTGCGTGCGATGGATCTTATACCCGTTGCGAGTTACCTTGTCTCGCGTGGTAAATGCAGGTATTGCGGTGACTCGCTGTCCCTTTTATATCCGGCTGGAGAGGCCATCACGGGCTTCCTTTATCTTTGGGTAGTACTGCGTTTTGGGATCACACCAGAGGGGGGGATTGGACTCCTGCTGGTCAGTATGACGGTTATTGTGTCGCTATCTGATCTTAAATATATGAGAATTCCAAACAAGGTTCTCCTCTTCTTTACACCATTATTGCTACTTGGAGTAGGGTTCTTTCCTTCCAGTCCTTGGTGGCATCATGTACTTGGCGCACTGCTTGGAGGCGGGATCATACTGATATTTGCCCTAAGAGGCGGAATGGGAATGGGAGATGTAAAATTATTTGCCTTATGCGGCTTAGTTCTGGGAGTCCCAGAGCTCATCCTTGCTTTTCTGATTGCGTGTCTATTAGGGACTGTAGTTGGAGGGGGAATGATGCTGGTAGGGCGAGTGTCACGCAAACAACCGATTCCGTTTGGCCCATGGCTAATGATCGCGACATTGATTGCTTATGGCTATGGTTCACAAATCATCAAGGCATACCTTTCACTAATCTTTTAGGAGGATATAACTATGCTGGGCAGCATGAAGAAATTAGCGGGCCTTTCCATTGAACAATCCGGTGTTCGCTATGTCCGTCTCTCCAAGAAAACGAAGGACATCGACAAACATTTTTTTCTTCCTCTTGAACCGGGGGTTATGGAAGGTAATCAAATTAGAGATCGGGACGCCCTCTGTGCAGAGTTGAAAGCAGCTGTCTCGAATGGTCGGTTAAAAGGAACTGAGGTGTTTTTATCGGTTCCCCCCACTCAGATGATTATTCGTAAACTGTCCGTTCCGGCAACGAACAGTAAACAACTGGACCAATTAATTCAACTGGAAGTGGAAACAGGATTACATCTACCTTTTGAACATCCTGTGTATGATTATGTGGTGACAAACACCGGAGATGAGAACACAGAAATGCTGATTTTTGCATCTCCTCGTGAAGTCATTCAGACCTATGTAGATGTGGTGGAAGAAGCTGGCCTGAAGGTAGCTGGTGTTGAAATTTCTGGAACAGCACTTTCCCGTCTTATTACCATTGGGTGTAACAAAGACTTTGGAGAAACGATGCTAATTCAGCTCGAAACTTCTTATCTGGACGTATATATGTTTTATAATGGTCATCCTGTTTTTATGCGTACAATGAATTTATATGATCTCGGTGATCAACAGGGCGAAATGTCTTCCTTGAAACTTGGAGAAATTTCAGCTGAAATTTCAAGGATGCTCAATTTTTATCAGTATACTCTTCATGATGGGGTCGCTCGCATTCAGGAAATTATCGTTACGGGTCATGAGCATATTAGACAGGGACTGGCTCGTGAGCTCACGGAATCACTTCCAGAAACTCGGGTTACGGAAGAAGCTTTCCTTCGGATAGACGCAGAAATAAGTGCAGGGGCGGATTATAACGATTATCGATTGGCGGTTGGGGCCGCGTTTAAACCTTACGGGGGTTATAAAATTGATCTTTTTCCACGAGAGGATAAGGAAGCCTTTTACTTTCCCTACATTGCCATGATGTTAATTGGAATTTGGATGGTGGGCGTGGTTGTAACCGGGACTTTTTATGTATTAAATCATGGAGAGATAAGTAATCAGGAACAGCGAATAGCTGCACTTCAGGATCAGAGGCAAAGTGTAGAAGAGGAACTTCGGTTATTGAGCGTCTCAGGTCTCGGCCAGGCTGAACGCAAAGAGGCAATCCAGAAAATAAGAGAATATCGGAATAGTCCCGTATCCATACTTCAGGAACTAGAAGCCCATATGCCGGAAGGAACCTTACTAAAAGATGCTGGATATACCTTTGGCTCGAAAATAGATATCACACTATATACACCGCAGATGGAACAGGCATCCGAATATCTAACTTCGCTTAGGGACATGTCTTTTACAAAAGAAGCGATGATTGCCAGCCTTACGAAGCGTCAGGTGAATCCCTTTGGTTCGGGTCAGGATAAGGAGCAGTTCACTGCAGTTTATCAAGTTGATTTAGATGCAGGAACAAGTTTATCTACGTTAGAAAATGAGGGGGGGATTAGCGATGATGGAACGGATGAATAGGTACAGATCTGTCATCGTACTAGCTTTGCTCCTTGGATTTGTCTTGTTGTTTGCTTTTTACTCGCTTGGTCTCTCTCCTGCGTTAGGAAAACTTGATGAACAGAGTCGTGAACTGGCGCAAATAGAAGCAGAAAAGCAGCTGCTGCAAAACAAACTGGATGAGATGAAAGGAACGACTGAAGGGCAGGAATCTTCAGATCAGGAATGGGATGCTCTGCCGCAGAGTGACCTGGCAGATCAGCTGATATTAGATGTAAGGGCGGTAACAGCGCGTTCGGAAGCTACACTGAAATCGATTGATTTCAGTCTTACCCAAGGTAATGAGCTTAACCTCATGTTGAAAGAACAAGAGGGAGTCTATCCTTATATTCATGAAATTAAGATGAATGCGGAGCTAGAAGGTACCGTTTCACAGATCGAGAGCTGGATGCAAGAACTTGAAATGCTCCCGAGGTTAATGAAGGTAGATTCGTTTAACATTCAGCGGCGAAGTGAGTCAGCAGGCGGTGATAATAATCCCGTGATGACAGCAACCTTGGTTTTTACTAGTTATTACGAAGCAGTATCTGAGAATACGAAATAAATAAATGTCCACCTATCTTCATGGCTGAAGATGGAGTGGATATTTTTTTTATTGTAAAAATAAGGAGATTGATAAAGAACATTTGTTCTTATATAATGAAAGCAAACAAATGTTCTGGTGAGGTGGATGGAATGCCGCATAAATATGTTGGTAAGGTTGTTGAGATTGTTTATTTGGATCGATTAGGTAAGGTAACCCAGCGCAATATTGAGATTCACCGGATATATAATGGAAAAATTCACTCGACTTGTCTTCATTCAGGAGCTCCCCGCACTTTTAGTGAAGAGAATGTACTAGCTTTTCGGCCCATAAGAACAGCAAGAACAGCATAAGGAGATGGAAAAGATGTTGCCAGATTTTGAGCGTAAACTACTGCGGATTTTGTATAACTATAGTGGACAGCGTGGTCGAATGCCCTTAATGACTGAGCTAGAAGTAAAGACAGGAAAGTCACGGCTTATGATTCGAGAGGCGCTTGTAGAACTGGAGCGGAACCAGTTTATTATATGGGAAGATAAGTCGAGTACCCATGGAATCCTTATTATTGAGGGCTGGGAACCGCAGGAGGAAGTTCATCAGGCCAAGCCAAAGCGAACTCAGCCGATGACACGAGGAAGTGAACTTGACTACTGGACTCAATATTGAAAATCGATGCTTATTTCATGAAATGACGAACAATCCAGGAAATAACAGTAAGAATAACACTGATGATAATACAGGTAACCACTGGGAAATAAAACTTGAAATTACCTTTGTCCACGTAAATATCACCTGGTAATCGGCCGATAGAAATAAATCTTCCTGCAAACATCCAGATGACGCCTACTGTAATGAGTACGATACCTGCAACGATCAGCAGTTTGGGTACATTATTCATCATGGGCTCCCCTTTAACGATTCTATACGATGGTTTTACTGTTAATTCCAGTCTAGCATATCCATCAACTTCTATGCGCTATGCAACACCATGTGTTTCTTTCTATCTCTAAATCTCAGAATACAAATAAAGCCGGAGGGAGACCCCCGACTTTATTTTGAAAAATACAATCATCTATGTCGTTTTTAATAACGAGTACAAGTTTGAAATACTTTTTTAGGTCGCTTGATACTGATAATTCTGGTGACCTGTTCTACTTCCTCATGAGGAATCCACACAGGACCGAACGTTGTACGAAGGATAAGACGAGAAGGATGGTCCGTATCCACAGGAAAGCCAGTGATTGTTTCTCCGTTTTTACTTTGTACAATAATTTGTTGATTTCGTTTGTTGGCAATCGCCGCTTCTTTGTTCATAAGCCTATTCTCCTATGCAGATCATAATAAGTACATAATACAGGTCTTCGAGCATCTTAAAAAAGATACTTTGTGCACATGCGGTTTATTTTTCATCTCTACGAATAGTCTAACAGAACTAGTTTATTTTTTCTACAAATATCCAAAAATATCTTGAAGTTAAATTAAACCGTTCGTCCTGTTTCTAAACAGGACCCAGAATACGTTTATACGGTCGTTAATAATGGGGAGGAAAGTTTAAAAATAGGGCATACTTGGTTATAAAATGACTAAGAGGAGGTATGACTTATGAATATACACGGATGGTATATCATTTTGTTTGCTGTAATTATTGCGCTGGGCATTGGTGGAATTGCATGGTGGATGCGTATGGCGAGCAGAAAGAAAAGTTATAAAGAAGAATAACGGTCCCTTATACAAGGTCTTTCTGGACAAGGGTCCAGCTACATAGCATGGTTATTTGTTAGAACCCTTAAGATGAAACATTCGATATCTGTATCATGGACAACGTGAAGGGAAGATGAAATGAATACGTCTAAAATATGTAAAATCACAACGATGTTGAGTTTATTGTTCATTATTACGGCTTGTGGATCCGGCCAAGTACCGGATGCATCAGATCAGGATAAAATAAATCCCGCGACGAATCAAACGGAAGGTACGTCCGATCATGCAGTGGGAAATGATCAGGATGGCACAGAGATGGAAGCTGAGAATGAGTTTTCTGCCTATCCTTTTCTCGTATGGGCTAACGGAGGCACATTTAAGATAATTTTGGATGAGGCTCTTCCAAACAAGCTAATCGGAAAAAAATTAGGCGCAGTGTCTTCTACACTAACCGAGGAAGAAGTAGGACGCCTTGAGGAAGGTCAAACTTACCAAAAACTTGATCGGATCGATGGGGAAAGTAACTATCTTAAGCAAGGATCTTCTATTTATCAGCTTAAAAAAGCCGATGCTAATGAGGTCGTTCTTGTGGAGCATCAAGGATCAATGTACAAGGCTGTTCGGATAGGCGATTAATTGCATACGAAGAAGAGGTTAGAACCTCTTCTTATTTTTTCAACGTTCACTAGATTCTAGTGGGCGTTTTTTTATTTTTTTCTAGTAACTCGAGTTGTAAAATACGAAAACAGAATGTATAATCTTGTAGAATTTTGTTGATTATTAATAGTTTTGCCTATAATAATTTGCAGAAATATGAAAATGTTAATATGTAGTTTGGAGAAAACAGAATGAAAAATGTATTTATTCGTTACAAAACGACCGTTGGCTATGTCATACTAACCCTTCTTATGATACTGCAGCAAGTGGGGATATTCATACATGTCTATCAAACACAGACCTATACAGGAATGGATTTATTAATAAGTATTTTATCGCTTACCGCACTAATATTCGGTATTTTGGTCCCTAGCGGTGTGACTGCGGTCAGTGTCTTTGTGTTTATGGTAGCTTATTTTGTTTGGTTAGTGACTTTAGCTGAGGTGGATTTTGTATCGTTACAAGCGTTCTTATGGATACCTGGAAGTATGGTCGTTGCTTCTGTCATTCGGGAAGGCTTGATACAGCAACATCGGTTAATGGAGCGAATGGAAGTCTTGCGTTATCGAAATCCTGAAATTGATGTTGATACAACATTGGGGAATAAGGGGGCGTTGAAGGAAACACTCGTAAAACATGCAAACCTCGCAAATCGATATGAAGACAAATACCACTTTTGTGTCAGTATGTTTAAAATCGAATTTTTACCTTTAGTTCGAGAAAGACTTGGATCGCAGGGGTATTCAGAACTACTTTTGGAATTATCAGAAACGATCCAAAAGCATATACGATACGAAGATTATAAATTTTATGTGGACAAAGGGAGATTCGTTGTTCTACTACCCCTCACTCGACATGAATATCTCAAATCATTAAACGATCGAATCAAACTTGCTCTTATGGATGTTAAGCTCGCAAACCGGAAAGATCAAGAATTAAACCTCATTATTCGTTCAGGAGCGCTTGTTTTTTCAAAAGAACAGTTTAGCGGTTATGAAGATTTAGAAGCGGTAATTGCTGCTTTGGAGCGCAATGCAGAGACGGATTTAATAGGTGAGTACATTTAATTGTAAAAAAGGAATGGTGAAAAAAAAGTATGACTTATACCAGTTGGTTTGTTCCGCTCTGTATCCTTGTCAGCATGATATTCGGTACGGCCATTTTCATGATAACAATAAATACCTTGATACTGCGTAAGAAAATTACGAATAAATATGACCGGAGAAAAATCAGTGGCTGATCTTTTACTTATTCTATCGATCATTAGCATCTGGATTTCTGTTTTTATATCTATTCTTATGATGGTAGGTGCACAGCGTTTTATTAGACGTCAAAGCAAAGAAGAACTTATCATACCGCAAATTACGGAACAAGCTCCTCCAGTGACAGTAATAGTTCCTGCTCATAATGAAGAGCTCGTCATTAAAGCAACGGTTGAGCATATTTTAGCTATGAATTACCCGCATGATAAATTACAGGTTATTGTTATTGCGGATAATTGTACGGATGACACAGCTAGAAAACTACACGAGCTAAAAAATAATCATTCGTACCGTATGCGCGATTTCATGATTATGGAGCGGACGGGTACAGGAGGGAAATCGGGAGCTTTAAATGACGCTCTGCCGCACGCAACAGGAGATTGGATTTGTATTTATGATGCAGATGCTGCTCCTGAGCGAAATGCACTTCTTTTTTTAATTGAAAAAGCGCTGGAAAACCCAGAATCCTATGGGGCGGTATTTGGTCGGAATAAAGCGCGGAATCGGGCGCAAAATTTCTTGTCGAGATGTATCAATCTTGAACTTGTAACGGCACAGCGAATATACCATACGGGAATGTGGGAGTTGTTTAAGCTTGGCACGATACCAGGGACCAATTTCATTATCAAAACAGAACTGATTCGTGAAATTGGAGGTTGGGATGAAGACGCGATAACCGAAGACACAGCGATTTCTTTTGATATTCTGTCTCGTGGTCAGCTGATTGCCCTTGCTCCTCAGGCTGAAGCATATCAACAAGAACCTGAAGATTTAAAAGTATATATGAAGCAGCGCGAACGGTGGGCGAAAGGGAATTACAGCGTCGTGATGGATCATTTTCATGAGCTGTTTAAACCTTCTTCCAGCTGGAGAATTAAAGTGCAGGTGCTTTATTACGGGACCAGTTATTTTTGGTTTCTACTTGCCATCTTAGTATCTGATATTATTTTCGTAATCAATATTGTGTATCAATTGCTTTCCGTGTTTGGTATGGATGTTGTCATGCCTTTTCAATTCTCTTCTGATGTATATATTTATTTAATGATTGCCTGGGGACTTATGTACTATCTGTACGTTCTTCAAATTAACTTAGCACTAGCTGCAGATTTTGGACAAAGTAACACACGGAATTTCATACTCGCCTGTGTTTCCTATTTTACGTATGCTCAGCTATTTTTATTGATCTCGTTAAAGGCATTTGTATCCATTCTGTTAGATAAAGTGCTGAGAAGGAAGTCCAAATGGTACAAAACCCAGCGCTTCGGATGAGCTAGAGCTAAGAGAGGGAAAACTTTGTAATTGAATAAAAAGCTAAAAAGGCCCTTCAAATGGCCTTTTTATTTATGTTTAAACGCTTGGAACTAGACTGTAACTAAGGTAATACGACTGTTTATATCATCCTGTGAATCCCTTGTTCAATTAAAATTTAAATAAATGTTGAATATTATGGACGGGCATGTTATAATCAATTTCGCAGGATTTTTTGAAGTTATAAGTTACATAGATAACTCGAAAATCGGTGTATATGCGCAAGTTGAGCGCTTTATATGCCGGGGTGGCGGAATTGGCAGACGCACAGGACTTAAAATCCTGCGGTAGGTGACTACCGTACCGGTTCGATCCCGGTCCTCGGCATCTTATACAAAATAGGCTGGCTCCTTAGCGGAGACCAGCCTATTTTTTTACAAAGTTCAATCTGTGCCTTATTGCGGAAGGGAGTATCATCCATGTTCGATAATGATTGGGACGATATTTTACACGATGAAATGAACAAGGATTATATACAAGAGCTTCACACGAAGCTTGCCATAGAATACAAAACAGAGCCTATATTCCCTCCAAAAGAGGAAATTTTTAATGCTTTAAAGTTAACTTCCTATGAGAATACCAAGGTCGTTATTATTGGACAAGATCCTTATCATGGTCAAGGACAGGCAGAAGGATTAAGCTTTTCTGTTAAAAAAGGGGTTAGGATTCCCCCTTCCTTGCGAAATATATATAAAGAATTACATGCGGATCTGGGTATACCTATTCCTTCTCACGGATCGCTGAAACATTGGGCTGAAGAAGGGGTATTATTATTAAATAACGTGCTAACCGTACGAGAAGCCCAGCCCAATTCTCACAAAGGGATCGGATGGGAACATTTTACAGATTCCGTCATCGAAAAAATAAATGAACGCAAACAGCCGGCTGTATTTATGCTTTGGGGAAGTCATGCTCAGAAAAAGGGTTGTTATATAGACCGTTCTCGTCATCTGGTCATTGAATCTGCTCACCCAAGTCCACTAGCAGCTCGCCGTGGTTTTATAGGAAGCAAACCATTTTCCAAAGCTAATCAATTTCTGGAATCAACAGGAATGGAACCGATCAATTGGGTAATTCCTGAAGGGTAGAAGGGAGGGTGAACGATGCAGCACTGGATAGGACGTAGGGTTATGGTTGTCCGTATGGATGGAAGAAAGGACCCGGTTCAAGGAATATTGCTGAAATGGGATGAAGAGGCTGAGCTTATCGTTGTAGGCGCTAAGCGGATCAAAATTCCTTTTGCACAAATTGCCCGAATTCAGACTCTTCCAGAAGATGCACACGGTCGTGGGAAGAAAAAAGCGCGATCTTCACTACATTCGATAGGCTATATTATGAGACAGTCGATCCAATTTGATAATGCCATTTATTTCAGGTCAGCGGTCACCATATGGAAAGGTCCGAAGTTGATTGCATACCGGGCAACGATTACATCACATGATCAATTTCAGGTGGAACTGGAAGATGGACAGATATTTGAAAAAGATCTGTATACTTTTGTTGTTCGTTCCCGCAGAGGGCATCGATAAGTAGCATTTTTAATGTTATTTTTATATTTTTATCATATTGTTTTAAGGGTGGAGGATTATGATGATTACAGTTCCCCCCTTAAGATGTGGATATATAGAAAAAACTCACCGGCTGCAAACGGTGAGTTTTTTGTGTATTTATGTGTCCTTTATCATCCAACTGTTATACCGAATAAGTTTTTTTCCCGAAGGGGAATCTACAAGGGTAACGAAAAACTTATTCGGGGGTGTAGGACTGTTATGAAAAAACAAATGGCAACCATGCTTGCAGCAGCAAGTATTTCTATGGTAATTGCAGTACCCGCAATGGCTGAAAGCAGTCATGTGAAAGCCAATACGACAACGGATCATGTTAACGAGATGAACATGACCAAAGGTCATTATGATTCAAGAACCTATAACAATTATGAAACCGTTCCGGGCGGATACAACAACATGTCTCGTTCACGCAGTATGAACGACAATATGTATAACACAAATAGTTACAACGGGTATGGTACAGGAACGTATGGAACTAACAGTGTAAATGCACATGCGACGACTAGCCGCGGTACGGGATGGGGTTGGCTTGGCTTGCTAGGTCTCTTTGGTTTGGCAGGTATGCGCAGAGAGAAGCATGAAGGTACACCACATCACGCGAAATAGCAATAATAGGAGTAAGGAAAAGTTTTCATGAAGAAATGGACTCCTGCCCTGCCATATTTCCGCTTTAGTCATATATTATCTCATACCTTAGTGATAAGGAGGAGACAACAATGAGTGAAGTATCTGGATACGGATATGGCGGAGGTTGCGGCGGCTTCGGCGGAGGATGGACTTCGATTGGAGCAATCCTTGTTCTTTTCATCCTGCTCGTTATCATTTCTAAAACTATTCTTTACTAAGGAAGTGGAAGAGGGGCATCGGTTTCTGACCGTTGGCCCCTCTTTTTTTATTTGTGAATTCAGTCCTGTACAATAGATTGGATCCGTCGTATAACTGAGATATCCACCTTGTTCATAAGGAGCTAATTCATGATCGAAAGTCTAGCCCACAAAGGCAGTGTTTATTTAAAAAAACAAGTCCCACATCATCCCTCATCTGCTGCAGTTTTAGAGTATTCCATAGCGATGCTCCTAAACGTGACTTTTATTGTTGCCGGTTCGATAATCTTGTCTTTGTTCACCGGCCGGACGACGGAAATTGTAGTGATTCTGCTCTCTTTTTCACTGTTGAGACAATTTTCAGGAGGACTTCATCTCAAGTCCGGGACGAGTTGTGCGGTAGTGAGTACAGCGTTGTTCACACTGATTTCCTTTTTTGATGCAAGAGAGTCATACCCTATCCATTTGCTAACAGCTCTTACGCTCCTTCTTGTAGCTACGTACGCTCCTTCCAATTTCAAAAGGCAACATAACGTGCGGGAAAAATATTATCCATGGCTTACATTGATTTCGATGCTGCTTGTATGTAGTAATTTCTTTTTCGTATCGAGTCCGCTTGCGGCCAGTTTTTTTGTTCAAAGTTTGACTCTCATTAAGCGTAAGGGGATGAACTCAGCATGGAAAAAATGAAACAACGTTTTTTATATCAAGTAATTACCTTGCTTACCAAATATGGACGATCTGCTGCCAATAATGAAGCAAGTTTGTTGTACATATACGAAGGTAATCCACCTCAAGAACTTTTAGCAGATCAGAAAATAGAAGAGAATAATAAATAAATTTTACCTGAACCCCAAAAGCAGTGATTTATTAGGTTCATTGGTTTAAATATACTTGGCAAGAAGGTGCACTAAGAAAGGGTGATCAAGATGGATAAGGAAGAGCTGGGTGTTTGGGAAAGAGAAATCAGCAGCCGCGTTGATTATCTAGAACAAGAAGCAGAGAAACTGGGACTGAGAATCAAAAAAGCGGAATACAAAGATCAAATCATGAGCAATGCTATGAATCAATTTGCTGAAGACGAAGAACAAATAAATTTTATCAAACAGAATTATTTGAATGAGTCGAGTGAGAACGTCAAGACATTAAGAGATGAATTACATGAAATCGAGAAAGAGCTTAAGTTTCAAAGGGCTGTACTTCATCAGATAGAACAATCCAGCCAAATGGCGGAGGAAGAAGAATAAACCGCCTTTTAGGCGGTTTTCTTTTGTGAAAGCTTTGTCTTTTTACTGGCTTTCTTTTTTGGAAAGCGGATCATGGCAACGATGGCATAATACATCGGGATACATTCTATACCGATCCAGATCAGCACCGTCGTAAAGGAATAAAAATGGGTATGGTAAATAGATAAATGATTGGAATAGTAAAATGCGATCCCAACCGATACCGTAACAAGAGCAGGTACAATATACTTTTGTCCCTTTCCTTTTGTAAAATAAGTCATGCATTTGGTTGCTGCATAGATAAGAAAAGTACTATGTATAAACATGGATGCTGTCCATACTCCTATCAGTAGCGGAGCTGTATTCCCTAATAATCCTGCATTCACCATATTTCGAACAATATCTATGTAGGGGAATTGAAGCTGCTTACCTAAGTGAATCCCGAAATTGAGTAAAGTCAGAAGCCAGCCTCCCATAACCAGAAACGTAATACCCGCTGCAGTGTAAGTGAATTTTTTGAAAAGAGTAGAGTCCATTTTAAAGTCGGGAGCAATGAATAGAAAGACGACCCATTCAGCAAACCATGAAAAAGAGGTTAGCGTATCTTTCACAAACGTAGGGTAGTCAAAATACCTTACTAACGCAGGTAGCATCTGTAAGTTTGCTTTTTCCAAAAATAAGAACATGATGAATGTGGATGTGGCGAAAATTAAAAAAAGCCCGTCTGACATGTTGACGATGGTCTTTAATCCAAGACGAATCGTGTATATAATTACAAGTCCAATAACACACTGCATAAACCACGGTGGGGTCGCCTTTAAATAATTTGCCCCGAAAAATAAGACAAAACTTTCAATATCGTACGAAGCATAATACACACACCATGCTAGGAACAAAAAGACGATACAGTTGTGTATGCCCATAATTTTTTTTCCAAAATCAACCCAAGCTTCATCGGGTCGAAATCTACCGACAAACACAGTGAAGAAGATCATTAGCCAATTGAGGAGGGAACCGCAGAGAATCCCTATCCACCCTTGATAACTAGAATTTGAAAGAAGACTTGGGACAAGAAACACGGAGGTTTGGGAGTTAAAATAAACAAACGCAAATCTAGCCAACTGCCAATCTGTTTTACGCAATGTATCTTCCTCCTTCTAGCTAATTTTCTTTCCCGTAATCATTCATTTTGATATCAGTAATCACATTGATTTTCGCTTCATTTTTGTAATAATCCAACCATCTGTCTTGGATATTCCTCCAAAAGGAAGGATAATTCCATTCTAATAAAAGTCCAAGTCCGAGAACGTCTGCTCCCTCTTTTTGTGACGTTTGAATGCCGTTTCTAAAGTCATCTTCAATGGTTTTTTGTACTTCCGTTAGGATGACCTTTGTCACATCTTGTGTACTGCGATTCATTTCATCTTTTTTAGAAATAAGACTGGCTCGTCCTTTCAAATGAATCGTGAAAACAGGTCCCTTATTTGTCATCTTGACAGTACTTTTGCCCATGGCACGAGTGAACCTAAGATCCGCATTGCTTTTCCCATCATCCCATTTCACTGAATATATCGGTGTCTTTATATATCCGTCTGCCCAAGCTAATGCTTTGGCTTGGTCTGTACCTAGAACGCCTTTTAATTTATCATTCTGAAACATAGCGGCTCCTTGAATGCCTATCCAAGTTTCTTTATTGCTTCCACTGAATGCAGAATCAATGGATTCATAATTTAAATGGGTAACCGCAACCCCCATGTCTGCAGCCTCCGAGATTAAAAAGTCTCTGATCGTCGTGTCGAACATTAAACGATGTTCCACAAAACTCATTAGAACCTTGATAGGGAATTGCTCAAAAATAGGAGTTAGCTGTGCAGCATCTTTGGCTTTTCCGGAAGCTGCGACAACGTAGGTTCCAACAGGTACAGAAGGTTCTCTTTTGGCCCATTCAAGCAGGTCCCCCATTCCTTTTTGGCCATATTTTTCTCCGATCATCACTACTTTTATTTCGGAGAGATTCAGTTGCCGTGGTAAATCTTTTTGCAGCATCTCGAGCGCTTTGCCTATGCTGGTAGATGTTTTTGATAAATTGAAATAAGGTTTATCACTGCCACCGCTACTGCCCCCACTGGACTGACCAGATACAAGCCGATTAGGAAGCGGAGTGCTGATGGTTACTTCAATTGTATCGGGTTCTTCACCGACATCTACGTATAATCCGTTCACAAACACGAGTTCATCTAGCTCCACTTTAGACCAACATCCGGTTGTACTTAGCAGGATTAACAGCATGATTCCTATTTTTAGGATTGATATTCTCATGGCTTAGAAGAACTCCTCCTATTACGGATTTTTGAAAAAGCAGTACTTCGATTTTTCATTAAAGGTGTAGGTACTCTCAAAAAAGTATCTTTCCAATCAGACAGGACAAGCGGTGCTACGGGCTGCATATAGGGAGTGCCGAAAGACTTGAGGCTTACAAGATGCCCGTAAATGACAAATGTTCCTACAAACACGCCTAGAAGACCCATAGTTCCTCCCAATATAAGAAGAGGGAAGCGGAGCAACCTCAAAATGAGTCCGAGTTCAAGGTGAGGGATAATATAAGATGCAATGCCTGTAATCGAAACAACAATGACCATCGGTGCAGACACAATACCTGCAAGAACTGCGGCTTGGCCGATAACAATTGCCCCAATGATGGACACTGTTTGCCCTACCGGCTTAGGAATCCGAGTGCCTGCTTCTCGGAGCGCTTCAAAAGTGAGTTCCATAATAATTGCTTCAGTTAACGCGGAAAAGGGGATGTTCTCACGCGCGGCAGCAATCGTAATGAGCATACTGGTTGGAATCACTTGTGGATGAAATGTAGTTACGGCTACGTACATAGAAGGAAGGAGTACCGAAACAATGGTAAAAAATATACGAACCAACCGGATCCAACTTGCGGCATAGTAATTTTGATAGTAATCCTCTGCGCTCTGTAATAGTGAAAAAAAGGTTACAGGGGCAATAATTGCGGTTGGGGTTCCATCCATTAATACACCAATGCGACCTTCTAATAAGGAAGCTGCTACCGCATCAGGACGCTCTGTATCTTGGAAGATTGGAAATGGACTGGATTTTTCTTTAAAGTGCTCGACTAAGTAGCTAATACCAAAAATCCCATCAACGGATATGTTCTGTAGTTGTTCTTCAATTTGATGTAGAATCTCTGGCTTTTGAAGCCCATCAATATAGATGACATATACCGATGTTTTGGTATAGTCACCAATCATGTATTCTTTCATTTTAAGATCTGGGTGCTTGATCTTGTGACGTATTAACGAGAGGTTACTTTGAATATCCTCAATAAATGCTTCCTGAGGGCCGGTGACGACCAGTTCATTCTGTGATTCGCTAATCGATCGTTTTTGATATTGTGTCGTATCAAAATAATAAAAAGCAGATATTCCTTCTATGTAAAGAACGGCTTTTCCTTGGACCACAAGATCTGAGGCTTCTTTAGCGTCTGATGTAGATTGATAAGGGACCGAAAAAGTAAGCCCCTGATCCAGTCTTTTGCAAAATTGCTCCCAATTACGATCGGACGAGCCTTCAAGTAGTAAGGGAGAAGAGATGTATTTTTGAAGGGTATCATTGTCAACAATGGATTGGATATAGATCAATGCGCAAGACCGTTCGTGAATAATAAAAGATTTATAAATAACATCTGGGCAGGCGTTTAGGTGTTCTTTGACCACTTTGAAAATATCTTGATTCATTATCTCGCCTCCTTATAGTAATGAATAATAATTCGGTTATATTTTGCCAAATCAAGATAAATTTATACTGGCATACTCTAAAGAACAAAAAAGAAAACCTTTGAAGCGAGTAGCTTCAAGGGTTTTCAGTAACCTGTTTCATTACATACGAAAAGGTAAGATCGTGAAAACATTACCTGCAGAGATGAGAATGACTTATTTATGTTAAAATTTCAGGTGTTAATAGTTAATAGTTTCCTTGCTATTATTTTCATTTAGATTAATACTTTGAAGAACAGATTCAGATACTCCAGAGTATTAAAGATGAACTTAATGACTCTACTTCTCCTGTTTTTCAGAGTTATGGGAAAATAAAGCAGATAGAGGGCATGAGTCAAATATTAATTTTAAGTAATAATAATTCACACCAAGATTATGGGCATAGCTTATTGAAAATGGTAAAGGCGTTAGAGGAGTCTTTTCATACTTTTACAGACAACAATTTTAGGAGTAATGATGATAGGAGTTTTTTAACTGGCCAAGTATCCTATGTGCTCGAGAATCTGAATAAAGATAGTATTGAGATAGCTGATAAGGTCTATGCAAAACTTATGAGTGAAACAACAGCGTATTACGAAAACCATTTGAAAATTGAAAAATAAGATGATTTGAAAAAGAAGCCTGTAGATGTTATTAAAGGCTTCTTTTTTATGATAAATATGGGTAGCGACAGTAAGTAGAACCCTATATATGGTTGGAATCGAACTGACAACTAAGCATTCTTTAGGCCGTAAACAAGCTATTGCAGAAATGAACAAATGAAGCAGTTAATAATGATACCTTCCAAACGAACGAAAGCAGCGGTGAGTGACCGCTGCTTTTTCGCATCGAGGAGGTGTTCGTATCAAATTCGTATCAATGGGTATTTTTAAAGATTGAATCAGTAACTAGAAAAAGAAGAAAACCCTTGAAGCGAGTAGCCTCAAGGGTTTTCAGTGATGATCTGTAGTGGGCTCGAACCACTGACCCCTACCCTGTCAAGACATCGGCGCATTCATCCGTCAACTTCCTAAAACCGCCAAACCCTTACTGTATCAAGGATCTTGTCCATATTTATTATTCCTCTAACTTCCCCTAGAAAACTCAATTCACCTCTTTTTCGGCACCAATTTCGGCACCATTCTTATAAAATATCTCCCCGAAGAGATCTGCAGTTTCTTGCTGCATATTCGGCATGATGTGCGCATATCTGTCGATCATTTTCACACTGGACCAACCCATGCGTTCAGCAATCCGTTTATTATTTTCCCTGGCCTTTAAAAGCATTACAACATGGGTATAACGCATATCATGAAATCTAATCTTCGGAACTCCGGCTTCTTCGATAAGTCGGTAAAAGGATCTATTCAAATTACGAGGAGTTACTGGTGTGCCAAGTTTGGTGCAGATCAGTAAGTCATTATCCTGGTACATTGAACCGGCATTAATTTTTTCTTATTGCGTTGCAGGAGTCTGCGTAATTCTTCTGTAGTTGTTTTATCTAATCCGATTGTGCGATTACCGGCATCAGACTTAGCCCCTACTTGAATAGTCTTTCCATCATGACTAAGTATCTGAGAAACAGATATCATCCTTTGATCGAGATTGAGATCCTTTTTAACACGAACCCCTAAAATCTCACCTTGTCGCATTCCTGTAGTGAGTGCTAAGAGAAATGCATGATAATATCGATCTTCCTTGGCAACCTTAAGAAAGCGATGGGATTCTTCTTCTGTCCAGTACAGCATTTCCTTTTTCCTAGAACGTGGACAATCCACGAGAGCTGCTGAATTTTTTATTATCATATCCCACCCAGCTGCTTTCTTAAGAGACTCATTTATAATGGTGTGGCATTTCTGAATGTTTTCGTCTGCTAGTTGTCCAGATTTGAACAATTTAGTATAGAAGTTTTGAATGTGACGTGGTGTAATTTCTCCTAGTTTAATGTCTCCAAGAACAGGAAGAATGTGTGTATTAACAAGCCAAGAGTAGGTATCTAATGTGCTTCCTTTAACTTTGGTCTTCTTATCATTTAACCAGTCCTTCATGAAATCACGATAGATCACTCTGGAGCCATCAAAATCGAAACCTTTGTTTAACTCAGCGAGTAATTCTTGTTGGGCTTCTGTAGCAGCCTTTTTTGTTTTAAACCCACGTCGCTTTATTCTTTTACGTTTTCCATTTTCATTTACTTCAATAGTAAAATACCAAGGATTTTCTTTTAAAGTTTTATCTTTCGTAACTGCCATTCATGTTCACCTCACTATATATGTTCGATGATACGATTCGGTTGAACTCCGAAGTGGTCACATAGCTTGTCTAACACTTCAAACGAAATGTACTCGTTCTTGCCCATCCTTGCGATAGTCGCAGAGGACAATCCTAACTGGATCTTAAGATCTTCTTTCTTCATATCACGTTCGATCAACAGCATCCACAGCGGTTTATAATTAAATCCCACGACTTAACACGTCCTTTTTAAAGCATTTCTTTATCCTGCTAAATTTAATCTTCATAATATCAAAATATTAGGCATATTTACAAATCAAATAAATGAAAATATTTTGTGGAAAAATTGACTGGATTTTGAAAAAGTGGTGTGAACCATTAGGTTTTAGACGTGGTAAATTTATATCATAGGAAATCGAGAAGAGGACACCAACGAGACCTGAACGACGTAATATGTCCAGATCTAACCCTAAATTTAGGGGTGCAAAATATTTTTCTCTATTTTCCCGTACATCCTAATATTTCCTTGAGTGTTTTCCGATATAATTCTTTGGTCCTTAAAAATAGGTCTATTAGACTAATAAATACATATGGGAGGAATTTGAAAAAAAATTATAAGCTGGAAGGGTCTTTGATTTATAGTTTATTATTGCTAAAAAATTATAACATGGAGGATATTGAAAATTGAAAAAGTTCATCTTATCGGCTGTATTCACTTTGTTTTTCACACATTTACTTGGAAGTCTTTCTGCAAGTGCAGCAGAAAATTCATGGGAACAGAAAGCTAATATGCCTGGAATGGTCTATACCACATCATCGGTTGTTTATAACGATGAAATATACGTTGTCAATGGTAGTAGTAACTGTTGTACTTTAAACACACTATACAAATTTAACCCTATTACGAATAGTTGGACTACGCTAGCCCCTTCTAATGTTGCAAGAGAAAGAAATGGAGCTGCTGTAGTAAATGGAAAAATATATTCAATGTCTAAAGGAAGTCTAGAAGAGTACGATCCAGCAACTAATAAATGGACAAAGAAAGCTAATATGTTAAATGAAAAGCAGTTCTTTAGTACATCAGTTCTAAATGGCAAAATCTATGTTATAGGTGGAAATACAAATGCAAGTCCTACTGCTAAGAATACAGTGCAAATTTATGATCCAAAAACTGACTCGTGGACTGAAGGGCCTAGTTTAAATGTAGCACGTTATAAGCACTCTTCAGTTGTATATAACGGAAAAATTTACGTCTTTGGTGGACAAAGATATGTTACAGATATAGAGGTTTTTGATCCTGAGACAAATACTTGGACAATGGACGGAAGCATGCCAAAAGAAAGACTTGACTCTGCAACTGTTATATTAGGAAGCAAAGTTTACTTCCTGGGAGGCTATGAGCTTGATGCCAATGGTTATAATGTGAAAACGAAAAATTTTCCTTCGTACGACATCGAAACCAAGAAATGGGAATATCAAAGTGATTTAACTGTCTACAGGGAGGCACCTGCTGCAGCTGTTGTAAATGGGAAGATATATATTATGGGCGGCCGTTCCGAAGCGGGAATTTTAAATTCTGTAGAGGAATATACACTAAATAGTGTACCACCTACTGAACCAGGTAACCCAGGGGAATCATTTTCAAATCGTGCTATTTTAACTATTACATTGACTAATGGTAGTATAAAAGAATACGACCTCCCAGCAGACGACATTAACAATTTTATTAGTTGGTATGATAATTATGATAGTGGAATTGGTACTTCTAAGTTTGGAATAAATAAATACAATAACAACTTAGGTCCATTTAAAAAACGAGTTGATTATATAACATTCAATAGTATTGTGATGTTTGAAGTAAATGAATACTAGTATTAAGCAGCCAGGGAAACCTCGGCTGCTTTTAATTTTTATTAAACATACCAGGACTTACCTTAGTTCAACTCCTTACAGTAACGCTATAATTGAATCTGAGGTGTTTTTATGTTCATTACTCCGATGTTACTTGAAACAGCACACCACCTTTCAGTAACGATAATTATATATTTGAGCCAAAGATTGACGGTCACCGTTTGATTTATTCAAACCAATCAGGAAAGACCAAACTATACACCAGACATCGTACTGAATGCCTGAGACAGTACCCTGAGCTCCTAGAGAATCCATTTGACAAGGACATTGTTTTAGATGGTGAGATAGCATGTGTAGATCCAAAAACAGGGCGTGTGGACTTTGAGTTGGTCATGAAACGGTTCCTAGCCCGCAAGGAAGATAAGATCAATCTTATGACTAGGACGCTGCCAGTTACTTACGTAGTGTTCGATATCCTCCATTGTGACGGCCAAGACACTCGTAAGCTTCCGCTACACGAACGTAAGGCCCTGCTGCAGGAGAACCATTCAACAATCCTAGGATGGGAAAGACTCCATATGTACAAGGAGCTGGCGAGGCTTTATTTGAGCAAATGGAGCTAACTCAGATGGAGTGAATGGTCGGAAAGCGTTTTAGACAGCACTTATGTAGGTAGGCGATCCGCAGACTGGCTGAAGGTCATTAACTGAACCTACGTTGATGTGGTGATCATGGGTTACCGTAAAGGGGAGTTTGGTTGGTTAGCTAGGATCCGGCAGCCGAACGGTGAAGTAACTTATGCTGGACTGATCCGGTTCGGTGTTTCTTCAGACAACAAAAGGGAGTTCTACCAGATCAGCAGCAAGTTGAAGAATGGTGAGACGAAAGATTATGTATACCTTGAGCCCATTATTGGAGCTCAGGTTAAAATAAGAAACTGGACCAGGGCTGGAAAGCTTCGAGATCCGGTGTTTGTAAAATATACTGATACTCTTGTAAATCTAGCTTAATGCCGGCTTTTTTGTATAGAGAGGATGCCGGCCGGTCGCAAAGAACAACAGCAGCAACAGGAACCGAGAGAAGGTAAGCGGGGCACGATTCACAATGATGGAACTGTTGATAAGAAGACGATCCAAACCAAGTGAAGCTTGAGGAAGCAATTGAGGCAGCTGCACAAGCACTGGAAGAAGAGGACGAAGAAGAATTGCCTCCACTGCCGGAAGAAGATGATTCGCTCTAATACAATTCATAATCATACAGCCCCGGCTTCGGTCGGGGAATCTAACAACAAGAGGTGGGGCAACAGAGCTTTTTACCGGAGATTGACAGAGAACAAACCCAGGCTAATGTAGAGGCTGCTCTCGCGAAGTACAGGATTTATAAGTACCTTTCTTTCGAAGAAAGAGAAGCAAGTATCACAGCAGGCTATGATGATAGTCCGAGGAGTAGCCCAACTAATGTAACAACTGATCAAACAGCAAGGATCGCCATCTTCAATGTAGATACAAATGCTTTTCGAAAGGACTATTGTGATCGAGTAGAGCGATCAGTGAAGAGGATGCCTGCACAGGAACGTCTTTTAATAGAAGAAAGATATATGACGAACGAACATGATTACATTACAGATCAAAACGTTTATAACCATAAATTCAAGCCCCCGATTAGTGCTGGGACCTATGCAAAGATCAGATGGAAGGCATTTTATAAGCTCGCGCTTAATATGAACTTAATAGTAGAAAAATCAGAGGAGGTTGAGGCAGATGACTGAGATTGAATTCAAGAGTAAGGAAGACTACCCTTCGGTACTTCATGCCAAGCACATCCAAAAGATATTGGATATAGGAGAACGACAAACTTACGAACTCCTAAACTCTGGTCAGTTCCATGTTGTACAGGTTGGAAGATTAAAAAAAGTATCGAAAGATGTGTTTATCAAATGGTTAGAAGGATAAAAGAAATGGTGCCCTCATCGGCACCATTTTTGTTTTAGCAGGATAAAGGGCACCAAAATGGCACCAATTAAGTTTGTGGCACCATGGGCACCATTGAGTAAAAAGAAGAAAACCCTTGAAGCGAGTAGCCTCAAGGGTTTTCAGTGATGATCTGTAGTGGGCTCGAACCACTGACCCCTACCCTGTCAAGATAGTGCTCTCCCAGCTGAGCTAACAGATCATAATATTTTTAAAGGAATAATCTTATATTATCAGGCTTGTTTTACGCTGTCAATTCAATATTTCATGTTTAATATCCGATTCATTGACACATCCTAAAAAGGAAGAACAATCATCTGGAGGATCGTCATCCCATGGAAAATATACGTAAAATAATTCAATCCAGCTGTATCATCGCAACATTACTGTTCACCATAGCTGGATGTACGCTAGAGCCGTCACAGGAAACTATAGAATTGCAGGAGATGCTGGGGCCTGAATCCGAACTTCCCATCATTGATGAAGTCTATCGTCCTTCGGTAAGAGATGAAGTTTATTCTCCTACTCAAGATGAAATACTGACTCCTTAATTCTTCGAATTCCTTCATAACGTCTATCATAAGTCAGTCCTTTGAAGGGGGCTGGCTTTTTTCTGATGGGTTGAACTTAACATTAATGTGCTGCTCCTGTACTAGGCCATGCTTCTATTGTATAATAACCTGAGTTTTAACAAGTTAAAACACCAAAGAGCCAAAGCAGAGGGGGATATAGATGCCAGCTGAAATTATTAATGTAACCACACAGGAACAATTGGAACAGGGCCTGAACATCCGTAAAGAGGTGTTTGTAAAGGAACAAAACGTTCCGGAAGAAGAAGAAATCGACCAATATGATGTTATTTCTCCCGATGTGCATCATGTTCTTATTCAAGATGGACAGCAAATGGTGGCGACAGGACGCCTCATTTATTATAAAAAAGATACGGCCAAGCTACAGCGTGTTGCTGTTCTGAAAACCCATCGCGTTCATGGCTATGGACGTGTGCTGATCATGGCACTAGAAGAGCGCGCAAGAGAGCTTGGACTTACGTATTCCATTTTGGATGCTCAGGTTCAGGCGGAAGGATTCTACGCAAAGCTCGGATATGAAGTGATTTCAGATGAGCCTTTTTATGATGCAGGTATTTTACACGTACGTATGCAGAAAGCATTGTAATTCATATCACTTACATAGGAAGCTCCTTTTTGAGACATACTAGGATGGTCGGGCAAGGAAAGTGGATATAAGCACTTATTGATGATCACTTTTCTTCTGACTCGGCACCAGTAGTACACTAAATATAGTGCAAAAAGGAGTGTTGTTCTTATGGAAAATAACACGCGCGAGCACTTTGTCGCTGTTCAGAAAAACGGAGATGGCGATTTAACCGCATTTAAAACTTCCTCCGGTCGTGTTCTTGATTACAATCAGGCGTTGAATGAAATTCAATCCGGAACAATTGCTGGAGCGAATGTATTTAAGGCAAAAGGAGGATCCCTTCGGATCCGTGGAGACGCTGACGGAGATCCAACGAATAACCTTGACCAATTGCCGATATTCCAATAATGTGATGAGCCGGGTGGAACCGGATATATATGAAAAAGGAGCCCCTAGAGGCTCCTTTTTTGCATGCCTACAAGGTAGAGTGTTTGCTAAAAAAACAAATCGTTTAACCATCTGCACCTTCTCCGCAAATCCCCATACAATGCATTACCGAGGCAAGGATTCTGCCGGAATGCCAGAATTCTATGCATTACTAGGGAAGCGGGGAATCAGGCGATGGTAAAAGGAAAAGGGAAAAAAACAGTGGCAAAGAAAGAGAAAGTTCGGGGAGGAATGAGAATTGTCACTTCCGAAGTCTGTGAGGCATGCAAGACGCCTTGTGACATAGGGATGGCCTATGCCGCACGTATGCGAGAGCCAGGCGCTGTAGGCAAAGGAGTTCCTTGTATCCTAACCAAACCGAAGGGATAGCATCAAAACCGCGTCGTTCTCACTGAGATGGGAATAGCGCGGTTTTATTTGTTTTTTAAGGAATCTGTAAAATTCTCTGCTATTTTGCGCAACTTGTCCTGCCGGATGAAGTATAAATATACATACTACTTTATAGCTGGAGGGAATGTACGATTATGAAATGGAAAAGAACACTGGCCCTGGTACTTGTCTTCTCTCTCGTGGGCGGTGGATCCATGTTGTTCGCTGATTCGGTTACCGAAAAAATTCGTGTCGTAATCAATGGCAATGATGTCAATGGTGGCGGTTATTATATTAATGGGACAACCTATGCTCCTGTCCGTGAAATTAACGGACTGACGTCTTGGGATGCAGGAAGTAAGAAGGTGACGGTGATTCAACCGAATGTTCATATTACGTTGTTTAAAGGCGATACAGTTTTCGGGAATGTGAATGTGGGTAAACTGAAGTTTAATGTCCTGAGTCAGGTTGATAGTCTGGATGGAAAGGTATCGGAAGTCAAAGTTGCCATAACTGATCCTTCTGGAAAAGTAAAAGATATACAATCGGAGAAGTTGGGAAGCGGATCTAAGGACAATTTTTGGTTCAAAACCAATGATTTTACTTATGATTTTAAAAAAAGCGGGAAATATAAAGTAGGGTTCTATATGAAGCCTTCTGGAGGCAATTCGTTCTTTCTCGTATCTGAAAAAGTAATTACCGCGCTTGATTAATTAACAGACAATCACTCAATTGATTTTATGCTTTAATAGTGTTACGATACTTCGGTATGATTACTATACGAGCGTATGATTACAACACAAATATAGATGAAATGAGGTATAGATGAAATGAGCGATCATAACCACGTACATGATGAGAACTGCAATCACGATCACGACCACGAACCTCAGGTGCTTATCTTTGAAGATGAGAACGGTCAAGAGGTTGAAATGATTTTGGTACAAACCTTTGATGTTGACGATAAGGAATACGCTGTATTCGTTGAGCGCAACAATCCGGAAGAGGACGGTCTTATTCTTCGCTTTGAAGAAGAGAACGATGAAGTATCCCTTTACCAGATCGAAGATGAAGATGAGTGGAAACGTGTAGAAGCTGCATTTAACAAAATGGTTGAAGAGCAGGAATAAGAAGGTTGAAGCAAGAAAAGTCTCTTGAATGAAGAGGCTTTTCTTTTTTTGCCCGGAATCAATGCGAGCGATTGTTCAAAAAAGGACCTGTTCAGCAGTAAGCTAAACAAGTCCCTAACGTATAAATAAAATGTAAGAGAAAGAGATCGACTAGAAGATTGGATCTGCTTCTACAATTACTTTTACATTCGTAATGTAGCGGTCCTCAGGACCTTTGACAGGCAATCCTACTTCAACGTGCTCCGTAATATAGTTAATATTCTCTTGGGAAATAACTTCTCCTGGAAGAAGGATAGGAATACCAGGCGGGTATACATAAATAAATTCAGCAATAATGCGTCCTGCGGATTCTTTAAAAGGAATCACTTCCGTATCCCCATAAAATGCCTCGCGCGGTGTTAACATCAGCTGTGGAATCTCTGGGATTTTGACAATCAGATCGTTCGCTGTGTTGACGTTATAAAAAGTTTTGGACAACTCACGAAGCGCATCAAGCAGCGTATTTACCGTATCATCATTATCTCCTGGAGTAATCAGGCAGAGGATATTGTACATATCGCTCATTTCCACTTCAATATTATAGTGCTCACGAAGCCAGTTCTCCGTATCGTATCCGGTGAGGCCTAGATGACGTACATGGACCGTAACTTTGGTCGGATCATAGCTATACGTCGCTTCTCCACCGAGAATTTCTGCTCCAAAGCAATACAACCCTTCCACATCATTGATCGAACGTCTCGCATATTCAGCAAGTTCAATCGCTTTTTGAGCCATCGAATGTCCATTGAGCGCAAGATTACGTCTGGACGTATCAAGGGAAGAGAGCAAGATATAGGAAGTTGAAGTAGTCGTCAGCATACTAATGATGGTTTGAACTCGCTGCGGATTCACAAATCCATGTTTGGTGTTTAGGTTTAGTACAGAACTTTGCGTCATGGAACCACCAAGTTTATGGACACTAGTCGCTGCCATATCAGCTCCCGCTTCCATTGCAGACATCGGAAGATCCTCGTGAAAATGAATGAGTACCCCATGTGCTTCATCGACAAGTACAGGAACTTGGTAACTGTGAGCAAGATCCACAATTTCTTTCAGATTGGCACATACCCCAAAGTACGTAGGATTAATAACAAGCACAGCTTTAGCGTCGGGATGACGCTCTAGAGCACGGCGAACCGAGCCTACTGTAATACCGTGATCAATACCCAAATTCTCATCACTCACCGGAGAGACGAAAACAGGTTTTGCACCCGAAAAAATGATGGCAGACATAACCGATTTGTGTACGTTACGCGGTACGATGATTTTCTCACCAGGGCCGCATACAGACAGAATCATGGTCATAATAGCACTGCTTGTCCCTTGTACGCTAAAGTACGTATAGTCCGAACCAAAAGCGTCAGCTGCAAGCATCTGGGCTTCCTCAATGACACCTGTCGGTTGATGTAAATCATCAAGCGGCGCGATGTTAATCAAATCTATGGAAAGGGCATTGTCCCCTATAAATTCGCGGAATTCAGAGTCCGTTCCAAGTCCTTTTTTGTGACCAGGGATGTGAAACTGTACCGGATTGTTAGCCGCGTGTGTTTTGAGGGCAGTAAAAAGCGGCGTACGACGGTGATCCATGGATTCTGTCACAACCTTTCTCTATTAGAAATAATCAAACCTAAATGAGTATAGCAAAATGGAAAGGGAATGTAACGAATTTTTTGTGATGAAAGTCACTTCATTAAAAAGCCATTTTATAAAGCGGCGCAAGCTGTGAAAAAACTTCCTGAGCCTTCTGCCCAAAAGCTTCTCCATCACGGAGCAATGGATCATCCTGTTCAATTCGCAAACCACATAAGATTTCTGATTTTTTAACGGTTTTTAGTCGTTCAGCCATCTTCTCGAAATCAGCCTTTGAGAGGTCCTTATGAAGGGTTCCTTCCGGTACCATATGATCGGTTGACCAGTAGAAATGATTAGGGATTTGCTCCTGAACATCCTCGATCTGCCTGGACAAGGCTTCTGCAAAAACTTCTTTATTATTACTTTCGTAAATGATGGCGAAGATGACAAATACATGAGTTCCAAACATGCCTACCTGAAAATGAGGATGAGCTTTGTAACCACGTTTGTTATTAGCTATCGCCACCCAAGTATCATTTGGGGGATTCACGGTACGGCGTGCATGCTTAGCAACATGAACAAACATTTCCTCTCCGACAAGATTGCTTAGAAAAGGAGCTGTTTCTGTGCCGATTTCATTTAGTTTTGGACGGATTCGATCAATTAATAATTCCATACGGGGTTCTAGGCCCGGTATATCAAAAACATCAAAATCTTCAGATGTAAATGAAGGGTAGGTTAGTGTAGTCATTTGGTTTATTCCTCCTTAGAATGCGATGGACAAGTTTTATATATATAAGCATGAACCTTATCGCTGGCCAATATAATAGGATACAAAAACAATACGGGACTCATTATAACACAGGTACCTCAGTTCGCACTTCACTATACCCTGTCCTTTAGCTGTTTTGTTCATGAAGATTTCATGTCTAAAAATGGTCAAATAACTACGTACCCTTACCCTTGAAAACGTATAAAATAGGGTAAGCCGACTTATGGTGGAACGTAGATCATAAGGGCCATGGCGGCAAGTCATCATAATAAGACTCCGGATCATCATCCGGCATGGAGGAGGAAGTGCCGTGAACAAGAGCTATGAAGTGGAATACTGCAATCTAGAGCTCCGGTTTAACCGTCGGCATATCCAACAGCTCATCAAAGACTTGATTCAGGAAGGATATTCGCTGTATTGGAGTGAAGATGAAAGTTTATTTATTTTATCCGTGAGAACGGGTCGTAAATTGGTCAAATTGAAATTTCAACTCATGCGAACAGGCGACTACAAGCTGATTGGTGACTATATTATTAAAGATGCTAAACTTGCCGAGTTCATAGAAAAATTAATCGGAGACACACGAGGCCATGCGGTTGTCCGCAGGTTTAAGGACCACATCATCGTTGTTGAAAATATATTGTTCGGCGAAGTCATTCGCCTGGTAGAAGTAACGGGATTTAAGCAAAGGGTCATTTACCAGAAGGGTCCGACTCCTACCATAGAAGAAATGGAAGAAATGTTCTCTTCAAGGGAAGGAGAGATGAGGCTGCTGCTTTTGCAGATGGAAGTGGATGATGAACTTGAACGGCTTCATACCGCAATCCATAACGGAGACGAAGCAAAAGCGGAGACTTGCCGTAACTATTTGAAACAAATGCAGGATCGGATGTTAATGCTTGAATGGTAAATGGCGAAGAGAACCATACTATATTTTATATGAGTATTTGATGAACACCTCATGAAAAGAGGTGTTTTATCCTTGTTTACACTTCTGCAGGGGTTCACTTCCAATAGCAAAAGCGTTAGAATAGGATTAATGTTAGGGCGTCCTTCTTTTGCTTACATATATTAAGGAATGCTTTGTATTGTCTACTTGTGGACAAGTACCTTAATTGGACGGCTCTAGTAACAAAAGATTAGGCAAAAAATAACGTAGCAAAGGATGGAGAACATATTGGCGAAACAACAAATTGGTGTTATTGGCCTAGCTGTAATGGGCAAAAACTTAGCCCTGAATATCGAAAGCAAGGGGTTTACGGTGTCTGTGTTTAACCGTTCTCCGGAGAAAACGCATGACCTTCTGAAAGAAGCAGAGGGTAAAAATTTGCAAGGGACTTTCTCTATTGAAGAGTTTGTAGAATCCCTTGAATCTCCTCGTAAAATTCTGATCATGGTTCAAGCAGGACCAGCGACAGACGCGACGATTCAGCAGCTTGTTCCTCATTTGGATAAAGGAGACATCATCATTGATGGTGGTAATGCTTACTTCCCTGATACCGTTCGTCGCAGCAAGGAACTGGAAGAGCAAGGTTTCCGTTTCATCGGCGCAGGTGTTTCCGGTGGTGAAGAAGGCGCACTGAAAGGTCCATCCATTATGCCAGGCGGACAGGAAAGTGCTTATGAACTGGTAAAACCAATCTTAACTTCTATTGCGGCTCAAGTTAATGGAGAGCCTTGCACAACATATATCGGTCCAGATGGTGCTGGACATTATGTAAAAATGGTACACAACGGTATCGAATACGGAGATATGCAGCTAATTGGTGAAGCATACCACTTGCTGAAAGACGTACTTGGTCTTACTGCAGAAGAGTTCCATCAAATTTTCTCTGAGTGGAACAAAGGCGAGCTTGATAGTTACTTGATTGAAATTACTGCTGATATCTTCTCCAAATATGATGAAGAAACAGGCAAACCAATGGTAGATGTTATCATGGATGCAGCAGGACAAAAAGGTACAGGAAAATGGACGAGCCAAAGCGCATTGGATCTTGGTGTGCCATTGTCTATGATTACCGAATCGGTATTCTCCCGTTTCCTTTCTGCCATGAAAGAAGAGCGTATTGCAGCTAGCAAAGTGCTTAGCGGCCCGAAAACAGAGCCATTCTCTGGTGACAAACAAGAGTTTATCGAGAATGTACGCAAAGCATTGTTTGCAAGTAAAATCGTTTCTTATGCTCAAGGTTTTGCACAAATGCGTGCTGCTTCAGACGAGTACGGCTGGAATTTGAAATACGGTAACATTGCAATGATCTTCCGCGGTGGATGCATCATTCGTTCCCAATTCCTGCAAAACATCAAAGATGCATATGACAAAGATGCAGAACTGAAAAACTTGCTTCTTGATCCATACTTCAAAAATGTAGTAGAATCCTACCAAGATGCATGGCGTAAGGTGATTTCCGTTGCTGTTGAGAATGGAATTCCGGTACCTGGTTTCTCCAGTGCGATTTCCTACTATGACAGCTACCGTACGGAACGTCTTCCTGCGAACTTGCTTCAGGCTCAGCGTGACTACTTCGGTGCGCATACGTTCAAACGTGTGGACAAAGAAGGTACATTCCACCACAACTGGATGGATAAATAAGACGGTTTAAGATACGCTATAATTTGTGACTTCATGTTGCATCTCTCCGCGGAGGCCATAGATTGCCTCGTGTAGACAGGTTTTTAATCTTTCCTGCGTGGAATGGGTAGCTGTGCGTTCACCCAAAAGCAGCATGGCAGCTTCACTGAAGTATTGAAAATTGGTAATGAGACGTGGCTTTGGAAGATTCATGATCAGTGGATCCTCCAAAGCCACTTTTTGTTGTACATAATGCAGTACTAGCAGTACATCATCTCGGCATATTACATAGCCTGGTTCAAAGATTCGAGTAATTCTACTAGGAACTACTGGTTGGTCCAGTACGGGAAGACAAGTCAAATCATCCATCATATTTACACTCCTCACAGGTATCTCTACTTTTCATCTCTATCATCCATACGTGAAAGGATGTCCTGATATGACTTCTTGGCGGATCTTTTTTTCTGTGTTATGTTTAGAAGAATAAAAGGAATCGGACTAATTGGGTCTAGGATGAAGGGGTGGAGAGGCAGTGAGCAGGAAAGCTGATAATATCATTCTCGTTGGAATGATGGGCACAGGCAAGACAACAGTATCCACATTGCTGGCGCAAGAACTGGGTTACACATTAATTGATATCGATACTGATGTAGAGGCAAAAGAAGGTTGTCCTATCCCTGTCTTATTCCAAGAAAAAGGAGAAGATTATTTCCGTGAGGTAGAGAGTAAGACGTTATGCAGAATTCTTGAAGGATCTTCTCAAGTGGTATCCACCGGGGGTGGCTCTGTACTTCGTCCATCGAATCGTGAGATGATGAAGAATACAGGCTGGGTTGTATCCCTGACAGCAAGTCCAGAAGCAATTATTTCCCGTGTTTCATCTAGTGATGATAGACCACTGCTTGCAGGAAATATCGAAGAGCGAGTCAAGAAAATTATGGAAGAACGTAGAGATGCCTATTCTTTTGCACATGTATCGATCGATACTTCGGATTTGAGTCCGGAAGAGGTTGTTAGTCATATTTTAACGCTTTACCGCGTCTAAGCTGTTGTGCTTTTAAGATACATTGTAGTATGATGTTAAAAAGAAAAAGGGGGCAGGCTTTGCCTGCCCCTTACGTCTTCGATTATTCGGACCAAGCTATCATTCCGCCGACTAGGTTTACGCATCCTGGATATCCAAGGTCTGTGAGATATTCACAAGCTCTCTCACTGCGATAACCACTACGGCAAATGAAGATGGTTTCCTCTGTTTTTTCGATCTCATCAAGACGATTAGGAATTTGTCCAAGTGGAATATGTTTAGCACCTGGAATCATTCCAGCAGCGACTTCCTCATCTTCACGGACATCAATCAATTGAATAACTTCACCTGACTGTAGACGAGCTTTGAGCTCAGCAGGCGTAATCTCAGGTACCTGATTCATGGATATTCCTCTTTTCTATCTTTAGATATTTATCTCTGTGATCCTCATGGGCACGTTCTTACGGATAACTATTCCATGATACCGAAGGGAAGAGGAGCCTGTCAATTTGAGTATAAAAGATATTTTGTATCGTGTACAAAGCGTAACTGATTTTATATAAAAAGGAGTCATTATTATGGACGTTATCGTAAATAACACCCCTTCCTTAACTGGCACAATTGATGCCCTATCTTCCAAAAACTATACAACGCGTTATTTGCTTGTTGCTGCATTGGCAGAGGGGACAAGCACAATTTATTATCCTGCTCACAGTGAAGATAGCGATGCAATGCGCCGCTGTATCCAAGATCTAGGAGCAGTACTTGTAGAAGATGAAGAGAAAATAACCATTACCGGATTTGGTTCTACTCCTCGTCCTCATGGAAAACTGGATGTAGGGAATGCGGGAGCCGTCCTGCGATTTTTGATGGGGATTGCAGCACTTGGAGAAGAGATCACATTCGTCAATACATACCCTGAATCTCTTGGTAAAAGACCGCATCAAGATTTAATTGATGCGCTAGAGCAGCTTGGCGTAGAAGTAGATCACCAGGACGGCAGACTGCCAATCACGATTCGGGGTGGCAAACCGCAAGGTGGAGTCATCCGGGTATCTGGTTCGGTAAGTTCCCAGTATCTGAGTGCGCTGCTCTTCCTGACACCACTTCTTCCTCAGGATAGCACGATTGAAGTACTGAACGATCTCAAATCAAAAGTCGTTATCGGACAAACGCTCGAAGTATTGGAGCAAGCTGGTATTGTCATTCATGCAAGTGATGACTATATGTCATTCCAGGTTCCAGGTTCTCAAAAATATGCAGCAGCACATTATACAGTGCAAGGGGACTATCCCGGTTCTGCAGCGATTCTGGCTGCAGCTGCGGTAACGGAGTCGGATGTGGCCGTTACAAGACTGATGGAGAAAAGCAAACAGGGCGAACGCGCTATTGTCGATGTTTTACAGATGATGAATGTACCTTTGACGCATAAAGATAATATCGTTCATGTGAAAGGGAACGGAAAACTGTCTGCTGTCGAATTTGATGGAGACGTAGCAACAGATGCGGTACTTGCGATGGTTGCCGCAGCTGTTTTTGCAGAAGGAACTTCTCGTTTCTATAATGTGGAGAATTTAAGGTATAAAGAATGTGATCGAATCACAGATTATTTGAATGAGCTCTCCAAAGCAGGAGCGAGAGTGGAAGAAAAGCAGGCGGAAATTATTGTACACGGCCGGCCTGAAGGGGTTGAAGGTGGCGTGGAGATCAATGCACATTATGATCATCGTGTCATCATGGCGCTGACAGTTGTAGGTCTGCGTGCACAAAAGCCGCTACGTATCAAGGATGCTCATCACGTGGCCAAATCCTATCCTGGGTATTTCGATCATTTACAGGCGCTTGGCGCAAACGTAGAATGGGTATAGTAAAGGTAGAAAGGTGCTGATAAATATGGCATTTGAAAATCCATCTCGTGATGAAATCAAAGAACTTCTTCGTTCTGCTGGGAATATTGCTGTTGTGGGCTTGTCTGACAAGCCAGATCGTACTTCTTATATGGTCTCACAGGCAATGCAAAGCCGGGGCTATCGAATTATTCCGGTTAATCCTAGTGCAGATGAAATTCTCGGAGAAAAATGTTATGCAAAACTCGCAGATATTCCCGAACCTGTGGATATCGTTAATGTCTTCCGGCGTAGTGAGTACTGTGCTGAGGTGGCAAAAGAGGCAGCTGAGATCAACGCAAAAGTGTTATGGTTACAGCTCGGTGTAGTCAGTGAAGAAGCTGCTCAGATTGGTGCAGAACACGGAATGACCGTCATTATGGACCGTTGTATCAAGGTTGAGGATTCCATTTTGCTGGGCAAAGAGCAAAGGTAAATGATTGAATAGAGACCCCTTTACGGAGGGGTCTTTTTGCTGACACAAAAGCAATAGTGGATTCATTTTGACAAAAGGACATGGAACGCTTACCATCTAGATTAGAAAGGAGAGGGTGCCATGAATTGGCTCGGTTCCTTGCAACAGCTCGGTAGAGCTGTCATGCTCCCCACGATGGTATTACCTGCAGCAGCTATTTTGCTGAGTGTAGGCAGTTTGCCATGGAGTTCTTGGGGATTTGAAAGTGTAAGCGGAATCGCTACGGTAGCAGGTCAAAGCCTGTTTTATTTTTTACCGTATTTATTTGCGGTTGGTGTGGCGCTTGGTTTATCCAATCAGGCCGGCCAAGCAGGTCTTGCTGCCCTGTCTGGGATGATTATCTACGACCAGGTGGTAAGTCACTTCGGAAACGGATTGGTTCAACCTGCATCACTTATCGGTATAATTCTTGGTGCGATCGCCGGGATTACTCATAATCGATTTAAAAGTATACGACTTCCTGAGATTTTACAATTCTTTGGGGGTTCGCGTTTTGTTTTGCTGATTGTAGGACTAATTGCAGCATTATTTTCCTGCGTGATGCTTGGAATTGCTCCGATGATACAATATTTGCTGGATTTGATTGCTTCAATGGAATATCAGCTTGGGGGATTCGGACTTTTTTTGTATGGAATTTTGTACCGGGTTCTTGTTGCGTTTGGACTCCATCATCTGCTGAATAACGTTTTCTGGTTCCAGCTTGGCTCCTATGAGACAGTAGACGGACAGGTTGTTACCGGGGACTTGCCTCGCTTCTTTGCAGGGGATCCAACAGCAGGTTATTTCATGTCTGGACTGTTCCCTATTATGATGTTTGCCATTCCGGCTATTGCGCTTGCTATTATTCAGGAAGCTAGGGAAGATTTGAAGCCAAAAGTAAAGAAAACGTTTATGACCTCGGCACTGGTTTGTTTTTTGACAGGTGTTTCAGAGCAGATCGAGTTTGCTTTTTTATTTGCGGCGCCTTATTTGTTTATTGTTCATGCAGTCATGTCAGGTCTCGCCCTTTGGATCAGTTATTTACTTGAAATACGTCATGGATTCTCTTATTCGGCAGGAGCCATTGACTACATATTGAACTTTCATTTATCTGAAAATGGTCTGTTACTTATTCCGATTGGGATTTTATACGGATTAATTTATTATTATTTATTTCGCTGGGCGATCCGTACCTTCCGGATCCCTACTCCAGGACGTGAGGAAGGATCGGTGCTCGAAGATTGGGTTGGCAGTATACCTTATCAGGCCCCGCTGATTCTAGAGGCACTAGGCGGAAAAAGAAATATTGTTCAAGTAGAGGCTTGTATTACTAGACTCCGGCTTACCGTTCATAATGATCGTCTGATTGATGTGAGTGCTATGAAGGCACTTGGTTCAGCTGGTCTGATCAAGCTAGGAGGCGGAAATGTACAGGTTGTGTTTGGTACCTATTCTGAGCTCATACGTGAAGAAATTGCCAAACTGCTAGAACGAGATTTGCCACAAGTTTTATTCAGTGCACCCGTTCAGGGCAAAATGCTGCCAATCGAGGACGTGCCGGACAAAATTTTTGCCGGAAAGCTTGTAGGGGATGGCGTAGCCTTTATACCGGAAAATGGAGAACTTCTTTCACCTGTTTACGGCACCATTATGCATCTCTATCCGACGATGCATGCGATTGGAATTCAAACACCAGAAGGACTCGAAGTACTGCTCCATATTGGGATTGATACTTCGCAGCTCAAAGGTCACTTTGAAGCCGTTGTAAAAGAAGGCGATACGGTAGAACCGGGTCAACTTATGATTAAATTTGATCATGCCGGGCTGCAGAGGGAAGCTCCTTCCTTAGTAACACCAATGGTAATTACGAATCCTGACCGAGTGAAATCATGGAGTTATGCTCCATTCAAGCAAGTTAGAAAAGGCCAGGCATCGGTTATGTCTGTTGTACTATATGAAGATAGGAATGTTGGAGGGGTAGAAGCATGATACAAGGCATCTCAGGAGCGGCAGGCGTCGCTATAGGCAAGGCATTTGTCCTTCCCAGCTGGGAGTGGGATTTACCAGACCAAAAAATGGACGTCGTTGACCTGGCCAAGGAATTTGAGCGGCTGTACGAAGGCATTAAAACTTCCCGTGATGAGATTGAAACGATTAAACAGGAGTTTAATGAAGTAGTTGGCCCAGAAGAATCCAGCATTTTTGATGCACATTTGGCGATACTTGAAGACCCTGTGTTCATGAACGAAATCCAGGGGATTATTGAGCGTCAGTATAAGGCCGCTGAAGTTGCGGTCAAAGAAGCAATTGATCATTTTGTGACGATGTTTGATTTACTTGATGATGAATATATGAAAGAACGCGCGCTGGATATTAAGGATGTAGGAAACCGCTTGTTAAAACATTTGCTGGGAGCTCCCGAAATTACGCTCCCGTCTGATACCAAACCTTATATTCTAGTTGCCAAAGAACTATCTCCTTCTCAACTTGCCCATCTTAATCCCAAGTATGTACTTGGGATCGTGACTCTGATTGGAGGTAAGACTTCTCATTCTGCCATTATGGCAAGGGCGCTCGGCATACCGATGGTATCGGGGCTTGAGAATAGTGTGAACCTCCCGGTGCAAACAGGAGATACGTTGATTATTAACGGGGATGAAGGTTCTGTATATGTAAATCCGAGCGAGAAGATGATGGAGAGATACACGGCCATTCGGAATCAGCAACTCCGTAAAAAGGAACAACTTCAGGTGCTGGCAGAGGTTGATGCTGTGACGAAAGATGGTACTTTGCTGCAGCTTGCAGCTAATATCAGCTCAACGAAAGAACTGGAAATGGCTCTTCGTCACGGTGCAAAAGGTGTAGGATTATTTCGAACCGAGTTCTTATACATGGACCGGGCTACCTTCCCAACGGTTGAGGAACAATTTGACGTATACCGTCATGTTGTGGAGAGAGCAGGAGGGCAGTCGGTCGTCATCCGGACACTCGATATTGGCGGAGACAAACAGCTTGACTATTTTCCGCTCGCGGAGGAAGATAACCCTTTCCTTGGATACCGTGCAATCCGTATTAGCCTAGACTTGAAAGATTTATTTAAAACTCAGTTAACTGCGATCCTGAGAGCAAGTGTGTATGGTAAAGCCAAAATTATGTATCCTATGATTTCATCGCTGGATGAAGTGAGGGAAGCGAATCAAGTACTTAAGGAAGCAAAAGCAGATCTTGATCGGCTAGGAGTACCTTATGACAAGGATATTGAGGTAGGTATCATGATCGAAGTGCCTGCTGCAGCTGTCATTGCAGATTTACTTGCTGCGGAAGTTGATTTCTTCAGTATCGGTACCAATGACCTTGTGCAGTATGTGCTTGCTGTAGACCGAATGAATGAGCAGATTGCCCATTTATACCATCCGTTCCATCCATCCATTCTGCGAATGCTTAAGATGACTGCGGAGGCAGCACATGCAGCCGGAATTGGAATCAGCGTATGCGGAGAACTGGCTGGTGATGAACGAGCAGTTCCGATCTGGATTGAGCTAGGTATTCACAATCTGAGTATGTCTCCCCAGTCCCTGCTTCGAGTTAAGCATCGGCTTCTGAATACGGCTGCCAAGGATGCAAAAGAAATAGCAAAAGCTTGTATGTCGATGTCAAGAAGCCAAGAGATAGAAGCGAAGCTGGAGGATTATATTAAAGAACATTCGAAAGGTCCCACCTTGTCGTAGTGATTCCAATTCATAAAAAAGACTGATTTAACCGTGGCTTGCTACGGTTAAATCAGTCTTTTTTTATTTTTCCGCTAGCAGATCGCAGAATGCTTTTCCGTAAGGGGGGAGATCTGGAGGTCTGCGTGCGGAGACGATATGTCCATCGGTAACGACAGCTTCATCTTTCCATATTGCACCAGCATTTTCCATGTCATCTCGAATACCTGGGGTTGAAGTTACTGTAACACCTTGCAAAATCTTGGCGGATATCAATACCCAGCCGGCATGACAAATTTGTCCGATAATTTTCTGGTCTGCGTTCATTTCCTGAACGAGCGAAATCACTTTCGGGTATCTGCGAAGTTTGTCCGGAGCCCAGCCACCAGGAACAAGGATTCCATCATAGTCCTTGCTATTCAGCTCGTCAAAGCTATAGTCTACCTTGGCAGGGACCCCGTACTTACCTACATAGGTCTTATCTTTTATTTCTCCAGCCAAATGAACTTCGGCACCTTCTTCGCGCACGCGATGTACAGGATACCATAATTCCAAATCTTCGAACTCTTCATCAACGAGAGCAATTACTTTTTTTCCAGTCAGTCTCATTTCTTTCCTTCACTCCTTTTCTTTATTTACTTTCTAGTGTAGCGGAGATGGGACCGAAATGCCAAATGTGCTATTTTTGAATTTAATCTAAAAATATAATGTGACTAATATCATAGATATAACAATATAGTTATGGAAAATAGTACAATGCCCGTACTGGCAGGATTTATGTTACATTAGTCGAAGAATTATGTAGAAGAAGCACGAACCTTGAATGAGACAATGTTACAGGCGGTGGTCCTATGCGCAGATGGTGCAATTGTAAACAAACGATGAACCTCGAGCTACGTACAGTCATTTTTGCCAAAAAGATTGAAATTAAAAATGTTCCTGTCTTTTCATGCATGTCTTGTTCGACTTATGAAGTACTTAAACCGGTCAAGGCTCATTTAACCGAATATCTTCAAACAATAGAGCAGCCTACGAACTATCAAGTCGTTATGTTCTCTGAAATGAATGAAGTAGCCAATCTAATTTGTGATTTATGTAATAGGAAGCCGGAACTTGACTCAGATGAGCTAGCAAATGTAATGGATGCCTACAAACAGGAGCGTATTAATTTGCTTCTTGATGTATATCAATGTGCTCTTCAAATGGAGGATAAGCCATGGATGAAGGATATCCAGCGAAGACTAGAACAGCTGTCACAATTTCGCTTTGAAGAACATTTTTCTGAAGCGGGTTAAAAATGCGTCACAAAATGTCTGGAAATTAGCTTTTCTCGTTATTTTTTGTTACTATGTTGTAGTGTAAGATTTTCTGAAAAGAATGAAAACACGACAAAAAGCGATTTCTCATGTATTTACATGGAGTCCCTTTACATTCAAGTAATCATCATTTTCTTGTACGATCCACTGGCTGCTGAACTTATGAAAGGGGATGTATATGTTATGAAAACGTTGACAAGAATGACTTCTATAGAACAATTAAATGACGGTATCGCATTATCTTCGGAAGTACCGCTTTTGTTATTTAAACATAGCACCCGCTGTCCGATCAGCGCGCATGCGTATGATGAAGTATTGACTTACTTGCAAGGTCATCCTGCGGATAAAGTAAACTATAGTATCATCTATGTCGTCGAAGAGCGCAGTATTTCTATGGAAGCTGCGGAACGTCTGGGTGTGAGACATGAGTCTCCACAAGCAATTCTTGTGAAAAATGGATCACCCGTATGGCATACTTCTCATTCCCATATAACTTCAAGCGGCTTAAGTGCGGTTTTAAGCGAGTCTTAGAGCCTGTTTTATTGCATGTTGCAATCATATGTCGTATCATAATTTTAATTGAAAATGAAATGAAAATTTATTGCAAATGGAGAGAAGGAATGTGACGGTAACGATCTATGACGTAGCACGCGAAGCCGGAGTTTCTATGGCAACGGTTTCTCGGGTAGTCAACAACAACCCTAACGTTAAACCTCAAACACGTAAAAAAGTTTATGAAGCAATTGAACGCTTGGGCTATCGTCCTAACGCAGTAGCAAGAGGACTTGCTAGCAAAAAAACGACAACAGTAGGAGTCGTTATTCCAGATATTTCGAACTCGATTTTCGCCGAGATTGCTCGGGGAATTGAAGATATTGCCAATATGTACCATTACAACATTATTTTGTGTAATGCGGATAAGAAAAAGGAAAAAGAGATTCGTGTTATTAACACACTGCTTGAAAAACAAGTGGACGGGCTTCTCTTCATGGGTGGAACAGTTACGGATGAACACATCCAAGCTTTCCAAACTTCTGCTGTTCCTATCGTACTTTGTGCAACGAGTGATGAAAAAGGAACATATCCTTCCGTTGACATTGACCATGAGTCCGCAGCATTTGATGCAGTAAGTACACTCGTTCGTCATGGGCACCGTGAAATTGCTATGATCAGTGGAACGCTTCAAGATCCTGCGAATGGTTATGCTAGATTCCAAGGGTACAAGCGTGCGCTTGAAACTGCTGGAATTGAATATCAGGAAGATTTAGTTCGTATCGGGAATTACCGCTATGAGTCCGGAGTAGAAGCAATGAAGTACTTCTTGGGTCTCAAGAAAAAGCCAACGGCTATTTTCTCTGCCACGGATGAAATGGCAATAGGTGCGATTCATAGCATTCAAGATGATGGCCTAAAAGTGCCGGATGACTACTCTATTATTAGTGTAGATAACATTCGCATGGCTTCGATGGTACGTCCACAGCTGACTACAGTTGCGCAACCGATGTACGATCTAGGTGCAGTAGCAATGCGACTACTTACGAAACTGATGAAAAAAGAAAACGTCGAAAATCCGCGTGTTATTTTGCCGCACGAAACCATTTTGCGTTTATCTGTTAGCCACGTGTAATTTTATGAAATCCAAAAAGCTCCGGTTATTCGGGGCTTTTTTGCCGATTAAACAAGTAAAGGGGATATAATCATCATGACAGCTACAATCGGTCTCATGGGAGCCATGAATGAAGAAATCGAACTTCTTCTGGCAGGGATGCAAAATGTGAAACAGTATACATATGCAGGTATTAATTACGCTGAAGGAGACATTTATGGACAACATGTAGTGGTCTGTAAATCTGGCGTAGGTAAAGTAAATGCAGCAGTAACCACACAAATGCTTATTGAGAAATTTGGGGTTTCCCGTGTTATTTTCACTGGCGTAGCTGGTGCAGTTCATCCAGAACTTGAAATCGGAGATATTGTAGTGTCCACCTCTTGTATTCAGCACGATATGGATGTAACTCCGCTTGGATTTAAACGCGGGGAAATTCCTTATCAGGAGGTATCAGCATTTCCGGCAGACCCTGAGCTTGTAAGTCTAGCAGTGACGGCTTGTGAGCAGCTTACTGTACCATTCCGTAAAGGGATTGTATTGTCTGGTGATCAGTTTATAGCGAGTAAAGAGACCGTACAACGACTCTATGAAGAACTAGACGGTGCATGTGCGGAGATGGAAGGGGCAGCAGTAGCACAAGTATGCTACATGAACGATGTTCCTTTTGTTATTTTGCGCGGGATGTCGGACAAGGCAGATGGTTCCGCCCATGTTAATTTTGCTGAATTTACGGTGAAGGCTTCACATAAATCCCATCGTATTGTTGAATCAATGCTTCTTCAGCTAAGTTAATCAACATACGATTTCAGAGTTTACTTGTAAAAAAAGAGACAGAAACCATCCGATGTAATCGGAGTTTCTGTCTCTTTTTTAATACATATAGCGCTGCCTGAATCTTACTTTATCAAATTGCTCCTTAGAAGAGAGTGGCACGTTTTTACCAATACGGACCATAAGGCAGTTCGCAGGATGGGCACAAATTTCCGGGTCATCGGTAGCATACCATTCCATTTGGACCGTCTTCATTAGTTTCTCCATCATCTTGCGGTAATCCCACACAGAGAGGCCGCTTCCCTTAAGATCCCAATGCCAGTAATATTCCGTTGTAAATACAATATAGTTCTCCATTTGGTCGTTCTCAAAAGCAGTTCTGATCAAAGTTCTACCAATACCGTAAGAACGAAATTCATCTGCAACCTCAATGGCACCGAGCTCAATCAAATCTTTCATATTTCCTTCAGACCAGCGCTCCATTTCATCAGGATAATGAAAAGTAACGTATCCAATTATCGTTTGATCCACGCGGGCGAGAATGATTCTTCCTTCGTCTAGCGCTGCAATTTCAACCAGTGCTTCGTGCTGTTCTGTGGGTCTTCGAAAAGCGTCGAGGTCCGGGTGCATCTCGTAACTCTGCAAAAGGTAGGCAGGGACAGGGCCTTCAACAACAATCTCCCGGCCGTTCCTACGGAAGGAATGGACATTGTGCTGTTTCATATGTTCCATCAGTTTGTTCATGCTCCTTTTACTTGTTATACCCTACTTATAGCAAATAAATAAAAAAATGAAAAGGAATAGTATCATAATTGGAATTTATGCTATAATAATCCAGACATAAATTTTTCACAATTCAGTGATTATTCCCACAGTATGTATGCAGATGGTATCGAATTTGCAATTTTGTAAGCGCTAACGGACTTGTACATTGTGAAGATGTAGCTTAGGGGAGGCTCGGATAGACAATGGGTCAAATTCAGAACGAATTCATCGCGACTGTCGCAGAGCGAAGTAATCTAGGAGATTACGATCAGGCTCGTGATCAGTTTAGTTGGGAAGAAGTTAAGAAGCATTTTACATGGAACGAGACAGGAAAGGTTAATATGGCTTACGAGGCAATTGACCGGCATGTCGAAGAAGGGCGAGGTGCGAAAACCGCACTTTTGTACAGTGATGCTCAAAGAGATGAGAAATATAGTTTTCTTGATCTGAGCGAAGCATCTAATCGATTTGGAAATGTACTACGCAAATATGGCATTACGAAAGGCGAGCGCGTCTTTATTTTTATGCCAAGAAGCCCTGAACTTTACATTGGTTTACTTGGTATTATTAAGGTTGGAGGGATTGTAGGCCCGCTGTTTGAAGCATTTATGGAAACTGCGGTAAAGGACCGACTGGAAGACAGTGGTGCCGTTGCTTTAATTACAACCCCAGGATTGTTGTCGCGTATCAAACGTGATGAGCTACCACTCTTGAAGCATATTTTTGTTGTAGGCGGTGGGGAACAGCAAGAGGAAGGGCTCGTTGATTTTGATGCAGAGATGGCAGAGGCTTCGGATTCACTTGAACCAGAATGGATGACGCTAGAAGATGGTATGCTGATTCATTATACCTCTGGATCTACAGGTAAACCAAAAGGGGTATATCATGTACAGAATGCCATGCTTCAGCATTATTATACAGGTAAGGTAGTTCTCGATTTAAGGGAAGATGATATTTACTGGTGTACTGCTGATCCAGGTTGGGTAACGGGTACGTCTTATGGAATTTTTGCTCCATGGTTAAATGGGGTAACCAATGTTATTCGCGGTGGTCGCTTCAGTCCGCAGGACTGGTATCAGACAATTGTGAAGAACAAGGTGACAGTATGGTATAGTGCACCTACTGCCTTCCGTATGCTTATGGGTGCTGGTGAGGATGTTATTAACCAGTTTGATCTGTCCACACTGCGCCATGTGTTATCCGTAGGGGAACCTCTTAATCCCGAAGTTGTTCGTTGGGGAACCAAAGCCTATAATCAGCGAATTCATGATACATGGTGGATGACAGAAACGGGTGGGCAGCTCATTTGTAACTATCCGGGAATGAACATCAAACCAGGTTCAATGGGGAAACCAGTACCAGGAATTGAAGCAGCTATAATTAACGATCAGGGAGAAGAGCTTCCACCGTATTCCATGGGGAATCTTGCAATCAAAACGCCTTGGCCGTCAATGATGAGAAAGATTTGGAATAATGAAGCGAAGTACGAAGAGTATTTCCGTATCCCAGGATGGTATATCTCGGGAGACTCGGCCTATATGGATGAAGACGGGTATTTCTGGTTCCAAGGCCGTATTGATGACGTAATCAATTCATCTGGTGAGCGTATTGGTCCATTTGAAGTAGAGAGCAAGCTAGTAGAGCATCCTGCGGTTGCAGAAGCTGGTGTCATCGGTAAACCGGATCTCGTAAGAGGAGAAATCATCAAAGCGTTTGTCGCCCTGAGAGAGGGATATGAACCTTCTCAGGAACTTAAGGATGAGATCTATCGATTTGTAAAAGAAGGACTGTCAGCACATGCTGCGCCTCGCGAAATCGAATTTAAAGAGAAATTGCCGAAGACAAGATCTGGTAAAATCATGCGAAGAGTACTCAAAGCATGGGAGCTGGATTTGCCTACGGGAGACCTATCTACAATTGAGGATTAATAGGTTGTATTTTAACCACATATAAAGGAGCCGTCCACGTACTCTTAGTTAGCTACGTGGACGGCTCTATTTCTCATAAAAAAAAGGTCGAGCAAGGTATGTACCCTTGCTCGACCTTTTGTCTTGTCTTCCCCGTTATAATCAACGGTTTACTATTAAGATCTAATTTCCTACACTAACAGCTGCGGAATGAGGCGATTCGCCAGCTGCATTAACAGCAGCCACACGGAAAGCGCCTTTGGCTTCCGCATTATTATATTTAAAGGAAGTGAAACTTGCTGATCCCACTAGATTAAATGGTTCCTGACCTGTTTCGCTGTAGTATACATTAAAGCTAGTTACTCCTTCTTGAGCAGACCAGCTAATCATAATGCCTTGATCTGTAACCGCAGCAGTAACTCCACTAGGAGCAGCAGGTACAGCATTGGCTGGTGGTTGTTCTGTATTGTTTTCTCCATCGGAATTATCGTCTGGATCGACGACTTCTCCAGGAACTTCAATAGAACCTCCATTATCATCATCTGGTGTTTCTTCTGGCGGTACAGGTGGAGTAGTGGATTGACTACCGACAACTGCACTTGGCGCCGATTCTTTTCCTGCAACGTCAACAGCGACGATGTAGAATTGAGCACCACTTCCAGCATAGGAAGAGAATGTCGTTGAATTACCAGCGAGCACAACTTTGCCTTGGTTCTGGAATGGACCGCCATACATACTGCGATACAGTCTGTAACCGACGACATCGCTTGCTCCGCTTGGATTAAAGGTGATCACTGCATTATCATTATTCACGCTTATTCTGACATTGCCTGGGGCGTCAGGAGCGCTACCATCATCACGACGTGGATCGACTTCTTTAGGCATCTCGTCATCCGCATCTGTTGGCAAGTAATAAGAAAGTGATTCGTGTGAGCTCATTTTCTTAAATGCAGCTTGAAGTTCTTTAATGAGATCAGAAATCGGACGTTTCCGTTTAATAACGGTCTGTTCTTTAAGCATATCCGAAGGCGTCTCATCTCTTGGAATATAGTTTACACCGTTATAGGTAATATACTTGGCTTTACCAACGGCATCGTCGTATTCTGTCGGTACAAATTTGGTATTGAACATATCCGTAACCAACTTATCTGTAGCCGAAGTAGGAAGTTTACCACTGTATGCCGACACGGTTTTCGTAGTAATTCCATCTGGCTTTGTAAACGATTTGGTTGTAAACAAATCAGGTTCCGTATCAGAAACTTGACTCATAATTTTCGCCCACAGCTTGCGTGCACGTTCTTTCTGAGCTTTGGTTTCCAGAGTGTTCTCCTGTGTTTTGTAACCAACCCAAACCCCAAGGGTAACATCGGGAGTGTATCCCTGGAACCAAACATCACCGTAGTTTTGCGTGGTTCCGGTTTTACCAGATATCGCAATATCACCATATTTATTAAAGTTATCTCTGACAACTTTACCTGTTCCATCTGAAATGGCAGTACGAAGCATATCTGTCATGAGATAAGCCGTTTGTTCTGAGAACACTTGGGTAGGCTCAGCTTTATGGCTATAGACAATGTTACCTTTGTAATCCACAATTTTTTCGATCATATAAGCATCATTGAATACACCATTATTAGCAATTGCACCGTAAGCATTGGTCAATTCTTCTACGGTTACACCATGGGTCAGACCACCAAGTACACCCGTAGTAGCGTTGGCGTAATCATTTTCGGTAAGCGTAGTAATTCCTAGACTCTTAGAGAAGTCCCATGCTTTTTCCATACCTACTTCTTCATTAAAAAGTTTCAGAGCAGGGACGTTAAGTGACTGATTCAGCGCATATCTTGCTGTAACAAGTCCGCTGTATCTTCCATTACTATTTTTCGGAATATGATATCCTTTGCTGCCGTCTTTCAGAATAATCGGCGAGTCATCAATGATGGATGCCGGTTGGATTAGCCCCTCTTCGAGTGCTGGTAGATAAGCAGCAATCGGCTTCATAGCAGAACCTGGTTGTCTTACCATCTGAGTAGCATAGTTCATATTCTCTACGTTAAAGTCACGACCCTCGATCATACCGAGAATTTTCCCTGTTTTATGATCGATCATCATAGAAGCAGTCTGTTCTAAACCTTTGTTTTCATCATAGGCAGAGAAGTTACTGTCATCTTCAGCAATGGAGCGCATTGTTTTGTATACATTTTTGTTAATCGTCGTATATACACGGTATCCGCCGGTACGCAACTGAAGCTGTGCTTGTTCCAATTGTTCAGTGGTTGTACCGCCATTTTGTGCTGCTTCTGGATAGAGCACATCAATAAGTACCTTCGCTGCTTGACGCTCCGTTTCCAGCATGAGATAAGGGTAAGTGTTGTACGCTTTGGCTACTTTTGGAGCAAGCGAAGATTTGATATCAAACGCTAGTGCCTCATCATATTCACTTTGTGTAATCTTGCCAAGAGCCAGCATGCGTCCAAGAACGCGCTCTTGTCGTTCAATGGCATTATTAAAGTTCTTCTCGTTGAAATCCCCTTTTCCGTTAAAAGCAGAATAAGAAGAAGGGAGCTGCGGAAGGCCTGCTAAATAGGCAGCTTGCGCAATGTTCAAATCATTCAGATCATTAATATTAAAAATGCCCTTGGCAGCGGCTTTAATGCCATACACATTATATCCGCTTGATCCATTTCCAAAAGGAACCTTGTTTAAATAGGCTGTTATAATTTCATCTTTTGTCAAAAATCTTTCTAGACGAAGGGATAATAACATTTCCTTTACTTTCCGGTCCTCTGTTTTGTCTAGGTTCAGAAACACCCGTCTAGCTAATTGCTGTGTAAGTGTACTTCCTCCAGTTTGTACGGGTTCATTCAGTACCCGTTCTTTAACTGCACGCATTGTTCCTGTTATGTCGACACCTTTATGTTCATAGAATGAATCGTCTTCAATTGATATAACTGCGTCAATTACCTTTTGAGGAATTTCCTCAAACCCTACAATTCGCCGATCTTCCTCGGTCCGAAGTTGACCAATGGGAGACCCGTCTGCAAAATAAGCAAACCCCGTCAGTGCATTTTCCCCTACAGCTTGCTCAATGGCAGCTCTTGAGCGGACAGGTTCGTCTTTTACAATAGAAGCTATGTAGCCTGTTAGTGCGCCCCCTGCAAATAGGACACCTATGATGCCAAGTACGAACGCCCACTTCGCAAAACTACCCAACCTGCGTAAAAAACGATTGCGGGAAGGCTTTTCTTCAGGTTTTTTATTCTGATCATCAACCATCAAATGCTTTCCTCCTTTTAACAGGCATTATTATAGCATAAATTGAGCCATTTGAACCCCCGCAAATGGTGGTAAGGCTCGGAAATTGACATCCTTGCTCGGAATGTGTTCTATATAATAGCAAAAAATAAAGAAATCATGTTTATTTATGGTGTAGCATTACCCTATACCCCATAGTCTGATACGAATGCAACTTCACATCATAGTCATAATGTTCCTCCTATCAAGGGAAAAAATAGAAGGTAGGCGCTTATAATAGAGAAGAGCACCCATCTCCCTAAGGATTTGGGTGCTCTTTACGTCCGAATTGTAAAATCTCTTTGTATATAGTAAATCCCCTGGCCAGAAGCACAGGGGATTTAAAGCTTGACTCAGATCTTAACGGTTGTAGAACTCGACGATTTGTTTTTCATCGATATCTTGAGAAAGCTCAGCGCGTTCTGGAAGACGGATGAATCTGCCTTCAAGAGCTGCTTCGTTGTACTCAATGTAAGCTGGAAGATGTGAACGGTTTTCAATTGCTTCTTTAACAGAAGAAAGACCGCGGCTTTTTTCACGAAGACCAATTACATCACCAATGTTTACAGCGTAAGAAGCGATGTCTACTTTTTTACCGTTAACAGTAATGTGTCCGTGAGCTACCAATTGACGTGCGCCTGCACGGGAGTTAGCAAAACCAAGACGGTAAACCAAGTTATCAAGACGGCATTCAAGTAGGAACATGAAGTTCTCACCAGCAATACCTTGCATTTTTTGTGCTTTAGCGAACAAAGTACGGAACTGCTTTTCACCCAAACCGTACATGTGGCGCAATTTTTGCTTTTCTTGAAGTTGCATACCGTAGTTGCTGATTTTTCTCCGTTGGTTAGGACCATGTTGGCCAGGAGGGAAAGGGCGTTTTGCCAATTCTTTACCTGTACCGCTGAGAGAGATGCCGAGACGGCGACTTAATTTAAATTTAGGACCAGTGTAACGTGCCATGTTTAGAGTAACTCCTTTTATTATAAATTATCAGATGGGGCTCTATTTGCGCCGCTTTTTGTTTCGTATAACCTGTTTAGTAGGTATACAACCGATTGAAAAGTTCAGCCGCTGTCCAATCAGCAACAAAGAGCTGTGAGGGTGACACAACGTTACGCCCAAATTAAAGACCATTACAGTCTTGTTCAACAATATATATTATATTAAATTAGAGTACGAAGTCAAGAGAAGTGAAAAAGTAGAATTTCGTCTTATTTTGTCGATAGGTCATAGGACCTAAAAATATAGTACCAATTTCTTTAAAAATGATGCAAACTACTAGTAAAGAGAGTAATATAAGATTGTATCTTAATTTTAAATTTTCAAGTACTTTAATAAAAATATGTTTTTAAGTATCCATATGGAGACATGAGTTATGAATCGACCATGCCTTTTGGCTGCTGCTCATCTCTTTGGGCTTGCCATTGGTGCAAAGGAGCGCCTATATGACAGAACAATTACATAAATCTTTCTATAATGCAGGGAATATGACTCATTCATCTCAGGGGATCCAAACCTATGAACCTCTACTAATACACGAAGAGCAAGGCTATTGGAATGAAAATGATGAGTGGATGGATCATCTTGATGTTAGCGCTTTTGATTCTGCATATATTGACCGTTTACTCCGAGAAGCTTTTAAAGAATGGAACCAAGAGGTAAAGTCGATTCCTTCTTTACAGCATTCGATCATATCTTTGTGGAATAGTAGTAAACTCTGTTTGGCAAAAAGTGGTGAAAACTCCCTACCTATAAAGGAAGCGGTTTTTCACACGATCGAGGAAGAACATACGAAAATTAGACTTTATCCCAGGCTAGTATCAGTAAAAGAATTCGAACGATACGATCTGTATATGGTGCCGCTTCAGACACGCACGGACGGGAAGCAGCTTGGTTTGTTGTGTGTGGCTGTTCCCGAAGCTCGTGAAGGATTAGAAGAAGTACTACAGGCAGGCAAACTTTTTTTTCAGTCTAGCTTTTATCGACATTTTGAGCACCTATTCTTGTCTGATCTCCTTCATATTCATAAACTGACTGAAAAAGAAAATAGACGCCGTTCCATTTTGTTTCAAATTGTTCAGCGTATGCATGACCGCATGGACGTTCAGTCTGTTTTGGAAGAAGTGTTTGATAGTGTAGCTTTTCTTTTTCCAGCAGCTCGTCTTACGTTATACATGTCGCAAGATGGGATCACGGACGACCCTAGAGTCAAGCCACTATATCTACAGGGACAATACAACCCCGTATGTGCACGTGCTTACACGGAAGAGAGATTTATTTCTCAACCACTAGGGAAAGGCGAGTTTGAATTTGGTATTCCGTTTCGAGGGAAACAGGGGACGTATGGTGTATTTCATATTGAAGCTCCTCAAGAATTAATTGAGGATGTGGATATACAGCTGATCGTCATGTTGGCGGATACAGCTGGAAATGCATATGAGAATGCCAAAATGCATGAGCAATCAAATACACTTATTCAGGAACTCCGTATGATTGACGAACTTACCAAACGTTTGAATCAAAGTTTGCAGCTTGCAGACATTTATGAGTATGCTGTGCAACAGCTTATGCGAATTTTTAAGGCCAAAGCTTGTTGTATCCTTCAGATTGATTCTGAAGATCAGCAATTTCGTGTGCTTAATTCAAGCCTGCCTTCGCTGAAACATGAAAAATTCCCTCTATGCGGAATTAGTGGAGAGGTTTATCGTACAGGTGAACCTTTTATTATATTTGATTATGAAAAATACAGCGGCCCTAGTTCTGTCTTAATGGATGATACTGGATCAATGTCGATGATGGCTGTACCACTTCGCATAAACGGACAGGTCGAAGGTACGATTTTGGTTTCCCACCAGAAGAAACAATTTTTCTCTTATGACAATTTTCGGTTTTTGGACATGCTTGGTGTTCATATTGGACTTGCCGTTACGAACGCAACGCTCCATGCCGAAGTGAAGAGACTCGCAACAGTAGATGCCCTAACCGGTTTATACGTAAGACACTACATGGATCGAATGATTGAAGAAAGACAGAATAGCGACTTCTGTGGTTCCCTTATCGTTATAGATCTAGATCATTTTAAGCAAGTGAATGATTCTTATGGACATCAAATTGGAGATACGGTACTCAAACAGGTGAGTGATGTCATTCGCTCCAATGCAGATTCTGATGATCTTTGCGCAAGATGGGGTGGGGAAGAACTGGCAATCTATCTACCTCAAATTAGTGCCCAGCAAGCACAGCAAATTGCTGAAGCTATTCGAATTCAAATCCCTGAACGGACCTCCCCATCGATTACGGTTTCTTGCGGAATTGGAGAATGGTGCTGGCTTGATGACCAAGTCAGCGTGGAATCACTGTTTTATCGTGCGGATATGGCATTATATGAAGCTAAGAATAGCGGCAAGAACAAAGTATGCATCGAAAATAAAAATTCACACAGATAATGAGCGCTCCCTTTGAAAGAAGAGAGGCTCTTTTTTTTGGATATAAGCTGCTTCCGGAGGCAAACCTAACGACAAATGAGATGAAAGGTTGGGTTTGGTATGCGTTTACTACCATATCGTTTCTTGATTTCTGTCTTATGTGCTGCTGCTTTGTTCGGAGGAACAGGATGTACTTCTCGGTTTCAGGATGACCCGAAAGAAATCTTTCAACGTGCATTAACGGGCCTAGCGGGTAAAGAAGAAATGGTGTTTAACGGGGAAGGTGGAATCCGTACTTCTGATAAAGGGTTATTTGAACATCAATTTCAATACTCAGGTACATTAACAAATCATAACAAGTTGGTTATAGAAAGTCGGATCGTTCCCGGCAGCAAAGCAGCAGGGTTACAAATAGATACAGGCAAGTCTGACAACAGAGCGCGTTCATTAACGTGGGTAAGGAAAAACAAAGAGTGGCAGATAGAGTCAATAGATGGACATAAGCCTGCGACGAATCGTTTTAATCCACTGGGGCAACTTGAAGCCATTGAGCAAATGAAGAACAACACTTTTCGTTTGGAACAAGGAACACCTATGGGGAAACAGATGGTCCGAATTGAACTTGCAGGGGAAGAGGCGATTATACACGTTAGGAATCAGCTGAAAGAAGAAATGAAGGATCTTCAGAACGAAGTTCCTACTTTAGCGAGTTCAGTGCCTGAAGAAAAACGTAAGGAGTGCTTACAAGAGCTGAATACACTATATGACAAACAAAATAGATTACTTGATGACAAGCTAAATAAAGCAAAAGCCACTTCGGTTTATCATGTCTTAATTGATAAAAAAACGAGTCTTCCCTTGAGGTTTTCATCAGAAAGTACGATTAACTATAAGAAAGAAGAAGGAAAGGTGCATAAAGAATTACTAGTGACTGAGGTTTATTTTGATGGCTATAAATAAAACTGATGCTATTTTTATGTAGATACTCGATCTGGATAGAAGGTGAAATGTATCCCAATAGGCAAACTGAGTGATACAATAAGAATGTTAATCCACTATAGAAGCTTTGAAACTTGAAGGAGGTAACACACCACTATGAAAGATCCAAGAATCCAGAAACTTGCCCAAAATTTGGTCGGATACTCTGTGAATGTACAACCAGGAGAAAATGTACTCGTTGAGATGATCGGCTCAGAACGCGATCTCCTTAATGCAATTATTGATGAAATCGGTAAAGCAGGCGGTAATGCATTTGTTCAATTGACAGATAAAACCGTACTTCGTGCGACACTTAAAAATGCAACAGAAGCTCAGCTCAAAACCTGGGCCGAGATTGATCTGAAACGGATGGAACTGATGGATGGCTATATTGGGATCCGTGCAGGCGAAAATGCGAATGATCTGGCAGATGTGCCTGAAGATAAAATGAAAATGTATAACGCAATATATTCTCATCCCGTACATAGCGAAGAGCGCGTGAAGCGTACCAAATGGGTTGTCCTGCGTTATCCTAATGCCAGTATGGCGCAACTTGCCAACACTAGTACTGAAGCATTTGAAGACTTCTACTTCGATGTATGTAACCTCGATTATGCCAAAATGGACAAAGCACAAGATCCACTTGCTGACCTGATGCGCAGAACGGATAAAGTCCGGATTGTCAGTCCTGGAACTGACCTTAGTTTCTCCATTAAGTCCATTGGTGCAGAAAAATGTGCCGGGGAGAAAAACATTCCAGACGGCGAAGTGTATAGCGCTCCCGTTCGTGATTCTGTGAACGGAACAATTAGTTACAATACGCCTTCCCTATACAACGGTATCACATTTGAAAATATCAAGTTCCGTTTTGAAAACGGCAAAATTGTGGAAGCAACAAGTAACGATACGAAACGACTCAATGAGATTCTAGATTCCGATGAAGGAGCTCGTTATATTGGTGAGTTTGCTATCGGATTCAATCCGCACATTTTGCATCCAATGAAAGATATTTTGTTTGATGAAAAAATTGCAGGAAGTCTTCATTTTACTCCAGGTCAGGCATATGATGTTACAGATAACGGTAATACTTCATCCATTCACTGGGATCTGGTATTGATCCAGCGTCCGGAATACGGCGGTGGCGAAATTTATTTTGACGATGTTCTCATTCGTAAGGACGGAATTTTCGTTATCCCTGAACTGCAAGGATTGAATCCAGAGAACTTAGTTTAAAAAACGTTCCATCCAACAGGGCAATGGAAAATTTGGTTGCTAAGAAAGCGGATTCAATGTATATTGTTAGTGGTTATATAGAATAGAGATTCTTAACACTAGACGGAGGGATTCCTATGTCGAATAATAATGCGGCAGTAGTGGAGATTGCTCAAACGGCGAGCAAATTCTCTTCTTCCATTGTGCTTCATTCTGGCACAAAGTACATTGATGTGAAGAGCATTCTGGGTCTGTTTACAACGCTGGTTGGAGGCAAAACCTATGAACTTCATGTGCATGGACCGGATGCAGATGAGGCTAAGAAGGAAATGTCTGAAGTTTTTGAAAAACACGGACTTACTGTAACGCTTGTAGAAGAATAATTGCGAGCAGGAACAGAAGCGCCTTTGCCGTTCACGGCAAGGGTGCTTTTTTTAGATGCTTCTTGTATTGAGAACGGTTTTCGTCTAATATTAGAAGTATATTGTCGTACAAGATTCTGGACGTAGGGGGGAAGAGTGCATGACTTCATCAGATCTGCAAGAGCAACTTAATTCCAAAGCAATCCGTCTTCTTGAAGAAGATGCAGATAAAATACAGAAACTGATTCAAGTTCAGATGGAGAATCTGGCAACCCGTTATTGCCCTCTCTATGAGGAAGTGCTGGATACGCAAGTATTCGGTTTTTCAAAAGAGGTTGATTTTGCAGTTCGTGCAGGTCTCCTTCCGGTCGGTACAGGCAAGCAGCTGGTTAATAACCTCGAACGTAATCTTGCTGTCCTGTATGAGGCACTTAATAAAAAAGGGAACCAGGAGTAGGTCTCCTGGTATCTTCTATAGAAGCATGCATAGTGGAGATGCATGCTTTTTTTGTGTATAAGTACACTCTAGATTAGGAAGAACGATACACCAAGGATAGCGTATACGGCCATAAGCAGAAGTCCTTCATACCAGTTGGTCGAACCATCTTGAATAATGGATTTAGCGATAAAGACCGCAACTCCAATCGCAACAAGTTCTATGGTAGTAAATACGATGTCCATCGTGTTTCCGAAGAAAAAGCTGGTGAACACGAGCACGGGTGCAACAAACAACGCAATTTGCAAACTGCTTCCTACAGCAATTTCTACAGCTGCTCCCATTTTATTTTTCATGGCGAGAAGGACAGCTGCACTATGTTCTGCTGCGTTACCTACTATTGCGACAAGGAAGGCACCAACAAAAATTTCACTAAGGCCAAATCTCACTGTGAGCGTTTCAAGTGTTCCAACGAGCCATTCACTGACAAAAGCCACCATCACCGTAGCTAGAATAAGATACGTGATGGATTTCTTTTTGGACCATACTGGCTGCTCGTGAGCTTCTCCCTCGTTAGCGGCTACGTTGTCAGCAAGGATGTCCTTATGCGTTACCATAGAGAAAATAATCCATGCGATATAAGCAACTATGAGAATACCGGCCACAATCAGACTAAGGGTCTGAGTTTGGGGAACGGTAATGGTATGAGTATTGAAAAAAACGGCTGGCACAAAAAGTGCGATCACCGCAACAATCATTAGAGAGCCATTCATTCCGGCAAGGGATTGATTGAAGTTCTGGATTTTAAACTTCGTTCCTCCGAGAAAAATGCTAAGTCCGAGTACAAGTAACAAATTCCCGATAATAGAACCAGTCAAACTGGCTTTCACCATGTCATAAAGTCCTTCTTTAACGAGAAAGATAGCAATAATGAGCTCAGCTGCATTTCCGAAAGTTGCATTTAAAAATCCGCCGAGCCTTTCTCCTGCATAGTGAGCAACATGTTCCGTTGCTTTTCCAAGAAAACCGGCCACAAAGACAACAGCAATGGCGGAAAGGACGAACTGAACAAGCGGATCAAAATGAAGGTAGTGGGAAGCAGCACTTAGTAAAAATGTAATGACCAGTAGAGAGGTTCTAACTTTACTCATATGTATACTCCTTTTAAAATTGACTTAATGGGTATAAGAAATGAAGAGGAGAAACGCTCCACTACAATATTCCCCCATTTTCATCAATTATGAATCATTTGACATATAATTGCATCAGAATTCACATGTCACTTTTATTTGCAATTTGGGGGTCAAAGGCATTAAAATATCTATAAAGAAGCAAAGGAGGATATGGCATGGCAGAGCAGCTCAAAATCGAAACAGGCGACATCCGGATATCCAATGATGTTGTAGCTAAAATTGCTGGACTCGCAGCATTAGAGACGCCAGGAATCGCAGCAATGTCCGGAGGATTGTCCGAAGGCTGGGCCAAACGCCTCAGCGGAAAGAATGTCCAAAAAGGTGTTACTGTAGAAGTAGGATCAACGGAAGCAGCCATTGATCTCCGTATTATTGTTCTTTACGAGACACCTATTCATGAAGTATCCCGTATGCTTCAGCAAAATGTACGTGAAGCGGTAGAAAGCATGACCGGACTTCGCGTCGTTGAAGTGAATGTAAAGGTAGAAGGCGTTTCCTTCCGTGGCGACGAACAATAAGACTTGTATCTTACAATTTCAGATATTTCAACCTTGATAATGAATGGCATGACAGCCACATAAAAAAGGACAGTCGGTAATTACCAACTGTCCTTTTTTATATGTTTATCGTGAGGAGCGGCGTTTTTGCTTATTCCTCGTGACGAGTGCAGGAGAGGGACGTTCCTCGGTTACGGTTCGGACGGATTTGACCGTCTCTTGAGACGTCTCCAAATTGTTTTCCCGGGAAATACTAAGCATGATCCCGATACTTGTCATTGTTACGAGTAGAGAGGTTCCTCCATAACTGATAAAAGGAAGCGTTACCCCTGTAAGAGGGATTGTTTGGGTAACCCCACCGATATTAATGAAAGCCTGGATTGCAATAAGGCCCATAATACCGACACCAACGAGCGTACCGAAGATGTCCTTGCACCTGAGCGCAATCGTAAACCCGCGCCAAATGAAATAAATATAAATAGCGAGGAAAATAAAGGCGCCAATGAATCCAAGTTCTTCTCCGATAACAGCAAAGATAAAATCATTAAAAGCATTGGGTAAATAATGAAGTTTGATAACCCCTTGTCCAATTCCAGTACCTGTAAAGCCACCTGTTCCAATTGCAGTAAGTGAGTTAACCAGATTATAGGAAGCTCCCGACTCATCGTGAAAAGGGTTCAGGAAGGATTGAAAGCGTGCTAGCTTATAGCTGCCGGAACTTCCAGATATATTACCGGACATCAGATCTACAAGATAGCCAGCACCTATGACAATTCCAGCTCCAAGAATAAGGAGTCCGATGGAACCCATAATGTGTTTCATGCTTGCTCCGCCTGCATAAGTAATGAGTCCACACGTTGCAACCAGGATAAAGGTAGACCCGAAGTCGGGTTGCAACATGATGAGTCCAGCAACGAATCCGACGATAATCATAACTGGGATATATCCGGTTTTGAGATCACGGAAACGCTCGCCCTTCTTCGTAATCAGAGCAGCCAAATACAGGATGATTGATATCTTGGCAATTTCCGAAGGTTGCAGAGTCCCAATTCCGATATTAAACCAGCTTCTGGCATTGTTGATTTCTACCCCTACGATTAGAACGGCAACGAGCATTAGAATTGTAATTAGAAATAAGGGTTTATATAATTGCTTGTATTTGGTAAAAGGGATATTCATGGCAACGAACATGCCAATAACGCCGAGTACGGCAAAGACCACTTGTCTTTTCGTGTAGTAGAGAGCGTCATAGTTGTTATTTTCAGACACGAGGGCAATGCTGGAACTCGAACTGTAAACCATGACCAGTCCGAAGCCGACCAACAGCAAGGTGAGGATCAGTAGCTGAAAATCAGGCAAACCTTTTCTCTGAGGCCTAGCTGTGTTTTTTTTCATAGAGTTCATATTAGCCTAAGCTTCAAGCAGTTCCTTGAGTTGTTTTAATTTCTCGTTAGCTACATTCAATACAGGAGTAGGGATTTCACTCTCATACTCTAGTCCATGGGGGAATGTTGCTCTTCCGAGATATACCGCTTCTACGGAAAGAATGGTGTCTGGTTTTTCTAGTTTGCCCTCGATTGCCCGTGTATTAATACGTAAGAAATATTCGTTTTTTGTCTTGTTGTCCTCAATTTTGTAGTCGTATGTAGCACGATAATATTCCCACTGCCAACGAATAAATCCGACCTTCTCGGCACTTTCGTCCAAGTACGCCAGATCACTTTTTAAACCGTCCAGGCCTGTGTTTTCAAAAATCATTGACGACAATACCTCCTTATATAAAAAACTCCCTTACATTTCTAGTTTCATATTAGTATGTTTCCTCTACATGTGCAAGCTTTCCATAACCTCCCATTTCATATCGTTTACGTATAAATTCTGCTACAATTATAGAAGAAATCATTTGAAGGGGTGGAGAGCGTGAATACAGTGCATACCTATGAAGAATGGCTTGGCAAAATGATAGAGTGGAGACGTTATCTTCACCAGCACCCAGAGCTTTCTTTTCAAGAGTCTCAAACCTCTAAGTTTATTGCTGAACATCTGGAATATTATGGACTTGAAGTGATAACGAATGTAGGAGGCCACGGTGTGATTGGCATTTTGCAATCAGGACGTTCAGGCCCTGTAGTAATGCTGAGAGCTGACATGGATGCTCTTCCCATTCAAGATGAAAAAACAGTTCCCTATAAATCACAAGTGGATGGCGTGATGCACGCTTGCGGACATGATGGACATGTATCAACATTGCTGGCAACGGCCGGGTATATGAGTGAGCATAAGGAAGACTTTACTGGAGAAATCAGGTTTTTATTTCAGCCTGCCGAGGAGCTTCTCCCGGGTGGGGCGGCCAAAGTGATTGCGAGCGGAGCGTTAAATGAAGTTGACGTCGTTTATGGCATTCATTTGTGGACTCCAATCCCAGTGGGGACGTATGCGAGTACTCCAGGTGCCATGATGGCTGCCGCAGATGATTTTTATATTCAGCTTACAGGCAAGGGCGGCCATGGAGGCGTACCCCAAACGAGCATTGATAGCATTATTGCCGGATCTGCCCTCGTTTTACAAATGCAAAGTGTAGTGAGTCGTTCCGTTGATCCATTGCAGCCTGCCGTGCTTACCATTGGAACAATTCAAGCTGGATCTGCCCAAAATGTCATTGCCGAAACGTTCAAAATGAGTGGGACTGTCCGCACATTTGATGAAGAAACGAGATACATTATGAAGGATCGAATACATACATTAGCTCAACAGATCGCTGCCGCGTACGGAACAGAAGCTGAAATCGAGTACATTATGGGTTATCCGCCTGTCGTTAATGATGAGAAGGAAGCAGCACGTTTTTTTGCGACCGCGTCAAAAGTGTTTGGGGCAGAAAGAGTGGCTGTGACACCAAAAATCATGCCTGCTGAAGATTTTGCTTATTATCTCAAAGAGAAACCGGGCTGCTTCATGTTTGTGGGTGCGGGTAATGAACAATTAAATGCAGTTTATCCGCATCACCATCCAAGGTTTGATTTTGATGAGAGTGCTATGCTGGATGCGATGAAACTATTTATTCAGATGACGCAAGACTATCTAAAAGAACACGCTTAAATAAAGTCTCGTCATTTGCGGGTGAAGAGAATGCTGTTTGTCCAATTGGGTATTCTAACAGAATGCTTTTGGGTTACAGTTGTTAGATCCTATGATGATGAGGAGTATGCACCTAATGAAAAAGTATGTTTCCGAAGTGATGTCCACAAACATTATTCCGGTTTCCATGGATAAGCATGTGTATGATATCGCGCTGAATATGAAAGAACATGATATTGGATTTATTCCCATTGTAGAGACGGAAGATCACCGTAAACTGGTTGGTGTCGTGACGGATCGTGATCTTGTTCTACGCGGGATTGCATCCAAACACCCAGGTTCTACGAAAGTAAGTGAAGTGATGACAAAAGACGTAATTACCGTAGATTCGAAGGCATCTGTAGATGCCGCTGCTGATATTATGGCTAAGCATCAAGTAAGAAGGCTGCCTGTCGTTGACAATGGACAACTGGTAGGGATTTTGTCCCTTGGAGATCTGGCAACACAATCTCCTTTCGAGGACAATGCAGGTATCGCCTTAACGGACATTTCAGCACACACTCATTAATATTTCGGAACCTGATGAAGGTCCTGTATACTATCTTAGGAACACAAGAAAAGTTCATTTTCGCCTAAATGGTGAAGGATGAACTTTTTTCTTACCCTTTTATTTATGCTAGGGACAGGTAAGGTGATGAAATAAACATAGCATTCAAGGAAATACTGGAAGTAAAGGAGGAAGATTTATGAACCCACAAAACGCATGTATTGTACAGCGTGACTTTACCATTTTGCTGGAGACGGCACATCCTCAGTCAGATCAAGCGAGAGAACTGATTATTCCCTTCGCTGAGCTGGTTAAGAGTCCTCCTGCTTTTCATACATATAAAATGACGCCCCTCACGTTATGGAGCGCCGCTGCTTTGGGCTACTCAGCAGAGGAGATCTTGGAAAGACTTGAGTCTGTTTCTCGCTGGAACGTACCGGCATCACTTTCTCAAGAGGTCAGAGGACTCATCGAGAAATACGGTAAGCTGACACTAGAACCTCACGATGAGTCAGGACAATTTCGACTAGTAAGTGAAGATACAGAGCTGCTTACTGAAATTATGTCACACAAATCATTGACCGCGTATCAATTATGCCGATTGTCAAATACAGAGCTACAAGTTCTTGGAGAGTACCGAGGTCTGCTGAAACAAGACCTTACGAGACTCGGTTACCCGGTCATGGACCTTGCAGGATATAAACACGGGAGTCCGCTTTCTTTTACGTGGAGAGATAAGATGAATTCCTTAGATGGCAAAGGCAGCAAAACCTTTGGACTTCGTGACTATCAAAAGGAGGCAGCGAGTGCCTTTGAAGGAAAAGATGGTTTCGGTGGCAGCGGAGTTCTTGTTCTGCCCTGTGGAGCAGGAAAAACAATTGTCGGCATGGCCGTGATGGAAAAACTTCAGTCAGAAGTGCTTATTCTTACGTCTAATACGACTTCAGTCCGGCAATGGATTCGCGAGATTGAACAAAAAACGACGATTCCAGCGGAATCGATAGGAGAATATTCCGGTCATAATAAGGAAGTCAAACCAGTGACGGTAGCTACCTATCAAATTATGACGCACCGAAAATCAAAAGATAGCGAGTTTACTCATATGAAGTTGTTTGGTGAACGGAGCTGGGGGCTTATTGTTTATGATGAGGTGCATCTTCTTCCTGCTCCGGTGTTTCGTGCAACAGCAGATATCCAGGCAACAAGAAGGCTGGGACTTACGGCTACGCTGGTGAGAGAGGATGGCCGTGAAGAGGATGTATTTTCACTCATTGGTCCGAAGCGTTATGAACTACCCTGGAAAGAGCTAGAACAGCAGGGGTGGATTGCTGAAGTGGACTGCAAGGAAGTGCGTGTTCCGATGTCAGATGAACTTAAGGAAGCGTATATGTACGCCGAAAGCAGGCAGAAGTTTAGACTTGCATCCGAGAATCCAGCGAAGAACAAAGTAGTAAAGAGGCTGCTTGCGCTACATCCGAATGTACCGGCTCTCATTATCGGACAATACGTCGGTCAATTAAAGGCGATGGCTAAAGAACTGGGCGTCCCGCTAATTACGGGAGCAACTAGTGAACAGGAACGCTTACGGTTGTTTACTGCTTTTCGTCAAAAAGAAATTTCCACATTAGTTGTGTCCAAAGTAGCTAACTTTGCTGTGGATTTGCCTGATGCTGCTCTGGCAATCGAAGTTTCGGGGAGTTTTGGTTCTCGTCAGGAAGAAGCACAGCGATTAGGCCGAATTCTTAGACCTAAAGAAGGCGATAACAGAGCTTACTTTTACACTTTGGTTTCGGAGGATTCAAGAGAACAGGATTTTGCCTTGAAGAGACAATTGTTCCTAATAGAGCAGGGATATGAATATCACGTGACGGGTGAGAGGGAGGTTGCCTCCGGTTGATGAATGAAGTATCTACACACAATTTGGATGAAAGACCATGGTCAAAGGACGAAGATCTGTTATTACAGACGGCTTTTTTAGAGTTCGGCGGGAATCCACTTCAGATGGAACGTCTTGCAAGTTTACTTGCAGGAAAGCTGAGTGGACTTGAACTTGAGATTGCATTATTCGGCTTGCGTAAAAAAGGATGGATCAATGCCGCAAAAAAAACGTGGGGAGAACATATCTATTTTATTCCTTCTCTGCACCTCCCCTTTTTGACAGAACATTATGTTCTGCCGTTTTTTCAAGGATCGCCTCCACTTTCTTCTTCAAGCGATATAGAAGTATTTGTAGAAGCAAAACCGAAAATTGCAGGGGAAATTCTTCACTTGTTATCTTATATTGCTAACCAAGGTGTTCAGCTGACTGCAAAGGGGACAATTCATAAAAAAACACTCGGGAAAATTGAGAATTTAACGGTGCTAACGAGTGCTGATTTCAAAGCGTTGAAATTATCGTATTCTCATCCTGATCTGTATCCGGTACATGTAGCTGTGCTGCTTGATTTGGTGTTTAGTCTTGGGCTTGCTCGGAGAGAAGAGGCAGAAATCATCCTAAACGAGCCTTATGTAAGCAAGTGGATACAGTTAAATAGTCATCAGATGGAACGATATATTTATGAAGCATTCATGGAACGTTATAGTGTGCAAGAATCTGCACTCCAGCATTTTCGATATCTTTTGAGTTTATTTAGTAGTCAATATGCGGGTCAGTGGCTTGATGTCCATCAGATCTGTCTTATATTTGTACAGCATGGTATGTGTGATGAAAGGGAGTATGCCGAATTACTCAGTTACGCTAAAGGCTGGACCATGCTCCTTGCGGCCTTCGGTTATGGGGATACAGGGGTATGTTCTGCTTCGGAAGATGCTACATTTTATCGATGGACAAGCCCGGTATTCTTCATTGCAGAAGAGGCAGAACAAACGGAAGCGAGTGATCGATTAGAAAAGGAAATTACAGAGCCCATCATCTATGTACAGCCTGATTTCGAGGTCATTGTTCCCCCAGATGCGTCCTATCAGATAAGGTGGCTACTTGAAGGTTGCTCCGATCTTATAGTACGGGATCAGATGACCATCTACAAATTAACTCGAGAGCGCCTGTTAGAAGGAGCCGAGCTTGGACTAACGCCATCGTTGGTGCTGGAATGGCTTAATCGGTATTCTCAAGGGAATGTTCCGGAGAATGTCTTCCTAGCACTGAATCAATGGGGGGCCGAGCTAGGTCGTACTTCTTTTGCACAAGTGATGCTGCTGCGGGCGGAAAGTGAACAGGATGCTGACAAAATAGAGGCTTATCCAGCATGGAACGGTGCCATCCAAAGAATCGGACCGCTATATTTCATCCTGGAACCGGAGAAAATGGCGGAAGTGAGAAAACGCCTTACTTTAATGGGACTTGCCCCTGCAAAGGCAGTGAAGGGGATCGACGCAGAAGTACGAAGATATCCTGCTATTTCTTTAGATAGAGATTCTACGGCCCCCTTTGATGATGACCTGCATAGGATCAAGTTTTATGAAGAAGGAAGACAGGGATTTGTCTACACAGGTCGCAACCTACACTACTATGAATCAATACCTGAAGATAGGGAATTGATTTCGCTATTGCCTAATAAGGCTGAGGTTCCGAAGATGTGGCTGGATGAATGGAGAGAGTATCACCCATCAACAGCAAAACAGTTGGTACAGCAGGCAATTGAGTGGCGAACTCGAATGGGAGTCGAGATACAGGGTGCAAGGCAACAGTTCATTCCTGAATCCATCGGAAAAGGAGAACCTTGGGCAGTAAACGGATGGTTGCTGACTAAGGATGGTAACGTTGCCGAGAAACGTACACTTGTACCCATTGAATGGACAAATGTGATCCTTATTTTACCATAATAAGTAAAATATTGAGAACGTTTATGAACAAAACTCTTCTTATGGACTAACGGGTATGGTATGATAGATATAGTCCGCTTCACATCGTGAAGGGGAACTTTAATATAGATCGGGATGAATTTCATGAGCGTATCTGAACTTAACACGGTTGATATGGCCCAAGTGTTGACTTACGCCTATGAACTGGGCGATATGATCAACGAGTCGACGTTGGTTTCAGATTATTTATATTGGAAAGAACGGGTTCGTATGAATCCAGAAATACAGGAATGGGTACGAAGACTTGAAGATAAGAAGGAACTGTTTGCTGAAACACAACGTTTTGGTCATTTCCATCCTAATTACCATAGCGCTAAGGACGAAGTGAAGGCAGTGGAAGACAAGCTGGAAACTTTTGAAGAAGTGGTCCGTTTTAAAGAAGCGGAACTGCAACTTGATAGTTTATTACATCAAATGTCTGAAACGATCGCTTTCTCTGTATCAAACACAATTAAAGTACCAAGCAACAATCATTCACCAAAAGGTGGATGTGGAGGCGGCGGAAGCTGTGGTTGCGGAGGTTAGCTTTTATAGAATCGCTTGCCGGGTCTTTTAGTTTCAGGCAAGAGGATTTTGCAATAGATAGAAAGAGATGCAAATCCTACTAAAGAGGTGAAATTCGCATGTTTGCGGAACGAACAGGGTATATCATATGGGTAAGCGATGTGAAAGCTGCACGCAATCTAGAGAAGTATGGAACTGTACATTATATTTCTAGAAAGATGCATTATGTAGTGATGTATGTTAATGCAGAACGTGCGGAAGATACTATGAAAAATGTACGTAGACTCTCTTATGTACGTAAAATAGAGCGTTCATATCGAAATGAAATTAAAACAGAGTATAGTAAAGATGTTCCTGACAAAACAAGTTTTTATGGTGGCATCGGATAGGAACGAGATAAGCATAGATTAACTTGATTAAAGATGAAAACATGCAGTAATGAGGAGCGGCCCTACCCAGGTCGCTCCTGTTATTTTATAGCGGGACATGCACAAGTAGGGCTTGTGACTTAGATTTTTCATACAGAAAGCTACTTATAATAGAAGATTGTGAGCTCGGATTCAATTTTTACCTTGAGATTCCGGGACTTATGATGTAATATATTGGATAAATATGTAGATAGAAAGACCTATCTTGTGGAGAGTGATATCCCATGCGTGACAAGTTAATGCAGCGTTGGAGCACCTACGAACCTTTTTATGTAGCTCTAGGTGATAAGAAAGTGGCTGACATTGTCATTACGAACCATGCGAAACTTCGATATGTTGACCGAGTCAGGCAAGATAATAATGATTTTGAGAACATCGCAGCATGGTTGTGGGAGTGCCTCAAGCAGAACAGGATTTCACCCTACTATCGAAACGAACAAGATGTATATTTGATTGATGGCGATCTTGTCGTAGTTGCGGAATTTACGGAATTGCCTGGTGAATATGATATTACAGGGAATCCCCTTCACAAAATGATTATTGTTACGTTTCTCGGAAGAATGTCGGAGACGATTGAACTTCGAGATCTAAAGACTTATTATTCCTGGTTACGTCATTCAAGACGTATGACACTGGTCAAGAACAGCCGTAAACGTAAATAAGGTATAATAGCTTAAAGTGAGTTTGGAGAGGTGTGCAGATGCTGCACACCTTTTTTAGTATAAAATCGGGTACAATACATAGGAAGGTAAGGGGGAAGAATGGATGAACTTTCACCAGCTGCATATATTTTATACGGTAGCGGAAAAAGGAAGCTTTTCTGCGGCAGCACAAGCTTTACACATGACACAGCCTGCGGTAACTATGCAAATCCAATCACTTGAAGATTATTTTGGAACAAAATTAATCCACCGATCAACGAAAAAAATTGAGCTTTCTGAAGCAGGAAAAGCCTTACTTCCTTATGCACTGCGAAGTATGGAATTATTCCGTGAAACGGATGAGGCGGTAGCCTCGTATACGGACAAGCTGCAAGGTCGTTTGCTCATTGGAGCGAGTTTGACAATCGGTGAATACGTGCTACCCCGGTTATTAGGTCCTTTTGGCAAAAAATACCCAGATATCTCAATCGTGATGAATGTAATGAATACAACCCAGATTGTCGAAGGAATCATGAAGAATCAGCTAAACTTTGGCATGATAGAGGCGCCACTGTCCCATCCAGACCTCATTGTAGAACCGGGTATGCATGATGAGCTGAAACTGATTGTTCCTGCCCAGCACCCACTAGTTTTGCAAAATGAGGTGAGGCTGCAAGATATTTTGGAGTATCCTTTTATATTAAGAGAAAAAGGTTCCGGCACGAGACAAGTGATGGAGGACGCGATGAAGGAAAATGGCGTCGATCCATCTAACTTGAATACAGTTATGGAACTGGGGAGTACGGGGGCTATTAAATCAGCGGTAGAAGCCGGTGTAGGGATTACGATTATTTCACCATCCTCTGTCAAACACGAAGTGGCTCTTGGCCTTGTAAAGGTACTAAACTTGAAGGATATTACGTTTTCTAGAGAATTTTATGAGGTATACTCCAAGTCTTCTATGTTACCGATCTCTGCGGTTACTTTCTTAAACTATCTTAAGAAACAAACTCAGAACTAAAACACTGTAGGATAAGTGGAAAGAACCTTAAGGAGGAGTGAACATGAATACAACTGGAAAAGAAGTTTCTCTTACAGGGAGATGCGATCTTCATACGCATAGTTTGTCTTCTGACGGGATGCAGCCCTCATCAGAAAATGTGCGAATTGCAAGTGAAAAGGGGCTTGCTGCAGTGGCACTCACGGATCACGATACAGTAGCAGGAGTGGAAGAGGCGCTTATTGCGGGTGAAAAATACGGAATAACGGTAGTTCCTGGAGTGGAAATCAGCACCAGACTTGAAGGTAAAGAAATACATGTACTCGGTTACTATATTGATATTAGGGATCGTGAATTTCTTACTAGACTTGAGACGCTGCGCCGGACACGTGAAGAACGCAATATTCGGATTTTAGAGAGATTGAATGACCTCGAACTTGTTGTTTCTATGGAGGATGTGGTCCGGGTCATGGGACGACCTCTAGAGAAAGATGAAACCATTGGACGTCCTCATATCGCAGATGCACTGGTGGATAAAGGATACGTAAGTAGCATGCGAGAGGCTTTTGATCTCTATTTGGCTGAAGGCAAACCGGGGTTTGTCAGTGTTCCACGGGTGACTCCGGAGGATGCTTTTGCGTGGATCCGAGCTGCAGGAGGAACACCTGTCATCGCCCATCCAGGTCTCTATGGGAATGATGATTTGATACGGAAGTTGATCGAACATGGACATCCGGCTGGGATTGAAGTCTATCATTCAGATCATGGGCCTGAAGAGGAGAAACGCTATCTTGCTATGGCTGAACAGTACAACCTTATTGTAACAGGCGGTTCTGATTTTCATGGAGCAAGGCAAGGAGTTGTATTTCATGGAGATCTCGGCAGCGTCACGGTGGAAGCTTCGGTGCTGAGTGAACTTTACCAAGCTAGATCTGTAAAATAAAAAAAGCAGCGTTCCTTATTTCAAGGGTAACGCTGCTTTTTTTGAATATCATTTATCCGTTTTTAATGTAACTTGGAAGTGTTTTAACTAAGTCTTCGCTTGGTGTAACAAACAGCGTTTTTTGATTATCGTAAATAACAAAGCCGGGTTTCGCTCCGCTTGGTTTTTTCACGTGACGAATGTTCGTATAATCGACAGGCACACTGCTTGACTCCTTGGCCTGGCTGTAATATGCAGCAATCATCGCTGCTTCTTCCAAGGTCTTCTCAGAGAAGGAAGTAGAGCGGATCACAACGTGAGAGCCTGGGATGTCTTTTGTATGAAGCCATGTGTCGTTAGAATTAGCTAGCCGATTCGTTAGGTACTCATTTTGTAAGTTGTTTTTACCCACATAGATTTCGGTTCCATCAGTAGACGTAAATACCTGAAGAGAAGGAAGTTGGTTTTTCTTCTTCTTTTTGTTCCCTTTTTTATTCCGATCTCGAAGATATCCTCCGGAAACCAGTTCCTCCCGAATTTCTTCAATATCGTTCATGGAAGCGGAAGCCAGCTGTTGCAGTAAATTGTCCAAGTACAAAATTTCATCTCGTGTCTTGAGCAGTTGTTCTTGAATGACTTGAAGGCTGTTTTTATATTTATTATATTTTTGAAATAACGCTGCGCATTATCCGAAGGGGTCAATAATGGATCCAGCGGTATCCGAACTTCGGCTTGATCTTCATCATAGAAGTTCGTGAGAACAGCTTCTTTATCTCCTTTTTGAATGGCATGAAGAGAAGCAAACAGCAATTCTCCAAAAATTCGGTATTGATCCGCATCATCGGCTTCTGCGAGGTCAGCATTCAGATGATCCAGTTTCTTAATGTTCTTGTTACGTTCGTTCTGAAGAAAACGAAGGAGATCGCTAACTTTTTGTTTTACTGCGTCTCTTTCTGCCTTTTCTCCATAGTATGCTTCCATACACGCACTGATAGAATCATAGGTTTTATTCTCATCCAGATGTGTCAGAGGAATAGCAGAAAACACCATTTTCTCTTTCGCATTTGTTGCGATGACCGGTGTGAACTCGTTAGCAGATACTAGATTGATTACCTCGGTAAAACCTTTCCAGAGCTGTTCTTTATCCCTTGATGCTTCAGGATCAGCTTGACCACCCCGTGAGGCTATCTCCTCTGCTGTCAAAGGACTGAGTCCGCTAAAGGATTCTACCAGCCATTTCACAGCGGTTCCCTCATAGCTTTCATAGGTAGAGAATGAAGATGCTTCTGCGGTGAGTGGATTTTCCTTATTTTGCTGTGGAGGCTCTGTGTAAGAGAATCCAGGCATAATTACACGGTAACTGCTGATGGCAGGGGTCACATGATGAATTCCATCCAAGATGTTACCTGTGGAAGGATCCACCAAAATGATATTACTGTGTCTGCCCATCAGTTCAATAATAATTTTCTTTGTAGAAATATCTCCGAGCTCATCACGCTGCCGAACATCGATATGAATAATGCGTTCCATACCCACTTGGCTGATTTTTTCGATAATCGCACTTTCGCAATGTTTGCGTAGCAACATACAGAACATGGGAGCTTCTGTAGGATTCACAAAAGTTTGTTTTGTAAATTGAACACGTGGATAAGTAGGACTTGCTGATATGAGCAGTTTGGTATTCTCCCGCCCTGCCCGAAGACTAACAACGATATCGTGACTGTTAGGTTGATGTATTTTATTCATACGTCCGCCAACGAGCACTTGAAGCTCATGAACGATTGCGCGAACGACAATTCCGTCTAATGCCATAATCTATGTTCTCCCATCTTATACTAGGTTGGTTTCGACTTATTTTTGCTATGTGTAGTTTTCCTCTCTTTCTATCATGCCATAGTTTGGACAAAAACTTAAGGGCCCTCTCTTGTGATATTTCGGCTCTTGTCCGAATACAGTAGTTTTAGAAGTTTGTCCGGCACGCAGACGATCTTTCATTTTCGCTGATGTAGGTACTCATTTATGTGAGAAACGCTGGACAGGCACAGGACTAAAGAGCGGGAGGGGAACCTTGGAACATGGAACAGAAGAAGTGGCATCAGATGGGTGTAGACGAATTGGAGTCAGAACTGAATGTGGAGCCGCAGCTAGGTCTAACCAAGGATGAGGCTGCAGACAGACAGAAGAAGGCAGGCGTAAATGAGCTGTCGGAGGGCAAAGGAATTTCTCCGATCACCCTTTTTCTAAATCAATTTAAAGATTTTATGGTTCTTGTTCTTGTGGGAGCCACCCTTGTGTCCGGATTGCTGGGTGAATACCTGGATGCTATAACGATTATCGCCATAATTTTACTGAACGGAATTCTTGGTTTTGTTCAGGAATTCAGAGCTGAGCGTTCGCTAAGCGCTTTGAAAAAGTTATCTGCTCCAACCTCCAAAGTGATCAGAGATGGGAAAGTAGATCAGATCCCCGCCAAAAATCTCGTCCCGGGGGATATTATTTTGCTGGAAAGTGGAGACCGTGTACCTGCGGATATTCGCTTTATCATGACAAGTAACTGTGATGTGGAAGAATCAGCATTGACTGGAGAATCCGTTCCGGTTAATAAACACAGTAGAGTCATTCAGCAAGATGATCTTCCGCTAGGGGATTTGAAAAATATTGGGTTCATGGGGACGATGGTCACGAGGGGGACGGCAAGAGGAATCGTTATTCGAACAGGTATGGATACCGAGATGGGTAAAATCGCGGATCTCATACAGAATACAGAGGCACAGGAGACACCGCTTCAGCATCGTCTGGAACAGCTAGGGAAGATCCTCATTATCGTCTCCCTAGTTCTGACTGTACTTGTCGTAGTAGCTGGTATTTTACATGGACAGCCTGCGATTGGCATGTTCCTAGCTGGCGTCAGTCTTGCGGTTGCAGCCATACCTGAAGGACTACCCGCTATTGTTACTATTGCACTTGCCCTTGGTGTACAGCGAATGATTAAACGAAAAGCAATTGTTCGCAAGCTTCCCTCGGTAGAAACACTCGGTTCAGCTTCTGTCATATGTTCTGATAAGACAGGGACACTGACTCAGAACAAAATGACGGTAACAGATGTATGGCAGGGTGGACGACACTTGAAAGTTACAGGGGAAGGCTATAAACCGGTAGGACATATCTTGCTTCAAGATCAGCCCATTGATCTGAAGAATGATCAATCCTTACGCAGACTCCTTCAAATTAGTAGCTTATGTAATAATGCATTAATTGAAGAAATACCGGTTCATGACACTCGCAACAAGAAAAATTCGGATGAAACAGAGTGGGTGTTAAAAGGTGATCCTACTGAAGGAGCACTGGTTACACTTGCGTCCAAGTTAGGCATGTCACCTCAGAGTCTGTCGGGTCTATATGAACGAGTCAATGAGTTTCCATTTGATTCGGAACGCAAGCTGATGTCGGTACTGACGAAACATCAGGGAGGTAAGCTGCTTTTTACGAAAGGTGCGCCCGATGTGCTCGTTAAAGAATGTGCATACATTTTATGGGATGACAAGGTTGTTCCTTTCACGGCAACCATGCGGCAGCAAGTGGTTCAGGCGAATGAGCATATGGCAAGTTCGGCACTTCGGGTACTGGGAATGGCCTACCGTGAAGTAAGATCGGAAGAACAAATCGACAGTGAGAGCAAGGCCGAAAGTCAGCTCGTATTTGTCGGACTTACTGGTATGATTGATCCTCCTCGCAAGGAGGTAAGAGATGCCATCGCAACTTGTAGACGAGCCGGAATCAAGACCGTCATGATTACAGGAGACCATTCTCTAACCGCAGAAGCCATTGCGCATCAGCTCGGCATTTTGCCTCGCGGAGGTAAAGTGTTTACCGGACAGCAATTGTCATTACTTAGTGATGATGATCTGGATAAAGAAGTGGATCAGGTATACGTTTATGCCAGAGTATCACCGGAGCATAAGCTTCGCATCGTCAAATCCCTTCAGCGTAAAGGACATGTTGTTGCCATGACAGGTGACGGGGTGAATGACGCACCGGCTATTAAAGCAGCAGATATCGGAATTGCTATGGGAATTACAGGTACCGATGTAACTAAAGAGGCTTCCGCACTTATTCTGAGCGATGATAACTTTTCTACGATTGTCTCTGCCATTGAAGAGGGGCGAAACATCTATGAGAATATCCGTAAGTTTATACGTTATTTGCTAGCTTCCAATGTGGGCGAGATTTTAACGATGTTTTTCGCGATGATGGCAGGACTTCCGTTGCCACTCCTTCCCATTCAGATTCTCTGGGTGAATCTCGTTACAGATGGTCTGCCTGCGATGGCACTAGGTGTAGATCAGGCGGAAAAGGATCTTATGGAACATAAGCCGCGTTCTGCGAAGGAGAACATCTTTGCAAGAAGACTGGGCTGGAAAATTATCAGCCGTGGCGTACTCATCGGAGTATGCACGCTTGCTGCATTCTGGCTAACGCTTCGAGTGGATCCGAGTAGTGCTACGCAGCTTGTGAAGGCACAGTCGGTAGCATTTGCAACGCTGGTAATGGCACAGCTGATCCATGTTTTTGATTGCCGTAGCTCCAGATCCATTTTTCACCGTAATCCATTGCAAAACAAATACTTGGTACTTGCAGTCCTCTCATCTGTCATTCTGATGCTTGGTGTAATGTACACGCCTCAGCTGCAGCCGATTTTCAAAACGGTTCCGCTTGACCTTAGAGAGTGGGCTCTTGTCATCGTAGCGGCAGGAATACCTACGTTCTTACTTGGTGCAGGAAGTGTATGGGGAGGCCGGAGAAGCCGCCGCAGATTAGCTGCTAGTGGATACACTCCGAAAAGTACAAAATTTTCTGCATAAAATCAATAGATTTCCTTCACTCCTTGGGATATGCTATCTTGAAAAAGCTGTATATCAGGTCTCTGATTTTTAAATATTAGGCTTATGAGTACAGCTTGGCCAAGAGAGCCAAAAGGAGTGGGGTTACGTCATGGAATTTACGAAAATGCACGGACTTGGCAACGATTTTGTTGTTGTTTATGGCGAGAAGGAGCTGCCTCATAATGCAGCAGAATTAGCGATAAAATGGTGCAATCGATTTTTCGGCATCGGTGCGGATGGCCTTGTATATATTTTACCTTCTGATGAAGCGGATTTTCAGATGCGTATCATTAATTCAGACGGCACAGAAGCAGAACAATGCGGTAATGCTATCCGCTGTGTAGCAAAATATGTATATGATCACGGTCATATTGATCGTGAGAGCATTACGATTCAAACGATCGGAGCTGGCGTTCAGCCTGTACTTTTGACAGTAGAGGATGGGAAAGTAAGTAAGGTTCGTGTGGATATGGGGGCTCCGATACTGGATGGTTTACAGATCCCAACGATGATCGATGCAAGTCCCGTTGTAAACCAAGCCATTGAAGCAGGGGGAAGCGGCTTCCGATTCACCGCGGTATCTATGGGGAATCCGCACTGCGTTATTTATGTGGATGATGCGGTGAATTTTGATTTAGCCTCTTGGGGACCAAAGCTTGAAGTTCATCCTTTATTTCCTAAAAAAATAAATGTTGAATTTGCTACAGTAAAAGATCGGGAGCATATTGATATGCGAGTATGGGAACGTGGCGCTGGTCCTACACTGGCTTGCGGTACTGGGGCTTGTGCGACGCTTGTATCCTCCGTCCTGAATGACGTATCTGATAGGGCAGCCTGGGTTAGTCTGAAAGGCGGCGATCTATTTATTGAGTGGAGCGAAGAGGATAACCACGTATATATGACAGGTCCAGCAGAAGTAGTATTTACGGGCACAACGAACGAAAACTGATATTGATCAAAAGAGGGAACAGGGATGTTCCCTCTTTTTGTGTTTTTATGTTACATTAGTGTGAAATATAGGGAGTTTGGCGGGAGGAGAATGAGGGTGAACTTACGTGAAGTGTTGCAAAAGAAGATACTTATTGGAGATGGAGCAATAGGTACCTTTTTGTATCAAAAGGGTTTTCCTGTAGGTATTTCTTACGAGGAATTGAATTTGGAATCGCCCGATGTCATTCGGGATGTACATTTACGGTATATCGAAGCTGGAGCCCAGCTAATTGAAACCAATACGTTTTCAGCCAATTACGACAAGCTTTCCAAATTTGGACTAGAAGATAAAGTGGCGAGCATCAACCGAGCCGGGGTTCGTATTGCGAAAGAAGCGTTAAATGGGCAGGGTTACGTTGTAGGAGCGGCTGGTTCCATTCGAGCTGGTAAACGTTCAGATATTTCAAAGAGCAAGCTAGGTTATTATTTTGAGGAGCAAGTAACCGCCCTTTTGGATGAAGGGGTCGATGGAATTTTACTTGAAACTTTTTATGACGTGGAAGAGCTTTTGATCGCACTCCGTAGTGTAAGGAAGCAGTCTGATTTACCTGTGATCTGTCAGTTTGCTATTGATGACATTGGCAGAACACTTGATAGCTATACGATGCCGGAGGCTTTCTCGATTTTGCACGGAGAAGGAGCAGATGTAATCGGTTTTAACTGCCGCACGGGACCCAATGCTATTATGCGTGCCATGGAATCTGTTTCAGACTTAGGTATTCCAATGTCCGTATTCCCAAATGCGGGGATAGCAGACTTCGTTGATGGTGAGGTTCGTTATGGAGCATCAGCTGAATACTTTGGCCAGACTGCGGTTCGTTTTGCTGATCTAAGTGCCCGCATTATTGGTGGCTGCTGCGGTACAACCCCTGAACATATCAAAGCTATCGCGGAAGCTCTGGCAACATACATACCACCCGTTCTTCCGCCTCTTGATGAAGAAGCGTTACACGCGAGAGATGAAATTAATAGTTCATTTGAACCTGCTAACCAGAATGGAAAAATACGTACAGAACCGACCATCGTTGATCTGGTAAAAGAACGTCACACGGTTATCGTAGAACTCGATCCGCCTAGAGACCTGGATATCGAACGTTTTCTAAAAGGCGCCAAATGTTTGAAAGCAGCAGGTGTCGATGCATTGACTCTTGCAGACAATTCACTAGCAGTTACTCGTATGAGTAACATGGCTCTCGGGTATTTGGTGAAGGAACAGACAGGAATGAGACCCCTGATTCATATTGCTTGCAGGGATAGAAACTTGATTGGAACACAGTCTCATCTTATGGGATTCGATGCGCTTGGTATCGATCATGTACTTGCAGTAACCGGTGACCCGGCAAGGTTCGGTGATTTGCCTGGTGCAAGTTCGGTTTACGATATGACTTCTTTTGAAATTATTCGCATGATTAAGCAGTTGAATGACGGAATTGCTTTCTCAGGTAAGCCATTGAAACAAAAAGCCGATTTTGTTGTCGGCGCTGCATTTAATCCGAATGTAAAATATTTGGAAAAAGCAGTACAGCGTTTGGAGAAAAAAATAGCGGCAGGCGCCGATTATATTATGACCCAGCCTGTGTATGACAAGGAACTTATCGTTGCGCTCAAGGAAGCAACCAAACATCTTGATATTCCTATATTCATTGGAATCATGCCTCTTGCCAGCGGACGAAATGCCGAGTATTTGCATAACGAAGTGCCTGGTATTCAGTTGTCAGATGAAGTAAGGCAGCGGATGGCTGGACTTGAAGGGGAAGAAGGCAGGGCAATGGGGACGAAGATTGCCAAGGAGCTGCTTGAAGTAGCAATGGAACATTTTAATGGAATTTATATCATGACTCCGTTTATGTTCTATGGCATGAGTGAAGAGCTGACGAAATTTGTGTGGGAAAAGTCGGGTCATATAATGGAGAAAAAAGGGTCATTGCAATTATAAGTTTGATTATTATATTAGAAATTACTTGAAAAGGTATCTTCGCTGCTGAGCATAGCAGGAGAGGATACCTTTTCTTAGGATTTTTCAAAAAGATTGCGAAGTAGCTGAGGTATTGGCTTGCTTTTACGGGTGGATGTATCCATCGTTACGCTTGTTATAGCGGCATCAGCACAGACCACACCTTCCTCATTCATAATCGTTTGTTTCAGCACATAACTGGAATTGCCGGCTTTTGCCGGTTCTGTAATGACGGTGAGCCAATCATTCTGAAGGCATTCCTTACGATAATTGATATTAATATTAACGGTAACCGTTTGGTATCCTTCTTGGAGCAGCTTATTGTAGGAAAGTCCTCCGGCTTCATACCATTCTTCTCTTCCCCATTCAAGATACTCCAAATATTTAGCGTTATTGACATGACCATTGACGTCGATTTCGGTGGAACGAACGATGAGCTTGAGTTCGGTTTTCATGAAATGGTTCTCCTGACAAAAGTTAGACATCATTATTTATGGATCGTTTTTATTTATTCTAATAGGAAGCCCTAATTTAGGCAATAATGGTAGGAATTAAACGGGAGTTAGGCATAATGTTCATACTTGTTTCAACCACTATAATCCGATACAATAGTGTAATGGATGTGATGCCGATGTCATTCAGCATGACCGGATACGGTCAATATTCGCTCAGCTATGGCGGCTACAATGTATTGTTTGAAATGAAGTCTGTAAACCACAGATCTTGTGAAGTGGTTTTCCGGATGCCACGAGAGTGGACACGCTACGAAGAAGGACTTCGCAAAATGATACAGCGCAAGCTCAGGCGTGGACGGATTGACGTATTTATAACGAAGGAACTTTCAGCTGAGAGTAATCTGAGCCCCATACTTAACGAAGAGGTTGTTGCTTCTTATATAGAAGCGGCTAAGGAACTGCAACTTCGTTATGGAATGGAAGGCAATCTTCAAATATCAGATTTACTATCGCTTCCTGGTGTACTTCTGAAACCGGAGGAAGTAGTGCTTCGTGTGGCAGCAGAAGATGAAGCATGGGACACCACATTACAAGAGGGGCTTGGATATGCTCTTGAGGAACTGGTGGAAATGCGAGCTCGTGAAGGAAGTCACCTTGCGGAAGATATAGAGACCCGGATTTCAAGTTTACAAGCCTATCATGAAGAGATGGTTCAACTTGCACCCAGTGTAGTAGTAGAGTACCGAAACAAACTGAGGCAGCGATTAACCGAAATTTCAGATGGACCTTTTGATGAACATAAATTTGGTATGGAGATTGCGATTTTCGCGGACCGATCCAACATAGATGAGGAACTTACTCGTCTCTCTAGTCATCTGACGCAGTGCAAGCAATTACTGATCAGTCCGGACCCTATAGGTCGAAAGCTGGATTTCTTGATTCAAGAAATGAATCGTGAAGTGAACACCATCGGCTCGAAAGCTCATCACCTGACTTTGGTTAATCTCGTGATGGAGATGAAGGCCGAGCTTGAGAAAATTAGGGAACAGGCTGCAAATCTAGAGTAATCTAGAATGATGGTAAGCTTGCTGCCAAATAACAACAATGCTTTGCGAGAAGGATCAAAAGTTATAGGGGGACGAACCTGAATATGGCGATTAAACTCATTAACATAGGATTTGGTAATATTGTTTCAGCGAATCGTATCATTTCTATTGTTAGCCCTGAATCAGCGCCAATCAAAAGAATTATCCAGGAAGCACGAGATCGTCATATGCTGATTGATGCTACATATGGACGCAGAACGCGTGCTGTAATTATTACTGACAGTGATCATGTGATCTTGTCCGCAGTGCAACCGGAGACGGTGGCCCATCGTCTATCTTCTAAAGACGATGACAACGACGAATAAAATGGAGTGTAATATGTCTAAGGGATTACTTATTGTATTATCTGGCCCATCTGGTGTGGGAAAAGGAACTGTGTGTACCGCTTTGCGTAAACAAGTTCCAAACTTAACTTACTCCGTGTCAGCAACGACACGTCAGCCAAGACTTGGCGAAGAAAATGGAGTGAACTATTTTTTCAAAAGCCGTGAACAATTTCTTGATATGATTGAAAAAGATGAACTTCTGGAGCATGCGGAATATGTGGGCAACTACTATGGAACACCGCGTGATTTCGTTGAGCAGACGCTTGAATCAGGCAAAGATATTATTCTGGAGATTGAAGTGCAAGGGGCACTCAAAGTAAAAGAAAAGTTCCCAGAAGGGATTTTCGTATTTTTGCTTCCACCTTCACTTGATGAACTAAAAGACCGTATTCAAGGTCGTGGCACTGAGAATCAGGCAACGATTGATCACCGGATGACAGTAGCTGCGGAAGAAATCAGTCTTTTAGAACAATATGATTACGCTGTGGTGAATGATGAAATTGATTTGGCGTGTAAGCGAATAGAATCCATCATCATCGCCGAACATTGTAAAGTAGCGAAAAAATAGAATTGAATGAGGTGTTCGTATTGTTATATCCATCTATTGATGAAATGATGAACAAAGTCGACAGTAAGTATTCTCTTGTTGTTGCTGCATCAAGACGTGCTAGACAGCTTCGTGAAGGTGAAAAAACCGAACTTAGAAACACGAAGTCTCACAAACAAGTAGGTATTGCTCTTGAAGAGATTTATAACGATATTATTAAAGTAGAACCAGGTACTGACGAGAAAGAAGAATAGTTCTACATCCTTATATACATTACAAAATAGGTATTACCCTGATAAAAGTGACAACCGGAAGGTTGTTATTTTTTTCTTTCCGTTTCTTTTTTTCATGCTCTGTTATCTAGGAGAACAGGGTCAGACATACCAGAATTTATGACAAGAACAGGGGGATAGCACATGTTGAAGGGTAAAAAAATCGTACTTGGAGTGACCGGAGGCATTGCGGCCTACAAAGCGGCAGCGCTGACAAGCAAGCTCGTGCAAAAGGGTGCGGAGGTACATGTCATCATGACTGAATCTGCGAAAAAGTTTATTACTGAACTCACCCTGCAATCACTCTCGCGAAATCCGGTTTATACGGATACATTTGATGAGCGAGATGCTTCGGTTGTCTCTCATATCCATTTAGCTGATACCGCTGATCTTGTACTCGTTGCACCGGCAACAGCAAACACCATTGCGAAAATGGCTCACGGCCTTGCCGATGATATGCTGACGACAACACTCCTTGCAACCACCGCTCCTGTGATTGTCGCTCCTGCCATGAATGTTCATATGTATGAGCATCCTGCGGTTATCGCGAATATGAATACGCTTTGTTCTAGAGGGGTTCATTTTATTGAACCAGGCGTGGGACAGCTCGCTTGCGGTTATGTAGGAAAAGGAAGATTGGAAGAACCCGAAACGATCGTAGCGGCGTTGGAACAATTTTTTGAAACGAAATCCCAAAAAGGATTGCTAGCAGGAAAAAAAGTGGTGGTTACAGCGGGTGGAACAATAGAGCGCATTGACCCGGTGAGGTATATTACGAATGATTCCTCTGGGAAAATGGGAGTTGCTTTTGCGGTCGCTGCTAAGGCAATGGGAGCAGAAGTAACACTTGTTGCTGCCAATATGCAAACATCTTGTCCAATAGATCTGGAAGTGGTATCTGTTCAATCTGCACAAGAAATGTATGAGGCGGTTCATAAACTATGGCCGCAGACGGATATTTTGGTCAAAGCTGCAGCCGTGGCTGATTATAGGCCGGCAGAAGCAGCCAAACAGAAGATAAAGAAAAAAGGCGATACGTTCACGCTTTCGCTTGTCAAAACAGTAGACATTCTAGAATCGCTCGGCAAAGAAAAATCCCACCAGTTCCTTATTGGTTTTGCAGCGGAAACGAATGATGTTGAATTTCATGCGAAAGGCAAACTAGAACGAAAAAATGCTGATCTTATTGTTGCAAACGATGTAACGAAACCAGGAGCGGGATTTGGGACTGACACCAATGCTGTTGAAATCTATGACAAACATGGTTTAGTCAAAGAGCTGCCTGTAACGTCGAAAGACGAAGTAGCAAGACAAGTACTGATGATTGCTGCTTCACAAATGGATGGGAGGGAGTAAACCCGTGAAGATCGCGAAGGTAATCGTGGATGTACCAGCCAAGGATACTGACCGCGAATTCGATTATCTGATTCCGGACTCCCTCCTAGGTTGGGTTGAAGTAGGAAGCAGGGTGGGTGTACCTTTTGGACATCGTACGGTTCAGGGGTTTGTCGTCTCTCTAGCAGATAGTACAAACACTACGTTCAAACTGAAGCCAATTGGAGAACTACTGGACCTCGTTCCTCCGCTTGCGCCGGATCTGATTGAGCTCGCAAGATGGATGAGTCAGCGTTATGCATCCAATACGATTATGACACTGCAGGCGATGATCCCGACAGCATTAAAAGGAAAAGCGAAACGCTATATTTCTGTCAGCGATGAGGCATCCGAACCTTCTTACACAAGCCCGGTAAGCGATAGAACAGCTTCTATTACAGGGATAGCTGACAAGTCTCGCGATGTATTATTTGATTTACCTGAGGATAAGGTAGAAGCTAAGTCCCAAAACGAAATTGTGCGTTATGTTCAAAGTAAGGAAAAAGTCACGTTAGATCATTTAGGCAGACGCTATCCAGAGCACGCTGACCTTATCAAAGAACTCCTTCTCTCAGGGGTACTTCAGGAAAGTCAGTCTATTAAAGACAAGCTGCAAAAGAAAACGCTTCGATCTATCGATCTCGCTGTTTCTCCCGAGGAAGCGGAAGCCGCGCTGGCCGATTTTCCTGCGAAAGGAAAACGTCAAAAAGAAGTGCTATCTTATTTGCTGGAGATGAGTTCTTTTTTACCAATGGCTTTGAAGGAAGTGCTATCGGGTCTTCAGGTATCTGCTGCTACAGTAAAAGGATTGCAAGACAAGGGACTTGTTGTTCTAGAGGATGTGGAAGTATTTCGCGATCCCTATAAGGGGCGTCACTTTACACCTACGAAGCCTCTTTCTCTGACGGAGGAACAGCAGGCTGTATATGATAAAATTGTGATGAAGCTTGCAGAACGAAAACAAGGTGTTTTTCTTCTGCATGGAGTAACTGGAAGTGGTAAGACAGAAGTGTATTTACAGACGATTCAACGTGCAATCGAGCAAGACCGCCAAGCCATTGTCCTCGTCCCTGAAATATCACTCACTCCTCAGATGGTAGAGCGATTTAAGGGGCGTTTTGGTGATCAGGTTGCTGTGATGCACAGCAGGCTATCGGGCGGTGAAAGGTACGATGAATGGCGCAAAATCCGTGAAGGCAAAGTGAAGGTGGCGATCGGAGCTCGATCAGCTATATTTGCTCCTTTTGAACATATAGGACTTATTATTATTGATGAAGAACATGAAACCTCATATAAACAGGAAGAAACGCCGAAGTATCATGCGAGGGATGTAGCCGTTGAACGTGCGCGTCAGCATGGAGCTGTTGTTATATTGGGCTCCGCAACACCTTCGTTGGAAAGTTACTATGCTGCAAGATCACAAAGCAATGATCATTTTGCTCCTATTCTGCTTGAGATGCCTACCCGTGCGCTGGGTAATGAACTGCCTGTAGTCCGGATTGTAGATATGAGAGAAGAGCTGAAGGATGGTAACCGCTCCATGTTCAGTAGAGCTCTGCATAAAGGCATTGAGGAGCGTATTGAAAAAGGAGAACAAACGGTATTGCTGTTGAACCGAAGAGGTTATTCTACATTTGTGATGTGCCGAAGCTGCGGTTATGTAGCAAGCTGTCCGGAATGTGATATTTCTTTAACTTATCATCAGCGAACAAACAATATGCGTTGTCATTATTGCGGTTATGCCGAGATGGCGCCAGAGACATGTCCAGATTGCGGAAGTGAACATATCCGTTATTTTGGAACCGGTACTCAGCGTGTAGAAGAAGAACTGGCCAAATTATTTCCGGGAGTCCGCGTGATTCGGATGGATGTGGATACAACAACGGAAAAAGGATCTCACGAAAAACTACTAAAGGCTTTTCGCGAGAAAAAAGCCGATATTTTGCTAGGTACTCAGATGGTAGCTAAAGGACTTGATTTTCCTGATGTGACTCTGGTAGGTGTTATTACTGCCGATTCGGCACTGAATTTACCTGATTTTCGTGCAGCAGAAAAAACATTTCAATTGCTGACTCAAGTTGCAGGCCGAGCGGGAAGACATCAGCTGCCGGGTGAAGTATTCGTACAGTCCTATACTCCAGAGCATTACTCTATTATTCATGCAAGTAAGCATGATTTTATTTCTTTTATCAGGGACGAACTGAAGCATCGCCGTGTATTACAGTATCCTCCATATTGTCGCCTAATCCTTGTCACATTCTCACACGAGCAGCTTCCGCTTCTTGTACGAGCTGCTGAGAATTATACACAGCTGCTCAAGGAACGCGCGCAAAAGCTTGGACTGCTTGGTAGTTTGGACAAGTTCAGCGCGGATGCTCTAGATGTGCTGGGTCCCGTAGCATCTCCGATGCCGAGACTGAAAAATAGATACAGATTTCAATGTATGGTAAAATGGCGTGGGGATGTGGATGCTACCCGGCTTGTACGGGACATTGCTCGCCAATTGGAACAAGATTTTCAAGGAAAAGATTTATTAATTAGTATTGATGTTGATCCGCAAATGCTGATGTAAGCCAAGCGGTTTTATCATAGAATAGAACATAATTTATAGCGTATAGGATGGTGTCGGAAGTATGTCAATTCGATTAATTGTTAAAGAGCCTGATGAAGTACTACACAAAGTAGCTAAAGAAGTTACCAAAATTACTCCGAATGTACAGAAGTTGCTTGATGATATGGCAGATACAATGTATGACGCTGAAGGGGTAGGTCTTGCTGCTCCGCAGGTAGGAATTTTGAAACGCCTCATTGTTATTGATGCAGGTGACGAACAAGGTTTGATCAAAATGATTAATCCTGAGATCGTATCCATGGAAGGGGAGCAATTTGGTCCAGAAGGTTGCCTGAGCATCCCTGGTTTTAACGGTGATGTACGCCGTGCAGAGACGGTAACGGTAAAAGGACTAGATCGTGAAGGAAAAGAAATTACGATCACAGGAAGTGGTCTGCTCTCACGTGCTTTCCAACATGAAATTGATCATCTAAATGGGATTCTTTTTACAGATCTCGCTGAGAAAATATATGAAATCGGAGACGAAATACCGAATCGTAGCAACAGGAGGTAAGGATATGAATATTGTTTTTATGGGGACACCGGACTTTGCCGTTCCTTCACTAGAAAAACTACTGGCGGAAGGGTATTCTGTGAAACTCGTTGTTACTCAGCCCGACAAGCCGCAAGGACGCAAAAAAATATTAACTCCAACTCCTGTAAAAGAGGCAGCGCTGAAACACGGAATTCCTGTGTTTCAGCCTCGTCGTCTTCGTGATGAAGAATCGGTTGCCGAACTTGCGAAGTGGGAGCCGGATTTAATTATTACGGCTGCTTTCGGTCAGATTTTACCTAAAGCTGTTCTTGATATGCCGAAGTATGGTTGTGTTAATGTGCATGGTTCCTTGCTGCCGAAATACCGCGGAGGAGCACCGATACAGCGTTCCATTATTAATGGGGAAAAGATTACAGGGGTTACGCTGATGTATATGGCGGAAGGACTCGATACGGGAGATATGATCTCCAAAGTAGAAGTTCCTATTACGGATGAAGATACATCAGGGACAATGTTTGCTAAGCTGAGTGAAGCCGGATCTGATCTTCTCATCAGCGAAATGCCTAACCTGATTAGCGGTAAAGTGACTGCTACACCTCAGAATGATGAGGAAGCGAGCTACGCGAAAAACCTGACAAGAGATGATGAGAAAATAGATTGGTCGCGTTCTGCGAAAGAAATTTACGATCAGATTCGTGGTCTTGTTCCTTATTCCGGTGCTTTTACACTGTGGGACGAGCAGGTGTTTAAAGTGTGGGCAGCGGTTAATCCTTTGGCAATGCCAGATGAGTACATTAAGGCGTCCAGCGGTCAAAAGGAAGTGGAAGCAGGGACAGTATTATCTTTGTCCAAACTGGGTGTTGAAATAAAAACATCAGATGGTTCGTTGTGGCTTACAGAAGTACAGCCTGCGGGTAAAAAAGCGATGTCAGCTGGAGATTTTGCTCGCGGCGGATCACTCAAAGCAGGGACGGTGCTGAAGTGAAGTCCTCAGAGCAACGTAATGCCTTTAAGAAGCAATCCGCTCCTTCTACAGCTAAGAAACGGAACCTGACCAGTCGGGAAGCTGCCATGAACATTTTGACCGCAGTGGAAGAGGAAGGCGCATATAGCAATTTACTCTTAAATCAGGTGTTAAAAGGGGCAAACCTTAGTCCCGCCGACGCAGGTCTCGCTACAGAATTGGTGTATGGTACGATTGCTCGGCGCAATACTTTGGATTTCTTTCTTGAATCCTATGTAGCCAAAGGTTTGAAAAAGCTGACGCCTTGGGTTCGGAATTTGCTTCGCCTCAGCTTATATCAAATTTTGTATCTGGACCGGATTCCGCATCATGCGGCAGTCAGTGAGGCAGTAAATATTGCAAAACGTAAAGGTCATCAAGGCATTTCAGGAATGGTAAATGGCGTACTTCGCAATATGCTGCGTAATCTCGATCAGTTACAAGTTCCAGAAGATTTACCTGTAGTGAAACGGATTGCCTTAACTCATTCTCATCCGGAATGGTTAGTGAAGAGATGGGTCGCCCAGTACGGAGAGCATACAGCCGAAGCGATGTGCCGTGCCAATAATGAAGCTCCCCCGGTTAGTGTTCGTGTTAATACGACAATGACCTCTCGCGATAAATTAATGCAGGAGATGGAAGCTGCTGGACATACCGTGCTGCCTTCTAAGCTCAGCAAAGACGGAATTATCGTGACAAGCGGTGGTAATATGGCACTCACCTCCTGGTACAAAGATGGTATGTTGTCTGTACAGGACGAAAGTTCAATGCTCGTTGCCGAGGCGGTCGGACCGGAACCAGGTATGACAGTACTGGATTGTTGTGCTGCACCGGGCGGCAAAACGTCACATATAGGTGAGAAGATGCAGGACCGTGGTTCTATTATTGCTAACGACATTCACCCTCACAAAGTGAAATTGATTCAGGATCAGGCAGATCGGCTTGGTCTGGCAAGTATTGAAACGGTTTGCCATGATGCACTGGACCTTTCCTCTCATTACCCGGAAGCTTCTTTTGACCGGATTTTGCTTGACGCACCATGTTCAGGGTTTGGCGTGATTCGGCGGAAACCGGATTTGCGCTGGACCAAAACTCCGGAGGATGTAGAATCGATTAGCAGCTTGCAAAGCGAACTTCTCAGCCGGGCGTCAAAACTTTTGAAACCAGGCGGCATTTTAGTCTATAGTACCTGTACTACGGAACAAAAAGAAAATGACCTCGTTGTTCGTAACTTTTTATCAGCACATCCCGATTATGCAGTTGCTGGTCTTGCAGACACGATGAATGAAGAGGTTAAAGCCTGTGTTACAGAAGAGGGATACGGTATTCAAATCCTTCCTCAGAAGTTTGATAGTGACGGTTTTTATATAGCCAGACTGACACGTCTTGTATAGTTTTTGTATGAAAAAGGATGTTGTATCCTTGGCAGATGTCTGCTAAGCTTTATAAGATTTTATAATGATATGTGAATGATTGCCGCTGTAAACCGGAAGGTTTAGGCGGCTTCTTGTTGCTTGAAGATACTTGTCATAAGTACCTCTCATGTTCTCATTATAGGTTCGGTATAGACAGCGTACATGGATGAATGCGGGATTATATGTTAAAATGGGTAGAATGATAAGATGACAATGATTATGCCCTAAGATAATTTTATTCAAGAAAGAACAGGTGTTGAAACTAATGATAAAGCCTTTTATATATGATTACACGCTCGAAGAGTTGGAAGCGTGGGCTCTTGAGAATGGAGAACCCAAATTTCGTGCTGCTCAAATTTACGACTGGATTTATGTTAAGCGCGTAAATGACTTTGCAGAAATGACCAATCTCTCTAAAGCACTGCGTGAAAAACTTGATAATCAGTTCCAGTTTGTTACTTTGCGTGAAATTACGAAGTTCGAGTCTAAGGATGGAACAGTGAAGTTCTTGTTTGGACTGCATGATGACCATGCTATTGAAACGGTAATCATGAAGCATAACTATGGTAATAGTGTGTGTGTAACGACTCAAGTCGGCTGCCGTGTAGGTTGTACTTTCTGTGCATCCACACTAGGGGGATTGAAGCGTAACCTTACTGCAGGTGAAATTATTGCACAGGTCGTCCGCTCCCAGCAGATCCTGGATGAACGCGGTGAACGTGTAAGCAGTATTGTTATCATGGGAACGGGTGAACCGTTTGAGAACTATGATGAAACAATGAAATTCCTTAGAACGATGATCCATGAAAAAGGACTTAATATTGGTCAACGTCATATTACGGTTTCCACAAGCGGTATCGTTCCTAATATTTATCAATTTGCTGATGAGGATACGCAGATTAATCTCGCGATTTCCATTCATGCACCGAATGATAAATTACGTTCAAAACTGATGCCAGTAAATCGCCGTTTTCCTTTTGACGATGTAATGGAATCCTTGCGTTATTATCAGGCAAAAACAGGACGCCGAATTACATTTGAATACGCACTAATCGGTGGAGTCAATGATCAGCCTGAACATGCTGAGGAACTCGCAAGCGTAATTAAAGACATGATATGTCACGTGAATCTGATTCCAGTTAACCATGTACCGGAGAGAAAATACGTAAGAACTGCGCGTAAAGATATATTCCAGTTCCAAAAAATCCTTGCCGAGCAAGGCGTTAATGTAACGATCCGTAGAGAGCAAGGACACGATATTGCGGCAGCATGCGGACAGCTGCGCGCCAAGCACATGGAAGCATGAGGTGAGTGATTACGGTGATGAATACAGTACATGTCAGCCACGTAGGGCGGGTTCGCTCCGTGAATGAAGATTCAGCCTGGGTCCACCAATTGGATCAAGGTTATATTCTTGGTATCGTAGCGGATGGCATGGGTGGTCATCTAGCCGGTGATACAGCAAGTCGTCTTGCGGTAGAAACCGTCTCACAGGACCTAGCCGGACTCGAGACTGAATTGCCTATATCGACGTTATCAGCTGCGCTTAGTGATGCAATTTTGCATGCGAATGAGGTTATATTTCGTCAGGCAGCAGAAGATGAGAAATTTCATAATATGGGGACCACGGTCGTTGCTGTTCTGATGAGTGATTCATCAGGCATTATTGGCCATATTGGTGACAGCAGAGCTTATCTGATATCTGGTCGTAAAACGATACAGCTGACTGAAGATCACACACTTGTGAATGAGCTGTTTAAGAACGGTCAGATCAGCGAAGAAGAAGTTCATGTTCATCCGCTTAAAAATGTGGTTACAAGAGCGCTCGGCACAGATGAGGAAGTCAATGTAGACCTCTATCCTGTTCAAATGGAGCCTGGAGATGTACTTATGCTCTGCAGTGACGGTTTGAGCAATTTAGTGAGCAGTGAACAGATCAGCACCGTTGTTGGACAAGCTGATCTTTTACTCTCTGAAAGAGCAGAAAGACTGCTTCAGCTCGCACTGCTTGCTGGCGGAGATGACAATATTACGGTTGCCCTTTTTGAAATGCCTGAAACGGTACATGGCGGCACGGAAGAGGGGGGTAACTTATGATCGGGCACCAACTTGGCGGTCGTTATGAAGTGATTGAACGTGTTGGTGGAGGCGGAATGGCTTTGGTTTACAAGGCGCATGATATTTTGCTGAACCGTAATGTAGCCATTAAAGTCCTGCGTCAGCAGTTTGTTCATGATGAAGAGTTCATTAGGCGTTTTCGCCGAGAAGCACAATCTGCTGCTTCTTTGTCTCATCCGAATGTGGTCAGTATTTATGATGTAGGTCAGGAAGATGAGATTCATTACATCGTAATGGAATATATTGAAGGACAAAACCTGAACGAGATTATTAAAGAACGTGCACCACTGCAAGTGGAAGAGGCTGTAAGAATTGCATGTCAAATTGCGGATGCATTAGATCATGCGCATCATAACCAGATTATTCATCGCGATATTAAGCCACATAATATTCTTATTGGAAGAAACGGCCGGGTCAAAGTGACAGACTTTGGTATCGCGCGAGCCGTGACGTCTACGACCATTACACAAACCGGGTCGGTTGTCGGCTCGGTGCATTATTTTTCTCCTGAACATGCAAAAGGGGTAGTGACAGGCGAAAAGTCAGATCTCTATTCACTTGGTATTGTTCTTTATCAAATGCTGACAGGGCAATTACCTTTCCTAGGGGAGAGTCCAATCAGTGTTGCACTGAAACATCTGCAGGAAGATTTTGAAGAGCCAAGGCTTGTAAATCCACTCATTCCGCAAAGTGTTGAGAATATTATTCTCAAATCGATGCGTAAAAATCCGAGTGAACGATATCAATCTGCGCTGGAGATGCAAAGCGATCTTGAGACATGTTTGTTCCCTGACCGGTTGGAAGAGCCCAAACTTCTCTTTGATGATGAGTTTGACACGGATCAAACTCGTGTCATTCCTGCTATCAAGCCTGATCAGCTTACAGCAGTTCAGACGGAATCAACCGAAGTGAAGCAAGAGGGTACAGATAAGAAAACAAAGCCAAGTAAGAAATCTAAGAAGAGGGCTGCTTTTTGGGTGACTTTAACCCTTATTGTTCTCATTGCCCTTGCTGGAGTTGTCTGGTACGTAGAGAAGGTACTAGTTGTACCTAATGTTGAAGTACCAAGTGTTATTACGCTGGACGAAGATGCAGCTCGCCAGCTTCTTACCGAAGTTGGACTGGAAGTCGATGAAGTGGTTGCGGAATACAAGGAAGGAGTCGATCCTGGAATTGTATTTGAGCAGAGCAGACCTGAGGGTAGTGTCGTCAAGAAAGGCTCATTGATTGATCTGACCATTGGTGCTGAAAAACCACTAGAAAAGATGCTTGATGTAACGGGAGAAAATTACGAAGATGCTGTTCAGAAGCTGCTTGGTCTTGAATTGAATGAAAATCAGATCAAAAAAGAAGAAGGTTTTAGTGACAAACCAACTGGGACTGTGATTAGCCAGTCTATCGTTGCAGGTTTAGATTTTGACCCAGAAACGGCAGAGATTGTTCTAACGGTCAGCAAAGGTCCAGAAATGGTTACTGTGCCGGATTTAATTAATAAAACACGCTCTGAAGCTGAAAAACTGCTTAAGAATAACAACCTGAAGCTTGCTGAAGTCAAGGAAGAAGCCAGTTTTGAAGTGGAAAAAGGGAAAGTTACTCAGCAATGGCCGGTTGATGCAGGGGCTTCGGTTGCACCTGGTACAGAGATTACAATCTATGTAAGTACCGGATACTCACCGGAGACGATCGAATATACCTTTGCTTTCCCTATTGCTCCTAGCGAAGAAGGAAAAAACAGCAAGATTCGAATCGTATACACCGATGCCCGTGGCGAAAATCAGGAATGGGGTACCAAAACCATTAACAAAGTAGAAACATTCTCTGTTCCCCTTGTGCTTGCCCCTAACCGAGACGGATATGTATCTGTCCATCGTGATGGACAGTTGGTTGACACTTACAAAGTAGGATACTTTGACGCTAAAAATGATAGTGTCGAGATACCTCGAATTGATCAGCCCTCCCCACCTGAAGAAGGTGGTGGAGGAGACGAAGAAGGTACGGTAGACACAGGTAAAGGAAATGCTGTGGACCCACCTGAACAAGAAGACCCGGCTAATGGAAATAACGGTAATGAAAATGGGAATAATGGTGAGAACGCAAGCAGTGGTAATAACGGGAATAATGGTAACAATGGAGACAAAGGTCAGGGAAAAGGTCAAGGAAATGATGATCCATCCGATGACGATGGTGATGAGTGATTTACGTAATATGATAAAGCACTCTTCATTTCAGGCGCTGACAAGGCGCCTGTTCTTCATTACATAGGATATATCAAATTAGTATAGAGGACGGTGGATTCATGCTCGATGGAGTTATTATTAAAGCATTAAGCGGGTATTATTATGTAAAGCCACTTGGAGAGGGTGGGGCTCCGGTCGATTCGGAATCCTCCGTTCAATGCCGGGCGAGAGGAGTCTTCAAGAATCGAGGGATTTCTCCACTGGTTGGTGATCGTGTTAAGTACGTTCTTACCGAGAATGGTGAAGGTACGGTTACTGAGATTTTACCAAGAGATACAGAACTTATCCGTCCACCCATGGCAAATGCTCGTCTTGCAGTGCTTGTATTTTCACTAAAAGAACCGGAAATGAATGTCCAGCTGCTCGATAAATTTTTGGTTCACATTGAACAGGCAGGGTTAGACGCCATTATTTGTTTGACCAAAAATGATCTGGTCGATGCGGATAGCGAGCAAAAATATAAGAAGCTTATTGATCTTTATAAGTCGATCGGATATGAAGTCATTCGCACGAGTTCTAGGGAAGGCACCGGGTATGAGGAACTGAAACAGCAACTAGCTGGAGAAATTAGCGTATTCTCTGGTCAATCCGGTGTAGGGAAATCTTCCTTGCTAAATGCAATGATGCCTGGTCTCACGCTTGAAACAAGTGCGATTAGTATGAAACTTGGCCGAGGCAAACATACAACACGTCATGTGGAGCTTATTCCGCTAGATAATGGTGGTTTTGTGGCTGATACACCTGGCTTTAGCCAGCTGGATTTCTTGGAGATTGGTGTTGAGGAACTCGGAGAGTGTTTCCGGGAGTTCCGTGAATATTCATTAGGCTGTAAATTTAGAGGCTGTAGTCACACCCATGAACCAGGATGTGAAGTACTTCGTGCCAAAGAAGAAGGCCAGATTGCTGCAAGCAGATATGATCATTACGTTCAATTTTTAGAAGAAATGAAGGACAAGAAGCGGAGGTACTAACTATGACAATTAAAATTGCACCATCTATCCTATCCTCAGATTTTGCACGCCTCGGAGCCGAAGTAGCAGAAGCAGAAGCGTCCGGTGGGGACTGGATCCATGTTGATGTGATGGATGGACATTTTGTTCCTAATATTACGCTCGGAGCTCCTATTGTACAAGCAATTAAACCGCATACAGGTCTTCTGCTAGATGTGCATTTAATGATTGAAAATCCGGAGCGTTATATTGCCGATTTCGTCAAAGCAGGAGCAGGCATGATTACGGTTCATGTGGAAGCGTGCGTACATCTACACCGCGTTATTCATCTGATCAAGGAACATGGAATTATGGCTGGTGTAGCTCTTAATCCAGGAACACCGGCTTCCCATGTTCAAGAAGTACTTGATGATGTTGATATGGTACTGGTGATGACCGTAAATCCAGGTTTTGGCGGACAAGCGTTTATCCCGGGAACTTTGCGTAAAATTCGCGAAATTCGAAGTTCTTTAATTGAGAGAGGACGTCCTAACGTCCATATTGAAGTTGATGGAGGAATTACGAAAGAGACAGCTCCGCTTGTAGTGGATGCTGGGGCAGATGTGCTTGTTGCTGGTAGTGCTGTATTCGGAAAAGCAGACCGTGCGGAAGCAATTACGGAAATACGTCAAAGCTTTGGAGGTTAGAGATGACCTTTAAAGAAGCGCTGTGGACTTCGCTAATCAGTCTTGTTTCTGGAACCTTACTGGGTTCCTTTGCACTCCTACCTTCTCCTATTAATGCTGTTGTATCTATTCTTGGTGTTATCCTTGTAATTTGGTTTTTTCGCAAGTTTCAACGGAAAGGGATTCGGATTACTTTTATCATTTTCACCATCGTATATTACTTGTTATTTATCTTATTATGGTCGGCATATACCTTTATCAAAACGAATCCTCCACCGGTTTAAGCAAAGCTTGTGGAATAGCAAGAGAGTGTCCTGCATAAATATGGTTACATGAGCGCGATTCTCATGTAGCCTTTTTTCGTATAGTCCTAATTTAGATTCTAAGCGAAAAGGAAGGCTTCTGGCACGATGAAAAGGTGGAGCGCATGAGGATGATGGGGAGGGTGAAGTATGAAATTCTACACGTTTAAGCTTCCAAAGTTCTTAGGAGGTTTTGTAAAAGCGATCCTGAACACGTTCCAGAAATAAGATAAGCCTGAAGTGTGTCCATTTACGCTAAGAGGGCTACCATGGGAAGGATCGCCGGAAATCCGGGCATGAAAAAAGCACCTAGTCAGAAGGCAAGGTGCTTTTTGTCTTGTATTCTATAGACGTAACTAAGATTATACGCGAGTTACTTTACCGGCTTTCAGAGCACGGGTGCTAACATAAACGCGTTTTGGCTTACCGTCCACCAGAATGCGAACTTTTTGAACGTTTACGCCCCAGGAACGGCGGTTACGGTTGTTAGCGTGAGAAACGTGGTTACCGCTACCCGGTTTTTTGCCTGTCACATAACATTTGCGAGACATAGATTACACCTCCTATTCTGAAAGTAACCGTTATCCGCAAGGTCAATGGTTGTATTTCAGACCAATTTGGTCATACTTATCCAATACACCTGCATAAAACAATACTTATATATAATATCATATAAGAAAAAGCTTAGTCAACATAAACAAAAACTTTATTTATTTCTAACCTTGATTATAGTACAATGGTGTATAGTCCATAATACTGCGGAAAGAACCGCTGCCGCTAGAGTTACTGGCTCAGCGGAACATCGGATGTTAGAGCTCTTCTTGAAGGCACCCGCCTTCTTAGGATTAAGCTCACGCATCAAGCTAGGAAGGGGAATTCTCACTTGAGTAAACGTTCTTTAAATGGAACAGATTTTAACGCAATGGTTTTAGCCGGAGCGGATCAATTGCATAAGCATGCTGAACACGTCAATTCCCTAAACGTATTTCCTGTCCCAGATGGAGACACGGGTACGAATATGAATTTGACTATGAGTGCCGGTGTGGCCGAACTGAAAAGAAACAGCTCTAGTTCAATCGGAAGCTGTGCAGGTATTTTATCGAAAGGCCTGCTGATGGGCGCACGTGGAAACTCCGGTGTTATTTTGTCGCAGTTGTTCCGGGGCTTCAGTCGTTACGCTGCCCCATACGAGGAGCTGAATACTCTTCAGTTTGCTGCTGCCCTCCAGAGCGGTGTGGATACCGCATATAAGGCTGTAGTTAAACCAGTAGAAGGTACGATCCTCACGGTTGCCAAGGAAGCGGCTAAGCATGCGACTTATTATGCTCGTCGAACCAATGACATTACCGAACTAATGAGTGAAGTATTAAAAAAAGCCAATGAAACTCTTGCCTTAACACCGGAAATGCTTCCTGTACTCAAACAGGTAGGCGTTGTTGATTCTGGCGGAAAAGGGCTTGTATATATTTATGAAGGCTTCATGGAATATTTACTTGGGGCTACCGGAACGGATTCCGGGATTCAACTTGTAAAGGAAACTGTTACTCCAGCTCCTGCTGCAAAGGTTACTCAGACCGCACCTGTGATTTCTCGCGAGCTTCCACTCACAGCTCAAGCCAGATTGGAAACCGAGGATATTGAGTTCTTGTACGATATGGAGTTCTTTATTAACCGTCAGCTCGGTGAAGCGCAAGGAACGCCATTTGATGAGGAAAATTTTAGGAAAGCGTTATCAGTTAATGGTGATTCCATCATTATTATCTCGGACGATGAAGTGATTAAAGTCCATGTTCATTCCAAAACGCCGGGAGATGTACTCAATCTGGCTCTTCAATACGGAGAGATCACACAAATCCATATTCTGAACATGCGGGAACAGCATCGTGATTTGTTGACAGCTGGGATGGATGCTGCGCCAGCGCCAGAGCTGTTTGCAGATATTCCTCAGGAACAAGAACTTCCTCCTGAACCGTCTATCCTGCCGGCAGATGAGCTAGCTCCATTTGGATTTATTGCCGTTTCTTCTGGCCAAGGAATTGCAGATGTGTTTACAAGCCTTGGGGTAGATATCGTTCTGTCTGGTGGACAAACAATGAACCCAAGTACAGAAGATTTTGTGAAGGCAATTCATTCCATTGATGCAGAACATGTTTTTATTTTGCCAAATAACTCTAATATTGTTCTTGCAGCGAAACAGGCAAGAGATTTGCTGGAAGGAGAACGTCTTGTAACTGTAATTCCGAGCAAGACGATTCCTCAAGGGATTTCAGCTGCTTTTGCATTCCAGGAGGACGAAAGCGCAGAGTCTAATGAGGAGAATATGCTTGAAGCGATCGCTCATGTACGTTCTGGTCAAGTTACCTACGCGGTGAGAGACACAGTGTTCGATGATCTTGAAATCAAGGCGGGGCACTTTATTGGTATTCATGATTCCAAAATTGTTGCTACCGAGGAAGGGCTTATCCCTACTTGTGAGCAACTGTTGAACAAGATGATTGAAAGCGGCGATGAAGTAATAACGATACTAGCAGGTGAAGAAGCCGAAGAGGTAGAGACAGAGCGTCTTGCATCATGGCTTGCTGCTGAATATCCAAATGCAGAGATTGAAGTGCACGAAGGTGGTCAGCCGATCTATTCTTATCTCTTCTCGGTTGAAGCTTGATCATAGATAAGGAGGTCCTTTCATGAGCCAAGTTTTCATTGTTACGGATAGTACTGCAGATATTCCAGATGCACTGGTTGAAAAATACCAGATACATGTGGTCCCTCTTCGAGTGGTATTTGGTCAGGAAACCTATCTTGATGGGATAGAGCTGAGCCCGGCTAAGTTTTATGAGAAGCTTGGAGATGCAAAAGTGTTGCCTACTACTTCTCAGCCTTCTCCAGCGGAGTTTATGAATGTCTATTCCGAACTTTTGAACGAGCATCCAGGGAGTCAAATTGTGTCTATCCATTTGTCTTCCGGGATGAGCGGGACATATCAATCTGCATTGCTTGGGAAATCGATGCTTGAGGAAGAGTATGGAGCAGATATTACCGTTATTGACTCCAAATCGGCAAGTTACGGATATGGACTTTTGGTCATACATGCTGCTCAGCTGGCACAAGCCGGAAAGAGTGCAGCTGAGATTGAGGCTGAGGTGCACAAGCTACATCAGGATCGCAAGCTATATTTTTTAGTGGATACGTTAGAGTATTTGCAAAAAGGTGGACGGATCGGTAAAGCCTCCGCTATTCTGGGAACCTTGCTTAACATCAAGCCTATTCTCTCGATCGACGAAGAGGGAGTCATTTACGCTGTTGAGAAAATCAGAGGCCAGAAGAAAGCGATGGAACGTATTGTCCAAATGTTTGAACAAGATTTTGCGGGTAAACGGATTAATATTGCAGTTGGCCATACAGCCAATCCTGAAACGGCAGAAGCTTTTATCGCGCTGATGAAAACCCGGTTTGAACTGGGGGAAGTGGTTTATCCTAACATTGGTGCTGTAATTGGCAGCCACGTCGGGTTTGGAACCATAGCTGTTTTTGTATGGCCTGCATAAAATGAGGGATGCTTTATGTTGTTAGAAGAAACATCGGTGAAGCAAGTCAGCGGCGTGAGTGCTCTTAAAGAAGAAGAGCTTCACGCCTTTGGCATTTATACAGTTAAAGATTTGCTTGAATACTATCCTTTTCGTTATGAAGATTACCGTCTTCGTTCCCTAACAGAGGTGAAGGACGGGGATCGGGTTACGGTTCAAGCTAAAATAATGGGTGTACCTGTGCTGCAACGATATGGACGTAAGTCCAGACTTACTTGCCGAATGATGGCAGAGGATTTTATGTTTTCAGCGACATGGTTCAATCGCCATTTTTTGAAGGATCAGTTAACGCCCAATCGGGAAATTACGCTGACTGGAAAATGGGATCAGAAACGAATGCAGCTTACCGTCTCTGAGTCAGAATTTCCAGACAAAGGGGCAGGACGAACAGGTTCTGTTCAGCCCGTCTATTCGATTGGTGGGAAAATGACTCAGAACTGGTTACGTAAGACGATTAACCAGGCACTTCAGCAATATGGGGACCTTGTACCCGAACTACTCCCTGCTGAACTGCTTAGCAAATACAAACTCATGCCTCGTAAACGGGCAATCGCCTTAATTCATCAGCCTGGAGATCCGCAGTTAGGTCAGGAAGCGCGTAGGAGAATGGTTTACGAGGAACTTTTTTTGTTCCAACTGAAAATGCAGGCTTTTCGTGCGATCAATCGCGGAAGAAACGATGGGGTTGTACATACCGCGCCGAACAGCATCATCCGCGAGTTTGTTCACAGCTTGCCGTTTGAGCTTACGGATGCTCAGAAACGGGTAGAGCTGGAGATTTTGCATGATATGCGCTCTCCTTACTGCATGAACAGGTTACTTCAAGGCGACGTTGGTTCAGGAAAAACGGTAATTGCGGCGATCGCTCTGTTTGCTGCTGTTCGTTCTGGATTTCAGGGTGCACTTATGGTGCCGACAGAAATACTCGCAGAGCAGCATATGCGTTCTCTGGAGAAGCTATTTGGCCCTTTTGATATCCAGGTTGCACTGCTGACAGGAAGCACTCCGGGACGCAAGCGCAAAGAAATTTTGGCAGGACTACAAATGGGACTTATTGACGTAGTGGTGGGTACTCATGCGCTCATTCAGGACGACGTATTTTTCCGTAATATTGGTCTTGTTGTTACGGATGAGCAGCATCGGTTTGGAGTAAACCAGCGCAGTGTGCTACGCCGTAAAGGTTATAATCCGGATGTACTTACGATGACAGCTACACCGATACCAAGGACACTTGCGATCACCGCTTTTGGTGATATTGACGTATCTACGATCTCTGAACGTCCTAAAGGACGGATTCCCATCTCAACCTATTGGGTGAAGCATGACATGATGGATCGGGTGATTGGGTTTATTACTCGGGAACTGGGCCAAGGTCGTCAAGCCTATCTGATCTGTCCACTTATTGAGGAATCAGAGAAGCTGGACGTTCAAAATGCGATTGATCTGCATGTGGCGATGCAACAAGCTCTGCCTCAGTATCAAGTAGGTCTTTTGCATGGGCGGATGACGCCGTCGGAAAAAGAAGAGTCAATGCGGCTTTTCTACGAAAATGAGACTCAGATGCTTGTATCTACTACTGTAGTTGAGGTTGGAGTGGACGTACCTAATGCTACGCTAATGATTATTATGGATGCGGAGCGATTTGGGCTATCTCAACTTCATCAGCTGCGTGGTCGTGTGGGAAGGGGTTCCTATGCTTCTTACTGTGTACTCATTGCAGATCCAAAGTCAGAAATAGGACAAGAACGAATGAAGGTCATGACAGAAACCGAGGATGGTTTCGAAGTGTCACGGCGTGATTTGGATTTGCGGGGACCGGGTGATTTCTTCGGTACGAAGCAAAGTGGTCTGCCAGACTTTAAAATTGCTGATATGGTGAGTGATTTTGAGGTACTGGAAGTGGCCCGTGATGATGCAGCGTCGCTCGTGTCTAGTGAATCGTTCTGGACTTCTCCTGGGTACGAAGCCCTGCGAGGCTTCTTGCGGCAGGAACAGATTTTCCAAGCGGATGTCATGGATTAAGGAGCGAGCTATAAATTAAGGGTCAAGTGGACGAGCACACTCCGCATATAGTAGTGAGGGACTACAATATGCGGGAGGTGTAACGTTCTTTGAGCTATCAAAAATATGGCATTAGTCCGCAGCTGGTGGAACGTATTAAGACGAAAATGAAAAATCCGGCAGCGAAGGAACGGATCAAAGTGCTGCTTGACGGAGTTACGAAATCGGATCTTCAGAGTAGTGCAAAAGTAAGACGACTTGTCAAATCGTCTGCCGCTATATTGAATGAGAAATTTTCGGCTGCGGAGGAGGATAAGTTCGTCAAGTTTGTCGTTGATCAAAAGATTGATCCGAACAACACCTTGCATCTTATTAAACTATGGGGAATGTTTCGCTGAATGTAGAGCAGAATGGCTCAAGTTCAGGGCACATTGAATCTAACGTGATTTTTGATGCTTGGTAAAAAAGAATCATACTAAAAAAGGGGCTGAATTTAATTCAGCCCCCTTTTTTATATGAAGCTGGAGTTGTTACTTTACAACTTTACTGGTGCGATCAAATCGATACTGTCATTGGTTACTTTGCCTACCGCAGTGGACACCGGATAGGCTTGCATCTGTTCTGCGGGATAGGGGACTAGCAGGGGCGTGATTGCTTCCGGACGCTGAACCGTCCGATCAAGCCACAGCTCTTCTTGCTCTGGATGGATCATCACGGGCATTCGGTCATGGACCTGGGACATTAGCGAATTTGGACGAGTGGTGAGGATGGTACAGGTACTTATTCTCTGTCCCTCTGGACTCATCCAAATGTCGTATAACCCGGCAAAACTGAAAATACCTTTGTCTTGCATTGTGATTCGGTAAGGTGTTTTCGTACCGTTTTCTTGTTTCTGCCATTCATAGAAACCGTCAGCTGGAATGAGGCAACGTTTACGAAGAAAGGGCTCGCGAAACGCAGGTTTGTCAAGAAGGGTCTCACTGCGTGCATTAATCATTTTACTACCAATGCTCTTATCTTTCGCCCAGTGAGGGATGAGTCCCCAGCGCAGCGTACCTGCTCTTCGTTTTGTACCATCATGAATAATGGCCACGACTTGCTGGGTGGGGGCAATATTGTAACGGGGATTATAATCAATATAATCAGGGATATCATCAAGCATATAATGAAGCATAAGCTCTTCCATCGTGACACCAAGCGTAAATCTTCCGCACAAAGTCTGCACATTCCTTCCTTTTTGTATCCAGTATAACGCATTGCCTCCTAAGTATTCTATGTCAATAAAATAAGCAGGTTAGTTAGCATGAACCTCAATAATATGTCTCATACGCACATCATGAAGCCCGCTTGCGTCCTGAATGCGAATTGATCTTCCTGCCTGATCAAATTTGATAACCGTTCCGGTAAGGTGGACATTTTCCCACTCGTCAAACAGGACAATAGTTACAGGTTCGCTTAGCATAAGCGATTCTGCAAGCAAGCGCGACATTTCTTCAATCGCCTGCGGATCAAGGACCGGACGAGTTCTTGGGGCTAATTTTTGCTGATGTTGTACATATGCTTCGCGATGTTCGGGAAGCATCATTCGGGATGATTCGAATAATCCGTTTTGCTGTAATTTTTTACTCATCGATAGTGACCTCCAATTTTACGGGAACGATCATGTGCTTGACCTGCGTTTTGAAGAGAGGAAGCACGAATGATTGCCGTGTCTCCAAACCTCCGTTTGATCGCATCTGTTGCTTTTTCCAGTTCCCGTTGCTGCTCACGATCATCAAACCAGGTCAATTGATATTCAGTATCCGGTACAAGATCCGTAAGTGAGACACCTACTCTCCTTACCGGCTGGCCGTCCCAATGACGCTGGAACAACTCACTTGCTGCTTTATAGACTTCTGCGGTAATTTGCGTAGGTTCATCTATTTTCATCTGTCTAGAAAAACCAGTGGGTTTGTCAAAATCAATTCCCCTGCAGCCCACAGATACGACGCTCCCCATAAGGCCTTTTTCCCGGGCCCGTCTTGTGACAAGCTCGGCTAGTTCCAAAAGGACAATACGAATCTCAGACCACGTAGTGTAGTCTCGCGGAAGGGTCATTTGATGGCCGATCCCTTTTTGCTGCTGCGAAAAAGTACTTGGTCTTACAGGTGAGTCATCTATACCGTTCGCGATGCGCCACAAAACTTCGCCGTTGACACCCCAGCGATCTCGTAGACGAGGGAGTGGCGTATGTGCCAAATCTCCGATCGTATGAATCCCCATCTTATAGAAATGATGCGCCATTCTAGAACCGACCATAAACATTTCCCGAATCGGAATGGGCCACAGTGTACTCGCTATCTCTTCTTTCGGTAAGGTACATATACCGGTCTCATTTTTCTTGGCAAACAAATCACAAGCCATTTTGCTCACGACTTTGGTATCGCTAATACCAATTCGCACATATACACCCGTCTCTTGTTTAACTTGCTGCTGGATCTGATAGGCAATCTCTTCGGCTGTGCCGAAAAGTCCCAAACTGCCAGTTACATCGAGGAACTGTTCATCAATGCTGTAAGGCTCCACAAGATCGGTATAGGACTGCAGAATACTCGTGATATGGAGAGAAACCCGGATATATTCTGCCATTCTTGGTCTGACAACGACCACGTCTGGGCATTTAGCAAGTGCATCTGATAGACGCTCTGCTGTCGTAATTCCGTAGGCCTTGGCTAGCGGACAGGCTGCAAGAATAATTCCGGACCTGCGGGCCGGATCACCGGCAACGACAAGGGGTCTATCTACATACTCGGGATGGGCCGATTTCTCCACACTAGCATAAAAGGATTGGCAGTCTGCCAGCATAATCACGCGTTTTTTTCGCTCCATATCACCCAAACTCCTCTCCATTCTTTCATATACGGAACACATGTTCTTATTTTATTAGAATAACGGAGAAATATACATACAGCAACCGGAATTTTTTTGAAAATGGTTGGAACTTTCTAAAAACACTCAGAAAGTATTAAAAATTAGGAAAAAGGACTTGTTTTTTTACATAAGATGTAAGTTATTTGAGACCTGAGGGTCAGGAAAAAGGGAACCGTGATCGGAATGTAAATGATTTATAAATAATATTGTCCTAGATGCAGGACTGTTGACCTTTTTTGAAAAAAAGAGTTTTTTTAAGAATGCTGCTACATCAGGCTTTTTCACGGTTTTAGTATCAGACTATAGTATCAATTTTGTAATAACTATGGTTAAAATTGTAAATCAAGAGGAACTTTGGGTGATGAAATGCGTTACACTATATAGGCGGGATGCAAGATGAAAGTGGCTACTTTCTGTTGGGCAGTAAGGCTTTTCCTTTCTGAGTAGGAAGGAGGATCTCTATTTTTTTGTGTCACTTTTATAGAATATAAGGATCAAAAAAGAAAACAGCGTTTTGGGATCACCGGACTTGAAAAGCAGGAAAATGATTTTGAAACTGGGCAATAATATCCATCACATCTTTCCTTCCAATAGCCTAGTTACAAAAGGGAAAGCTTGGCGATATAGTTAATGAGAAGGGTGCAGACGTTCGCCAAACGACAGAATCCGATTCTGCATTGCAGGCGACCCTGCAATCAAGGGAGGCATTGCATTTATCGTTTTTGCCTTACGATGACAAAGTTTAATAACGAATGAGCAGAAGTGGAGCGAACCAAGAAACCATGAGCAGACGACAGAGAAAACGATTTGCCATATGGGTTTTAACAGGCATTCTTATCTTCGGCGGCGGCGGTTGGGCGTTGTATTCGTACATGAAGCCTGCGCAAGTCACCTTTGCTGCAGAAGACGGAACAAAAATGAAATTCAGAACTGAAGGCGACAAGTTCCTGCAGTATAGCCAGGACGGGAAGTGGCAGGAGCTATTTGTGAAAGGTGTGAACCTAGGTTCAACGAAGCCAGGACATTACCCGGGTGAGTTTCCGCTTGAAAAGGAAGATTACCTTAAGTGGTTTCAGCAAATTGAAGATATGGGTGCAAATGTAATCCGTATCTATACGGTCCATCAACCTGTATTCTATTCTGCGCTGGCAGAGTACAACAGAGGTAAAGAACATCCCCTGTACTTCATGCAGGGAATTTGGTCACCTGAAGAGCAGCTGATTGAGCAAAAAGACGCTTTTGCAGAAGGCATTGATGAGAAATTTAAAGCGGAGATCAAAAAAGCGGTAACTGCGGTGTATGGGGATGCAAATATCCCCCATGTGAACGGAGAATCAAGCGGTAAATACACAGCGGATGTGGGTCAATATTTATTAGCTTGGCATTTGGGTACGGAGTGGGACCCACAGATGGTAGATAATACGAACCAGACACATCCAGATTATCCTCGTTACGAAGGGGTCCATATTTCCGGTACTGAAAATGCGAGTCCGTTTGAAAATTGGCTTGCAGAGCTGCTTGACCAAGTAGCAAAGGAAGAGAAGAAGTACGGGTGGGAACATCCTTTAACCTTTACCAATTGGGTAACCACAGATGTGCTGGAGCACCCAGGTGAGCCGCTGTTCGAAGAGGATCTAGTAAGTGTAGATGCAAATCATATTGAACCGGTCCATTGGCAAGGAGGTTATTTTGCAGCCTATCACGTGTATCCCTATTATCCAGATTTCTTCCGTACGGATAAGTCTTTGCAGACGATTAAGGATGAGGATGGGGAGTACAACACGTATAAAGCGTACTTGCAAAAACTTAAATCCGAGTATCCCGATATGCCTGTAATGATTACAGAGTATGGTGTCCCTGCTTCTCTCGGCGTATCTCATTATGGACCGGGAGGGAAAGACCAAGGGGGTCATAATGAGCTCGAACAAGGCGAGATCAATAAGTCGCTCACAATGGATATTTATGACGAAGGTTACGCAGGGGCGGTACTCTTCATGTGGCAGGATGAGTGGTTCAAGAAGACGTGGAATACGATGCCTTTCGAAATTCCGGCAGATCGCAGAGCATACTGGCTGAACGTGCTTACGAACGAAAAGATGTTCGGAGTTCTCGCCATGGAGGCAGGCAAACAAAATAAGCTGATTATCGATGGGAAACTTGAGGATTGGTCTACGTTGCCGGATAACCAGATTCAGCTCTGGCAAGGAAAGACAGAAGGCATTGAAAGGATTCAATTGACCCATGATGAGGCTTACGTATACATGGGAATTACGCTGGATGAACCATTTGATCCGGCCACAACGAAGCTGAATATTGGATCAGATACTCTTCCCGGCGGGAATCAACCGCTCGAGGCATTGCCCGGTAAGACACTGGAAGGCGGGGAGTTAGAGACGCTTATTACGGTAGGCAACGATCAAGAATCAGAAGTTGCCATCGCTAAAAGTTACGACTTTAACCAGCGACTATACGGACCGGAGGGGTACTGGATGTTGGAGGAGCAAGCACAGGATACACCGTCGTTTGTTCCCTGGAAGCTGGCCATCAGTTTGAAGATGAGTCCGCCCGATACGAAGTATTCACATCCTTATATGGATGAAATAGTGGGCACATTGAACCGGGGGACATCGAATCCGGATTCGGAGGACTACGACTCGTTGACGCTTTGGCAGTACGCAGGGAAAGAAGTGGAAATACGTATTCCTTGGATGTTGCTTGGTTTTGGCGATCCTAGTTCCCTGCAGGTCATTGACTACAGCCCACTTACAGAAGATAGAGGATTCCAGACGGTAACGACCGAAGGGATTCGGTTTATCCCATGGCTGACGGATCTTGGCAGCGGTACTGTATCCTGGCCAGGAGGCGATGCAAAGACACTCGATATACGGGAGGTTAAACCTTATACGTGGGATCCGTGGGAAACAGTCACCTATAGTGAGCGTTTCAAACAGAGCTATGATCTCATGAAAGAGACTTTTTCCGAGTTACAAGAGCAAGAACAATAAAGGAGGATACTCATCCATGTTTTCTAATTTGGCCCTCGCGTACGCATTCGTTTATTTGTGCGCAGGACTCATCGTAGCGGGGATTGTTTTGCTCATCACGATGAAAGTGTCCCATAATTCAAAAACAAGTAAGAAAGAGCAATATGCAAATAAGCACAAGGACTATTTTGTCTACATTCAAGCGAACTTGACTGGTAATGAGAAGGTTCAGCTTCCTCCTGGGAAATTAGCAAAGCTTGAAGAGGAAGTGATCATGGACAAGCTAATCGTTATGATGGACCAGCTTAAAGGAGAGCATGCAGTGAAGCTGCGTGACCTTGCAAGTGAAGCAGGGTTTGTTGCGAAGCAAATGAAACAGCTTGGCAGCATCTCAGGTACCAAAACAATAGAAGCAGCTTACCGACTTGGCGGGATGCGAAGTGCAGAGGCGACGACATCATTATTAGAAGTATTAAAAGAAGAGAAGAAAGTGCCACATGCCATCATTTATGCCAGAGCCGTGGCAAAGTGCGCAGAGCGTCCTGCTGAGCTTAAAGAAATGCTAAGACTTCTTCTTGGCAAAGGAAAACCAATTTATCAAATGGCCGCAGATATTCTTATGGAAACGAGCCTAGAGCCAAGCAGGCTGCTGCGGGAACTGCTCGAATCAGATCGTTATGAAGATGTCAAAGTTGGGCTTGTCGCGTTATCCGGTTATGCATCTCCGGAAGTAATGCCTGTTGTCAGACATTTATTCCGCTCGAATGACGTTACAATACGCACGGATGCTATCAAGCTTTATTTAAGTACGGGACCCGTATTGAAGGATCAAACGATGGCGGAATTTATGAGAGACGCGAATAGCGAAGTTAGAGCTGCAATGGCGAAGGCACTTGGCTCCGTTTATACAGAAAACAGCATCCAGTTGCTACAGCAAGGGATGAGTGATACGGACTTGCTGGTACGCAATCAAAGTGCAGAGAGTTTAGCTGGGCTCGGTGTACGAGGATTTGAAGTGTTGTGTGAAACAGCTGCCACGGCAAACGGCACGGCAAGAGAAGCAGCTCTTGCATATACAGAGCGGGCAATGGGTGCAGCGGAAGGAAAAGAAGAGCTGGAAAAGATGATGATGTTAAACAAGAAAAAACTTATCTATCACCGCTACTTCGGAGCATCACCAAGAGCAAAACAGACCCATCGCATGTCTGAAGTTATTGGAGGGGATTTCACTGCTTAAAGATATATTACTCGGCTATGGAATGATCATTATTTATTACGTTATTTTCGTTACTGTTTTATATTTTGGAATTTTGTGTTTCTCCTATAAAAATATTTGGACGATTCGCCGCAGGGCAGAATATTCGAGCTTCAAAAGCTTAGCAGGATCGGATGTCGTCCCCCCAGTTTCGCTCTTGGTACCTGCTTATAACGAAGAGTTAACGATTATCGAAAATGTAAAATGTTTGATGACGCTTAATTATCCGACTTATGAGGTCATTGTCGTCAACGACGGTTCCAGTGACAAAACCGTGCAGGTTCTTGTTAAGGAGTTTGGGCTGACCCCCATCGAGAATCCGATTTTTCGTGGAACCATTAAATGTGAACCGGTTCGCGGAGTATATCACAATCCGGAATATCCATTTCTGTACTTAATTGATAAGGAAAATGGGGGAAAGGCAGATTCCTTGAATTCCGGTATTAACTTCTCGCATTATCCGCTTGTGTCATCTATTGATGCAGATTCCCTGCTTGAGAAGGACGCGCTGATTCGCATGGCACGCATGTATTTGGAAAATCCGGAAGAAACGGTTGCCATTGGCGGAGATGTTCGGATTGCGAATGGATGTAAAATCGAGAACGGTGCAGTAAAAGAAGTATCGTTGCCGCGAAAAATGTGGCCGATGTTTCAATCCATTGAATATTTAAAAGCTTTCCTCGGCGGACGAATTGGCTGGAGTGACTTAAACGGATTGATCATTGTTTCAGGAGCCTTTGGACTATTCAGTAAAGATGCCATCATTGCGGTAGGCGGATATCGAGGTGGATATCCGGGAGAAGACATGAACATTATTATCAAACTTCATCGTTACATGCTCGAGAATAAATTAAAGTACCGTATCGCATTTTGTCCGGAGGCCGTTTGCTGGACTCAGGCTCCTGATACGTACAAGATTATTTCGAACCAGCGTAAACGCTGGGGCCGGGGTAATCTGAAAAATATGATCGAGAATGCAAATATGATGTTCAGACCCAAGTATAAAACAATGGGCATGCTCACAATGCCGTATAACATTTTTTTTGAAGCCCTGAATCCTTATTTCCGGATTACCGGACTTCTGGCCTTGGTTGGTTACGTGATGCTTGATATGACAGCTTGGCCGGTTCTTCTCATTTTTGGTCTTCTTAACTTCCTAAGTGGATATTTGCTGAGTGTAGGAGCCTTGATTCTAGAAGAAATCGCCTTCCGTCGTTACCCGAAACCATCTGATCTTGTAAAAATGTTAACTTTTTCTGCTTTGAAGTTTGTTGGATATCATCAGCTTGGCGTCCTGTGGAGGGTACAAGGGCATATCCAGTTCATGCAGAACAATAACTCCTGGGGTGCGATGACAAGACAGAGCTGGGAAGAACCAAAGGCAGAAGAGGCTGCCTAAGTTATAGAAGTTAAATGTTGAAAGGTGGAAGTGAATCTTATGGCAAATACGGTAACTCTTGAGCGCCAGGTAAAAGGTAGTGTGTATGACATTCTGGATGAGCAACTAAGAGGAATGGCAAATGAGCATAGTGGCGTTGTGTTTGTCCATTGCAAGGATATGGAGCAGCAGCCGGAAGCTGAGCTTCGAGACATTCTGACGAGGACTTGTGAATCCGAATATCAGGTGTGGCAAGATGCGAAGACAGAAACGCTAGCTGTGTTTCTTCCCTTTATGTCACTGAATCGTACGCACTATCAGGCGCTGGTTTTGAAACAAGGGCTGTTGCAATTGCTTCCTGGTTCTGATCCACGTCTGACGGTGGCAAGCTTCCCTGAAATGGGGAAACCAAGCAAACATCTGCTTAAAAATATGGCTGAAACCGCGAAACTTAGTAATGATGCGGATATCAAGCTTTATACGCAGAATGAAACAGCATCTCTGCCAGGCAAGATCCTCATTGTGGATCAGGATGAATCGACAAGAGAGTTTCTCCAAATCCGTCTTGCACTGCAAGGTTATGACATCTACGAAGCAGTTGATGGACTTAGCGCCTTGGAAATGGCAGTCAAGGTAGAACCTGATCTCATTTTGACAGAGCTTAATTTGTACGGAATGAGCGGTGTTCCATTTATCCATCAAATGCAGAACTTAAATCTTACAACGCCGCCGAAAGTGATTGTCCTGACAGACCAGCGAGTAGAGCAGACCATCAGCCAGTGTTTTGAAAAAGGGGTAGATGATTACGTAACGAAACCTTTTTCACCTGTTGAACTTGATGCACGAATTCGTCGCTGCTTTCAGTAGAAATCGTAGATTTTACAGTATTCGTAGATTGTAAATTCGAGTAGATTTTACACAGATAAGGTAGTCCTGATTTAACACATATAACGGAGGGTATTGTATAAATTCAACTGAATTATGCAATATGCTTACCTAAAATTCCATTTGGAGGGTGAAGTACTGTGAAAGAGCAATTCCATACTTTGATGAACGCAATTGAGAGCAAGAAAGCAGTATTGGGTGTAGTAGGACTAGGATATGTTGGCCTGCCACTCGCAGTAGAAATGGTGAAGCAAGGCTTTACGGTTATTGGTATTGATTTAGACCCATCCAAAGTGGACAGCATTTATCAAGGTGAGTCCTATATTCATGATATTTCATCGGAGGACCTGAAAACCGTAATGCAAAGCGGTCGCTTCCAGCCTACAACGGATTACAGCATGTTACGTGTGATTGATGCACTGAGTATCTGTGTGCCTACACCGCTCAGCGAGAATCAGGATCCGGATACGTCATATATTGAAACTGTCGTTGATCAGATTAAATTGCATATGAAGGAAGGCATGCTCATTACACTGGAGAGCACAACCTATCCGGGTACGACAGAGGAATTAATTGAGCAAGAACTTGAGGCGATTGGTAAAAAGGTCGGAGAAGATTACTTCCTCTGCTTCTCACCAGAACGTGTAGACCCTTCAAATGGGAGATTTACAACGTTCAATACACCAAAAGTTATTGGCGGTACAACAGAAGCTTGCTTGAAACTTGGTGCAGCTCTATACGGTCAGTATGTGGAGACGGTAGTTCCTGTGTCCAATCCTAAGGTTGCGGAAATGTCCAAGCTGCTCGAAAATACATTCCGTAGCGTAAATATCGCATTTGTAAACGAAATGGCGATGATGTGTGACCGTATGGGTATTGATATTTGGGAAGTTATTGATGCAGCGGCTACAAAACCGTTTGGTTTTATGCCATTTTATCCGGGCCCAGGTATTGGAGGTCACTGCATTCCGCTGGATCCAATGTATCTGTCTTGGAAAGCAAAAGGATTCCGGTTCTACAGTCAGTTCATTGAGCTTGCTCAATCAACCAATGACAATATGCCGTACTACGTGATGAACAAAACAGCAACGATTCTAAATGAATATGCAAAATCGATCCGTAAATCTAACATTTTGCTGCTGGGTATGGCTTACAAACCAAATATTGCGGACCTTCGTGAGTCTCCTGGACTTGAAGTCTATGAACTGTTTAAAGAAGCAGGCGCAAACGTAGAGTACTTTGATCCGTATGCAGAAACATTCCGTGACAAACATGGGGAAACCGTTCATAGTGTGGCCTATAACCCAGCTGATTTCAAGGGGTATGACTGCATCGTCTTGATCACAAACCATAAAAATCTGGAGTATGATGAAATTGCATCGCTGGGTGTACCGGTGCTCGACACTCGCAATGCTTTCAAAAACTTCCCGTTACCACATATCTATAAAATTGGCCATTCCGTACAGCATCCCGTAACATTGCAGGAAGAAGCGGTATTTGCTTAAGAAAGATTCCGTAAACGGAAAGGCTCATAAGCGATTGGAAAGAGGAGGATACGCATGGAATACATGGCCGGCATGGGTAAAAGGGAGCACCTTGATTGTCATCTTTGTTCTTTTACTCATCCTGTACTTCATGCTGAGATCACCCGAGGTGAATGAAAATAAAGCGACATGGCTATGGGATGCTTCTATCATTGAAGAGCATACGGACGAAATTGTTACGTTCCTGACAGAACAAAAGGTGAATACTGTTTTTCTGCAAACGAAAAACAGTGTGTCTGACGAAGCCTATAGGCATTTTAATGCTCAGGCACAAGCTCACCAAATTTCCGTCCATGCACTGAATGGACATGCAGACTGGGCTTATACCGAGAAGCGGGAAGAGGGTACGGCCTGGATTGAATGGGTAAAGACATTTAATGAGGAAGCGGCGCCAGAGGAGCAGTTTGCAGGTGTTCAATTTGATGTCGAGCCGTACCAACTTAAACGATGGGAGCGAGAAGAATCAGCTGTTATAGACGAATGGAGCGAAAATATGGAGGAATGGATTCAGGCTGGAGCCGAAGGCAACCTCTATATGAGCGCGGCAGTTCCATTTTGGCTCGATAAGCGAGAAGCTCCGGGTGGCAAAGGAACATTTAGCCGCTGGATAATTGATAAGTTTGATGCGATTGCAATCATGGCTTATCGGGACAGCGGTCAGCAAATGTACGATCTTTCGAAAGAAGAGCTTGGTGAGGCAGATGAACTGGACAAGAAGGTATGGATCGGAGCAGAATTAGGGCATACCGAGGAAGGTGAGCATCTGACCTTTTTCCGAAAAAATGTCACGAATTTGGAATCGGAGATGGAAATAGCTGCTGAGCTCGGAACGAAACATTCTTCCTTTGCTGGACTTGCCATTCATCATTATGAAGTATGGCACGAGAAAATGAATGACGGTGTGCCTCTCGTTCGTAAAGAAGAGAAGTAGAACTCTATTTTATCATTTAGAAGCTTGAGATAGAGGTTTGAACAAGTTAAAAAAGAGAACAGTATGCTTAATAGGCAAACTGTTCTCTTTTTTTATGTTGACAGGCTGTCCCAAATCATTATAAATAAGAAGTTGGGTTTCACTTTAAATACATAGATAAGGGAGCACTGCATTACCATGAGTAAACTTGAAGTATTACAAAATCCGAAGCAACGCAAGCTGCTCTTCAGTGCGGGACTCAGCTGGATGTTTGACGCCATGGAAGTAGGGATGATGTCTTTTATCGTAGCTGCTCTCGCGAAGGAATGGCTGTTAAGTCCAAGTGAAGTAGGGCTCGTTACAAGTTCAACTTCTATTGGTATGGCCGTTGGAGCTGCGCTAGCAGGAACGCTTGCTGATAAATATGGACGGAAAGCAGTACTGATGTGGACTTTGCTTATTTTCTCGGTGGCTAGCGGATTTTCGGCTCTGGCTACAGGTTATGTGTTCCTCTGCCTTATTCGTTTTGTCGCCGGGATTGGATTAGGCGGTGAGCTTCCGGTCGCTTCTACACTTGTATCAGAATCGGTACCCGCAAAGGAGAGGGGACGTGCAGTTGTTCTCCTTGAGAGTTTCTGGGCAGCAGGTTGGATTATTTCTGCACTTATTTCTTATTTTGTGATTCCCCAGTATGGCTGGCGTGTGGCTTTTCTAATCGGAGCTCTGCCTGCACTGTACGCGCTCTACTTACGCAGAGCTATCGAGGATCCACCTAACTTTAACAAGAAAAGTGAACTGAAAAAAGTATCCTTTAGGGAGAAGTTTAAATCCGTCTGGTCGGTGGAACACCGGAAGACAACCCTTATGTTATGGATCTTATGGTTTACGGTTGTATTTTCTTATTACGGTATGTTTTTATGGCTACCTAGTGTCATGACAGCCAAAGGATATGAACTTGTAAAAAGTTTTCAATATGTGCTCATAATGACGCTTGCTCAGCTTCCAGGTTATTTTACTGCCGCTTATTTCATTGAAAAATTCGGGAGAAAGTTTGTACTCGTCGTATATTTGGTGATGACGGCAGTCAGTGCACTCTGGTTCGGAAACGCAGGATCGGAAGTGTCGCTAATTTTAGCAGGGATGTCACTATCCTTTTTCAATCTCGGAGCATGGGGAGGTATGTATGCTTATACCCCAGAACTGTACCCGCTTAAAGCGCGCTCCACGGGAGTGGGGTTGTCTGCATCGGTTGGCCGTGTTGGTGGTGTAATTGCTCCACTCCTTGTAGGACTTTTGGTCCAGAAAGGGGTTCCGTTCAGCACAATATTTACCCTTTTCTTTGTTACCGTATTGATTGGAGCGATGGCTGTACTGGTGCTTGGTAAGGAAACGAAAGGAACCGAACTTGCAGATTAGGACCATTGACAGATGTGACAAATTTGTAACCTGTGTTATAGTACACATCAGGTGTTACATTTAGCGCCGCCAAATTCAGTGATGATTTTAAATGTACACGATGCATGTCATCCAAGTGTCATCATGAATGAAACGGGAGGAAATTTAAGACTAATGAAAAAAATACCCACACTTATACTAACATGCGCCTGTGCTCTTTCAGTACTTGGTGCAGCGACAACAGCTAGTGCAGCGACACTACAGAAGGGTAGCAAAAGTTCCAAGGTAGTTGAAGTACAAGAAAGACTCAATAAGATTAAATATTTCTCGGCAGGTATTAGCGGTTATTATGGAACGCAAACGGTTAGCTCTGTAAAGAATTTTCAAAAGAAAAATAACTTGTCTGTGGATGGAAAGGTTGGTCCAAAGACGGAGGCTAAACTGAAAGCAAAGGCACCGATTAACAACAAGGTGATGAAACATCTGGCTGGTATTATTCAAGATGAAGCTGGCGGGGAGTCCTTTACCGGACAAATTGCAGTAGGGGCGGTCATTCTGAACCGTGTCCATAACGGCTCGTTTCCGAGCTCTATTACAAACGTTATTTTTCAAAAAGGTCAATTCACGCCTGCAGCTGATGGTAAGCTGAGCACACCAACGGCTTCTGCTTATGAAGCAGCGCGAAGAGCTTTGACAGGGTATGACCCTTCAAAAGGCGCTTTGTATTTCTATAATCCGAAATACGCGTCCTCATCTTGGATGAGTTCACGTCCGGTTACGCAAAAACTCGGAAACCACGTATTCACGAAGTAAAAGATAGATGTAAATAGCAAAATTGTACTCGAAAAGAAAACATACTGTGCCGAGAGAAAGATAAGATACTCCTTTCTCTCGGCATTTTTTGTACTGGAACAGTTAAGATGCTATCAAACACATTATTTCTTACAACTAGAATCTGGAGGTCGTCATCTATATATGAATAAGAAGAATACGAAAGTGCAAATGAAATGGAAAAAACTCACGGTAGGTTTGTTGTTAAGTAGCTCAATCGCAGTCGGAACCATAGGTATAGCCTCTCCGGCTAGCGCTATGGTGCTCCAAAAGGGAACTCATCATTTGGAAGTAGTAGAGCTACAGGAAAGATTGAAGAGTCTAGGCTATCTAGATGCTGGTGTAACAGGTTATTATGGATCTGCAACAGAACAAGCAGTGCGGTCCTTTCAGGAGCAGAGAGGGCTTGGTGTAGACGGTAAAGCGGGGAAACAAACGGTATCGGCTTTAAAAAAACAGGCACCTGTCAGAGGAACCACACTGGACCAATTAGCAAGAGCTGTGCATGGTGAGGCACGAGGGGAATCTATAGATGGACAGGTAGCAGTCGCAGCGGTCATCCTCAATCGAGTGCAATCTGATCTGTTCCCTGATTCAATAACGGAGGTCATCCTTGAACCAAGACAGTTTACTGCCGTAGATGATGGTCAGTATAATCTCACTCCAGATTCATCTGCCTATACAGCAGCGAGACGTGCACTAAATGGTGAAGATCCAGCAGAGGGAGCGCTTTATTATTATAATCCCAAAATTGCAACATCAGCGTGGAGCATGGCTCGTCCTGCTGTGAAAACGATTGGAAATCATATTTTCACGAGATAAAATAAATATAAAGGAATCACCAAAAAGCCTGTCGCATATGCGACAGGCTTTTTGGTATGATACCATCTTAATAAAAGATCTATAGTACTTTTTTAGCTCCTACATATTTAGGACCCCAATAAGTGTTGCTAAGGCTGTCAATTTTGATACCACTTGAGCTAGTTGCAGAAATGAAACTATTGTTCCCAACATAAACACCAACATGAGAGATGGATGTACCTGTTGTTTTGAAGAAAACAAGATCTCCTTGTTTCAGGTTGCTTTTTGCTACAGATGTTCCTGTGTTATACATGGAAGCTGCTGTACGTGGAAGCGAAATATCGTGTTTATCAAAAACATATTTTACAAAACCGGAGCAGTCGAATCCACTAGGGGAAGAACCACCGTATACATAAGGTGTACCAATATATTTCGTTGCTTCTTGGACGATACTTGTACCTTTAGCATGCTCGTCCTCTACAAGAACGGGGCTATAGGTTTTACCAGTTGTATTTACCATGACGAGAGAATAACTCTGTTTCCACACCACTTCACTACCCATAGCTTCGGATACAAAGCGAAGGGGTACATAAGTCCGATTGTCGCGAATAAATACTTTGGTTCCTATGCTTACACTTTTTCCGTTGACGGTAGCTGTTGTAGAACCTGTTTGAATTTTGATGGTATTTCCGTTTTGTTTAATTGTGACATGTGTAGTTGAACCTTCTTTATTAGCACTTACTGAATAATTCATATCCTCTGCAAGCATACGCAAAGGTACTTGAGTTTTATTGTTACTATCTAAAAAAGGAGAAGCATCTTTAAAGTTAACAAGGCTATCATTAAGTTGAACATTTACACTATTTGAGCTCGAAGAGGACGCATCCACTTGCGAATTACCGAGAACCAGGCTTGCACCTAGCAGAGAAGATAACAACATATATTTACCAAAACTTTTCATTCTTTATATTTCCTCCATTAGCCTCCGAGGTTAGCTGTCGGGTTTGAGTAGAAGGTACTCTAGGATTGTTACATCCGTTCACCCCAAGTTATGTAAATCGTCCCCCGTACTATGTAGTAGATTCGGCTTTATTAATATCAATCAACTGTAACTAATATATAATAAAAATAGCTCCAAATGTTACAAAAATGTAACCTTAACTTTACCTTTTGTACACTAAAACTTGGTAAAAAACGAAATTGTAGTCTTATTTGAGATGATTAAATTCTGGTATTGGGGGTAATATATCTCTCGAACTTAGAAGTGAAGCAATAAATTAGATTACAATATTGTAACCAAATTAATTAATAAGTATCTTTCGATGACAATTTTTTTATCTATTACCTGTTATATATAACATTATTTGAAAATAAGATGGAAAAAAATTCATATAAAAAAGCACCCTCATTTTGGGAATGAGGGGTGCTAAGGTTGTTAATTACAAAGATGTTATCAAATTATGTCGTTTTTTTACGACCTGTAATTAGCAATAAAAGGAAAGATATGATAATAATGATTGCAGTCCATGCCCATGCCATGGCCATATTCCCGCTGTCTACCGCAATATAAATAGCCGTAGGCACAGTCTGTGTCTTGCCTGGTATATTGCCTGCAATCATTAGCGTAGCGCCAAATTCCCCCAGAGAACGGGCAAAACCAAGAATATAAGCGGACATGAAGGATGGCCAGACTAAGGGAAGTGTAATGTGACGAAAGACCTGCCATTCATTTGCACCGATGGAGCGTCCAGCTGCTTCAAGTTCACTGTCAACGGATGCAAATCCGACTTTCATCGTCTGATAGACAAGCGGAAATGAAACGACGATCGAAGCAATCACAGCGGCCCACCATGTAAATAGAAGGGGGGCATCGAAAATGGATTCTATCATAGAACCAACGATGCTGTTTCTACCAAGTAATACAAGAAGCAAGAATCCTACTACAGTAGGGGGTAACACAATGGGCAACATAAATACAGTCTCCAGTAAAAGTTTCCCCCGAAAGTTTTTATTAGCCATCCATTTTGCAAGTAAACTCCCTATTATGATCGTTATCAAACTTGCAAGCAGTGCGACGAGCAATGACAACCGAACCGGTGCCCATAATAAACTCCAGTCAATTACAGCCATTACCACTAAAGACCTTTAAACCCATAGCTTTCAAAAATCTCTCGTGCTTCCTCCGATTTGAGAAACTCATAGAACACTTGGGCTTGTTCTTTATGTTTGCTTGCTGCAGTAATACCCATTGGGTACTTAATGGGTGTGTACAGCTCTGGGTCCACGGTATGTATAATGTCGACTTTGGCAAGAATGGCATCTGTTTTATATACAAAACCTGCATCGGCATTCCCGGTTTCAACGTATTGCAATACTTGACGAACATCTTTGGCTTGTACGACTTTTGGAAGCAGTTCATCATATAGTCCAAGTCCTTCAAGTGCTTCTTTAGCATAACTACCTGCAGGGACGCTTTCTGGAATCCCAATCGCAATCACCTTTACTTCCGGTTTAGATAGATCCGCCTCAGATGTAATATTCATCTCATTGTTACTTCCGGAAACAAGCACGAGCTCGTTCGTTAGTAAGGTTTCGGAATAATCCTTCATTATATTGTTATTGTCGATTAGTGCCTGCATATTCTTATCCGCTGCTGATAGAAAAAGATCAGAGGGAGCGCCTTGCTCAATTTGTTGTTGTAGAGCGCCAGAACTGCCAAAATTAAAAGTAAGCTGAATATCGGGATGTTTAGCTTCAAAAACGGGACCGATTTCTTCCAAAGCATCGGTTAAACTTGCCGCTGCTGAAACGATAAGCTCTGTCTCTGTGGGCTCGGCTTGTGTAGAGGGCGTTTCGGAAGAAGTTTGTTGCTCTTTTTGCTGTGCGGGTGTAGAGGCAGAGTCTTGTGTGCTACCTGTACTGCCACAAGCGGCAAGTAGAAGTAAAAATGTAAAACATAAGAAAACATAACTAAACTTATTCAATTTGTTCATAATACCACCCTATCGTTATAATTGATTATATTTAGATATAATTAACTATATTATAATGATGATAGGTTGGATGGCAATGCTAAATTCGAAAGTAGATTATGATACAATGACGGGTATAGATTTGCATGGGGGTATTGTAGGTGAATGATAATGTATCTTATACAACAGAAGAAATTGCCCAGCTTTTAAAAATATCCAAACTGACCGTATACGATTTGATAAAAAAAGGGAAGTTACCCGCCTACAAAGTAGGTAAGCAAATGCGAATTGATAAAACGGATCTGGAGGCTTACAAACAGGCTTCTAAAGGTTTTATTGTGAAGCCGAACCATGATACGGGCATAAGGGAACCTCATATAGCAATGCAGAATAGTGGAGTAAGACCCATCGTTATTACGGGGCAGGATTTAAGTCTTGATATTCTCGCGAGCTACTTGGAGAAACGCGAGCCCCTTTTAAGACCGCTGCGTTCCTATGTCGGAAGTCTGGATAGTCTCATCTCCATGTACCAAGGGAAGTCGGATATTGTGAGTACTCATTTGCTTGACGGAGATACAGGGGAATACAATGTTCCATATATTCGTAAGCTTCTGGTTGGCTCTTCTTATATTGTCGTAAACCTGATGAGCCGATGGGCCGGGCTGTACGTCAAACCAGGGAATCCGCATAAGTTACAGGGATGGAACGATCTAGTAAAGCCAGGTCTTCGGCTAGTTAACAGGGAAAAAGGTGCAGGAGCGAGAGTTCTTCTTGATGAACAACTCCGTATTCATGGTTTAGACAAGCAGGGGATTGTGGGATATGAGAATGTAGAGACTAACCATATAGCTGTAGCGGCGAAAGTAGCTTCCGGAGAAGCTGATGTCGGGGTGGGAACGATGAAAGCGGCAGCCGTTGTATCCGGAGTAGAATTTATTCCGCTTATTAAAGAAAGGTACGATCTTGTTTTGCTGAATACTCCGGATAATACAATGCTCATTCAAACGGTGCTTGATATTCTCCGCTTGGAATCTTTCCGTCATGAACTAAGCGCTATTTCCGGGTACGATCTTTCCGAGACTGGACAGATTATGCTTAAAACGTAAATCGAAAAGAGGCGACCTTTCATTCAGAATCGAATGGAAAGTCGCCTCTATTTTGTCTTTGCCCACTGATTTCAACCGCTTTAATCGTTATATAATCAAGAAATCAGCGGGCAACAGCGATCGGAAGGACAATCCGTTATCGCAGCGGCATCACACTGTTAGCAAAGATCAAATTCTGTGGGCCAGATGAGGAATCCTCTTGTTTTGGTACCATTTTGAATGTCGTTAAAGTAAGAGAGCAAGATAGGACGAGTGGGTCCATCAAGCACAATTACCATATACTCTGCGTACGTTTCATTACTAATATCATAAGCCCAATCCAGCTGGTGAAGCAGAGGAGATAAAGAAGAAATAGGAAGGAGCAAATGGGTGTACTGGAGCGGATTTAGCTTTCCTTTTAAATAGTGAGTGATATGAATAAAAGCAGCACTATCAATGGCTATAACCATAGTAATGAGTCCGGGGTCTGCCACGTTGTAACGTACATAACCGGCCAGTTCTTCATCGATCAGGATGGCGGATGCTTGAATTGTATTTGCAGGGCTAATCCAGTCGAGAAGTGAATTTCCCGGAATTATTGAAAAAGGGGAGTGCCCATAGGTGGATTCCCACATGTCACGAAGTTTAGGGAGATCGGCTAACTCTACACGTCGTTCACGAATGGAAGGTACAGGCTCGGTAATAAAAATCGTTTCGAGTGGAATTTTTACTTTTTCATCCATCCATGCCTTGCCCTTAAAGCCAAAACGGGTGTAGAAATGGGGGTGGCCTAGAACAGTTGAGAGTTCATATCCCTTGTCCCTGGCATTCCGTAGCCCTTCTGTAATTAGGGCAGATCCCACTCCGAGCTTTTGATAATCGGGATGTACGGCAAGAGGGGACAGCATGAGACCGTTCACCTTATTACCTTCTATTAGAAAATCTTGCGGGGTAAACAGGATATGCCCGATGACTTGGTCATTCAGAACACAGACGAGAGAAAGCTCTGGTTCAAAATTTTTACGTGTACGAAGTGTGCTGACAAGAGTTGTCTCTCCCATACCGAAGCTGTAGGCAAAAGCCAGTGCATGCAGTTCTGCAATTGCATGGAAGTCAGAAGGGAGCTCGGAACGAATCATCCAGAGAGTCATGATGTACACCTCGTTTCATATCGTTAAATTTAGGACTATCTTATGATTGCATTAAAATAATAACCAGGGCATCTTCCAGATTGCAAGATATAAGCCCTGGTGTGAATCTTGTTACATCATAGAGGGTTTACTCTTAATATGGATCAGCCTCATGTCCAAGTTCATTTGCGAGCTCTGCGCTGTGATTGTGTTTCGGCTGCACGCTGCTGCTGTCATCAGTCTCTATGCCTGCTAGTCCGTCAGCCACTCGTTTCCCGTAGTCAGCATCCGCCTCAGTTAGGTTCGAAATGATTCGTTTACGGATATCGGGTTTGCATATCGACAAGTTACCGACAAGGTTACGAATTAACTCTTCCCGTTCCCACTCCTCAAATGATCGATACGTATCCCCAGCTTGGCCAAAATCGTTGGGACGGCTGATTTTCTCGCGAACGAGTTTATCATTATAATGTGGCTGATGGTCAGGACCTTGCTTCGGTGCTTCATGCAGCCCGCCAAGTGAAGACGGTTCATAGTTTACGTGCGGATTTTGACCTGGTGCCCGGTCCACCTTGTACAACATTTGACCGCCACTCTGATTGGTAGCAACCCCTTTTTTGGGTGCATTGATAGGAAGCTGCAAATAATTGGCGCCTACCCGGTGACGCTGAGTATCAGAGTAAGAGAACGTCCGCCCTTGGAGAAGTTTATCATCAGAGAAATCAAGCCCATCCACAAGTACACCTGTACCAAAAGCAGCCTGTTCTACCTCCGTAAAATAATCTTCAGGGTTTCGATTCAGTACCATCTTGCCGACAGGCAAAAACGGAAACTGATCTTCCGGCCATAATTTCGTTGGGTCCAACGGATCAAAATCGAGTTCTGGGTGTTCACCATCTTCCATCAGCTGAACACAGAACTCCCATTCTGGGTAATCGCCCTGCTCAATCGCATGATACAAATCAAGCGTGGCGTGGTTAAATTCGGTAGACTGCACTTCATTCGCTTCTTTTTGTAACAGGTTGCGAATTCCCTGTTTCATCGGCTCCCAATGATATTTAACCAAATAGGCTTCACCTTTGTCATTGACCCACTTGTATGTATTTACACCAGAGCCTTGCATTTGGCGGTAATTCGCCGGAATACCCCAAGGAGAGAAAAGGAAGGTAATCATATGAGTAGATTCAGGTGACAAAGAGATGAAATCAAGAAAACGTTCCATATCCTGCGCATTCGTAAGCGGATCCGGTTTGAAGGCGTGAACCATATCCGGGAATTTAAGCGGATCACGAATAAAAAAGATTTTTAGGTTATTGCCCACAAGATCCCAGTTTCCGTCTTCCGTATAAAATTTGACGGCAAATCCGCGCGGGTCCCGTAGTGTTTCCGGTGAATGTCCTCCATGAATTACAGTAGAGAAACGGACAAACACAGGTGTTTCTTTCCCTTCTTCCTGAAAAAGTTTAGCTCGAGTAAATTTGGAGACATGCTCATTCCCGGCTTTACCATAAGCAGTAAAAGTTCCGTGTGCTCCTGCACCTCGTGCGTGTACAACCCGTTCTGGAATTCGTTCCCGGTCAAAATGAGTAATCTTTTCTAGAAAATGATAATTTTCAAGCGTTGTAGGGCCGCGGTTTCCAACGGTTCTCACATTTTGATTATCGGTAATGGGATGACCTTGGCGATCTGTTAATATCATGTTTTCTTTAATTGAATCGTGTTCCACATGTTCGCTCATATTCCACATACCACCTTTTTTCTTTTTCGAAATTTAGAATGGCGTAGCAATGGTTTTTTTATACATCAGTCGTGACAGAAATTGTATAATGCTGACGAGAAAGACAGGTTGCCAAACCTCTTCATTCATGAGATAATTGGAGTTTGCCTAATAAGAATATGATAGTGTTGGAGGCGTAAGCGTGGAGCGATATCCTTTCTCCTATGATCCGTCAGAACCGTTCGTCAAGCAGGTCGGCGATTGGGTTGCGGATGTTTTTTATGATGTGTTACCTGAACATGGATTTGATGTCCGTGATGAACAAATATTTATGGCTTACCAATTGGAAAGAGCCTATGCCAATAAGAAAACTATTTTTGCAGAAGCAGGGGTAGGCACGGGAAAAACGCTCGTGTATCTGCTTTATGCAGTTAACTATGCAAGATATACACGTAAGCCTGCAGTGATTGCCTGTGCAGATGAGTCGCTCATTGAGCAACTTGTGAAACAGGAAGGAGATATAGCGAAGCTTGCCCGTTATTTGGATTTACAGATTGATGCGCGGCTCGGTAAATCCCCTGATCAATATTTATGTCTCAAAAAAATAGACGGCGTTCGTCTTCAGGATGAAGATGCGGCGGTTATTGAAGACGTGTATGAAAATCTTCCTGATTTTGTTCATTCCCCCGGAACGATGCAATCTTTTTATCCTTACGGCGATCGTAAGGAATACCCACATCTGAATGATGAACAGTGGAATAAGATCAACTGGGATTCATTTCAGGACTGTTTTGTATGTGATAAAAGACATCGCTGCGGCATGACCTTATCTCGGGATCATTATCGAAAATCTACAGACCTTATTATCTGTTCCCATGATTACTACATGGAACATGTGTGGACCTATGAGGGAAGAAAAAGAGAAGGTCAGCTTCCGCTACTCCCGGAACATAGTTCAGTCGTCTTTGACGAAGGGCATTTACTCGAATCAGCAGCACAACATGCCCTCAGTTATAAGCTGAAGCATAGTGCATATGAAGAGATTATTACTCGTCTTCTAGATGGAGAGATCAGGGAAACGCTAGCCGAACGAATTGAAGATTCCATTGATCAGAGTCAGCTTGTATTTTCTCTGGTAGCGGAGCAAAGTACAGCGATACCCGGTTCTGATCGAAAACGAATCCGAATTGATGAGAAGCTTCTAAAAGAACTGAATCGCTGGAAAAGTACAATTGAAGCCATTGATGAAGAACTTGTCTTTGAGAGTGGCTTGCATACGCTTGATGAATATAAGCTGCGTATCGTTGAAGAACATCTGGAGATGATCCAGACTGCACTTCATCTGTTCCGTGAGCCAGATACCTACATTTGCTGGGCGGAAGAAAATGAAGATGGTGCTGCAACACTTGCCATTATGCCGCAAACGGTCAAGGAAGTGCTGGAGGAGCGGGTATTCGGGCTTCAGATGCCGATTGTATTCTCTTCAGCAACCTTATCGGTAGATGGATCTTTTGATTACGTAGCAGGAAGTCTCGGGATCAGCGAATTTTTATCCTTTTCCGTGGACTCTCCGTACGATTACGAGAAGCAGATGAAGCTAATAGCACCGAGTGAGCTTCTGCAAGATGGGGAGATTCGGAGTGAGGTTGCTGCAGCGAAGAAGCTGGCCCTGGCAGCCAAGCTGATCCAACGTACCGAAGGACGAGCTCTCTTGTTATTTAGAACAATGAATGAGCTTCGTGAGTTTAAACAAGCCGCTTCGCACCATCCATATTTCGCATCCTATACCATGCTGTATGAAGGTGACCGTGAGATTAGCAGCCTCATTGCTGAGTTCCAAAATACAGAGGAAAGCGTGCTCTGTGCGGCAAGCCTATGGGAGGGTCTGGATGTACCGGGACCTTCATTATCCAATGTTATTATTTGGTCACTGCCTTATCCACCGGAAGATCCTGTATTTATGGCTAAACGGGAAGCTGCTGATTCAGCATATGAAGAAGTAGACCTGCCATATATGCTACTTCGCTTACGGCAAGGATTAGGAAGACTCATTCGCTCATCGACGGATCAAGGGATTGCTGCCATCTTAGATGCGGAAATTTTGCTCAATCAGCATGTTAGAGATAGAGTGGAAGCAGTATTGCCGCCTGGAGCTACACTTGCAGTAGAATCATTGTAGTTAGTACTTCGAAATCTTATAAAAGTAAGCTGGGAAAAAGACCTGTTCTGTACGCAATTCAAGTCATAAAGTAGACTTGGAGCGTGTCAGAGCAGGTCTTTTTATACTGTATTTTGTGTGGGATATGTTTTGATATACTGATTAGAACATGCCCGTGCTTAAATATCTTTCGCCTGTATCTGGTGCGATACAAAGTACTTTATGTCCAGGTCCTAGACGTTTTGCAATTTGCAAAGCAGCCCACACAGACGCTCCTGAGGAAGGTCCCAGCAGTAACCCTTCCTGTGAGGCCAGTTGCCGCATCGTGTGGAGAGCCTCCTCATCCTTCACCTGGATAATTTCATTCCAAACATCTGTGTTCACGATCGGAGGAATAAAGCCTGGACTTGTCCCAACCAACTGATGGGGGCCAGGTTTACCGCCAGATAGAACGGGAGAACCTGCGGGTTCTACCGCATAGATTTCTATATTCGGAAGATGCTCACGCAGTACCTCACCTGTCCCTGTAATCGTTCCTCCTGTACCAGAGGTGGCAACAAAGGCGTCTAGTTTTCCTTTCATTTGGGAAAGTATTTCAAGTGCTGTAGTAGTTCGGTGCGCATCTGGGTTTGCATTGTTCTCAAATTGTTGAGGAATAAAGCTGTGAGGAATGCTTTCTTTCAGCTCATTTGCTTTACGAATCGCACCAGGCATTCGTTCTGAAGCGGGGGTGAGCACCACATCTGCGCCATATGCTTTCAGTATTTGAATGCGTTCCTTGCTCATGTTATCGGGCATGACAAGGATTGCCTTGTATCCTTTGGCAGCCGCATTCATGGCTAGACCAATTCCCGTATTTCCGCTCGTCGGTTCAATAATGGTTGACCCAGGCAGAAGCAATCCGTCAAGCTCTGCTTGTCTGATCAGATTGAAGGCAGCGCGGTCTTTCACACTTCCACTAGGGTTAAAATATTCAAGCTTTACGAATACCTCGGCATGCTCAGAACTTGGAATGCGCTGTAACTTTACAGCCGGCGTATCTCCAATGAGCTCTGTAACATTTTGAACAACTAACCGATTGTTATGCTTCGAGGGTGTATCTGTCTGCCTAGAATTCATGCCTTAATCCCCTTTACTCTCAATGTTCCTATTATTATGACATGAAATTCTATTCAGTGTAATGATATGTAATAAGGGTCCATTTGAGTTTGTTTCGTATGAAGTGAAGGTTGATGAAGTAGTGTCAGGTGATGATACCGAAGAAACGATCACTATCATGTATAGCACTGAGTTAATAGGGGGGGGCCTGAACTAAAACCAGGCATGAAGATTGTAACAGCTGTAAAAAAGGAACGGGGCCAGGGCAAGAGAATCACTATGCTTTTACCTTTGAAAGTTCCAAACAATTTTGAATAAATTCCTTATCTCAAATTTCGGTCAAGTCTACTCCAAGACACAAGCTCATTTCTTTTTTTACCTCTGTTTTAGCAAAGGTCCATAGCAGATATATGCGCCTCCGATATCCTCTGCATAAATAAAGTGCTTCAATGCCTTCCTTTTGCTTCGACTCTTCATATACACGGATGCCGCGAGTACGCATGTCCGAACGAAGGTTTGTCAGAGTTCGAGTAACTTCGGATTGGATTTGGGAAAGGCGGAGGACGTACACTTCAGGCATATGCAAAGAAACCTGTCTTATCGTATGGATATCCTGCTCCAGAACATCCAGCATTAAGGTATATATGAGATATTTTTTGATCAGCAAATGATCCGTTTCCGAGGGAGCGGGAGGGGTGGATGGTGTGGTCATCCTTTTCACTTCCTAGCTATTGATAAAATAATTCAAGAAATTTGTTATTTGTAATTTACAGAACATACGTTCTTGTTTTATACTATCCAATATAAGATTATATGATGCTTTTTGGCAAGTGGTTAAATCTAGGAGACTGCTTGAGCCTACTTAGAAAGAGGTGGCTAGATATTGCTGCATCATCTTGAAATGTATGTTTCAGATTTGAAGAAAAGTACGGTCTTCTGGGGTTGGCTGCTGGAAACACTCGGCTATGAGGTATATCAGCAGTGGGAACACGGGATTAGCTGGAAACATCAGGGTACCTATCTTGTATTTGTACAAGTTGAAAAGCGGTATTCAGATATTCCTTATCATCGATGCCGGGTAGGGCTGAATCATCTTGCTTTTCATGCTGCTTCAAGAGGAGAGGTGGACTTTCTAACGGAGCAATTGAGGGAAAGAGGAGTCCGCATTTTATATGAAGGTGAGCATCCCTTTGCAGGCGGTGAGCATCATTATGCCGTGTATTTTGAAGATCCTGATCGAATAAAGGTGGAGCTTGTGGCACCCGTGAAATGAACATGTTTAACAAGATGGATACATAAGAAAAAAGGACGGGCATCACACTTTAGAAGAAGTGAGCCGTCCTATCCTAATTTAGTTTATAATTCGAAGAAGTTTGACACTTAAGCCATATATTGCGGTTTGTCGTAGAGAGCTTCTTTTTCCAAAATCACCTTGTACGGACGCTCTTTTCCCTTGAGTGACGGGCCTAGCGTAGTAATGGGTAACTCTGGCTTTTTGAAACGGTCGCCGCTGTCACTTTCGTGTGCAGGTCCGGTGGAATCCGGGGTGGCGCTCAGACGCACCTTGGGGGCTCCTCTTTTTTTTACGAGCCTTTGTCTGATCGGTTTCATCCCAATTCTCCTCCTAACAGGTCATGAATTGCGCTGAACAACTGGCGATTATCACGGTCGATTTGCTGAAACAATTCGTCACCTGCTTCGAGGTGTCCTACAAGATGTACGGTGAATACGTAACTACTTGCTACAGGATAGCACAGCATATACTCTTTCTCAAGATAATCGTCATACAGGTTGACCTTGATTTTATTCTCTTTATAGGCATCCACCATGAGTATCCGACTCGGATCGTCCGGTAATTTGCCTTCGTTTACATCCAGTGAATACTTCCTTCCGATTTCTCCTACATTACCTGCGACTTGCTCAAGGTGTCCTGATTCAGTTGTACGGTGAACCGTAGTACCTCTGACCAGAAAATGAGGACGAGATACAAAAGCAGTTCTTAGCGTATCACTCATTCGGTGAAGCATTTGATCATCTGCTTTACGTGAACGCAGCAGTTCACGAAAGAAACGAAGCAGCTTGAGCAGTTGAATTCGTTTACCATCTTCTTCTTGACGGACCTTGTTCACTTCCTTTTGAACTTGGAGGTTAGTCCACGGTCCTAGCGTTTCCATCAGTTCTGCAATTTTATTACAGGCTACAGCCACGGCCGGGGCCCATTTGCCATCAGAACGAATTTCATAATTCAGAGAACCCAGCCCAAGTAAATCGGAGGGTATTCGCATTCCTTCCACATCTGCCGTATCCTCTAGTTCCTTTACATGCTCTGGTAATATAAAGAATATGCGTTTCCTACCCAACTTGCTCATAAAAAGACCCATCTCGAAGAGTGTATTATCCCGTACTGTTGCAACCACTTTGCCACGAATTTTTGAAACGTCATCTGGATGAAAAATAAAAATGGCGAAGTCGTTATCCTCAACTTCTTTCTCCAGATCCTCCATTGTATAATTCCCCGGATTAAATACACCGGTATACCAAGGAGTAACTTCAGCCGCATATCTAAGGTTCTCATGCACCGCTGCGGCTATAGGCTTCGCTTCAAGAGAACATCCAATGAACGCTCTAGGCTTCTTAGTCATCATAGTCCGCTCCGCCTCGCTTAACGGGATTCAGTTTTATTTAGATCTTTTTCTATATTATACCATTTACCCTTTTTTGACGAACCCAAAAACATCACATCGCAAAGAAAGAGTCATAAGAACTAGTTTCATGTGACTGAAGCAACATAGGTAAAAGAGTAAATGGTACAAATCTCATGGACTAGGCACCTTATTATAGGTTTATTTAACGGTATAACGTTTTAAAGTAACGCAATAGTGTGATAGATATGTCATATATATAGAACTTATAGATTATTTATGCATTATTAACGAAGAAATGATTGTCGTAATTACACTGTCGTGATATAGTAATTTCACCTTTTTGGTAGATTTAGGTATTGCATAAGTATACAAAATAAAGGGGAGATTTGTTTGGCGAAAAAAGAGATATCCATATCCATTGCGATGGCGATGATGCTGGCAGGGGGAGTGCCGGCCGCATATGCTGAGCAGGTGGGTAGCGTAACAACTTCAGTGGAGCAGGCTGTTTATCAACCAGAAGGAGCTAAACAGCCTGTTCTCGTTGATGGAACGGTTCTGGAAAGCACTTTTGTTGCATCGATGACAGATCCGCGTACGATGGAGTTTCATTTTGAAGTACCTGAGGGTACAACGTTGGATGACATCACCTGGACTTTTGGAGACAAAGCGCTAGAAGAGTGGAAAATCTGGTCAAAGGAAACCAAAACCTATGACGGAGAATCATTTATTACGTTTGAAAGCAAACCTGTTCTTCAAGGCAACACCGTAAAAGGAACAATAAAGTTCAACTTACTTTATAACACGGCGGATCTTACTCAGGACGTAAGAAGAATCTATCCCGAGACGATCGGTACTTATTCGTTAACTGCGACCTTGAAAGACAAGCCTCTTTATGAGCGCCGTGTAAAGCTGGTTCCGTATGACAGTTTTCATACGTATGAAGAAATAAAACCTGCAGTTGATCAAATTACAGCAAAGGCATTAGACAATCGTTATATTGAGACTCATTCACTGGGGCAGTCTGCCGAAGGAAGAGATATTTATTTTTCAGTAGTAGCTAAGGATCAAGCTTCGGTAGATCAGTATATGAAGGAAACCTTGCCACTTATGAAAGAGAATCCTGCCCTTCTCCAAGAAAAAGTGAAAAATGGCGAACTTGGTAATTATAAAGTACCGATCTGGATCAACAACATTCATCCGGATGAAACGCCAGGAATTGATGCGATCCTTAATCTTTTAGAAGGCGTTGCGACTAAAAACTCCATTACATATGACACTACAGATGCAGAGGGCAAAGAAACAAAGGTAACTCTGAATGTGGATGAAGCACTTGATAATGTTATCTTTTTGCTAAATTATACGGAAAATCCGGATGGCCGTGTTCATAACACCCGGGCTAATGCAAACGGATTGGACCTGAATCGGGATAATTCATATCAAACCCAGCCAGAAACCAAAATTGTAGCAAGTGAGATTGCAAAATGGTCTCCATTGTCTTTTCTTGATCTGCATGGTTTTGTTACTGGCTTCTTAATTGAACCATGTACACCCCCGCATGATCCGAATTTGGAATATGATCTCCTGATGGACAGCATGCTCGAACAAGCGAGCCTTATGGGAGATGCAGGGATTGCGAATACCAAATACGAAAGCTACTTCATACCGTATGAAGAACATCAAAAAACATTAGCAGATCCATCTTATAAGTCAGATTATGCAACAGGTTGGGATGACTTATCGCCTGCTTATACCGCGGTATTTGCCATGCATCATGGTGCACTAGGACATACCATAGAAATTCCGGAGATGAATGAAGACTCTGTTGATGCACTGTACTATGCGACACTAGCAGCAACGAAATATGTATCTGATCACAAGGATCAATTGTTTTTAAATCAACTTGAGATTTATAAGCGTGGTTTGGAAGGCGTAGATAGTTCATCTGTTGACAGTTATCTCATTAATGCAAAAAATGAAGAGATCGGCAGACCTCGCATGGAAGGAGAAAGTTTCTTCCCTGACTACTATGTTCTACCTGTCGATCCATCCTTGCAGGAAAACCCGCTAGAAGTATATCAAATGGTGGAGTATCTTCTTCGTAACGATGTAAAGGTGGATCTCAGCACAGAAGAAGTCGTAGCCGGAGGTCAAACTTATCCTGCAGGATCGTATATTGTGGATATGAAGCAAGCCAAACGCGGATTTGCAAACTTAGTGTTGTATGACGGAGTAGATGTATCGGATTATGATGCGTTGTACGCAGAGATCGTACAGAACTTTGCGGAATTACGCGGATTCGAACGTTATACGTTATACAAAGAAGGGGCTTTCACTGATAAACTAAATAAAGTTACTTCTGTTACGATTCCAAAGACAGACGTAACCGCAAACGCAGCTTATTATGTTATCCGCAGTTCCAATAATGATGCGATCAAAGCAGTGAATGATTTGCTCGCGCAGAAGAAGAACGTTCAATTGCTTACGGCAGGCGGTAAAGGATATGAACTGGGTGACTATCTAGTAAGTGCACAAGATTTGAAGGCGATTAAGGATAAATACTATCTAGAAGTCGTTCCTTTAACTGCTCCTGCAAAAGGTAAAATATTAATTCAAACCACGGTAGCGGCTGTGGGCAATGGTCAGACTACATTTGCTCTTAAAGAGTTGGGATTCTTTATTTCGAAAGATCAAAACACAGCTGGCGTGATCGTAGACGATAACGGAAGTGCTGATTATGATTTGGTGAAATCCGGTAAGCCTTACATTGCCTATGGCGGAAGCGCATTAAATAAAGTAAGTGAAGTAGGGATTTGGCCTGAGTTTAAGATAGGAAGAACCGGGAACTCTCATGAAGGCTTGTTTAAAGCGGAACTAAGTCAGAAAAATAGTGTTACTGCACCGTATGAGGCAGCAGATTATTTATATACTGCGTCAGGCGCTTGGATTGAAACGGTACCTACCCAATTTGAAGTGATTGCCCAGATCAGCGATGAAGACGATTTTATGCTGACAGGCTGGTGGCCGGAACACGAGAAAGCAAAGGGACAATTTCTAGGGATTGCTACGAAACAAGATAATACTAAGGATAATCCGAATGCCGTCTTGTTTGCTAATAATCTAGTGAACCGCAACCACACACAGCATCAGTACCGAATTGTAGGCAATGCCATATTTACTACCGTTTCAGAGCAAACACCTGTGACGGTCACGAATCCAAAACGATAATCATGCACTTATTACATTTATAAACGGATATCTATTTATATGGAAAAGACCAAAACCTGAATTTCAGGTTTTGGTCTTTTTGCCTTTCCATAGTTAAGGCAAGAGGCATATCCTATAAAGGACAGGTAGTTATTTACATTTCATATCTATGTTTAAAGCATGTTATAATAAGTTTAATCATATGTATAAGAACTGCTCGTGCGAGCAAAATATATGGTTGTAACAAGAAAGGATCTGGATACGATGAGTCCCCGAAGGACAAAGCCCCAAAGGACGATTTGGAAACGTAACGATTCCTCCTATACGTAGCTTCCCTTACGCCAAGTAGATAAGTCACCCAAGAATGAAGACGGTACTTATGCGTAAGGAGAGGTTAAAGATGAAAATTCGAAGGATGAATTCCTCACAGTGTACCTTTCGCATAAGTACGGTCCGAAGACCATACTACAAATAATGCGAGGGAATCTGTATGAGGACGAAACAACAACGAAAGAAACAAACAGAAAGATACGGAAATGAAATTTCTGCTCTACCTAGGAAAATAACGAGTGAACGAATGCAGCAAGGAACGGCTTTTCTTTCTTTTTTGAGAAGTACGGGCATGATGTTATTTGGAACGATGCTGATGGCATTTGCGTTTTATCACATTAATTATGCGAATCATTTATCGGAAGGTGGTTTTGTAGGGCTTGCCCTACTCGGAAGTTATGTAGCGGGATGGCCTGCAGCATTGACTTCATTTTTGCTTGATTTGCCGATTATTGCGATAGCATGGTTTTTGATGGGACGTAAATATATGTGGAAAGCATTATTTGGTGCAGTATCATTCTCCTTGTTTTATGAATGGTGCGAGAGGTATTCTCCGCTCGTCATTAATTTGCATGGAAGCTTGCTTGCAGCAGCCCTTTTATCCGGTATTCTGACCGGGATCGGTGCAGGTCTTGTCATTCGAAGTGGGAGTGCGACCGGTGGAGACGATATTCTGGCGGTACTCATAAGTCAGCGGAGCCGTCTCAAAATTGGTACGATCTTCTTTCTGTTTGATGCAGTAGTATTAGTGTTATCTCTAGCTTTTATGCCGATCAAAGAGACACTCTATACCATTCTGGCTGTATGGATTGCAGGGAAACTGATAACTTTGATTACACAGGGAACCGAGCAGCTTAAGCCTGTGGCTACAATCGAACAGATTGAACAACAACAAGAAACGTTACGAAATAAAACAAAAATATCCTCTACCGTGCAGGTTGTATCACCTGTGCCTAAGTCAACTCCAGCGATCATATCAACAGGTCAGCGGAGTTTAACGGCAGTACAAGTGCATCGAACCAGTGCGGAGGGCTCCTAACATAAGGATATAGCGAACTATAAAAAAACGTCTGGAACTTTTCCAGACGTTTTTTTATGGGATGAACTTGAAAAAAATTCCAAATTACAATACATTCAAAAAGTAAAAGGAATGAAGCTCAGTAGATGGGGGAGAGTTTACTTGAACACACTGCTATTTAACAGAAGGGCTATAGTGGGAACATGCTTAATGACCATAGGAGTAATTATTATTTTTATCAAAATGGCAGGAAGCATGGGCACGGGGGATGTGAACAAGCAGCTATTATCCATTGGTGGGTTTGGAGAATCGATGAACCGTCAGCCGCAGCGTGAAGTGATTTTTAGTTACTCATCAACGATTGAAAATAAAGCAAAGCAAGCTCTGTCTATACATTCTGTAGAACCCATTCTTTCTGCTCCTGTAGAGAAAATAATGATAAATCCAGAGAGACAGATTCTAATTTACGATCGTGTCCTCAAGCCCAATGGAAACCTTGATGTACAAGGGGAATTTGTATTGGATACGAGTCAAATGACAGAAGAAGAAATTGCTCAATTACTGCCCGGAGTTACTGCCTACAAAATTACATATAACGATGGTCACGAAGTTGTTCTGCAAACAAATATATACCATAGATAATATTCAGGAACATATCCAAATACCAAAGGTTTTTACAGACAATAGACGAATAAGGATTGTGAATCAATTCATTTTATTAATGGGATGGAATGACCTGAAATTGAGTAAAATCCAGTTCTCTGTACAGGTGCGTTTAACTGCTGATTTGGAACGCTCCAAGACTTATTATGAGCTAGTACTTGGCTGTGAAGTCAACGACTTTTGGGCCGTACGGGATGATTTCAGACTTGGTTTTAAGCTAATGCAGGCAAGCAAGAAAGAAGATGTTGTACCGAATGTAGCTGGGCAGAATCAGGTTATTCCTTGGGATACCTATGCCTATGTAGAGACTCATCAGGAGCTGGATGAATTATATGAAGATCTGAAGAGCAGAGAGGCTGTTATCGTTCAAGAGCCAAGCACGACTCAGCAGGATTTTGGACTGTGGAAGGAGTTCGCAATTTCAGATCCTGATGGGTATACCATCGCATTTGGCTCTGGCAAGAGGGATTAATTTATGATCGTAAGTCATTTCAGGTAGAGATTAATTATAACTTTTCTTTCGCTGTCTCTCTGCTACTTTATGGGTTTATAATGTGGTTGTCGGGCCGACGAAATTCATCCGAAAGGAGATGATCGAATTGATCAAAAACCGCGAGGTGACTTTCGCTTAGGCGAAAGGGAAGCGTTTAGTAAGGGGGGAGGTCTTTATGCCTCCTCTCTTTTATAAAACATTGGGATTGTGAAGAAAAAGGAATTTATAAAATATAATGGTTGTGTAACCAAACTTTCATAATTATAATAAATGTAGATTTACATAAAAGAAAACAGAGAGGAGGAAGCCACATGTTGACATATCAGTACATTCAAATACCACAATTTCATACGAAAAAACCAAGGTGTCATGGATGAACCATCGGATTATAGCAGGTTTATCCGGTTCTTACAGAAAAGTCTGACTTTCTTATCGAACCAAAGTTTCATCACAAATATGTATAAACGAAGTGAACTACCTTTGGAGTATAAAAGATCCGAGGTTTTTTTTGTTTTAAGCGGCATAGTTTCGCGAACAAATCTAAAATACAACGAATTGAAAGGAGGCGTGGACATGCAAAATCTTTATGACGCATGTGAACAAAATTTGAGATCAAGAATATCAGTATTCGAGGAGGACCTTTATCGTGAGGTACAAAAATGGAAGAGAAGCGCTTCCCCCTAGTTTGTTAAAAGAGATTCAAAAATATATCCAAGGTGATCTGATTTATATCCCTAAGGCGACGGAAGAACGAGCACGATGGGGAGAAAAAAGCGGGGCACGCAAGGAGTTGGCTCAGCGGAATGCTGAAATCACCCTTTATTATTCGAAGGGATGGACGGTTTCAGAGCTTGTTCAGAAATATCATCTATCAAGTGAAAGCATCCGCAAAATCGTTGTGAAAACATGGTAATAAATAATCATACCGGCACGGAAGGCGAAGACCTTTCTGCCGGTTTTTTATTATGTTCTTACACAATAAAAGGAAGTTTGCTCTTACATGATTTATTCCGTGAGTACACATACTGGGTATGAATAGTGTGCTGATATTTTATGATAAATACAAAATTGTGAGGAGAAGTAAACATGTTAAAAACAAAAATAATATGTACTATGGGACCTGCTTGCGATTCCATTGACATGCTGAAACAGATGATAAATTTAGGGATGACCGTTGCTCGGATTAATATGGCTCATGGGGAGCTGGAAGAGCATGTGAAACGAATGGAACGTGTAAGAGAAGCAGCTAAAGATTTGGGGACTTTCGTACCCATCATGGTTGATATTAAAGGTCCGGAGGTACGTATCGGTAAGTTGAAAGAAGCTTCTGTTACGCTGGAAACAGGGAAGGAGCTTATTTTGACGACGGAAGAAATTTTAGGGGAAGTGCATCGTATTGGGGTCAATTATGCTGAAATGAACGAGGTTGTGAAGCCAGGAGACACCATTCTTATTGATGATGGACTTGTTGGCTTAAAAGTAACAAAAGTAGAAGGTACCGAGATATATTGCCAAATATTAAATGGAGGGGTACTGAAGCCACGAAAAGGCGTTAACTTGCCTGGCATCAAAACCACTCTTCCGGGGGTAACTGAGCGGGACAAGAAACATATTGCTTTTGGCCTCGAGAACAATATCGAAATGATTGCAGCCTCTTTTGTGCGGAAAGCAGCTGATATTGAAGAAATAAGATCAATTCTGAAGCAAAATCAAGCAGAGCATGTCCAGATCTACTCCAAGATTGAAAATCAGGAGGGCGTCGACAATATTAAAGAAATCATTGAAGCTTCGGATGGGATAATGATTGCTCGGGGTGACCTAGGGGTTGAGGTTCCGATTGAAGATGTGCCTATGATGCAGATTGATATTATTAATCAGTGTAACTTGGCAGGTAAGCCGGTCATTGTTGCTACTCATATGCTGGATTCCATGCAAGTCAATCCACGCCCTACCCGAGCAGAAGTGAGCGATGTATCAAACGCCGTACTTCAGGGTGCAGACGTAGTGATGCTTTCTGGTGAATCCGCTGCAGGTAAGTATCCGGTGGAATCCGTGAAGACGATGGCAGCTGTTGCCGAAAAAGCAGAATCCCTTATTGACTATCGAGATGCATTTTTCAAGAAGCGGGAGCAGCATGTAACGAATATTACGGAAGTCATCAGTCAAAGTGCCGTAAGTGCCTCTCTTGAATTGAACGCGAAAGTAATTATTGCTTCAACTGGCAGTGGTTTTACTGCGAAAATGATTTCAAAATATCGTCCGAAAGCACCGATCTTAGCGATTACTTCTAATGAAAAAGTGTTATCTAAAATTTGTCTTTTTTCTGGGGTATTCCCTTACCTTGGGGAAAAAGTAAGCTCAACTGACGAAATGTTCGATTCCATCACACGTAACGCTGCTACCAAAGGATTTGTCTCGCCTGGGGATACAGTTGTACTCTCTGCAGGTGTTCCTATCGGGACTTCAGGTACTACGAATCTAATTAAAATTGTCCAAGTATAGGTGTGATTAACAGAAGGAAGCAATGAAGGGACAAAGACTTTTGTTGTGCCTTTTGTTGCTTTCATATTTTTACTTAAAGGAAGTCCAGATGACGAATGTTTTGACTGTCTTGGGGGACTCTAATCATGGCTGCGCAAGCGCAAATGAGAAAAGCAGGAGGTAAGTAACATGCCCAATTGGATTGAAGTTGCGCTCAGAACACTTTCAGCAGTTACCGTCCTATTTATTATTACGAAAATACTCGGCAAGCGCCAGATTTCTCAATTATCACTGTTTGAGTACATTACAGGGATCACACTTGGTAACTTGGTCGGGTATATCTCGCTGGATTTGGATAGCACCTGGTACTTAGGATTTGTTGCTTTGACGGTATGGGTTCTGGTTTCCGTTGGAGCTGAATTTTTCACCATGAAAAGTAAAAGGTTTCGAGATATTGTTGATGGTAAATCGACCGTTCTTATGGAGAATGGGGCACTGCTTGCAGACAATTTACGCAAGGAAAAACTAACGATAGATGAATTTCTGGAGCAGCTGCGAAAAAAAGACGTATACCGTGTTGCAGATGTAGAGTTTGCTATTATGGAACAGAGTGGTGAAATAAATGTGATGCTCAAAAAGGAACATCAGCCACTTACCGCAGACGCACTTGGATATCGATTAACAAAAGAAGAAGAACCCAAAACCGTCATTATAGACGGACATATTATGCCTGAAACTTTAAGAGAGGCAGGATACAATGAAGGGTGGCTCCACAAGCAGCTCAGAAATTTACATCTGCCCTTGAAGCATGTTTTTATAGGGCAAGTAGACAGTAAGGGTGAACTAACGGTTCAAACTGGAGATAAGGCTTTACCTAAATCCGCTCTGCCTAATCCCAATGCTCAAATATCTGATCTTGTAGCACAACTCCAAGATGAACTAACAATGCGTAAAAAGCTCGCGTTAAGTGATAAAGATCAGTTAGAGTATCAGGAAGCACTGGATACACTACAAAATGCAATGAGTTCTTATCAAGCCACAAGTAAGCCGTAGCATAGTGATATGTGACGGCTTTTTTTTCCTTTTCACGTATAATAAGGGGAGTGAAAAGAGGGACAATGATATACTAATTTTACATATAAAGGTATAATTTGATGTACATATTGCTTGAAGCGAAGGAGGATTTTGATGCAACAGGCGGTTATAGGGATGGACATCGGAGGAACCAACATAAAAGCGGGAGTTGTTACCCTAGAAGGTGAACTGGTTTATGATCTTAAAGCGCCTACGCATTCGGAAGCTGGAAAAGCAGCGTTACTGAACACAATAGAAGAAACGGTAAAGACTTGCCTGCAAAAGGCTGCAACTTGTGGATTACATATTATAGCTATTGGAATTGGGACAGCAGGCTTTATCAATTTGAAGGGAGAAATAGGGAGTGCCACAGCGAACTTACCCGACTGGAAAGGGACTCCGTTAAAAGAAGAAATAGCGAAGAGAATAGGTATTCCTGTTTTTGTAGACAACGATGTAAATGTGCTTGCTTTAGGGGAGTTGTGGCAAGGTGCAGGTCAAGGCATAAATGACTTTTTATGCGTTAGTCTTGGAACAGGTGTAGGTGGATGTTTGATCTTGGGCGGACTTCCTTATCAGGGAAGGAGCGGTTACGCTGGTGCTTTTGGACATCAAATTATACAGATGGGCGGGGTTCCTTGTACTTGCGGATCAGCAGGTTGTTGGGAACAATATGCATCGGTCACAGCTCTAAGAAGGCAAGCAGCAGAGGTGCAGGAAAAAGCCTGGGCTGACAATCCCAGACTGATTTTTGATGAAGCAAAAGCAGATCATAGAAAAGCACAAAACCTCGTCAACCAATATACGGAATATATTGCAGTGGGCTTATCTAATCTGATCCATCATTTTAATCCGCCTGCTATCATTATTGGTGGGGCAATTACCGAACAGGGTGATTTTTTATTAGACCCTATTCGTACCTATATTGAGCAATACACGATGGATGGTTTCGCGAATGATCCTAATTTGCCTATCATTGCAGCACAGCTTGGAAACAGAGCAGGCTTGATCGGTGCTGCAAAGCTTGCCGTCACGAGAATGGAAGCTTAGTTATAGATCTTGGATGTCTGAATTTTCCCCTGTTTGTCATGAATGATAAGACGGATGTTTTTGGATAAAACCATACGCTTAGCAGCTTCCTCAGCATCCTCTTTTACATCATAGATGTGTTCAGGCGAAGCCTTTCCTTCTTTTTTAACAGCCCAACCTTTCTCGTGGGGAACGACATGGATATTACGATGTTCTCCAGAAGGAGCTGTTTCATCTGTTTTTATTCGGGAAGAAGTATGACTGTTACTGTAATTCTGCTGCTGATCTTCTTGTCCTTGTGGATGGTTTTCATTCCATTCTTCAGCCTGTGCGGTAGCTATTGCAATCGAACGTCCTTCTTCATAACCGTCATCCAAAAGCGCATTCGCTATTTCAATGGCTTTATTACGTACACGGGGGTTCAGATTTTTCATGGATGGGGGGTAATCATTTTTATCCCAAGGCATGTTCATTCCTCCTTTAGTAGAAATCGTATATTGAGTAAGTCTTACTATTGCGTTGTAATAGATTACCCTTATAAAATGCTACGAAAACAGGAGTGAGCCAAACCGGTCTTCCAATCTAATCGAATAAAACAAAGGAGTAAATATAGATGCTGTATCAATTGGCACTACCTTTTTTATTTACGATGATTATTCATGCAGCAGACAGCATGTCGTATGCACTGCGTTTAGGTGGATTACGAACGAAACGAATTACCATTGCAATATCCTTGTCAGGAATGCTGCTATTAGTGTCCCGTACTTCAAATATGGCACAAGGACCACTGCTTGGTTCTATGGTCGATTCAGCAAGAGGAGGAAATGGTGGATCTCTCGTTACAGGATTGCATCTGATTATTTTAGCCTCGGCGGTGGGTACGATGATTGCAATGGTTCTATTTCCAACGATGGTGCGCTGGTCTGCCCGAATGGTCGTTCATCTGGAAAAATCCGGATCAATTCCTGCCATGTTGTCCTCCATATGCTCTTTGGAAAAAATGAAAAATGCATGGTTTTACGTTTCTATTCCTCGTCTCTCCATGCTTAAAAGTGTACTATCAAAAAGCATGCCGCGAAGACTCATGCTTCTTAATATGGTTGTTACCGCTATCTATACCTCAGGTGTCCTTGCGACTTTATATGCTGCTTTTATGAATCCAGGCCAAGCTATGGCTGCCTCTCAGTCGTCAGGGCTTATTAATGGAGTGGCAACGATCCTTCTGGCGATGCTGATCGATCCAAGAATTGCACTGCTAAGTGACCGAACCTTAAGGGGAGAGTTACCGCTACAGACGATGAACAAAATTTACGGGTCTATGCTGGTTTCAAGGTTTGCAGGAACAATGATGGCTCAGGTTCTGCTTGTTCCTTTTGCTTTATGGATTAGCTGGGTTGTTGGTTTTCTATAAAATAAAAGAAGCGCACAATTCCTTTAAAGGAATGTGCGCTTCTTTTGATTTAAAAACAAATTAATCTTCAAAGTATGGTAGGTATTCTCCATATCCTTCTTTTTCAAGATCTTCTTTGGGTACAAATCGAAGCGAGGCGGAATTAATGCAATAGCGTAATCCATTCTCACCAGGACCGTCATCAAACACATGGCCGAGATGGGAGTCTGATTCCCGGCTTCTTACTTCTGTACGGATCATAAAGTGGCTGAGATCCGTTTTTTCTTTGATGCTATAACTGCGTAACGGACGGGTAAAACTTGGCCAGCCGCAGCCAGCATCATATTTATCTTTGGAACTGAATAACGGTTCACCTGACACGATATCAACGTAAATGCCATCCCCTTCGTGATCCCAAAATTCGTTTTGGAAAGGAGGTTCGGTTGTACCGTTTTGTGTTACTTCATATTGAATAGGGGTCAGACGCTCTCTCAGATTCTCATGCTTCGCATTGGAAGACCAGTGTTGATCAATAAAATCTTCACGTCCAGATCCTTTACGATAACGTTTGTAATGAGCCGGATTCTTTTTATGATAATCTTGATGATATTCTTCCGCTTCATAGAATGTGGTTGCCGGAATAATCGGAGTAAAGATTGGTTTATCGAAACGTCCACTAGCTTCCAACGCTTGTTTAGAGGCCTCTGCTTTTACTTTCTGCTCGTCGTTATGATAGAAAATAGCAGTTTGATAAGATGTGCCTCGGTCATGGAATTGTCCTCCTGCATCGGTAGGATCAATTTGCTGCCAGAACAAGGCGAGCAGTTTTTCATAAGGGAACACCTTAGGGTCAAAAGTAATTTGCACGGCTTCTACATGTCCTGTTGTGTCAGAGCAAACTTCCTCATAAGTTGGGTTTTCGGTGTGACCACCTGTGTATCCTGATTTTACTTGAAGTATGCCAGGAAGCTCTTCAAAGGGGGATACCATGCACCAAAAGCAGCCTCCAGCAAATGTTGCCTTTTCTGTATATAATGGTTCCATAATATATTTCACTCCAATCAAAATGAGAATATCATACTTTAGGTTTCGTAGAAGTATTATATCCCAAACCTATAGCATACACCAAACTTGGTTAGACTTTGTCTTCTTGTATTTGCTTTAACCTGATTCGGTACGATACAAACGCGAGTACGAGAAGAATGATATAAATAATTGCAATGATGAGGGTAGCCAGCGGATGATCTGTGGCATTTTCACCTGCATAAGCATAAAGGGCAATACTAGGGAGTCTACCGATGCCTGAAGCAAGCATGTAGCTCCAGAATGGGAGGGCTGCCGTACCAGCGTAAACATTGACTACCATTTGGGGGATAATCGGAATCATGCGAGCGAGAAGTACAGCGCTGAACGTTTGCTGTTGCATCATGATGGTGAGTCCTTGTACTCCAGGAATCCGTTTCATGTAGCTGTCGCCCGTGTTACTTAGCAGCCATCGAAATACTCCATACATAATAATGGAGGAAATCATTGTACCGAGCCAGCTTACAACACCACCCATAACTGCACCAAATGCATAACCAAGCAAAGCGATAATCAGTTTAAACGGCAGAACAGGGAAAATAGCGAAGACAGTGGTAAGTATCGTAAGATTTGTATATGTTGCATGATCTTGTGACCAGTCCATGATCTCATTACGATAAAGAAACAATACCCCAAGTAAAGGAATATACAACAAACTAAAGAGAAGCCATTTTTTCAAATCTAATCATTCCTCACAGGTATTATGACTTCTATTATAGTCTAACCAGGTGGGAATGGATAATCCGATATTATGTTGCTGTCATTTCTTTTGATTGTTTTTTCCTTGCTTGATACACTAGGGTGAGGAATAAGTATGAAGTGAGGGATACAATATGAACAGATCAGAACGAATCAGGGTTGCATTAATCGGGCTTGGAGATATTGCAAGAAAAGTGTATTTGCCCATTTTATCGGTGCATCCAAGGGTTGAAATCGTAGGTGTAATGAATCGTTCTATGAACAAGGTTGAGGAAGTGATGCAACTCTATCGAATTTCTAAAGGGACGACTTCCATAAAAGAACTGCTTGGCTGGGAAATAGATGCTGTGTTTATACATAGTGCCACTGAATCACATCATGAATTAGTTATGGCTTGTATAGAGCAAGGAATTGCTGTTTATGTAGACAAACCGTTATCCTACGATCTGAAGGAATCGATTGAAATGGCTGCATTTGCAGAATCCATGAATATACTACTGGCAGTAGGTTTTAATCGCAGATTTGCTCCACTTTATAGAGATGCTAAGTCATGGATTACCGAAAAAGGAGCCATCGAGCACATTTCCTTAAGCAAACATCGAAGCAAGCTCAGTACTGATTCTGCTCGTGTCACGGTTTATGATGACTTTATTCATATGATCGATACGTTGCTTTGGCTTAGCGGAGAAGATTACGAACTAGTCTCACACCAGCTGCACTCAAGTCCAGGTGGAAGTCTGCTGCAAGGACATGGACAGATCCGGTTTGGAGAAAAGAACGAAGGGTTTGGTACAATCTCCACGATTCGTTTTGCTGGAGCTGATCTTGAAAGAGTAGAACTTCATGGACAGGGCCGAACTACGATTGTAGAACAAATGGAAACGGCGAAGAGATGGGAACCCGGTAGAGGGGAAACTATTATTACTTGCGGCAATTGGGATTCCATTGTAAAACGGAGAGGGTTCGTTCAGACGGTGGAGCATTTTCTGGATCATATCGATAAGGATCAGGAGCTATGCGAATTGCATGCTGCTCACTTGCTGGCAAGTCATGAACTGGCAGAACAATTACTTATTAAAACATAACTTCATATAAAAGAAGTAAAACAGGGGGTATTTTTATGGATCATAAAACAAGAGAAGAACAAATTATTGAAAGTTACAGACAAGACGAGGATATGATGATTCTTGTGTTTGCCCAATGGTGCGTAAACAATGGACAAGACCCGGAAGAACTTTACCGGCAAGCTTACCCCGATCAAAAACATAATGAAAGACTCCAGCATGTGCTAAGTCTCGTTGTTCCGAAGGAAGAAGCAGGGGAGATTGGTGATGATACGCTTCTCGGCGTCTTGTCTTTGTATGGCAATGAAGATCTAGCGTTCGTTGTGACCGAGGTTATCGCGAATCGTGAGAACAAACAGACGAATTAGAGTAGCTGTTCCCGGTGAATGGAACGAAATTCTCTAGGTGCCATGCCATATTTCGAGCGAAATACCCGGTGAAAATAAGTATAGCTATTGAATCCGCAGGATTCAGCGATATGTTCAAGTGGCATGGGACTAAAAACAATACGTTCCCGTGCCATGTTAAGCCGGACATCCATCGTATACTGCATAATGCTGGTATCAAATGCTTCCTTAAACAAATGAACGGCTCGGGAAACACTGACACCTACACTAGATGCGACATCTTCTAGTTTGAAAAGAGTTGAGGCATTTTCCACAATATAATTTTTTATCTGAAAGGCTAGATAACCGTTTTGTGTGGAAGTAGGTTGCTCCGATAGGAGTCGATCGATCTCCAGACACAATATCCGCATGTAGTAACTCGGTATTTCTGGGTATGGGTTGGCGATCCGGCGCTGTTCAAGAACGATTTGACGGAATAAAGTAAGTAAACTTTCTGTTAACTCCACCTTGATCAGTGTTGGTCGCTTTTTTTTATTCCACCAATCATCGATCCATTGTCCATTAAAAAAGATATGATAATCCCCGCTTTCTACGAGGATATCCCCCACCTTATTCTCTTCATTATCAATTTTCAGTTCATACGGCTCAGTAGGATGATATAAAAGAAGATCTCCGGATTCGATAAAAGTAAGTTTACCATCTACTTTTGCACGGCAACGGCCATCTGTTTGCAACCGCAATAAATAGTTTTTGACTCCGTCTGGCTGTGAAACATAGTAAGGTTTACGATGAAATGAGAAGCCTGCTGTAAGAACCTGGCAGGTTTGTTCTACTGACATAAGTTAAATCTCCTTGGACGAAAAAATTATGACCAGATTGTTCATGTTTTTATCATATACTTCATTTTAATTTAAAAATAGATCGAATACTATAGAACCATGATTTAAGAGTTATATTTCCAAAGACCAATACGTCAGAGGAGTGACACCACTCGTGGAAATGAAAAAAATGAAAACAGGCATTATCGGGTGTGGTAACATCAGCAGTATTTATCTTACCAACCTGAAGAAAAGCCCTGTGATTGAAGTCGTGGCGGTTGCTGACCTGATTATGGAGCGCGCCGAGGCAAGGGCAACTGAATTCAGTATAGAAAACGTTTACACGGTAGACGAAATGCTGAACAATGAAGAAATTGAACTGATTTTAAATTTGACGGTACCCGGCAGCCATGCCTTAACCAATATTGCTGCTCTGCAAGCAGGAAAGCATGTTTATGGTGAAAAGCCATTTACGGTTTCGCTTGAAGACGGTCGTAAGGTACTGGAACTTGCGGAAGAAAAAGGACTTTATGTAGGATGTTCACCTGATACATTTATGGGTTCAGGTATTCAAACTTCGATTCATGCCATCGCTAGTGGTTTAATCGGGACTCCCGTTTCTGCTACTGCATTTTTTATGGGCGACGGGCCTGAATCATGGCATCCTGATCCAGAGTTCTTTTATGCTTCCGGTGGCGGACCGATGCTTGATATGGGACCGTATTATTTAACGGCCTTAGTCAAAATCCTTGGGCCAATTCGAAGAATTAGTGCTTCGACAGGAATTCAAATCCCTGATCGTGTCATTGGTTCTGGACCAAAACAAGGACAGAAGCTTCAGGTACAGACACCGACGCATCTGGCAGGAACCATTGATTTTGAAAATGGGGTAATTGGAACGATGATTGCGAGCTTTGATATTCGCGCAGGCTCCAATTTGCCGCTGATCGAAATTCATGGTACGGCAGGTACACTTCAGGTTCCGGATCCTAACTTCTTTAATGGAGATGTAAAGCTAAGAAAGCATGGTTCAGAAGAATGGGAAATCGTACAGCCTGTATTCACGAGTGAACAGAATGAGCGTGGTTTAGGTATAAACCAAATGGTGGAAGCCATTCGCAATCAGGCACCTGCTGAGGCAAGTGGACAGCTCGGTTATCATGTTCTCGAAGCAATGCATGCATTCGAACGCTCCTCATTGGAAGGAAGACATGTGATTTTAGAAAGTACTTTACACGACCCTAAAGTTGAACAGGTAGTAGCGGAATAAACCGAAGAGACATCCGAAATAGTTTCTAAGCAGTCTTAATAACGAATCCATCAGAAGAGGTGACTCATTATGTTAAAACTCGGACTTCAAATGTACACACTGCGCGATTTATTGGAACAAGACTTCAAAGGCACTTTGGCTAAAGTAGCGGAACTGGGATATCAAGGAGTGGAATTCCATCACTTTTACGGATATTCTGCCGAAGAAGTCAAATCATTGCTTGATGAGCTTGGGCTTGAAGTCGTGGGTACTCATGTACAGTACGATAGCTTGGTAAACGATTTTGATAATGTAGTTGCTTACCACAAAGCAATCGGTAACCGCAATATTGTCGTTCCTTATCTGTCTGAAGAGCAGCGGAGTGACTGGAATGCAATCTTCACAAATCTTAAGGAGATTGGTAATAAGCTGAAGCAACAAGATATGGTGCTTCTATATCATAACCATGATTTCGAACTTACGGAGAAAATAAACGGCAAAACAGCACTCGATACGATGTACGACACGCTACCTGAAACAGAGTTGCTGGCTGAACTTGATACTTGTTGGATTCATTATGCAGGATATAATCCGGCTGAATATATCGCAGCTTACGCTGGGCGCCTTCCGATTGTTCACTGGAAAGATGTAAAACGTAAAGAAGATGGAAGTCCGTTGACCGTTGAGCTTGGTCAAGGAGAAGTGAATGTGGCAGCAGTTGGGGATGCAGCTGATAAAGCGGGAGTGGAATGGATCGTTGTTGAACAGGACATTTGTACAAATCCTCCATTACAGAGCATTGAAACTAGCTTGAATTGGGTCAAAGAATACGTGAAAAACGGAGGAAAAGTAAATGTCTAAAACAGTAAAAGTAGCTATTATCGGTTGCGGAGGTATCGCAAACGGTAAACATATGCCATCTCTATCCAAACAAAAAAATGCAGAAATGGTTGCATTCTGCGACATTGAACAGTCTCGCGCAGAAGAAGCAGCTGCGAAGTATGGTGCAGAAGGCGCTAAAGTATATACGGACTATCATGAACTATTAAAAGATGGATCTATCGATGTTGTGCACGTATGTACCCCTAATGATTCTCATTCACCTATCACCGTTGCTGCACTTGAAGCCGGTAAGCATGTTATGTGTGAGAAGCCAATGGCTAAAACAACGGAACAAGCTCGTGAAATGGTTGAAGCAGCAAAACGTACTGGTAAAAAACTGTCTATTGCTTATCAAAACCGTTTCCGTAACGACAGTCTGTATCTGAAGCAGCTCATAGAAGAAGGAGATCTAGGGGATATTTACTACGGTAAAGCGATTGCACTTCGTCGCCGCGGTGTTCCAACTTGGGGTGTATTCTTGGATGAAGAGAAACAAGGTGGGGGACCACTGATTGATATCGGTACACACGCACTCGACCTGACTTTATGGCTGATGGACAATTACAAACCGAAAAGTGTTATGGGTTCCGTGTTCCACAAACTTAGTGATCGTGAAAATGCAGCGAACGCATTTGGTCCTTGGGATACGGAAGCGTTTAAAGTAGAAGATTCTGCGTTTGGATTTGTAACGATGGAGAACGGTGCAACGATTCAGGTGGAAGCAAGTTGGGCGCTGAATATTGTAGAACAAGGAGAAGCTCAAACGCTTCTCGCAGGTACTGAAGGCGGAGCTGATATGAAAAATGGCCTTCGTTTGAACGGTGAGAAACTAAGCAGACTTTATGATCAAAACATTGACCTGAACGCTGGGGGCGTTGCTTTCTACTCAGGAGAAAGCGAAACAGAGGCCGATCGTGAAGCTAGAATGTGGATCGAAGCTGTGCTTGAAGATAAAGAACCACTGGTGAAACCGGAACAAGCTATCGTAGTTACTCAAATTCTTGAAGCTATTTATGAATCTGCACGTACAGGTAAAGCGGTGTACTTCGACTAATATCAATGATCATAGAAACAAGCAACGAGGGTAATAGAGAATAGAAGCCCAAAGGTAGAAATCGTGAGTTAACGATAATTACGAGAACTGCGAAGGGCTTTCTATACCCAGCTTGAAACGTAGTTAATATGGATACAGGAGGGAATTCGTTATGAAATTAGGAGTATTTGCCGTATTATTCGGCGGTAGAAAATTTGAAGATGCACTCGACTACATTGCTTCCCAAGGGCTCGGAGCCATTGAAATTGGAACAGGCGGACATCCAGGAGATTCACACTGTAAACCAGTAGAACTTCTGGAGAATGAGACAAAACTGAAAGAATTCAAAAAAGCAGTGGAATCTCGGGGATTAATCATCAGTGCATTAAGTTGCCACGGTAATCCGCTTCACCCTCAAAAAGACATTGCAAAAAAATTCCATGATGATTTCGTGAATACGGTAAAACTTGCCGAAAAACTCGAAGTACCTGTCGTGAATACATTCTCAGGTCTCCCAGGTGATCACGAGGATGCTAAATATCCGAACTGGCCTGTAGCACCTTGGCCAAATGATTTCCAAGAAGTATTGAAATGGCAATGGGAGAATAAACTGATACCATACTGGACGGAACAGGGTAAATTTGCTTCCGATCACAACGTGAAAGTTGGTCTTGAACTTCATGGTGGTTTCTCAGTTCACACACCTGCAACTCTGCTTCGTTTACGTGAACGAGCTGGGGAAGCTATTGGTGCAAACCTTGACCCATCTCATATGTGGTGGCAAGGTATTGATCCTGTAGAAGCTGTTAAAATTTTGGGTCGTGAAGGTGCGATTCACCACTTCCATGCCAAAGATACAACGGTAGATCCGGTGAACGTAAATATGTATGGTCTAACGGATATGCAGGATTATACGAATATGCAAACTCGTGCTTGGCAGTTCCGTACCGTTGGATATGGTCATGACATGAAAACTTGGGCAGATATCATCAGTGCTCTGAGACTTGTAGGATACGATTACGTTGTAAGCATTGAGCATGAAGATGGCTTAATGTCCGTTGAGGAAGGTTTTTCAAAAGCCGTTCACAATCTCAAGCAGGTATTGATTGAAGAACCTCTTGGCGATATGTGGTGGGTGTAAACATTTTAGGGGGAAATAAAAATGATTAACGTCACGATTTGGAATGAATTTGTCCATGAGAAAATTCATGATGAGGTTAGAGAAGTTTATCCAGAAGGGATTCACAAAGTAATTGCGGATGGATTGGCTGGAGAAGGTTATGCGATCCGTACCGCTACGCTCGATCAACCTGAACATGGATTGTCCGATGACATTCTGAATACAACAGATGTATTGATCTGGTGGGGCCATATGGCACATGACAGAGTTAGCGACGAGATCGTAAGCAAGGTAGTGAAGCGTGTACTGGATGGAATGGGCTTTGTTGTACTTCACTCCGGTCATTTCTCCAAACCTTTTAAAGCCCTGATGGGTACTTCTTGTGATCTCAAGTGGCGTGAAGCAAATGAGCAAGAAATTATTTGGTGCGTGAATCCAAGCCATCCGATCGCGGAAGGAATTGAGAGTCACATCATTTTGGAACATGAAGAGATGTACGGTGAGTTTTTTGATATTCCAACTCCAGATGAGCTTGTTTTCTTGAGTAATTTTGCTGGTGGAGAAGTATTTAGAAGTGGATGTACCTTTAAAAGAGGGGAAGGAAAAATCTTCTACTTCCGTCCAGGTCATGAAACACATCCAACTTACTATAACCCACAAGTAATGAAGGTAATTAGCAACTCCATTAAATGGGCTTACCCTATCCATCATACCAAACCTGTATATGGTAATAGCCAGCCGATAAGACCGCTTGGAGATATTCTTGTATAGCACTTGTAACTTTATTAGTAAAATAGACTGCCATATTTGGCAGTCTATTTTTGATGATTTATGAAATGTTCTATAGCAAAAACAAGTAGTTATACGAAGTGGAACGTGCTATAATGGAGTTATCAGGAAAGGAGGTGCGTCAACATATCTAGTACTATGTTGAACGTATTCCTTACCCGATCCAGAAGTGTTTAATTAAGTTATATAAATACTTCTGGAGGCGCGGGATACGGATCATAAGCTTGAGTAGCGCCACGGGTAGAAGGGCCGTCTAAGGACGGCCTTTTTTAATGACTTTTCAAATGAGGTTAAATATGTTCCATAATGGGTAATCTTTGTAAAAAGGTTCGTTTATAGCCTATTTTTAATATTTCGTTTTCTTTCAGGTTAAAATATGTTATTATGAAATATACTAACTTATAGTAAGTTGTTTTTCACGGAATTATTAAAGAGGTGAATATTATGGAAGGTCAACATCTAAAGATGTGTCCACGATTTGAAACGGCCTTTTCGTTTTTAGGGAAAAGATGGAATGGGCTTATTATTAGAACATTGATGGATGGTCCTAAACGGTTTAAAGATATCTCGAATCTCATTCCACAGATGAGTGATAAAATGCTATCTGAACGGATGAAGGATTTAGAAAGTGAAGGAATATTGACGCGTCATGTTTATCCAGAAACCCCTGTACGCATTGAATATGAACTCACTGAAAAAGGGAAAGCATTAGAACCAGTAATGGCACAAATACAAAATTGGGCAGAAGAATGGATCGATTAGTAAAAGCAAGGTGTGCTCTTTAAAACTCTTTATTTTCCTTACGAAAATAAGGAGTTTTTTTGTCCAAAGAAGTGGTCCTTGCACCTCTGGGCGGATTTCGTAGTATAATTTCAAAAAGGCCGATTATGGCGTAGGGAGGCTGATTCACTTGAATAAAATTGTCGTATCCCGCAAAGTCAATTACGAAAAGCAAGAAGTTGACGAGCTCGAACGTGCATCCTTACAAGTTCAGTCGATCTATGACAGAGCAGCCACCATGGTAAAACAATTTTACTTCTCCTCAGACGCGAATCATTCGAAAGCTGTACGACAGCTCCCTCGCACTTATTTCCAGAAATGGATAAATACAACGAGTGGATGGAAATATGTAGGGAGTGAGTACGACCCAGGAAGCCCAGAGAATGTAGTTACGAATACGGAAGTGAAATCGGATACAAGCATCTTTTGTTCCAATAAGCTTTCAACCTTACTTTCTGAGCATGGAAAGCCGATCACTTCGTTTATCAGTTTGTTTCTGCAGGCGATCATCTGGTCTCAATATGAAGAAATTCGATTGTTCCATCCTTTTCTCGGTGCAGATAGCTTCTTTTCCGAAGATGAGATGGATATTATCGCCGCTTACTTTGTACCTACGTACTTCTCTGAACAACCCTTATCTAGTAGCGGTAAATCGTATCGAAAACGAAACATAACAATCCCTGTGTATCAGGAGGATTTACACCCTTCTTCCGTCATTTTTGATGCGGATGCGAGTAGGGTAGAAGGACGCTTAACAACAGGAGTATATATTTCTGAACAACAGTTTAAAGGACTCGGGCCCTATTTTAAGAGTATGTCTGGGAACCGGATCTATATGCAAGCTGCTGTCCAGTAGTTGAATAGAAGGAATCATTTCAAGCACACGAAGCCCCTTATGGGGCTTTTTTCGTTATAAGTTGAATTGAAGGTATGGATAATAGTATGCTAGAGTTATGAGTTTGAAGAATTCTGTAAAATTATAGTAATTATATTACGTTACAGTATAATCGCTCGTAGACTGAGGCAAAAAAAGTAAGGCGGTGTTAGCATGAAAGTGCGAAATCCAATTACATTTCCAGCTATCATTCTACTGGTGCTAGTAATGTTGATAACGGGATGCAGCGCATGGAACCAGGATATAGGTGCAGCCGAAGAGGGAACACCCGGTGAGGTTACAATGGATGTGGTGGGTGGTTCTTTTGTACCGTCCATTAATCAATCCTTACAAATTCGTTATGATGAAGGATTGACTATCTATGAGGTTCTTGATCGCGTTGCGGGTTTATCGAAGGAAACGAATCAGATCATTTCAGTAGGTTCTATTATCCTTGATGATACCCTAAAGTGGAAAGTAAAAAGAAATGATAAGGAAGTAAGCAACGATGAATGGGGACAATCCTTAAATGATAAGGATTCAATTGAACTGTCCATTGTACCCGCTACACCGATAGATACAAGTCAAAAAGACGGTTCAGCCGTTACTCTCATGTTAAATGGGGGACCGAATAATCCAGATTTACGAACAACAATAGCCAGGCTGTATGATCCGACACTAACAGTAAGAGATCTTCTAATGAGTACGGATTCCGTCCAATTGTCGGATAATCAAAAATACCTTCAATCGATAGAAGGGTATACTCCTCGAATTTCGGAGAAATGGGTTATGAAGGTGAATAACAAAGAACTTGTAGAACAGGGACTTGATATGATATTAAATCCAGGGGATAAAGTTCAGGTTGAAATCGGAGATCGGGAGTAGCTATTTAATGTTGTACATCCTTTATTAGTAATCAGAGATAGGTAAACAGAGATAATCTATTCGCATAAAAACAAAAACCGGCCTTCCGTTTGGGAAGACCGGTTTTGTTTTTATTTAAATACGGCAAATTTCAACTGGACATTGTTCACATCGGCAAATCTCACGAAGTGTACTTAGCTCTTTGATGATAATGAACCCACCATCATAAGCAAGAGCTCCTTTTTTTCGTAGGTCCCCGAGCATGCGGTTCACACTCTCTCTCGTAGCTCCAATCATATTCGAGAGGTCGGTATGGGTCATTTTTTTATTGATTCGAATACTTCCGTCTGCTTGTTCTTGTCCGTAAGTATTGCCAAGACGAATGAGAGTTGAGCAGAGGGCACCTTGCTTCCCATACATCATGAGATCACGGAATTTAGTTTGTGTAATTCGGTGATAAATTCCCATCCATTTCATGAAATCAAGTGCAAAGTCACCATATAGACCAATTAACATTTCCAGATCAGTCGTTTCAATAATGCCAACTTCGCTTTCTTCAAGAACTTCTGCTGAGAAACTATGTCTGCTTGAAAAGAATGGATCCGCATGACCTGTCATATCCCCATCCTGATGAATATACATGATCAGTTCTTTTCCTTCATCCGTTGATTTGGTTACTTTAATTCGACCCTTTTTTATATAGAAGAGTTTGTCTGCTGCATCTCCTTCCCAGAAAAGATGAGATCCTTGGGGGAAAGTTCGATCCTTCATAGATTCAAAAAGTCGATCCAAATTTTCCTTGGAGAAGCAGTTGGTGTTACCCTCTGTTTTTTCTAATAATGTGGTGTTCGTCATCATCAATTCCCCCTAGCTGTTATCGTAAAATTAATCTCGTGTCTTAGATTACTAAGATCTATAAATGTGATTTAGGTCTCTGAATACCTCAAGTATATACCCGTGAATATGATTTTTGGGCGCAGAAGAAAGGCAAAGTGTGACGAAATTATAAACTTTGTGATTCATTTCACTAAAGGAGAATATCACAACAAAACTTTGTGAATCAATTCACATAATATGTGAAAATAATCACAAACTTTAATTATGATTCATGATACGATGTTCTCGTAGAAAAGAGAGAAACAAAATTTATATACATTTTGGTAGGAGGATGAATCACATGGCTGTTAAAAATGAACAGGTAACAAAGGAAAGGACTGCCAAGGATTACATTAACGAAATCGTACTAAAAGGAAAAAAAGCTCTCGAATCATTTATGGAACTAGATCAAGCAGCTATTGACCGTATTGTTCAGGCAATGGCACTTGCTGGGCTAGATAAACACATGCATCTTGCAAAACTAGCTGTAGAAGAAACAGGACGCGGTGTTTATGAAGACAAGATTATTAAAAATATTTTCGCTACAGAATACGTCTATAACGGAATTAAATATGATAAAACAGTCGGTGTCATTGAAGACAACGAATTTGAAAATTGTCAAAAGATTGCTGAACCTGTCGGAGTCATCATGGGGATCACCCCAGTAACGAATCCAACATCAACAACCATGTTTAAAGCATTAATCGCTATCAAAACACGTAACCCAATTATTTTCGGTTTCCATCCATCTGCACAAAATTCAAGCCGTGAAGCAGCCCGGATTTTGAGAGATGCAGCCATTAAAGAAGGAGCTCCAGCGGATTGTATCCAGTGGATTGAAGAACCTTCCATGGACAAAACAAATGAACTGATGAATCACCCTGACATTGCACTGATCCTTGCTACAGGCGGTGGTGCCATGGTAAAAGCAGCATACAGCTGTGGTAAACCAGCTCTTGGTGTAGGGCCAGGGAATGTTCCGTGCTTCATAGAAAAAACGGCTGACCTGAAGCAAGCGGTTAACGATCTCATCTTATCCAAGTCTTTTGATAACGGTATGATCTGTGCTTCCGAGCAAGCAGTAATTATCGAAGAACCCGTATACAATGAAGTGAAAAAATTGTTAATTGATAATGGATGTTATTTTGTAACGAAAGAAGAAACAGCAAAACTGACTGCAGGAACGATTCAGGCTGATAAATGTGCAGTTAATCCTAAAATTGTAGGACAGTCCGCGATGAAGATTGCACAAATGTGTGGTATTCATGTTCCAGAAGGAACAAAAATCCTGATCGCAGAACTCGATGGTGTCGGAACGAAATTCCCGCTTTCTGCAGAGAAACTTAGCCCAGTCCTTGCTTGCTACAAAGTGAAAACAGCAGATCAAGGGATTGAACGTGCAGCAGAAGTTGTTGCTTTTGGCGGAATGGGGCACTCTTCGGTTATCCACTCTAACAATGATGAAGTAATCAACCGTTTTGCAGATCGTTTGCAAACTTGCCGTATTCTTGTGAACTCGCCATCTACCCATGGTGCAATCGGTGATATTTACAATACCAATATACCTTCCCTTACGCTCGGCTGTGGCTCGTATGGACGCAATTCTACTTCTTCCAACGTAACCGCAGTGAATCTAATTAACGTAAAAAGGGTGGCGCGTAGAACTGTGAATATGCAATGGTTTAAAGTTCCGAATAAAGTGTACTTTGAAAAAGGTGCTACTCAGTATCTTGCCAAAATGCCGGATATTTCTCGTATTCTCATTGTCACTGACCCGATGATGGTAAAACTAGGCTATGTTGAAAAAGTGGAACATTATCTACGCCAGCGCCGTGTACCTGTTGCCATTGAAGTGTTCTCTGATGTAGAGCCAGATCCATCGACTACTACAGTAGATCGTGGTACGGAATTGATGAACCAATTCCAACCTGACTGCATTATTGCCCTTGGCGGTGGTTCACCAATGGATGCAGCAAAAGCGATGTGGCTGTTCTATGAGTACCCAGATACAAGTTTCCAAAACCTGAAACAAAAATTTATGGATATTCGCAAAAGAATATACAAATACCCACGTCTTGGCCAAAAAGCTAAATTTGTTGCTATTCCTACAACATCGGGTACAGGTTCTGAAGTAACTTCGTTTGCTGTAATTACAGACAAAAACAACGGTAATACGAAATATCCTTTAGCCGATTATGAGCTTACACCAGATGTGGCCATTGTGGATCCTGAGTTCGTATATAGTTTGCCTAAAACGGCAGTCGCTGATACAGGAATGGATGTACTTACCCATGCGATCGAAGCTTATGTCTCGGTTATGGCAAATGACTATACAGACGGACTTGCAATTAAAGCAATTCAGCTTGTATTTGAATATCTCGAAGCATCCGCACTCACCGCAGATAAACTGGCCAGAGAAAAAATGCACAACGCTTCGACTATCGCAGGTATGGCGTTTGCGAATGCATTCCTTGGAATCAACCATTCCCTTGCTCACAAATGGGGAGGACAGTACCACACCGCTCACGGACGTACGAATGCGATCCTAATGCCGCACGTCATCCGTTATAATGCGAAAAAACCGACAAAATTTGCTTCTTTCCCGAAATATTCGCATTTTGTAGCTGACCAGCGCTATGCTGAGATCGCAAGAATTCTGGGCTTGCCAGCAAGTACGACAGAGGAAGGGGTAGATAGCCTCATCCAAGCGATCCGCGATATGAATAAAAAACTGGGCATTCCGGAAACGTTTCAGGAGCTTGGTTTTGATGCCAAAGATTTTGAATCTCGTGTAGATTATTTAGCAGATCGTGCGTTTGAAGATCAATGTACAACAGCGAATCCAAAACTACCTCTAGTGACTGAGCTTGCTGATGTCTATCGCAATGCCTTCTACGGAAATTTCGATAAATAAAATGAAGAGAGCCGAGCTGAGGAGGGAATTATCCCTTACAGCTCGGCTTTTTTTATTGTTAGTTAGGGAGTTATAGCTCGCTTGTTATCTTATTCAAGTGTGCGACTATAACAGGAAATATGAAATAGGATAACAGTTTCTACTTTGTGATTATTATCACAGAGTAGGTGTGAGATATGTTCTATAATTTGAATTGTAAAGCAGTTCCATGAATGGTCACTTCCCTTGTAAAGTGAAGAGAAGGGGTTTTAACAAACAAGGTAGTGAAAAATGTCACATAATGAATTGATAGTAATAACAGCTCTACAGAAATAAGAAGTACAGCTTTCATGGAATGAATTCGGACCAGGCCCTTCCTTCACGCCTTGTCCTCTCAATGAGTCCAGATCAAACCACAAATTATTGGAGGGATTACCATGGCGGTAACCGAAAAAGAAGTGCAAAGTGTACAGAATGGTTGGAGAAACTTCCAGTCAGGAAAATGGACAAAAGAAGTAAACGTAAATAACTTTTTAGAGAAAAATCTGAAGCCTTATGAAGGTAATGAAAGCTTTCTGACTGGGGCAACTGACAATACAAAAGCACTTTGGGAGATCATTATGGATCTTACCAAAAAAGAAAGAGAAAACGGTGGAGTTCTGGATGTTGATGTAAATACACCTTCAACAATTGTATCTCATCAACCTGGATATCTTGATAAAGAAAAAGAACAAATCGTAGGTGTACAGACTGACGCTCCTTTCAAACGCTCCATTCAGCCTTTCGGCGGTATCCGCATGATGGTTGATGCTTGTAAAGCATATGGGTTTGAACTTCCGCAAGAAATTATCGATATGTTCACTACCATCCGAAAAACACATAACCAAGGGGTATTTGATGCTTATACTTCTGATATGAGAAATGCCCGTAAAGCAGGGATTATCACAGGTTTGCCAGATGCTTACGGCCGTGGACGTATCATTGGTGATTATCGTAGAGCAGCCTTGTACGGTATTGATTTCCTAATTAAAGATAAAAAGAGAGAACTAAATGAGCTTGAAGTTGATGTCATTGATGAAGATATCATTCGCCTTCGTGAAGAACTTTCCGAACAAATTAGAGCTCTGCAAGAACTGAAACAACTGGGCGATATGCATGGATTTGATATCTCAGCTCCAGCACGTAATGCAAAAGAAGCTTTCCAATGGGTATACTTCGCATACCTTGCAGCAATTAAAGAACAAAATGGTGCGGCAATGTCGCTTGGCCGTGTATCTTCTTTCCTAGATATCTACATTGAACGTGATTTGGCAGAAGGAACACTTACAGAACAAGAAGCACAAGAGCTTGTAGACCATTTTGTAATGAAACTCAGAATTGTTAAATTCCTGCGCACACCTGATTATAATGAACTGTTCAGTGGGGACCCAACTTGGGTTACTGAGTCCATTGGTGGCATGGGTATGGACGGAAGAACACGCGTAACGAAAAACAGCTTCCGTTTCCTTCATACATTGTATAACCTCGGCGCAGCTCCAGAACCGAACCTTACTGTACTTTGGTCTGAACAACTGCCAGAAGGATTCAAGAAATACTGTGCTAAAGTTTCCATCGAAACAAGCTCCATTCAATATGAAAATGATGATCTGATGCGTCCGATTTACGGTGACGACTATGGTATTGCTTGCTGCGTATCCGCGATGCGAATTGGTAAACAAATGCAGTTCTTCGGTGCACGTGCAAACCTTGCCAAAGCTCTTCTGTACGCAATCAATGGTGGTGTCGATGAGAAATTAGGCATGCAAATTGGACCTGAATATCCTGCAATTACATCTGACGTACTGAATTACGATGAAGTTATGAAACGCTTTAAACCGATGATGGAATGGCTCGCTAAACTCTACATGAACACACTCAATGTAATTCACTATATGCATGATAAATACAGCTACGAGCGTATTGAAATGGCACTGCACGATCGTGACATTTTGCGCACCATGGCTTGCGGTATTGCCGGTTTGTCGGTTGCAGCGGATTCCTTGAGTGCCATTAAATATGCTAAAGTACGTCCGATTCGTGACGAGCGCGGAATTGCCGTTGATTTCGAAATCGAAGGGGAATTCCCTTGCTACGGTAACAATGATGATCGCGTAGACCAAATTGCTGTCGAACTGGTTGAATCTTTCATGACCATGATTCGTAAACACAAAGCTTATCGCAATGCGATGCCTACACAATCTGTTCTTACGATTACATCTAATGTCGTGTACGGTAAGAAAACAGGAACTACCCCAGATGGACGGAAAGCTGGCGAGCCATTTGCACCAGGTGCGAACCCAATGCACGGACGTGATAAAAAAGGTGCACTTGCAAGTCTTAGCTCTGTAGCGAAACTGCCGTATGAACACAGTTTGGATGGTATCTCTAATACGTTCTCTATTGTTCCAAAAGCTTTGGGTAAAGAAGAAGAGATTCAAAAAACAAACCTGACTTCCATGATGGACGGATATTTTGGCAGCGGGGCACATCACCTGAACGTCAACGTCTTTAACCGCGAGCAACTGATTGACGCCATGGAGCATCCAGAAGACTATCCACAGCTTACGGTTCGTGTATCCGGTTATGCAGTTAACTTCATTAAACTGACGAGAGAACAACAGCTGGATGTCATTAACCGTACGTTCCACGGAAGTATGTAAGAAACAACGAAAATAGACGTAACTAAAGTAATCTCTACAAAATGAACGCACAAGCGGGTGCGTGGAAGGATGATGAAATGATGATAAAAGGACATGTTCATTCATTGGAAACTTTCGGCACTGTCGATGGACCAGGCATCCGCTTTGTGCTCTTTATGCAAGGTTGCCTTCTCAAGTGCCAGTATTGTCATAATCCCGATACTTGGGCACTAGATGGCGGAAAGACGATGACGCTGGAAGAGGTATTAAGTGAGATCGAGCCATACTTGAATTACTATAAATCTTCTGGTGGCGGCCTGACTGTCTCCGGAGGAGAACCGACGCTTCAAGCAGGGTTTGTAGCGAGTCTTTTTCAAGAAGTGAAAAAACGCTGGAATCTTCATACTACGCTAGATAGTAACGGATTCAATGATACGAAGCGTATAGAAGAATTACTTGATGCAACCGATTTGGTCCTTCTTGATCTCAAGCATATCAATGATGAGAAGCATAAAGTACTGACCGGAAAATCCAATGAACGGATGCTGGAGACTGCGCACTGGCTATCTGATCATGGTAAAAAAATGTGGATTAGACATGTATTTGTTCCCGGAATTCACGATGATGAAGAAGATTTGCGAAATTTGGGACGGTTTATTGGGACCTTGAATGGTGTCGAAAAATTTGAGATTTTGCCTTATCATCAAATGGGTGTTTATAAGTGGGAACTTTTGGGTAAACAATATCCACTAGAGGGAGTTCCTTCTCCTACACAAGAAGAAGTGGACCGCGCTTATCGTTTCATTGAAGAAGGCCGTATGGAATCTATGAAAGTCAAAATATCTTGTTAGTTCATTTATTTTGTCAAATAAGTTGAAATCTCCTTTCTAACATTAGAAGGGAGATTTTTTTGTTTTTCGATGATTTTATCCCTCCATTACTAAAATGTAGTCCTTACGGACTAATCAAAAAGTTTTTATAATGAAAATTGTAAAGCGGATGTAAATTTCATCCATTACACAGGAATCTAAGGGGAGGGTCACAAGATGTTGAAGAAAAAGTTTGGTTCTATGATGTCTATTATGCTTGCTGCATCACTAACTCTGGCCGCGTGTAGTAGTGGTAGTGGTACAGAAAAAACTCCAGCTGCTGATCCGGGCACTTCGGGGGAAACACCACCAGCTGCTTCTACTGAACCATTTGAAATGACTCTGCGTCATACGCAAGTTGGGGCTGACAAGCAAAAACGTTTGGCCATCTTGCAAGATGTAATCAAAAAAGTTGAAGAAGAAGTTCAAGGAGCATCCTTTACACTGGATGGTGTGGACTCAGATGTAAACCGTAAAGAAAAACTGCGTGGTGAAATGGCTGCAGGAAATCCACCAGATATCTTCGATCTTTTCGGAAGTCCGGATGCCAAAGTATATGCTAAAGAAGGAATGCTACTTAACTTGACTCCAATTCTGGATGAACTCGGCATCTCCGACAAATTCTCATCTCTAGATCCGTTTACATATGAAGGAAACGTTTACGGTCTTCCAATCGGTGGTTCCGGTGAAGGATTCTTCTATAACAAAGAGTACTATGATTCCAAAGGATGGAAAGCGCCTACAACATTTGCTGAGCTTGAGCAACAGCTTGCAGATATTAAAGCAGATGGCAAAGTACCTCTAGCTGGTGCTTCCAAAGCGGGTTGGGTACCTCTGATGCTGGCAAACCATTTATGGTCCCGTTACGCTGGTTCTGATGTGACGAATAAATTTGCAACTGGTGAAGCGAAATGGACTGATCCAGCAGTTGTTAGCTCTTTCGCGAAGTATCAAGAGTGGGTTAACAATGGATACTTCAAAAAAGGTGAGCTTGGATTCGAATACGCTGAATACACAACTCAGTTCACAAGTGGTGAAGCAATCCTTATGTATGACGGAACTTGGAAATCTTCTGTATTTAAAGAAGGTCAATCCGGTGAAGGTTTGATTGGCAAAGTTGGTTTCTTTAACCTTCCTGCAATCGAAGGTGGCGTAGGTGACCAAACTTCTCTCATGCGTGACGTAAACAACGGTTATGGTTTTGCAGCTTCTGTAGCTGATGATCCACAAAAACTAGCAGCTGTGAAATCTTTTATCAAAAATCTTTACAATGAAGAGATGCAAATCAGAGGGCTCGTAGAGGATGGCGTTCTGCCTGCTATGAAGTTTGATGAAGAAGTTCTTACGAAAAACATTAACGACGATCTTACGAAAGAAATTGTAGCAGTTCTAAATGCTTCAGAAACTTCCTTCCCGGCATTTGATTCTCTTGTTCAGGCTGATGTAACTACCGAAATCAGTAACATTCAAATTCAAAAACTGATTGGTGGTCAAACAACTCCTGAAAAAATGGCAGAAGATCTGCAAAAAGTTCAGGAAGAAGCAAACTCAGCAGCTGAATAATAGATTGATAACAAAGGGCTACGTACCCCGGACGGCGTCCGGGGTATTTTTTCTACTCTTTCATCTAGGTATTAAAGCAACATAGGATAACCATTATGGGCTCGTTTATTGGAGGTTCAGCATGAACAAATCACTTCGTAATCCACTTGTTTACACACTATTTATTTTACCAGCGTTACTTTTGTTCGTTCTGTTTTTCATTTACCCGATTTTTAGTTCGATCTATTACAGTTTTACAAGCTGGAATGGAGTATCTGCAAACCCTAAGTTTATTGGATTTGACAATTATACAAAAGCTTTCGGAGATGAACGGTTCTGGGAGTCTGCTAAGAACAACGGATGGTTTATCGTATTTTCTTGTTTTATTCAGGTACCACTCATTGTCTTTTTCTCTCTACTCATCGCAAACGTTAAGAAATTAAAAGGTTTATACAAAACAGCAGTATTCTTACCTTCTATTATGTCAACTGCCGTTATCGGAATCTTGTGGGGCTTTATTTATGAACCTAACATTGGATTGCTGAACAAGATATTGGGCCTTTTCGGAATCGATCCGCTGTACTGGTTATCAGACGAGAAGTATGCAATGTTTTCGATCCTGTTAACGAATGCATGGCAATGGACTGGGTTCTACATCATTATGGTGCTTGCAGCAATCTTGGCCATACCGCGTGATCTGGACGAAGCAGCTGAAATTGACGGTGCAACTCGTCTTCAAAGAGCGCTCAACATTACTCTTCCGCTAATCAAACCGATTATCTCGGTAGTTATTATGTTATCTATTGCAGGTGCTATGAAGGCAGCTGATATCGTTATCGTTATGACCAAAGGTGGACCAGCAGGTTCAACGGATGTCCTTGCAACATACATGATTAAATATGCAATCACGAACTTCAAATATGGTTATGGTAACACCATCGCTGTACTCATCTTTATCTTTACATTGATTCTGACGGCTCTTTATCAGCTACTCGTAGCTCGCCGTAGTGAAAGGATTGAATACTGATATGACACAACTAAAAAAATCAATCCCTCATATCTTTTTGCTAGGGTATCTGCTCGTCATTCTGTTTCCATTTTTATTCGTTATTTTCTCTTCTGTTAAGAAAGATAATAACGAAATCGCACTGAATCCGTTTGGAATTCCGAAAGAGTTTGTATTTAACAACTATGTAGAAGCATGGGTTAATGCGAAGATAGGCACTTATTTTATTAATAGTATGTATATCTCCATTTTGGCTTCCATCGTTTCAATTTTGCTTGGTGCGATGTTTGCTTTTGCAGTAACACGCATGAAGCATGGCAAATGGAATGTAGCATTCTTCAGTCTTATTCTTGTAGGTATGCTTATCCCGAATAACTCTCTTATGCTGCCTATCTATCTATTAGTACGGAAAATGAATATTCTGGATACGCATCTAGCACTGATCATTCCTTACATCGCGAATGCACTGCCGTTTACCATCATTATTCTTGCTGCATTCATGCGATCGTTACCTAGTGAAATCGAAGAAGCAGCGGTTATGGACGGGTTGAGGGCTCCTGGAATTTTTGCTAAAATAGTGTTACCTCTTACCATTCCTGCCATTGTTACCGTATTCATTGTTAACTTCCTCGGTAACTGGAATGAGTTCTTGCTTGCCAACTATTTCTTATCTACGGATTCTCTTCGTACGCTTCCTGTAGGGATGGTTCAGTTCCGAGATCAATACCAAATGAACTACGCCCAAATGTCTGCAGGTATTGTATATAGTGTCGTTCCAGTTATTATCATTTATGCGATTTTACAAGAACAAATCATTGAAGGCGTAACAGCGGGCAGCGTTAAGGGCTGATCCTAATATACGTAAAGATGCACACAGGGAGAAATGCCAAATGAACCTTCGAATGAAACTATATATGGCGTTTCTTGCCTTAATTGTAATTCCAATGTGTGCAATGGGAATAGGTACTTTTCTAGTTACTTCTCATACAATTGAGAAAAAGTATAGTGAGCAGGCTGAGTATTCGCTTAAATCTATCAGTTACAGTATTGAGAACGTGTTTCGTGAAATGAATAATGTAACCGATAATGGTATCGCAACCTCTGTCTTTCATATGGCTCTTACGGCGGATAATCCTGTGAATCTCGGAGAAGGAGATCAATTGTCCCTGAACGCGAGTCAGCGGAATTTTCGCAGCCTGCTCTATAACTATCCGGCGATCAGTTATGCTTTTCTTTATAACCTTCAACCATCGCCTGGAAACCGCATTGTTTCCATTTTTACTAAAGAAAACTTCAATACGTTGCCTTTTGAACAATTTAAAAAGCACTCCTTATATGATGAAGTGATAAAACTGAATGGGGTTCCGAGGTGGATTGCACCACTTGAATATCCAGAATTTACAGGAAGCGAACCTGTATTTACACAAATCAGATTGATTAAAGAATTAAGTTTCTTTCAAAACATAGGAATTCTTGTAGTCCAAATTCAAAACTGGGAAATTGATCGAATTTTTCGGAATCTTAGTATGAGTGGTGCTCAAGATACTGATTTCATGATGGTGAATGACGACGGGCTTATCGTTTATGATCCATCAAAGACTTATCAGGGGCAGCGTATGTCAGAACTGATGAAACAGGATCAACCTTTTTCCAAAGGGTACGATAGTTTCAAATCAAGGTTTGATGGCAAGGAAAGTATTGTTTCCTCTTATCAGATGAAGGATTCTCCTTGGCATCTGGTATCTGTCACGTCCTGGAAGTCATTGTCTCAGGAAACAACCGCCTTGGCCAAGTGGTATGTCATTATCATTTTAGCTTGTTTGCTCGCCGCACTCATGTTTAACATTCTGTTCATGAACCGAATTACGGGTACCATAGCCGTACTTGTTCGATTTATGCGAAGAGTGGAAAGTGGTGACTTTAGCGCTAGAGTGGAAGGTAAAGGTTATGATGAAATGCAACTACTAGCTCAGGGATTTAATGACCTGATGGATAAAATAAGCGGTTTATTCTCCAGAGTGAAGGCAGAACAAATGCAAAAAACAAGTGCAGAACTGAGAGTGCTTCAAGCACAGATCAAACCTCACTTTTTATTCAATACACTCGAATCGATTAACGGTCTTGCACTTCGTGGTGAAGGTCGCAAGGTCAGTGAGATGGTGACGAGGCTCGGCAGTATTTTACGGATTAGTATTCAGGATAAAGAAGAAATCACGATTAAAGAAGAAGTGAAGCATCTTAAGAGTTATCTTGAGATTCAAAAGTATCGTTTTCCAGACCTGTTTGAATACGATATTGATATCCCTTATGGGCTCGAATCTTTTCCGATTCTGAAACTTACGCTGCAACCGCTGGTGGAAAATAGTATACAGCATGGTTTTGAAGGAATCGATTATAAGGGTCAAATTAAGGTCAGTGCATGGGAAGAAATGGGGAAAGTTGTTTTGCAAGTAGAGGACAACGGACTTGGTATGGATAATGAAGTTTTGAACCGTTTCGAATACATGCTAAAAGAATCAGCCGAATGGTCTGAACATCAAGCCAAATTAAATAGTCCTGTTATGTCAGAAAGACGCGGGCTCGGTGTAAGAAGTGTAGCAGATCGTATTCGTATCCAATACGGGGATCATTATGGAATTTTCATCTGTTCTTCAAAAGGTTATGGAACTGCCATCCGATGTATATTGCCCAAAAACGAGTGGGGGGATAGACCATGAATCTGAATGTATTGCTTGTTGACGATGAACAACCGATTCTGGATAACCTGACTGAATTTATTTCCTGGGAAACATTAGGGATAGAAATTGCCGGTACCGCGCGAACAGGCAGCGAAGCACTTGAACTTGTTGCTCATTATGATCCTGACTTAATACTATGTGATATTCGTATGCCAATAATGGATGGGCTGACTTTCATAAAGCAGTATCGTGACCAGGGTGGGAATGGCGAAATATTGCTGCTAACTGGTTATCAAGAGTTTGAATATGCAAGGCTTGCTCTCCAACAAGGAGTTAAGGAGTACATATGCAAGCCTATCGATTATATAGAGTTGGAACAAACCATCGGCCAGTTGGCTGAGAATATTCAGGCAAGGAAAATGAAGGAGCAGGAAGGCTCTCAACAACAAGAGCAGATGAGTAACTGGATCAGACGGAAATGGTTGCTTGAATTGCTTCTTGGGGAGTCTGAAAGTCCCAATCCATGTGTTCCACAGTCTGGTACAGATGAGGAGAAAAGTCTTTACACACTTATATTACTGGATGCACAAGATTACTTCCGAAGAGCTATGTTTTGGAGTGATCAGGAACGTAAAATTTGGCACGAAAATGTCCGTGAGGCATTGGAAAAGAAACTCGCAAGTCTTGTACCTCCAGGTATTGTCATTCAGACGAGAGAAGGTGAATGGTGTATCGTCATTGAGCATCGTTCTCTATTCGATAAAATCAGACGAGACACCATTCAAGAGCGAATGAGCGAGTTAAAACAAACATTTGAAGAAGAAGCTGGTATGCACGTACGTTTATATTCCGAGGGAGAAGAAGTTGTCTTCTCATTGCTTGCGGAACAGTACCTAAAAGCACAACAGGCGGTGATGCTTGTGGAACAGCCGGAACATCTTACCCTACGTAAAGATTTGTCTATAGAAGAGGACGACTGGATGTCCCGTGCTTGGTCAGATCGATTGACACTTGGAATAAGACATCAAAATAAAAATGAAATTTTGAACATTTTACAACAGTTGTACAACGTTATTTGTCAGAACTCGAACGGTCTTTCGGGAAAGGCAGTAAAATATTTTCATTATGTTGTTGTTCATATGTTGCGCGAAATGCATGAAATGCGTGTGTTGAAACCAGAAGCTGAAGAAAAAATATGGAATGTGATGCTTCAGCCTCTTACATTAAGAGAATTTTATGAACTCGCTCTGACATTGGCAGAAGCTTGTGGTGAAGAGCAACCAAGAAGATCGGCAGGTTCCCTTGTATCTTCCGCTAAAGATTATATTGCTTCTCGGCTAGATCAGGATCTGGGGATTGAGGAAATGGCAGATCAGCTGAATATTAGCCCTAGCTATTTTTGCCAGCTGTTCAAAAGTCACTTTGGAGTAACATTTGTGGAATATATTACGAAAGAAAGAATGGAAACAGCAAAGAAATTACTTGCTAGCACAGATCGCAGTATTGCTTCTATTGGTGCTTCTGTTGGATACAGAGAACGCCGTTATTTCTCTAAGGTATTCCACAAACATTACGGTATGAAACCTTCAGAATATCGTGAGATGATGGTTGCTAATGCAGAAATGCCCACACTAATAAATTAATGTAAAGAATGATAAAACAACAAAAACAGCACTCTTTGATGTGAAGATTCATGTCAAAGAAGTGCTGTTTTTGTTCATTCATGATAAAAGGGGAGCAACTTTTCGGAGCTGTTCGCGTCTAATACTATGACATGTTAAGGGATATATACAAAAATGGATACAAAAGGAGTCGGAGAATGAACTTTAAGAAAATAACGCTGCTTACCTTATTAGCAGTTTCTACACAAGTTGCAGCGGCTTACCCGGCAAGTGCAGTACCGGGAGAGATAGAACAAGGTACAGAAGAAGTATCTCCGAAAGAAGCGGTAACAACTGATGTGTACGGAGAAGTGGATTCAAATGTTACTGATGTGAAAGAAATTTCAGATGCTGAAGAAGATTCGGAAGATCCTGTGGTTCCAGAGGTGCAGCCACAAAGTAGTAGTCAACTTATCCTTTTTTACAACAGTACTAAAATGATTCAAGACGGTGTAACTTACTTTGCACCGCAACCGATGCAGGTGAAAAGTGGAGTATCCTATGTGCCAATCCGTGCACTGGTGGATCGAGTAGGATACCGTGTTATATATAACAATACAACCAAAGAAACGAGCATCATTCAAGGTTCTAATGAGTTGATTTTTAAAACGAATAGCAATCAATATAAGGTCAACGGTGTTTCCAAAACGATGAAAGGAACATCCTATCAGACCCAAAATACATTTATGGTGCCGCTTACAGCTATAACTCAGGCGCTGGGGATCAGTTATAGTGTAGATAACATTAATAAACAAATTATTATGAACTTATCTACAAAGCCAGTTGCCAAATTTAGCGTGTCGCCTTCTGAGGTATATGCAGGACAAGCTGTAACGTACAAGTCAGAAGCTTTTTCTCCAAAAGGACTGCCCATCATTAATGAGCGTTGGGAAGGGAAAAAGGATGTATTTGAAGCGCCTGGTAAATATACAGTCAAATACTATGTACAAGATTCGAGCGGAACTTGGAGTGATCCTTATTCGATCTCGGTTAACGTCCTACGTCCTAATCAACGGCCAGTAGCGCAGTTTGTGACGGATAAAGAACAATATAAGATGGGTGAGCCAATAACATACACTGATCAGAGTTCTGATGATGAGGCCATTGCTAAAACGGAATGGAGTAATAACGCGCAGGCCTTTTTTACCCCAGGTCCTAAAACCATCAGTCTGAAAGTAACCGATAATAAAGGGCTTACAAACACTTATGAGAAAACGATCACTATTACGAATGAAACGCTCTATACGGTCACTGAGTTTAATCAGTTATTTACCCCTATCGGTGAGAAATTTTCATTTGACGGTTCTGTTGTGCCTACATGGTCAAAAGTGAACTATACGTATAGTGATCAACCGAGTACGTTAATTCGGAGCAACAGCCCGGAAACGGTAAACAAGGAAGGGATCGTTTATAAGGATACGGTTGTTGGGAACACCCGGTTCTTACTTCATCATCTGAATAACACCGGCAAAAAAGTGAAGATGTACGTCGTAGCGACGAATAAAAATTCAGCTACAGCCACTGTGCAGACAGAAAATTTAGGGTTTGCTGGGCCTACGACAATCGCGCAGGCAGCAGGTAAAAATGCAGTGCAGCGGTATTTTGCATCCATGCAGGATGATTCGAAGCGATCGACTACTACATTAAAACCAGGAGAAAGCAAACTCATCCTAACGGATGTGAGCAAGACCAGTATGAAACAGCGTGAGATTATTTCTTTATTCTCTGATGTATATAGCGATTATCCTATTGAATATAGAGTTGTGATTATTGACGAAAGTCTAGATCCACTGAAAGTAGTGAATACACTTCCAATCCTAGATCGGGATGGAGTTCATAACCGTGGAACTTATCCGAATGCAACAAGAGAAATTAAGTATAGCGAGCGGCTTGGAGAAGAACCACAGCGACTCGTACTCGGAGACAATAAAGATGACCCAAATCTGTCCGGGATAGACCCAATGGTCGGTGTAGGAGCTTCTAACTCCGGAAATTTTGGTGTATTGTATAAAATTACTTTGGATCGTGTCGCACCAAACACGTTGATCTCCTTTAATCCAAGAGGGGGTACCTACACGGGTTACGCCATGGTAAATGGTGAGATCACCCCGCTTTATTCAGGAGGAGCTGTGAAGGCGCCTCATGAACAGGCAGTTCTATATCGGACAGGCGACTATGAGCGTAAAGTGGAAATTCTTCTGACTGCAGCGCCGGCAAGTAGTCTACCGGTGAACCTACTTATTGCACCACTTCCAAACCCAATAAATGAGTAACAGTAGAACATGATAGATGAGGGCTCTTGTGTAAAGAGCCCTTTTCTATATAGATGAAAGTAGCCGTTATGTTCGTTGACGTGATCAGTCATTTCGGGCATTATAGAGTTATAGACAGATTTGGTATGACGGGAGGGTAAAAGTCATGCTGTCAACGAATCAGATTATTGAAACGATGTCCAGCCAAGGACTTCGTATTACGGATCAACGTAAAACACTCGCTAGGCTTTTTGCTGAATCAGAAGGTTATTTGTCACCGAAGGATGTATACGAATATATGGGCCGGACATACAGTGGGCTCAGTTTTGATACGGTTTATCGAAACCTTAGAGTCATGCAGGAACTTGGCGTGCTTGAACAGGTGATCTTTGAGGACGGAGTTAAGTTCAAAGCTTCTTGTAGTTCGGGACATCACCATCACCATTTGATATGTTTACAGTGTCAAAAGACACTTCCGATCGAGTTTTGTCCTATGCAACTTACGGATACTCCAGATCAATTTCAAGTGGTAGAGCATAAGTTTGAGATCTTTGGTTATTGTAAAGAATGTCAAGTAGCCGGTAAAGTGTCATCTGAGCTAGGACAGAATCAAGTTTCTCCAAAGGGTCAGTAATAATGAAGCTTACTCGAACTGTAGCAAAAGCACCGGTGAAATTTTATCGTAAATTTGTATCACCACTCAAACCACCTAGTTGTCGATTTTATCCAACTTGTTCGGCTTATGCACTGGAAGCAATTGAAGTTCATGGTGCAGTAAAAGGTTCGCTGCTCTCTGCCAAACGGATCATGAAATGTCATCCATTTCATCCAGGAGGCGTGGATTTGGTTCCTCCGAAAAAAGGAAGCGAAAATCCACCCTTATCCTAGGTTTATTGGTGCACGATCACCTTGACATGGATTGCATAGGTTTAGTATCATTTTGATAAATTCATATGTTTCTTATGAAGGGATAAGTACAGTTTACATCCACAGTACAGAGAGCCGGGGAAGCTGCAAACCGGTCTGGGGATCGCTGGAAAATGGTCCTGGAGGAACTGCTTTCGAGCCGTCTGCTCCTTTATATAAGGAGAGAGGTAAGGGAGTGGCGTGTGCCAGCGTTAATGGGTCCGGTTAGATATGAAGAAGACCGGTTGAGCCTGCAATCCGTAAGGATACAGGGAATTTGGGTGGTACCACGTGAGAATAACAGACTCTCGTCCCATACGGGATGAGGGTCTTTTTGTATTGTCTTTTGAACTTTTTTGAACTTTAAACAAAGGGCAGGTACATACTATTTTAATGGAGGTTATAGCAATGGCGGAAAAGAAAACATTTTACATTACAACACCAATCTATTACCCAAGTGACAAATTGCATATTGGGCATGCTTACACAACGGTAGCAGGGGATGCTATTTCAAGGTACAAAAGGCTCAGAGGATATGAAGTTCGTTATTTGACGGGTACCGACGAGCATGGACAAAAAATCGAACAAAAAGCGCAAGCAGCGGGAAAGACACCAATTGAGTTTGTAGATGGCATTGTTGCTGGCATTCAAGATCTGTGGAAAAAGCTTGATATTTCAAATGATGATTTCATTCGGACGAGCGAAGTAAGACATACGAAGGTTGTTCAGGATGTGTTTGAACGTCTAGTACAGCAAGGTGACATTTATAAAGGGGAATATGAAGGCTGGTACAGCATTCCTGATGAAACCTACTATACAGAGACACAGCTGGTGGACACCGTTAAAGATGAGCAAGGCAAAATCATTGGCGGTAAAAGCCCGGACAGTGGACATCCAGTAGAACTCGTAAAAGAAGAAAGCTATTTCTTCAAAATGAGCAAATACGCGGATCGTTTATTGGCGTATTATGAGCAAAATCCGGAATTCATTCAGCCGAAGTCTCGCAAAAATGAGATGATAAACAATTTTATCAAACCAGGTTTGGAAGATTTGGCGGTATCCCGTACAAGTTACGATTGGGGTGTAAAAGTTAAAAGTGATCCAAAACACGTGGTTTATGTGTGGATTGATGCGCTTCTTAACTATATCACTGCTCTAGGATATGGCACAGATGACAAGGCACTGTATGACAAGTTCTGGCCTGCAGATGTTCATTTGATGAGTAAGGAAATTGTACGTTTCCATACGATTTACTGGCCGATTATGCTGATGGCTCTGGATCTTCCTCTGCCGAAGAAAGTATTCGCTCACGGTTGGTTGCTCATGAAAGATGGGAAAATGTCCAAATCGAAAGGCAACGTGGTAGATCCGGTTACTTTGATTGATCGTTATGGACTAGATTCTTTGCGTTATTACTTACTTCGTGAAGTACCTTTTGGTTCAGACGGTACTTTCACTCCAGAAAGTTTTGTAGAGCGTGTGAATTCAGATCTGGCGAACGATCTAGGTAATTTGTTGAATCGTACAGTAGCTATGGTTCATAAATATTTTGATGGCAAGACGCCAGCTTATCGTTCTGGAGTTACGCCTTTCGATGCAGGAATGGAAGAACTTGCTCTAACTACGGTACAAAAAGTAGAGGAAGCGATGGAGAATCTGGAATTCTCGGTTGCCCTAACGTCCATTGGACAGTTTATTAGCCGCTGTAATAAATATATTGATGAAACTCAGCCATGGGTTCTTGCAAAGGATGAAGCGAAAAATGAGGAACTGGCTTCGGTTATGGCTCACCTAGTGGAGTCCCTTCGTGTGGCTTCCATTTTGCTACAGCCGTTCTTGACTCAGGCCCCTCGTAAAATCTGGGAGCAGCTCAATATCACGGAAGGTGAACTTACTACTTGGGATAGTTCGAAACAAGCAGGACTTATCGCAGAAGGTAATGAGCTTCGTAAAGGGGAGCCGATTTTCCCAAGGCTAGATGTAGAGCAAGAGGTTGCTTATATTGCCAGTGCCATGTCTGGCGGAGTAAAACCAGAAGCGGTAAAAGAAGCTGAATCCAAAGAAGTCAGCGCACCAGAAGGTTTACCGGAGATCGGGATTGAAGATTTCGCAAAAGTAGAACTTCGCGTGGCTCAAGTCATCGCTTGCGAGCCTGTGAAAAAAGCAGATAAACTGCTGAAGCTACAACTGGATCTTGGATACGAACAACGTCAGGTAGTATCGGGCATTGCGAAATTCTATACGCCGGAGGAAATGGTAGGTCGTAAAGTCATTTGTGTAACGAACCTGAAGCCGGTTAAACTTCGTGGTGAATTATCGCAAGGTATGATTTTGGCGGCATCACATGGAGATCAACTGACTCTTGCCACCGTTCCAGAAAATATGCCAAATGGAGCGATTGTGAAGTAAGTTATTCACTTTGAGCTTATAATTGAATAAAAAAGTGCATACTCGTAGGATGAAGGACTTGCGTCATTTCTGAATACGGTGTGCGGCAAGAAGCGTCCTTTAGGGGGCGCTTTTCTGTTTGAAAAAGTATTGACAACCTGTAATAGGCAACCTATACTACTACCTAGTAGTAATCATTACGATTACGATTAAAAAGGATACGGAGTGAATCGAATGACAACTGGCTTTATAGGTTCTGCTAAAAGAACTCGTACATTGTTGACAATTGCAATTGTAACTGTAGTGATGATGATAGTGTCTGCCTGCGGCAATAATACAAATTCCTCACAAGGGCAAATTTCAGAGGATAAATTTAATGTAGTGACGAGTTTTTATCCGATCTACGAGTTTACGAAGACGATTGGCGGAGATGATGTGAATGTAATTAATTTGCTGCCAACAGGGGTTGAACCACATGACTGGACACCACGAAGTCAAGATATTGTGAATACTTCAAAAGCAGGATTATTTCTGTATAATGGAGCGGGCCTTGAAGCATGGGTTCCTAATTTTTTGAAAGGTCTTAACAAAGATTCAAATGTGAAGGCAGTAGAAGTAAGTCATGGTATCAACCTTATTGATTCTGATGGTGAATCAGAAGATCATGCGCATGAAGGTGAGGACCACGCAGATGACGGACATAATCATGGTTCTGTTGACCCTCATACTTGGGTAAGTCCGAAATCAGCACTTGTAATGGCTGAGAACATTAAGAATAGCCTTGTCGAAGCTGATCCAGAACATAAAGCAGGTTATGAAGAACGTTATAATGGTTTGAAACAACAGCTTGATGAGCTGGATGCCAAATTTACAGAACAACTGTCTAGTGTATCTAAAAATGAAATTGTTGTTTCCCATCAGGCATTTGGATATTTAACAAGAGATTACGGACTAACACAGCATTCCATTATGGGGTTGTCACCCGATGCAGAGCCTAGAGGGCAAGATATTGTAAAACTTGCGAATCTGGTAAAAGAAGAAGGGATTCGTTACATTTTCTTTGAAGAGTTGGTATCAGATAAACTAGCCAAAACCCTTGCTTCTGAAGCAGGCGTTGAAACTATGGTTCTAAACCCTGTGGAAGGCCTCACGGAGGAACAACTTCAAAATGGAGAAAACTATTTTACTCTCATGGAGAAAAATTTGCAAAATCTCGTAACAGCTTTACAATAGAATGTGATCATACTTGATGTTTTATAGAGCATAGCTTAGGAAGAAGGAAGGAAGACCATGCTAAAAGACAATATTTTATGTCATGATCCGGTGTTGGAGATTGAGAATCTCTGTTTTTCTTACGGTGAGCAGCAAGTAATTAAGGACCTGAACCTTACTGTAAAGGAAAGAGACTTTGTTGGCGTCATTGGATCTAATGGAGCGGGCAAAACGACGCTCATGCGCATGTTGGTCGGACTGTTACCTCCAGGCGACGGAGATATCCGATTGTTCGGACAATCCATCGGCAAATTTAAAGACTGGGAACGTATTGGATACGTACCTCAGAAGAATGCTTTTAATCCGCTATTTCCAGCAACCGTTCGAGAAGTTGTTCTTTCCGGATTATACAATAACAAGCATATCTTCCGCAGAATGACCAAGAAGCATAAACAGCAATGTGATGATGCTCTTGAAGTGATGCGGATTGAAGATTTGGCGGATAAAAGAATAGGTCAGTTGTCCGGAGGTCAACAACAGCGTGCATTTTTGGCCCGGGCGCTCATTAATCATCCTGACCTGCTTATTCTAGATGAACCTACTGTGGGCATTGATGCCGAGACACAAGCTAGTTTCTTTGAGCTCATTACTCACATGCATAAGCACCACCATATGACATTCCTGATGGTATCTCATGATATTGATATGATAGAAGGATATCTAGGCAGGGAACCACAGCAGGAAAATGGTAAAATAAAATTTTATGTTCGTCATTCTCATGATCTGGAGAACTGTGTTCAGACAGATTTGCAACATTCTGTGTTATAAGGGTTGAAGGAGTCGTGAAGATTGGAAATTTTAACGAGTGATTTTTTTCAGCGGGCACTAGTCGGTGGTATTCTCATCGGTGTCACAGCCCCGCTGATTGGGTTGTTTTTAGTATTGCGGAGACTTTCTATGATTGGAGACACGCTGTCTCACGTTACCATCGCAGGTGTGGCATTTGGTTTTCTAATCGGGGTCTATCCGATTGCTGCTGGGCTTGTGTTTGCGGTCATTGCATCGTTCGGTATTGAGAAACTACGCAAAGCCTATAAAAGTTATGCGGAGTTATCCATTGCCATCATCATGTCAGGTGGAGTCGCGCTGGCTTCATTATTTTTCACGCTGGGCAAGGGTTATAATGCTGATGTGATGAGTTATTTATTCGGTAGTATTTACACACTGGACAGTCTCGATCTGATGGTTGTAGGTATTGTAACCGTGATCGTCATTGTCGTTGTGGCACTTTTCCATAAAGAGTTTTTTCTACTTAGTTTTGAAGAAGATGCAGCAGCCGTAACCGGTCTACCTGTCAAAATTTTAAATATGCTGCTTACGATCATGACAGCTCTTGTCATCAGTACGGCTATTAAAATCGTCGGAGCACTGCTTGTTTCTGCGTTATTAACGATTCCGGTAGCCATCAGCTTGTTGATTGCAAAGAGCTTCCGAACCTCCATTATTTTATCTGTCATTATTTCGGAGATCGCCGTCATTGCAGGTCTTGTTATTGCAGGGATATGGAACTTGGCACCTGGTGCAACCATTGTTCTATTGCTGATTGGATTGCTTATTGTAATTATGCTTGGGAAAAAAGGGGTCCGAACGTAGACTTTTGTCTGCTCGAATCCCTAACTCATGAGGAGGCGTTCCCTTAATGCCTGATGTCAACGTGTGGCTTGCTTTCGGAGCAGGTATTGCTTCTTTTTTGTCACCGTGCAGTTTGCCGCTTTATCCTTCGTATTTGTCATACATAACCGGTTTGTCAGTACAGCAGCTAAAGAATGAGCAAAATAAGCGAGAAATACGTTTGCGGACCCTAAGTCATACGCTTGCCTTTATCCTTGGATTCTCTGTGGTGTTCTATACGCTAGGATTTGGGGCAGGCGTGTTTGGTGAGTTTTTTCATGAGTATAAAGATTTGATTCGAATGTTATCTGCGGTACTAATCATCGTGATGGGACTTATGCTGATTGGATTATTCCAGCCTCAGTTCCTAATGAGAGAACGTAAGATGGATATGAAATGGAAGCCGGCAGGATACTTGGGATCATTTATTTTCGGTATCGGTTTTTCAGCTGGATGGTCTCCTTGTATCGGCCCTATTCTTACTGCAATCATTGCCCTTGCTGCAACCGAGCCAGGCGCTTGGATTGGACTCATTACCGGATATACGATCGGATTTGCTATTCCATTTTTTATACTTGCCTTCTTTGTCGGTACGACCCGGTGGATTACGAAGTATTCTGGTATATTAATGAAAGTCGGAGGCAGTATCATGATTTTGATGGGGATTTTGCTCTTTACTGATAGAATGACCCAGATTACCATTTGGCTGCAGCGAATTACGCCCGATTGGATGATTATTTAACTTAGATAAAAGAGATGGTTCCTGCAACGTCATCATTTTTGATGGAGTTCAGGATCGCATCTCTTTTTTAGAATAAAATAAATCTGTCAGGTTATCTTAGGTAAAATACTCTATTTTTGCTTCCGGGAAAAATTCGAAGATCCGTTCTGTTATAAATTCGCGCAATGCTTCTTGCTGATCTTTGGGGTACACATATTTATATTGACCATATTTACCCCACTTGGTTTCCCGTTTAGCGATATCCATCTCCAGTTTGGATTTAGGATAACGTTTTTCAATTAAATTTTTGGCTGTTTTTGTGAAACGATGTTGAATCATCTCAAAGGTCAAATCTTTTGTAGCATCTTTAGGAAGGGTGTCAGCGAGACGTTTCAGTAGATCACCGTATCCTTCTTCCCAGCCTTCATGCCATATAATAGGTGCAATAATAAAGCCTAGAGGATAACCAGCATGTGCAATTTTACCGGCTGCTTCAATTCGCTCTTCAAAACGAGAGGTAGCAGGTTCGAAATTTTTAATTACATAATCAGAGTTAACACTAAACCTGATACGGGTGTTACCTTTGTGGTTTAAGTGAAGAAGTGGCTCAACATGATGATATTTCGTTACAAATCGTAATCTGCCAAATTCCTCATCCGCCATAAATGTAATCAAATCTGCAAGGTTGCCTGTAATATGCTCGAGACCTACAGGATCCGATGTACAAGCTGCTTCAAAACGGGTGATTTCCGGTTTGCGCTCCTCAATGTAGTCTTTTGCTGCGTGTAGAATGTCATCCGTATTTACATAGACCCGAACATAGGGTTTGGCTCCAAGGGTGGTCTGTAAGTAACAATAATGACAGTGGCCCATGCAGCCTGTGGAGATCGGGATCGCATATTCTGCAGATGGTTTTGATTGATCAAATTTGAGTGTTCTGCGGATTCCGACAACTAAAGTTCGTTTCGCAATACGATATTTCTCTTGATCCGTTTCACCGGGCAAATTCATAATCCGATTGTGTGAAGATGTCATATGATATTCTATGTTCTTTTCTTTAACCCACTCTAAAATACGTTGACCCTTTGGATAATCCAGAGCACTTGGTTCAAAATAGACTAGGTCAGGTACAAAGGGTTTCGTGGGTTTAACTTTGCGTTCGGGTCTTTCTAACAATTGAGTCGGCATGGGAAAGCTCCTCTCGACTTAGTCAGTTTACTGAGTATTTTGCCAAGCCGATCTTATTCTTAAACGTGGAAACATTATGTATGAAAAAGGAATCCAGGCCCCACGGGACTTGCCAATCACAACTGATAACATGTATCATTACAAGAGCAAACTTACTCGGCCGCAAGGACGCTAGTTCATTAATGAAATGAGGTTAGGCACATGCCAACGCCCAGTATGGAAGACTATTTGGAGCGAATTTATAAGTTGATCGATGAAAAAGGGTATGCGCGTGTATCTGATATTGCGGAAGGGCTCGAAGTACATCCATCCTCTGTAACGAAGATGATTCAGAAGCTGGATAAAGACGATTATTTAATTTATGAGAAGTATCGAGGCCTGATACTCACGCCAAAAGGTAAAAAAATTGGGAAAAGGCTGATGGATCGCCATGAGCTGCTCGAACAATTTTTGACCATCATTGGGGTGCAGGACGAAAACATATACAGAGACGTGGAAGGGATTGAACATCACCTCAGTTGGGATTCCATTACCTGTATTGAGACTCTCGTAGAGTATTTCCGCAGAGATGATGCAAGGCTGCAGGATTTACAAAACATCCATAAGGAACTAACAAACGAATCATAAAAAGAGACCATTCTATGAAAATAGAATGGTCTTTTTCTATCTAAGTCGCAACTTTCAGTATGAAATGACGTCTATTACTATAGCAAATGGTTTATTTTACTAAATTTTAATGCTATGGAGGACAACGTTTTATGAGGAAAGTCAAGCAATGCCTTGCTATGTTACTAGTTATATTATTAGTAATGCAAGGTGCTCCAGTTGTTTCAGCAGCTAGTGCCGGAGAAATCACAATTTATTTGGATGGAAATCAGCTTAAGACCGATGTTGCCCCTTATTTGAAGCCTAAAGATAATGTAACGATGGTTCCCCTTCGAGTGATCAGTGAAGGAATTGGAGCTTCTACTAAATGGAATCAGGCGACAAAAACGGTAAACATCCAAGGGATGTATACTTCAATCTCATTAACAAATGGGAAGTCAACCGGTGTTGTAAACGGAAAGAACGTAAATTTAACAACTTCAGTCGAGATTATTAAAGGGCGGGTCATGGTTCCACTCCGGTTTGTAAGCGAACATTTGGGATTACAAGTGACATGGAATCAATCAGCCAAAACGATTAAACTGACAACTACGAATTTATGGCCATCAGAGCCTGAAATTCCAAGTGTACCAGGAGAACCAAGTATGGAAATAAGAGGAGCTTGGATATCTACAATCAATGGAGACTGGCCCAAATCTGGCTCTACTAAAAATATAGACAAACAAAAGCAAGATTTTATTAAGGAATTGGATGCTCTTCAATCTATGGGAATTAATAGTGTGTTTGTTCAATTACGAGGAGCTTCGGATGCGATATATCCATCGACACTGGTACCTTGGAATAAAGTACTTACAGGTACACAAGGCTTAAACCCAGGATATGATCCGGTTGCTTTCATGATTGAAGAAGTACATAAACGGGGAATGGAATTTCATGCTTGGTTTAATCCATTTCGTGCCAGTACAACAACGAACACAAGCGGTCTTGCAGCGAATCACGTAGTGAAGCAACATCCGGAATGGATTGTAACTGCAAAAAACCAAATGTATATTAATCCAGGTATTCCTGAGGCTAGACAACATATTATTGATGCCATTATGGAAGTAGTAAACAATTACGACATCGATGGTGTTCATCTGGATGATTACTTCTATCCATCAAACACAACTTTTAATGATGATGCAGCATATAAACAATTTAATACAGGCAAATTTACGAATAAAGAGGATTGGCGAAGAGATAATATTAATCATTTCGTTCAAAACCTAGGACAAAGTATTAAGCAGACTAAACCGTCTGTAGAATACGGGATCAGTCCTTTTGGTGTATGGAGAAACATTGCTAAAGATTCTACAGGTTCTAATACCAAAGCCGGTGTAACTGCCTATGATGATATGTATGCCGATGTTAGAACATGGGTGAAACAAGAGTGGATTGATTATGTAGCTCCGCAGATTTACTGGAGTATGTCGTTCACCGCAGCAAGGTATGATGTGCTGGTTGACTGGTGGGCGAACGAGGTGAAGGGAACGGATGTCGATCTATATATCGGTCATTCTCCTTACAAATTAGGTACGACTGAGGTAGGTTGGCAAACGTCAGAGGAAATCATTAATCAGCTTAAGTATAACGAGCAATATGAAGATATAACAGGTTCCATCTTTTTCAGCAGTCAGTATCTAACTAAAAATCCACTTGGATTGGTGGAAGCTCTGACCTCCTATTTTAATAAATAAGGAATTCATTTCATTTAAGGCCTTATATTCACTATTACACACAGATATAAAAATAGAACCCCACAGACCGACAACGTCTGATGGGGTTCTTTCATGACCTTTTAATGATATTTGGGAACATCTGGATCATTTTTATCTTTTTTATTGCCTTCAATTACATGGAAGGGATAATCTTTTCTTTTTTTAGCTGTTGAAGCAGGTTTCGTTCCATTTTTGGTCTGCCCGAGCTTCGCCATCGTTGCTGCTGACGGTTTAACTTTTGGTTGTTTCTTTCCATGACTTGCATAAGTACGTGGTGGCTTCAAATAAAACCACAACATCAAGCCTATTAGAATTATGGGGAGTAAAAGTTGACTCCAAGCTCCGCTTATAGCTAACAAAATGAATTGATAAACCGCCAGAGCCATAACCGTAAAGAAAACAACACCATGTTTCATCATCTTCCATCTCATCCTTTCACAGGATCCAGATTTCCGCTTGTAATGGTTACATTCACTGGTGCATTCGCAAGCTCCGCATCCAGTTCGCGCATACGATTAAACGAGGCAATGGATACTTCAACCTGATCATCGGTTGGTTCTTTCGTAGTCAGGAGCTGTAGCCATAGTCCTGGGTACCCAAGATAACGAAGAACAGGAATATCACGTACTGCATTGGTAAACTTGAGAACTTCAAACGATAGCCCCAAAACGATAGGTAAAAGCATGAGTCGCTGCCCAACACGCTCCCACACATTATCATAAGGGAACGGGATCGAGAACAAGGAATACACCAGTACTCCTACGATAACACTGAGGACAAGGAAGCTGCTACCACAGCGGTAGTGGAGTCGGCTGAACTTTTGTACATTTGCCGGAGTAAGTTCTACTCCTGCTTCATAGGCACTGATTACTTTATGCTCCGCACCATGATATTGGAACAGTCTCTTGATCGTTGGTGTAAGTGATATGAAGTACAGGTACATAAATACCAGTAATATTTTAATTATACCTTCAATAAAGGTGTGGCTAAACTTACTCATGTCTGTGTTACCAAACAAAAAATCCTCAATAAAAACGGGTACAGCGGTTAGAACGACTTTACCAAATACAAAAGACAAAACACCGACAGCAGCTACGCCTATAACCATGGACAGGCTCCAGCCAGATTGTTCGCTCTCTTTTTGTTCACTTCGTTCTTCTTCTGTCAGTTCGTCATCAGCATAAGCGTCAGCCGAAAAATTAAGATGTTTAGTACCTTTTGCGCTTGAGTCAACTAAACTTACAATCCCACGTATAAATGGAATTTTTCTTAGTTTCACAACCCAGGATTTATCCTGTTTCGGTACTTCTAGAAAAGTGATTTCCTGATTTTTTCGTCTTACTGCTGTAACATTTACATGTTTTCCGCCAAACATAACTCCTTCTATAACTGCCTGGCCACCGTAAGCTACTGGTTTTGATTCTTGAGGCAAAGATTTCACCTTCCTATTCTCTTCATTAACTCTATTGTATCTTTTTTAGCCAGCAATTTCTAGTTTTGAGTAACGATTTGGAATTTGCACATACTACATGCTATAGCATGAATTTACATCACACGAATAGATGATGAGGAGAGGATCTTAAGTGAACCACCAGCAGAATAGAAATAAACGAACCAATCCACTACTTTTTTCTCTGGAAATCGGTTTTTTTGCCGGTTTGATTTGGGGAGGAGTTCAGTGGGTTTTCTATATTTTTCATTTTACTGTTATCCCTACAGGGTTTCTAGCAGAACCATTTTTCAAACATTCCTTTATTTATAAGGCACAAGGGCAGTGGGTAGGATGGCTGTTTTTTATCGTTTTTTCATTAATTGCGACACTCCTGTACACCTTTACTGTTCGTAAATTGAAAGGACCGATTCCTGGAATAATTTACGGTATTCTTTGGTGGCTACTTATTTTTGTATGGCTCGGGCCGCTCTTAGGGATGGTGAAACCTATCACCGAGGTAACTTGGGACACGATTTATTCAGAATTTTGTCTGTTTTTGTTATGGGGATTATTTATCGGATACTCCGTTGCCATGGAGTTTACAGATGAGCGGAAACGTGAGCCGGAAACAGCCTAAGACTACATTCAAAAAAACTTCTCAATCCCTTACTCGGTGTGGTAAAATAGCAAATGGTTATCGGCAGGGGAAGGTAGTTCCCGCATAGGAAGCGGATAGGGGTCATGAATAGCCCGAACCTTAACTTGCTTGGTATACGTGATCCTGGCATTTATGGTAAGCAAACTCTTCAGAAAATGGAAGTTATTTCTTCGCTCAAGCGGAGAAGTTGTCCGTAGTTGATTACTGTTTATCAATCGAATCATGAAGGGATTTAATTGACCCTATTCATGATTCCTTGGGACAAGTGAACGGAATATTACTTAACGCAGGAGCTTTTACTCATTACAGTTATGCGATTCGTGATGCGCTGAGCACAGTGAAGAACCCTACCACTTTGAGCTCCATTGGCCCTGACGTTCATGCTTGTGAATCGTTTCGGCACACGTCAGTGATTGCACCAGAAACCATCAGTCATAATGCCGGATTCGGTGCCTACAGCTATGAGCATGATCTGCAGGCCATGATACGTTATCTGGAGATTCGAGCGGAGAGCGAGAACTGAAACTGGCTTGAAGACGAAGAAAGAAGGTATAATCATGGAGAACAACCGCGTGTTGAAACTACGTAAGGCTTTGCAAGAACAAGGACTGGAAGCTATTTTGGTAACAAGCCCGATTAACAGAAGGTACATTACCGGCTTCACTGGTTCAGCAGGTTACGTACTCGTAACGCTTCAAGAAGCGTATTTGCTTACTGATTTTCGTTATATGACACAGGCTCCGCAGCAAGCTACCGGCTTCACTGTCGTAGAACATGGTGCGAAACCGATGGAAACGGTAAAAGAATTGTTGAGTAAAGAGGGGATTCAGTCTCTAGGATTTGAGAAGGATCTTATTACGTTTGCAACTCATGAAGCATACACCGATCAACTTAAGCCTGTGAATCTGGTTCCAGTGAGCGGACTTGTTGAAAAACTTCGGTTATATAAAGATGAGAACGAGATTGCCATTATGCAGCGTGCTGCGGATTTGGCAGATGCTGCTTTTGCTCATATTCTGACAGTCGTGAAGCCAGGCATGACAGAACGCGAAGCAGACCTTGAACTTGAATTCTTTATGCGTAAGCATGGTGCAACATCTTCTTCCTTTGATACAATTGTAGCTTCCGGCAAACGTTCAGCAATGCCGCACGGCGTTGCCAGCAATAAGGTAATTGAGAAAGGTGACTTCATCACTTTTGATTTTGGTGCACTTTTGGATGGGTATTGTTCAGATTTGACACGGACCATCACAGTGGGTACACCAGCTGCCAAGTTGCTTGAAATTTACGATATCGTATTGGAAGCTCAATTACATACTTTGGAACATTTAAAACCAGGTATGACAGGTCGGGAAGCGGATGCGCTCGCAAGAGACATCATTACGAAATATGGATACGGAGACCAGTTTGGTCACAGCACGGGACATGGCCTCGGTATGGAAGTTCATGAGTCGCCGCGCTTATCCAAACTCAGTGATGATATTCTTGAACCGGGAATGGTCGTTACGGTGGAGCCAGGAATCTACCTTGCTGACATCGGAGGCGTTCGGATTGAAGATGATGTAGTAATTACGGAATCTGGTATTTCTATTTTGACGCACTCAAAGAAAGATTTAATCACGTTGTAATTATAATTAGGAGGGGTTTTTTAGTGATTTCAGTTAATGATTTTAAAACAGGTTTGACCGTTGTAGTTGACGGTGATATTTTTACAGTTCTAGATTTTCAACACGTTAAGCCAGGTAAAGGAGCGGCATTTGTTCGTTCCAAGCTTAAAAACCTTCGTAACGGTAACACGGTAGAAAAAACATTCCGTGCAGGCGAAACGATTGGCCGTGCTCAAATTGACAACCGTGGCGTATCTTATTTGTATGCAAGTGCAGACGAGCATACATTTATGGACAACGAAACTTACGATCAATTTACGCTTACAAGCGATCAATTGAAATGGGAACTTAACTTCCTTAAAGAAAACATGAATGTAAACATTGTTAGCTACCAAGGAGAAATTCTTGGAATCAACCTCCCGAACTCTGTAGAGCTGAAAGTAATTGAAACAGAGCCAGGTATTAAAGGTAACACGGCAACTGGTGCTACTAAAAATGCGAAAGTAGAAACGGGTCTGAATGTACAAGTTCCTTTGTTCATCAATGAAGGCGATGTTCTGATCATTGATACACGTGAAGGTAAATATAGCTCCCGCGCATAATAAAGATATTGTTATTTACAAAGTCCTCTGCAGATTGTTCGCAGAGGATTTTGTTGTATTTTGACAAGTTATGCGGAGAAGTGAAAAGATTTCTTCAATGATTTACAGCAAAAGAGGGTTACCAGTTTCTTGGTTTCGTATTATACTGTTTAAATGTACGGTAAGCGTAAAATGGCTTACCCCGAATAAATAATGATGTTTTATACTTGTAAGGGTAGGGAGTGAGCTTGGTTTGTCTTTGTTTGTAATGAAATTCGGAGGAAGTTCTGTAGGAGATACAGAGCGCATGCAGCGAGTTGCAAAACGCGTTGCCCAGAAACAAGATGAAGGACATGAATGTGTTGTTGTCGTCTCCGCTATGGGAGATACAACAGATGAACTCATTGATCAGGCAAAAATATTAAATGACAAGCTTCCTGCACGTGAAATGGATATGTTGCTGACAACGGGAGAGCAAATTTCTATCGCTTTGTTGTCAATGGCAATTCAGAGCTTGGGCCGGGAAACGGTCTCTTATACTGGATGGCAAGCAGGATTTCGGACAGAACCGGTTCACGGGAAAGCTCGAATTACGGATATCCGGCCTGAACGTGTATTGCGATCTTTGAAAGAAGGCAAAATTGTTATCGTTGCCGGATTCCAAGGTATTTCTGAAGAGGGAGAAATAACAACGCTAGGACGCGGTGGGTCTGATACTACTGCAGTTGCTCTGGCTGCTGCGATCAAGGCGGATGCTTGCGAAATATACACAGATGTAGACGGGGTATACTCTACTGACCCACGAATCGTCAAAGTTGCTCGTAAACTCAGTGAAATCTCATATGATGAAATGCTGGAGCTTGCCCACCTCGGTACAGCTGTTTTGCATCCGCGTGCCGTCGAATACGCGAAGCATAACAAGGTACCTTTGGTGGTTCGGTCCAGTTTTACTTATAACGAAGGAACGGTAGTGAAGGAGGAAGCGGCATTGGAACAGGGAGTAGTAGTAAGTGGTATTGCCTACGACAAAAATGTAGCGCGTATCAGTATTTTAGGAGTTGAAGATATTCCAGGCGTACTCGCAGGTATGTTTGGTGCTTTAGCCAAAGAACAAATTGACGTTGACATTATCGTTCAAAGTGGAATTAGTGATGGCAAAGCTGACTTCTCCTTTACCGTTACTCTGGATGATCGTGAGCGTGCCATTGAAGTGATTCATGCAATGAAGAACGTTCTACCGTTTCGTGAAGTCACATCTGAAGATCATTTGGTTAAAATTTCGATTGTCGGTGCAGGCATGGTTAGTCATCCAGGAGTTGCTGCACAGATGTTTGAGGTAATTTCCAGCCAAGGCGTTAATATCAAAATGGTAAGCACATCCGAGATTAAGGTGTCATGTGTTGTTGAAGGCACTAAGCTGAACGAAGTCATTCGTGCTCTTCATACGGCGTATAATCTAGATACAGAAGTGCAAGCTTTTGTTGGTGGGCCTCAAGACCGCCGATAATAACAATAAATACAAAAAAAGGACTTACACGTTCATCGTGTAGGTCCTTTTTTTTGTAATATTATTGATCTCTTCTAGTTTTCCAAGGAATCAAACTTTGATCTTCCATAACGGGTACAAGGGTAAATAAATTTTTCGTTAAGCAATAGTCTACATCTTCTTCACGACCTTGCTTAGTTAATCTCTTCGCCTCACTACTTTCTTTTAACGTTTCTCGTAAACTTGCCTCACTACCAAGATAGGCCTGATGAACAACCAATCCCAAATCATTAAGTCGAACAGGCTGTGTAGAGGATTGTTGTATATATTCAATAAGTAAACCGGCGCATAAAGCATCTTCCATACTTAACCTGTCCTGTTGTCCTGCACATAAAAGAGCGATATCAAGCTCTAAATCCAAGAGCACTTGTGCACAGGCTTTCGCGTTAAGAAAAGCTGCTGAAAATATATAAGAAGCTTTACCTGCTTTGATTAAGGCCCTGGTTCCGCTCGTGGTCGTCATGATCCCTTTTTTTCCTTCTACTAATTCTTTTGTATATTCCAGTGGTGAGTTCCCCGCATCAAACCCTGCTATTTTTTTGCAAAAGCGTTCCCCGCCCAGAAACATACCATCTAGCCCAAGCTGTTTAGCTTGGGGGACTGTCTCAACTGGAATGATACAGGTTGCTCCTTGAGACAAAGCGGTAACGATGGTACTCGTTGTCCGAAATACATCGATAACCACTGCACTGCGGTGAATAACATCCTCTGTACGTATTTCACTGGCACTGGCAACAACATCGATACGCATAGGTGTACCTCCCCTAATATAAGTTTTGCACCGTTCCTCTAAAGTAGTCTATCTATTCTTACTATATGCAGAAGGAGAAGGGCTGGTGCCTACCTCTTTATTTTTTAAGGATATAAATAGAATAGTTTTGGCATATGTTCTAAGACAACGGAGCTGCAAGGAGGACATCCACATTGGACAAATTTGTATTATCTATGGCTATTTTACGTATCTTTTCAGGATCTGCAGAGCTGATCGCTGCCCTTCTTATGCTGAGGTTTAATCAAGTTGAAAAAGCACTTGCGGTCAATTCCACCCTTGCTTTTGTAGGCCCAATGATTCTTGTGGTGACGACAACGATCGGACTCGTAGGGATGGCGGACAAGCTTTCTTTTGGCAAATTGGCATGGGTACTGATGGGGGTTACTTGTCTCTTAATTGGTATTTTAAAAAAATGATAGATTCCCGTCATAAAAAACGTGTACAGGCATAAATATGGGGTAAGACCAACAAAACGGGCCCCGCATAGGGCCTTGAAAAAGCCCTGAAAAAGGTGTGGAAATGGGAGTGCTGGGTAATGAAATGGCTCGATTTATTTCCTGAACCACTAAAAACGATACTGATAAATATGCCCCTACAGCTTCTAGAGACATTGGAGGAGGTTCGAATTCGCGAAGAAAGACCTCTGGAAATCAACACGAATGGGGAGCATTATTTTGTAACTCAGCATTCTAAGCCATCAAAAATACAGTCAGAAGCATACAAGCCATCTCGGCAAGATACCCATCGTTTTCTTGATCTCATCAGCAACCATTCTCTTTACACGATGGAAGAGGAACTGCGTAAAGGGTTTATCACAATCCCGGGGGGACACCGGATTGGACTTGCTGGGAGAACGGTACTCAAAAACGGCAGAGTGGAACATTTGAGGGATATTAGCGGATTCAATGTCCGGATTGCCAAAGAGGTGAATGGTGCAGCCGATCGGCTACTCCCCCATCTTGTAGATCACCGGACATCGCGGATTAAACATACGCTGATTGTTTCTCCACCGCAGCAAGGGAAAACAACACTACTCAGAGATTTGGCTAGGCAAATCAGTCATGGGAACGAGAAACGGCAGAGTTATAAAGTCGGAATTGTGGATGAACGCTCCGAAATTGCGGGCAGCTATAAAGGAGTTCCGACTTTTGATGTTGGTCCAAGAACGGACGTGATGGATGCTTGTCCCAAAGCAGAAGGCATGATGATGCTAATCAGATCCATGTCCCCTGAAGTGCTGATTGTGGATGAGATCGGCAGAGATGAAGATGCTGAGGCCATTAAAGAGGCGCTGAACGCAGGCATCTCGGTTATAGCGAGTGCTCATGGCAGAGACATGGCTGACCTAAGTAAGCGGCCTTTTATCAAAGATCTGATCCAGGAAGAAATGTTTCAACTCTACGTCATGATTGATCGCAGCGGGAAGAAAGTAACTTACAAAATGGCGGATAGCAAGCATCGGGCCATTCAGCAACAAGGAATTACGAGTGTAGGAGGTTCTTATGCTTAAGTTGATTGGGGCAGTGATGGTACTAATCTCGGGGACTTTTGTAGGGATGTATCAAGCCAATCTTTTTGCTTCAAGACCTAAGCAGATTAGAGAACTTGTGCTTATCTTCCAGCGTCTGCTGACGGAAATTAATTATAGTTATACCCCGCTTGCAGATGCACTTCAAAAAATAGGATCGCAAGCATCTGAACCACTTGGACGTCTTTTCATGGCGGCTGCAAAGCATATGAACTCTCCCCAAGGGCATTCGGCAAACGAAAGCTTTCACTATGCGATAGATAAGTACTGGAGCCAGACGGCCATGAAACAACCGGAGAAAGAAGTGATCCTTCAGTTGAGTCTAAGCCTGGGGACAAGCGATAGAGAGGAACAGAATAAACATATTACGCTTGCCATTCAGCAGCTGAATCATGAAGAAATCACAGCCCGGGAGGATCAATTGAAATATGAAAAGATGAGCCGCAGTCTTGGTCTTCTGGTCGGGGCGCTGATCGTCATCCTGATCTTATAGTGAGGTGCCATGGATAGATGAATTTAGAAGTGAATGCGATTTTTCAGATCGCAGGAATCGGTATTATTATTGCCATGATTCATACCGTATTAAAGCAGATGGGCAAAGAAGATATGGCGCACTGGGTTACATTAATCGGATTTGTTGTGGTTTTGTTCATGGTGATACGGATGCTAGACAACTTGTTGCAGGAGATCAAATCAATTTTCCTGTTTCATTAAATAGAGGCTTATCTAACAGGTGATTAGAAATGGAAATCATTCAAATCGTAGGACTTGGGCTCATAGCCACCATCCTGATTCTGGTTGTCAAAGAACAAAAACCTCTGTTCGCATTCGTGATTGCGACAACAGCAGGTATTGTGATTTTTATGTTTGTCATCGGTAAAATCGGTGCTGTGATTCAGGTACTGGAGAGGATGGCCGAATCCTCAGGTATGGATGAGATTCATTTAAAGACGATACTGAAAATCATTGGTATTGCATATATCGCGGAATTTGGCGCACAAATTGTTCGGGATGCGGGCCAGGAAAGCATAGCATCCAAAATTGAGCTAGCCGGCAAAGTACTGATCCTAGTACTCGCTGTACCGATTATCAGCATTATTATCGAGACAGTGATGAAGCTGCTGCCGGTATAAAGAGGCGGAGGATGTAAGATGTGATGAAAATGTCCAGTCGCTTCCGCAATCAGAACGTAATTGTAGTGTTGATGTTATGTCTCTTCTTTGCTCTTACAAACGAGGTGTTCGCGAGCTCACCCGTAACGGATTGGGCGAATAAGCAAGTTGAGGAGCTACCGACGGAGCAAGTGGAGAAGTATTGGCAGTCATTAATCGATGAGTATGGAGGTTTCTTCCCAGATGGTCAGCTTCCTTCTTTTATGGACATGCTGATGCCTGGCGGAGAGACACTAAGTCTCAAAAATATATTTGCTGCCATCGGCAAGTTTTTACTGCACGAGATCCTCTTCAATGCAAAACTTCTCGTTACGATCATTATGCTAAACATCTTGAGCATGATTCTGGAAACACTACAAACCGCCTTTGAAAAAAGTACGATCAGCAAAGTAGCATATGCGATCTGTTATATGGTCATTATCGTTATCTCGATAAACAGTTTTAGTGTTGCGATTGGATATGCCAAAGATGCAATCGATCGAATGATTGATTTTATGCTAGCCATGATTCCTCTACTGTTCGCACTTCTTGCTTCCATGGGGAACATTGTCACTGTAACGGTCACACATCCGCTCATCGTATTTATGATTCACACGATAGGCGTACTGATCTACAAAATCGTATTTCCGCTCCTGTTCTTCTCGGCGGTTCTACATTTAGTTAGTTCCTTAACAGACAAGTACAAGCTAACACAGCTTGCCAACCTGCTTAGACTGCTTGGAGTTGGATTACTCGGGGTCATCCTGACCATTTTCCTAGGAGTCATATCTGTTCAAGGGGCGACCAGTTCCGTAACCGATGGGGTTACGATCAGAGCTGCGAAATATGTATCGGGCAATTTTGTACCGGTAGTCGGAAAAGTCCTCGCAGATGCAACAGACACCGTTATTTCTGCATCGCTTTTAGTTAAAAATTCGATCGGACTAGCTGGAGTCATCATCATTTTGTTCTTGTGTGCGTTCCCAGCTTTGAAAATTCTAACTCTCGCTTTTATATATAATCTCGCAGCAGCATTAATGCAGCCCCTCGGTGATACTCCGATTGTGGGATGCCTTCAGGCGATAGGCAAAAGTCTTGTTTATGTGTTCGCTGCACTTGCGGCTGTCAGCCTCATGTTCTTTCTTGCCATAACCATTATGCTGACCGCTGGAAATATGACGGTAATGTTGAGGTGATGAAGTTGAAGAACAAGACAAATCAGAGATACCCATCGGCGAGAGGACCCAATGTGTAGATTAGGTAAAATGTAACATTTGGAGGTGGGCACAGTGGAATGGCTGAGCGGATGGTTGCGAGAACTGATACTGGTCGTTTTGCTGGCCACCTTTGTGGATATGCTTCTCCCCAACCGATCCATGGAGCGGTACGTCAAGCTTGTGTTAAGCCTGCTCATTCTGCTGACGCTGATAACTCCTTTGATTAATCTGCTGAGCAGTGATCCTGATGCTAGACTCCGAGCAGCACTGCGGGACTGGACACAGAATGGGGAACAGGCTCAGGCGATGACGCTAGATGACATTCTGGACGAAGGTGAAAAGCTGCATAAACAACAAGAAGAGAATGCGAAAGAATGGGCAGCGAAAGAAGTAGCTGATCAGATAAAAGAACAGATCGAAAAGGAAACGAATCTGCCGGTTGAGTCGGTTAGTGTCATTCTAGGAACCGAGAAAAAATCAGAGAAAAGTGCGGAGTTAACATCCATTACCAGTGTGAAAGTGACAATGGCACAAGGTTATACGGAACCGTCCCTATCAAAGGTCCCTAATGATGAACCCATTGAGATTAAACCTGTGGAACAAAATTCAATCTCAGTTCAATTATCTGACAGCACAGAAGATAAGAGGGCAGCGGAAGAGGAACAGGGCTATTCAGATGAAGAGGCGGTCACAGTAATGACAGGGACGGAAGCAGATCAGATCTCGTCTTTGATAGAAGAACAATGGCAGATTGATGCGAGTCAAATTGTTGTTTTAAAGCCTGAAATTCGAGGGGAATTGTAAGCACAATAAACGAAAGGGGCAGCCGATATGGGGAAACTAAGGAACAGCTTGAATAAATGGATCGGGTCTTCAGAAGAAGGATCAACCAAACGAAATCAGACATTTCGCTGGCTAATCATTGTTGGGCTCATCGGGGTGGCGATCATTATCATTAGTTCCTTCATCAATGTGAAAGAGATTGATACAGAGAACGTGGGAAGAGAACCACCTACTGACAACAGTGTTCAAACGACCTTGGGTTCTGCTACGAATGATACGACACCTTTTGACACTATCGAGAGTGCATTTGAAGACAAGATTAAAGGGATTCTCGAACAAATTGTAGGTGTAGGGACGGTAGACGTAATGGTTACCATTGATTCTACAGAAGAGATTGTGGTCGAAAGAAACAGGCAGGACACCCAGCAAAACACCGAAGAAACAGACGCAAATGGGGGGAAACGCAATATTACTCAATATACTAGAGACGGAGAAATTGTGACCTACGACATTTCAGGGGATGAGACTCCTATCGTCACAAAGAAGATTAAACCTCAAATTCGCGGTGTTCTTGTCGTAGCCAAAGGTGCAGAGAATAAAGTCGTCAAGGATCTGATCACAGAGGCTGTCGAAAAAGGGCTTAGCGTCGAATCCTATCGAATTTCGGTAGTGCCGAGGAAACAAGAATAGTTAGCAACAAGCCCTGCCAATTCGGGGGGATCAATAAACGAACTCAATATTAGGAGGAATAAAAAATGACTAACAAAAGACAAACGATATGGCTCGTATCGATGCTTAGTCTGATGGTCGTACTGTCCGCATACTATTTGTTCACTGAAGATTCGGGAACGCCTAGCCAAGTGGCTGAAAGCCAGCAAACGAAAGCAACACAGCCCTCTGATGCACAAGAAGCTTCTGCAAATAATACACTTGATGGTCTTGTAGTTAATGAAGTGGTTACTGAAGATCAAGGAACAGGGGAACAAACAGATGAAACAGGCGCTCCTGTAGATCCAGAAGCAACACAAGAAGATGCAGCTACAACGGGAAAAACAGATGCTGCCAAGACGGATGAGGAAGTACTGAAAGAGGTTGAAGCCCAAAACACTTCTGCTTCTGCCGCGACTGTGTTTGAAAATTATCAATGGGAGCGTACTGCGGAGAACTCCAGAATTGAAAGCGAACTGATGGCAGCTGCCGGAGATAACAGTAAAACCCCTGAAGAAAATGCAAAAGCAGTTGAACAACTGCGTATGCTGGAAGAAAAAAATTCAAAGATTACAGGCATTGAAGAGCAGTTATCACAGCAATATACAAACGCAATTGTCGAAGAAGATAATGATCAATATAAAGTAGTTGTGATTAGTGACAAATTGGAAGCAAAAGATGCTGTAGGTATCGTGGATATGGTCATTAAAGAGCTTGATGTGACTCAAGATAAAGTTCGAGTACAGTACGTAAAAGAATAAATGTACTGCTCTCTTTTTGGAAAGAGCCTGGAGACGACCGTTTCCGGGCTCTTTCCATTTTTAACGTTTGTGATATAATACATAACGTTATCACTGTCCGAGTGAAGATGGCAGTATGCCGAAGGAGTGAAAAATAATTGATGTTCAAATTAAATGAAATTAAAGAATTGATAAAGCTGATTGATGAAACTTCAGTTCAGGAACTCGAGATTGAGAATGAAGGTTCCAAACTGACAATACGTAAACCTGGCATGACCGAATTTGTACAAGCTCCAGTTAACGTAAGCACATACCCACCTGCTGCTCAGATCATGCAGCCTAATTACGCACCACCTGCAAGTACCCCGGCTGTAAATCAAGCACAGCCTGTTCAGGAAACATCCGATAAGGCAGAATTGAACTTACATAAGATTGTTTCGCCTATGGTTGGTACTTTCTATGCTTCCCCGTCACCGGAATCAGCAGCCTATGTAAGTTCGGGCAGCAAAGTGACGGAGAAAACAACGGTATGTATTGTGGAAGCAATGAAATTAATGAACGAAATTGAAGCTGATGTCAAGGGTGAGATCGTTGAGGTATTAGTACAAAACGGTCAACTCGTTGAATATGGTCAGCCTCTATTCTTGGTTAAATCGGAGTAATCTCCTGGTGGTGAATCACTCTGCATCATGGTTTCATAGAGTAATGCTCCAAAGGAGGAAATATAAATGAATTTTCAGAAAATCTTGATTGCTAACCGCGGAGAGATCGCCGTTCGTATTATTCGTGCCTGTAAAGAACTAGGCATCTCAACAGTAGCCGTCTATTCAGAGCCAGACCGCGACGCGCTGCATGTACGACTTGCAGACGAAGCATATTGCATCGGCCCTGTCCTCTCGAAAGAGAGTTATCTTAACATTACAAACATTATGAGCGTTGCAACACTAACGGAATGTGATGCAATTCACCCTGGCTATGGTTTTTTAGCTGAAAATGCTGATTTTGCGGAAATTTGTGAGTCTTGTAATATTTCATTCATTGGACCGTCGGCAGATGCCATTACAAAAATGGGGGATAAAGCCGTAGCAAAACAGACGATGAAAGATGCTGGAGTTCCGGTAATCCCTGGTTCTGACGGTCTTGTTGAAGATTTGGATCAGGCAGTTATGATTGCTCGCGATATCGGCTATCCTATTATTATCAAAGCTACAGCAGGTGGCGGAGGTAAAGGAATTCGTATTGCTGAGGATGAGGATTCACTCATTAAGCAAATTACGGCGGCACAACAGGAAGCTCAAAAAGCGTTCGGTAATGCCGGTGTCTATCTTGAGAAATTCTTGACAGGCATGAAACACGTAGAGATCCAGATCATTGCTGACAAGCATGGCAATGCGGTTCACCTTGGGGAAAGAGATTGCTCTATCCAGCGTAGAAGACAGAAGCTGATTGAAGAAGCTCCTTGTCCTATCTTGAGCGAAGAAACGCGTACGAGTATGGGAGATGCTGCAGTTCGCGCTGCACTTGCAGTTAACTATGCAGGAGCGGGAACACTTGAATTTTTGCTGAGTCCTGACGGAGATTTTTATTTCATGGAAATGAATACCCGTATCCAGGTAGAGCACCCAGTTACAGAAATGGTAACGGGTGTGGATCTGATCAAGGAAATGATTTCGGTCATTGAAGGAAATCCATTATCTTTTACACAAGATGAAGTCATCATCAATGGCTGGTCTATCGAGTGCCGAATTAATGCAGAAGATCCTAGCCGCAATTTCATGCCTGCACCAGGCAGAATTGATTTCTATCTTCCTCCTGGCGGTCCGGGCGTAAGAGTAGATAGTGCTGCTTATCAAGGCTATAATATTCCGCCTTATTATGATTCCATGATTGCGAAGCTTATCGTATGGGCTCCGACACGGAATGAAGCGATTGCTAAGATGAAACGTGCGCTTTCGGAATTTGCGGTTGAAGGCATACCAACAACCATACCTTTCCATATGAGATTGCTTGAGCATCCTGCGTTTGGCAAAGGCGATTTTGACATTAAATTTTTGGAAGAAAACGAGATTTAATTGTCATAATAAGCTTGTTTGTCATAATGTCCAGCGAATGCTATAGTATGAATAATAAGTACGCATGTCTTTCTTGTGGACGAGAGGAAACTTAAACTTTGAGAGGTGTGTTGATATCATGAGCACATTGCCGACGGAATTCGAAAGAACAGAGATTGGTGAAATTCAGATTGCGCCTGAAGTTATTGAGGTGATAGCAGGTCTTGCAACGGTTGAAGTTAGCGGCGTGGCTGGAATGAGCGGCGGATTTGCTGGCGGATTTGCTGAACTGCTCGGTCGCAAGAATATGTCAAAGGGCGTAAAAGTCGAAGTAGGACAACGTGAAGCAGCGGTTGATGTTTCCGTAATCATTGAATATGGACATCGTATTCCTGATGTGGCCTCTTCCATTCAACAAAATGTGAAACGCTCCATTGAGAATATGACAGGTTTAACTGTTGTGGAAGTGAATGTGCAGGTACATGATGTTCAGTTTAAAACGGCTGAACGTATTGATGACCAAACTGATCTGAATCCGCAACGTGTGAAATAAAATAGTCAACCTAAACCCCCGGTGATTTCACCAGGGGTTTAGTCCTTCCCTTTTTTGATTGGTTAAAAAGGCGTATTTACAGGTTGATTGAGGAGGTTACTCTGTTCGTGGCTAAAATACTGGACAGGCTTTTGCTGTTTATTTACAGTTTAAGTGTTGGCATTATATCTGTACTGATTATCCTCCTTTTAAGCGGTCTGGCTCCTGGAAATATACTGGGGCAGAATGAACAAATGACGACCATCATTATTTATTCTGTTGCCGCTGTACTATTTCTGCTCAGCATTCGGTTCTTCTATATCTCTGTACGCAGAGATCAAGCTTCCCTTCCTTCTGTTGATCAACGGACTGAATATGGGGATGTTCAGATTTCGATGGAAACGATTGAGAATCTTTGTTTGAAAGCTTCATCCAGATTTCGTGGTATCCGGGATGTGAAGTCTCGCATTCAAGTGACCGAAGCTGGACTTGAGATTACGATTCGTGCGATTGTAGATGGGGAGAGTTCGATCCCACAGCTGACGACAGAATTGCAAAAAGCAATTCATGACTATGTGCAGGAAATTACAGGAATCCCGGTATCTCATGTATCGGTATATATTGCTAATCTTGTGCAATCACCGAACTATAAGAGTCGAGTAGAATAGAGGTGACTCAAGGATGCCGTGGAAAGAAATCTGGGAGAGTCATAAAGGGCGGATTACTGGAATTGCCGGAGGTATCTTTTTTGGTATTGTTTATTTGATTTTTGGTTTTTGGGATATGTTGTTCTTTGCACTCGTGGTTTTTATAGGATATACGCTTGGTAGAAGAAGTGATCAGAAATTGCAGTTTGTTTTTCCTTGGAGAAACTGGTTGGGGTATCTATCTGAGCGCTGGCGTCCATTCAAATAAAACCTGTGATATGCTGTTTTTCGCCAAAAAGAGCTGCAGTTTCTACATGTCCATTTTTGGTAAAAATAAGCATGCCATAGGTTTTTTTGTGTGAAGAATAAGAATAATAAGTTATGTATATGTAAATGAAGCAGGAGGCAGGACATGAAAAGACGTTTGGCGAGGGAAATTGTAGTACAAAGTCTGTATTATATGGAAATGAATGAGGTTGAAGCGAAGCAAGCGGTGAACATGCTGTTTGAGGAAGCTGCCGAGGAGAATGAAGGGGAAGTAGAAATTAAAAACGAGGCTGTCATGCATGAGTATGTGCTTGAACATGTTCGCGGTATTTGGGAGAATAAGGATGCTCTCGATCGTCTTCTCGTAGATTACTTGAAAGGGTGGCAAGTGAGCCGCTTGTCCAGAGTCGATCGTCAAATTTTGAGATTGGCAACCTATGAGATGTTGTACCGTGAAGATGTACCAGCAAAAGTATCCGTTAACGAGGCGATCGAATTGTCCAAGCATTTTGGAACGGTTGAATCCGGTAAATTCGTTAATGGTGTACTTGGAAAAATGATTCAAGATATCGAAACTTTAAAATCAAACCTCTAGTCAAATCAAGGGAGAGAAGAGACATGACGGCAACGATTATTAGCGGAAAACAAGTATCTGAAGAGATTCGTAAAGGAATAACGGAAGAAGTTGCACAGCTGAAGGAGCAAGGTGTTGTTCCTGGGCTTGCCGTAGTTCTTGTTGGAGAAGACCCAGCTTCACAAGTTTATGTTCGCAATAAAGAAAAAGCATGCCATGATCTTGGATTTTACTCTGAAGTACACCGTCTTTCGGCAGATACCTCAGAAGAAGACTTACTTACATTAGTTGATCGACTAAACCGCCAGATGAGTATTAATGGGATTTTGGTGCAATTACCTCTTCCTGGGCATATTGATGAGAAGAAGGTCATTAATGCAATCTCCGTTGAGAAAGATGTAGATGGATTCCATCCTGTTAACGTAGGTAATCTGGTGATTGGAGACGATAGTTTGCTCCCTTGTACCCCTGCTGGAGTGATTGAACTTATTAAGCGGACGGGTATTGAAATGAGTGGGAAACATGCGGTTGTAATTGGACGCAGTAACATTGTAGGTAAACCAGTATCTCTTCTTCTACAGCGTGAAAATGCTACAGTTACAATGTGTCATTCACGTACAGCAAATATGAAGGAGCTTGCGAAGCAAGCAGATATACTTGTTGTCGCGATTGGCCGTGCTAATTTTATTGACGCTAGTTATATCAAAGAAGGCGCTGTTGTTATCGACGTAGGTATGAATCGTCTAGAGAACGGAAAACTTGCTGGCGATGTTGATTTTGAGAGTGCAAAAACAATTTCGGGACCGATCACCCCTGTTCCTGGCGGAGTAGGTCCGATGACAATTACGATGTTAATGCAAAATACGCTGCTTTCCGCAAAACGTGCTCACGGTCTGAATTAAAAAAGGAGTGTTCTGATGGCAGAACAGCGCATTTATTCTATAAAAGATATCAATCGATATATTCGAATGAAAATGGATTCGGATGCCCTGCTATCGAACGTATGGATTCGGGGAGAAATATCGAATTTTACTCATCATTCAAGTGGTCATATGTACTTTACCCTGAAAGATGAAGGAAGCCGGATTAAGTCGATTATGTTTGCAACACATAATCGCAGGCTTCCCTTCATCCCGAAGGAAGGCGCAAGAGTCATTGCTCAAGGAAATATAACCGTATTTGAACGAGATGGACAATATCAATTTTATGCTACTCAAATGCAGCCTGACGGTATCGGCAGTCTGTATTTGGCTTATGAACAGTTGAAAAAGAAGTTGGAGCAGGAAGGGCTTTTTGCGGCAGAACGCAAACGCGCGCTGCCTCGCTTTCCGAAAACCATTGGCGTAGTCACCTCACCGACTGGTGCAGCAGTGAGAGATATCATTACCACGATCACTCGCCGCTATCCACTTGCTGAGGTTATTTTGTATCCTGTAGTTGTGCAAGGTAAAGCGGCAGCTCCTTCGATTGTAAGGGCGCTTCGTGCGGTTAATCATATGGCAGAAGCCGATGTGGTAATTGTAGGACGGGGCGGCGGTTCTCTGGAAGAACTTTGGGCCTTTAATGAAGAAACGGTGGCTAGAGCGATTACGGAGTCTGGGATTCCGGTTATTTCTGCTGTAGGTCATGAAACGGACTTTACGATTGCAGATTTTGCAGCAGATATTCGAGCGGCTACGCCGACAGCGGCAGCAGAACTTGCTGTTCCGCATCAAATGGAACTGAAAGACCAGGTTGACATCATACAGCGTAGATTAAAGCAAAGTTTGATGACTAGTGCGAGACACGGACGTGAGCGACTGAATAGACTGTCACGTTCTTCAGTGCTCGTAAATCCTAGCCGTTCGCTTATTCAACACACAGAGCGTTTAGATCAACTAACGATGAGGCTCCAGCGCTCTACAGATTCCAAATTGCGTTTCGCACGCGAAAAGCGGGAGCGGATGAAGATATCATTGTCTAGGTTTAACCCTGCGGAGCAGGTTGCCTCAGCCAAGAGACAGGTTGTACAAAATCGGAGACAACTGGAGGCAGCAATGCGTGTTCAACTTAAAGAAACGCGGCAGCAACTAGGATCAAACTTAAGGCATCTAGATGCCTTGAGTCCTTTGAAAGTTATGTCAAGAGGATACAGCCTTGTATATAATGAGGACGAAAAACACCTTGTGAAATCAACAAAAGATGTACTACCAGGTGATGTAATCAAGATTAAGCTCAGCGATGGTGGACTCTCCTGTCAGGTTTGGGAAATAAAGGAGGAAAATAATGATGGCAAATGAAGCGGAACTCAGTTTTGAGGCAGCAATGTCTGAGCTCGAACAAGTCGTAAACCAGCTCGAACGAGGTGATGTTCCATTGGAACAAGCGATTGAGCTATTCCAGCGCGGAATGAAACTATCTCAGCTCTGCAATCAAAAGCTTGAACAAGTAGAACGTAAGATTGAAATCATTGTAGAAGAAGACGGGGCTTATCGTAAGAAAGCATTTGGAGGAACCGAAGAAGAGGGCGGTGTCTCTTTGTGACGAGACCTTCCGTAGAACTATATATCCAAGATATAGCTGATGTAATGGCTAGCGAACTTGGAAATATTTTGCCTGAACATTGGGATGTTCCTAGTCATTTAAAAGAATCGATGATGTATTCGCTGATGGCGGGTGGAAAAAGACTTCGCCCTTTGCTTGTTATTGCAGGGACAGAAGCCTTTGGAGTAGAGCGTAGTGCGGCACTGCCGGTAGCAGCCGCCGTAGAAATGGTACATACGTACTCGCTCATCCACGATGACCTGCCTGCAATGGATAATGATGATTATCGCAGAGGAAGATTAACGAATCATAAGGTGTACGGGGAAGCGATGGCTATTTTAGCGGGTGATGCGCTATTAACCCATGCCTTTTACAGCATCATTCAATCTGGACGTAAATATGGTATTCCAGCAGATCGACTACTTGATATCGTAGAGGACTTGTCTGAATATGCGGGTGCACGGGGGATGGTTGGTGGTCAAGTTGCCGATATGGAAGGCGAACAAGGAATGACCTCCATGTCTCAGCTGGAGTATATCCATCTTCACAAAACAGGCGATTTGATGATTTTCTCACTTGTAGCTGGTGGACGTATTGCAGGGGCTAATGAGGAACAACTTGAGGCTTTGCGTATTTTTGGCCGGGATTTGGGGCTTGCTTTTCAGATACAAGACGATATCCTTGATCTGGTTGGTGATGAGCAGAAGCTCGGTAAGAAAACGCAAAGTGATGTAGCTCAGCAAAAGGTAACTTATCCTTATTTTATTGGGATGGATGAATCCATAGCTGAGGTGGAACGCCTTACGAAATCGGCTAAAAATGCTCTGATTCAAGGTAATATTCCTGAACCTGAACGGCTATTTGAGATCGCTGACTATCTTATGAAACGTGATCATTAATCTAATAATGCTCCTTATTCATGATCGAAATATGACGAAATTTATGATTTAAGGTGTATTGTGGTATAATGATGCGTATATATATAGACACTTATCAAAAATTTATGAAGGAAAGCGGGGATTTCACGTGCTGCTTCCACAAATTAAGGAACCTAACGATCTGAAATCATTGTCTGTGGATGAATTAGTCTCTCTATCAGGAGAAATACGTCAATTTCTCATTGAGAAGCTATCGTACACAGGGGGGCATCTGGCGCCGAATTTGGGAGTGGTAGAGCTCACGGTTGCCCTGCATTACTGCTATAACAGTCCAAAAGATAAAATGATATATGACGTAGGCCATCAATCTTATGTTCATAAGATTCTTACAGGCCGTAAGGATCGCTTTGATACGCTTCGCAAATATAAGGGGATGTCCGGATTTGTGAAACGAAACGAAAGTGAACATGACGTCTGGGAAGCCGGTCACAGCAGTACTTCACTTTCAGCTGCCATGGGGATGGCGTATGCTAGGGATCTGAAAGGTGAAGACAACAAGGTCATTGCGATTATTGGTGACGGTGCATTAACTGGCGGGATGGCTTTTGAAGCGTTAAACCATATTGGTCATGAACAGAAGAAAATGATGGTCATACTTAATGATAATGAAATGTCGATTGCTCCTAATGTTGGGGCAATGCATAATTATTTGAGTAAGATTCGTTCGGATCGTCATTACTTGAAAGCAAAAGATGAAGTAGAGTTTCTTTTGAATAAAATACCTGCAATTGGTGGTAGATTGGCGAAATCAGCTGGATGGCTGAAAGACAGTTTTAAATATATGATGGTACCGGGTGTGCTTTTTGAAGAACTTGGATTTACTTATCTTGGCCCTGTTGATGGTCATGATCTGCCGAAGCTTATTGAGACCTTCAAACAAGCGGATAATGTAAATGGTCCTGTTCTCGTTCATGCAGTAACAACCAAAGGTAAGGGGTATAAACCGGCCGAAGCGGATTCTGTTAAATGGCACGGTATTTCTCCTTACAAGATTGAATCGGGTCAAGTGCTTAAATCAGTAGGGAATCCGATGTATACGGATATATTCGGAAAAACGCTAATTGAACTCGCCAAACAGGATGACCGCATTGTCGCAGTCACTCCTGCAATGCCAGGTGGTTCAGGACTTATCCCTTTCAGTAAGGAATTCCCTGATCGAATGGTGGATGTAGGAATTGCGGAGCAACATGCGGCTACCATGTGTGCATCGCTTGCTATGGAAGGTCTCAAGCCTGTGTTTGCTGTATATTCAACATTTATGCAAAGAGCATATGACCAAATTGTGCACGATATTTGCAGACATAACGCGAATGTCATGATTGCTATTGACCGTGCCGGTTTCGTAGGACCGGATGGTGAAACGCATCAAGGCGTCTACGATGTTGCATTTTTACGTCATATTCCAAATATCGTTGTCATGATGCCAAAAGATGAGAACGAACTTAGACATATGATGAAGACTGCCCTTGAGTATAACGACGGCCCGATTGCCTATCGCTATCCTAGATTGAATGTTGTTGGTGTACCCATGGATGAGGAACTGAAGACCATTCCGATTGGAACTTGGGAAACGCTAAGACAAGGGGAAAACTACAGTATTATCGCTGCAGGTCCTATGATTCAGGTGGCAGAAGAAGCAGCGGAAACGCTCAAACGGGAAGGCATGCAAGTAAGTATTGTAAATGCCCGATTCTTCAAACCTCTTGACCGTGAACTCCTATTGGAACTTGCTCAAAAGGATATGAAGATGATTGTACTTGAAGAAGCTTGCGAAGCAGGAAGTCTTGGTAGCAGCATTCTCGAATTCTTCTCTCAAGAAGGGATGCATGAAGCGAAAGTTCATCTTATGGGGATTCCGGATCTGTTTGTTGAGCACGGTAGTGTGAAGGAACAACGGGAAGAGGTTGGTCTGACTGCAGAAGCAGTTTGCGATGAAATGCGCAAGTTGAAATTGCAGTACACTTATGATCTTCCTAAAACGAGCCTGCCTTCCTGAACCCATCACTTAAATATTTTGGAACAGGAGAAAGTCATGTCAGTCCCTAAAGAACGAATTGATATATTATTGGTGGAACAAGGATTTTATGAAAGCAGGGAAAAGGCAAAGGCTGCTATTATGGCGGGACTTGTCCTTGCTAACGAAGAACGCATTGAAAAACCGGGAATGAAGGTTCCTAGGGAAGCGACCTTAAAAGTAAAGGGTGCAATTCATCCTTATGTAGGCCGCGGAGGCTTAAAACTGGAGAAGGCCATCAAACATTTTCATTTGAACATGGAAGGAAGAACGATGCTCGATATTGGATCTTCTACCGGTGGTTTTACAGATTGTGCACTTCAGCATGGTGCTTCTCATGTGTATGCGATTGATGTCGGTTATAATCAATTAGATTGGTCACTCCGTAATGATCCGCGGGTAACTGTAATGGAAAGAACTAATTTCAGATATGTAACTCCCGAAGATCTTATAGGGCCTGTACCGGATGTAGCGAGCATCGATGTATCTTTTATTTCCTTGAAAATCATCCTGCCACCCCTACTCAATCTGCTGAAGCAACCTGCAGATATTGCTGCTCTGATCAAACCTCAGTTTGAGGCAGGGCGGGAGAAGGTTCCAAAGACAGGTGTTGTTCGGGAACCGAAAGTTCACGCCGAGGTGTTACACTCCATTATTGCTTATGGTAAAGAATTAGGTCTTGAGCTTCAAGATCTTACTTTTTCTCCGATTACCGGGGGCGAAGGCAATATTGAGTTTCTAGCTCACTGGAGATTTAACTCTACAGACAGCCGGACTGAATCCTCCATAGATACAGATGCTCTGATTCAGTCCATAGTGAAGCAAGCATCTAATACATTTACCTGAAACTCATCTTCGGATGAGTTTCTTTTACTGAAAAGGGGAAACTCCATTATATTAACTCGTACAGGAAATTGAATTTTGTTCACGAATAGTTTCCTGTAGAGGTGATTTTATGGAAGGTCAATATGATAAAGTGGTTATTGCTTTCCTTGGTGTAGTGGTTTTGATCTGGATTCTATATGGTGTAAGAAAATGGATTCAGGACCCGGTACCTGATCATGTGCCTGATCTTGTACTGAATGAAGAGATACAGGAACACCCTGCGCTAGACCTTTTGGAAAGAGAAGGATACGAGGTGATCGGGGGAAAACTTAAGGTACCGCTGTCTTTCCAGGTGAATCAAAATACGCTATATAGCAGGTTATTTATTGACTACGTAGCTGAGAAACAAGATGAGATTTATATAGTGAAAACGTCACGTAGCCGTATGCCGGTTGAATGGACGGGTGCAGGACTTAGAGATCGTTTGCTCCCCTATCTGTTACTCTATCCCACTTGTGATGGACTTTTATATGTGGATACAGAAGAAGATACAGTCAAACGAATCACATTACTCGATGAAGATGATTATCTATATGATCCAGGGGATGAATATTAATAATAAAGAGCATAACAATTGGAGGCATATATGAAAGGGCAACGACACATTAAAATTCGCGAAATTATTAGTCAAAATGATATTGAAACTCAGGACGAGCTAGTGGAAGCACTTCGTAAGTCAGGTTATCAAGTCACGCAGGCAACAGTTTCAAGGGACATCAAAGAACTGCTCCTTATTAAAATTCCGACAGACGATGGCAGATATAAATACTCTTTGCCAACGGATCAGAGATATAATCCAGGACAAAAATTAAAGCGTGCGCTCGTTGATAATTTTCTTAGCATTGATTACACCACTAATCTTGTAGTTATGAAGTTTCTTCCGGGTACAGCAAATTCTGTAGCTGCGCTGCTTGATAACATCGAATGGCCGGAAATTATGGGAACTATCAGCGGTGATGATACGATTCTTGTTATATGTAGAACGGAAGAGAACAGTAAATCCTTCATCAATCAAATTATGGGGTATATTTCATAAATAAAACGAGAAAACATGGCGAACATATGTTTCTTTTTTTAAGAAAATAGTGTAAAGTATAAATCAAAGATGAAAAAAGCAAACGGACGTTCCCTAAAGAGTGTTTTAGAGGAATCGTACTTACACGTACTATACGTGATCATCGGAGGTGCATGCTGTGCTTTCTACACTATCTATTCGAAATTTGGCTGTTGTTGAAGCCGTAGATGTTCATTTTCATGCTGGATTTCACGTGTTAACTGGGGAAACCGGTGCAGGTAAATCCATAATTATAGATGCACTAGGTCTGATTGCCGGAGGAAGAGGATCGGCAGAGCTTATCCGTTATGGCTGCGACAAAGCTGAAATGGAAGCAATGTTTGAATTATCAGGATCCCATCCCGTATGGAAGACATTAGCGGAGCTTGGAATACAGGCTAAACCGGATGAACATTTGATTATTCGTCGTGAGTTAATTTCATCCGGTAAAAGTGTGTCTCGAATAAATGGACAACTTGTTAACTTAACCATGTTACGCGAGGTTGGAGAACAACTAATTAATATTCATGGACAACATGAACACCAAAGTTTATTGCGAGCAGAGAAACACTTAGGACTGCTCGATACATATGGAGAAAGTATCATAGGTCCAATTAAGCTTAGATATACAGAGCAGTACAAAGCATTTGTGAAAGTCGAAAAGGAGCTTCGGCAGCTCCAGGAATCGAGCCAGAAGGCATATCAACTGCTTGATATGTATCGGTTTCAGTTAGAGGAAATTGCAGCCGCACATCTGGTTCCAGGTGAAGATGAATTGCTGCATGAAGAAAAGGTCAAACTATCCCATAGTGAAAAAATGATGGATTCTGTTGCTGGTGCTTATGATTTACTTCAAGGATCTCAAGGTCTGGAGGCAATCAGTTTCGCTATCTCCAAGCTTGAAGATATAAGCGGTTATGATCAAAAGGGGATTAAGCCAATTTTAGAACAGCTTCAATCTGCTTTTTATCAATTGGAAGATGCGGCTTTTCAGCTTCGCGGATATCGTGACGACATCGAATTCAACCCCGAGCGGCTGGGTGAAGTCGAAGAACGTTTGAACATGATTACGGGTCTTAAACGGAAATATGGTGACAATGTGGAAACCATTCTGAACTATTATGCCCAGATTGAAAGGGAAACCGATCAATTGGAAAATAAAGATGAACGTTTGGAAAAATTACTTGCGGAACGTGATGGATATCTTGAAAAATTACTCATTACAGCGGAAGAGATGAGTATCGCACGCAAAAAATGTGCAGAAGAACTATCTGAGCAAGTAGAGCGTGAACTAAAGGATTTGCAGATGGAACGAACTTCCATGAGAGCGCAAATTTCCGTTATTGAAGATCCAAGAGGGTTTGAATGGAATGGTCAACGAATTCGTATTACAAAACAAGGAATTGATAGCGTAGAATTCCTGATTTCAGCGAATCCAGGTGAACCTCTTCGTCCTCTAGGTAAGATTGCTTCAGGTGGTGAGATGTCGCGGATTATGCTTGCTCTGAAAAGCATTTTTGCAAGACATGATCAAATACCTGTACTGATCTTTGATGAAGTGGATACCGGAGTGAGTGGAAGAGCAGCTCAGTCGATAGCCGAAAAGCTGTTCCTGCTGTCTTCGACTTGTCAGGTTTTTTCTATTACTCACTTGCCACAGGTAGCTTGTATGGCAGATCATCAATATTTAATTGAGAAAAATGTACATGATGAACGTACCATGACACAAGTTGAAGCTCTGTCGGAAGAAGGCCGAGTGATGGAACTTGCAAGGATGCTTGGCGGGGTAGAAATTACTGAAAAAACAAGACATCATGCACAAGAAATGCTCAAACTTGCGGAAACCAAAAAAGGGGCTGAAGTACTTACGGAGCAATGATTGACAGTAATAAAAGGCCATGTCCAAGGTTATGTTATAGTTACGCAATTGGCGACCACCTTTCGTCAAGCGAACGAAGCAAAGGGAGTGTGACAGCCACTTGAAGCTTAACCTTGGAAAGAAACTTATTGGCCTTATTGTTGTCTTCTCTATCTGTCTGTTCGGACAGACCCTATTGCCCGTGTTTAGTTATGCCTCATTGCCAGATGAGCTTCGTTTATTAGCTGGGCGCGAGACAGATCTCGAAGTATCTGCTCCAGTGGATGCCATTGTCTCTGATGATCAATCAGAGGTGCTGAAGGTAAAAGCCGGAACCCGCTCTAAACTAACGGCTACTTCCAGGCAGCATTCCATTCACTTGCATCCTCAGCACGAGGGTACAACAAAACTAACATGGAAGTTGTTTGGTAAAATCCCACTTAAAACGACGGATGTTCTCGTCGTACCTGATTTAAAGGTAATGCCGGGTGGTCAAACGATTGGGGTTAAAGTGAAATCAGCTGGTATTTTGGTCGTGGGACATCATTTAGTTCGCGTTGCAAGTAAGGCTCCTGTATCACCTGGGGAAGAAGCGGGAATCAAATTGGGTGATTTATTGACTCACATGAATGGTAAGCCGATAACGGGAGTAACCGCCGTAGCAGATACTGTTCTTGAGTCGGGTAAAATGAAGAAACCCATTGATATCACGTTAACCCGCCAAGGGAAAGTCATCAAGACCAAGCTAACTCCTATTTTTGATGAAGAAGATCAAGCTTGGCGTCTTGGTCTTTATATCCGAGACTCGGCGGCAGGGGTAGGAACATTAACGTTCTATGCACCAGATCAAGGAGTGTATGGGGCTCTAGGTCACGTTATTACAGACATGAACACACAAACGCCAATTGTGGTAGGCAGCGGAGAGATTGTACAATCTAATGTCACTTCTATTGCGAAGAGCGAATCCGGTGATCCTGGTGAGAAAAGAGCGATTTTCACAAAAGAAAGTAAAATTCTTGGTAACATCGAACGAAATACTCCATTTGGAATTTTCGGGAAAATGCCGGTTAATCCAGAACACAGCTTATATGAAAAACCCATTCCTGTAGCTTTTGCTCATGAAGTGAAGGAAGGACCTGCCGAAATTTTGACGGTTCTGGATGGACAAAAAATTGAACGGTTTACCGTAGATGTTGTCCACGTCTCACCTCAAGATAAAGCTGCTACCAAAGGTCTTGTTATTCGAATCACGGATAAGCGTCTTATTGATAAGACAGGCGGGATTGTTCAAGGTATGAGTGGTAGCCCAATTATCCAGAATGGTAAACTGATTGGAGCCGTCACACATGTTTTTGTTAATGATCCAAAATCAGGTTATGGATGCTTTATTGAATGGATGTTAGAAGATGCTGGTGTAGTCATTCCTAATAAACAATCAACGAATCTTAAGGCGAGTTAAGCCTTAAGATTTTTTGTCGAATACAGATGAAGAAAATCATAAAATGAAATAAAATAAAATATTATAAATCAATGGCTAAAAAAAATAAAGAAAATATTTTTCGACAGAAGGATTTTCCTTTCTTGTGTCGAAAATCTAAAGCTGTAAGGGTATGAGGATTCAACAATTGCCTAAGGGAGGAAATACATTTGCAAAATATTGAAGTATTATTGGCTGATGATAACCGGGAGTTTACGAATTTACTAGCTGAATATATATCCGAGCAAGAAGACATGGAAGTAACGGGTATTGCCTATAACGGTGAAGAGGTACTTCAGTTGATCCAGGAAACAAAAAACGTTCCGGATGTTCTAATTCTTGATATCATTATGCCTCATCTGGATGGGTTAGGGGTACTTGAACGCCTTCGTGAGATGAATTTGTCTCCACAGCCTAAAGTGATTATGCTGACTGCTTTTGGACAGGAGAATATTACACAACGAGCAGTTCAGCTGGGAGCTTCCTATTACATTTTAAAGCCGTTTGATATGGAAGTACTTGCAAACCGAGTGCGCCAGCTAGTTGGTTCTCAAGCTATCACAAGTAATAGTTCTCAAATGATTTCTTCCTCCCATAAATCAAATGTTGTTCCTATCGGAAAATCCAAAAATTTGGACGCAAGTATTACTTCTATTATTCATGAAATTGGAGTGCCTGCTCATATTAAGGGTTACCAATATTTGCGCGAAGCCATCACGATGGTGTACAACAACATTGAAATACTTGGGGCCATTACCAAAACACTGTATCCGGCTATCGCAGAAAAGTTCAAAACAACACCTTCTCGAGTAGAACGAGCTATTCGTCATGCCATTGAAGTAGCATGGACACGTGGAAATATTGATTCAATTAGCCATTTGTTTGGCTATACGATTAACATCAGTAAATCCAAACCTACAAACAGTGAATTCATTGCCATGGTTGCTGACAAGCTGCGGATCGAACATAAAGTGTCTTAAAATGTTTCAGATCGTTAACAAGAATGTACAATGCCCTTTAAACCTCATAATAAACTGCGCTTGCCTGAAAAGAGGTAGGCGCTTTTTCAAGAAATGATTTGGAAAGGGGAAGTGCTACTTATGTTATGGTTATCGATCATAGGAATTGCTGCTCTATCTCTCCTATATATAGGTTATCAACGTAAGACTTCACGCAAAGTGAAAAAGGCATCTAACTTGGTTCATCTGGACCAATTCCGTAAGAACCGAGATAAACAAAGTGTACAGAAAGTCCAGAAATGTGGAAAATGCAATAAGTATAAAAGGCTTCATTTTTATGCAGACCCTGTTGGGAAAATTACAGGTTTATGCAAAGAATGTGAGAATAACGAGAGCAGTAAGAAAATGCTTCGAATATAACAATCCATCCATAGTTGTCGTGTAATGCCACATTTGGTGGTTATTACATGAAGAATAGCCTTTGCTTTCGGTTAAGAGTTGTAGTACATTAGCAGAGAATAAGGAGGTTTCTAATGTACTCAAGCAAACAAGACGACACACTATATATTATGACATACACACTGAATAGCGGTGTTAAAGGGACAGTTCCATTGTCCAATAAACAAATTCAGGAATGGATGCATTGCTACAGAAACGACACGAAGTTTATAGCTGAGATCGGTAAAGAGTTTTTTGGCTTAAATCCCACACTAGTCTCTGACTTCAAAGTTCAGAATCAATTTTCTGACTATCAGAATGTAATAGTGCCTGTACAACAAGATAATATGGATCGTCTCTCAACCGCTTATAGAGCGAATGAGATCTTAATGAAAATTGATTGCAAATGTGGAACTGCTTACGTAACCGAGTCTCCTTATAAACGGACGAAGTGGTATTGCACCAAGTGCAAAGAAATTGTATTTTTGGATCCGAAAAAGGGTATGGTGGAGACTTCGCGTGGCGATGCTTACTATATGACTAACAAGTACTTTGTATCACGGGAACAATAATGAATACAGTGACTAGCACAGCTACCGCTCAGTCGACAGCTGAAAAATAAAGGAGTGCCCGATTTATACCGGACACTCCTTTATTAATTCTCATCTTCACATTTTACTTTGTGAGGGGGAACAAAACATTTACGACATCTAGGTTCATACGCTTCGGAATCTCCAATCATGACGACAGGTCCTAGCGTAACAGGTTCGCCATTTACAATACGCTGAGTAAACGCAGCATCAGGGCTTCCACATACGGCACAGAAAGCAGACAGTTTTTCAATATCATCTGACATAGCGAGTAACCCGCCGATAAATCCAAACTCTTTACCACGGTAGTCCATATTTAAACCATCCACGATGACATGTTTTCCGCAATAAGCAAGCTCTTCGACGATATCCATAATCTCTCTGCTGAAGAACTGTACTTCATCAAATGCGACTACATCCGCATCTTTCGTTTCATCCAGAATTTTCTCGACAATCTGCGGAGAAAGCTGCTTTGGAATCGGAATTGCAGGTAATCTATAGCCGATACGACTGACGATTTCGTCGATTTCAAAACGATCATCTTCAACAGGTTTGTAGGCAACAACTTTTCGGCGACCATATTTTATTAATTTTTGACAGCGTCTGATCAGTTCTCCTGATTTCTCACTGAACATGGGCCCGGTTATTACGGTAATACGACCTTTTGACACAGCAATATCTTCCTCTCTTTTGCACAATCCGCTCTAAATCTTTTGGTTTCCCCAAAAGAGCCATTATAGATTAACATAAATAAAAGCATGGAAGCCACTGTTTTGTTATATAGTGGATCGTAAAAATGTGCACAATTTCTTCCTAACATGATATGGTGATAAAGATGAGGTGATAATGATGAATAATGAAGAAAAATATACAGCATGGCAAACGAAATTTACTCTGCTGCAACAAAAAAGTACATTGGATGCGGAAACAGAAAAATTCATTTCCGAAATATTATCTGAATTTTCTGCTGTACAAGGACAAAATGAACGTTTAAGAAAAATAATTCTTCAGAAGACCACAGGAGACTCAAGAATGTCTACCAAACTTAGAGATGCTTTGTATGAGTAAAAAAGAAAAAGCCTTCTTAAAAAAGAAGGCAAATGGTTATTTAACATCTAATTGATTTACAGGCGTGGCTTCTTTAGGGCTATCTTCGCTTAATTTCTCTGGGAACACAATTCCAAGCGTGATTCTTGCGATCATTGCGAAAGTAATGCCGATGCCAGCAAACATATAAATAATCGTAAACATTTTACCGAATGTAGTTTCTGGTGCTAGTGTGGGATGACCGATGGTCGTTAACGTGACAGCAGAAAAGTAAAGTGCATCCATATAGCTCATATTTTCCACACTTGAGTAAAAAATAGTTCCTGAGAGCAACGTGGCGATGGTCAGGGTAAAAAGAGCAAGAAATCTTTTGTCCTTTAATCCATGGAACAAGCCTTTGAGTAATCTTTTTAAAGTAAGTAAAAATGAGATCATGATCAGGTACCCCTATCAGCGAGTAAGATATATAGGATTAAAATTATATGGAACCCGGCGGCAAAGGTAAAGTTTTTCTATCTTAAGGACTACGCGTCGGTGTTTTGTTTTTGTCTGAAACGAGGTCCGACATAATTGCGCTTCCGGTCACGGAACAGAATCCAACCGCCAAGAAAGGCCATACAGGCAACAAAGAGGATCATTCCTAAGCTAAAGTTAAGCCATTCAAAACGCGGAGAATGGATGAGATCATCGCCATGATCGGCATAATAATGGAACAAGGAATCTTTAATCATCAAAAAACCTTTCATTGCTCCAAGACCCGGGATAACGAGAATGACAATGGCAAGAAATCGGGAAAGCATAAGCTTCATCGTGCAAAAACCCCTTTTCATACGCATGTAGTATTTCTATATGATACCTTGTCTTCTAGATACTGTCTATTGGGCGTTCCGGGTTTTTGTGATTCGAAGAAAGTGAGAGTACAATAGATGTAATATAACGACAACGTGTAAGAATTGGGGGAATGATTTTCATGGCAATCGAGTGTGATGTTGCGATTTTGGGTGGAGGAACAGGTGGCTATGTGGCTGCTATTCGAGCTGCTCAGTTAGGGAAATCTGTAGTGATTGTAGAAAAGGACAAGCTGGGTGGAACGTGTCTTCACCGAGGTTGTATTCCAAGCAAGGCACTTCTTCGGAGTGCGGAAGTTTATGCGGACATTAAAGACAGTGCTAGTTATGGAATCGAAACATCAGGGGCTACTTTGGTTTTTCCAAAAGTGCAAGAAAGAAAAGAGGCAATCGTTCAGCAACTCCATCAGGGTGTTCAATATTTGATGCGCAAAAATAAAATTTCGGTTTTGCAAGGGAAAGGAAGAGTTATCGGTCCTTCGATTTTCTCGCCGAAAAGTGGGGCACTCGCGGTTGAACTTGAAAACGGTGAGATGGAAAACGTAGTTCCTGCAAACCTCATTATTGCTACTGGATCCCGTCCAAGAACGCTTCCGGGACTGAAACCGGATGGAGATAAAATTATGACTAGTGATGAGGCTCTTCTAATGGACGAGCTGCCGGATTCTATAATCATTGTCGGCGGGGGAGTCATTGGAGTGGAGTGGGCTTCTATGCTCTGCGATTTCAATGTAAAGGTCACTCTGATCGAGGCAGCGGATCATATTCTTCCTCAAGAAGACCAAGACATCGCTGCTGAGATGAAACGTCTGCTCGTAAAGCGTGGAGTTGAGGTAAGAACAAATGTGCAGGTTTTGACAGATACATATACAGACCGCGGCGATTCATTCTCTATCGAGGTACAAACAGGAGATGATAGTGAAACATTATCTGCCTCCAAAATTTTGATATCGGTAGGTCGAGTAGCGAACATCGAAAATATCGGCATTGAGAACACCGATATCAAGACGTTAAACGGCTTTATAGAGGTCAATGGCCAGTTACAGACGGCTGTTCCTCATATTTATGCTATTGGTGACTGTATCGGCGGTCTACAGCTGGCGCATGTTGCCTCTCATGAAGGAATCCGTGCAGTACAACATTTGGCAGGCGAAGGGGTACATGCTACTCCGGATCATTTTATTCCAAGAGCTATTTATTCAAGACCGGAAGCAGCGAGTGTAGGATACACGGAAAAGCAGGCTCGTGAACTTGGATATACGATAAAAATCGGGAAATTTCCTTTTCAGGCTATTGGCAAAGCGTTGGTCCATGGACATCAAGATGGGTTTGCCAAAGTGATAACTGATGAGAAAACAAATGATATTTTGGGTGTGCATCTGATTGGGACCCATGTTACAGATCTGATTAGTGAAGCAGCACTAGCACAGCTACTCGATGCAACCCCTTGGGAAGTAGGGCAACTTGTTCATCCTCATCCTTCCTTATCAGAGATCATTGGCGAAGCAATGCTTGATGTAGATGGCAGCGCCATAGGAAAGTAGATTTTGCTTTTTAATGAATGCAATGGGTAACTATGACACTTGTCATGATTGTGCTTTATGTCTTTTCTTTTTTCAGAGAAAACGAGTATAATGTGCTTAAGCCAAGTCTTAGTACCAGGTTTTAAGACAAGACAGTACTAAAGATATTTAAGCTACTCTAAAAGGAGGGTTCGTAACTTTTGAACTTAAAAAACATGACATCTAAGCAGTACAAACATAACGAGCTTGGTCTCTCAGACGGTCAGGTTATTGATATGTACAAATATATGCTCCTGGCTCGTAAATTCGATGAACGTTGTATGCTCTTGCAGAGAGCAGGGAAAATCAATTTCCATGTATCCGGTATCGGTCAAGAGACAGCTCAGGTAGCTGCTGCTTTTGCACTTGATCGGGAGAAGGATTACTTCCTGCCGTATTACCGGGATTATGGATTTGTTTTAGCGGTAGGGATGACGCCTCGAGAACTCATGCTGTCTGCATTTGCGAAGGCAGAAGATCCGAATAGCGGAGGACGTCAAATGCCGGGTCATTTTGGTAGCAAACGCCTTCGAATCGTAACTGGATCAAGTCCGGTAACGACTCAAGTTCCTCATGCTGTTGGGGTAGCACTAGCTGCTAAAATGCAGAAGAAAGATTTTGTATCTTTCGTTACCTTTGGAGAAGGTTCAAGTAATCAGGGTGACTTTCATGAAGGAAGTAACTTTGCGGGAGTACACAAACTTCCCGTAATTATCATGGTTGAGAATAATCAGTACGCGATCTCTGTACCTATTCACAAACAGCTTAGCGGTAAAGTAAGTGATCGAGCACTTGGCTATGGTTTCCCAGGACTCCGTGTTGATGGGAATGATGCACTTGCGGTTTATGCTGCGGTAAAAGAAGCTCGTGAACGTGCTGTTGCAGGAGAAGGTCCTACTTTAATTGAAGCTATGATGTACAGACTTTCACCACATTCCACTTCAGATAATGATCTGGCTTATCGGACCAAGGAAGAAGTCGAAGAAAATTGGAAAAAAGACGGACTTGCCAAAATGAAGCAATATTTGATTGACTGTGGAATTTGGGACGAAGAGCGTGATAACGATCTGGCTGCCCAGCTCAGTATGGAACTGAAAGAAGCTACGGAATATGCGGATGATGCTCCATATCCGAAGCCAGAAGATACCCTGCTGCATGTGTATGCCGATGAAGAGTCAGGAGGGGAACGATAATATGGCAGTAATGGAGTATATTGATGCGATAAGACTTGCAATGAAAGAAGAAATGGAACGGGATGAATCCGTATTTGTTCTTGGAGAAGATGTGGGTGTAAAAGGCGGAGTATTTACGACGACCAAAGGACTGATGGATCAGTTTGGTGAAATGCGCGTTATGGATACTCCTCTATCTGAATCAGCTATCGCTGGAGTTGCTATTGGTGCAGCCATGTATGGCATGAAGCCGATAGCAGAAATGCAGTATTCTGATTTTATGCTTCCAGCAACAAACCAGATTATCAGTGAAGCTGCAAAAATCAGATATCGATCCAACAATGATTGGAGTTGCCCTGTCGTTATTCGTGCTCCAATCGGTGGCGGTATTTTCGGTGGTTTATACCATTCCCAATGTCCGGAATCCATTTTTTTCGGTACACCGGGGCTTAAAATTGTAGCTCCTTACACGGCGTATGATGCGAAGGGTCTCCTGAAAGCGGCTGTCCGTGACCCGGATCCCGTTCTTTTCTTTGAAAATAAAAAAATGTATCGACTCGCGAAGGAAGAAGTTCCCGAGGATGATTACATCGTGCCGATCGGTAAAGCAAATGTCCTACGTGAAGGTGATGATATTACCGTTATCGCGTATTCCCAGCCGCTGCATTTCGTTATGCAAGCTGCTGAGGAACTAGAAAAAGAACAAGGAATTACGACTCATGTTCTGGATTTACGTACACTTCAACCATTGGATAAGGCAGCAATTATCGAAGCTGCGAAATTGACTGGTAAAGTGCTTATCATCCATGAGGATAACAAAACGGGCGGAGTCGGAGCTGAAGTGTCTGCGATTATTAACGAAGAATGTTTGTTTGATCTAGACGCTCCGATTGAACGTCTATGCGGTCCTGATGTGCCCGCTATGCCGATCAGTCCACCGATGGAAAGATTCTATATGCTGAGTAAAGATAAAGTGAAGGATGCAATGCTCAAGCTGGCAATGTACTAATGAATAGGCCTCCTCAGGTGTGAGGTTGAAGGATTGGAGTGACAAAACATGGCAGGACAAAAGAAGTTAATTGAAGTGGTTATGCCGCAGCTCGCGGAATCACTCGTATCTGCGACCATCGCCAAGTGGCTGAAGAAACCAGGGGATCGGGTAGATCAGTACGAACCGATCTGTGAAGTAATAACTGACAAAGTAAATGCGGAAATTCCTTCTACTGTGGAAGGCATCATGGGTGAAATTACAGCAGAGGAAGGTCAAACCGTAGGTGTTGGTGAGCTGATCTGCCGAATGGAAGTTCATGCCGCTGCAGGCACAGGAATTGTGGGAGAAACCTCCCAAACTAGAGCATCGGACAATATTGTCCAGCCGACAGTTTCAGATAATACAGTAGAACAAGGTTCCATGCGAAATCGATATTCACCAGCAGTTCAGAGCCTTGCGGCTGAGCATGGTTTGAATCTTAGCCAAATTAAGGGTACCGGAATGAATGGACGAATTACTCGTAAAGATGTACTTCGTTATGTTCAGGAAGGGAATGCACAGCAGCAAGCTTCTTTATCTAAGCAGGCTGAACAATTTGTTCCTACGAATTCGGTAGAAGATCGGAAGCAAGTTCAGCAACAAACTACTTCTGAGCAATCAAGTTTATCGATGGATCCTGCGATTTCTGTACGTCATTCAGGCATTCACTTATCGGAAACGCCAAAAATCCCGAAAATTGAAGTTGATGGATATACTTCTGGAAGAGCAGAACAGTATATTGATATCACGCCGGTCCGTAATGCGATCGCAAGAAACATGCGTCAGAGCGTATCTGAAATTCCGCATGCTTGGACAATGATTGAAGTAGATGTAACGAACCTTGTTACTTTGCGCAATAAGCTGAAAGATGAGTTCAAACGCAAAGAAGGGATTAATCTAACTTATCTTGCTTTTCTTCTTAAAGCAGTTGTTAATGCGATCAAAGATTATCCAATCATGAATTCGGTCTGGGCTGTGGACAAAATTATTGTCAAACGTGATATTAATATCTCTCTTGCTGTAGGAACAGAAGATTCGGTTATGACTCCGGTAATCCAGAGAGCAGATACCAAAAATATTGCTGGCCTGGCTCATGAGATTGAAGATCTTGCGAGAAGAACGAGAGAAGGTACGCTCAAGCTGGATGATATGCAAGGAGGAACATTCACGGTAAATAACACCGGTTCGTTTGGATCGATCTTGTCTTATCCGATTATTAACTATCCACAAGCTGCCATTCTTACTTTCGAATCGATTGTGAAAAAGCCAGTTGTTATTAACGATATGATTGCTGTTAGATCAATGGCTAATTTATGTTTGTCCCTGGATCATCGTATTTTGGACGGAGTTATATCGGGAAGATTCTTGCAAAGAGTGAAAGAGAATCTAGAAAGTTATTCTTTAGATACGAAGCTATACTAAATAACTGTAGTCATGACAACGAGTTAATCTTGGGGGAGGGTGTATTCGTATGAATAGACCGCTTGTTGTGAGTTATACCGATATGATGGATTACGGTGAAGCATGGGATCTGCAAAAAAAAATGGTCCATGACATTGATGCCGGAAAGCAGCAGGAACTCCTGCTGCTTTTGCAGCATCCACCTACATACACAATTGGTACACAGCGACATCCGGAGCATCTACTGATTAGTGAAGAAGATCGGAAGAAAAAAGGGATTTCCGTCTATCAGATTGATCGAGGCGGTGACATTACATATCATGGCCCCGGTCAACTGGTAGGCTATCCCATTATGTTTCTGGGCCTAGGTAAAGAAATTGACTTACATGCACATTTAAGAAATGTAGAAGAAGTATTTATTGAGTATTTACAGACGTATGGTATCAATGCGGGCCGTAAAGAGAAGTATACAGGGGTATGGGTGGGCGATCTGAAAATTTGTGCCATCGGTATTAAATTTAATCGCAGTACTACACACCGTAGGGACTTTATAACAAGCCACGGTTTTGCTTTTAATATAAAGTCAGGTATTCAGAATGAAGGATTCAAGGGTATTATCCCTTGTGGGATTGAAGACTACGGAGTAACCTCACTGGAAGATTGTACGGGACTTGTTCATTGGCCAGAACAGGTGGCCTCTGAACTAGTTCCTATTTTTGCAAAACGGTTTGGTTTTGATCCGATCTGGACCGCAGCAGCACAGTCTTAAAGTATAAACCCCAAATGAAAAAGCCCTCCTATTCTCAAAAAAAGACATAGGAAAGGCTGAGCTTTCTCATATGGATGAGACCGTAAACTAGAAATAGGGCTTATCCAAAAAGAAGGGGTTCAATCACAATTAGTAAAGTTGAGGCAATCATTGCAATTAACATAAGATAGACAACGACTTTAAACCATTTTTTCTGTTGCATGAGCGAGCTCCTTTTATACCATAATTACATTCTATTGTAACGTATCCATGGCAGAGTGGAAAGTCAAACTAGAAGGGATGATAACCATGATTAATCAAGAACGGATAACAGAGGAATTTATGGAACTTGTCCAGGTCGACAGTGTTACCCAATATGAACAACATATTTCTGAAATACTGAAGACGAAGTTTTCCAAACTTGGTCTTGAAGTAAAGGAAGATAACACGAAAGAGCAAACTGGGCATGGCGCAGGCAATTTAATTGTGACTTGGAAAGCTCAAGGAGAAAGTAATGCCCCGAAATTGTTCTTTACATGTCATATGGATACCGTGGCACCAGGCGAGGGAATCAAACCTCAGATTTCAGAAGACGGATTTATCCGAAGTGACGGTACGACGATCTTGGGTGCCGATGACAAAGCTGGAATTGCTGCACTTTTTGAAGCTATTCGTGTGATTCAAGAGAACGATATTCCCCATGGTCAAATCCAGTTTGTCATTACCGTAGGGGAAGAGTCCGGATTGCTTGGTGCAAGAGCGATGAAAGCGGAAGATATCGATGCAGAGTTCGGTTTTGCACTTGATTCTAACGGTGACGTTGGAGGAATCTGTGTGTCTGCACCAGCGCGAGCTCAAATTACGATGAAAATTACTGGGAAATCCGCTCATGCAGGCGTGAATCCGGAAGATGGAATCAGTGCGATTCAAGTAGCTTCCAAAGCTATTGCTGCGATGAAGCTCGGACGTATTGACCATGAAACGACAGCTAATATTGGTAGTTTCTCAGGTGCGGGTCCACTGAACGTAGTATGCGACTATGCTGAAATTGCGGCAGAAGCACGCAGTATAGTTCAAAGTAAAGTGGAGAATCAAGTTGCACACATGAGAGAGTCACTGCAAGCTACCTGCCAAGAATACGGTGCAAAAGCAGAATTTGAGAGCTATATTGCTTACCCAGCTTTCAAATTAACAGACGAGGACGAAGTGGTGAAACTCGCAGCTCGCGGGATTACGAGTGCTGGTCTGAATGCGAAGACATTCCCATCCGGTGGTGGAAGTGACGCTAATATTTTCAATGGATTTGGAATCCCGACTGTGAATCTAGCACTTGGGTATGAAGATATTCATACGACAAGTGAACGAATTAAAGTGAGCAGTCTCGTGGAAGCTGCACAAGTGGTAGTTTCCATTGTGAGCGAAGCAGCGAAACAATAAAGTAAAACAACTTACGAAAAGGTCTGGGCGTTAGTGATTACACGCCAGACCTTTTTTGTAAATGAAGGAATACATTTTTCCTATTTCACGTTTCGAATCAAGGGAATTACATGATGTGTCTTCTGAAGAAGATCAGCGATCTGCATGTCTGGACCGTAAACTGATAACCAGTGCCTAAGGGTATTCATAATCTGATTAGCTTGTCCGGCCATATATAAAGAATGATTGTTTTTATAACTTTTCATCAGGGGCTCACTCCTCGGAAATAAAGACTTATATTAAACCGTATGCCCATGAAGTAAGTTTTAATACTTGTTATTTTCAAAGTTTATGAGGGAGGTATATCTATGAATGACTCTATTACTCGTATAAAGCACCCAAATCTAAAACATCCGGAATCCAATCCAGCGTTAGTGGAAACGACCGTGTCTACAGAACCGGTATTTGAGGGGAAGGTGGTTTCTCTCCAAGTGGATACCGTTACCCTGCCCAATGGACAGACAGGAACAAGAGAAATTATTAGACACCCGGGAGCTGTAGCTGTACTGGCGGTTAGAGGAGATCGTATGCTCGTGGTGGATCAATACAGACAGGCTCTGGGGCGTACAGAACTCGAAATCCCAGCCGGTAAGTTAGACCCAGGCGAAGACCCAGAGGAAGCGGCGAAAAGGGAGCTTAGAGAAGAAACAGGGTTCCGTGCTGGATCTCTTAAACCTCTACCTGCGTTTTACACGTCCCCTGGTTTTGCTGATGAGGTCATCTATCTCTACATGGCTGACGAGCTTAAAGAAGGAGAGATGGAACTGGATGAGGATGAGTTTCTTGAAGTGTCGGAGATTACCCTGGATGAAGCATATGCGTTTATTAAAGAGGGACGAATCAGTGATGCCAAGACCGTTCTTGCTGTATATGCATGGCACTTGTATCAGCTGACAGGAAAGTTATAAGATGGATCAGCCCTTTTCTACCCATGCGCAAACGCTTCGGACGTACTATGCAGATCTTCATATTCACATTGGGCGAACGAACAGGGGAGAAGCCGTCAAAATAAGCGGCAGCCGTAATCTAACGTTCCTGAACATTGCCAAAGAAGCAGCGAATCGAAAAGGAATTGAGCTTATTGGGATTGTTGACGCTCATGCTCCTGTCGTGCAGCGAGATATTAGGGAGGCTCTTGATTCAGGCGAAATGAGAGAGATCCCAGGCGGAGGGATCGCGTATCGGGATACGGTTATTTTACTCGGCACGGAGCTTGAAGTAAGGGAACCGGGACTTAAAGAGTTTCATTTTCTTGCCTTTTTCAGAAGCTTATCTGATATCGAGTCATTTACCAGCTGGATTTCCCCGTACATGAAAAATGTAAATCTTAGTTCTCAGCGTATCTATGTTCCTGTAAGACAACTTCAGAATGAGATTGTACGCCGAGGAGGACTGTTTATTCCTGCTCATGTGTTCACGCCCCATAAAGGTATCTATGGAAGCAGTGTACACCGAATGGAGGAAATTTTGGACGTCTCATCTGTAGCTGCTATTGAACTTGGGCTCAGCGCGGACTCCGAAATGGCAGGTTACATTAGTGAACTGGACCCTATTCCTTTTTTGACGAATTCAGATGCTCATTCCCTTTCTAAAATTGGGAGAGAGTACAACAGTTTACGGCTGCTAGAGCCCTCTTTTGATGAGTTTTCCTATGCTTTACAAAATAAGGATGGTCGCCGTATTGAAGCGAATTATGGGCTGAATCCCCGGCTAGGTAAGTATCACCGAACCTACTGCGCTTCATGTAATAGTATTCTAGATGAAGATCAGGTTACGGGTGAACGCTGCTCTTATTGTGGTAGCACCAAACTGGTTCATGGTGTACTCGATCGTATATTGACGATTGCGGACCGGGATAGATCCTATATTCCTCCTGAAAGGCCTGACTATAAATACCAAGTTCCGCTTGAATTCATTCCGGGGCTTGGCAAAGTTAAACTTCGATTATTACTCGAAGCTTTCGGAAGTGAAATGGCCATCCTTCATCGCACGGAGGAAGCAGCGCTAAGTAACGTTGTAGGAGAGGAACTGGCGAGGTATATCGTACTTGCAAGAAGTGGTGAACTGCGCTTAAGTTCAGGCGGTGGCGGAACATACGGTAAAGTTTCGAAAACTCAAAAGCAAGGGTCATAGAATGGGAGAGAAATTCATAGAGTAAGGTATGTAACCAGAAAGGGGACGACCTCTCATCATGCCATTTCTCAAACATACGTTCAGAGACCAAACTCCACTTTATGTTTTTGTTGCTGTTTTGTTTTTGGTCGGGGTTATTTTCGGTGCATTAATGGTAGGAGCACTAACCCTGGATCAGCAGCAGGATCTTGCGGGTTATTTGGATAATTTTTTTGTGACCATTCATCAGGGAAGTGTGGATGAGGCCCAATCTTTTTTTGACATTGCGATGCTTCATTTGAAATGGATCGGACTCATTTTTATACTTGGCTTGTCTGTCATTGGACTTCCGGGTATTCTCGTACTTGATTTTCTCAAAGGAGTGCTGATTGGTTTTTCTGTAGGATATTTGGTTGCCCAGTATTCATGGAAAGGATTACTGCTTGCGCTACTGTCTATTGCTCCTCATAATCTGTTTTTAATTCCTGTACTAATGATTAGCAGTGTGGCCGCCATTACGTTTTCCCTTCATATGATCCGCAGTCGTTTCTTTATGCAGCGAAACCAAAGTGTTAAAAGACCTTTAACGAGTTATATCACTTTAACCTTGGCGATGGCACTATTAATGGTAGGTATTTCTTCTTTTGAAACCTTTGTCACGCCAACGCTGATGCAGTGGGTAACTCCCTTATTTATCAAGGTATAATTTGCTTGGGGTACCTCTCCTAAAACCCTGATATAGTTGACTTTATTTCGTATGAGACCCTATAATGATACAAGTGGGTTTATGTACACGATGCAGTGATTTCCTAGGGGGAGGGAGAATATGGAAGCACGGATCGACAAGATTAAACAACAGTTACAGTCTCAAGGCTACAAACTAACGCCCCAACGGGAAGCAACAGTTAGAGTCTTATTAGAGAATGAAGAAGACCATTTGAGCGCAGAAGATGTGTTTATGTTGGTTAAGGAAAAAGCTCCCGAAATCGGTCTTGCAACCGTATATCGAACCCTGGAACTGCTCAGTGAGCTGCATGTCGTAGAGAAGATTAATTTTGGTGACGGAGTAGCCCGTTATGATTTGCGCGGTGACACAAGCAAGCACCATCATCACCATTTGATATGCGTTCAATGCGGCAGTATGGACGAAATACGAGAAGATTGGCTTGGGCCGCTTGAGGAACGATTGGAACGCGAGTTTAATTTTTCGGTTCTTGATCACAGGCTTGATTTTCAAGGGATTTGTTATCGTTGCAAAGACAAGAACGATCAGAAGCCGAAGAACTGATATAAAGACAAGCATGAGCAAGCTCTCACCGGGTTACGTTCGGGGGAGCTTTTTTAGCATGTGCACATATAGATGGTAAATGAAAGAACTCTTTCATATACATTGCCTTTGTAGTTAGGGTAAGATGATAATATAACTTTTTCTTTTCGCGAACCAAGGTCATAGTCGGGTTGACTGTTTCATAGGCTGAACATAGCTGGATTGTTAACGGGGAAGACTACCCGTATCCTTTACGGACAAGACTAAAGACCAAGGAGAGGCGGGAAAAAAGTTATGGTATTTTCACTTCGCAAATGGCTTCGTATGGTTCGTTTGTTTATCATATTTGCTGCACTTGTATACATGTTTTATCATGTGTTCAGTCTATTTTCAAACTGGATTACACCCGTTGATCATTACAAGATACCAGAGGGAAATGCGCTTAAAGTATTTCATCCTGAAGAAGGAATTCAGCTTGCTACCCAGAAAACAAACTTAATTGAACGGCTTCGCTTTTTTTATTGGTATGGTGAATAGAGGAGTGGCCTTGTTTGCCCAAAATTAAAGGTAAGGAGCTGTAAGGAAAACGATGAGGAAGTATGTGCAGCCCTACATGGATTATTTGCAGGAGGATAAAGGGTCTTCTGTCAGTACGCTGGAATCGTACAAACGTGATATTGAGCAGTTTATAGGGTATATGGATAGAGAACAGCATGCGGATGCTGAAGCTCATGAGATTACACGTACGCATATTGTGCTTTATCTTTCTTTTCTGAAAAAAGAAGGAAAGGCAGCTTCAACGATTGCACGGAACGTTGTATCCCTTCGCTCTTTTTTTCATTATCTTATGTTTAAGGGGTTTGTTTCTAAAGACCCGACATATCATCTGGATTCACCCAAAACAGAAAAGAATCCGCCCAAAATCCTTTCCATTTCTGAAGTGGACAGGCTTCTTGACATCCCGGATACATCGATACCTTCAGGTCTTAGGGACAAAGCAATGCTTGAGCTACTATATGCAACCGGAATCAAAGTTTCAGAATTAGTTCATTTAAATGTGGAAGACTTGAATACCGATCTCAAGTATGTTCGTACCGGGAGGGATAGTGCCAAAGAAAGGGTAATTCCTGTTACCGGTATTGCGGCAAGAGCAACGACTGAATATCTGGAGTCCGCTCGCAGCAAACTGTTAAGAGCACATGCTGAGGAGCAAGCTTTGTTTGTAAATACGAACGGAAGTCGTTTAACACGGCAAGGTATATGGAAAATGATCAAGAAGTACGCCGAGGAAGCGGGGCTTGTGGGTGGAGGAATTACACCTCATACTTTAAGACATTCTTTTGCTGCGCATTTGCTGGAGAACGGTGCTGACTTAAGATCAGTGCAGGAAATGATGGGACATGCAGATATTTCGACTACGCAAATTTACAATCAAGTGGTAAAGAGGAATATGAAAGATGTGTATGATCATTATCATCCCCGAGCCTGATTGAAAGAACATCATTTGCTTTACTATGAATAGAGAAGATAAGGAAGGGGCTTACATCATGACAAACAGAAAATCGCGGTTTAATCGCATTTGTTTTATTGTGCTTGACAGTGTAGGAATCGGAGAACAACCGGATGCACCTGAATTTGGTGACACAGGAGCCCATACGTTAGGTCATATTCTGGAGCGAGTACCAACAACAAAACTTCCAAATTTGCAAAAATTAGGTCTTGGTAACATCGCATCCATTCCTCCCATTTCACCGGCTGAGGCACCGACAGGTTACTATGGCAAGATGAAAGAAGTATCTGCAGGGAAAGATACGATGACGGGACACTGGGAACTGATGGGGCTCAAAATTGATACTCCATTCAATACATATCCCGATGGATTCCCACAAGATCTTATTACTGAATTCGAACAACAGACAGGCCGTAAAGTCATTTGCAATAAACCTGCTTCCGGAACAGAAGTACTTGATGAGTATGGTAAAGAGCAAATGAAAACAGGAGCTTGGATCGTATACACTTCAGCAGATAGTGTGTTCCAAATTGCTGCTCATGAGGATATTATTCCACTCGAAGAACTGTATAAGGCGTGTAAAATTGCTCGTAAACTGACACTTGCTCCTGAGCACTCTGTGGGACGGGTTATTGCACGTCCTTATGTAGGACAACCAGGTGCTTTCAAAAGAACACCGAACCGTCACGATTACGCTGTAAAACCACCGGAGCCAACGGTGATGAACTCTTTGCAAACCTCTGGGTTCGACGTCATTGCGGTTGGTAAAATCAATGACATTTTTGATGGTGAAGGTGTAACTGCTTCCTATCCTTCTAAAAGTAATGAACATGGGATTGAATTAACAATTGAGCAACTGGGCAAAGATTTTAATGGTCTTTTATTTACGAATCTGGTTGATTTTGATTCCTTGTATGGCCACCGTAGAGATCCTGAAGGATATGCAGGTGCGCTTGAAGTATTTGATAAAGCTTTGCCGCAGATTATGGATCGTATTGGAGAAAATGACTTGCTCATTATCTCGGCTGACCATGGGAATGATCCAGTGCATGCGGGAACAGATCATACTAGAGAGTATGTACCGATTCTTATCTATAGTCCGTCTTTACAGTCACCAGGAAAAAGCATTGGCATAAGAGACACATTCTCAGATCTCGGTGCGACGATTGCAGATAATTTTGGTGCGGCATCTCCGCTTCATGGAGAAAGCTTTTTAAGGGAACTTAATTAAGGGGGATAAACAAGTAACATGACACAACTAACACAGAATATCGTAAAAGAAGCAGCTGCATTTATCCAAACGAAAACCAATATTACACCAGAGATTGGTCTCATTCTCGGTTCAGGTCTCGGTATTCTTGCTGAACTCATTGAAGATGCAGTAGCAATTCCGTACGGAGACATTCCTCATTTTCCTGTATCTACAGTTGAAGGTCATGTCGGAGAATTGTTAATTGGTACGATTCAAGGCCGTCCAGTGGTAATGATGAAAGGTCGTTTCCATATGTACGAAGGATACGGACCTGAAGTAACCGCATTTCCAGTCCGTGTCATGAAAGCGATCGGTGTTCAGAAAATGCTCGTAACGAACGCTGCAGGCGGTGTTAATACGTCTTATGAAGCTGGGGATCTGATGATTATTTCTGATCATCTGAATCTGACAGGTCGCAATCCACTGATGGGGCCAAACGATTCTGATTTTGGTGTTCGTTTCCCAGATATGTCCGAAGCGTACAGTCACAGACTTCGCAAGCTTGCAAAAGATACAGCGGATAAACAAGGATTTACGATGAAAGAAGGCGTATATGCAGGCCTTCTGGGTCCTAACTATGAGACTCCTGCTGAAATTGTAATGTTGCGTACGATGGGCGCGGATGCAGTTGGAATGTCTACAGTAGCTGAAGTGATTGTAGCTCGTCATGCTGGAATTGAAGTGCTCGGTATTTCCTGTATTACGAATATGGCAGCAGGCATTCTTGAACAGCCGTTATCCCACGATGAAGTAATGGAGACAGCTGAGATGGTAAAAGAGAAATTCCTGAACCTCGTCATGTCACTCATTCCACAAATGTAACGAAACGTGATGTCATAATAATCATAGAAACGAAATTCGGAATAAAGGGGAAAAGGAAAAATGTCTCAAACAACAGGTAATTTGACAAAAGAATATAGTGCTCATATTGAAGAAGCAGCAAGTTACATTAAGCAAAAGCTTGGCAAGTATGCACCTAAGATTGGTCTTGTTCTTGGTTCCGGACTCGGAGATTTGGGTGACCAAATTGAAGATGCAGTATACATTCCTTACGATGAAGTACCTAACTTCCCAGAGTCTACCGTAGAAGGACATGCCGGTCGGTTTGTTATTGGTAAGCTGGAAGGAAAAGATGTCATCATTATGCAAGGGCGTTTCCATTACTATGAAGGTTATGACATGCGTACAGTGGTGCTACCGGTATATGTGATGTCACAGATCGGCGTAGAAACACTTATGCTTACGAATGCTGCTGGCGGTATGAATCGCGGTTTTAAAGCAGGAGATCTAATGCTAATTACGGATCACTTGAATATGACAGGAGCTAATCCATTGATCGGACCTAATGACTCCAAGCTTGGCGTACGTTTCCCTGATATGTCAGCTGCTTATGATCCAGAATATCGTGCGCTTGCGAAGAAACTTTCCAAAGAGATCAAAGGGGAAGATGGTACGAATTTGGAACTTCAAGAAGGGGTATACTGTGGTATTAGTGGCCCTACGTATTCAACACCTAAAGAGTCAACGATGTTTGCTCTTCTGGGTGGAGATGCGATTGGAATGTCCACTGTAGGTGAAGTCATTGCTGCAAGACATGCAGGTCTACGTGTACTTGGTATTTCTTGTATTACAGATATGGCGATTGGTGAAGAACTTGAGCCTCTTACACATGAACAAGTTGTTGCTGTGGCTAATCGTACCAAACCGAAATTTATCGGACTTGTACGTGCTTTTGTACGCGAAGTGTAATTCAGTTTCACAACTTGCTTTTAAATACAGTAGTTAAGGTGTGGTCAATCATATGAGAGCTGTTGATATTATACAGAAGAAGCGTGATGGACATGAGCTATCAGCAGAAGAAATTACGTATCTTGTACAGGGTTACAGCCGTGGTGAAATACCGGACTATCAGATGTCTGCCTGGGCAATGGCTGTATATTTTCAAGGGATGACTGCACAAGAAACAGGTCATCTCACCATGGAGATGGCAAAGTCAGGAGATCAGGTTGATCTCTCTCCGATTCAAGGCATCAAGGTGGACAAACATTCCACTGGTGGAGTAGGGGATAAAACTACGATTGTTCTTGCTCCTCTCGTTGCCGCAGCGGGTGTTCCTGTAGCCAAGATGTCAGGACGTGGACTCGGTCATACCGGTGGCACATTGGACAAATTGGAGTCTATCTCAGGCTTTACGATTGAGCTCACCCGAGATGAGTTCTTCAGTCAAGTGAATGAAGTCGGGGCTGCAGTTATTGGTCAAAGCGGAAATATGGCTCCTGCTGATAAAAAATTATATGCCCTTCGAGATGTAACATCGACGGTGAACTCGATTCCGCTGATCGCAAGTTCGGTCATGAGTAAAAAAATTGCTGCTGGTGCCGATGCGATCGTACTTGATGTGAAAACAGGCAGCGGAGCTTTTATGAAAACACTGGATGATTCGATACGTCTTGCGCAAGCTATGGTCGATATCGGGACCCATGTTGGACGTGATACGGTTGCTGTTATCAGTGATATGGACCAGCCCCTTGGTTTCGGTATCGGAAATGCCCTTGAAATCAAAGAAGCGGTAGAAACTTTGCAAGGCAAAGGACCAGCGGATCTTGAGGAAGTTAGTTTATTTCTAGCCTCTCATATGCTTGTCCTAGGCGGAAAAGCAAAAACGGTAGAAGAAGCACGTACACTCTTAGCAGAACTTCTTAGAAGCGGAGCTGCTTTTGATAAGTTGAAGCAGATGGTCGCTGCTCAGCATGGGGATGTGGATCAAATCGATGATTTGACTAAATTGCCTGGAGCAAGTCGTACGATAGAAGTAAAGGCAGATGCGAGTGGATACATTGCAAGTATCGAAGCTGAAGCGATTGGTATTGCGGCGATGCTGCTTGGAGCTGGACGTGAGACAAAGGAATCGATCATCGATTACGGAGTAGGCGTTACACTAGTGAAGAAAGTCGGCGATGAGGTAAAGGCAGGGGATACCCTTGCTGTTATGCACATCAATGAAGCGAGTGAATCCAAAGTGCAGGAAGCGGAACAAAAGCTGAAACAAGCCTACAGTGTTACCGATACTGCGGTACCTAAACAGCCACTAATCTATGCGCTCGTTACGAAAAATGGTGTAGAGCGCTTCGTATAGCGTAAAAGTAACGACCTAGTTACAACAAAAGAAGCAGATGTCCGTATAGGATATCTGCTTCTTTTGTTGTCTATATTAGTTGCAAGGCTCATCTAGATGAAGGCCATCACTTTCTATCTGAATTGTGGAATGAGAGATCTGAAAATTTCGTTCTAACAACGATTTAGCCTCTTTAAGCAGTTCGTCACGATCAGCCTCTCCTGACACCACCAAGTGGACAGTTAACGCGGGAAAATCGGAAGTAATCGACCAGGTATGTAAGTCATGCAGACTCAATACGGACGGCAATTGGAGGAGCTGCTCTCGCACTTCCTCAAGATTAATAAATTCAGGTTTTCCTTCCATTAGAACATGAACGGAGTCTTTTGTAATTCGGTAGCCACTGATCAAGATTAAGACGGCAACGATTAGACTAGCGATTGGGTCTGCAACAGACCAGCCAAAGAATAGCATGAGCAGACCAGCAATAATGGCTCCAATCGAACCAAGCAGATCACCAAGTACGTGCAAAAAGGCTCCACGTAAATTGAGATTTCCTTTCACATCGCCACCAGTCATGAGAATAAAAGCGACAACGATATTAATTACGAGCCCGATAATAGCTATAGTTAGCATTCCGCCGCTAGCTACTTCCGGCGGAGCGGAAAAGCGCTGAATGGCTTCCCAAATAATGGTGATAGATATGAATAGTAGCGTCAGGCCATTTAAGAAGGCAGCCAAGATTTCAAAACGTTTATATCCATAGGTTTTGGATGAACTTGCTGCTTTTTCACCGAGGCGAAATGCAAATAACGCAAGTCCCAGAGCGATAGCGTCACTCAGCATATGTCCTGCATCGGCAAGGAGTGCCAGACTGCCTGTTATAAGCCCCCCGATGACTTCCACGATCATAAAGGCAGTAATGAGCAGAAAAGAGAGGAAGAGCGCCTTTTTATTGTTTGTATGAATATGAGAGTGCCCTGAACCCCCTTGTTGATGTCCGTGATGATCATGATGGTCACTATGACCATGGGAGTGCTCCTGTTTGTGGTCGGATGAATGTTGATGTTCTTTCATAATAGATTGCCTCCGTGTCATTCTTTCGTGTTGTTTATTTCACGTTTACAGTACCCTTTATGTCTTATTCTATGTAACACGATGCTGTACATCATATTACCCCTAATTTGTCATCGTTGAAGCGATTAGTAGACATTGATTTATTTTAACTTCTTGTATATTTTGAGTTCCTGTTCGTTCCACTTTGCTCCAAGCAAATCTTCATCTAACCAGTAAATTGTGCCTTGTTTTAATTCATTTGAGCTGAGTTCTTCATGTTCCCATTCACCAGGTCGTACTTGCGATTGAATTGAGCCTATTTTGATCTTGTCAGGATAGGCTGAGACACCAATATTATCATGCCCCATATACTTCTGTCCTTCATATATTACGAGAGAAGGGTAGGACGAGGGAGTATCGTGAGAACATCCAATAATAACCGACAATAAAAGGATGAAACGAAGTGTTTTTACATTTTTACTCATGAAGTTTACAGCTCCTTTCGTGTCTTTCATAACTAATAGACTAACTTCAGAAGAGCGTAGTTCGCTGAAATAGCAAATAAATGAAAAAAAGATATCAGGATTCTTCCTGATATCTCTAGCTTTGTTATTGATCCCTGATCTTGATCGGTATCTTTACCTTTTCATTTAAATGATCGGTTGTGTACATGTATACGTAGATATCCAGATGTTTCGGTGCGAAATTTTCATATACATCCATACTTTTATTTTTCCCTTCTCCTCTAAAATTCACGATAACGGGATTCCCATACATCTTTTCTTTACCGTCATAATAATAGGTTTGATTGATTCCTCCAAATGTAGGGTTTTCGCTGCTAGATTCTACATAGAGCTCCTCATCCTTCAGGTAATAAGTCCAATCCACCATATAACCTTCGTATACCGTTTGGAAATGCTGAGGTTTAGTCGAGATATTGGAGAGTCGGATGGACGTCTTTTCGTTACCTTTATGCTCATCTACACGTTTCTTCGCAATAAGAGAAATAGGTTGCTCTTGAAGGGAGGCGAGATCCATATGCATCATTTCAAAACGGAGTTCCGTTTTTTCTTTAGATTTCGCATTATAGTCCATGCTGCCAGTGAGTCGTTTCCCGCCGATCTCAAGCTCATAATCAAGAAAAGGCAAGAGAGTGTATTTGTCCTTATTGGTTACGATCAAACGAACTTCCGATGGAGTTACGATCATCTCTGTAATTTTGCTACCCTCCATCATTTGAGGAATAGGAAGGTCTAACTTTTCTTTTATCGTACTGTTTTCTAATTGAGATTTAGACAAAGTCATGTCAATTCCCCATTCTCCTGCTACACGACTTTTCTCACGTTCATAGGAGAGAGTGAAGTGAGTTCCTTCAGCAGAGAGTTGGTCTTTGGAATAGACCTGTTCAGACAAGGTTTGCTCTGAGTTTGTACCTGGTATGCCGTATACATTTTTTGATCCTTTAACGATCTCATTCTTATCATCCCATGCTGTAAAGGAAGTCCAGGTCCGCTCCCGTTGGTTCTTATCGAGGCCCTCAAAATTAACGGACGTGTGTAAAAGAATATCCTCCTTTGACTGGTCAAAAGACTGAATAGAGACCGTTCCAATGCCATCTTTCTTAATTGGGAATGTTTGTGTCCCCTGATTTGCAGGATTAAATGGGAGTGCTACTTCTGTTTTTTCTGTGAAAACTACATTTGTAACCGAAAAGCGCAGTTCTTCTTTCTTATGATTTAGAACATAATCGGTTTCAAAATACCCCTGATATTCATTTATTTCTGGATTCCATACCTGATAATAATGCCCTGGAATTGGTTTGCCTTCAGCAGTTAACAGCTCAACTTTGTCGTAACTCAAATTATAGTCTTGATCGGACACTTCCGGATTCAGTGTATATAGGAGTACTGTTCTGTTTTCATCAGAGAAAGCCGTATCTACCGTAAGTGTAATCCCATCTTTTGTAACAGACTGAGAAATGGATTGACCGAGACCTTGTTCCCATACAGAGTGAATGCCCGCTTTATTCGAAAGTACATCAGTCCAATTATAGTGAATAGCTGCATATACGGGAGTCGCGATCATGACCGCAGAGATCCCTGTGATCATTGCTGCCTTGGCTACACTAGTACGTTGAAACTTCCAAGCGTTAGAAGATGGCAATGTTCCTTTGCTCTGTTCAATTTTGTTCCACATCCGGTCAAAATCCGGGTAAGGGACAGGTGGAGCCGTTTGAATGGCTTCTCTGATCTTGTTATCTTCCATAGGCTTCAATGTGATTCTCTCCCTTCAAATAGTGGAACTCTTCCTGTTCCAGCTTGTTTCTCATGATCTTAATCGCTTTATGCAGTCTCGATTTCACCGTTCCAACAGGGATACGAAGTACCTCTGCAATCTCTGTCATCGTCAGATCATTGATGTATCGCAGGGTAATCACCACGAGAAGCTTGTCCGGGAGCTGTTGGAATAACATTTGCCAATCGGCTGATGTAGATTTCTCTTCCACAATCGTTTCTAGTGCTTTTGCAGAGGTTGTTGCTTCTTCATGAAGATGTCTAATTTGCAGCTGTTTTTCTCTTTTTTTGCGACTTTTTTTGAGTAGGTTCAAGCAATGATTCGTTGTAATTCGCATGAGCCAAGCCTTTAAATAATCTACCTTTTGGAAGTCTTGTTGGAATACGGTGACAAACACATCGTGGCACGCATCTTCAGCATCTTGTGCATTTTGAAGAAGGTAGTAACAGGTTCGATAAATTTCTTTATTGTACGTATTAAAAAGTTCACGTTCGGTCATTTGCATCACCCCTTTCGGTTGCTGATGTATATTTAACAAACAAGTCTCAAAAAAGGTTCATTCTTTCGATTCTTTCTAGATTGGAATAATCTCATTATTTTATCTCAGATAAAGGAATAATTTCCATTCATCCTGACGAGAATGTATAGCAGTATGACGCTTTAGATTAATTATTTCAGGGATCTATAGAAGAGGAGGATACGGGAACCTTATGAAAAAAAGAATGAATCTACTAATGGCCCTAGTGTTGACTGCTGCTATTATTGTTCCAGGTGTTGCAAAAGCGGAAGAGCCGATTCAGCCGCAAAAAAATGTAACACCTCCTGTTGAACTTGCAGGAAATGCGGTTTCAGCCGTGTTACTCGATGCGGACACAGGTACGATCATCTATGAAAAAAATGGGCACGAGAAGCTGCCTCCAGCGAGTATTACTAAAATCATGACTATGCTACTAATCGTGGAAGCGATTGATTCTGGTAAATTGAAATGGACGGATAAAGTAAGGGCGAGTGAATATGCGGCATCCATGGGCGGATCGCAAATTTTCCTTGAACCAGGCGAGGAAATGACAGTAGATGATATGCTCAAAGGTATTGCAATGGCATCGGGTAATGACGCTTCCGTAGCCATGGCAGAGAAGCTGGCAGGATCGGAAGCAGCTTTTGTTCAGATGATGAATGATCGTGCCAAGGAACTTGGGATGAACGATACTCATTTTGCTAACTGCAACGGACTGCCTGTCGATAATCATTATTCTTCTGCACATGATATCGCCATTATGAGCCGTGAGCTATTAAAGCATAACGATATTACCAAATATACAGGAGCTTATCAGGATCACTTGCGGAAAGATTCCGCGAAACCGTTTTGGCTCGTAAATACGAACAAATTAGTTCGGTTCTATCCAGGAGCTGATGGTCTGAAAACAGGCTATACGTCAGAAGCAAAATTCTGCTTATCAGCGACAGCTGTAAAAGACGGCATGCGGGTTGTAGCCGTTGTGCTTGGTGAACCGAATACAAAAACAAGAAACAGTGAAGTTTCGAATATGCTGGACTATGCCTTTTCTCAGTACACGATGAAATCCATTTATAAAAAAGGCGATGTCATCGGAAAAGTTCAGGTAGAAAAAGGGAATGTCAAAGAAATTGAAATCATTGCAGACATGCCTTACAGCGTCCTTATGAAAAAAGGTGCTTCTGGCGAAACCACCCAGAAACTGACTATTCCAACAGAGATCAAAGCCCCTGTGAAAAAAGGACAAGTTCTAGGAAAACTTATTGTTTCCCAAGATAACAAGGTCTTAAAGGAATTTGAGATTAAAGCAGCGGTAGATGTGGAGAAAGCAGGCTTCTGGAAACTATTTAAGCGGACAACCTCCAATCTTTTTCGCTAATTTTAGCACTTTTGTAGATTCATGAGAGTTTTCTTCTAGTTTTGTCGGGGGGCAGGAAACCGTTTCGCTAATGTAGAAATGGTTGGCTATGACAGGGAGGAGAGTGAGCAAGCATGAATTTGCAAGTAAACTTGGAACACGATCGCGGGGTACTCATTGTCCGTCTTTCAGGAGAACTCGATCATCACACGGCGGACTTGGTTCGTCTGCAGATGGATGAAGCGATTCAGAAGCAACAATGCAAGCATCTCGTACTCAGTTTACAAGATCTTCAGTTTATGGACAGTTCAGGACTGGGTGTTATTCTAGGACGCTATAAACTGATCCATCATAAAGGTGGCAAAATGGTTATTTCCGGAGCCAATCCGGCCGTTCACCGTTTGCTTGACATGTCGGGTTTGTTTAAAATTATGCCGGTTTTTGATAACGAGGGAAGTGCCCTCTCGGGTCTGGAGGTAGTCTCATGAATGCAGAACATTCCAATTTTATGAATTTGCAGTTTTCCGCAAAGTCGGAAAATGAATCTTTTGCTCGTGTGGCAGTTGCTGCCTTTATTTCACAACTCGACCCAACGATGGATGAGTTAAGCGATCTGAAGACGGTGGTTTCTGAAGCGGTAACGAACAGCATTATCCATGGTTATCACAGTGATCAGGATGGTGTGGTTACGATTAAGGCTGAAATTCTTGGTGATACCATTACTCTTGTGATTGAAGATAATGGTCATGGAATTGAGGATTTGGAGATGGCGAAGCAGCCGCTTTATACTTCCAAACCGGAGCTTGAAAGGTCGGGTATGGGCTTTACCATTATGGAAAACTTCATGGATGAATTTGAGGTGTCAAGCGAGCTTGGACGCGGAACCTCAATCGTCATGAAGAAAAGGATAGAATCCAAGAAAGCACTGTATAATTAGGGGTTGGACCTATGGAAGCAGAAACGAAACATAAAACACACACGTATCTAGAAGATGCGGAAGTCAAGCGCCTCATTGCTCTCTCCCAAAGCGGGGACAATGTGGCCAGGGACACGCTTGTCAATTGTAACATACGTCTTGTGTGGTCCGTCGTTCAGCGGTTTATGAACCGTGGATACGAGCCTGAGGATCTGTTTCAGATCGGCTGCATCGGGCTGCTGAAATCGGTAGATAAATTTGATCTCAGCTACGACGTCAAGTTCTCTACGTATGCAGTGCCTATGATTATAGGTGAAATTCAAAGGTTCCTTAGGGATGATGGAACACTGAAGGTAAGCCGGTCACTCAAGGAGACAGCGAACAAGGTTCGCAAGAAAAAAGATGAGCTTTCCAAATATTTGGACCGGTTGCCGACGATTAAGGAAGTAGCAGAGGCGCTGGGGATTACACCCGAGGAAGTTGTTTTTGCTCAAGAGGCGAATAAGCCACCGACCTCGATCCATGAGACCGTATTCGAGAACGACGGTGATCCGATTACCTTAATGGATCAGATTGCCGACGAGTCTCAGGAACGGTGGTTTGATAAGCTTGCACTGAATGAAGCAATTGAGAACCTATCAGAGCGAGAGCGTCTGATTGTATACCTCAGATATTATCGGGATCAAACTCAGTCTGAGGTGGCAACAAGACTCGGTATTTCTCAAGTACAGGTATCTAGATTAGAGAAGAAAATTTTGCAGGTGATTCGTGAACAAATCGCGCAGTAACTGTAAAAGTTAATAATCTTATTTCTGTACTGAAGAAAACTATAAATTCATTTAACAACGATATATAGTGGCTCAAAGTAAGACCCTATTCTTATTTATAAGAATAGGGTCTTTTTCTGCTTCACGTTCAGAGATTCTCATCTCCTCTTGACTTCAAGGAATAAAAAAGAGCCGATTTCTCCATACTATGTCTAATTTCGCAGTATAAGGAGTGACGTCAGGATGAATGTACCATCCGCTCCTGTAGTGTACGTTCGGCTTCACGCCCGAATTAAGATCAAGATGGGGAGTACACTCCAAATCAAGCATGTTTCTAATATTTTGAGTGATCCGCCGGAGTATGAAAACAAAATACGGGAGACCGTGTTAATGCAAACCGAAAAAAGCGATGGGACATTGCTTCTTGTAGATGTGCTCCCATTAATTGCTCGAATTAAACAAGTTGTTCCAGGGGCCCAAGTAGAAACACTTGGGAGCAGCCACACCTTGGTAGAATTGCTGCCTCATGAGCGGCCACCTTCTAAATCTCTATTCATCTTGGTTTGGCTGTTACTGTTTTTTGGATCTGCCTTGACCATTATGAATTTTCACGCGGATGTAAATATGAAAGAAGTACATATCCGTGTTGTTGAGATGCTTACGGGCTACAGAGATGAGAATCCTTATATGTTCCAGATTGCTTATTCCATAGGTATTGGATTTGGAATGGCCGTATTTTTTAACCATTTATTCAAGAAGAAATGGAACGATGAACCGACTCCACTTGAAGTTGAAATGTATCTCTATCAGCAGAATGTGGATCAATATGCAGTTAGTGAAGAATACGAGCGGATCAAATCATCCTTGACCGCTGACAACGCTCAAGGTAGGGATTATCCATGACAGTACTGGATGGCGTCATTATTATGTTTCTCGGTGTCGCCTCCGGCATCGCGGTAGGGAGCGGAGTTATCGCCCTATTTATTGTGCTTGATATGATCCCTCGCCTTGCACAACTGACACGTTCTTATAACAAGGCTCACGCATATGAAGTCGCCATGATTTCTGGTTCTCTCATCGGAACGGTAGCTGATTTTTGGCATCTGAAAATGCGACTGCTGCCGGTTGTGTCTATTTTTGTTGGGTTACTGTGCGGCGTATTTATTGGGTTACTGGCTGCGGCGTTAACGGAAGTGCTTAATGTACTCCCTATACTTGCCAAAAGGCTGGGCATGAAACCTTATTTATTCGGATTATTAATGGCGATGGTTTTTGGAAAAGTCGCAGGTTCATTATTTGATTGGTTTGTATTTGCTAAATAAGTTGTTAGATGTTTCAGGCTGGACATATGATTTTCTGGCTGAAGAGCATTGCCTATAAAAGGAGGACCTAATGATGCCGGAAGAACAAGGACGTTCTGAAGAAAGACAGGAACACAAGGAAGAGGGAAAGGATAGAACGAAAGAAGCAGAACTCAAAAAGAAACAGCAAAATGAAATGTCCGACTCTATTGAAGAGTCTATTGTCTACTGGCAAGGAAAAGATGTTGTAGTGCCTGAGTTTGAGAAATTGAAGCAAACTTTTAAATATGTCATGGGACTCGGGGAAAGCTTTGATGTGAATTTCCGGGAAATGACCTTTGGGGGGAGACATACCGGTTTACTGTTCGTGACGGGTCTTACAAAAGACACTGCGCTAACTGAAATATTTGAAAGACTTTCCTACATCAATCCTAGGGAAATGAATGCTGATGCAGCACAAGATTTTTTCGAGTATTACATTCCCCATATCCAAGTAAATAAATATACCGAGCTTAGCAAAATTATTCTCCAGGTTATGAGCGGCATGAGTGCCTTCTTTATCGAGGGTGAAGAAACAGCCCTTGTCATTGATACAAGAAGTTATCCGACTCGTAGTCCTGAGGAACCGTCTCTTGAACGAGTAGTCCGTGGATCTAGAGATGGATTTACCGAAACGCTGCTTACGAACGTTTCTCTTGTCCGTAGAAGATTGCATGATCCCGGATTTAAACTTGAGCTTCTCCAGGTCGGCCGGCGAACTAAAACGGATGTTTGTATCGCTTACATTGATGATATCGTGGATAAAGTGCAAGTAGACAGCATTCGTGAAAAGATTGAAAAGGTGAATTTGGACGGTATTCCACTTGCAGATAAGCAGCTTGAAGAAGCGATTATTAATAAGGGTTGGAATCCTTATCCCTTAGTTCGATATTCTGAACGTCCGGATAGTGTGGCATCTCATTTGCTGGAGGGCAGAGTTGTCGTTTTTGTAGATACCTCCCCAAGTGTCATGATTATGCCGACGACATTTTTTGATCTGTGTCAGCATGCGGAAGAGAACCGGCAAACGCCTTTTATGGGAACTTATTTGCGGTTAGTGCGGTTTATTGGGATCTTTGCATCTTTGTTTTTGCTCCCGTTATGGATGTTGTTTGTAATTGACCCTAGCTTGAAGCCTGTTGGGATGGAGTTTATTGGTCCTCAGGATAGTGTGAAGCTGCCAATCATCGTGCAGTTTCTTATCGTTGAACTTGGGATTGACCTTATGAGGATGGCCGCCGTGCATACACCGACTCCTCTGGCCTCTGCGATGGGACTCATCGCAGCGATTCTTGTGGGAGACGTAGCAGTAAAAACGGGCCTTTTTGTCAATGAGGTACTGCTCTATATGGCATTTGCTGCCATTGGGATGTTTGCAACGCCAAGTTATGAACTGGGTCTCGCGAATCGGATTATCCGGCTATTGTTGCTTGTCCTCGTTGCTGCTTTTAAAGCGCCAGGGCTCATTATTGGTACGACGGTGATAATCCTTGCGCTTACATTACACCGTTCGTATAATTCTTCTTATCTCTGGCCGTTTATACCTTTTAATGCAAAGGCGATGATGGAAACATTTATTCGGTCTCCGTTACTTGCATCTAAGAAAAGGCCTTCGTTCAACAAGCCGCGTGATAATACACGTCAACCATTGAAGAAAAAGTAGGATTCAGAACAGTAAATAAAATACAAATGTTGTGCCGATTAATCCATTATACGAAAAACAAATATCTGCTATACTGATGTAAAAATTCGATGGAATCTTTTCATTCCAGGAAAAGCGAGGACTAACGAATTATGTATTTACACGGTACTAGCAAAATTAATGCTTCAGGACATCTTGAAATCGGTGGATGCGATACGGTACAGCTTAAAGAAGAATACGGAACACCGCTATATATCGTCGACGAGCAGCTCATTCGTCAGCGTGCTAGAGAATACATGGATGCATTTAGAGCTTCAGGGCTTACGTTTCAAGTAGCCTATGCCAGCAAAGCTTTTAGCGTAAAAGCAATGTGTGCCCTTGCAGAACAAGAAGGCTTGTCCTTGGATGTTGTATCGGACGGAGAACTTTATACAGCATTACAAGCAGGATTCCCGACGGAACGTATTCATTTTCACGGGAACAACAAAACACCTGATGAAATTGAAATGGCGCTTGATGCAAAAATCGGCTGTTTTGTAGTAGATAACTTTACTGAAATTCATCTACTTCAAGCTTTGGCAGCAGAGAAGAATCAGAAAGTGAAAATTTTGCTTCGTGTTACACCAGGGGTAGAGGCTCATACACACGAGTACATTTCTACAGGTCAAACGGATTCGAAATTTGGATTTGATATCGGAAACGGATCTGCTTTTGAAGCGATCGAAGTGGCAAGCAAGCAGTCTCATTTGCAGTTGCTTGGAGTGCATTCTCATATTGGATCCCAGATTTTTGAGGTGGAAGGATTCCAAATGGCAGTAGAACGCGTAGCTGGATTTGCGAGGGAAGTCAAAGAAAAACTGGGCATTACTTTCCAAGTAGTAAATCTTGGCGGAGGTTTTGGCATTCGTTATGTAGAAGGCGACACACCGCTTCAAGTTTCGCAGTACGTTAAAGCGATTACTGATGGCGTAAAAACTCATTTTGCTGGTATTGGTGAAGAGCTTCCTGAAATTTGGGTTGAGCCAGGCCGCAGCCTCGTAGGAGATGCAGGTACAACACTTTATACCGTAGGTACAAGCAAAGACATCCCTGGTGTGCGTAAATATGTTGCTGTCGACGGTGGAATGACGGATAATCCTCGTCCTGCTTTATATGAATCTCAGTATGAAGCAATGCTTGCGAATCGTGCAAATGAACCTGTATCAGAGACTGTATCTATCGCTGGTAAAGCTTGTGAAAGCGGAGATATGCTGATTTGGGACCTGGAGCTACCAAAAGTAGAAACAGGAGATTTGCTCGCTGTTGCGTGCACAGGGGCTTACAACTATTCCATGGCTAGCAACTATAACCGAATTCGTCGTCCGGCTGTTGTTTTTGTTCAAAATGGAGAGAGCGATCTAGTCGTTCGCAGAGAAAGTCATGATGATATCGTGCGCAATGATATGATTCCTGCTCGCATGAATAAGCAAACGGTAACTTCCTAATCCGCTAAGTTTATAGGGGTTAACTGCCCGTGAAACAAAAAGACCAAGAACCTTACTTCTTAGAGCCTATGCTCGAAATGAAGACAGGACCCCCTTGGTCTTTTTGGGCAGGTCTGTTATTTTGTAATTTATGATAGAAAATGCTGCTCATATTTTGCTTATCTGTCCATTTCATAGTAAACTAATCATGGCGTGACGAAGGAAAAGGTAGACCTTATGCCTGAAGTCATACAGTATTGAACTGAAAATAAAGAATAGGACGTGAAACCAAATGAAAAAAGGTATCATCGAACTCGAAAATGGTGGAACTGTTGAAATAGAATTTCTACCAGAAGAAGCTCCAAACACAGTAGCAAACTTTGAAAAATTGGCAAACGAAGGATTTTATAACGGACTAAGCTTTCACCGTGTAATTCCAGGTTTTGTAGCTCAAGGCGGATGCCCTAACGGTACCGGTACTGGCGGTCCTGGTTACTCCATTGATTGTGAAACAGCTACAAACACAACAAAACACACAAAAGGTGTTCTTTCCATGGCACATGCTGGTAAAAACACAGGCGGAAGCCAGTTCTTTATCGTGTACAAGCCACAACCACATCTGGACGGTGTTCACACTGTTTTTGGTAAAGTTGTTAAAGGTATGGAATTCATCGATGGCGTGAAACAAGGCGACAAAATGAAGAGTGTATCTGTTTTTGACGCATAAGATTAGATTCAAATGAATATGTTAACACCCCTAATTGTAGGGGTGTTTTTTATATTTGTAGAAAGACTAATTATGGATACTGTTGATTTTTAGTTAAGAGGATGCTAATATTTCTCTTAAGCTTTACAACTTCATATTGTATTTTCCTTCGGGGCAGGGCGAAATTCCCTACCGGCGGTGATGACCTCCATGAGCATGAATTGTACATGGAACAGTCTAAGTCCGTGACCCGCTAAGCTAACGCTTACGGTGGATCTGGTGCAACTCCGGAACCGACAGTATAGTCTGGATGAGAGAAGGAATGAAGGTACATAGACGTTATTTGTTTATTACCGGCATATATAAATCGTTTGAGTCTATTGAAGCGTTTCTTAGGTGTGTACGTTTATTTTGGCGTACCCTGTGAATAGCTTATTAGAATCTGTGAACTTGATTTGTTATGCTTTTATTCAGCGATCTCTCTAAGGCCCCTTCCGGTTTATTTATCGGTTTGGGGTCTTTTTTGTTATTTTGGTTCGCAGAGAAATGAGGTAACAGAGATGGAATTGATGAATGATGAGTTCTACATGTCACTTGCCCTTGATATGGCGGAACGGGCGCAGGGACAAACGGGAATTAATCCGGTTGTAGGTTGTGTTATCGTCAAAGACGGCCGAATGGTTGGTCTTGGTACTCATCTGCAAAGAGGAAAAGGTCATGCCGAAGTACATGCGCTTGCGATGGCTGGGAGTGAAGCAGAAGGAAGCACGGTTTACGTTACGCTCGAACCTTGCAGTCATTATGGGAAAACACCTCCTTGCAGCGAAAAACTGATTAGCATGAAAGTGAAAAAAGTAATTGTAGCCTGCGAGGATCCAAATCATCAGGTGGCGGGTAAAGGAGTGGAGATACTTCGTAAACACGGAATTGAAGTGGAAGTTGGTATACTCCGAGACCGTGCGAGACGCCTTAACGAGCAATTCATCAAGTACATCACCACAGGAATACCGTTTGTCACTCTAAAGACGGCCTCCACATTAGATGGCAAAATCGCTACCAAAAGTGGGGACAGTAAGTGGATTTCAAATGACCAAGCCAGAGAACATGTCCATATGCTCAGGCATCGACATCAGGGAATCATGGTGGGAGTGGGGACCGTTATTACGGACAATCCCGAGTTAACAACCCGGTTACCTGTGGATGGAATAAATCCAATTCGGATCATTGTTGATTCAAAACTTCGGACCCCCAGAAACGCCAAGCTAGTGAAAGACGGTCTAGCACCAACGATTCTCCTGACAACAGATGAAGCTGACTTTGAAGCGGCTAAATATTTTGAAAATCTAGGTGTTCAGGTCGTTCGCTGTGGTCCCGGTCCAAGGGTGGATCTGCCTACAGCGCTTAGCAAACTTAGCGAACTTGAGATTGGCTCTATCTTGCTGGAAGGCGGAGGAACACTTAGTGGAGCCATGCTGGAGAAGAAGCTGGTGGATCGGCTGATTATGTTCATTGCACCCAAGATTGTTGGGGGATATCATAACCCCGGCAGTTTTCAATTTGAAGGGGTAGAACGTATGAGTGAAGCCATTAAGCTGAATAATCTTGAGGTGGAGACTATGGGTGACAATATCCGAATTACAGGATTGCCGGTCTGGCCGGAAAGTGGATAAGGAGTGATTTGTTTTGTTTACTGGCTTAATAGAAGAGGTGGGCAAAGTTCGGAGTATAGGCCGAAAAGGGGAAGCGATGGTGCTTGGAATTTCAGCCAAAAGGATTATGGAAGATCTAAACATTGGAGACAGCGTAGCTGTAAACGGTGTTTGTCTCACGGCTACATCCATCGAAGCTTCCGGTTTTCTTGCTGATGTTATGCCGGAGACATACAGGCACACCAATCTGAAACAGCTCGGTAATGGAAGTTATGTCAATTTGGAAAGAGCGATGTCTGCAAAAGGTCGGTTTGGTGGACATATTGTCCAAGGGCATGTGGACGGTACAGCTCAGATTACTTCCACTCAGAGGGATCAAAATGCAGTAGTATTTGAAATTTCTCCAATGAATACAGATGTTTTCAAATATATTATTCCAAAAGGATCCATCACAGTAGAAGGAACAAGCTTAACGGTAGTGGATGTAACGGGCGGTGCGTTCACGGTATCCATCATCCCTCATACTTTGCAAGAGACGGTGCTGGCCTATCGGAACACGGGAGATATCGTAAATATTGAATGTGATGTAATTGGTAAATATGTGAATCACCTACTTGGCTATGCGCAGAATCATTCAGGTTCAAAAGCTGATCAATCCTCTGCACTCAGCTATGATTTTTTAAGCAGTCATGGTTTTTCCTGAACATGAAAAAAATAGATAGAAGACAAACAAATGAAAGCAGGTTATTGCGATGGAGAATACATTCCTGTTTCATACAGTAGAAGAAGCCATTCTGGATTTGCAAAAAGGAAAGGTCGTTATCGTCGTTGATGATGAAGACCGTGAGAACGAAGGGGACTTTGTTGCCCTAGCTGAACTGGCTACTCCGGAAGTAATTAATTTTATGATTACACAAGGCCGAGGACTGGTATGTGTACCCATTACGCAGGAACGGGCCGATGAGCTGGATTTGAAACCTATGGTGCAGCAAAATACAGATTTCCACGGGACGGCTTTTACCGTATCCGTAGACCATAAACTGACAACGACTGGTATTTCAGCGCATGAGCGTTCGATCACGGTGAAAGCATTTATTGATCCTGATGCAAAAGGCGAAGACTTCAGAAAACCAGGACATATGTTTCCTCTCATTGCCAAAAAAGGCGGAGTGCTTAGACGTGCTGGACATACGGAAGCTGCTGTGGATTTGGCACGAATGAGCGGAGCGTATCCAGCTGGCGTAATATGCGAAATTATAAAAGAGGATGGCTCGATGGCTCGTCTGCCTGATCTCTATGAAATTGCACAGAAACATGATCTGAAACTGATTACTATCAAGGACATGATTGCATATCGGAATACGAAAGAAAATCTGGTGACACGGGAAGTTAGTGTTCGAATGCCAACTGATTTTGGAGAATTCCGTGCGGTTGCCTACACTAATGAAGTGGATAACAAAGAACATGTAGCTCTCGTTAAAGGGGAGCTAGATCCCAATGAACCGATACTTGTACGTGTCCATTCGGAATGTTTGACAGGGGATGTTTTTCATTCCCATCGTTGTGACTGTGGCCCTCAGTTTGACGCAGCACTGAGGCAAATCCACGAAAATGGAAGTGGTGTCCTTCTCTATATGCGTCAGGAAGGAAGAGGAATTGGCCTTATTAATAAACTGAAGGCCTATAAACTTCAGGAGCAGGGCTTAGATACCGTAGATGCAAATCTGAAGCTTGGTTTTCCAGCCGATCTTCGGGACTATGGTATAGGTGCTCAAATTTTGAAAGATCTTGGTGTCAGTAAGATTAAGCTCCTTACGAACAATCCGCGCAAAATAAAAGGACTGGAAGGATACGGTCTGGAAGTCGTGGAGCGGGTTCCGATTCAGATAGCTGAGAACGAAGATAATACTTCCTATCTGCATACGAAACAGGCGAAACTCGGTCATATGTTAACTTTTGATGATATAGAACAGAACGAAGATAAAGATCTTTAATTAGAAGAGAAGAGGAGAAGTAAATTATGGCAAATTATTTTGAAGGAAATTTGGTTTCCGAGGGATTACGATACGGTGTGGTTGTAGGAAGGTTTAATGAATTTTTGACAAGCAAGCTATTGTCTGCTTCCTTGGATGCTTTTAAACGTCATGGTGTGAAGGACGATGAAGTCGATGTAGCATGGGTTCCCGGTGCATTTGAAATCCCGCTGATTGCTCAAAAAATGGCCGAGAGCGGCAAATACGATGCTGTAGTAACGCTGGCTACCGTCATTCGCGGATCTACAACACATTATGATTATGTATGTAATGAAATGTCTAAAGGAGTTGCAGCTATTAATCTGAAGACCGGCGTTCCTACTATTTTTGGTCTCGTCTCCACCGAGAATATTGAACAGGCAATTGAGCGTTCCGGAACCAAGGCGGGTAACAAAGGATGGGATGCGGCAGTGGCAGCAATTGAAATGGCAAACTTGACGAAACAGCTAAAATAGTGCTTATTTAATGTAGTGCCCTGTACTCGCATCTTTTTGGTAAAATACAAAAAGATGCGGGGGCAGGGCACTTGTATTTTGTAACTGAAGCGGGAGGATGCGTCCATTGACGGTTGTAACCTATAAGCTTGAAACGTTTGAAGGACCTTTGGACCTTTTATTGCACTTGATTGACAAACATGAAATTGACATCCAAGATATTCCGATCAGTCATATTACAGATCAATATATGGACTACATTCATTCCATGCAGGAATTAGAGCTTGATATTACAAGTGAATTCCTCGTCATGGCAGCAACCTTGCTTGCGATTAAATCCAAAATACTGCTTCCCAAACCTCCGGTGTTTGCGGATTTTGAAACCTATGATGATTATATGGAAGAGGATATGAATGATCCTCGTGCAGAACTCGTACAGAGACTGATGGAGTACCGTAAATTCAAAGGTATTGCCCGTCATTTACACGAGAGGGAATCGGTTAGGAGTCTTATTTTCTCCAAGGAGCCAGAAGATCTAACTCCATATGTTCAGGCAGAGCCGAGTAATCCGGTACAAGGGCTACACGCTTCAGATCTAATTGCTGCTTTTCAGAAGGCACTAAGCAGGTCTTCCCGGCAACCGGCAGTAGCCAAAATTCATCGGGATGAGATATCGGTTAAAGACCGGATTCGAGATGTAGCAGGAGCACTGCAAGCCAAAGGGTTTGGTGGGAAAATGCTTTTCTCCAAGCTGTTTCATGAAGAGATGATTCGTCAAGAGATTGTTGTTACGTTTTTAGCTATTTTGGAGTTGATGAAAATGAAGAAAATTGTATGTTACCAGGAACGATTGTTTGAAGATATCGTGATGGAATGGAGAGGGGAAAAACAGATCGATGGACTTTCGAACATTGAAATCGATTATTGAGGGGCTTTTGTTTCTGGCGGGAGAGGAAGGCCTTGGCGTCAAGCAGCTTTCGGAAATCGTTAACGAATCTCCTGATATCGTGACCGATGCCCTCGAGGAATTAAAGCGAGAATATACAGAGCAGGAGAGAGGTCTCCAGATATTGAAAATTGCGGGCAATTACCAAATGGGTACACTCCCTGATCATGCCCCATATTTTGAGAAACTAGCTTATTCGCCTTCACGTTCTTCCCTTTCCCAAGCAGCACTTGAGACGCTGTCCATCATTGCTTATCGTCAGCCTATTACAAGAATTGAGATTGAAGAGATTCGTGGTGTCAAATCAGAGCGAGCGATTCATACGCTGAGCAACAAAGATTTAATTCACGAAGTAGGAAGAGCGGAAGCCATCGGTAGACCTATTTTATATGGAACAACGAAGGCCTTCCTTGATTATTTTGGTCTTGGTACGATTAAAGACTTACCAGAGCCCAATTTGTTTGAGGAAGCTGATCCGCTGGAAGAAGAGACACAGCTTCTGTTTACTAAGCTTGAACAGAATATGCTCGAAGAAGACAATGTAAATGAAAGTTAACCGGGAAACCGATGCTCCTATTTAAGGGCATCGGTTTCTTTTTGTTCGACATTCGAATGGTTTCCAATTTTTATGAACATACTAGACTAATGCATGCATGGAAGTGAGCAGAGCCTTTTAAAAACAGGAGGAACCCACGTGTGGATTTGGGCTGGGGCGATATTTATTGCTGTTATTATCCTGATCATCATATTGGTCTTGCTATCCAATATACATATTGAAGCTAGTTTAGAGACGCACAATTCAAAGGCGCAAATGGAATTTCGTGTGAAGCTTTTATACGGCATTATCCGTTACAACTACGAAGTTCCTGAGCAGCGTATTGAAGAGCTAAAGAAACAAATCGCAGAACTTGTGAAAGAGAAAATGAACGAGAAGAGACTCGCTCGGCATGAGAACAATACGGTAGTAGAGCCGGGGGATAATAATACATCGCAACAAAAGGGTGAACAAGATAAGAGTGATGAAGAGCCGGGTTCCACTAATAAGCGAGGTGAAAAAGGGTTCACCTATCAATTGGAGGAGCTAATGAAGAGTGCTTATGCACTTCAGATTTGGAATACATACGATTTTTCTATGATCCGAATCACAAAACTGTTGTGGCACTCAAAGCTAGGCACAGAAGATGTCGTATTTACCTCTATACTTACAGGCTTGACATGGGGGATTAAGAATATGATGCTCGGATGGTTATCTTACAAAGTCAAATTTGCAGAAGGACCGGATATTCAAGTGCATGCTTTGTGGGATGAGCAATGGGCTCTTAATACGACATTTGAGTTTCGGGCGTACATAAAGTTTTTCAGGGGGATGAAAATTCTTCATATGGTGACTCGGCGTCTTACCGATGCTCACGGAGGACTTCTCGCGTGGCGTCGTGATTTGGGTTAGTGCAACATACCTGAGAATCTTTTTTTAATATTCTCTTGTTATAGGCACATAGAGAGACCGAAAGTTGGGAAACCTATACTATGTCAAACTATTGATAAGTAGGAGGTATGTAGTCTATGTCAGATCATCCAATTCAAGGTCTAATGAAGACAGCCATGGAAAATATTAAAGCGATGGTTGATGTAAATACCATTGTTGGCGATGCGGTGGAGACACCGGATGGTACGGTTATTTTACCGATCAGCCGCGTAGGATTTGGTTTTGCTGCAGGAGGAAGTGATTTTCACCCAGACGCTGATCACGACTATGATCGCGGCGGGGCCCACTCGTCTACGACATCGAATCCTTTTGGCGGAGGTAGTGGCGGAGGTGTATCTATTCATCCGATTGCATTTCTCGTCGTCGGTAAAGATGGGGTTCACATCGTTCCTTTGGATAACCATACCCATTTGCTTGAGAAGATTATCGATCAGGCACCGAAAGTGATTGATCAAATTCAACACTTGTTCAAGAATGACCAAGCGCACACCACAACGACTTCTACTTATGAAGTGTAAAGTAAACTCAAAATTCCCTTTCCAGTCTTACGATGGAGGGGGATTTTGTTTTGTTATATGAGAAAAATCGTCCGATGTGGACATACTTCCATGTACGAGCCCATAGAATAGTACAAGATTCTGTAGAGGACCCGGAGGAGAACCTATGAACCTGTTGAAAAAATGTAGTGTGTTGCCATTAATTGTGACACTTATGTTGTCACCACTTACAGCTTATGCCGATCATACACCTGAACATAAGGAACCACCAGCGCTTGATACTCATGCAGAGACAGCTTCACTTATTGACGTAAGTTCTGGACGTATTTTGTACAGTAAAGACGGTAATAAGGAAATGAGAATTGCAAGTTTAACCAAAATCATGACAGCGCTCGTTGCGGTTGAAGAAGCAGACTTAAAGAGTATGGTGACCGTTAGTAAAAATGCAGCTGGCAAGGAAGGCTCCTCCTTGTATTTAAAACTTGGGGAGAAAATGACCCTTGAGAATATGCTCTTTGGTCTTATGCTTCGGTCAGGAAATGATGCGGCAACAGCTATTGCGGAACACGTTGGAGGATCAGAAGAAGGTTTTGTCCATCTGATGAATCAAAAGGCTGAGGAAATTGGATTGAGTCACACACAGTTTAAGAACCCTCATGGGCTTGATGCAGAGGGGCATTATTCTACAGCCAATGATATGGCCAAGCTAACCGCTTATGCACTGCATAATGCCGATTTCAAACGAATTGTGGGCACCCAGCAAAAGAAAGCACCGAATCCAGGTGAATCATGGGATTATAACTGGCTTAACAAAAACAAGATGTTGCGGCTCTATGAAGGAGCTGATGGGGTAAAAACTGGCTACACCAAGAAGGCATTCAGATGTCTTGTGAGTTCTGCTACTCGTGAAGGACAACAACTGGCAGCTGTAACCTTGAATGATGGTGATGACTGGAATGATCATGCTAAAATGCTAAACTTCGGATTTGAGCATTTTCCGCTAGTTGATCTTGCTCAGAAAGGACAGTCTATCCAGAAGTTTCAATATGTTACGGGTAACTCCTTCAGATATCCTTTGCTCTCTACCGAAGTGGAGGATGTAAAAACAAAGCTGATTCTATATGATCAGCAGCTGGAAGAAGCTAAAAAGGTTGTAGACAAGGATTCTAATTTTGGCCTCAAAGGCCGGGTAGAATTTATGCTGAATGGGGTTAAGATCGGTCATATTCCGGTCTACAAAAAGGGGAGCTACATTCCTAAAGATACCTCGGCTACAACATCGGTCTTGTCTTACAATCTGATCCATAAGAGTACACTCATGAGTTCGCTAAAAGAAGTGCTGAACCAAATATTTAGAAGAGAATAAATTGTAAGCCAAAGTGGGAGGGGATCAAGGTGATAAATATCATCTGGCTTGCCATGATTGTGATCGGATTTTGTTTTGCAGCGGTGAAGGGTAACATCGAAGTTGTCACTCAGTCAGCTTTTGACGGGGCGGCAACAGGTGTTACCGTTTGCTTCGGTTTAATTAGCGTACTTGTCTTCTGGATGGGAATGATGAAGATAGCGGAAGATGCCGGATTGCTGACCAAGATTGCTAAATTATTGGGCCCGGTCGTCGGTTATTTATTTCCAGACGTTCCTAAGAATCATCCTGCCATGGGGTACATTTTGTCCAATATGAGTGCTAATTTACTTGGGCTTGGAAACGCAGCTACCCCGATGGGGATTAAAGCGATGCAACAGCTGCAAGAATTAAATCCAGACAAACAAGTGGCAAGTCCAGCGATGTGTACGTTGCTTGCCTTAAATACAGCCAGCATTACGTTGATCCCTACCACACTTATCGCTATTAGGCTTAATTATCATTCTGCCCATCCCGCTGAAATTGTAGGAACTACACTTGTGGCAACCGCAATTGCTACGATGGCTGCAATTATTCTTGATCGATATTATCGAAGCAGAGTACCACGTACCCCCATGGGCAGGCCCAAAAGGAAACAACCCCCTCAGGCAGAAACAAGTGTGAAAGGGTGAGCACATGTTATCCTTTATCAATCTGATCTCCACATGGGCAATACCTCTGATTATCGCATTTATTCCATTATATGCTTATTACCGAAAAGTACCTGTCTATGAGTCATTTGTGGATGGTGCCAAAGATGGATTCGGGACCGCGATATCCATTATTCCTCATCTTGTCGGCATGATGGTTGCAATCAGTGTATTCCGTGCCTCGGGTGCCCTTGATTTTTTTATGGGGTTCATCGCCCCTTTTTTTCATTGGATGGGCGTTCCGCCAGAAATTTTACCGCTTGGGATACTCAGACCTTTAACCGGGACGGGCTCTCTTGCCTTTACGACGGATCTAATTCAAACGTATGGTCCTGATTCCATGATTGGACGAATTGCCTCAACGATACAGGGAAGTACGGATACTACGTTTTATGTACTCACTGTTTATTTTGGTGCGGTTGGTATAAGGAATGGGAGATATGCGTTGAAAGTAGGGCTTTTTTCAGACCTAGTCGGCTTTGTTGCAGCCATTTTTATATGTCTTCTTGTATTTGGTTAAACCTCGAATTCGCTCAGTCCATTGCCCTGGAGAGCGACCCGGGGTTTATTTCCTTTTGATAACCTTGTTATTTCTGCTCTTGATGGGTATCATTAATCCCTGAGGTGACTTATTGAATATGGAGAGATTACAAAAAATTATTGCACAAGCGGGTATCGCTTCCAGACGTAAGAGTGAGGAGCTTATTCTATCCGGTAAAGTAGAACTGAACGGAGAAGTAGTGACCGAGCTTGGAACGAAAGCAGATCCCGATGAGGATATCATTACGGTAAACGGAAGACCGATCCGTAGTGAGAAGAAAATTTATGTCATGCTGAACAAGCCTAAGGGAGTTATCACAAGTGCTTCTGACCCTGAAGGCAGAAAAATCGTATCAGACTACCTTAAGGGCATCAAAGAAAGAGTCTATCCTGTAGGAAGACTGGACTATGATACAGAAGGTTTGCTACTGCTTACAAATGATGGTGAATTTGCTCATTTGCTTACGCATCCGAAACATCATGTACCGAAAACTTATCTGGCTACCGTTAAAGGGGTACCACACGGTACCGCGCTTGATCAGCTAAGAAAAGGGATCATGCTGGAAGACGGTATGACGCATCCTGCAGAAGTAGAATACAAGGATGTGGATACTGACAATAAGGAAGCCGTTATCATGATTACGATTCATGAAGGACGTAATCGTCAAGTTCGCCGTATGTTTGAAGCAATCAATCATCCGGTAACTAGACTTAAACGGGTATCTTTCGGTGGGCTTCTCCTTCAAAATCTGAAACGGGGACTATACCGTCACTTGACGAAAGAGGAGATTAATAACTTGATGCAATCTGCTCAATCCGCTTCCGTAAAAAGTAAAAACCGCAAATAAATTCGTAAGGACACATAATTTTCAAAAAACAGACGAAGTTTTGTGACAATTTTCGTTATAATTATCCATAGGTTGGTGAATTGGACAAGATTGTCATAAAAGGAGCGCATTAACGATGGGGAAGTCAAAAAGAACCGTTCAGGTTGTTATTTTGATATTCATTGTCATCTTGGGTGCCTACGCCATTGGCTCGTCTGTTTTTGGTTCGGATGGAAAACCCGGTGTCGGTGATCGTGTACCTGAATTTGAGCTGCTTGGAATGGACGGTAAAGTTCATAACCTTGCAGAGTACAAAGATAAAGTTATGGTAATCAATTTCTGGGGAACCTGGTGTGAGCCATGTGTTGATGAAATGCCCGCCCTGCAGAAGCAATGGGAAAAATGGAAAGAGCAGGGCGTGGTGTTCATCGGTGTTAATGTAGGAGAAGATCGGATGACAGTTAATCAGTTTGTTAGCCAAGTTGGCGTGGATTTTCCGATTATGTATGATGAAGGGAGAAAAGTGACTGGGCTTTTTGGTATTGCGCCGATGCCTTCTACTTTTTTTGTATCTAGAGACGGTAAAATCTCCGAGAAATTTGAAGGTCAGCTGAATTTGGACACGCTGGAGTATAAAATCAAGCAGCTAGTAAATTCAAACTGAGCGAATAGGAGGCTTACGTCATCATGATTCAAAATACAAAGTGTGAATGTGGTCATCAGAATCCGGTTGGAACTGTATTATGTGAGGCGTGCGGGAAGCCGCAAGATGAAAAAGATCTTGCCTCAACTGAATTGCTCGAAATGCGTTATGATGGCAGGGCAAGACGATCGCAGCGAAGCAATCCTAATGTCATTGATCAAGTATGGAATTTCTTTTCTTCTGTTAAAGTGGCGATCTATCTGATCGTCTTTACTTTGGTTGGAGCCATGCTGGGCACCATCTATCCTCAGGAAAATGCTTTTGTAAATCTAGATCCCTCTGTCTATTACAAAGAAACGTACGGCGTACTAGGAGACATTTACTACAAATTAGGACTATCACATACATACGAATCCTGGTGGTTTATATTGTTGCTCGTTATGATCGGCGCATCACTTGTCATCTGCAGTCTGGATCGGGTGCTCCCACTCTATAAGGCGCTTAACAAGCAGCGTATCCCTAAACACATTCAATTTCTAACAAGACAGAGACTTACTTATCAGTCAGAAATGCCTCAAGAGGAAGCCCAGGAATGGATTAAGAAAGCGGTTACTCCTTTGAAGAAAAAAGGATACCGTGTAAAGATTGAAAATTCTGCGTTACTCGCAGAGAAATATCGTTTTAGCCGGTGGGGACCTTATGTTATACATATCGGACTTATTATCTTTTTGCTTGCTGTACTGGCACGAGGGTTACCAGGGCTTCATATGGACAAGCATGTAGCATTTCCACAAGGTGAGCTTGTGAATATACCAGACACCACCTTTTATCTGGAAAATGTAAATTTCCGGGTTGAATACTACAGCGAAGAAGAAACACCCGAAGAATTTCAAAATGTAGGGAAGATTGTTCCCAAACTGTTTGAAACAGAAGCGAAACTTTATGAATGTACAGCCGACTGTACGGACCCTTCTAAAGAACCACAGCTTAAACAAGTGGATCATCATTTTATTCAGGTGAACGACCCTATGGATTACAAAGGGCTTAAAGCCTATCAGTATGACTTTGATTTAACGCCTATACTGAGAGCGGTTTCCCCCGAAGTAATCGACACGAAGACGGGTGAATCCTATGGAACGATAGAGCTCAGTATGAACAATCCACAAATGGATTTCGAAGCTGGACCCTACAAGCTTACGCTTAGCAGCAAATTTATGGATTTTGGACTCAATGATCGCGGGGAACCGGTATCCAAGACTCCTAATCCCAATGCTCCTGCTTTTTTATTTACAATTACTGGCAAGGATTTACCTGAAGAAGGTGTTAAGTATTTGTACTTTCCTAAGGAAATCGACAAGGAACGCTTTCAGCAGGATTTAATTAATGAACGATTGAGCGAAGGAATTCTTCCGCTTACGCTCGATGTGAACGGAATGGATAATGTCGACATTATTAATTCCACAACGTATCTTAATATTCGTGTCGATAAAGCAATGCCGTTTGTGTGGTTAGGTGCTGCAATCGTCATGCTGGGTCTTGTCATGGGCTTTTATTGGCAACATCGCAGAATCTGGATTCGAATTGATAGTGGACTTCTTACTTTGGGAGGACACACGAATAAGAACTGGTTTGGCTTACGCCGTGAAGTGGCTGATGTGCTGAGAAAATGTAATCTAGAAGTGGATGAAAAGTCATTGGACAACGGAGGGGATAAAGCGTGAATAATTTGCTGGACGTAAGCAGTAATGCATTTATGATAGCCTTTTTCTTATATTGTGCAGCGTTTATTGTATATGCTATTGCCATAATGGGCCGGAAGTTTAGCAATCGTGAGCCTGAAGTGCATGTGAAAAAATGGGGCAGATTCGGTCTGATCGCAACCCTGGTCGGACTAGTATCTCAACTCACCTATTTCTTCACAAGATGGGCCGGAGCTGGACACATTCCTGTATCCAATATGTATGAATTTATGACGTTTTTATCGATGATGGTTGTCATTGCTTTTACCGTGCTATATATGATATACAAAACACCTTTGCTTGGACTTTTTGCGCTTCCTATTACAATCATATTGATGGCATATGCGGCTGTGTTTCCACAGGAAGTACAACCTCTTGTACCCTCTCTCAAATCCATCTGGCTAAACATTCATGTTACGCTTGCCGCACTGGGTGAATCGTTCTTTGCTGTAGGCTTTGCTGCAGGGCTTATGTATCTTTTGAGAACCGTTAAATTTGACAGTTCTGCGAAAGTTGATAAAAAACAGCAAAGATGGGTTGAATTTACCCTCGTTGTTATTATTATTGTTATAGGATTTATTGGTACGGTTTTTGCTTTTCGTGCAAGCGGGTACGAAGCGGTATTTGTGCAACAACAAGCGAGTAACGTTGACACCGGGGGGACAGATAATAGTAAAATAGAGAAAGTCATTTATCACATGCCGCCCATTGTAGCACCACATAACAGTAATACAGAAAGCTATACTTCATTCCTTGGTATAAAGGAACCATTATTTGAAGCACCTGCTTGGATGAATGGTGTAAATGCTGGCCGCAAATTGAATACAGTGATCTGGTCTGTTGTTTCTGGACTCATATTATATGGGTTACTTCGTTTGCTCATTCGGAAACCACTCGGTAAGGCACTGAGTCCTCATCTATCGGATATTGATCCTGACGATCTAGATGAAATAAGTTACCGGGCGATCGCAATAGGATTTCCCATTTTCACCTTAGGTGCACTTATATTTGCAATGATTTGGGCAGAGATTGCCTGGGGACGTTTCTGGGGCTGGGATCCTAAAGAAGTTTGGGCACTTATCACTTGGTTATACTATAGTGTTTATTTGCATCTCCGTTTGTCCAAAGGTTGGCAGGGACGTAATTCTGCGTGGCTTGCTGTACTCGGCTTCCTGATCGTGATGTTTACACTGGTTGGCGTGAACTTGATTATTGCGGGACTTCATTCCTACGCTGGTACGGAATAACGGGTAATGAAGTTTATGTTTTTATTCAAATAGAGCATACTATGAGAATTGGTTTAGGAAAGTGAGGCGAATCATACGAATGGCAGATCATGAGAACCGGATACTCGTCGTCGATGATGAAGAACGAATTCGGCGACTGTTAAAAATGTATCTGGAAAAAGAAGGCTATGACATCGATGAGGCGGAGGATGGTGAATCCGCACTGAGTAAAGCGACATCAGAAGATTATGGCTTGATCTTGCTGGACGTGATGTTGCCTGGTATGGATGGTATTGAAGTCTGTACTCGTCTACGTCAAGTGAAATCAACACCCGTGTTGATGCTTACAGCCAAAGGAGAAGAAATCAATCGTGTACAGGGTTTTGAAGTTGGGGCAGATGACTACGTAGTCAAGCCTTTTAGCCCTCGTGAAGTGATCTACCGGGTCAAAGCTATTTTACGTAGAGCATCTGCTACTGCGTATCTTTCTAAAGAGAGTAACTCGAGCAACAATATTGTATTTCCGCATCTGCTCATTGAGCATGATGCTCATCGGGTTACAGCGAATGGGGAAGAGGTCAGTCTTACTCCAAAAGAATATGAACTTCTGCATTATCTAGCCGTGTCTCCGGACAAGGTCTTTTCTAGAGAAGACTTACTTAAAGATGTTTGGAATTACGAGTTTTTTGGAGATTTACGTACGGTTGATACCCATGTGAAACGTCTTCGCGAGAAGTTGAATAAAGTTTCACCAGAAGCAGCATCCATGATCACAACTGTATGGGGAGTTGGATACAAACTGGAGGTTCCGAAGTAGTGAAGTTCTGGAAATCACTGGTTGGTAAGCTGTGGTATACCATTATTTTATTAGTTGCTTGTATCCTTATGACATTGGGAGTATTCTTACTCCCTTATATTGATATTAACTTCTCTGCGAGCGAGTCCGGTGATATCAAACGAATGTTTGTGTTTGTATGTATTATCGGTTTTAGTTTAACTACCTTTTTTGCACTTTTTCTTCTAAGTAAAATTACGCAGCCCATGCAGAAGCTCATTCAAGCGACGAACGAGATACGCAAAGGAAATTATGATACAAGGCTTTCCCTTGTTACAAGTGATGAAATTGGTGAACTTGCAAGTACATTTAATCATATGGCAGGTGAACTGGAAGATACGATTCGCAACCTGAACCATGAGAAGGAACGTGTAGCCAGCGTACTCCGTAGTATGACCGATGCCGTTGTCTCCTTTGATAGTGAAGGGAAGATTATTTCTACCAATCCACCAGGAAAGAAAGTCATGTCCGCTTGGCAAGGGATCAAATGGACCGAGATTGATGAGAGATACTCTTTTGAGGTGCAGTCTAGCGAAACGATGAGGGACGTCCCAGCACCGCTACGTCCATTGTTTCAGGCTGTTGTAAGCAGAGGTGAAGACCAAAGTGCGGAAGTACATGTGAAACAGAGCGTATGGTCTGTACAGATGGCCCCTTTGCATGCAGAACAAGGGAGTAGAGGGGCGGTAGCAGTACTCAGGGATGTAACGGAAGAAGCACATCTCGAGAAAATGCGTAGTGATTTTATAGCGAACATTTCTCACGAGATCAGGACACCGTTATCTATGATACAAGGGTACAGTGAAGCGTTGCTTGACGGAATGGCTGCCTCTCCGAAGGAAAGTGAAGAACTGATACAGGTCATTCATGATGAATCTTTACGAATGGGCCGCTTGGTTAAGGACTTGCTTGATCTGGCTCGGATGGAGGCAGGGCATACCGATGTAAGCCTCAGACGAGTAGATTTGAACCAGCTCCTTGATCGGGTATACCGTAAGTTTAGTGTGGTAGCGAAGGATCAAGGTTTGCTCTTAAAGTATAAGCATCCTGACGAAACCTTAATACTAGAAGCAGCAGATGAGGATAAACTGGAGCAGGTATTTACTAATTTGCTCGATAATGCATTTAGACACACTCATTCTGGAAAACATATTTATATTATGGCTTCTACCAAGAATGCAGAGGAACTTGAAATCCGAATTAAAGACGAAGGTAAGGGGATTCCACGTGAAGATCTACCTTTCATCTTTGAAAGATTCTACAAGGCAGACAAAGCAAGGGTTCGTGATGTAGGCCGAGGTACAGGGCTTGGACTTGCTATTGTCAAACATATTATCGATGCACATCAAGGAACGATTGAAGTAGACAGCACCACTGGTGAAGGTACAGAGTTCACCATTCTTCTTCCCATAAATCAACACAAATCGGATAAATCAATGCTTACTTGATCTTTTCTATGAAAAAGCACCTTGCTTAAGGTGCTTTTTTTGTTGAACAGTACCGATTAATCTTGTTCAACGTGGAACAATTTCCATCTAATCTGTTCAATCGTGAGGAAAGAATACGAAAATGGATAATCTATTTATTCGAACATAGTAAAAAGCTGGTCATTAAAGACCAGCTTTTATGTTTTGTAGTAATTTATATATTATTTGTGCAGTACAATTTCTTGTGCTGTGTTTAGTTCAGGCAGTGCAGTAAGTTTCTTGAGCACTTCTTTTGGAACTTCTTTGTCGACTGTAAGAATCATAATGGCTGCTCCACCGATAATTTTACGACCTACTTGCATGGAGGCGATGTTAACGTCGTTCTCACCTAAGAGAGTACCTACACGCCCGATAATACCTGGTTTATCATTATGCGAGATCAGAATTTGATGCTCTTCAGGTGCAAAGTCCACTGGGAAGTGGTCCAGTCTTACAATACGCTCACCATAACCTGCGAGTAATGTGCCTGCAATGCGTCTTTCTTGCTCATGTTGGTTCTTGAGTGTTACCGTGATCAGGTTTGTGAAACCTTTTGTACGAGGCGCTTGCGATACCACAACATTGATCTCACGGATCTTCGCCAGATGCATGGAGTTTACGATATTCGCTTCACTGCCCAGATGTCTTTCCAGAACACCTTTCAAAATATAACGTGTCAGCTGCTGTGTATCCACCTCAGACAAATCTCCAGAATAATCAACATGGATTTCCTGTACGGCTTCATTCGCAATCTGTGCTGCAAAGCTTCCTAGTGTTTCCCCAAGTTTGAAATAAGGCTGGATAATATTCATAACACTTGGCGCCACTGGAGGCATGTTAACCGCATTTTTGAAAGGCTCGTTCCGAAGTATATGCAGAACCTGCTCGGATACATCAATCGCTACATTCTCTTGGGCTTCGACAGTGGAAGCACCGAGGTGAGGAGTAACGATAATTTTCGGATGACTTAAAAATGGATGATCTGGAGCCGGTGGTTCGCTCTCAAACACATCGAATGCTGCTCCTGCTACAATTCCTTCATCTATTGCTTCCACTAGGGCCATTTCATCAATGATTCCACCGCGGGCACAGTTAATAATACGCATGCCTCTTTTCATGACTTCAAACTGTGGACGAGCGATCATGTGTTTCGTTTCCGGTGTGAGCGGAGTATGAACGGTCATAAAATCCGCATTATGAATAATATCGTCAACGGAAGCGAGGGTGACGCCCATTTTCTCAGCACGTTCCTTTGTGAGGAATGGATCATAGCCTAGAATGTTCATACCAAAAGCTTTAGCTCTTTTTGCTACTTCACTTCCGATTCTACCCATACCGAGTACACCGAGCGTTTTGTTTCGCAGTTCTACACCAAGGAAAGTTTTACGATCCCAAGTACCGTTTACGGTTTTGGCATAAGCTTGTGGAATATGTCTCGCAAGAGCCATCATCATAGCAAATGTATGCTCACAGGTCGTAATTGTATTTCCATCCGGTGCATTAATAACGATAATACCTCGTTCAGTAGCTGCTTCCAGATTAATGTTATCGACTCCGACTCCAGCACGTCCAACTACTTTAAGGCGCGTACCTGCCTTCATAATTGCAGGAGTTACACGGGTTTGACTACGAACAAGAAGTGCATCATAATCTCCAATAATTTGAATAAGTTCTTCTTCTGTAAGTCCTGTCTTCTTGTCAACTGTGACATCCTCAGCATCCATGAGCTGCTGAATTCCCAAATCACTGATTGGATCAGATACCAAAACTTTTAACATTGATCATCGTCCTCCTTGATTTTGAACAACATTTATAGAATAAGAAGCGGCGTTCATGCGTGGAACTAAGCCATTTCCTTAAACTCGGTAAAAAAGTAATGCGTTGAAGTGGTATAGTGTGACTCCGTAACAAATGAACAGAAATCGAACACAAGCACGATTTTACGCAAAAAAACTCTCAATCCGCATACTACTTCCGTAGTAAGGGACGAGAGTTGTCGTGGTGCCACCCTAATTCGCGATTGCCCTATCGTTGAGCAATTGCCTTAATGATCTATATAAGACCAGATTCATAACGTGAATCATTCGATTGTACCTACTTTTAGTTCGATACAATAACTCAGGAGCGCTAAAGGAATACCGTATGATTACTGATTTTCACCAACCATCAGCTCTCTGAACAATCATGTTCGGTTCTTTTCTCCGTCTTCGTTGTTTAGATATTATTTCATAACAATTTTTCATAATGTATCATGTGTTACATCGCCATGTCAATAGTTGGTTCCACTAAAAAGAGGCAGAAATGACAGCACAAACTACCTATTTTATCTTCTGCTTTTCGAAGGTCCTTGAATCTCTTATGTATTTTGGCTATCATTTATATATTCCCTTAATTTACAACAAAGATATAGACAACATTACAGATAGGAGTAAGAATAGGCGAGAATGAAAAAACAACGATGGAAGAAATTGAAGTTGCAGAAAATTGAGCCTCATCAACTGACGGATCGCCTTCTTCTTATAAACCTGTACCTGACACAAGCGTTAACCTTAATAATAGGTATCATCTGGATTCTTTTTCAAAAAAGAAATCCGCTCGAACTGCTCAGCTTGCTGCAAGGTTGGGAGTTCGTTATGTATGGTCTGGGACTAGCAGCTCTTATGCTCGTAGCAGACTTTCTACTATCCGCTGTTATGCCAGAGAATAGCATGGATGATGGTGGTATTAATCATATGTTATTTCGTAAACGGCCCATATGGCATATCGTGTGTATTGCCGCTGTAGTATCCATTTGCGAAGAACTTCTTTTTAGAGGTGCCATTCAGCATTCTTTTGGCCCTTATTGGACAAGTATTATTTTTGCCCTTATTCACTTTAGATATTTGAATCACTGGCTTCCAACAGGCTGGGTTTTCGTATCCAGTTACGGCCTAGGATATATTTATGAGCAATCCGGAACATTATGGGCCCCTATATTGTGCCACTTTGTAATTGATCTAATATCCGGACTCGCAATTCGTTTTCGGAGGGAAAAATGAACCAGCAACTAAGTAGAGCAGAAACTTATGGTCACCGTCGTCGTAAAGAAGATAAGGATACAAAACCCAAATCACATAAAAATATGGTGGACGAGAGTAAAGCAAAGATCCATTCAGTTCAAAGCACATCAACTAACAGTAAATCTCAGAACAAGCAGCAGCCTGTTCCTGAATTGTCCAGAATGCAGCGTAAGCTCCAATCGGAATCTAAGCCAAAACAGCAAGGAAATGATCGCATTCAAGAAGCAGAGACGCTTCCTACAAGGGCTGACCTTTTTCCGTCTAGAAGATTACGATTAAGTAAATGGTTTATCAATTCCCTTATATTTTTATTCATACTTCTAACTGGATTCCTTGTGTATTGGGGGATCATTGGCGCACCTTCCTTGGATACGATGATTCCATAATTATGAGTTGTTCTCGATGAGGATATAATTATTCAGTTAAAAACTTTCTGTATGATTCACGCATGACTTCTCTTATTTACGTGAACAATAAGGAATGCATACATCATACAAGGAGGTTTATCAATGAGAACTTCTTCGTTTTTAATGGGCTTAACTATCGGCGCTGTAGCTTGCTCTGTTCTCTCCAAAAAGGGAAACATGCCTTCGGCAAAACAAGCTCGAAAATACTTGCATGAAGCCAAAGATAAGGTGATGGACATAACCTTCCCTGGAATGGATAGCATGCTGAGTAAAGTCCTGACAGACGAGACAACTAAGGATTCTGGCTCAGATAACAAATCTGCAGCGAATAAAGTGATAACACCTGAACAAAAAGCCGAAAACATGGACCTGCTCAAATCTTTTATTCGTTCTAACCCGGACGTAAAAAAAGAAGTCGAGAAAGTATTGAAGGAATCCCATACGGCAATTCCTGGTCTGTAAAGAAATAGGGATTTGAAGACAGAATCATTTACAGATCCTTTTTTGGTCTGTGAATGATTCTTTTTTGTCGTTTTTATTACGTGCAATTGTGGGTATAAAATGATAACATACTTACATAATCCATTTTGAGCACATACTCACAGAATACAACATAATCTGTTTATAACACATGCTTATAAAGGGGAGATCCTGTATGAAAATAGAACGCTTAAGCAATGACAAGATACGGATTTTCCTGACTTTTGATGATTTAAGCGAGCGTGGCATCCAGAAAGAAGATATGTGGCAGGAAGAACCCAAGGTTCATGAACTGTTTACAGAAATGATGGACCAGGCATATAGCGAACTTGGATTTGATGCTACCGGCCCTTTGGCCGTTGAGGTCTTCGCGTTGCCTGCTCAAGGAATGGTCGTTATTGTCACAAGAGGCAAATATGATCGTGAACGATATGGGTCAACACATGAAGATGATATAGCAGATGAAATATACGAAATGGAAGTAACACTAGAGCAGAGTGATTCTGTGATGTATGCATTTAAGGATTTTGAAGTGTTGATTGAAGCTGCTCACATGCTAAAAGCGAAGGTGACTGAAGCCGGCCGCCTGTATCATTATCAGAACAAATGGTTCTTACATCTTGAACCAGATGAAGTAGATACAGAACAGCACGGAGCGCTCATTGCACTTCTTGCTGAATTTGGCGAGGGAAGCTCTGTTACAACTGCTGTTCTCGGAGAGTACGGTAAGTTAGTTATGGAAGAGAATGCAGTTGGAACAATTTGTGAGCATTTTAAACGTCATGATTCATAATTTTTAATTAGTAAGTATGTGAAACCATTATCTTGGAGGGATGTTCGGTGCTTTTGTTTTCGGTCTTAACGGCGGCAATTGCGCCGGGTCTCGCCCTGCTTACCTACTTTTATCTCAAAGACCGTTACGACGCCGAGCCTCTCCATATGGTAATTCGAATGTTTTTCTTCGGACTTCTTATCGTATTTCCGATTATGTTCCTTCAGAGGGGACTTACACTTTGGTTCGGAGATTTCGGAGATCATCCTTTTTTACACGCTGCAGTTGTTTCTGCTGGTGTTGAAGAAGTACTGAAATGGCTTGTTTTATTTTTCGTTATTTACAATCACGCTGAGTTTGATGAGCCTTATGACGGAATTTTGTATGCTGTAGCCATTTCACTTGGTTTTGCTACTGTGGAGAATCTGTTATATGCGTGGGCTGGAAATGCTTCTTTGAGTTTTATGCTTTTTAGAGCACTCCTTCCCGTTTCGGGTCATGCGATGTTTGGTGTTATTATGGGATATTATATGGGCAGGGCCAAGTTTAGCGACAGGAAAGGCATACAACGTAAGTTCCTTATCATGTCGATTGTGCTTCCGATTTTCTGGCACGGACTGTACGATCTCATTCTTGGTATTCATCAGGGTTGGTATTGGTTTATTGTTCCTGTAATGCTCGTTCTCTGGTACGGCGGGATGGGCAAAGTATACCGGGCTAACAATCGCTCTCCTTTTCGTTTTGTGAAACGTGAGGAAGAGGTTAACCTGTAATTGATTTGGATACACTTGTTTCTAGTTGACAGTATTTCACTGTCTTTTAGGAGCAAGTGTTTTTTTTATTTTTATTGCCAAAATCAACCAGGAAATGAGGTTTGAATTCATGAGAGTCAAGGTGAGAATTCGCTGCAAGCAGTGCGGCGAAAGGTTCGTCTTACGCGGTAAAAAAGAACGGGGGAGAATCGAAACTGGATTCAAGCAATGTGTCTGCGATAATAGGGACATGTTTGATATTGAGGAAGAGGTCCTCTAATTTTGCGATTATTCATGCATAACCTTCCTTTCTTCTTGTCACAATAAGGTCATCGTACCTGAAGAAAGGAGCAATTCAAGATGTATAAACGTATAAGCTCGGTGTTATTCCCAATTGTGTCGGTTCTGCTTATTGGATCATTGATATGGGGATATCAACAATATCAACAGCGCAATACTGTTGCAATGAAGTCAGAAAATCAATATCAACGCTCATTTCATGACCTGTCATACCATATGGACCGTATTCACTCGGAGCTAGGAAATACTCTAGCTGTAAGCAGTGCATCCGATGGTATGCACAAAAAAGGTCTGATGAATGTGTGGATGCTAACCAGTCAAGCACAAGGTGAAATTAACCAACTCCCTCTGTCGATGCTGCCTTTTAACGAGACAGAAGAACTGTTATCGCGCATTTCCAAATTTGCGTATCAAACTTCGTTGAGAGATTTACATGAGAAGCCGTTAACAGATCAAGAAAAAGCGAATCTCAAGACACTGTACAAAAACGCAGCTGAGATTAATAAGGATCTGGATAAAGTTCAACTGTCAGTTCTCTCTGATCACCTGAAATGGGGAGATGCAGAGGTTGCTATGACTTCTCAAGGGAAAAAACAAAAACAAAATGCGATTGTCGATGGCTTTAGAGCAGTGGATGAAAAAGTAGGTAAATATCCACCATTGGAATGGAGCCCTTCCGTTTCTAGTCTATATGAGAAACGTACAATCCGTAAGCTGGACGGGGTACCCGTGACCAGTGAAGATATTAAGCGCAAAGCGCAAAAATTCGCTGATCTAAACAATCCGAATATCCAAGTAATTGAGAATGGAAAAGGAACAGATTACAGATCTTACACTGCAATCGTTACAGCACAAGATGGTCACAAAATTAGTATGGATTTTACAGCCAGTGGCGGCTTGTTGATTTCGTATAACGACGAAAGAGAAGTAGGAGCAAAGCAGGTAGACCGTGATACGGCAATATCAAAAGCGGATCGTTTCCTTGAGAAAAAAGGATATCGCGAGATGAAAGCTGTTGCCTATAACGCATATGATAATCTTGGTAACATCACGTATGTAAGAGAACATGATGATGTGCTGGTCTATCCTGAAAAAATTACCGTTCGCGTTGGCCTCGATAACGGAGAAGTGATCGGGATCCAAGCATCTGAGTTCCTTAATGAGCATAAGGACGATCGTGAATTTGCAGAACCGAAAATCAAACTGAAAGATGCGAGAGCGAAACTAAATCCTGATTTTGAAGTAGCCTTTACTCGCAAAGCGTTAATTAAGAATGAATTCAGTGAAGAAGTACTATGCTATCAATTTGGCGGTAAAATTAACAATACGATGTACCGAATTTACATTAATACAGATACCGGTGTGGAAGAAGCAGTGGAAGAGATTCCCGCTCCAACAGAAGGGTCAAAAATGTAAAAAAAAGCTTCTCCCTTTTGGGAGGAGTTTTTTGCATTTTTCTGAACGTATTTTCATAATCACATGGTATAATATTCCTGCTAGCTTAAAATGCTGCGCGATTATATACAGGGAGTGAATATAGTTTGTATCCGAAAGTAAATGATGTGTTGTTCATACAGTTGCCATCAGAGGGTGAGAAAGAAGCACATTTTGAGTATCGATCTAGAATAGCAGAAACAGAGGAAAATGATATCTATATGGAAGTGCCGATTCATGAGGGAAGCGGACACCTAAAAAAACTCCATATGGGGGATGAATTGTCCATCTATTTTATAACTGAAGGTGGAGTAAAACATTTTTTTAATACATATGTGACTGGTTTTAAAGAAGATGTAATAAGAATGGTGAAGATACGTAGGCCCTCTCTAGAAGAAATTTTTCAAGTCCAGCGACGTAATTTTTTACGCGTTCAAGCAAAGCTGGAGCTTGCTGTTAAGTTTCAGCATGATTTTACGAGGTTTGTAACGTATACAGAGAACGTAGGTGGAGGCGGGGTCTCTTTTCTAGGGGATGTCAAGCATGCAGTACAGGAAGGACAAGTTCTGTCTTGCTGGCTGCTGATTCACTACAAGAACGGTGAGATGGAGCATGTTCCTTTTGAAGGAGTCGTTGTTAGAAGCATTACACTAGAAAGTGGACGAAAGAAAGCAATGGTAGAATTTACGCAAATAACAGACATGGAACGCCAGAAAATAATTAAATATTGTTTTGAACGCCAGCTTGATTTTAGAGGAAGATAAAAAATAGAAATTAGGGATTATATTGTTGAATGATTATAGGTTTCTCTGGGCACAATTTACAAAATTGTACGCAGGAGACGATGAATGATGAAGCAACATGATCAGGCAACCCAGAAATACGAAGCCTTGTTTAAGCAGTTCAGCAATCAGGTAGAAAGCTTTTTTAAGAAGCTACTGTTCTGTTTGTTATTGTTACTTCTCGTATTTCAAATCTTGCTTCACAATAGGTACACAGCCCCTCTTTTGTCAGCAGTTATTCGGCTTGAGGGAACTCCATTACCAGCTGCTTTCAGTACTCCGAATAGGGTTGATAAAGAGTGACCCTTTTTGCATCAGTGCTTGTTGTGTGGTATAATTTTCACGTCGCAGGCAATGCCTGCTTTTTTCTTGAGGCTTAAGTTTGAGGAGGAATGCCCCGTTGACAAGCCAGAATGCAGCAGAGAACGGGAAAATGAATGTGGCTATTGACGGTCCAGCAGGAGCTGGGAAAAGTACCGTTGCTAGACGCGTGGCGAGCAAGCTGTCTTATGTGTACGTGGATACAGGTGCTATGTATCGTGCTGTAACCTATTATATGCTTCGCCATGAGATTGAACCTGAAGAGGTAGATACCGTACTTACGCATATTAAAAATCTGGAGATCGAATTGATTCCGGATGAAAGCGGACAGAAGGTATTCCTTAATGGGGAAGATGTATCAGGACCGATCCGTTCAAGAGAAGTTACTGGAATCGTATCCATGTATTCGCAAATTGAAGAGTTGCGAAGTCACCTTGTTGAAATGCAAAGAGAAATGGCTCTTCGCAAAGGGGTTGTTATGGATGGCAGGGACATCGGAACGACGGTTTTACCAGATGCAGAAGTGAAAATTTTTATGACCGCAAGCGTTAGGGAACGTGCACTTCGCCGGTTCAAGGAACTGGAGAAGACGGAAGATTTGACACTTGAGCAGCTCGAGAGAGATATTGCGGCTCGGGACAAGCTGGATCAGGAACGCGAAGTTTCGCCGCTACGTCAAGCAGAAGATGCCATCGTTCTAGATACCACGTCAATGAGTATTGATGAGGTTGTTGAACACATTGTAACGCGCTGTATGGATGTCAGGGGAGATGTAGGTTTATGATTTATTCGATCGGTCGGTTTTTGTTAAACGTAATTTATACTGTTATATTTCGTTTGGAGGCCGTTGGAAGAGAAAACATTCCCCGTGAAGGTGGCGTGGTAATGTGTTGCAATCACATTAGTAACTTCGACCCGCCAACACTTGGGATCAAAATTCATCGTAAGATCAGATTTATGGCAAAGAGCGAATTGTTTGAAATTCCTGTGCTTGGACCCATCCTTAAAGGACTTGGGGCTTTCCCGGTGAAACGGGGCGGTGTCAGCAAGGATTCAATCAAGACTGCACTTAACATCCTTCGGGGTGGAGAAGTCCTTGGGATCTTTCCGCAAGGTAGCCGTAATAATGATGGGGGTATTGGTAAAAAGGGAGCTGCGAGTTTTGCACTGCGCAGTGGTGCCGCTGTTGTACCAGCCGCTGTTATTGGTGAATACAAACCTTTCAGAAAAATGAAAATTGTATATGGTGCACCTGTCAATTTGGATGAATTCAGAGACGACCCTTCAGGTGAATCACTTGAACGGGCGACGGAGAAAATTATGTCCAAAATTGAAGAAATGGCAAAAACCGGAGTACCATCTAAGCCATAGAGGCAATGAATGATACTTATTATTTTATGGTAAGCTAAGCATTACCAAGTTATGTTTTGAACTCTGCTAACGGCAGGTTTAAATAAATGGGGTTTTTGAATTGAGGAGGGTATTGAATATGTCGGAAGAGACTAAAAATCAAGAAGTAACAGAAGCAGCAACCCAAGATGAATTGGATTCATTCGTATCATTAAAAAAAGGCGATACTGTAAAAGGAACCATTGTCAAATTGGAAGATAACCAAGCTTATGTAAGCATTGGATATAAATATGACGGTGTAATTCCAGTTCGCGAACTTTCCTCTGTACAAGTGGATAACATTAGCGAAGCAGTAGAAGTTGGCCAAGAAGTAGAATGTAAAGTAGTTAGCATCGATGACGAAAAAGAAAGACTGGTTCTTTCCAAACGTGCAATCGACAGCGAAAATGCATGGGAACAACTCGTGAAATACCATGAGTCTGGTGAAGTATTTGAAGTCACTGTTTCTGATGTCGTTAAAGGCGGCGTAGTAGCTGACGTTGGCGTACGCGGATTCATTCCAGCTTCTATGGTTGAGCGTCATTTTGTAGAAGACTTCAGCGATTACAAAGGTAAAACTCTTCGCGTTAAAGTAAAAGAATTGGACCGTGAAGCAAACAAAGTAATCCTGTCCCAGAAAGATGTTCTGGATGCAGAGCATGAAGTTAACAAACAAAAAGTGATCGCTGAGCTTGCTGAAGGACAACAACTTGAAGGTACTGTTCAACGTTTGACTCAATTTGGTGCATTCGTTGATGTAGGCGGCGTAGACGGCCTTGTTCACGTATCTGAGATTGCTTGGAGCCATGTGGATAAACCATCTGACGTTCTTTCCGAAGGCGACAAAGTGAATGTTAAAGTATTGAAAGTTGATCCTGAAAAAGGAAAAATCAGCCTCAGTATTAAAGCAGCTCAACCAGGTCCTTGGGAAACTGCAACTGAGCAGTTTAACACAGGCGATATCGTAACAGGTGTAGTAAAACGTCTGGTACAATTTGGTGCTTTCGTTGAGATCGCTCCGGGTGTAGAAGGTTTGGTTCACATTTCCCAAATTTCTCATAAACACATCGGCACTCCACACGAAGTACTCAAAGAGGGTCAAGAAGTTCAAGTGAAAATTTTGGAACTTAACTCTGCTGAGCAACGTGCTAGCCTGAGCATCAAAGAAACAGAAGAAGCTCCTGCTGATGCAGCGCCTCGTTCTGAGAAATCCAAAAAATCACATGCACCACGTGAAGTGATCGACAATCCGAATGTTTCCATGAGTAATGAAGGTCTTAGCATTACACTTGGCGAGCGCTTTGGTGATAAATTAAGCAAATTCAAATAATGAAGTCGCGTTAAGCTTACCTTCATAATGGCAACAAACAGGTTGCTAATCACGATTGGCGGACCCTTCGGGGTTCGCCGATTGTTGTTAGAACCCCTTTTTTGGATAAGGAAAGCATTAGCTTAATTATCTTTTTTTTGCTATGATGAAGCGTAAGAAGTGACAGGAGGAGTGTATTTTATGGCAAGACCCGTTGTGGCTATAGTCGGACGTCCGAATGTAGGGAAATCAACAATTTTTAACCGGATCATCGGCGACCGGTTGGCCATTGTGGAAGATAAACCGGGAATTACGCGTGACCGTTTGTATGGTGTGGCGGAGTGGAACGGTAAACCTTTCAGTGTTATTGATACGGGAGGAATCGAAATTGATGGTGAAGATGTCATTCTCAAATCCATCCGTATGCAGGCAGAGCTCGCTATTGAAGAAGCAGATGTCATCGTATTTATGTGTGATGCCAAGACAGGTGTTACACAATCTGACGAAGAAGTAGCACAAATTCTGTATCGATCGGGTAAACCGATCATCGTTGCAGTTAATAAAGTAGATAATATGGGTCGGAGCGACCTGATTTATGAATTTTATTCCTTTGGATTTGGTGATCCAATTGGGATTTCCGGAAGCCATGGTACAGGAATTGGCGACTTGCTAGATGCGATTGCGAGTAATCTCCCTGAACTAGAGGATGATGGGTATGATGAAGATGTCATCCGAGTTGCGCTCATTGGACGTCCGAACGTAGGAAAATCATCACTTGTAAATGCTATTCTTGGTGAAGAACGAGTCATTGTAAGTGATATTGCTGGAACTACAAGGGATGCAATCGATACTCCGTTCGAAAAAGACGGACAGCGTTATGTGCTCATCGATACAGCAGGGATGAGAAAACGCGGTAAGGTGTATGAGACAACAGAGAAGTACAGTGTTATGCGTGCGATGCGTGCCATTGAACGTGCAGATGTTGTACTGATTGTTATTAATGGTGAAGAGGGAATTATCGATCAGGACAAGCATATTGCTGGCTATGCCTATGAGGCAGGAAAAGCTTCTTTGTTTGTCGTAAACAAATGGGATGTTGTAGATAAAGATGACAAAACGATGCGTGAATTCGAAAGAAATATTCGAGATCACTTTTTGTTCATGACCTACGCTCCTATCGTATTCTTATCTGCCAAAACAAAACAGCGTTTACAAAAATTACTTCCTGTAGTGCAGCATGTATCTCAGCAACATGTAATGCGTGTTCAGACCCATTTACTTAACGATGTTGTCTCTGATGCTGTGGCAATTAATCCACCGCCTACAGATAAAGGAAGACGCTTGCGTATAAATTATGTGACCCAAGTTGCAGTTAAACCTCCAACGATCGTTGTGTTCGTAAATGATCCGGAACTAATGCATTTCTCGTATGAACGTTACCTTGAGAATAAAATACGTGCTGCTTTCAACTTTGAAGGTACGCCTATTCGTATATTTACTCGGCGCAAGTCCGACGAAAGTTAGGGGAGAAACAATGTGATTTTCGCTATCACGGCTATAATCATCAGCTATCTTCTGGGTTCTGTAAGCTTTAGTTTTTTGTTTGGTAAGCTGACAAAAGGCATTGATATACGGGATCATGGCAGCGGTAATGCAGGCGCAACGAATACGCTACGGGTTCTTGGAAAAGGCCCGGCTATTCTTGTGCTTGTACTAGACGTCGCAAAAGGGGTCGCTGCGATATGGATTGGCAAGTGGCTTGCTGGAGATTCGGAATGGGTCCCGGCTTTGTGCGGTGTTGCGGCTATTGTAGGCCATAACTGGCCGGTGTTTTTCCGTTTTCGTGGAGGGAAAGGGATTGCGACTGCTATTGGTGTGCTCGTAACTCTTTGTTTCTTGCCGGCTTTATATGCTGGTATCATAGCGATTTTATGTATTGTGATGACAAGATACGTTTCACTTGGCTCTTTAATTTTTGTGTTCTTAACACCTGTGTTCTTATTTATTCTTCTGTACCCTTGGTCGTTATTTTGGTCCAGTCTCATCATCTGTATCCTTGCTTTCTGGAGACATCGGACGAACATCGTAAAACTGATACATGGAGAAGAAAATAAACTAGGATCTCGTTCAACGAAGGGGGGAAACCGGGTTGTCTAACAAAGTAACGTTACTGGTAGCTGGAAGCTGGGGAACTGCGCTCGCAAGTGTTCTTGCAGACAATGGCCTTGATGTGTACATGTGGACCCGAAGTACCGAGCAAGCTGCCGAGATTAATGATCAGCACACTAACGCTCGGTATTTACCCGGCATTACTTTATCCGAACGGATTACGGCAACAAGTGATATGAAAACAGCAGTTGAAGATAGTAAAGCGATTATTATCGTCGCTCCTTCGTCTGCGATGCGTACAGTTGTACAGCAGTTACAACCTTTTTACAAACAGGGAACACTTATTGTACATGCAACCAAAGGATTTGAAACCTCGAGTTTGAAACGTATGTCCGTTGTGATTTCGGAGGAACTAGGCTGTCCTGAAGGGGATATTGTCGTACTTTCCGGACCAAGTCATGCTGAAGAGGTTGTTAAGAAAAAACCGACGACAACCGTGGTGGCTTCATTAAATGATGAACTTGCGAACCTGGCAAGAGATTTGTTCATGAATGTTAACTTTCGGGTATATACCAATCGGGATCAGATCGGTGTCGAGCTGGCAGGTGCGTTTAAGAATATAATCGCCCTTGGTGCGGGGATGTCAGACGGTCTTGGCTTTGGGGATAATGCGAAAGCAGCAATTATTACTCGAGGTCTCGCTGAAATTGCTAGAATAGGGGTAGAGATGGGTGCCAACCCACTGACTTTCTCTGGACTGGCAGGAGTAGGGGACTTAGTCGTGACAGCAACAAGTAAGCATAGTCGTAATTGGCGCGCTGGTTACGCTCTAGGGCAAGGAAAACCACTACAAGAGGTCCTTGATTCTATGGGAATGGTAGTTGAAGGAATCCGTACTACGGAAGCAGCTCATGCAATATCACAAAAGTACAATGTACAAATGCCCATTGCAGATCAGTTATATAAGGTGCTTTTCACAGGTAAAGACAGCCGTACAGCTGTAGAGGCTCTTATGGGCCGTGATCCCAAGACAGAGATGGAAGTTATGAAACTCGAAACTTGGGAGCAATGGCATACATAGGCTGCTGGGCTCTTTCCTCATTTTGCTTGTATCCATCACCCTTCTATAAGACAGCTCATAAGATATGTTGAGTTTTTGTCTTGAGGAGGGGAATAAATGGCAGACCACATCTCTAAGGATGCACTAGATGCAATTAACAAAAAGACAGGGAAGAACATCACTGAAGGCGCAGTGAAAAAACTTGCCAGCACGGTGAAACCTTCTACATTGCAAAATGAGGCTCAGCTTAGAACATTGATCAAGCAAGTCTCTGCAATGGCGAAAATACCTGTCAGTGAAGAAACAATTCAAGAAATCGTGAATGCAATCAAGAAAAGCGGAATGAATCCGAGCAATATGGAATCAATCATGAAAATGATGATGAAAAAGAAATAAGATACATTTTGGTTGGAAAGAGAAAGAGGTGTATTCCTTTTTCTTGTAATGAAGAACAAAGATGGGCGTTAGCCTAAACTCTTTGTTCTTTTTTTCTTTTTATAGGAAGGATTGGGGAATCTTTCATGCTATAATAATTCGTAGCTGAAAGGCTAAACAATAACAATATTTCCTGGAATCGCAGGTGTGGTGGAGGATGAACTATGGACGCAATGGACAAGATGTGGCTTTCAATTATCGCCATTCTTATAATGGGACTGTCTGTTTTCTTGATTACTTTTGCACGTGCTAAGACTAAGGGTATAATAAAAGGAGTTTTATCTTTCCTTGCTTTCGTAATTATGCTCGTGGGACTGCTCAGCGGTCTCGTGTCCATTATGTAATTTTAGAGGAAGAGTTCGAATTCATCTTATGATTGGAGTTATGATATAGTGCTTGATACAGCTTTAAACGCCTTAGGCAAGGTGTGGGATCCAGAACAATATAAGTGGCTGTTAGGAGGAAGTTGTAGCCTGTTGTTGCAGGGTGTGGAACTGACAGAACCACCGAACGATATTGATATTTATGCTGACTTTGAGGTGGCCAAACATTTACATAATCAGGCTATAGTATATTCAGTGGATAAACAGCGACTTGATCGGAGCGGCACCTATACGTCTTTACTTAGCCATTATGAGATAGAGCAGGCATCTGTGGAGTTGTCCGGAGGTTTTGAAATATGTGCGGCTGGCTCGCTTTATCGTACAGATACGGCGTTTCTCGTTCCTCATGCTGGCATTTACAAATTGCCGGGATCCAGTCATTCCATCAGCATAACGCCTCTGAGTCATGAACTGCTGTTTAACGTACTCCGTAAACGGGCAGATCGATATGTTCCGATAGCTAGGAAAATGAATGAGGATATAGATATGCATGCCCCCCTATTAAGGAGACTCATTAGCCGCAATGTCTGGTCTTATGACCATGTAGCGCAACTGGAGACCGTCCTAGATAGAAAATTGTAAACTATTGCAAGGATACAGTAATGGATCCGCAGACAGCTAGATGAACTATAGAGGCAGGTGTCAAAAAAGTATGAAGGTAACATTTTTGCCAAGTGGCAAACAGATTGAAGTAAAAGCGGGAGTAACCCTGCTTCAGGCAAGTCGTCTAGCTGGCATTTCTATTCCTACAAGGTGTGGAGGTAAGGCTGGTTGCATGATGTGTAAAGTCGAAGTTCCAGGCGGAGAAGGCTGTCATTTGAGCAAACCAGGCAGAGCAGAACGAAACAAGCTGGGAGCATGGGTGGACCAAGGCACACGTCTAGCGTGTCAGGCGACTGTACAGGGATCGGTTACCGTGCAAGTTCCGGAGGACAAGCTGAAAGCCGCTATTCGGAAGCAGCTGGAAAGACAAGCAGAAGAAGATAATCTATGGTAGAAGCTTTGCAAAAAAAGCGAAACTCTAATAAAGGATGGGCTTTTTCTATGATGCAAGCACTGAAGACCGAATGTAAACGGCGTATTTTCCATTATGCTGGTTTCACTGTTCTGATGTTATTACTGACTGGATGCATGTATTCTGGTGGAGGAGAAACGAAGGAGGCCGCTGTTACGAATTATGATGGGAGTATCTCCCGAATCCAGAATGCTCTAGATGCTTTTCAGGAATCTCAAGGAATTCTGCCAATCGTTACTGCAGGAGAGGATGTCCCGATCTATGAAAAATTTCGAATCGATCTGAGCAAACTTGAAGATGGAGGCTATTTGGACGATATACCGAAGACTGCTTTTGAGAGAGGCGGAAGCGCATACTTTCTTGTCCAAAATGAAGATGTGGATCCAATTGTCAAAGTGATGGACCTAGTTACGGTTCAAAAAGTGACTCAAGTCCAGCGTCTGGTTGATTCCTATCACGCCTCTCATGGAACATGGCCAATGAAAGAAGAAATCTATCCGGACATTCATTTAGTGGATACAGATGCCATTCAAAGTTCTGGTAACAGGGTGGATGATCTGGCAAGTGTGTATTCCGGTGAAACGATTCCTTACATCATAGATAGTGAGGGAAAGGTTTATGCAGACTATGCTTTTGACATTATGCAGCTCATGGAAAGGAAAGAAATCAAGCCACAGGCAGCAGAAGATCTGAGAGTGTACTTGACGGAAGCGTCCCATTTTGTACCTGTAAAATCTCTACCGTATACTTGGCATGATGCTCAGCCGGTGGCTGTTTTATCGTTGCCCTAATAACGCTATAGAATCACCGTCCCTTCTTAAAGGGGCGGTTTTTTTGTATATTAGATATCCTTTCGTCATATTTGATAGCTAGCATTCATATATTTAGTGTGGATGGACTGCGAAGGTGACGGATTTTCTGTGTATGATGGTGCTCTAAGATGAGTCCGGCCTAAAAATTTTATAAAAGACGTCATACTGCGCCAGTCATGTACATACTATGATACTAGTCCAAAAGCATGTACGAGTTACGCCGCTCATCTTTCTTTCATCAGAATGTGATTTGTCGGCGGCGGACGACTTCCGGGCAATCGTTATAACTGCTCTACCGTTGCAGGGATTAACGTCTTCTGATTGAAAACGAAGCGGATGCTCTTTAGCATTTTTCCTTCGGAGTATGTTTAGGAGGGGATTTCATTTGGAAAAAGTAGACATTTTCAAAGACATTGCCGAGCGAACCGGTGGAGACATTTATCTCGGGGTGGTCGGTGCAGTTCGCACAGGAAAATCAACATTCATCAAACGCTTTATGGAAACTATTGTTTTACCTAACATTACAAGTGATTCAGACAGAATTCGAGCAGTCGATGAGCTGCCGCAAAGTGCTGCAGGCAAAACGATCATGACAACAGAGCCTAAATTTGTTCCTAACAATGCGGTGCAGATTAAAGTAGCTGATGGCCTGGATGTCAATGTTCGCCTTGTAGATTGTGTTGGTTATGCGGTAGAGGGTGCTAAAGGATATGAAGATGAAAATGGCCCTCGAATGATTTCTACACCATGGTTTGAAGAGCCGATTCCTTTCCAAGAAGCTGCAGAGATTGGTACTCGTAAAGTTATTCAGGAGCATTCTACACTCGGAGTCGTGGTAACTACAGACGGTACGATTGCGGAGATTGCTCGCGAATCTTATGTAGAATCGGAAGAGAGAGTCATTGCTGAACTAAAAGAAGTAGGAAAACCATTTGTTCTCATCATCAACTCCACGAAGCCAAAAGGAGAAGAAGCATTGCAGCTTCGAGCCGAACTCGCTGAGAAATATGATATTCCTGTAATGACGGTTAGTGCTGCAACGATGACAGAAGAAGATGTTACTGGCGTACTTCGTGAAGTATTGTATGAGTTCCCGGTTCATGAGGTTAATGTGAATTTACCAAGCTGGGTTATGGTGCTTAATGAAAACCATTGGCTCCGTGCAAGCTATGAAAATTCCGTACGTGACACAGTAAAAGATATTCGCAGACTGAGAGATGTAGATCATGTCGTATCTCAGTTCATGGAATATGAATTTATTGACCGAGCAGGACTCAGTGGAATGAATATGGGGCAAGGTGTTGCTGAAATTGACCTCTATGCACCAGATGAGCTATATGATCAAATTTTGTACGAAGTGGTTGGAATTGAAATCAGAGGGAAAGATCATCTCTTACAGCTCATGCAAGAATTTTCACACGCCAAAAAAGAATACGATCGTTTTGCAGAAGCGCTTGAAATGGTGAAAACAACAGGGTACGGAATCGCGGCTCCTTCCCTCGCAGAAATGGCCCTTGATGAGCCTGAACTTATTCGTCAAGGTACAAGATTTGGCGTAAGACTGAAAGCGACAGCCCCATCTATTCATATGATCCGTGTAGATGTAGAGTCAGAATTTGCGCCGATTATAGGTACAGAGAAACAGAGCGAAGAACTCGTCCGATATCTCATGCAGGACTTTGAAAACGACCCGATCAAGGTATGGGATTCAGATATGTTTGGTCGTTCCCTACACTCCATTGTTAGGGAAGGAATTCAAGGAAAGATTGCTATGATGCCGGATAATGCCAGATATAAACTGCAAGAAACCCTTGGCCGTATTATTAACGAAGGTTCTGGCGGACTCATAGCAATAATATTGTAATTCATGATCTGGCCTATAGATTCACCTCCAAAATAACCGTAAGGGTATCCCCTTTCGGTTATTTGGTGTGTCTTAAGGTCTAGAAAAATAAGTAAAAGAGTTCCATATTAAACATTATTAAGCATGACTTTTTATCAATTTTGGTCAAATAGAGCTGATTCCACTTGAAATTGTGTTCTGACTGTATTACTATAAACCTTGTTCCGCTCAAGAAAATAGATTCTCAAAAAGTAGTAGAGATGAAATCGTGTCTTGCGGAAGAAGTAATACCCTATGAACATTTTCACTGGGAATAGGTCACTATATGTATATTTTGTGGTAAAACGGGAACAAAGTATAACACTTAGGATAATAAATCAGGAGGTGAATACACTTGAATAAATCTGATCTGATCGCACAAGTAGCTGAATCTACTGAACTCGCTAAGAAAGATGTGACAAAAGCGGTTGATGCCGTATTTGAAGCAATTTCTGAAGCATTGCAAAATGGAGACAAAGTACAACTCGTTGGTTTTGGTAACTTTGAAGTACGCGAGCGTTCTGCACGTAAAGGACGTAATCCGCAAACAGGTGAGGAAATCGAAATTCCAGCGAGCAAAATTCCTGCTTTTAAACCAGGTAAAGCGCTCAAAGACGGAATCAAATAAGATTTCTACATACTCTTATGTAATCGAAAAGACCGTGAATTCGTTCACGGCTTTTTTCTTTTTATAAGGAAGGGGGGAAAGAGCATGGAAGGTCCGGTTAACAGCGGTGATTATATCGTAATCAAGGCAAAAGAAAATGGTGTTCATGTCATTGGTTTGACACGGGGACACGATACCAGATTCCATCATACAGAGAAGCTTGACAAGGGTGAGGTTCTCATCGCCCAATTTACAGATCATACATCTGCAATCAAGATTCGCGGTAAAGCCGAAGTCATGACGAAACACGGCAACATTGAATCAGATCAATAGAAATAACGAAAGATGGTAGAAAACCATCTGATAGATTTGAAAAAGCAGGCATAGCCTGTTTTTTTTCGTTGTACAATGAGGTATGGACCTTCTGTTTGAGGTTCACACTAGGAAGGACGGGAGGTCTATCCATTGAAAAAGAAAAGAATAATTCCCTTTGTCCTATCCATCTCAATTGGTGCAGCGGTTCTATTATCAACATTTGTGACATTACAAGGTTCAGAATATCCTGAGCAATCTAAAGAAGTGTTCTCTCCAGGGGATCGAGTTACACTGACGGATACAAATCTGGTAGATGTCCTACATGAACTTTCTTTGAATACACCTATAAGTAAAGTGAAATGGAGCAAGAACGTCTTAACTCTTGATCTGAAAGTGACGGGAAGCTCCATTGTACCTTCTGATATTTATATAGATATGGCCAGTATTGCCTCTTTTTCAATGGATCGAACGAGTAACGTAAATCAGCTTATGCTTCGTTTTCTTGCTGAGGATGAGTGGATTGGGTCTAGGCATTTACTGCTGTCAGCTGATATTAGACGCTCGGAATGGAGTTCTGAAGCGCTGAAGAAGTTAAAAGAATGGAAGAATGCCGAACTGCCGGAGGAACTGATCCAAAGGTTTCATATGACGGAAACAAATCTATGGCGAGAGCAATTCATTTCTCCTGAAAAGGGTTAATGATGCCTGTGCGGGCACTAGAAACATATGCTATAATAGATAAGATTGTGATGCTTATGATTGGACACTTTTGAATGAATGCTCGGAGGATTTAGAATGATTTCATACCGCGTACCACATCTTGCAAAAAAGTATACGGATTACGATATGATTCAGCGGCATACTGAATTGCCTTTGTTTCCTAACAGCCGTGTACGATTGCTTTACACTTTTTTGAACCAGGGTCAGGGGCATTCTGCTGAGGACAGCGAACTCTTTTCCTTAGTTACTGCACTTGTACAAATGGGACTGGATACGCATGAAATGATTGATGTTCAGGAAGAAGATCTCGGAGAGCAGGACATGCGTTCTCGTCAGCTGAAAGTGCTCGGAGGCGATTTTTTTAGTTCGCGTTTTTATCAACTGCTTGCTCAGGCAGGACAAATCGCTGTTATCGCTTCCTTAAGTGAAGGGATATGCCGTTTAAACGAGCGGAAGATGAGTCTTTATGACCGAATGAAGAAGCAACTTGTTTCCTGCGAAGAATATGTACATGAATCGGTACAGCTGAAGAAGCAGCTGTTTCTTTCTTTTAATGGCATGATCTCGAAAGATCAAGTAGAACTGTATGATCAGCTTTTGACGTTGTTTAGTCTTCTGGATACGCTTGTTGAAGAGATTGAGGTTACCAAAGACGTCGAAAGCTCCAGAGCACGGTTCGCTTATTTGCACATTTATGAGAACGAAAATACGGATGTACGCTCTTCCCTGACGAAAGGGAATTTACAACAGGACCAGTGGAATGAGCTGACAAGCAAACATAAAACAGTAGATGTACTGATGGACAAGCTAAGTCAGTCTGTTCCATCTGTTCAACGCCTGCTTGAAACTCAAACTGAGGACCAGTTACTTCGTGACGAAGTAAAGAACATGTTGGAACCCTATTTAACATATAGGGCATAGTGCACAAGATAGAGTTGTATGAAAAGTGAATAAAGGTGGTATTTGTACATGCAGCATGGGGGGGACAAGCCGAAGGAGCAGTATGTCCATTCGGTTTTTCAGAGTATTGCTGGTAAATACGATGTGATGAATGACACGCTTAGCTTTAGACGTCACAAAGCTTGGCGTAAATTTACGATGAGGAAGATGAATGTACAGCCTGGACAAACGGCACTGGATGTTTGCTGCGGTACATGTGACTGGACGCTGGCGCTTGCAGATGCAAGTGAAACGGGGCACATCACGGGGCTTGATTTCAGCAGTAATATGCTGGAAGTAGGTCAGAAAAAAGTCGAGAAAATGGGACGTAATCAACAAATTACGCTTGTTCAGGGTAATGCAATGAGTCTGCCTTATGAAGATAATAGTTTTGATTATGTGACAATTGGCTTCGGACTTCGCAATGTGCCGGACTTAAAACAAGTGTTACTTGAAATGCAACGTGTAGTAAAACCAGGAGGAATGGTCGTCTGTCTGGAGCTTTCCAAACCTACCTGGCAGCCGTTTAAAGGGTTATATTATTTTTATTTTCAAAATATGCTTCCTTTTATTGCCAAGCTGTTAGCAAAACGTTACGAACAGTACAAATGGTTACCTGACTCCCTTGCGATGTTTCCTGGAAGAGCGGAACTCGAACAAATCTTTAAAGAGACCGGCTTACAGAACGTCAAATCCTTCGCGTTGACTGGCGGAATTGCAGCACTACATATCGGGACCAAGGAGAGTCAGCATGTTTAAAAAGATCGGTATATTTTTAGAAATGATTAAAATTGAGCACACCCTGTTTGCGTTACCTTTTGCTTTTATGGGTGCAGTGCTCGGATCGGCAGAAGTGAATGGTCATTTACCTAGCTGGGCCCAGATTGGTTGGGTGCTACTTGCAATGATCGGTGCTCGTAGTGCTGCTTTTGGACTCAATCGGATCATTGACCGGGTTATCGATGGTAAAAATCCGCGAACGGCTGGGCGTGCGATACCAGCGGGTCTTCTCAAAATAAGTGAAGTTGTAATTTTCATTATTATTTCCTTTATTCTTTTATTTTGGGCAGCATCACAGCTCAATCCGTTATCTGTAAAACTACTCCCAATTGCCGTATTTATGCTCGTTATTTATTCTTATACGAAACGTTTTACATGGCTTTGCCACGTTGTATTAGGATTTACGATTGCACTTGCACCGCTTGGTGGGTGGGTGGCAGTAACAGGTGAAGTTACGCTGAGTAGTCTCGTACTGTATGTAGCAGCCGCTTTTTGGACTGCTGGATTTGATATCATATACGCATGTCAGGACATTGAATTTGACAAAGAAGAAGGCGTGTTCTCCATTCCTTCCCGATTTGGTGTCGCTGGTGCATTGATCATCGCAAAAGTATTTCATCTCATTACCGCTATTGGATTTATCGCTTTATTCTTTATGACCGGTTTAAGCTGGATCTACTTAATCGGCATCGTGATATCCTGTGCGCTGCTCTTCTATGAGCATTACATTGTTACACCTAGTGATCTTAGTCGTTTACAAACCGCTTTCTTCACACTGAACAGTGTAGTTAGCCTAGTGATATTCGTCTCTACTTTGATTGATGTGGTGGTGTTTTAAATTGACAACAAACCGGTTTAAAAGACTCGCCGTCGGTGTTACAGGGGCAAGCGGAAGTATCTATGGGATCCGACTGATTGAAACTTTACTTGATCAGGAATATGAGGTACACCTTGTCGTTTCAAATGCAGGCTGGCGTGTTATAAAAGAAGAACTAGGCTGGAACGTTACGGACCGGGAAGGGATTTTGAACGAGAAGTTCGGGAGCCGTCCCGGTTCTCTTATTTATCATCCGGTGAGTGACATCGGAGCTTCGATTGCAAGCGGATCTTTTTTGATGGATGGGATGATCATTATGCCTTGTTCCATGGGAACTTTATCCGCTATTGCTCATGGGGCTTCGGATAATCTGATGGCGCGAGCTGCGGATGTCATGCTGAAAGAGGGACGTTCGCTTGTTCTTGTTCCAAGGGAAACACCTCTTCATGCGATACATCTGGAGAATATGCTGAAGCTGTCGCGGCTTGGAGTCAAGATGATTCCAGCGATGCCAGCATTTTATTACCATCCAAAAACAATGGACGATTTGATTAATTTCCTTGTAGGAAAAGTATTGGATACTCTTCATATTGAGCATGAGCTGTTTACAAGATGGGGGGAAACAACATGAGTAAAAGCAGCGAGGCGACCGTTCTCGGTAAGATCAGTTATACCAATGCATGGCCAGTATTTCATTATTTTGATTCAGAGAAACTTACACATCCGGTAGAAGTAGTTACAGAAGTACCTGCAGTACTGAATAAAAGAATACATGAAGGTACACTTGATCTAAGTGCCATGTCTTCTTTTGCTTATGGATTGGAATCGGAACGTCTGCTAATATTGCCGGATGTATCGGTAAGTAGTAGAGGTGAAGTGAAGTCCATTCTACTTTTTAGTAAAAAGAAAATTGAAGAGATTGATGGTGGAACGATTGCTCTGACCAATACGTCTGCGACTTCTGTAAATTTATTAAAAATACTGATGATGAAATTCTATGAAATAAATCCGCAATATGTAACGGTAGAGCCTGATCTGTCTTCCATGATGGAAGTAGCGGATGCAGCTTTATTGATTGGGGATCATGCCATACGGGCATCCTGGACAGATCATGGTTATTATGTATACGATCTTGGTGAGAGATGGTATCATTTTACGAATCAGAGCATGACATTTGCCGTGTGGGCTGTTTCAGCTGATTATGCGGAAGACAATAGCGAAATCGTACAGGAGATTACCAATGCTTTTAAAGCAAGCAAAACAAGAAGTTTAGAGGAACTTACTCCGGTTGTTGAAGCAGCAGAGCAGCAAATCGGAGGAACCAAATCTTACTGGTATGATTATTTTCAGAATTTGTGTTACGATTTTGGCGAAAATGAGTTGCAGGGACTGCAACTGTATTTCCGTTATGCACATGAGCTTGGTCTCATGGCGCATGAGGTCCGGTTGGATCTCTGGAATGAGAATAAGCTGATACGGGTGACGGAATGAAACTACTGGATATTTTGACAGAACTAAGAAAAGATATGAAGTACATCGAAAAAGAGTTGTATAAAAGCGTTGAAACAGATCAAAAGTTGCTTGATGAAACCTCTTTGCATCTGTTGAAAGCTGGAGGTAAAAGACTCCGTCCGGTGTTTGTTTTGCTGGGTGGTAAATTTGGAACCTATGACATTGAGGTACTGAAACATGTCGCTGTTCCGTTAGAACTCATTCATTCGTCTTCCCTTGTTCATGACGATGTCATTGATAATGCGAAGACGCGACGGGGACAACTGACGGTAAAATCCAAGTGGGACAACCGAATTGCTATGTACACGGGAGATTATATTTATGCTCGAGCTATGCTGATGATCACGGAGTTACCGAATCCGCTCATCCACCAAACGATGGCAAAGGCGATGGTCCAGATGTCCATTGGGGAAATGGAGCAAATCAGAGATTTTTTCAATACAGATCAGAGTATTCGAAATTACTTGCTTCGCATTCGGCGTAAAACGGCATTGCTCATCGCTATCAGCTGTCAGCTCGGAGCAGTAGCGGCTGGGGCTTCCAGTGACATTTGTAGACGGTTATACAGCTACGGTTACAATGTAGGAATGGCTTTTCAGATTCAGGATGACCTGCTTGATCTCAGAGGTACAGAGAAGCAACTGGGAAAACCTCCTGGAAGTGATATGCTTCAAGGGAATATAACGTTACCCGTTATTTATGCTTTGCAGGACGAGAATATAAGAGAAGATTTATTGCAGCGAATTTCACATATTCGTGAACACTGTGATCAAGGAAGTGTTCGTGCAGCGGTAGGTATGATAAAAGAGAGTACGGGAATGACTAAAGCAGAGGAGCTTGCTGACCGATATATGAATAAAGCTCTTGATGCCTTGGAAGGACTTCCTGATATCAAGACGAAGAAAAATTTGCGGGATATCGCTCATTTTGTCGTAAAACGTTCATATTAGTCAGGCAGGAAGATGTTAGATCAGAGTCGAAAGCTTACACCAAGCAGCGCATTCATAACAAAGCCTGGAGGAGAATACGATGGAACGTACTTTTTTAATGGTGAAACCAGATGGCGTACAACGTGGACTAGTTGGACGAATTGTAAGTCGGTTTGAAGACAAGGGATTCAAACTGGTTGCAGGGAAATTCGTGCAAATGACAGACGAACAAGCAAAGCGTCACTATGCGGAGCATGAAGGTAAGCCTTTTTTTGACGAACTAGTGTCCTTCATTACTTCAGGGCCCGTCTTTGCCATGGTATGGGAAGGGGAAGATGTGATTGCTCTTGCGCGAGTGGTTATCGGTAAAACCAATGTGAAAGAGGCACTTCCTGGAACAATCCGTGGGGATTTCGCAGCGATTACTCCTCACAATCTCATTCATGGTGCTGATTCTCCGGAAAGTGCAGCTCGTGAGCTTTCAAATTTCTTTGACGAGAATGAACTTGTATCTTACAGCAAAACGATTGCTGCCTGGACATAAAAGAGTGATCTTTCCGTAAGAAGGAAGGAAATCAAATGTCACAGCATGACAAGGATTCTGAACTGGATGATTATCTCCTGTTTATTCAAAAGATCAAGACAGCGACTGGAATTGATCTAGCCCAGTATAAAGAAGCGCAAATGAAGCGGCGGTTGACCACCCTTAGAGCAAAGCATGGGTATGATACTTTTGCCGCTTTTTTTGAAGGAATGAATCAAAATAAGACGCTATTTTTGGAATTTCTTGATCGAATGACGATTAACGTGTCTGAATTCTGGCGGAATCGAAACCGCTGGGAAGTGCTTCAGCACAAATTACTTCCTGATCTATATGATCATCTTCCTCTTAAGGTGTGGAGTGCCGCGTGCTCTACAGGAGAAGAACCATATACACTCGCAATGATTCTTGATATGGCAGGTTTACTTCCAAGAAGTAAGATTATGGCAACGGATATAGATGAAGGGGCTTTGGCTAAAGCCATGCAAGGTACATATTTGGAACGTTCTTTAAGAGAAGTTCCAGAAGAAGCTGTCAAAACATATTTCAAACCGGATGGTCTTCAGTACAAGATTGATGCTAAGCTGAGGGATGCAGTACATTTTAGCAAACAAAATTTACTGCACGACTCTTTTGAAGATGGATTTGATTTGATCGTATGCCGAAATGTCATGATCTATTTCACCGAAGAAGCAAAGCATATGCTATATCAAAAATTTGCTAAAGCATTGAGGCCGGGGGGCATTTTATTTGTAGGAAGCACGGAACAGATTTTCTCTCCCAGTCAGTATGATCTAGAAGGAGCAGATACTTTCTTCTACCGTAAAAAATTGGAAGAATAAAAGGCAGGCCGAATGTCTCATACTGTAGCAATCAGATAGTATGGATAGATCTGGAGGCTTATGAATGGACAAGCGAGTTGTTATAACTGCCTACCGGCAGGGGTTGATCAACATGTTGGAATGTGCTCAGATTCTGGGCCTTGATTCGTTTCAAATGGAACGGATCCTAGGGGAGATAAAACCCATTTCTGATTCTCATAACAGCAATATGCCTAGGCAGGTCAGCCTTACCGGGAGCAAGTAATGAATAAAATAAAAAACACGCTGAATCGTTATTAGAATCAGCGTGTTTTTTTATGATTGAGATCATTTCTTGTCAAAGATACCATGCTATACTATAATGATCAAAGAATTAAGGATTTTAGCAGTTTAAAGCTTAACAGTATAAAGGGGGAACGTATTATGAGTCTTCGTTATTTAACCGCAGGGGAAACGCACGGACCCCAATTAACCGCAATCGTAGAAGGTCTTCCGAGCAATATGAAGGTGGACTTTGAGGAATTGAATTTCCAGCTTCATCGCCGTCAGAAAGGATATGGCCGGGGACGTCGTATGCAAATTGAGAAGGATACAGCTGAGTTTGTCGGCGGAGTTCGTCACGGTTATACGACCGGTGCTCCAGTGGCGCTCGTTGTTGAAAATAAAGACTGGACACATTGGCGTAATATTATGAACATCGAGCCAATTGAAGGCAGCGATGAGGAAAAACGTCGGGTACATCGTCCGCGTCCAGGGCATGCGGATTTAAATGGTGGTCTGAAATACAATCTGAAGGATCTTCGCAATGTGTTGGAACGTTCTAGTGCTAGAGAAACAACAGTGCGTGTTGCTGTTGGTGCACTTGCCCGTCAATTACTTGCGGAGTTCGGAATTCAGGTTGCAGGCAGAGTGCTGCGGATTGGAGAGATTGAAGCTCCTTACGAAGATCTTCCGATCGAAGAACTTCGTGCTCGTACAGAAGCTTCCTCGGTCCGTGTGACCGATCCAGAAACAGAGAAGAAGATGGAAGCATACATCGATCAAATTAAGCAAGAAGGCGATTCCATCGGTGGTATCGTAGAATGCGTTGTTGAAGGTGTTCCGGTTGGACTCGGAAGCTATGTTCAATATGACCGTAAGCTTGATGGACGAATTGCACAAGGTGTAATGTCAATTAATGCATTTAAAGGTGTGGAAATTGGTATCGGTTTTGAAGCGGGAACTATTCCCGGCTCACAGGTTCATGACGAGATTTTGCATACCGAAGATAAAGGATATCACCGTGCTACGAACCGCCTTGGCGGATTTGAAGGCGGGGTAACGAATGGGATGCCGATTGTAGTCAGAGGTGTAATGAAGCCAATTCCAACACTATACAAACCGCTGCAAAGTGTGGATATTGATACAAAAGAGCCATTTACAGCTCAGGTTGAACGTTCTGATGCTTGTGCCGTACCGGCAGCCAGTGTCGTAATGGAGCACGTGGTTGCTTGGGAAGTAGCAAAAGCATTCTTAGAGAAATTCGGCGGAGATTCTATAGAGGAGATTCGTGCCAACCTCGACAACTACAATGCTCAATTGGAGCGTTACTAATGATTAGGGAACTAAAGGTTGATCTTGGAGAACGATCCTACCCGATTTATATTGGCAGTGATCTACTCGAACAAGCCGGAGAATATGTACAAAAACACGGGATTAGCTTGAAAAGCCCGCTTCTTATCATAACGGATGAGAAAATTGCTCCTCATTATCTGGGTAAACTCATAACATCGCTTGAGACAGCAGGTTATTCTGTAGAATCTGCTGTTGTACCAAGCGGCGAAACTTCTAAATCGCTTAAGGTTTATGAAGAGATGATGACGTGTGCAATTGAAGCGAAGCTCGACCGTAGTTCAGCTGTTCTTGCGTTAGGCGGAGGGGTCGTTGGGGATTTGGCTGGGTTTGTGGCAGCGACTTACATGCGAGGAATTAAGTTTGTGCAAATTCCTACAACGATTCTGGCTCATGACAGCAGTGTAGGCGGAAAAGTTGCAATTAATCATCCGCTTGCTAAAAATATGATTGGAGCTTTTCACCAGCCTGAGCTTGTACTCTACGATGTCAATACGCTTATGACCCTTCCAAATCGTGAAGTATCAGCGGGACTTGCTGAAATGGTAAAACACGGACTCATAAAGGATGCAAGTTTTGCTCATTGGTGTGAGGAGCATGCTGAGGAGTTATTATCACTCGATAAGGATGCCCTTGGGTATGGTCTATTAAAAGGTTGTGCCATTAAGGCGGATATCGTTTCACAGGACGAGCAAGAGAACGGGATTCGTGCCATTCTTAATCTGGGTCATACCATTGGTCATGCCATTGAAGCGATTGCTGGATACGGTGAATTTCTTCACGGGGAAGCCATCGCAATCGGGATGGTCGGATCGGCCAAGCTTGGCGTAATGAGAGGTGCAGATTCTTCCCTTTACGAGGATACGAAACGTATGCTTACGGTGCTTGGTCTCCCCACTTCACTTCCCAAGCATCTGGATACCGAACATATTTTGTCTGCCATGATGCATGACAAGAAATTCAGAGAAGGACATATGGTCTTCATTATTCCAACTGCGATTGGGGAAGTAACCATTGCAAAGGATGTACGGGTAGAGGATGTACGCCAAGTGCTTGAGGAACTGAAGATGGAGGTATGATATAAGATGTATACTAGAGGAATTCGCGGGGCAACTACGGTTGTAAGCAATACAGAAGCAGATATTGTGAACGAAACGACTAAACTTTTGAAAGAAATTGTTCAAAAGAATGCACTTGATCCTGAAACGATATGTAGTGTATGGATAACACTTACTCAAGATCTGGATGCTGCATTTCCAGCTAAGTCTATTCGGGAACTGCAAGGATGGGAACTTGTTCCTCTAATGTGTTCACAGGAAGTACCTGTCAAGGGAGCACTGGAGAAATGTATTCGTTTTATGATCCATGTGAATACAGACAAAAGCCAGAAAGAAATGGTTCACGTATATCTGAATGGGGCAAAGGCTTTACGACCAGACCTTGCAGATTAGTCTGATACATAGGTAGAATTGGCTCCTTGCCAAAACCTGTTGAAGTAATGTATAGTGAGTGGTAGCAGAGATGAGAAGAGTTTAGACGAAACATAGTTGAGCAGAGTATAGCAGAGCTGAGATTAGTTCCTATGATTTATGGCTTATGTGCGAAGCGTACATGGGTAGCATAAAGAATGAGGAACTGCCACCGACTTCATACACAAGTGTATGGGGCAATGTTAAGAGATGAACATGGAATAAGAGTATCTTGTACGAATACACGGCATGTGCCATATTTATAGAAATGTGGATGCTTGTGCATAAGGGAGACAAGAATGATCCTTAGATAACGTATCTTTGGGTTAGGCTGTTTCATAGTACACAGATAGATCACAGCCATGATCGGATCATGCTATTTACACATGCTTATATTATTGTTTTCATGAACCTCTACGGTCTCGTAGAGGTTTTTTTGCATATACGCACTCTACTTCCATCCATCTACACTCTGCCATTTTATTTATAAGGAGTGTTTCATGATGAATAGAGAAGCCCAGGAAGTATTGAAACTGGCAGGAGAATATAATCTAATTCCGGTAGTGAAACGGATTTTGGCAGATATGGAGACACCGATTCGTCTGTTTAGTCGGTTTGCTAATGAGGAATATGCATTTTTACTGGAAAGTGTTGAAGGAGGTAGTCAGTGGGCTAGATATTCGTTTATTGGCACCGCCCCTTTTTTATCCATATCAGGAAAAAATGGCGTGATGACTCTCACTCACAAAGGTCAAAAAACGCAAATGAAAGGAAAACCGATTGAAGAACTGAAGGCACTGCTCAGACAGTACCGGAGCCCGAAAATTAAAGACTTACCTCCCTTTACAGGAGGTGCCATCGGATTCTTTGGATACGATTTACTTCAATATTATGAAAAGCTCTCGAAACATGCAGTGGATGATCTGCAGATGGAAGATATTCAGTTCATGTTTTGTGATGAAATTATCGTCTTTGATCATGTGAAACAGCAGCTCTTGCTCGTAGGAAATGTACATGTAAATCCCGGTGATCTAGATGAGGATATTCTTGAAACTTATCGAAAGGTAACGGATCGACTGGAACAACTTGCAGGCCAGCTCGCTGAAGAAGGTCCTACGGAGAATGCCAATCGTTTATCCATTCCGAGCGGAGTCGAGCTTGGCACAGTACACTCTAACCTTACGAAAGAAAAGTTTCTATCGAACGCGGAGCAGGCCAAAGAATATATTCGGGCAGGGGATATTTTTCAGGTTGTATTATCCCAGCGTTTTCATATCGAGACCGAAGTGTCTCCGCTTCAAGTGTACCGGGTACTGCGGACTCTGAATCCTTCCCCTTATATGTATTATTTAAAAATGGAGGAAGAGATTATCGTCGGAACATCACCTGAACCGCTGGTAAAAGTGGATGGCGGCCGCGTGCAGACGAGACCTATTGCGGGAACAAGACCCCGCGGGCTCACGGAAGAGCAGGATGAGGAACTCGCACAGGATTTACTTACTGACGAGAAGGAGCGGGCAGAACATCTGATGTTGGTGGATCTTGGGCGAAACGATATTGGTAAGGTCAGTGAATTTGGCAGTGTTAAATGTGACTCCTATATGGAAATTGAGAAATACTCGCACGTGATGCATATGGTTTCAAACGTATCAGGCAAGCTGAGAGAAGATCGTGATTTCTTTGATGCATTTTTATCTTGTCTGCCGGCTGGAACGGTATCAGGGGCTCCAAAGCTAAGAGCAATGGAAATTATTGCTGAATTAGAACGAGAAGCTAGAGGAGCATACGCAGGAGCTATTGGATATCTAGGTTTTACAGGCAATATGGATACATGTATTACGATCCGCACCATTATTTTCAAAAAAGGAAAAGCATATGTGCAGGCAGGTGCAGGAATCGTATGGGATTCGGTACCTGAGAAAGAGTATGAAGAAACAGTAAACAAAGCGAAAGCATTGCTAACGGCGATCCGATATGCTGAAGCGATGTTTCCGAGACAGCCATCAGTACCTGAGTTTGCAAACCAAGACTACATTTGTATGTCTAATCTAAGAGGATAAGGAGGAGGAGTAAACATGAGTATGTTAAGTAGTATAACAGCCGTTCAGCATGGCCTTAGCCAAATATTAAGAGGGCATGATCTATCGCAGGAAGAAGCAAGACTTGTAATGTCCAGTATTATGAATGGAGAGGCAACGCCGTCCCAGATCGGTGGCTTATTAACAGCACTTCGCTTAAAAGGCGAGACAGTTAACGAGATTACAGGTTTTGCTGAGGCGATGCGAAGTTCAGCAGACAAGTTGATAACAGATCAGCAAAATCTGCTGGATACATGCGGAACGGGAGGATCAGGTATTAGCAAATTTAATATTTCAACGGCATCGGCTATCATTGCCTCCTCCGTATTCGTTCGCGTAGCGAAACACGGGAATCGCTCCGCAAGCAGCAAAGCGGGAAGTGCAGATGTGCTGGAAGCTTTAGGTGTAAATATTCATCTGAACAAAGACCAAGCCAAAGCATGCCTTGATGAAATTAATATATGTTTCTTATTTGCTCAGCTGTACCATCCATCTATGAAGTATGCAGCAGGACCGCGCAAAGAACTGGGATTCCGTACGGTATTCAATATGCTGGGTCCGCTAACGAATCCGGCTGGAGCAGATCGTCAGGTGTTGGGACTTTACGATATAACCAAAACGGAGATCATTGCTGAGGTGCTAGGAAGACTTGGGCTAAAAAGAGCGCTGGTCGTCGCAAGTTATGATGGACTGGATGAGATTAGTATTTCGGATAGAACCAAAGTTTCTGAACTAAAGGATGGTACAATTCACACCTACGATATTCATCCGAATGATCTGGGGCTTCGAGTACACCCGCTAACTAGCGTTCTCGGAGGTAGTGCAACGGATAATGCTGAAATTATCAAAAATGTATTGTCTGGAGAAATGAGCCCTTATCGTGATATTGTCCTTGCTAACAGCGGTGCTTCCATCTATGTAACAGGCCTTGCGGGAAGTTTGGCCGAAGGAGTTCATATGGCTAAAGGTGCGATTGATTCCGGCAAAGCATATGAAAAGCTGACACAACTTATTCAAAAAACGGGGGAGTATGAACATGAGCACGTATCTTGATCGCATTGTCGCCACAAAAATAGATGAAGTAAATAAGTTGAAACAGAGTTTTAATATCGCTGCAGCTGAGAGTCAAATTGCAGGGATGCCTGAAACGAAAGGGTTTGAAAATGCTCTATCTAGAACCCATTCTCGCGGGATGGGATTGATTGCAGAAGTGAAAAAGGCTTCCCCATCAAAAGGGCTGATCCGTCCTGATTTTAATCCAGTACTTATTGCAAAAGCCTATGAGGAGGCAGGAACTGATTGTATATCCGTTCTGACAGACGAATCCTATTTTCAGGGGCAGGCGGCCTATTTGACACAAATAAGAAACGAAGTGACTGTTCCCTTGCTTCGTAAAGATTTTATTATTAGTGAGCTTCAGATTGCCGAAGCCCGCTTGATTGGTGCTGATGCGATCTTACTGATAGCAAGTATTTTGACACAAGATCAAATGGGAAGGTTCCATCGGTATGCGAAAGATTTAGGACTTGATGTACTCGTAGAAGTGCACGATGAGCAAGAACTTAATCAGGTGCTTGAGCTAAGTACGGCCACACTCATTGGTATTAATAATCGCAATCTTAAAACCTTTGAAACGAATCTTAGTACAACTGCTCTATTGTCAGCACAGGTGCCTTCACATATCACGCTTATTAGTGAAAGCGGCATTCGTACGAAAGCTGATGTGGAGTATTTGAAAACGACCGGGGCCAAAGGAATTCTGGTTGGCGAGCAATTTATGCGAAATGAAAATGTGGGTGAAGCGGTGCTCGAACTGATGGGAGCGGGGAAGTGAAACGATGTCTGAAAGCAAAGTAGAGCATAAGCCTCTCGTAAAAATATGTGGACTTCAGGACGTTGAAGTGCTAAAATCTATGAAGCACTTAACTGTCGATTTTATTGGATTTGTTTTTGCAAGATCAAAGCGTCAGGTAACGGCAGCACAAGCTGCTGACTTAGTAAACCTATTTTCTGAGTGGGAAGTTCGACCGTTACCGAAATCAGTCGGGGTATTTGTAAATCCTAAGCTGGAAGAGGTAGAAGGGATTCTTGAACAAGTTTCTCTGGATGTAATTCAGCTTCATGGAGGAGAATCTCCAGAATTTTGCCGTGAACTCAAAGCAAGATTGGGTGTAGAAGTGTTCAAGGTATTTTCACTAAATAGTAATCCGAATGAATTAGAGGAAGATATAGAAGCGACCTTAGCACCCTACCAGGGGGCAGTGGACGCAATTCTTATAGATACGTTTGACCCTTTATATGGTGGGGGTTCAGGCAAAACATTTGCTTGGGACAGGAGTTTACCCTATCAGATTTGGGCACGAAAAATGAACATTCCTTTATTTGTTGCCGGAGGTTTACAGCCTGATAATGTTAATGAACTTGTTAATTCATATTCACCAGATGGAGTAGATGTATCCAGCGGTGTTGAGACAAATGGAATCAAAGACATAAATAAAATGACAGCTTTTGTGGAAAGGGTGAAGAAGGCATGACACTATTACCGGATGCATATGGTCGTTTTGGTCCTTTTGGAGGACGCTATGTACCTGAGACACCAATGAATGCCCTGATTGAACTGGAAGAGGAATTTAAACGTTTTTCGGAAGATGATGAATTTAACGAGGAACTTCGCTATCTTTTGAAGCAATATTCGGGTAGAGAAACGCCGCTCTATTACGCTGAACGCCTGAGTCATCAGCTTGGCGGACCGAAAATTTATTTGAAACGGGAAGATTTGAACCATACAGGTGCCCATAAAATTAATAATGCACTGGCGCAAGGGCTGCTTGCAAAACGAATGGGTAAAAATAAAGTCATTGCTGAGACTGGAGCGGGTCAGCATGGTGTAGCTACTGCGACCGTTGCCGCACTGCTTGGCCTTGAGTGTAAGGTATTTATGGGGGAAGAGGATACTAAACGGCAGCAACTGAACGTGTTCCGTATGAAATTGCTCGGAGCGGAAGTTATTCCGGTTATATCGGGTTCTCGTACGCTGAAAGATGCGGGCAACGAGGCCTTGAGATACTGGGTGAGTAATGTGGAAGATACGTTCTATATATTAGGTTCTGCGGTTGGACCTCACCCGTATCCGCTCATGGTCCGTAACTTTCAGCGTGTCATCGGTGATGAGACCCGTCGTCAGATTTTGGAGAGTGAAGGCAGACTTCCGGATTCTATTGTTGCGCCAGTAGGCGGCGGAAGTAATGCCATCGGTATGTTCTATCCTTTTGTGGAAGATGAGGGTGTTGAACTGATCGGCTGTGAAGCAGCAGGTAAAGGGGTAGATACCGAATTCCATGCTGCTACGATGAGCAAAGGAACACAAGGGGTATTCCAAGGTTCGATGAGTTATTTGCTCCAAGATGAATTTGGACAGGTACGTGAAGCACATTCCATCTCAGCTGGACTAGATTATCCAGGTGTGGGACCGGAGCATTCCTATCTGAAGGACATTAAACGTGCCAAGTATGTACCTATTACAGATCAAGAAGCTCTGGACGCATTACAGCTACTTAGCAGAACGGAAGGGATTATTCCTGCACTTGAATCCGCGCATGCGGTTGCTCATGTAGTGAAAATGGCTCCAACGATGGATAAAGATCAGTTGATTGTTATCTGTCTGTCGGGCCGGGGCGACAAAGATGTAGAATCCATTATGAAATATACGGGAGGTGATCTCGCATGAGTATCCGTTTAAATCTGATGGATGAGACATTTCAATCCTTACAAGCAAAAGGTAAAAAAGCGCTTATTCCTTTTTTAACCGTAGGGGATCCCGATCTTGATACAAGTATTGAAATTATTCGTGAACTGGAAAAGGCGGGGGCTGATGTCATCGAACTAGGCGTGCCTTATTCCGACCCACTTGCCGACGGACCTGTGATCCAGCGTGCCTCGGAACGAGCACTGAAACAGCACATCACGATTCGTACTTGTATGGAGACGGCCAAACGTGCTCGCGCTGCGGGAGTGAAGCTACCATTTGTACTATTCACCTACTATAATCCTGTGCTTCAGACCGGTCTAGATACTTTCTTTGACTTGTTAGTAGATCATGATATTAGCGGGATGATTATTCCGGATCTGCCTATCGAAGAGTCTGCACAGATTCGTGAGTATGCAGATCGTGCTAACATCCATCTCATACCACTGGTTGCTCCAACGTCCAAAACTAGGATTGAAAATATCGTTTCTAATGCGAGAGGGTTTGTCTACTGCGTATCTTCACTGGGTGTAACAGGCGAGAGAGCTTCGTTCCATCAAGAAATTGATGAATTTATTGCTTCCGTCAAATCGTACACAAACCTTCCTGTTGCCATTGGATTTGGTATATCCAGCCGTGAACAAGTAGAGCGTTTCTCTAAGATTTGCGATGGTGTTGTCGTAGGCAGTGCGATTGTTCGAGAGATTGAAAATACAATTCCTCTGTTATCCAATCCAGATACGAAGGAACAAGGACTTTTGCAAATTCGTCAATTTGTGGCACAATTGAAAGTATAGTTTTTATATATATTTTACCAGAAGGAGGGGCTTGTCTATGAAACCTAAATCTCAAATTGTTCATTTACCCGTATACAAACCAGGAAAGCCCATTGAAGAAGTGAAAAGAGAACTGGGACTCAGTGAAGTAATCAAGCTTGCTTCCAATGAGAATCCTTACGGGAGTTCCAAGCTTGTCCATGACGTTATACAGAAGGAACTGGCTCATCTGAGTTTATATCCGGATGGTTCTGCAGGAGAACTGACTGCTGATTTGGCAGCACATCTTGGTGTGCAAAAAGACCAAATTATTTTTGGTGCAGGTTCAGACGAAGTCATTGCTTTGATTGCTAGAGCCTTTCTCATTCACGGTGACGAGACAATCATGGCAGATCAAACCTTCTCTGTGTATAAGAGTAATGCGGATATCGAAGGAGCTGTAAGTATCGAGGTTCCTCTCGTTAACGGTACGCATGATCTGGAAGGCATGTTGTCCAAAGTTACAGCTAGAACAAAGATTATTTGGGTATGTAACCCTAATAATCCGACGGGTACCATTATAACTCATGATGAGCTCGTATCCTTTATGGACCGTGTTCCTTCAGACGTTATGGTTGTTCTTGATGAAGCGTATTATGAATATGTTACGGATGAGTCATACCCAGAAACCGTTCCAATGCTGCAACAATACAACAACCTTGTAATCTTGCGGACGTTCTCTAAAATTTACGGACTTGCTTCTTTGCGTATTGGTTACGGGGTAGGGCAACCAGAGGTGATCTCACTGATTAATCAGGTTAGAGAACCTTTTAATACAACGAGATTTGGTCAAATTGCTGCACGTGCGGCTCTTCGGGATCAAGATTTTGTAAAAGCTTGCCGTGATAAGAATCGTGAAGGCATTACCTATCTTCAAGCTGAATTCGACCGTCTAGGTCTTCACTATTTCCCTTCACAGGGTAACTTTGTACTTGTGCATATAGGCAAACCGGCTGCCGAAATGTTTGATGCATTACTGCGACAAGGTATTATTATTCGTCCTGGATTCCAAGTGTATCCTGACTACATTCGGGTTTCCGTGGGGACACCTGAACAGAATGAAGCGTTCGTGAAAGCGTTGGAACATGCGCTGAATCCTGAGCGCTCGGAAGTATAATATTTTGTTCATGAATTCAGAAGGCAGTATTCGCAAAATAGCGATCTTTGGCGTGGGGCTCATTGGAGGGTCCCTCGCCCTTTGTTTTAAAGGGAAGCCGGGAATTACAGTAGTAGGTTACGCACATGAGCCTGAATTAAAAGAAAGATATGTGCAAAGCGGAGTACTCGATCAAGCAACTTTGTCTATTGAAGAAGCGGCACTGGATGCTGATTTTATTTTTTTAAGTGTACCGGTAGGCATGCTGAATCATTATCTTCAAGTATTAAATAAGCTACCACTGAAAAAGGGTTGTATCATTACGGATGTGGGCAGTACAAAAGCTTCGATTACAGCTGCAGCGGAGACTTTAGATTTTCGGGATGTACATTTTATCGGGGGACACCCAATGGCGGGTTCAGAACGATCTGGAGTTGAGGCTGCGTCTCCCTTACTGTTTGAAAACGCCTATTATGTACTAACGCCGCAATCTAATGTATCTGATGAGGTGTTTGAGAAGCTGAAAAACTTGTTGTCTTATACAAGGGCTCAGGTCATACGGGTAGAACCCGAACATCATGATGATATTGTGGGCGCAATTAGCCATCTTCCTCATATCATTGCGGTTGCTCTGGTAAATCAAATCAGCAGCTATAACCGTACTGAACCTTTGTACCAGCTACTTGCAGCAGGGGGGTTCCGTGATATCACAAGAATTGCCTCCAGTGATCCAGTGGTATGGCGTGATATATTGCTAAGTAATCGTGAAGTGCTCCTGCGTCTGCTTAGCGACTGGAACGAGCAGGTACAGCAATTTACACAGGTATTAGAGAAACGTGACGGAGAAGCAATCGAAACGGCTTTCCGCGAAGCAGGTTCTTTCCGTGATCAATTGCCTGAACGTAGAAAAGGCGTTATTAATGCTTTATTTGATATATATATTGACGTTCCCGATACACCGGGGATTATTGGCCGGATTGCAACTGAACTGGGTACCGCTCGGATCAATCTTAGTAATATGCAGATTATTGAGAGCAGAGAAGATGTACCTGGCATCCTGAGATTATCTTTCCGGCAGGAAGAAGAGATGGAGAGAGCGATTGAACTCCTCACCAATTTGGAATATACGGTACGAAGTTAATAAGAGAGGGGAAAGCCCTCTCTTTATTCATTAATAAAACCGCTTTATTTAAATAAAAAAGCAAGATAATAAATTAATGTATAAATATGGTTGACAAAATGAAAACGTATACATATAATAAAAGTACAGTATGGTTTCTCTCCACTCCTATCCAATAACTGGTTGTTCTGAAAATGAACAACGGGCCGCGAATATTCGCGGCCTCTTTTTTTTGAAGAGAAAGGCTTATTTTATCAGTGAACGTGACTTTTCGGAAAAACCTTATTGGTTTCCATTAATTAACTGTTATTAATTTTCGATAAAGTGTAATGTTTGTTTTGTTCTAGATACTAGTGAAATAGGGAACATCAGACATCATGATCATACATAAAAGAGAAGGTATGATAATGCTACTATTCCTTTTGTTTATTTGTCTTTTACTTTCCATACTCTTTATAGTAAGAGAGGGCGAGAATATTCTCAAGAAAATATCTTTTGTAGTGTTAACTACTAGTGTGTTACTAAGTATATTACTTATTAACCATGCTGTTTTTGGGGGAGTGAATAATGATATTGAGTTCCTTTCCATATTTGTTTTCAGTGCATCCTCCATCTTTGAGAAAATTCAAATAATGTTCTGCGTTTCTTTAATAGCAATGACTGTTTATATATTTGCTAATAAAAATGAATAAGACAGATTCACAACCCGTTATGATAAAAGAAGTCCTTCTCTTATTCATAACGGGTTGTTCTGAAAATAAACAAGGGCCGCGAATATTCGCGGCCTCTTTTTTAAGATGATTAATTTTTACGTATTCGTTAACTCGCCAAAGTGAGTAGCGTTTTGCCCATACGCAATATAAAAAGGCTAGTGATCCATAGGATGATTGCTGAACCAAACCCAACTACGCTCATAAATGCCATAATCGGATGTCCTGCAATATGAATCGTTTCTGGTATAAACAACCAGGTAAGGATGGCGATCAAACAGAGAAGCACACCTGAATAATAATAAATGTTTATCCTGAATAGAGAAGCGAGCGGAAAAAAGTGAATTCCGACGATGATAGCAATGATCAGTGGGATGAGCTCAATATGATGGGTAATGTTACATATTGAAATTGCGATACCAATAGCGATTCCTTCTCCTACGAAAATGAAGTTGAATAAGCGCATGGTCTTTTTTTTACTTTTTCCATTTAGAGCAGGAACTTGTTGTTGTATGAGGCGTGAAGACCGGATAAGGGATATTCCGCCAATGACTAAAGTAATCCCGATAGCAGCAGTTAGAAGTAATAGTGTGACCTCTCCCCAACCTTGTAGACCCATAGTGCCAGTGTAGGCCCACAACATACCGAATATCGCCATAAAAAGTACGCCAGTGGCAGTAGAACGGATCTCGTAACCGGTAATGTCTCCGGATCGATTAGTTTTCATTATTATCATCCTCCTATTTTTTGTGATGAATCAAATGATGATTTCCTTTGTGGGGATCCGGTCCAGACGTCATTAAGTTCAGGTGCCTGCCACCAGAAAAAATCCCGATACACTAAATCCGCGGATAAAAAAAGCAAGGATTGAGACCTGGAATCAAGGAATGTTAGCTCATATTGCGAAATGTCGGTCTTTTCTAATTTATTGAGAGAAGTAAATAAAGATTCGATATCGGATAAAAGCGAGTTGACCTCAGATAAGTCCGTATATAACTTGACGACTACAAGATTGCCACCCAGAGTACAATTCTTAATTCGGATAGAATGGGTTTTTATGTGGTGTGAAGTAAATGCGCGCTCAACTTTTTGTAATACTTTTTGAGAATGGAGTGAGCTGGGTCTATCCGTTGCATAAGAAGGGATGTTTGTAATATTATTCGTTGTTCCATTATAGATGACCTCTCCATTTTTCCGGAGGATAAGATGAAGATTGTTGAGGTTGTTATCCTCTTTTGCTTTCCGTCGTGCGTCATTATGGATGGATCGAATCCATCTTGCAGTAGAACCTGGTTCGTTGTCATTCTCAGGCAGGGAAAGATCATAATACATTGTGTCGCCCTTAGTGCTTACTATGGAGTGAACAGGATCAAAGGGTTCATCACAATAAGAATGGTGTATATCATTTATACCAATAAAAGTAAGTAATCCGGTCGCCAAAATGACTCCTACAAATGAAAATCCTCGCTTTTTCACTTAGAACCTCCTGTTAAATGAATTATATATAACAAACTATTTATTGTTATTAGAAGTTGCATATATTCCAAATTTTATTATAACTAGCACAATAACGAATTAATTATGTTTATTTGGTAGCTGTTCCATCGTATTTATTGTGATTATCTTGAGCCTAGTCAGGCTATTTGACTTAGTCTTAAAGTAGTGTGGAGAAAGAAGTAACAAATATTTCACTATTTTAAAGGGAATCTTTGGTGGATTGTATGGTATAATGTTCCTTGAATTTAAAAATTTGAATAGGAAAGTGTTACTACATAAGGATTTTCACATAAAAGGCAAGAACATTTATTCATCAAAATACCAAATTAAAATATTACACCTTTGTAATTTTTTTAGAGTTAAGTTCGGATTCCCACTCTACTAAGCGTTGGAACAAGATGTTTTCGTAGAAAAGGGTGCTGAGGAACAGCAAGGAGGAGCTTAGACCTAATGGATGATTCAGAGTTGATTAAGGAAATCAAAGAAGGAAACATTGAGCTATATTCTGAGCTCATGCGACGTTATGAACGTAAAATGTACGCTTTTGTTTATCACATGCTACGAAGTTCGGGACTCGAGCATATGTCAGAGGATCTGGTCTCGGAAACTTTTTATAAGGCCTATCGGAGTTTGGCCTCATTCCGTGAGATTGATGCATCTTTCTCCACCTGGGTGTATACTATTGCTAGAAATACAGTTCTTAGCGAGCTTCGAAAACATCGGGGAAGTGATGTACCACTTGAAGAAAGTGGCGTAATTCCTATTGCTTCTTTGGATACCGCCCCTGAACAAGCGATGCTAAGAAGTGAACGTGTCATTAAAGTGCGCGAAGCGATAAATAATTTACCTGATAAGCAACGAACAGCCATTATTCTGAGAGAGTATGATCAGATGGATTATCAGGAAATTTCAGATATTTTAGGTCAAACTGTAAGTTCCGTCAAATCATTATTATTCCGTGCACGCATGAGCGTGAAGAATCAATTGCATTCTTATTTCTTTGAACCGATTTATGAGGAATATGAAGGGATGAAGAATCGATGAATTGCAGCGAAGCCCAGGAGTATATGGCAGCAGTTTGGGATTTGTCCGCAAATCACCCGGTACGACTTGAACTGAATAAACATATAAAAGAATGTCCTGAATGCGCTTTGGAATACAGACAATGGGAGGAACTGTACGATCTTGTTCCTGAGACTTGTGAATCTGTCCCCGAGAAGCAGCTAAATTCTATGCACTCTAAGGTGATGGACAAGATATATAAAGACAATCCGCATATTCAAAGAAATGATATGAAATCCTATAAATGGACGAAAGCTACAGCTCATCGCTTTTCTATCTGGATTTCCGCTTGTCTTGCTTTGTTATTATGCAGTATCGTCTTGATCATCCTAAAAGCAAGTTCTGATGGTGACGGGAGCACGATGGATGTAGCTGGCATTGTTCCTACAGGTGTGGCAAAGAGTACACCAGCACTATCGTTATTTACTCATGACGCTAAAGGGACTTCAGGTATTATAGAACCCTTTGTGGCAGGGATGCCAGCTTATCCGGAATACTGGATGTTAATATCCTTGCTGGCTTTAGGGATGGCTCTATTCTCTTTACGCAGAATGCATCACATCACAAAATAACAAAAAGAGAAGGGGGTAGAAAAGGTATGAGAATTGGTTTAATACGTCACGGGCTTACGGATTGGAATGTGGCTGGACGAATTCAGGGTCGCAGTGACATTCCTCTCAATGAGGAAGGTAGAAGGCAGGCCAAGCTTCTTGGGGAGCGTCTTCTGACGGAACCTTATCAATGGGACTATATTATTACCAGTGGGTTGTCGCGTGCTCAGGAAACAGGAGAGATTATTAGCGGTATTATTCATGTCCCTTTGCTTCCACCTGATGAACGTCTTCAGGAGAGATCCTTTGGGCAGGCTGAAGGTCTGACCCAGGAAGAGCGAGAAGCCAAATGGGGAGTAGATTGGAATTCATTAGATTTGGGGCAGGAAAAGGAACCAGAAATGCGCTTAAGAGCCCTTGCTTTTATTAATGATTTGGCACAGCAATATCCGCATCATCATATTCTGGTCGTTTCACATGGCGCCCTTCTAGCACAATTGTACAGAGCACTATATGAAGATCGTTATACTGAACGTATTGGTAATTTGTCTCTTACTATTCTGGAAAATGAAGAAGAGAACTGGAATCCATTGCTCTACAACTGCACTAAGCATTTATTGGAATCAATAAGTGACAAAACAAACAGCTAAGTGCTGTTTCTAAAAGAACCCCTGTAATGCAAGTTTGGCATTACAGGGGTTCTTTTATCTCCAGGGACTACCACAACAACAGGTTGGGAAATATACGCTGCAAGAACCTGGCTACCCTTATTTTGAGTGTCGAAGGACTTTTTCTTAATTGAACAGATTAATCTACTATAAAATAATCCGAATTTAGTTTCGGGTTATTTTTTTTGCTGTAAAGGAATAAATGTTGTAATAATTCCCATAATGGTAGTAAAACGGCGAGGCGATGGAACAATGAATTTAGCGGATCTTCTTACGTATGCTGACATTGGTCAGCTGAACCGCATTGCAAACCATTATGAATGCAACAGTAATACCCATTCAAAACATGAATTGATTCAGAACATTTTGATTACTCTAGGAAGTTCTTCATTTGTTGAAGAACAGATTCGAGATCTTCCAGAGGGGCAGTTGAGCTTTCTGAATGCGTTACTTTTTGATGGAAGGTCCAATTACAGCATAGAAGAACTTACCGCCCTCGCTAAGCAAGCCATCGAACCCAAGGGAGAACGTCCTGCTTCCTATTTTCGCGATATTGTGGTGCAGTTTACGAAACGAGGCTGGTTGTTTAATGGTTCAACACAACAAACAAGGTATTTGTACCGTGTTCCCAAGGATTTGAAAACGAAATTTATGGGAGTTATACAGTCGAAATTTACCGAGCTTGTAGAGGTTGTTCCTGAACCTCCTGTATATCGTGAAGAGCATCATCTCATCGCTGAGGATATCAGATTGTTACTGGAATTTACAGATCAGTATGAAATCCCTCTAAATCAGGAAGGATTTATGTACAAGAGGACGCAGCAACAGCTGATGGAATTTCTTCATGTGAAAGAACAGCTAGTAGGTAAAGCGGGATGGCGTTTTGGATATGGACGCAGTTATAAAGAATATCCTGATCGTTTGGCTCTTCTTTATGATTATGCGATTCATCAGCGTTACCTTTCAGAGAGTGGTGGAATGCTTACCGTTACTGATGAAGGCACCCTTTCTTTTGAAAAATCATCAGAAGAAGAGTTGATACAGATTTTTCGCTATTGGTTAAGACTCTATAAAGGGGCAATTCCGAGTCTTTCTTCCATCGTGTACTGGATTGGGGAATGTGCTCAAGAATGGGTTACTGTATCTTCCCTGCTAGAGAGTATGGGCGAAATGATCCATCCCTTCTACTATGATACGAATGAAGCGGTTCTAAAACAGCGCATACTTCAAATGATGATGCATCTGGGAATGGTTCGTATCGGAGAACATCCCGAGAAGGGACAGGTTGTAAGAATGACACCTTGGGGCAAAAAATTAACAGTAACCTGCAATGCGGTTCAATATACTTCACGCTAACCCGTGTAAAAACCTTAGCTTAGCCTGAAATAATAACAATTGGTTGGAGGTGCATCCTATGGATAAAATGAAAGTTACTTACGAGGTCATGTTAGGACTGGCTGCAGAAATGGTTTGGGACGCGGCATTACGCAAACATCGGAGTGAGCAATTGTATGATGAAATTGACAAGGCACTGGCATCGGGGGATGAAGTGGCTTTCCGCAGCCTGACGGATGAACTGAGATTAATTAATTAAACTTTCGGATCTTTTTCTTTGCACCAAAAAAGTTAAACCCTTTTCTCTTTTTGTAGAGAAGGGTTTTTATTGTTGTATAGAAACTCTTTCCAGTATAGGGAGCAAACATTATAATAGAAATAACATATGCAGAGGAGGCATAATATTGAAATTCAGCGAGATTACATCAGAAGATTGGGGAGATTTGCAGCCGTATCTAGATACCTGCCTTATTCCTTTTACAGGTCTCACCGGGCAAGAATCACCCTATGATACGGTAAGTGCTTTAGAGAGACTTAGAGATTTACTAGATTACGTTGAGATCCCTTTCAAAGGTAGAATCGTAACTTATCCTGCTTTTCATTACAGTCAGTCACAAAACGAAAATGCAATTAATGATCTATGTTCTCGTATCAAAACGGGTGGATTTAAATATGTCATCGTCATGACAGCTGATGAACCACTGGCTAATACTCAAATTCCACAGGCAGACCTTGTATTTTCTTTGCCATTTTTGTCTTCAGAAAGAGGAGAACTTACTAGGGAAAATGCAAGCGAATTCAGAGAATATATACACAGTCAAGTCTATCAAATGTGGTTATAATCCATTTCAAACGGAATTGTGACAAATTACCAACATTTTCATTATAACGCTTCCATTCCCTTTTTGAAAATGTGTGACAAATTCTTGACGGTCCTTGTAGGCTAATATATGATAATGTATGTCCTAGTAATTTGTGGAATTTTTTAAGAGATGAATGAAATAATTGGATGAAAAAGGGGGTCGGAAGAGGATGAGCAATCATAATGACAGTGAGCATAATTTGCCTAAGCCACCCAATCGTAAAGAGATGTCACGCAGACAGTTTCTAACGTACACTTTGGGTGGTGCTACGGCATATATGGCTGCAGGTGTCGTTTTGCCTATGGTTCGATTTGGTGTAGATCCAATACTGCAAAAGAAAGATGAAGGCGCTTTTGTAAAGGTTGTTGAAGTCAGTAAAGTGACATCGGAACCACAAGAATTTCACTTCGAACTGAAACAGCAAGATGGCTGGTATCTTGACAACTCTTCACTTATTGCGTGGGTTCGCAAAGGGGAAGACGGCGTAATATATGCTTTGTCACCAATATGTAAGCATCTTGGATGTACCGTTGGTTACAACACCAACCCTGAGTTGCCAAATCAATATTTCTGCCCTTGCCATGGTGCGCACTATACCCAAGAAGGTAAACAATTGGCAGTAGCTTCCAAGCCACTTGATGAGTACACCGTGAAGGAAGAAGAGGGATGGATTTATCTTGGAGAAATCGTTCCGAATCAGAGAGTCCAATAGGGAAGGCGTGAGTAGATGTTTAAAAATATTTACAACTGGGTCGACGAACGCCTGGATATCACTCCCATTTGGCGTGACGTTGCTGACCATGAAGTTCCCGAACATGTAAATCCTGCCCATCACTTTTCAGCATTTGTGTATTGCTTTGGCGGACTTACGTTCTTCATCACGGTAATTCAGATTCTATCGGGAATGTTTCTAACCATGTATTACGTACCGGATATTATTAATGCTTATGCAAGCGTAGAGTTTCTGCAAACCCAGGTGGCCTTCGGTCAGATCGTACGGGGCATGCACCACTGGGGAGCAAGTTTGGTAATAGTAATGATGTTTTTACATACGATGCGGGTATTTTTCACAGGATCCTATAAAGCCCCACGTGAGATGAACTGGGTCGTAGGGATGTTAATCTTTTTCGTTATGCTTGGACTAGGATTAACAGGTTATTTGCTTCCTTGGGATAACAAAGCGTACTTCGCGACCAAAGTAACACTAGAGATTGCGAATACAGTTCCTTATTTAGGACCTATTATTAAAGAACTTTTACAAGGCGGTACGATTGTCGGAGCCGAGACATTAACAAGATTCTTTGCCCTTCACGTGTTCTTCCTTCCTGCTGTTCTGCTTATTTTACTTGTGGGCCATTTTATTATGATCCGCCGACAAGGTATCTCCGGACCACTATAATAGAAGGGAGGAAAAAACCTATGGCACACGGGAAAAAATCAGACGAAAAAGTTGTTTTTGTTGGTGATTCCAGGGTTCGTAAGGGAATGGGATTCATTACACCACCTGACTATACATCCTATCCAGGGAAATCAGAGGCATTCATACCTAACTTTCTTCTGAAGGAATGGATGGTAGGGGTTGTTGTTCTTGTTGGGTTTCTGGTACTCACGATTTCTGAACCTGCACCTCTTGGATATCCGGCTGATCCAGGTGCATCGGTTATTCCGATGCCGGACTGGTACTTTTTGTTTCTATACCAATATCTGAAGTATCCTTATGCTTCTGGGGATTATGTTGTTCTTGGTACACTCGGTGTTTCAGGTGTAGCCTTTGGTGCTTTGCTTCTTGCGCCTTTTCTGGACACGGGCAAAGAACGTCGATTCTACAAGAGACCTATTGCTTCTACGCTTATGCTGCTGTCCATTGTCTCCGTCTTTTATTTGACGAATGTTGCGTGGACGCATTATCAGCATCAGCTGGCAGAAACCGGTCAAGTTCCTGAACACATTGCACGTGAGGAAGAAGCGCTTGAGAAGCATAATGCAGGACTTCCTACATCAATGGCTCCTACTACGGAAGAGGTTGCTATTGTTGACCCGGACGGGGCAGGTGCTGAGATTTACAAAAAAGCAACCTGTATAACATGCCATGCTGCTGATATGAAAGGCCAAGCCGGACCTTCGCTTCGAGGTATAGGTGATACTCACAGTAAGGAAGAAATTTTGGGTATCATCCATGACGGTGTGGGAAATATGGGAGCTCAATATGATGCTAATATAGCACAAGGTCTTACAGATAAAGATATTGATACTCTTGCGGACTGGCTTGCTTCCCAGAAATCGGCAGAGTAATATTAGAATACGGGTACTACGAAATGGCCTGACTGCTTTCATTAGCAGTCAGGCTTTTTTAGAGATATATCAGTTACTCCGCAGAGTCATAAAATTAAATAGTCAAGGAGGATCTACGTGTTATCCCTTTCTTTCTTCTGGAGCCGATCTGTGTTAATGAATCGCAGCTTTTTATGGCTCTTATTTTGGTGTAATGTGCTCGGCACAGTATATGGATACATATGGTATGGAAATCAGCTAGCATACACACTTGAGCATCATCCGGCAGGTCTACTCGTTTTTGTACCTGATAGTCCTACGGCAAGTCTATTCTTCACGTTGTCTCTTTTATTTTTGTTATATCCACCTTCCAAACGTTGGCTTCAAAGGGTTGGACATGTGATTCAGGGTCTTGCAGTTGTTACTTCCGTCAAGTATGGAGTATGGGCGGTAAGTATGATTGTAGCTGGGTGGTCTTTTGGAGGAGATGTGGCATGGCAGGATTTTATGCTGATTGCTTCCCATTTGGCTATGGCCATTGAAGCCCTTTTATATGTTCGCTTTTTCGGATTTGGAGCCATTAGCTTGATACTTGCTGCTGGATGGACATTATTGAACGATACGATGGACTATTCTTTTGAGATATATCCTTGGCTTCCAAGTGTACTTTACGATTATGTGGGTGGAGTTCGGATCTTTACATTTACATTAACCATCCTTAGTTTTTTAGCGGGATGGGCAGCATTAAAACAGGCGAAACGGATCTAGTTCTAGGTGGACATCTCTCTTCATACGATACAGTAGGAGGGGATGTCCTTGTTTTTGCGAAAAAAACGTTCTTCCTTAATAATAGTTGGCATGATATGTTGTACATTTATGAGTAACGTCCTACTACAGGACACCGCATATGCTGAAACGGCTGGAGTAGCGGATTCAAGCACTTCCAGCAGCGTTGAACAACTTAGTCAGGTAGCAACCTCCTTATATCGAAATGCGCTGGACTACAACCTTTCTGCCGTACGTGAAGATGTGGGGGAGTTAACGAGACAAGTAGAAAAATTTTCATTTGATGGATTAACTACAGTAGAAGGAATGCATGCTTTGACAGAGACGATTGTGGAAGTAAAAGAAGCTTCCGCAAGTGTGCAAGCGGCATCGGACTCCTTACAACATGCTTCTGCCAAGCTCAGACTGGCCGTTGATAGTTTAGCTCATCCTGATAAGGCATTATGGCTTCAGTACTACAAGATAATAAAAGAAGATTTATTATCAATTGAAGAGGAAGCTTCTAATGAAGAAGGAACGGCCATGGTCGCGAAATATGCTGAACTGGAAAGTCACTATGAAACCATTCGCCCTGCGGCGATTATCCGCAGACAGCCTTATGAAATTGAAAGATTTGATTCCTGGATGTCTTATCTAAAAGGACTTACATTACGTAATGGATCTGAGCCGCAAGACATTCTTGATGCGCTGAAACAGGGGGACGAATTTGCCAATGCCTTGTTTGGTAAGGAAAAGGATGAGACTGCGTTTGTTCCTTTTGCTGGAGGGCCTGAGCCATGGGCAGCAAATTTGTTCATTGGCTCCGCGATTGTGGCTGTCCTTGCCTATGTCGGTTATCGCAAATATCGAGGGATCAATCAATCTTTTTTTAAATTATAAAAGCGCAAAAATGGCCCGGATAATCCGGGCTATTCTTCTTTGAAACCTTCTCCATGTACATCATGTACATCATTGATAATTACAAAAGCTCTCGGATCGGCCGTTTTCACAATCTGGTGAAGCTCTCTCATCTCTTGCCTTGAAACAACACAGTAGGCCACATGTTTTGCTTGCTTAGAGTATGCCCCTACCGCTGGAATCAGCGTAACTCCGCGTTCCATCTTCACTGTTATGATGTCTGCTATCTCTGGAGCATGATCACTAATAATAGTGAATGCTTTGGCCGAATAAGCGCCTTCCTGAATGAAATCAATAACTTTAGATCCAATGAATACGGAAATGAGCGTATACAGTATTTTTTCAAGAGGTATGTAGATAAGGGAGGATCCGATAATAACAATATCTATGGCGAGCATAACTCGTCCAATGCTAATCCCTGTTTTTCTTGAAAGGATTCTTGCGATAATGTCAGAGCCACCCGTTGTGCCTCCCGCACGAAAAACGATACCAAGACCAAGACCAATCGTAACCCCTGCATACAAAGCGGCTAGTAAAAAATCATGTTCAGTTCGAAAAGGGATGATAAAGCCAGCTTCAATTAACTGCTCGAATAAACCGAGAAATAATGTCAAACAGGCAATGCCGACGCCTGTGTATAAAATTTGTCTTCCGCCTAATACTTTCCAACCTAATAGAAACAGTGGAATATTAATAATTAGCGTGGAGAGAGAAGGAGAAATGCCAAAAGCATAATTTAAGAGAACCGTAATCCCGGTAACTCCACCTTCCATTAGTTGATTCGGTATAATAAAATACAGCAGGCCGAATGCAAAAATTGCTGTGCCGAGAATAATCGGTAAAATGATTTTAAGTTGCTCCGTAAATTTACTCATTTGAATGGAATCCCTCACTAGAATCGATATTTGGGCTAGACGTTCAGACTTAGTATGCCTTTTTCATGGACGTTTAAAAAATCATTTGTTTTCACTTTCTCAATACGTTAACATATGGAAGAAGTGAGTTATAGACAAATGGTTAGTAAGGAGTATGCTCACATGGAAAAAAGTTTATTAGAAATGCAAAAGGAAGTAGATAACTATATTTCCCAGTTTAAAGAAGGTTATTTTAGCCCGCTATCAATGCTGGCACGAATGTCTGAAGAAGTCGGAGAACTTGCGCGTGAAGTAAATCACGAGTATGGGGAGAAACCGAAAAAAACGACGGAAGCAGACAATTCCATTGAGCTTGAACTAGGAGACATTTTATTTATAACGATATGTTTCGCGAATTCACTCGGAATTGATCTAACTGAAGCTCATGACAAAGTTATGCACAAATTTAATACACGGGATAAAGATCGTTGGACGAAAAAGGACACCGATTAGGCCATCCCTACATATGCTGTACTGACCGATTTTATGGGAGGTGCTAGCTACCGTGAATTCTGACTATTATATTCAAGAAGCGTATAAAGCCATTTTGCATAATGACTTTGAACTGGCCGTTTACTGGTTTGAAACTGCGATAGCAGAAGAACCGGATAATCCAGAAATTCATTATCGGTGCTCAATTACGTATGCACGAAACGGAAAGATGGATCAGGCTTTTGTTCATGCCAAAAGAGCGGCTGAAATGGCACCCGGACATACCGAATACCTTATCCACATTAACAGTCTCCAGTCTAAGAAATTGACAGCGATGTCTCGCGTACTCATGGAGTCAGAAGGTCCTGATACGAACATGAACCGAGAAAAAGCACTGGAACAACTGAAACAGGCAATAACACTTGATCCGCTTCATACGGAAGCGTATGTGTGGCTCGCTGTTGCTTATGCCGAGATGAAGGAATATATACTGGCTATTGCTGTATTAAAGGAAGCGATTGCCATGGAGCCGCAAAATGAACAGCTAACTGATCTGTTACAAGATTTCAATAAACGGATGAAATCAGATTTCCAGAAACCATCAACCTAGTTATCTAAGGAGTGTTCGTTTTGGCTGAGAAAATTAAAGTTATTGTCGTAGGTGCAGGGGGGCGCATGGGGCGCGAGGTTGTTAAACTTGTCCTTCAGGATGAGGAATTGGAACTTGTTGCTGCTGTAAACCGTTCAGGAGCAGGTACTGATGCTGGTCAATTCGTTGGACTTGAACCGTGTGGGATCATTGTACAGGATCAGCTTGAAAAGGCTCTTAGTGAGACGGAAGCTGATGTTATGGTTGATTTCACAACACCACAGTATGCTTATGAGCATACCTCCCTTGCCATCTCACACGGGGTTAGACCTGTAATGGGAACGACGGGATTTACCCCCGAGCAAATTAAGGAGCTGGACAAGCAGTGCCAAAGTCAGGGAATCGGCGGGTTAATTGCTCCGAACTTTTCTATTGGTGCCATCCTAATGATGAAATTTGCTGCTCAAGCTGCGAAATATATGCCTAACCTTGAAATTATTGAATACCATGGGGACCAAAAGCTGGATGCACCTTCCGGAACAGCGGTAAAAACAGCAGAAATGATTGCAGAGAATCGTAAAGAACTTCGCCAAGGGAATCCAAATGAAGAAGAGACTATTGAGGGATCACGCGGTGGTTATTACAACGGTTTCCGTATTCATAGCGTAAGGCTTCCAGGTGTATTTGCACAGCAAGAAGTTATTTTTGGGGATTATGGACAGACCTTGAAAATTAGACATGATTCCTATGAGCGTGCTGGTTATATGCCAGGCGTCAAAATTGGTGTTCAAAAAGTAATGGAATACACAGGAATGATTTACGGTTTCGATCATTTTATAGACTAGTCGTTTCACATCGAATCAATTCATGGACACAGGGAGAGGGACAGATATGCTAAAAATTGCTTTTATTGCGCATGACCGTAAAAAAGACGAAATGGTTAATTTTGTAACTGCCTATGAAAATGTATTTGTTGGACATCAATTGTATTCTACGGGAACTACCGGGCAACGCATCATGGCAGGAACCAATCTAGATATTCATCGGTTTATGTCAGGTCCACTTGGCGGTGACCAACAGATCGGTGCGCTTGTTGCACAAAATGAGATGGATCTTATTATTTTCTTGCGCGATCCATTAATGGCACAGCCACACGAACCGGATATCAATGCATTACTTCGTTTGTGTGATGTGCAAGGGATTCCACTCGCGACCAATATAGCCACCGCAGAAATTTTGGTGAAAGCATTGGATCGTGGAGATTTTGCTTGGCGTCAACTCGTACATAAATATAAACCGGGTACAGATACCGAAGTATAAACCAGGCAATTCATATTTCATATGTAAAAGGAGGCCCTTCTTTTGAGTCAAGCGGGTAAGCACTTGAAAATTGGGATAACCTGTTACCCGTCTCTCGGCGGATCGGGTGTCGTGGCAACAGAGCTTGGAAAAAGGCTCGCCGAAAGAGGGCATCAAGTTCATTTTATTGCGAACAGTATACCTTTTCGACTTGGGCAATTTCATAAAAACATATTTTATCATGAGGTGGAAGTGAACGATTATTATGTGTTTCGCTATCCTCCTTATGATTTATCCTTAGCAACCAAAATGGCACAAGTAGCCAAAGCCCAGCAGCTTGATCTACTTCATGTTCATTATGCAGTTCCTCATGCGGTCTGCGCCTACTTGGCGAAACAAATGGTTCCGGATGATTTAAAAGTAGTGACGACGCTCCATGGAACAGATATTACCGTACTGGCACAGGATGAATCGCTCAAAGATTTGATTCAGCTCGCTATTAACAAAAGTGATGCGGTGACAGCAGTGTCAAAGGATCTGATTCGGGAGACGCACGAACTATTGGATATTACGCGCAAGATTGACCTTACTTACAATTTTGTGGATGAAAGAGTGTATTATCCAAGAGATGCTGCTTCACTGCGAAGAGATTATGCCCAAAATCAGGAGAAGGTACTGATGCATATCTCCAATTTTAGGCCGGTGAAGCGTACTCTTGATGTGATTGATATTTTTGCAAGAGTTCAACGTGAGCTTCCTGCTAAGCTTATATTGGTTGGAGAAGGTCCGGACTTACCGAAAATTCAGTGCAAAATTCATGAACTTGGTTTGTCTGAACATGTTTTCTTACTTGGAAAACAGGATGATGTAGCTCAGGTGATTTCTATGGCAGATCTATTACTGCTCCCATCCGAAAAAGAAAGTTTCGGGCTTGTTGCACTCGAAGCAATGGCTTGCGGTGTACCAACCATCGGCTCAACAGCGGGAGGGATCCCGGAACTAGTATTACATGGACAGACGGGGATGTTGTCTAGCATCGGGGATACGGTTCAAATGGCGAAAGATGCCGTTCGATTGCTGAAAGATGATGAGATGATGAATAACTTTAAGAAAGCTTGTCTCGAAAGAGCATGCGTTGATTTTAATATTGATAAAATAACTGAGCAATATGAACTGATTTACGAGCGGGTTCTGTCTGAAAAGTCGATAGAAATCAATTCTGTAAAGTAACCTGGCGTGAATGAGGTCCGGATAAAGGAGTAAGTGTTAATGAAAAATTGGAATTACATTCTTCCAGCGATGGCTGCTGGGGGAGAACAAGTATTACAAAAACTAAATGACCATGGTTATGATGCTTATTTTGTCGGGGGATGTGTGCGGGATGAACTGATGCAAAGAACGGTTACCGACATGGACATTACGACTTCAGCAACGCCTGATCAGGTCATTACTCTTTTTCCGGACTCCATTCCTACAGGTCTTCAGCACGGAACAGTTACGGTTCGCAGTGGTGGGCATCATTATGAGGTGACGACCTTTCGTACCGAGAGTGGATACGAAGATTATCGCAGACCGACCGAGGTGCACTTTGTTGATCGAGTAGAAGAAGACTTGAAACGCAGGGATTTCACGATGAATGCCATAGCGCGCAATGTAAAAGGGGAGCTTCTCGATCCTTTTCATGGGCAAGAGGATATTAAGCTTGGTCTTGTAAAGTGTGTAGGGATTGCAGAGGATCGATTTGAAGAGGACGCCCTTCGTATCATGAGAGGCGTTCGTTTTGCTTCGGTTTTTAATTTTGATCTGGATTCAGATACGTGGGCAGGTATGTTGCGCCAGCGCGACAAACTTGGTTACATTGCTATGGAACGAGTTCGTACAGAGATGGATAAAATGATGGCAGGACCTTTTCCTTCCAAAGGGGTTCAGCTCCTAATGGACAGCCGGTTGACCGAATATGTTAAGTCTCCCATCAGCTTCATCACAATGGACCGAAAATGGGTTACATATTTGGACAAACTTCCGCAAAATGCTGTGTATCGCTATGAGATGGTGTTGTTGTTACTTCAGATTCGTTCTACTGATGCCAATACTTTGCTGCGAGAATGGACCTTCTCGGGTGAGACACGTGATCGAATTACAAAGATGCTTGCATTCCATGAAGAAATCTTGGCCTCGCTTGAAGCGTTAAATTTACAGGATCAATCGAATGAGACAAACGGACATTACTCAGCGCTGCGCACAAACTGGATTTCCCTAGTTCTGCACTTAGGAATTGAAGCCGCCCAAGATTGGTTAACGATTAATAATCAATTATTAAAAGAAGAGGGTATCTTTTCTTCAGCCTATAATGAACACTGTCCTTTGTTGCTTCGGGAAGCGGACAGCTGGACAAAGGAAATGGGCGTCTACCAAGTGAAAGATCTCGAACTCGGAGGAGCCGATCTGCTTAGAGAAACGGGACGAAAGGGTGGGCCTTGGCTTGGTCGTACGATGAAGATACTACTGCATGAAGTGGCGCTTGGACATATCCCGAATGTTCATGACGATCTATTACAGGCTGCAAAGAAGGTGATAGAAGATGAAATATAAAATGTTACTGGATTTATTTGAAGAACGCTCGAATGATTTTCTTTCTGGGGAAGAAATAAGTAACCGACTGTCAATTAGTAGAACGGCAGTATGGAAACAAATTAATCAACTGAGAGAATTAGGCTACGAGTTTGAAGCTGTGTCTCGCAAGGGCTATCGTTTAATTTATCAACCTGATCAATATCATCAGGATGAAATTATGCAATATGTTAATACAAACACTTTTGGAAGACGAGTTCATCTCCTTGAATCCACTTTTTCAACGCAAGTTGATGCCATTAAGCTTGCAGAAGAAGGAGAGAAGACTGGGACACTCGTTGTTGCAGATATGCAGACGAATGGTCGAGGCCGTCAGGGGAAAAATTGGTTTTCTCCCGCAGGTAAAGGGATATGGATGAGCCTCATCTTGCGACCAGAATTACCTATCCGATATATGCCACAGTTAACTCTGTTAACAGGGGTCGCAGTATGTAGTGCTATCCGTAACGTTACAGGAGTTGAAGCCGGTCTTAAGTGGCCGAATGATATTCTGGTGGATGGCCGTAAAGTGTGCGGAATCCTCTTGGAATCTGCTACGGAAGATAATAAGGTAAGATACTGTATTGCCGGGATTGGTATCGATGTTAACTTGTCTGAGCAAGATTATCCGGAAGAGCTGAGCAGCATCGCCACCTCACTAAAAATAGAATCAGGTTCTATGATTTCTCGTTCCAAGCTGATTGGTGAAGTCATGAATGAACTGGAAGCGAGATATGAGCAGTATGAAAAAGAAGGTTTCGCTCCCATTTTAAAAGAATGGGAAGCACTTTCAGCCTCTCTAGGAAAACAAGTACGTACCGAGACTCCTAATCTTGTAATCGAGGGAAAGGCAATCGGCTTATCGGATAGTGGCGGGCTCATTGTTTTGACGAAGGAAGGCAAAAAGTCCACCATTTTTTCTGGGGAAGTGGAGATACTACAACCAGAGCAGTCCAAACAAAGCAATTCATAAAATTTATGTTTGATTCATGCATGGTTCATTATGTTAGCTTTAGGTTAATTATTCCGAGGGCATAGACATTTGCTCTTTTTTTGGTATACTTTTTTCTTGAGGCGGTATTGAATTGCAAAATTTGAACTGCACTCGGCAAGCAATTTTTATAAAATTTATTAGCACGAAAGTTTGTTGGATTCTGCTCTGAGCCGAAGAGGACCGAGACAGAAGGGACGATCGTTAAGTGACTCTTTTTTGACTTTTGGGACCTTTTTAGTGAGAACTAAAAGGTTTTTTTGTGTGTTTATATGTAAACCTTAGGGCCCGGCTGAAGAGAATCCGTAGGAAAATCACAGCTTTACATCATCTAAGACTTACGGTCAATTTCAGAACAGAAGGGAGCCACATCAAAATGGCTACAGTAAAAAAACCACTTAATATTGTGAAAATGAAAAAAATGAAAGAAAATCAAGAACCACTGACGATGGTTACTGCTTATGACTATCCATCAGCATTACTTGCGGAGGAAGCGGGAGTTGACATGATTCTTGTCGGGGATTCACTCGGCAACGTTGTGCTTGGGTATAATTCAACGATCCCTGTTACCATTGACGATATGGTGTACCATAGCCGCTCTGTGGCACGCGGAGCACAGAATACATTTATTGTTACCGATATGCCTTTTATGACGTATCACGGCAGCATTGACGAAAGTTTACGTGGTGTACGCAGACTAATGCAAGAAGGCCATGCACATGCCGTTAAGCTAGAAGGTGGCGCTGAGATTGCAGATACAGTTCGTACCATCGTGTCCTCCGGTGTGCCTGTTCTCGGTCATATTGGCCTCACTCCTCAGTCTGTAAATCAAATTGGAGGATTCCGGGTGCAAGGGAAGGACGCAGCAGATGCGAAACGATTGCTGGAAGACGCAAAAGCGTTAGAAGCAGCAGGAGCTTTTGCAATCGTACTTGAGCTTGTAACAGAAGAAGTAGCTGAAGCAATTTCTCGCGAATTATCCATTCCTACAATTGGTATTGGTGCAGGTAGAGGTTGCGATGGGCAGGTTCTTGTGTTTCATGATATTGTTCAGTATGCATCGCCTTATATACCTAAACGTTTTGTTAAAACTTACGGCGACGTAGGTACAGTGATCCGTGAAAGTATTGCTAATTATGTAAAAGAAGTAAAAGATAAATCTTTCCCAGCTCAGGAACATGTATTTACAGCCGAAGACGGTGTCGTGGATTCCCTATACGGAAATCGTAAAGTAAAGGTGGAGAACTGATATGATTACCGTTCGTGGTATTCAGGAACTAATATCCCAGATCACAGCTATGAAAAAAGACCTATCCAAACCCGGTGTAACGGTTGGATTTGTTCCAACCATGGGATTTTTGCATGAAGGTCATGCCAGTTTAATGAAACAAGCCAGAAACAAAACAGATATTGTTGTGCTTAGTATTTTTGTGAATCCGATCCAGTTTGGTCCGAATGAGGATTTCGAAAGTTACCCTCGTGATGAGAAGAGAGACCTTGCGGTTGCCGAAAAAGAAGGAGTAGATATCGTATTTATTCCTAGTGTAGAGGAAATGTATCCTCAGCCAACCAAGACGACAATTCAAGTCTCTGGGTTGACTGAACGCCTCTGCGGAGCTTCTCGTCCAGGTCATTTTGATGGGGTAACGACTGTCGTGGCCAAACTATTCAATATTGTACAACCAGACTTTGCATTCTTTGGTATGAAAGATGCCCAGCAAGTCGCTGTACTGACTCAAATGGTGAATGATCTCAACATGCCTGTGACTATTGTACCTTGCCCGATTATGCGTGAGACGGATGGACTCGCACTGAGCTCCCGTAACGTTTATTTAAGCGCCGAGGAGCGCTCACAGGCGCTAAGCTTGTCACGTTCTCTATCGGTCGCTCAGAAAGCGAGTGAAGAACGCGAAGACATAACCATTAGTGAGCTTCGCAATCTGGTCATATCGGAAATTACGAAATCACCTGCAGCTGTCATCGATTATGTAGAAGTTCTGACCTTCCCTGGTCTACAACCTCTGGCAGAGGAACAGCAGCTGGAACAAATTCAAGAGGATGTCATTGTGGCATTAGCTGTTAAGTTTGGCAAAACTCGTTTGATTGATAATCATCGTTTAAAGAAAGTGGAGGTGCTCTCCCGTGTTTAGAACATTAATGAAGTCCAAAATTCATCGTGCAACTGTAACGGAAGCTAATTTGAATTATGTGGGAAGTATTACGATCGATCGCGATCTGATGGATGCGGCTGATATTTTTGAAAACGAAAAGGTTCAGATTGTGAACAATAACAATGGAGCAAGACTGGAAACGTACGTCATTCCTGGGCCTCGCGGGTCAGGAACCATTTGTCTAAATGGAGCAGCAGCTCGCCTGGTTCAACCAGGAGACACGGTCATCATTATTTCTTATGCCATGATGTCTACTGAAGAAATGGCCAATCACAAGCCAACCGTTGTATTTGTCAATGACGTAAACAAGCCAGTTCAAACGGTTCAGCAGGAAGTTCACGCCACCATCATGTAATCCATGGGAATGAGGAATGAAAACCACCGATTACGCAGAAAATGTGATTAGGTTACTGCACTAATCCATTTAACCGAGGGTGGGATGCAAGCCATGTTTCAACATCTTTTTGCTGAAATGAACGATGCGCTGGATGAAATTGAAAAGTATTATTCTGCTGCACCTGCCGAAAAGAAACAAGAACTTTTGCGAAAGTGGAACTTGCTAAAACAGATGAGTGATGGAATTATGGACGATTGGATGTCATTTGAAGAAAAAATGGCACGCATCCGGGAAAGTGGATTGTTCCGGGGGACGGATCCCTTTACCATGATTCCGGAACTTAAGCTTCAATCCTTTGTCAAAGGACAGGGGTATTTCAAACTTCTCATGTATCAGCATGCGGCTGAAGAATTTGCCAGAGTTGTTGAAATGTACCCTGAAAGCTTAATGTCTCGTCTGTACTTAGCCATGTCGTACCTTCATCTTGAAGAGACACATGTTGCCGCCAAGGAATTAAACCGGATTCTGCTAAACAGTGATCAGCCCAGATTAAAAGCACTGGCTTATAATGCACTTGGATGCATTCATGCCAAACATACCGATTTGGAACAAGCACTATCCTGTTTTGCTCTTTCTCTGCAACATGATCCGTCCTTGCCGGAGCCACTTTACAATCTGGAAGCCTGCAGATCCAAAAGTGGCAAGCTCCAGTATGGAACCCAACTGCTTGCTCTGTCTTAGGGATGCTTTAAAGGCAGTGCGCTCAAAAAGGTGATGTCTACTTCATGTGACATCGCCTTTTTTTGTGTCTCATGTTCAAAAGTCTTTTTTTTTGCTATGCTACTAAAGAGACTGGATGAAGGGAACGTTTATTGTAATGAAATTTGCTGTGCTTGATTTTGAGACGACAGGTACCCAGTCCGATGGTGAAATTACCCAGGTTGGACTTACCATAATAGATCATGATTTAAGTATAAAAGAAACATATAGCTCTTATGTCAATCCAGGCGTTCCTATTCCTCCCTTTATTACAGGGCTTACTGGAATATCGGACGACGATGTCAAAGATGCACCTCATCTTGAAGAGATGATGATGGAACTGGTTCCTCTGCTTGATGATGTCGTATTGGTTGGTCATAATGTAGCCTTTGATTTTTACTTTTTGCAAAATGCCTTGGATCGGTGCGGATACCTTCCGTTCACCGGTCGAATTTTGGATACGATGGATTTCTTAAAGATCTGTTTTCCTTCGTTATCCTCCTACCAACTGGGGTATGTTTCTTCTGAGTTTGGATTTAAACATGACAGGCCGCATCAGGCGGATAGTGATGCCCTTGCGACCGCACATGTATTTCTGAAAAGCATTGAGGAACTTAAAAATTTGCCTTTGATTACGCTGCAACGCCTTACAGATCTTTTTTCGGCGGAAGACAGCGATTTGGGCTGGTTTTTTGATGGTTTACTCGCAGAGAAGGAAATGGAACCCATTCAAGATCTGGAAGGTCAGAAATACTACAGACAATTGGCGTTAGCCATTGATGATTGGTCTACGATAGCTCCTCCACGAGATGAGCGTGCTGCGAATCCTTTAGAGAATGAGTCCTTTAGTGCGTATATGGAGAAGGTTCAACAAAGTCTGAAGGAAAAACTTCCTCATTACGAACAGCGGGAAGCGCAGAATATGATGTTCGATGAGGTCAGCAAGGCGCTCTACGAAGATAAGCATTTGCTGATTGAAGCGGGAACCGGAACAGGAAAATCCCTTGGTTATTTATTACCCTCGATTTATCAAAGTGTTAAGCAGGAGACCAAGGTTACGGTAAGTACCCACACGATAAACCTTCAGGAACAGCTACGTGAACGTGATCTTCCACTATTAACGAAGGTGGTTCCTTTTCCTTTCAAAGCAGCTATTTTCAAAGGACGTGGTCACTACCTTTGTCTGCGTAAATTTGAACAAAAGTTAAATAATAAAGAATTTGTTACACCAAAAGAAGATGTATTTACGGCTGCCCAAATGTTAGTATGGCTTACACAAACAGAAACCGGCGATGATGAAGAACTGAATCTGAGCCATCGGGGCACGGATTTCTGGGAGACCGTGCAAAGTGAGTCCGAGTCGTGTCTTGGACGAAGTTGCCCATGGTTCAAAAAATGCTTTTATCACCGAGCACGCCATGAAGCGGGGATTGCGGACGTAGTTATTACAAACCATTCCAAACTATTCACTGATGTAAAAGCAAGTCATCAATTGCTCCCAAATTATGATTACCTGGTTATTGATGAAGCACATCATCTGGAAGATGTGGCTGGTAAGCATCTCGGAATGCATATGAAGTACTTCTCCGTAGTCCATACCCTGACCCGATTGTTCAAGGATAGCCGTAATGGACAATTTCCTACGTTGCGTCAGCAAATCATGCAGTCGGGGAATGAAAAGAGCGTAGCGTGGACTTCTGCTATCGATGAGTTATTCCCATTTGCTCTTGAAGCAAAGGAAGAATGGGACACACTAAGCGAAATGCTATTTAAACTGTTACCGGAAAGAATGGATGCTGCTCCTGGAGAATCCGGACAGTTTTCGCTAAGATTAAAGCCACAGGCGAAGCCCAAAGCATGGGACAAACTTTCAAAGCATGAGAATCAGTTTTACGTTACGGTTAGTGAAATGGTACGTAGGGCAGATACTTTGCTTAGCGAGGTGCGAGAAGAACTGGACGATTATGCTTCGGACAGTTTGATCACGGACATTACTGGCCTTGTCAAAGATTTAGCTGGTCTGAAGGACAACTTGAGACTCTTCATGCGGCTTGATGACACAGGTACTGTGTACTGGCTCGAAGCAAGCGGTCAGTTCAAGAGTAAATCTCTACAGCTGTATGCAGTACCTGTTGATGTAAGTTCGCACCTGAAGGAGATGTTTTTCGATAAAAAACATAGTGTCGTTCTTACCTCGGCGACCTTGTCCGTAGATAAGTCTTTTCAGTTTATGATTGATCAGCTCGGACTTTCGGAAGCACAAGAAAAGGGAAGGTTAATGACATCACTGCTACCTTCTCCTTTCAATTACAGAGATCAGGCGCTTCTCGTCATTCCTCGGGATTTCCCAAGTGTCAAAGGGAGCGTAGGTGATGATCACTTTGTAAGTACGCTGGTTACGTCACTTGCAGAGACAGCGAAGGCGACAAGAGGTCGAATGCTGGTTTTGTTCACTTCTTACCGTATGCTGAGACAAGTACACGAGCCTTTAAAAGAAACACTTGCAGCTAGTGACATTACTGTACTCGGTCAAGGTGTAGATACGGGCAGTAGAACGAAGCTTACACGCCGGTTTCAGGATGCCAAAGCTTCTGTCCTGCTTGGAACAAGCAGCTTTTGGGAAGGTGTGGATATTCCGGGGGAAGCACTATCTTGTCTTGCCATTGTTCGTTTACCATTCCAACCTCCTAGCCATCCGGTGGTGGAAGCCAAAAGTGAATTACTTCAACAAGAGAAGAAAAATCCTTTTATGAAACTTTCTGTGCCCCAAGCTGTTATCCGGTTCAAACAAGGTTTTGGGCGACTGGTTCGAACAGCGAAGGACAGAGGGATCGTTATTGTTTATGATACAAGGGTAATTGAATCTTATTATGGCAAATATTTTTTGTATTCCCTGCCAGGTCCCAAAATGGAACATATGACTACTGAGAAGATGGTTCCAAGAATTAGCGAATGGCTAGTGGAACACAAAGCAGAAGAAAAAGAGAACGAATAAAATAGAATTTTTTGTTTTTGCAAAGTAAGGGGGAGTTAACGATGAAGTCAGAAAAAATTTCAGAGGCAGTCGTTCGTCGACTGCCCGTTTATCTGCGGTATTTGCAGGAGCTGTTCAAAAGGGAAGTAACAACGGTCTCTTCTCAAGAGCTAGGGCTGAAGCTGGATCTGAATCCAGCTCAAATCCGTAAAGACTTGGCCTATTTTGGTGATTTTGGACGGAAGGGTATCGGATACGATGTTGCTTATTTGATTGATAAGATCAGACAGATCCTTAAGATTGATCAAGTTATAAATGTTGCCCTCGTGGGGGCCGGTAATCTCGGTCATGCCTTGTCTAACTATAACAGGTATGTAAAAGACAACATGAAAATTGTTGCTGTTTTCGACTCTTATGATAAGAAAATTGGAACAAAGATCAATACATTAACGGTTCAGCCTATGGATGAACTATGTAAGACAGTGGAAGAACTAAATATTCGGATTGGAATTATTACGGTGCCTGATTCCGAAGCGCAGCGTGTTGCGGATAACATGGTAGAAGCAGGAATAGAGGCGATCCTTAATTTTGCTCCCATTATCATTAAGGCACCACCGCATATTCGAATTCATACGGCTGATTTCACAACCGATTTATTAAGTTTGGCTTATTATTTGGAGAACGAAGCAGGAAAGGAAGCGACTGAAGATGTCAAGTCATAAATGGCTCATTAAGAATGGACAGTTTGCCGTTAGCGATCCGGAATGGCGTATTGTAAAAGGGTATATGCTTGTAGAGAACGATAAGATTGCCTACATAGGCGAGGAACTCCCTGAAGGGGAAGAAGAAACAACTACTTTTGACGGGAATCATCTTTTGTTTATTCCTGGCCTCATCAATACACATGGTCATGCTGCAATGTCTCTTCTACGGGGCTACGGAGACGATCTCGCGCTTCAAATCTGGCTTCAAGAGAAGATGTGGCCAATGGAAGAGAAGTTTACAGCAGACGATGTGTATTGGGGAGCCTCTTTATCTGTACTTGAGATGATCAAAGGTGGCACAACAGCTTTCCTCGACATGTATGATCAGATGAATCAGGTGGCCAAAGTAGTTGAACAATCTGGGATCCGTGCAAGTTTGACTCGTGGCGTCATTGGCTTTGGATCGGATGAATTAAGAGCATCTAAGCTTGCCGACGCAACTGGTTTTGCGAAGGAATGGCATGGACAAGCGAATGGCAGAATCACGACGATGCTGTCCCCGCATTCCCCGTATACCTGCGGACCTGATTTTATCGAGAAGTTTGTACAAGCTGCACATGACTTGGACCTTCCGCTTCATACGCACATGTCCGAAACAAAGGCAGAAGTTGAGCAAAATGTAAATGAGTATGGTCTGCGTCCAGTAACTCATTTGGAGAAGCTAGGCTTCTTCTCTCGTCCTTCTCTCGTGGCACATGCAGTTCATCTAACAGATGAAGAGATTGAAGTGCTTGCAAAGTATAATGTGGCTGTAGCTCATAATCCAGGAAGTAACCTGAAATTGGCAAGTGGCGTAGCTCGTGTCCCGGAACTGCTGAAAGCTGGCGTTGTCGTTTCGTTAGCAACGGATGGACCTGCAAGCAACAATAACTTGGACATGTTTGAAGAAATGCGCCTTGCTGCTCTTATTCATAAAGGGGTAACAGGTGATCCGACGGCAGTTCCTGCTACAGAAGCGCTTCGCATGGGTACGGAGTATGGCGCAAAATCTATTTATGTAGAAGATACAGGTTCTCTTGCTGTAGGCAAAAAAGCAGATTTCGTAGCCATTGACCTAGATCAAGCACACTTTTTACCGTATACGGACCTGATCTCACATGTTGTTTATTCTGCAAGTGCGAAAGATGTTAAGCATGTCTGGGTTGATGGTAAACAGTTGCTAAAAGACGGAGAAGCTCTTACTTTGGATGAAGAACGAATTAAGAGAGAAGCAGAGTCTGCTTTTAAAGGACTGACGACCCGCTAACGGATGACGGGCGAGAAGGGAGTCCCGCTTTGAGGAGAAATCGAAGAAAATGGATATATATCAGCATTCTTGCTGTGATACTTATCCTGTTTGGTATTTATCAGTTCTATGTTTATATTATGAAAGATCAGTGGGCCGAAAAAGACGTAGCCGTGTCTATTGCCCAGCAACAGGCGAATTTGACTTCCGTTACCAAAACTCAAAAGTCAGTGTGGGGCGAAGACTCAATATACTGGACCGTGGAAGGGCTCAATAGTGAGAACAAGCCCGTTATGGTATGGGTACAATTCGGAATGGATAACAAGCCAGTTAATGGAAAAAATAGTGTTCACAGCGAACTGATTGAAAATGGTGTATCGGAAGATGAAATTTACGCCAAAATCATTTCAGAGTTAGGAAATATTGAAATTATCCGTTTGCAACCAAGCTATTATAATAAAACATATGTGTGGCAACTTTTTTATAAACAAGAGGGTCAATATTTCTATCGATTCTATCAATTCAGTGATGGAGCCGAAATAGGAAACGGATTTCAATTGCCTGATTAATAATCAACAGATATAAAAAAACAAACCCCGAATGGTCTGTAAATAGACGATTTGGGGTTTTTTGATGGTAACTTTGAAAAATTATTCATAGTTTAGATTTCACACGTTCGATATGGTATGCTATATTCATAGCTTTTTTATAGAGAAAAAAAGGATAGAATATGAGGGAGGTTGTCACTTGAAATTACGTCCCATTCCAATTGCAATTACTGTGTTCATTACAGCTACACTGCTATTTGGCGGATGGTTTGTTTATCGTGAGGTGGCAATGTATAAACCAATTGAAAAATTGGTTTCAGCATATCAAGGTGTGAACAACGTCCAAGTAGATATTAAACCAAATGAAGTTACTTTGAATCTCGACCTGGAGCCTCAGACCAATGTTAGGGGTCTAGTAGAGCATATTCATACAGATGGCAGTCAGTATTTGAAGGGCAAAAAGTTAAATCTTGATGTGAAGAATCATTCTACAGATGAACTGGATGATTTTTGGTCCAGTGCTCTTTTTACGGTAGCTGAAGCGATGGAAACAAGACAATACACTCAGATTCCAGAACAACTTCAGAAAATGAGTGAAGGTAAAATACAAGTAGATTACGATATGGATGATAAGAATGTATATGTGAGTCTATCCGATGGAGAGGCGAGCAAGTTTATTATCTTGCCGAGACAGCCGGCAACCATGGGGGTGTGGCCAAATGCCTAATTGGACTAAGGAAGTTTTGATAGGAGCAACGCCTGTCGTTCTGTTATTTCTCGTTTATATAGGGGTTAACGTTGTGCCGATCCTGCTTATGGGTCTCCTCGTTGGAGGTGTTTTTCTTCTGATGCAAATGCGTGGAGGTCTTACGGTTGGAGCAAGCAATGAAAAAAAACGTAAAAAAGCGGGTCCTCCCAAGCTAACTTTTGAAGAAATTGGTGGCCAGGATAGTGCTAAACAAGAGCTTAGGGAAGCACTTGATTTTCTCATTAGACATGACGAAATACAGAAATTTGGTATCCGTCCACTGAAAGGGATTTTGCTAACCGGACCTCCGGGAACAGGTAAAACACTGATGGCTAAAGCTGCTGCTCATTATACTAATTCGGTGTTTATTGCTTCCTCAGGTAGTGAGTTCGTAGAGATGTATGTGGGTGTGGGTGCAGGGCGTGTTCGCGAGTTGTTTCGGGATGCGAGAACTCGTGCAGCTAAGGAAAATAAAGAAAATGCTATTATCTTTATTGACGAAATTGATGTTATTGGCGGTAAGCGTGAAGGTGGCCAGCAACGTGAATACGATCAGACGCTGAATCAGCTTCTTACCGAAATGGATGGTATTTATACTTCGGATGCTCCGCGCATTCTGATTATCGCGGCGACGAATCGGAAAGAAATGCTGGATAGTGCTCTTCTTCGTCCAGGACGTTTTGATCGACATATACAGGTTGATCTACCAGACAAGAAAGGTCGCAAACATATTTTAGAGCTACATGCCAAAAACAAGCCGCTTGCTGCTGATACGAGTATGGACAAAATTGCCGAAGAGTCTTACGGTTTCTCTGGTGCCCAATTGGAAAGCCTGATGAACGAAGCTGCTATTTATGCCATGCGGGATGATAGTAAGCAAATTTCTCAGAAGCATCTATCTATGGCTATTGATAAAGTCATGATGGGAGAAAAGACGGATCGAGAATCGAATGAAGATGAGAAAAAACGGGTAGCTGTGCATGAATTGGGACACGCGATTGCTGCTGAAGCGGTACGGCCCAATAGTGTGGGACAGGTTGCCCTTAGCCCTCGGGGTCAGGCTCTTGGTTATGTCAGACATAACCCTCAAGAAGAGCAATACTTATATACGAAAGAATTTTTGGAAGCCCAAATCATGATTGCGCTGGGTGGTGCGGCTGCAGAAGAAATTTATTACGGCGGCCGAAGCACAGGCTCAAGAAACGATTTTGAACAAGCTCTGGATATTGTAAAAACGATGATCAGCTCCGGTCTAACGGAACTGGGTATTGTACATCTGGAGATGGTTTCCCAGGCAGAGATGTTAAAGGAAAATTCAGCCATATTAAATGAACTTTTTTCACGTACAAAACAGCTATTGATCGATCATAGTACTATTTTTGACCAGTCTTTAAGCATTTTACTGAAAGAAGAAGTGTTATCTGGTGATGAATTCCGTAACTTATTCAAAGAAAGTACATTAATGCCAGCATAATTCATATTATGCTGGTTATTTTTTTTTACTTTTGATTCATGCTAAGATATTATTATATGTTGGGTCATAAAAATGTATTTTTCGACAAAGAAAGATACAAAATATTACAAGAGACCAGGAAGGGATGGAGCAGTAACCATGTTGTTCAAAAAGATAGGAGTTATCGGCGGAGGTACGATGGGTCAAGGTATCGCAGAAATGCTTGCAGCCAAAGGCCTCGACGTCTTGCTCGTAGAACAAACCCCTGAGAAATTAGATTATTCAATCTCTATGATTGAAACAGGGCTAGATAAGAAATTGGAGAAGTGGGCTATCACCCAAGCGGAGAAAAAATTGATTCTATCCAGAATCCATAAAACGAACGGATTTGAGGATCTGTCTGCTTGCGATTTGATCATAGAAACCATTACTGAAGATTTGGAAGAGAAGAAAGTCCTCTTCAGACAACTTGAAGAAGTGATTGGTAAAGATATCATTCTGACAAGTAATACTTCTACACTCAGCTTGACTGAACTTGCAAGTGCAACAAACTCACCTGAACGTGTAATTGGACTTCACTGGACACATCCGGTATCCAGCATTGATATGGTTGAAATTATTCGTGGTCTTAAAACATCGGATGAAACTTTCAATTTCACGAAGCAATTTGCAGAAGAAGTACTTGGTAAAAAAGGGATCATGGTATATGAATCCCCAGGCTTTGTAACTTCCCGTCTTATCTGCCTTCACATTAATGAAGCTCTTCATTTGCTTGAAGAAGGCGTAGCTTCTGCTGAAGATATCGATGAAGCGGTACGCATCGGATACAAATTCCAACACGGACCTCTAGAAATGGCGGATCGTTTTGGACTAGATTCAGTTCATGCAGCCCTTGATGGTATGTTCCGTGAGTTTGGCGAACTGAAGTATAGACCTTCTACCGTTTTGAAAAAGATGGTTCGCGCTGGACAACTCGGCGTAAAAACAGGGGAAGGCTTCTTCAAGTACGACAAGGATGGTGACCGTGTATGAAAATTTTAGTTATTAATGCAGGGAGTTCTTCTCTGAAATATCAAGTGTACGACATGACAGATGAGTCTGTACTTGCAAAAGGACTTGTAGAACGAATCGGTATGGATTCCTCCATTTTGAATCACAAACCTACGGGTAAAGAAGAGGTTACCGAAGTTAGTGAAATTCTAGAACATACGACTGCAATTCGTAAAGTACTGGACAAGCTGACACACGAAGAACACGGCGTAATGAAGTCCATCTCGGAAATTCAGGCAGTAGGTCATCGTGTAGTACACGGTGGTGAAACTTTTAAAGAATCCGCTCTTGTAACGGATGAAGTAAAAGCGGAAATCCGTCGTCTGATCGACCTTGCACCACTTCATAATCCAGCTGCTATGATGGGTATCAGTGCTGCTGAAGTTAATATGCCAGGTGTACCGCAAGTTGTCGTATTCGATACTGCATTCCATCAAACGATGCCTGAACACGCATATTTGTATGCTATTCCACGTGTACTGTATAACAAGTACAAAGTACGTCGTTATGGTGCACACGGAACTTCCCATTACTATGTGAGCCAAATTGCTGCAGAGTATCTTGAGCGTCCGATTGAAGACCTGAAAATTATTACTTGTCACGTAGGTAACGGTGGTAGTTTAACAGCAATTCAGAATGGTGTATCTGTTGATACTTCGATGGGAATGACACCACTCGAAGGTCTGATGATGGGAACACGTAGTGGTGACCTTGATCCAGCTATCGTACCATACGTTATGAACAAGGAAGACCTGACAGTCAACGAAGTCAATTCCATGCTGAACAAACATAGTGGATTGCTTGCGATCTCCGGTGTAAGCAGTGACATGCGTGAAATTACAGAGGGAATGGAGAAGGGTGAACCTAACTCTACTCTTGCTTTCAATATGTATGAGTACCGTCTTCGCAAATACATCGGTTCCTATGCAGCAGCTATGAATGGCGTCGATGTTATCGTCTTCACAGCAGGGGTAGGAGAGAACTCCGTTGTACTTCGTCAGCGCGTTCTTGAACAATTGACTTATCTCGGTGTTGAGGTTGATGAGGAACTTAACAAAATTCGTTCTGGTGAGCCACGTCGAATTTCTACAGCGAATTCCAAAGTAGAGGTACTCGTTATCCCAACGAACGAAGAGCTCGTTATTGCTCGCGACACGAATTGTATTGTCGAAGCAACACAATAATTACTATTTTATAAACAGGGAGAGATCGGGCATGAGCACGAAAAGTGACATTCGCCATGTCAGCAGGCATGTTGGAGAAACCGTAACGATTGGAGCGTGGATTAATAACAAACGTTCCAGCGGTAAAATTCAATTTTTACAGCTTCGCGATGGTACTGGTTATATCCAGGGTGTAGTTGTGAAAAGTGAAGTTTCCGAAGACATTTGGAACGATGCAAAAAGTCTTACACAGGAAAGTTCACTTTATGTAACGGGAGTAGTTCGGGAAGAACCGCGTAGTCAGTCCGGGTACGAACTTACGGTTACAGGAATTGAAATCATTCATCTAACTGAAAATTATCCGATTACGCCTAAAGAGCACGGCGTTGATTTCTTGATGGATCATCGTCACTTGTGGCTTCGTTCGAACAAGCAGCGTGCGATTATGGTTATTCGTGCGGAAATTATCCGTGCGGTTCAGGAGTATTTTGATACGAACGGATTTACGATTGTAGATCCTCCGATCCTAACTCCTTCTTCTGCAGAAGGTACAACGAACCTGTTCCACATTAAATATTTTGATGAAGATGCTTATCTGACACAAAGTGGTCAGCTCTATATGGAAGCTGCTGCGATGGCTCTTGGAAAAGTATATTCATTTGGACCTACATTCCGCGCTGAAAAGTCTAAAACTCGTCGTCACTTGATTGAGTTCTGGATGATCGAACCTGAAATGGCGTTTGTGGATCATGAAGAAAGCCTTCGTGTTCAGGAACAGTTTATTTCACATGTAGTTCAGTCGGTTGTGAAAAACTGTCGTAAAGAGCTGGAAAGCATCGGACGTGACATTTCCAAACTGGAAAACATACAAGCTCCATTCCCTCGCATTACTTATGATGAGGCGATTACATTCCTGCAAGGAGAAGGTTTTGACATTCCATGGGGCGAAGATTTTGGTGCTCCTCATGAAACAGCGATTGCCGAGAAATATGACAAGCCTGTCTTCATTACCCATTATCCTGCAGGTATTAAAGCATTCTATATGAAGCCAGATCCGAACCGTCCAGAGGTTGTACTGTGTGCGGATATGATCGCTCCAGAAGGATATGGAGAAATCATTGGTGGATCGCAGCGTATAGATGATCCAAAACTGATGGAAGAGCGTTTTGAAGAACACAATCTGTCCCGTGAAGCTTATCAGTGGTATCTAGATCTTCGTACTTACGGATCAGTTCCTCACTCCGGTTTTGGTCTTGGACTAGAACGTACGGTAGCTTGGATTTGCGGACTTGATCATGTACGTGAAACTATTCCATTCCCACGGACGCTGTATCGTCTCTACCCATAAGTACCATAGGAGGGATGTAAATGGGCGAACCAGGTGAGGGAGCATGGGCAAAAGGCGTTGCTTACGGAATGGCCATGGGGAGCGTACAGCTCCCTTATGCTCTGTTACGTTATTACACCCGACTTGGATTGTCAGACGGTGAATTCCTTCTTCTTCAACATCTGATAGCATATCAGCAGCTGGAAGGGAATGAATTCCCTACTCTGGAGGAATTGGCGTCTCGAATGAACATAGCACCGGAACAGGTTGCTCGAGGTCTACAAAGACTGATGAGAGATGGTTTTGTAAGTATCGATGAGGATATGGACGAAGCAAGGGGCATACAATATGAGCGATATAACGTGCTTGGATTATATGTGAAACTTGCCGAGTGCTTGAAGGAGGATTCATCTTCTCTTATCTTTGGTCGTAATTCAGCAGAACCATATCAGCACAATTCCATACCAGCGATGGAAGAAGTGGAAGAGAAGAATATGTTCCGTGTGTTTGAAAAAGAGTTCGGTAGGCCTCTTTCTCCAATGGAATACGAGACGATTTCTGGTTGGATGGATCAGGACAGATATCCGGAAGAGTTAATTTTACTTGCTCTGAAGGAAGCTGTGTTTGCTGGGAAGGTCCATTTTAGATATATTGATCGTATCTTGCTAGAATGGAGTCGTAACCGAGTCAAGACAACCGAGGATGTAAAAGCATACACCGCCCGCTTCCGAAGCGGAGGACGTTAATTGTATAGGTAATATAAGGCACCTCTTTATAAGGGGTGTCTTTTTTCTGCTTTTTTAGCCACAATAAGATCATAGATTACTAGATTTCAAAAAAATAAAAAAATATTTTATAAAACTTGCAGGGGTATGTCTTGTTCATACGTCTATTGATATGGGGAAGGAGGAGAGAAGCTATTGATGAAGCTAGGTTAATTGAACAAATTGTGCAAGGAGATCATGCTAAATATCGCGAAATTATTGATGCTTACAGTAAACATATTTTTCAGGTAACCTATTCGGTACTTCATCATGTCCAGGATGCGGAAGATGCGGCACAGGAAGCTTTTGTGCAGATTTTCAAATCTCTCCCCCAGTACCGATCGGAAGGATTTAAGACATGGATTACTAGAATTGCACTGCACAAAGCGATTGATGCGAAACGAAAATTAAACCGCAGAGCTACAACAGAAGCGGGTCATGACGATGAAGTGATACATATACCCGACCGTCATGCGGATACGGTGTATCAACTGATAAAGAAAGAGAAACAATATGAGCTTTTGCAAAAGATTAGGATGCTCCCTCCCCAGCATCGTGATATTATCATCCATTATTATCTGAAAGAGAAAAATTACGAACAAATTGCAGAAGAATGTAATATTGCAATTAAAACAGTAGAATCCAGGCTTTACCGGGCAAGATTGTGGATCAGGAAACATTGGAAGGAGGAAGAATGGCGTGGATAAACATAACAAAGACCGTTTTACAGCCTATATTACAGGAACACTTACACCAGCAGAAAGAGATGAAATGGATCAATTGCTCGCTCAAGATGAAGAAGCGCTTGCCTCCTATCTGATGTCTCTTGAAATGCTTGTTTATAACGATGGAATGGAGAGCAAGAACAATAGTGAGATGTTTTCGTTTCCGAATCTTCCGAATCAAGAGGAATTTACGGACCATATTATGAAGCAGATTGCTTCATCCAGACGGAGTGAGGAAAGAAAGAAGAAGTCTTATAGAATAAAATGGAGGGACATCCTCAGTCATAAAATGGTTCACTATACAGTGGCAGCATCCATCACGGTTCTTTTTATTTCAACAGGTGTTTTTGACCAGATCGCTTCTGTCAATCTGAACAAGGGACAGACAGGTGGAACGCAGCCTTACAGTGAAATAATGACCCAAAAAGCAGCAGGCTGGCTCGATTCTCTGAAACCAAAGCCTTGATGAATATAATTGGATCCAATAGAAAGGAAGGAATGATATGAATATACAGCAAGACCGCAGTAAGCTGCTTGCCTTCTTATTAAATTTTGTACCAGGGCTTGGGCATTATTATTATAAATATAAAGTGAGAGGCTTTATTTATGGATTTATGTTTTTTGCATTACTCGGATTTGGTTTTTTACTATTTATAGGCAATGCATCGGAGGAACTTGGTCTTCTTTCCGTACTGGGAGCTGGATTTATATGGTTTATCAGTATGTTTGATATGGTCGTTAAACTACTTCGAGAACCTGAACATCCGGTTAATTATCCTCCAGGATACACAGGATATATGCCTAATACAAACGGCTATGGACATCTAGGTCATACTGGAGAGCATAACCTAGATCCTGACCATCCTCTGTACGGAATGCCTCACGGTCAAGGGCCAGGAATGGAACCTCCATTCGGATTTCCCCCGCCGGAAGGTTATGTTTATCCGAATCAAGGAAAAGGTAGAGAGAGCGAGCGTTTTTTCACCATCCTCTTATCTTTTATTCCGGGACTCGGCCATTTGCACCTTGGATTGTTACAGCGAGGTCTCTCCTTTCTAATTGGATTTTTTGGACTGGCGATTATGTTAATATTTGTGGCGGCCATCTCTGGAAAAGAAGTGATACTCCTCTTCTTGCTACTGCTTCCTGTTATGTGGCTGTACAGTATGTTTGATGCAGTCCAGCATGTACATCGCAAACAGGCTGGAGAAATTCTGGAGGATAAGACACTGTTCGAACAGCTTGAACATGGGCGCAGCCACGGCAAACGAAGCAAGGTGATCGCCACGTTACTAGCTGCTTTTCCAGGGGCAGGCCAGATGTATCTTGGACTACAAAAACGAGGGCTGCAGCTCATGTTGCTGTTCTTTGGGAGTATTTACATTTTAGACTTGCTGAATTTATCGCTGTTCCTGTTCCTCATTCCGATTATCTGGTTTTATAGCTTCTTTGATGGGCTCCAACTATCCAGTAAATACGGTAGAGAACCTTTACTAGATAGACCCGTGATCGAAGGATGGAACAGGTATCAAGGCTGGATTGGTGCTGCCCTATTATTTCTCGGGATCTATTATATTTTACTGCGACTGGTCGTTCCGGAGTTAGAGAATCGCTTTGAGTCATTGCAAATCTTTTATAGCCTTCAGTCTTATATGAATACCATCGTCGTTTCATTGCTCCTTATCGGGGGAGGACTGAAACTACTCTTTTCTCCGAAACGGAAAGAAGATGAAGGAGAGAGACTTCTCAGAGAGCTGGAACGTGATATGGATCTATCTTCTTATCAAGATAGAGAGTAGGATGTAAAACTTATCTCTTATAAAAAAAACCGTAAGAACGTCCGATTGGCGTTCCTACGGTTTTTCTTTTGTATTATTTTTTAAGTAAAAGTCCGCGGTACATTACTTCAAATAAGAACTCAAACGCCTCTAAATGCTTTCTTGCTTCGAAGGCGTCTTTACCCCATACATAAATACCGTGATTACGCAGTAGGATACCAGGGACCTTCTCCTGAAGCGTACCAGGCACTAGCTCGGCAATGGAAGGAATATGTGCATAGTTAGGGAGAACAGGGACCTCAATGGCCGCATTTTCTTCCCAAATGTTAAATGCTTTGATCAGCTCGATTCCTTGAATAGGCACATGACCTTGATCTCCGTAGTACTCACTAATTAGATTATTAAAGACGGTGTGAACGTGAAAAACAGCTCCACAACCCGTTAAGCGATAAATTTCGCAGTGGATCAAGGTTTCTGCACTTGGTTTCAAGTTGGTGGACTCACAAGCTTTTCCGTCCTTGTCTACAAAGAGGAAGTCTTCCGGTGTGCGGGCTGCTTTATCTTTACCGCTTGCGGTAACCGCAAAATGGAATTGTGCTGGATCAAATTCTCCAACACGCATGGAGAGATTTCCGCTAGTTCCTGGAAACCAGCCTCTCTTGGCAAAATCATCTTTTACATTGGCTAGTTCTGAAATAATGCGGTTTTTTTCCTCAGTGGTGATGTCTGAAAAAGTCATGATTATGCCTCCTGAACACGTTTCAATTGTAAGTTTTCTAAAATATCAAAGAAAGTAGTAAAGGGGACGTGAGGGACTTGCAGTTCCTCGCATTTTTTAGTTAAGATCGATCTGGAATAAACGAGGTCTGCGATTTTGGCACCCTGGAAGTCCGTCAGACTGTCACCGATCAGAATGCGTTCATAGGAATCCGGATCGAATGTACGCATAATGGTTGCTTTACACATGCCGCAATCATTCGTACATGGTGCTTCACAAGGATGAGGCCACAGAATCTCAATGTTCTCACCATTAAAGTCAGCACTGTTACAGTAAACATGATCACTTGGAATTCCATACGGCGCGAGTAGAGGGTCAATAAAGAAATCCATGCCTCCACTCGTCACATAAAATTCAATTCCTTCCTCACGTACATAGCTAAGGAACTCAGCAAAACCATCCCGTATACCGGCTTGTCCAAGCACAAACTTGATAACCTCATCCTTTTGAGCAGAAGGAATAAGGGCGAACATAGCGCTTACTCCTTGTTGTAAAGAAATCTTCTGGTCAACCGTATCTTTCATAATCGGTTCATAACCAGCAGGTTGAAAATGCTTCATGATGGCTACGATATTGTCGGATAACGTAATCGTTCCGTCAAAGTCGCAGAAAATAACCGTTTTTTTACTCACTTTGTTTCTCCTCCCCAAAGATGCAGGGCAGTTTCAAGTTCAGGATGGTTTGAAGCATATTCTGAAAGCGAAATCCCTTGCTGCGTTGCTTCAATAGCTTGAACAAATGCACGTCCACCGGCTTCCGTGCCCATCGGGTGACCGTGAATGCCGCCGCCCGCATTTACAATGACGTCGGTACCAAAATCTTTCAAGATCAGTGGAACCAGTCCAGGGTGAATTCCGGCTGAAGGTACAGGCATACTCTGTTTCACGGAAAAGGCAGGGGTTAACAGCTGTTCTTTAATCCCCATATTTTCTTCGCGTGGCATCGTTACTGAGCCGTACGGTGAAGGGAAGAGAACAAGATCAGCTCCAGCCAGACGCATAAGCTGTCCGAGCAGGACAGAAGCCGAAATACCATGGTAAGGCGAAGGGTAATAAGCACCGGCAAGCGCCGGATGAGCCATGATCGGAACGGTAATCTCTGGATCCTTACTCAATTCATGCAAGACATCATACCCATAGGACAATACATTGAATAGCAGGGCATTAGCACCCGCATCGATGGCTTTGCGAGCCTGTTCATGTAGACGGGAAGTTGGTCCTGTCAGGTTTGTCGCATATAGCAGTTTTTTGCCGGTTTCTTTGCTTGCTTCTTCCGCGGCTCTCAGGCAAACTTCTACTCTTTTTTCAATAGGGGTAAGTTCATTCTCAAATAAAATCTCATCATCCTTGATGAGATCTACACCACCAAGTGCTTGACGCAGAAATTGTTCACGTAGTTCGGAAGCGTTTAGTCCAATAACGGATTTGAAAATACTCATTAGCAATGGACGATCATGAACGCCAAGAAGATCACGTACGCCTTGAATACCAAATTTAGGGCCAGGGAAATGGGAAGCAAAAGAATCTGAGAATCCCAGCTGCATCAGCTTGATTCTACCGTCCATCGATATTTTTCCAAATACCGTAACGAGCAGGGCAGGGATATCTTTGCTGAAATTAATATCCGGATAGGCTATAGTTACATCTCCATAACGCGTTCCTGGCTCAGCATTCTCAGGTTCATGAACCTGTACTTCAACAACTTGACCTAGGTGCTGTTTCATTGCTTCTCTTTTCACTTCGGGTAGTTCAGTCCAGCTTCCTACTGTCATACCGACAGCGATGGACTCCGCTTTTTTGTGGAAACTCGCTTTATCATCATAAATTCGATAAGTTGCTGTACAATAACTCAATTGATCTCCTCCTTCAATGCATCGCCCATTTCACGGGAACGCTCTGCACAGCGATCTACAGCAGCAATGACAGTTTCTGTGAAATTCCCTTTAGCCAGCACTTCAAGTGCAGCCTGGGTTGACCCATTCGGCGAAGTTACTTTTTTACGAAGGTCTTCTGGGCTTTCACCCGTTTGCTGTACCATTCTGGCCGCTCCAAGTACAGTTTGTACGGTCAAATCTCGAGCTTGATCAGAAGTAAGTCCACCGCGAACGCCTGCTTCGATCATCGCTTCCATCATGTAATAAATGTAAGCCGGGCCGCTTCCGGAAACACCCGTCAAGGTTTCAATGGTAGACTCTTCAATTATCGTGACGATCCCCACCGCTTCAAATAGGGTACGGACTAGCTTTTGGTCATTTTCACTAACTTCATCAGAAAAAGCGATTCCCGTCGCGCCCAGCCCAATGGTGCTGGAAGTATTCGGCATGGTCCGAACAACCGGATGTTTTTTACCAAGCAGGGTCTGCATCGTTTCGATGGTCATACCGGCAATAACTGACACGACGAGTTGTCCTGGAGATAAGAGAGGTCCCAAATAACGAAGCGCTTCTGCTGCATCCTTAGGTTTCATCGACAGAACGATGACATCTGTCGTTTGTAGTACATCTTCTTTGGCAGCTGCCTCAGACGCTGTAATAACACCGTATTTATTTTCGAGCTCTTGCAATCTCTCCTTGTTGCTGCGATTCATCATCGTGATGGAGGAAGGAGAAAGTACAGACCTTGAAATGAGTCCTCTTGCAATCGCTTCGGCCATAGCGCCTGCCCCGTAAAAAGTAATCTTTTTTTGAATTAAAGCACGAGTTCCGCTCATAGATGTAATTCCTCCTGATCATCGTTAATTAGTGTCTGATTTGCCCTGTTCCATAAATACGATATTTAGTAGAAGTGAGTGCTGGAAGTCCCATTGGTCCGCGTGCATGCAGCTTTTGGGTACTGATTCCGATTTCGGCACCATAACCAAATTCAAATCCATCAGTGAAGCGTGTAGATGCATTGTGATAGACGGCTGCAGCGTCCACATGTTGCATAAATTGTGCTGCTGTATCTGGGTCTTTCGTTACGATACATTCGGAATGCATTGTACTATATTGCGCAATATGTGCCAGTGCTTCTGCGAGGTCATTTACGATTCGAACATTTAGTACATAATCGTTATATTCCGTAGCGTAATCTTCCGATGTGGCAGGGAGTGCCCAAGGAGCGATCTGAACAAAAGCTGAACAACCCCGCAGCTCTACGGATGAATCTTGAAACGCTTCTGCCAGCTTTAAAATATTCTCCTTACCGTAGTCCTTATGAATAAGTAGTGTCTCCATAGAGTTACAAACAGAGGGACGCTGTACTTTTGCATTTAATGCGATTTCGCGGGCCATCTGTTCATCTGCATCCGCAGCGATATAGGTATGGCAAATCCCAGCGCCGGTTTCAATAACAGGAACCGTCGCATTTTCAACGACATTCTGAATAAGTGAGGCCCCGCCTCTAGGAATAATGACATCAAGCAGACCTTTGCATTTTAACATTTCATCTACCGAAGCTCGGTTTGGATCTTCAACAAGCTGGATCGCTTCTGCTGGTACCGGGGTATTTTGGAGTGCTTGTTTCAGCACTTCTACAATTCTCTGGTTTGATGAGAGGGCAGAGGAGCCTCCTCGTAGCAGAACGGCATTACCGGTTTTAAGGCTAAGGCCGATAGCGTCCACCGTAACATTAGGTCTAGCTTCGTATATGATCCCGATGAGTCCGAGCGGAACACGTTCTTTTTCAATCCGAAGACCATTAGGACGCTGGATCACTTCAAGAATGTCTCCGATCGGATCACTGAGATCGGCAATTTGGCGCAGACCTTCGGCAATGCAGCGGATTCTATCTTCATTCAGACTGAGACGATCGAGCATAGCCGTTGGGGTTCCATTTTCCTGACCTCTCACAAGATCAAGACGGTTTGCTTCTATGATGGAAGATTGTTCATTAATTAGCGCATCGGCCATGACAGCGAGAGCAGCATTTTTTACTTCTGAAGAAAGGCCTGCGAGCAGAGCTGTAGCTTCCTTGGCTAGTGTTGCTTTGATTTGTACTTCACTCATTACTCTTTCACTCCTTATAGTTAATAATTAATAGGCTTAAGAGGTACATTGTATGTTGTTATTTCAGCGTAACCCATTCATCCCTGTGAACTACTTCCAAACGGCTCATCGTTCCTTCCAACTTTTTGAGTACTTCCTGACTAGGAAGTCCCATGATAACCCGGAGTTGATCTTCATCGTAGTTTACAATGCCACGACCGATGACATCACCTGTCATGCCTACAACCTCAATGACATCGCCGGACTGAAAATGACCCTGGACTTCTTTCACTCCTACGGGCAACAGACTATGGCCTCCATGAATAAGCGCTTTTTCAGCGCCTTGATCGACTTGCACGGAGCCAAGTGGGGAAGACATGAAACCAAGCCACTGCTTCTTACGAGGGAGGGAATGAAGACGTGTATCAAAATACGTACCTTTACCTATATCATGAAAGGCTGCCTTCATATCTCCCTGCTCAAGTACACGTCCAACAAAGACAGGAACTCCGCCCCTCGTCGCAACCTTGGCTGCATCGACCTTGGAGCGCATGCCTCCTGTACCGACGGCAGAGCCGCTTCCGCCTGCGATTGCATAGATTTCATCTGTAATCTCTTCAATACGGTCAAACTTTTTGGCATCCGCCTGTTTCCGAGGATCCGCAGTGTAGAGACCATCTGTGTCAGTTAAAATAAGCAGCTTATCTGCCTTAATAAATCCGGCCACGAGCGCGGACAGCATATCGTTATCTCCGAATTTTAACTCGTCAACGGAGACGGTATCGTTCTCGTTAATAATTGGCAAAATTCGCTGTTTTAATAATTCGTCAATAGTCATAACGGCATTTCCCATCCGTTTGCGATTCAGAAAATCCGTACGTGTCAGTAGGATTTGTGCTGTCTTTACTCCATGTCCTGCAAAAGCCTGTTGATAAGCTTGCATAAGTAGAGCCTGCCCAACAGCTGCGGCTGCTTGTTTCTCATGTAGAAGTTTGGGGCGGGATGTATACCCGATGTGACCAAATCCGGCTGCAACTGCTCCGGAAGTGACAAGTAGAACTTCATGACCTTCTGCATGGAGTGCAGCAATTTCGGCCGCGAAAAACGCAACGGATTCTTGATGTAATGAACCTGAATCGGTAGTTAGAGAACTACTTCCAATCTTAATAACGATCCGAGAAGACATGTGATGATCTACTTCCTTTCTTATAACATGTAGTCCAAATAAAAAAAACTTCCGTCCTTGTAATGCAAAGGACGAAAGTTTGAGCTTCCGCGGTACCACCTTTGTTGATGATATTCATCATCCAACTCGTAGGCCTTATAACGTTAAGGGAAACGTCCTATTCTCAGTATAAGGCCGCTCAGGGGTAGGTTTCAGAAATGTCCGTGGTAAATTCTTTCAGCCGGTGGAATTTACTCTCTGAGTGCACGGAGGAGTTTCTTACTGGTCCCGTCAACACGTTTACATTTTTAAATTACAGTTAGAATACCATGGAAAAAGGACCGTTGCAAAGAGAAATAAGTGAAGTAGATGTTAGAGCGAGTCTACTCATTCTCGTAATGATCAGCAAATCTTACTATCATTACCGAAACAAACCAAGCTTTCCGATACGCCTAGCGGCTTCCCGCAGTCTTTCTTCATCACTTAGCAGTCCTACGCGGACATAGCCTTCACCGTGCTTTCCAAAACCAATTCCCGGTGCTACAGCTACTTTTGCTTCACGGAGTAGAAGATCAGCGAAAGATGCGGAAGTGTATCCATTAGGTACAGGTAGCCAGCTAAAGAAAGACCCTCCAGGTTTTGTAGCAGTATACCCGATATTGTCTAGCTCACTAAATAGGGCATTGCGGCGAGATTCATAGCGGGATACCAGGTCAGCTACACAATCTTGGGAAGAGATAAGCGCAGTCTGCGCGGCTGCTTGGATACCTCCGAATAAGCTGACATAGATGTGATCTTGCAACTGATTGATGAGCTTAATAATTTCTGCATTCCCAAGAGCAAAGCCTACTCGCCATCCGGCCATATTGTATGTTTTGGACAGGGTGTAGAATTCAACCCCAACTTCTTTCGCTCCTGGTGTCTCCAAAAAGCTGATGGGACGATGTCCGTCAAAACCGATAGCACCATAGGCAAAATCACTTGCAACAACGATGCCGTTTTTTGCAGCAAACTCTACAGTCTCTTCATAGAAGGAACTTGGAGCAATGGCGGCAGTAGGATTGTTTGGGTAATTGAGGAACATCAGTTTTGCTTTATTTACATCCCGTTCTGAAAGGGCACTATAGTCGGGCAAGAAGTCATTTGACTCAAGCAGTGGCATGAACGACATTTCTGCTTTAGCGAGAGCAACGCCAGACCAGTAATCTGGATATCCCGGATCGGGTACGAGGCAAACATCACCAGGATTTAAGAGGACTTGAGGAAGCTCGACGAGCCCTGTTTTTCCTCCGAACAAGATGGCTACTTCTGTTTCGGGATCAAGCTCAACCCCATAATCTTCTTTGTAACGTTGAGCAATGGCTTCTTTTAGAAAAGGATAGCCGCTAAAAGGAGAATATTTATGATAAAGCGGGTTGTCCGCTGCTTCTTGCAAGGAGGATACAATATGCTTTGGTGTTGGAGTATCGGGATTACCTTGTCCAAGGTTAATAACATCATGTCCTGCCATAACCTCTCGGTTTACATTTTGAACAAGAGTAGCGAAAAACTGAGTAGGCAGGGTCTTCATAATCTCAGCAGGTTCGATCGTAAATCTAGACACATTCGCAGGTTGTGCTTGAGATGACTTCATTTCATCACTCCGGTTTCATCATAATAAAAAGTAATTTTAATCTATCACGATTTATCCTAGCTGTATAGATGGGTTTCTAATGAATGACTTGTGCGTTTTGGAACAAAACGTCTATGATAGGATTAATTTATTTTATATGAAGCTGGATGTAGTGTAAAAGGAGAACGAGAAGATGACAAACCCGAATATTGAAATGACAGAACTGACGAAGGATGCGCTCCTTCAGATTGTATTAATTCAGAGTGACATTCAAATTGGTAATCCTGATGCGAATCGAAAACATATGCAGTTACTCATAAAGCAGGCTATGGAAAATAATCCGAATGCTGAAATTATCGTCCTGCCAGAGATGTGGAATACAGGTTATGCACTTAGTGAGATTCATGAGCTGGCGGATGACCAAGGGAAAATAGAGCGTGAATGGCTGCAAAAGTATGCTGCCCAATATAAAGTTAATATTGTTGCCGGTTCTATTTCCGAAAAAGTGGACGGGCAGATCTACAATAGTATGTATATCTTTAATAAAGAAGGAAAAGAAGTAGCTCGTTACGCCAAAATGCACTTATTCCGCCTTATGGATGAAGAGAAGTATCTTGCTTCAGGAGAAGAACCGGTTACATTTACTTTTGACGGGAACTGGACTGCGGGAGCTTCCATTTGCTATGACATTCGTTTCCCTGAGCTTGGAAGAACGCTTGCCCTTAATGGGGCTAAGGTATTGTTTGTTCCTGCTGAGTGGCCTCATCCGCGCTTGCATCACTGGCGCACGTTGCTGATGGCAAGAGCAATCGAAAATCAGATGTATGTTGTCTCCTGCAATCGGGTAGGCGTTAGTAAGGAAGCGCATTTCTTTGGTCATTCGATGATCATTGATCCATGGGGAGAGATTGTGGCAGAGGGCGGAGACCAGGAGGAAATACTAACAGGTACCATTGATCCTGCGCTAGTAGATGAGGTGCGCGGACGAATTCCGGTATTTGAAGATCGTAGACCGAATCTCTATTTTGAGCAAAAATAAAATAATTTATATAAAAATAGATTCATCTCCTATATAGGAGGTTAATAGATCATATCCCGTCACCAAAAGGAGGATGATCACCATGGATTACCGCAAGGCTAACCATTTGGAAGAGAAACTCAGGCGACAAGTTCACAAGTATGTGAGGGATGATCGAGAAAGGCCGTTCTTAGAGAGCCGGGATGGAGATTTATCACCCCCGACCTAATAGAAATTGGAAACAGGTTAGTCAAACTGACTGGATTCTGATGAATGAACCTAACAAGCATGTGAAACGATAAACGTTGTTACTATTTATATTTGTCCTCTGATTTAAGTAAGTAATTTTACTGTAAAGAGACAGCAAAAGAGCCTGGAGATTCCGGGCTCTTTTTGTGTTGATATGTAGCTATTCAGTAGACATTTCCTGAATGGTGGATTTAAATGTCTCAATAAAAGCTTCGGCCGCTCCCGATAAATATCTACCCTTTCGATAAGCAATGACCAGTGTACGGCTTGGAGCCGCTTCAATGGGCAAATAGACCGGAACAAATTCACTGCTCGGAGCACGAGCAATGAACCTCGGGACAAGGGTGATGCCCATACCTGTCGCAACAAGAGATTGAACGGTCTCCATGTTATTACTTTCGAACACAACTTTAGGTTCAAAACCTGCTGCCTGACATAGATCGAAAGTCAGTTTACGAAAGCCCTGCCCTTTTTTTAATACGACGAATGATTCGTCTGCCAGTTCTTCCATCCTGATAGGGACTAACGAAGATTCTGGATTTCGAAGGGCAAGTGGATGGTCTTTTGGGACGGCTAGATCAATCCGCTCTTCACCAATTTCAATGTATGAAAGGGAAGGTTCTTGAAGGGGGAGAGATAATAGGCTGAGATCACTTTTACCGCTGGCTGTTAACTTTTCAAGGTTCATAGAAGAGTCTTCAAGAAGTGCGATTTCGATATCGGGATAATTTTCACGAAAAGCAGGAAGGACATGCGGCAATAGATGTGATCCTGTTATGGGCATACTGCCGACGACAACTTTTCCTTTACGAAGCTGAGAGATATCTGACATTTCTTGTTTCAGCAGCTCAACCGCATCAAGAATGTCACTCGCCTTGGAAACAAAGGATGCACCAGCATGGGTAAGTTCGACTGAGCTCGTATTACGCTGAAAAAGCAGTACTCCTAGCTCCTTCTCCAGCTTGGATAATTGTTGACTAAGAGAGGGCTGAGCAATATGAAGTTTTTCAGCGGCTCTCGAAAAATTTTTCTCTGCAGCGATTTGAAGGGCATATTGTAATTGCCTGAGTTCCATAAATGTCACCTCACGTTGTTAAAAAGATCAAAATAAAAAATAAGATGTTACTTGTTTATTTCATTATATAGGTTTTACCTCTGAGTATATATATATTTCATTGATTAGATCAATAAGTGCATAACCGATTATAAATCGCCGCATAATGTGGGGAACGTTAATAACCATCCTTATTTTCTAAATAGAGTGAAGGAGCTGAAAATAGTTGAAGTATTTATTTGGCAGTCTAGTAAAGCGGAGAATTATAATAAGTTCGCTGTTGATGATTCTATGCTCATCTAGTGTATTGTTCCTAACTCCAGCGCCGCAGGTTCATGCTGAACCTGGTTATGCCAAGTGGGGTGCAATTGCTGTGACGAAAGCACAGTCAAAATATGGTGCTTCCGTGAAAGATTACGCACATATAGGAAGAACTTCTCTTTCCGATTCAATGGCAGAAGAGAAATTCCGGTTGCTGATGAAAAAGGAAGACAAGGAATTTACGATCCAAGTGACGGTCCGTTTTAATTCACAGACCAATGAATTAGCAAGTGTTGATTTTTCTAAAGTCGATTAAGGGTCTGTCTTTTTATTAGACGTACATCATTCCAAGGTTAAGTGAATTTATTTCATATGTTTTTTGAGATTAATCAACATCACTTAACCTATGGAATTTGTACATGGTGACACGAAATAGTCTATAGGGTAAGCCTATCACATCTATAGTTTTTATATCTTGGAACAATATGTCTTTCTCATGCTATATTGAGTTTATTAACAGATGCGGCATGTGATGCCCTTCTGAATCCAGAACGAAAATTTAGCTGAGGTGAGAAGAATGAGCAAAAAGACGATGTTCGAAAAAATTTGGGAAAACCACGTGATTACGCAAGAAGAAGGGAAGCCAAGCATTCTCTATATTGACTTGCACCTCGTTCATGAAGTTACCTCTCCGCAAGCATTTGAAGGTCTCCGTTTGAGCGGACGAAAGGTTCGGCGTCCTGAACTTACTTTTGCCACTATGGATCATAACGTCCCTACTAAAGATCGTTATAACATTACGGATCCAATCTCGAAGCAACAAATCGATACACTTTCCGCTAACTGCCGTGAATTTGGCGTAAAACTCTATGACCTAGATACCCTTGATCAAGGGGTTGTACACGTAATGGGTCCAGAGCTCGGTTTGACGCATCCAGGGAAAACGATTGTGTGCGGTGACAGCCATACTTCCACTCATGGTGCATTTGGCGCCCTTGCCTTTGGTATCGGTACAAGTGAAGTTGAGCATGTTCTTGCAACCCAATGTTTGCAACAAGCGAAAGCGAAGACGATGGAAGTTCGTTTTGTTGGTAATCGTAAAGCGGGTGTGACAGCAAAAGATATGATTCTAGGTGTCATTGCCAAATACGGCACTGATTTTGCGACAGGTTACGTAATTGAGTATACAGGTGAATCCATACGTTCACTCAGTATGGAAGAACGGATGACGGTATGTAATATGTCCATTGAAGGCGGAGCGAGAGCAGGAATGATTGCTCCGGACGAAACGACTTATAATTATCTGAAAGGCCGTCAATATGTACCGAAAGATACTGATTTTGAAGCTGCAAAACTAAGATGGGATGATCTCACTACTGATGAGGGAGCAGAGTTTGATACTGTCCTTGAGTTCGATGTTGAATCACTCATTCCACAAGTAACCTGGGGAACAAGCCCTGGTATGGGAACAGATATTACATCCCGTGTGCCAGTTCCTGCTGAACTTCCAACGGAAAATGAACGTAAAGCTGCTGAAAAAGCAATTGAATATATGGGACTTACACCAGGAACTCCAATGGCTGATATTGAAATTGATTATGTATTTATTGGTTCCTGTACGAACGGACGAATTGAAGATCTTAGAGCAGCAGCTGAAATCGCCAAAGGATACAAAGTGTCTGAGCGAGTTACAGCAATTGTCGTACCTGGTTCTGGTCGTGTTAAAATCCAGGCTGAACAAGAAGGACTGGACAAAGTATTTACGGAAGCTGGTTTTGAATGGCGTGAAGCTGGCTGCAGTATGTGTCTTGCGATGAATCCGGATGTACTTCAACCGGGACAACGTTGTGCTTCAACATCCAACCGGAACTTTGAAGGTCGTCAAGGTCGTGGAGGCCGTACTCATCTGGTATCTCCAGCTATGGCAGCAGCAGCAGCAATTCAAGGACGTTTTGTAGACGTTAGGGATTGGACAGTAAAATCGGAAGTTGCAAACTAAACCTGATATAGCACAGACGTATGTAAAGTGGGTATCAGATTTCTTATAAAGAGCGGAGAGGAGCTATAAACATGGAGGCTTTTACAAAATTATCAGGTATTGTAGCACCCGTCGATCGGGTGAATGTAGATACGGATGCGATTATTCCTAAACAGTTTTTGAAACGAATTGAACGTACAGGGTTTGGACAATTTCTATTTTATGAATGGAGATTTGATCAAGAGGGAAATGAGATTTCCACTTTCTCCCTAAACCAGCCTGAATACAAGGGGGCTTCTGTACTTCTTTCAAGAGCCAACTTTGGTTGCGGCTCATCACGTGAGCACGCCCCTTGGGCCATTATGGATTTTGGATTTCGCTGCGTGATTGCTCCTTCTTTCGCAGATATTTTCTATAACAATTGCTTCAAAAATGGAATTTTGCCTATCAAGTTATCGGAAGAGCAGGTTGAAGAACTATTTCAGCGTACCAACCAGCATGAAGGCTACCAGCTGAATGTTGATTTGGAGAACAATTCTTTAACTGATGCCTACGGATTAAGTGTACAATTTGAACTGGATGAGCATCGTAGACAATTCCTATTGCAAGGTCTTGATGATATCGGGCTGACTCTACAGCATGAAGGTGCCATTTCTGAGTATGAAAATAAACATGCCTCGTTACTATTTGCTTAAACTGCATACGATTAAAAGTCTGATGGATCATGATGGTCCACAGACTTTTTTTATTATTTTTTACTGAATAGATAAAAAATGATATTCATAAATAAAAATAAAACTGCACCTAACAATAAATAAATTATGCTAATCTATCGGAAAATGACAAAAAATATGCTAAAATATGACAAGTTCGTTGCATACTCTATTCCATTTGTTTGATATGATTGAGATAAGTCCGCAACTTTCACCCTTTATTGTCGTCTAATATTAATGTTAATAGTAAATCTCGCTACATAAATAACGAGTTTACTAGACTCAAATATTGAAGAATTGGAAGGGTGAAGGATGAAAAAGTTAAGAATTCTGGTCGCGGTGCTATGTTTTGTGTGGTTATTTCCTGGTAATGGACAAGCAGCGACCAACATCAAGATTTTCCTCGATGGCAATCAGGTAAGTTTACCTTCAGGTGTAAATGCTGAGCTCATCAGTAATAAAGTCATGATACCTATTCGTGTCGTCTCAGAGGAACTTGGATACAGTGTCGGTTGGGAACAGAAGACGAAGACGGTTACTATAATTCAGGATAAAAAAGTGATTAAAATGGTAGCGGGTCAAAAGACAGCCACCGTGGACGGTTCCAAAATTAATCTTGATATTGCTCCTGTTATTAAAAAAGGAACGACCCTTGTTCCAATTCGTTTCGTTGCCGAAGCAATGGGAATGAAAGTAAGTTGGAACAACCAGACCAAATCGGTCTATCTAGTTTCGGCTAATAGTGGTTCAGGCGGTGGAACTCCACAGCCACCTGCGGGAGGAAACGAAACGGATCTAACTCAGGTGAACGGCATCAGTTTTACCGACAGCAAACTCATGATTGCAACGAGCGGTGGAGCTAAACCTTCGGCCTTTACGATGACTTCTCCGAATCGAATTGTCGTGGATATTCCAAATGCGGAGTTCAGCAGCCTCTTTGAAGGAACACAAGCACTAGACCTTACTCGAAGTGTAGCAGGGCAGATCGTTGTGGATGGTTATCCAGGTGTGGAGAAGGTAAGGTATTCTCTATTTAGTGAAAGTCCTTCCACTGTTCGTGTAGTGGTAGATCTCAGTAAAGCGATGACGTACAAGCTTTCCACATCCGCAGCTGGGTTGATCACGGTAACGATTAATACAAGTGGTGGTGAAACAACCCCACCATCTACTGTGAAGAAAACGATTGTCATCGATGCGGGTCATGGAAATCAAGATCCAGGAACTATTGGTATAACAGGCAAGAAAGAGAAAGATTTTAACCTCTCCCTTGCACTAAAAATTGAGCAACTACTGAAAAAAGAATCAAGCATTAAAGTCATTATGACGCGTAATGATGATAATTTTCTTAAACTTGCAGAGCGTGTAAGTCTCGCGAATAAAGCGAAGGCAGATTTGTTCTTGTCTATTCATGCAAACAGTGGTCCTGCTTCCGCTACGGGTTCAGAAACTTACTATAACCGCGCGAATAGTAAATCGCTTGCTACCACAGTTCATAAATATTTGGTACAAGCTGCCGGATTGAAAGATCGTGGTGTGAAAACAGGTAATTTTGCTGTTATTCGTGATACAACAATGCCAGCTATTTTGCTGGAAGTCGGATTCCTGAGTAATAAGAATGATGAAGCGGCCCTCTTTAACGAGACATTCCAGAATCGTGTTGCAGAAGGTGTCGTTAAAGGTATGAAGGAATATTTGGGCGTGAAATAAGAGATGAGAAGGGGGATTAGACAAATGAACAACAAAAAATGGTGGATGATTACTCTTCTCGCAGCTATGCTGCTGGTAGTAACCGCATGTGGGAATAAGCCTGTAGCTGCTCCTCCGGAACAACAAGGCAGCGATGTAACAGAGCCGGGTGATGTGACGGATGAACCGCAAGATAGCGATGATAATCCTCAAGACCCTGCTAGCACCGATGATCCTGACCAAACAAACGTTGAAGAAGGCACTACTACAGGTTCTGGTACAGGTAATACAACAGAAGGTTCAACAAACGGAGGGACGACAGCTCCTTCCGAAGAGACAAAGGAAGAAACAATTAAATTGTATTACACAGATCCTGAACAGATGGAGCTCAAAGCAACAGAGGGGAAAATATCCTTCAAGAGCGACTGGAGTAAATATGAGTCAGCCTTCAAATCACTACAGCAAAGTGACAGCGATGAATTGGTTCCTCTATGGTCTAGTGAAATTACAATAAATAAATTGGAAGTAGACGGCGGGAATATTACGCTTGATCTTAAAATTCCAGCTACTGCTAACCTAGGATCTGGCGGAGAACAATTTGCGCTAGATGCACTGAAACAAACCTTCTTCCAGTTCGATGAAGTCAAGTCCATCGAATTATTGGTAGATGGTGAACAAAAAGAAAGTTTGATGGGACATGTAGAACTTGAGCATCCCATGACAAAAGAATAGGAAGCAGGACATAAAGTCGTCCGATTGCCGACATGGTAAGAGTTTTGATGTGCATATAAGAGAGGAGAAATTATTTTGACTTTCAAACCCAGCAATATCAATTCCACTCATTCTAAAAAAATGGTATCTGCCATGCTCGCCAGTCTGATGGCGCTTAGTGCCTACGCAGGAGTAGCGGGAGCTGAAACAGCTCCCGCTTCTGTTACGGCTACGGCGTCTACAGGCTTATTCACTGATGTGAAGAGCGGGTTTTGGGCAGAAAAACATATTTACAAATTGGCATCACAAAACATTCTTCTTGGCAACAACGGTTTGTTCAGACCGGGTGATGCGGTAACCCAGCAAGAGGCAATTACGATGGCAATTCGGTTTGTGAATCGTGAAGCAGAGCTTCCAAGTGGTGACAAAGCAAAACTGCCTGAAGGAATTAGCACAAGCAATTATTTTAAACCCTATGTTTCGTTAGCATTTGACCTCGATTTAATTGATGAGAATGAAGAACTCAAGGCCACTGTTGACAAAGGCACGTGGGGAGAGAAAAAAGCTTCTCGTGAATGGATTGCGAAGCTTATCATTAGAGCGATCGATAAAGAAGCCGAAGCAAAGGCAGCGGGGAAATTGGCAACTGATTTTGCGGATAATGACAAAATTTCGGACAGTGCGAAAGGTTACGTAAATGTAGCAGTAGACTTAAATATTGCCCAGGGAATATCCGGGAATAAATTTGATCCACAAGGCAATGTAACTCGTGCACAGCTCGCGACATTCTTCAGCCGTGGTGGAGGTTATAAAGATTATTCTTACGCAGGACAACACAAGGGATACATAACAGAATTAACAGATAGTAAAATAACCTTGTACACGGGTAGCACATATCTAACTTTAACTAGAAATGCAAATACACCTTTCTTTACAAGCACTTCCGAGCAGAAGATTACTGCTTCTGATATTGCATTATATAGTGAGGTAATGATTGCGGGTAACAATCAGACAGCAGCTTATGTGGAGAGTTTGAACAACACTCCTAAGACAGAAACAATAGAAGGTAGCTTTGAACGTTTGTCCGGAAATAAACTTTGGCTTTTTGCTGGGGACAAGTATCAAGAGTACCCATTCACAGACAAGACTGTATTTTACGATCAGAACGGAAATACGATTAAACCTGCAGACCTGACTGCAGGAAGTGTAATAGAAATTCAGAGAGAAACCTTTACTTCGGAGAAACAACCCGTTATCGTCCAAGTGAAGTCAGGTATGGTGAATAAGACAGCATCAGGAAAAGTTCAATCCGTTGATGCGACAGCCAAGACGGTTTCCGTAGTGAATGATTCCGGTGCAATCGATGTACTGAAAATCGTAGATGGAGTCAGCATTATTAGATATCAAAATGAAATTGTAACGCTATCTGAACTCAAGATGGGAACTGCAGTGAAATATACAATTAAAGACAGTGTAGCCCAATCGATTGAAATTACAGCAGGTGTAGAACGAACGGTTCGCGGTACACTATATGAGCTTGGAGCTAATCAGTCGACCATTACGTACAAAAGAGATGGCGGTTCACTGGAAGTGAAATTGCTCGTTGCAAATCCTCAGATTGTGATCAGTGGAATAGACCAGCCAACAATCGCTGATCTGCTAGCCGATGGTAAATCAGGCGATGAAGTGGAGATCACACTGAATAGTAATGAAGAAGTGACTAAGATTGAAGTGCTGAACCGTCAGATGGAACAAGTGAATTTGGCAACCGTCGTTTCCTATAACGGAAAAACCAAATTGCTAACCGTACTTGACACCAACAAGAAACCGCAAGTATTTACACTTGATGAAAAAACAAAACTTGATTACAATACAACTTCTCCGACACTATCAGGTATTGAACCTTACTTGACAGATGGTCGTAAAGTGAACTTGAGTACAATTGGAACACGTGCTTTGTCGCTTTCTATTGTATATAAGTACGAAGGAACGGTTGCAGAAATAAATACAAATGGAAAGACAGTGAAGTTACTCCAAACGAACGGTCAAAGTATAACTTTGCCTTATCAAACTACGCCTTCTGTTGAGCTATATGGAAAGAGCAGTGCTTCTTTGTCCGATCTGAAAGTAGGCGACCAGGTTACTGCGATGCTTGGTGCTAACCAGGACGTTATTAGTAAAATATATGTAAAATCTGCTGCGCAGTTTGAACTCCTATCTTTGAATCTTTCCACTTTCCGTGCAGAGGTGAAAAAAGATGGATCTACAAGTCAAATTTATGTAGACAAACTGACAATTACAGGCGATAATGGAGCAGCTCTAAAACCGGCTGATTTAAAAGTAGGTTCACTTATCAATGTATCTTTTGACGGAAATACAGCGCAGTCTATTCAGGTTGTAAAACAAACATGGGGCGAAATTAGCAACATCAGTGGAAGTACGGTTACTTACAAATCATCTTCAGGTTCCAGCGAGTCTGTGAATGCAGCTAAAGTAAAAGTAGTGAAGAATGGCAGCACATCAACCACTCTTGCTTCACTTGCAGTAACAGATCATGTAATCTTCACTAAAGATGCAGATGGAACTCCGGTTTTCCAAGTTCTTTCACCGGTATCTAAAAGTTTTTGGACTTATAACGCGTCTACAAATGAACTACAAGTGAAACGTACTTCTACTACAGATAGCAATTATCGCTATCAATTGTCACCGAATGTTTACATTCATCAAGGAGACAGTACTTTGAGCGTGCAATCTCTTAAAGATAATGATAATATTGTATTATATCTGTTGAATAATGTAGTAGTTGAGATTTCCAAACCGTAGTCATTTCTTTAAGTAGTAAGAAGAAGAATGACCGTCTTGATGCGGAATAGCCGTATCAAGACGTTTTTTTTGTAGGAGGTATGCTCTTCATGAATGCAACGACCGTGCGTCACATTCTTGATACCATCGCAAACATGTTTCCTGATGCTCATTGTGAATTGAACCATAGCAATGCTTTTGAACTTACCATTGCTGTCTTGTTGTCAGCACAATGTACAGATGAAACAGTGAATAAAGTGACAGTGGACTTGTTCCAAAAATATAAAACTCCTGAAGATTATATTGCTGTTCCTCTTGAAGAACTAGAGCAGGATATCAGAAGAATCGGTTTGTATCGCAACAAGGCGAAGCATATACAGAATATGTGCCGTATTTTGATAGAGCAATATGAAGGAGAAGTGCCAAGTGAGCATGATCGACTGGTTCAGTTACCAGGAGTGGGGCGTAAAACGGCAAATGTGGTGGTCTCCAATGCATTTGGGGTTCCCGCGATTGCAGTAGATACCCACGTAGAGCGTGTGTCGAAGAGACTGGGTCTCGCAGGATGGAAAGACTCTGTTCTTGAAGTGGAGAAAAAGCTAATGAAAAGAGTTCCCATGGATGAATGGACACTTACACATCACAGACTTATCTTTTTCGGCCGATATCATTGTAAGGCACAGTCACCTAAATGTCAGGTTTGTCCGCTTTTGGACGTCTGTCGTGAAGGGAAAAAGCGTATGAAAACGTCCCAAATCAGGAAAGATAAGGAACGAAAGTCATCTGCTTTAAACCAAAATAAAATAGTAAACGAATAGTAGAGGATGAGAAAAAATGAAATGCATTTCCGTGTACACTGACAAATTTGACGCTTTTTCTGATATTTTTGAAGAAGTAGTTGCAACTGAAATGAGTGAAAATGAAGAAAAGGAAATCGAAGGTATTACAGTAAGCCATTCTGGCGATGTACCTGAACACTACCTTGAGCGCATGTCTCAAAAGACCGAAGTGGTTGTAATGAAAGACAAAGGCAGAAACATTACGATTTTGCAGCATGGACAAGTATTTGAAATCTTGCTTCCAGAGCTTGAAAACGCAGTTCAATAACAACTGTTGAATCGCTACAAATATAATGAACATTCCGAGTCGTATCGGCTGATGTTCTATAAAACCGAGTACTCCTCTTTGTTAGAAAGTTGACTTTCTTAAACAAAGTGAGGTACTCGGTTTATTTTTTTGATGGAAAGATTTTGCGAATTTAGGTTCAATTCTTAAGTTTTCAGTGATAAAATATACATATTTGAGTGAAATAGAAAAGTAGAGAAGGAGCCTAATGAGGACATGCTGACAAACAGGAGCAGACAGGATGAAGAAATGCGAATGCGTTTACAAGAACTGCAGCAATTTTTTATTCAGCACGAGGATAAACCGGCATCAGCAGCAATGGAAGATCTGCTTCAGAAAGCATCCGAAGATGAAGTAACGATCGCTTTTTGTGGTCATTTTTCTGCCGGCAAATCAAGCCTTATCAATAGTCTATGCGGCAAAAAAGTACTACCCGCAAGTCCTGTACCTACTAGTGCTAACGTAGTAGCGATTCGTAATGGAACAAAATTAGCTAAAATATATCAAACACCGAATGGAAATGAGCCGGATCTTTCATCCGCGGATGTAGACCCTTTAGTGGTACTCCCCGACGAACTGGACGAATATTGCAAGAATGGAGAGCAGTACTCTTTTATCGAAGTTTGGGATGAAGTTCCTCTATTGCAAGAGCATGCTGTTCTTCTGGATACGCCTGGAGTGGATTCAACGGATGGTGCTCACAAAAAAGCGACAGATTCTGCATTGCATCTGGCCGATGCCGTCTTTTATGTGATGGATTATAATCACGTACAATCCGAGAACAACTTGGCTTTTGCAAAAAGCTTATCCGATTGGGGGAAGCCGCTGTATTTGGTCGTAACCCAGATAGATAAACATAGAGAACAAGAACTGTCTTTTGCAGCATACCGTTCAGCTGTAGAAGAAGTGTTTGCTGCATGGGAAGTTACCTATGCGGGTCTCCTCTTTACGACACTAAAACAACCGGAACATCCTTATAATCAGTGGAATGAACTTGCCCATCTGGTTGAGGTGCTTCCCAGTCTACGAGCGGATCTCATAGGTCATAGTGTTGCTTCCTCAGCACGCCATGTAGGAGAAGAGTTTATTACAAATTGGGAATCTACATATGAGGAAGAAAAAGAGACACTGTTTGATGAGCTGGGCGGCCCAGAAGGAGTGGCACAGCTCGCTTCCGAAACTTTGCGTATCAATCAAGAAGTGATACAAACAAAGGAAATGGCAGCTGAGGAGAGGAAGCATTTTCGAGCGGCAGTCGATCAGTTGTTGTCTTCCGCTAATATAACACCTGCTGACGTTAGAACTGCGGCGGAAAGTTACTTGGAGAGTCGCCGTCCTGGTTTTAAAGTCGGTTTTCTATTTCGCTCCGGCAAAACGGAACAAGAAAGAGAAGAGCGGCTTCAGACGTTTTGGGAACTACTGAAGAGACAAGCGGATGGGCAAATTGCGTTCCATCTTCGCACGATGCTCAGAGAGCTCGGTCAAACCCATGGGTTATGGAAAGAACACTGGGATGAGAAGCTTGAAGCGGACTTATACGTTCCTTCTGTTGAACTGATTACGAAGCGCAGTGTTTCTGATACGCAGATTACAGGAGAATACGTACTAAACTATTGTAAAGATTTGCGAGCTGATCTGATAGCGTCATACCGCAAATCTGCACTTGAACTTGTCGATCTTTTGCTAGAAGAGTTGTCAGCGGCCAATGTTCCTGTCCTTTTAGCTTTGGAGGAACAAAAACAGCAGCTTGACCTGAAAAATAGGACAGCGGAAAAGTTGTCCCGGATAGAGCAGGATATCCGGAATGTTGCTGCTACCGTGCGGGAGCTGTTGCCGGCAGCAACTTCACTGACCTCCGGACTTTTGCCGGAGGTCAAGGGTGTAGCTGTGCCCATGAAGATTGGCACAGCTACACCAGCAGACGCAGCGCGTAACACTGCTGCGTCCGAGGCTACTAGCGCCCTGCGTGAACGCAAGGAGCGCCCTGCACTCGCCGCGCGCAGGCACGAGCGGCAAACGGCTGCTGCGGCTAGGCTCAACGCAGCCGCAGCACATCTTGCCCCGTATCCCGCCATGGCTTCGGCGGTACGAGGGCTGAACGCCCGCGCGGCATCGCTTGCGGGCGGAACGTTCACCCTGGCGCTGTTTGGTGCTTTCAGCGCTGGTAAGTCTTCTTTCGCCAGCGCATTGCTGGGCGAAGCGGTGTTACCGGTGTCGCCGCATCCGACTACAGCGGCGATTAACCGGATTATGGCGCCAGCAGAAGGCATGGCGCACCGGACGGCACGAGTTACCATGAAGCCTTACGACAGCCTTTGGGCGGATCTGTCTTTTTCCTTTGATCTTCTTGGACTTGGCGTCCCAGAAGAGAAAACATGGAAATCAGCGGTGAGTGCTTTGACTCCGCAGCAAGTACACCCGGCAGGTCGGCCCCATTATAGCTTTTTGAAAGCAGCGGCCAAAGGGTATGATGAGGCCTTGTCCAAACTCGGCCAGTCCTTTATTGCGGATATGGATGAGTATCGTGCCTATGTAGCGGAGGAGTCTAAATCTTGCTTCGTAGAATCCATCGATTTGTATTACAGCTGCGAACTAACGAACCAAGGTATTATTCTCGTCGATACACCAGGAGCAGACTCCATAAATGCGAGACATACGGGCGTTACGTTCAACTACATGAAGAATGCGGACGCGCTAGTGTTTATTACTTATTACAATCACGCTTTTTCTCAGGGAGACAGGCAGTTCCTAAATCAGCTTGGACGGGTAAAAGACACCAAATCGCTGGATAATATGTTCTTTGTCATCAACGCAGCAGATCTTGCTGCTTCGCCTGATGAACTGGAGCTTGTTAAAGATCATGTAGGTCAAAAACTGCAACAAAGTGGTGTTCGTTCCCCGCATCTATATGCGGTCTCAAGTTTACTTGCACTGGAAGCCAAACAATCCGGGCATGAAGATCAGCTGGCAGCGTCCGGTTTTGCGGAGTTCGAACAAGCTTTTAGTAAATTTGCAGGTGAAGAGTTATTAGATATCGCGCTCATTGAAGCGAGTAAAGATATAAAAATTGCTCGCAATAGAGTAGAGCAATGGATTCGGGATGCCCGTCAGGATGTGGAAGTCAGAGTGCTTCGGAAAGTGGAGCTGAATCAAGCATTGGAACGAGGAGGGAAGGTGCTTCTATCTCTTGCTCATCAGGCTAAAGATCATGAAATTGCTCAGGAGACGAGTGAATTGATCTTCCACGCAGGTCAGCGTATCGGATATCGAATTTCTGAGTTTATGTCGGAAGCATTTCATCCTTCCGTACTGAGAGAAGATGCGGGTGATTTAAAAGCCATATTTATCTCATCTGGCCGAGAACTGCTTCGAATGCTGAATCTTGAAATGCAGCAGGAGCTACTTGCGACATCGATCCGACTGGAGACCAAAGGTAAACAGCTAGTAACCAGCACAGCAACAGACGTCACGAAAGAACTTAACCAACTGACTTCAGGCACATCGCTCTCCATAGTCCTATCCAAACTTTGGGATACACCATCCCTGCAGCAAAGTGATGATAAGGAAAGAATAGATTTCAAATCGTTCTGGAAGTTATTCAAGAATCCAAAGTATTTTTTCGAAGGAAATGGCCGAAAAGAATTACAGCATGTTCTTGAACCGGAACTAAAGCAATACATCAGTAAACAATTGCAACAAAATGAGTCCTTGCTTATTCAGTACTATCAAAGTCTTATCCGGACATCATTTAGTGATGTCTCCTTAGATCTGAGTGAGCAGTGGAAAGATAATATCGCTGGGATGTTAGCAGCACTTGATCTGGCAGATGATTCAGAAAAGTTAGTGAAACTTGCGCAGGACCTGTCCTCTTTGGAGCAGGAAACACATATTTAAGAACGTGCAAAACACCTTTACTTCGCGTTTTTCGCGGAGGGGGTGTTTTTTTGCTTGAATGACCCCGAATAGAAGAGGATATCTGACCATTTAATTGAGAGATGGCGTTTATTTCCTTATATTGCCCTTTCATACTAAAAGAAGGCGGAATATGAGTCGTTTCCCGCTTTGCCGGGGTGGTAAGGCGGTGATAAACTTCATTAATGTTCATACAAGATAAGAAAGTATTTTAAGGAGGAGAAACATGGATGTTCTCAGGCAACTGCAGAGCTTTTTCTGGTCCAAACGCAATTTGTTGTTTTTATCAATACTTTGCTTGGCCTTAGCGACTGCACTCGGGCTCGTGTACCCGAATCTACTGCGTGTACTCATTGACGACATGATTACGCCCCGCAATTTTGAAGGCGTTCCCATGCTTGCCCTAACCGTACTCGGAGTTGTTATTGTGAAGTCGGCATTGCAGTTTTTACACGGTTTTTTTGGCGCTAGGCTTGGTAACTACCTTGCTTATCGTTTACGGAATGCCTGTTACGAAAAATTACAGTTTTTATCGTTCCGGTATTATGATACGGCGAAAACAGGGGATCTGATGTCTAGGCTAACGGGGGACCTGGAAGCGATTCGTAACTTTATCGGATTTGGATTTGCTCAGATTTTAAACATGGTTCTTATGGTTTTGTTTGGTTCGATCATGATGTTCTCAATCAACTGGCAGCTTACCTTACTTACGCTTATTTTCATGCCACTTCTCGTTTTCGTTGCTCTGAAATTTGAAACGCAGATTCACCCTGCTTTTCAAGAGATGCGACTAGCGATGAGCTCGCTTACGACAGCAGTGCAAGAAAACATAACAGGGGTACGTACCGTCAAATCGTTTGCGCGTGAACCTCATGAAGTAGATAAGTTCTCACTGCGCAACGAACGATACAAATCGAATCAGATTTTTGCCTCCACCTTATGGGCTAAATTCTTTCCAATTATGGAGCTGCTGGCTTCTCTAAGTATTGTTTTGCTTCTTGTGATTGGCGGCAGATTAGTTATACAAAAAGAGTTATCACTCGGTGAACTCGTTGCTTTCTTTAGTTTAATATGGTACATAATCGGTCCGATGTGGAATATCGGATTTCATATCAACAACTACACTCAGTCCAAAGCTTCGGGAGAGCGGGTACTGGAACTGCTTAACCAGCCTATTGATGTACAGGACACAGAGGATTCCATTATTCTCGCACCGGATCAGGTGAAGGGGCATGTTTCCTTTGACAAAGTAACTTTTGCTTATGGTAATAAGATTGCAGCTGTTACAGATATTAATTTGGAAGCACCTCCTGGAACCGTCGTTGGTTTTCTTGGTGGTACTGGTTCAGGTAAATCAACAATAATTCAGCTTTTGATGCGTGCATACAACATTAACTCCGGTTCCATCAAGATTGATGGTATGGAGATTAACGATATTAACATTCGTAGTTTACGTAGTCAAATTGCTGCAGTTTTCCAGGAAACGTTCTTGTTCTCATCCAGTATTCGTAATAACATTGCATATGGACTAAAAGATGTAACCATGGATGAAATTATCCGTGCTTCGCAACTGGCGAAGGCTCATGATTTTATCATGGAGATGCCGCTCGGGTATGACACCATTGTCGGTGAGCGTGGTATGGGCTTATCGGGTGGGCAGAAACAAAGGATTGCCATCGCAAGGGCACTTCTGAAAAATCCAAAAATACTTATTCTCGACGATGCAACAAGTGCGGTGGACATGGAAACGGAACATGAGATTCAATCTGGTTTCCAAGAAGTTATGCGGGGAAGAACTACGTTTATTATTGCGCACCGGATCTCTTCACTAAGGCACGCTGATGAAATACTGGTACTGGATGAAGGTCGAGTCGTTCAACGGGGGACTCACGATGAACTGATCAGGGTTCCTGGTCAATATCAAGATGTCTATCATATTCAATATGCAGATCATATCGCTCGTGAAGTGCGGGCTCCCGGAAAGCAGGTGAACTCATGAGTGCCGAGTCAGCAGCAGAGAGTAAGAAAATTCCTGGCATTAAGGAAAAGAAAAATCAAGAACGGTTTGTCTATCAGGATGACGATGTCATAGAGAAGCCGTTTAACTGGGGAGAGTTTACAAGACTATTCTCTTATATGAAACCTTATGCAAAACAGCTGTTACCGATTATTATTATCATGATGGTGTTAGGTACAATAACAAAGCTGACCGTGCCTTATCTGATCAGTCTTGCCATTGACAGTGCGATTTCACCTTCAGATGGCAGTATGCCAAGTTTGCGATTATTGTATTGGATCGCAGGTGGGATTCTACTGCTTTATATTATTCAATGGGCAGCCGCTACTTATCGGATCAAATACACGAATATTATTGGTCAGCGTGTCATCTATGATTTAAGATCTGATTTGTTTAAACATATTCAAAAATTATCGTTCTCATTTTTTGATAAAAGACCAGCCGGTTCGGTTATGGTGCGGATTACAAATGATATCAACTCCTTACAGGATTTGTTTACTAACGGGGTTGTTAACCTCATGATTGACTGTGTTCAGCTCGTTGGTATCATCGTAATCTTGCTCTTTATCAATTGGAAACTAGGTCTTGCTGTCATCCTGACTGTCCCAGTCATGTTCCTCATTTCAACCAAACTTAGGGTTCGAATCAGACGTGCGTGGCAAGATGTCCGAATGAAAAATTCACGGATCAATTCACATCTTAATGAATCCATTCAAGGTATCCGTGTTACACAAGCTTACACGCAAGAAGAAGAGAATATGAAGTTCTTTGATCAAATGAACATGACGAGCCGTAAATCATGGAACAGAGCTTCTACCATGAACCAAGGGTTCGGTCCACTGATCGAAATTACTGGTGGAGTGGGTTCCTTAATCTTGTTTTGGTATGGTGCTTATTTGATTCAAAATGAAGCGTTGACCATTGGTCTTCTCGTTGCATTTGCTAACTATGTTGGGAACTTCTGGGACCCTATTAACCGTTTAGGCCAGATGTATAATCAGCTTCTTGTCGCCATGGCATCTTCTGAACGAATTTTTGAATTTATGGATGAAGAACCAGGAATCGCAGATAAGGAGAATGCTAAACCTATCCCAACCATCAAAGGCGATATTAAATTTGAACATATTGTTTTTGAATACGAAAAGGGACGTCAGGCACTAAAAGGAATAGATCTGGATGTCAAAGCAGGCGAGTCCATTGCTCTCGTAGGACATACCGGTTCTGGTAAAAGTACGATCATTAATTTGCTCAGCAGGTTCTACGATGTTACTGATGGAAAACTAACGATTGATGGTTATGATATCAGAGATGTGACGATACGTAGTTTGCGAAGCCAGATTGGTATCGTACTTCAAGACACCTTTATTTTCTCGGGTACAATTCGTGACAATATCAGATTTGGACGTCTGGATGCTACAGATGAAGAGGTAGAAGCAGCAGCAAAAGCAGTAAATGCTCATGAATTTATCGAGAAACTGCCTGGTGGTTATGATACCGAAGTGGAAGAGCGTGGGAATGTACTATCGATGGGTCAACGTCAGTTGTTGTCATTTGCAAGAGCTCTCCTTGCCGATCCGAGAATTCTTATTCTTGATGAGGCAACAGCGAGCATTGATACGGAGACAGAACTGAAAATTCAGGAAGCTCTGAAGGTCCTTCTGGAAGGAAGAACTTCATTTATGGTAGCTCACCGACTGTCAACGATCCGAAATGCAGACAACATCATTGTACTAGATCATGGTGAAATCAAGGAACAAGGGAATCACCACCAACTCATCCAAAAACAAGGAATATATAACGGATTAATTGAAGCTCAATTCAGATTTTTGTAAAATTTGTCCGCGAAAAAACGAAAATCCATGTAATATTCACAAGAAAAAAGTCGAGCACTCTTGCATTCTGCCGCGAGAACCCCGAAAATAGAGAAATAGAAATAGATTTCTCACATAGGGGGATGGGAGAGAAATGTGGGGTGCTCCTTTTTCGGCTGAAGCCAAAAAGTTGCTGCTGCTCGGCAGTGGAGAATTAGGAAAAGAAGTCATTATTGAAGCACAAAGACTTGGTGTTGAGACCATTGCCGTTGATCGCTACGATAATGCTCCTGCGATGCAAATCGCCCATAGGTCATACTGTATTGATATGCTGGATGGGGAACTACTGAAAGAGATTATTCGGAAAGAACAACCCGATGTTATCGTTCCCGAGATAGAAGCGATCGCCACAGATGCACTCGTTGAGCTCGAACATGAACATTTTCGTGTCGTGCCAACAGCTAGAGCGACAAGGCTTACGATGGACCGGGAAGGGATTCGCCGCCTCGCAGCAGAGGAACTTGGACTTCCGACAGCTGCTTATCGGTTTGCAGATAGTCTGGAAGAACTACAAGCTGCTGTACGTGAACTTGGGACACCTTGTGTTGTGAAGCCGCTAATGAGTTCATCAGGTAAAGGTCAAAGCGTATGCCGTACGTATGAAGATGCTGAACTTAGCTGGAATGCAGCACTAGACGGTGCTAGAGCCAAAACAACTCGTGTGATCGTCGAAGCCTTTGTGGAATTTGAAAGCGAAATTACATTACTTACGGTGCGTTCAGTATCAGGAACGGTATTTTGTCCTCCGATTGGGCATATTCAGAAGGATGGGGATTATGTTGAATCCTGGCAGCCGCATCCGATGAACGAAAAGCAGCTGAATGAGGCAAAACATATTGCGAAAAGTATTACAGATGAGCTAGGTGGATACGGTTTATTTGGAGTCGAACTTTTTCTGACGAAGGACGGAGTCGTATTTAGCGAAGTATCTCCACGTCCTCATGATACCGGAATGGTTACCATGGTTACACAGGATTTGTCTGAATTTGCACTACATGTAAGGGCAATTCTTGGGTTTCCGGTTACTGGGGTTGAATTGTTAACACCAGGAGCTTCTGCTACACTAAAAGCCGATTCAGAGACAACATCCTACAAAATTAATGGAGTGTCAGAAGCACTATCTATACCAAGGACTCAAGTTCGTATATTTGGGAAACCTGAGACTAAAGTAGGAAGAAGAATGGCTGTAGCTTTAAGTGCATCTGTTGATGTTGAGAATGCACGTGATACGGCAAAACAAGCCGCAAATATGCTGAAAGTGGAGGTAAACCATGTTAAGTAATGTAGAGGCCCCAGTACTGACGATTCGAGCATGTGAACTGCACGATGTGGATGCGGTGACGAGTCTGATGCATGAGGTCAGATATCCAGCCACCCCAGGAGTTATGCGGGAACGCATCGAGGCGAGCCAAATGAGTGAGAAAGCATGTATGTTAGTAGCTGAAGTAGACGACGAGGTTGTCGCTATGTTAGGTCTGCAATGTGTTCAATCTCATGCAAATCCTAAGCAAGCGACACAGATCACCTCGTTAATTGTCCGTGATTCTCACCGAGGTGAAGGGATTGGACGCAGACTTCTGGAACTAGCAGAAGGTTGGGCGCGTGAACATGGAAGCGAAAAATTGCTCATTATCGAAGGCAATCGAGAGCAACATAAGTCGTCATACCCATTTTACGAGCACATCGGCTTTATCAAACATGGGTATCGGTTCAGCAAATCGCTGTAATCTATATATACGAGACAGACTCCATTTTTATTGAATGTATTCAAAATGAAAAACCTAATGGCCATATGGTCATTAGGTTTTTTTTGATCCATGATCTCTATATATTAGTTTTTGCTGGAAACTTTTTCTGTATCTTTTCTTACATTTCGAATCTAATACTAGAAACGCAAAAAGTTACGACTTTTTAACTATTTCCATTATTTATGGGTTAACAAAGTCGTAAAGTGCTGATATAATCCTACTCATACCAGTTACAAAATTGTAACATTTAATTAGGAGTTGATTTATTTTGAAAAAGAACGTTCTTCAAAAAACGATTATTGCAGGAAGTTTGTCCGCTGTACTAGCAGCTGGAATGCTCATTCCTGGAGCAGACATTGCTTCAGCTAGCACAACATCAACTAAAGCTCAGAGCAGTTCTTCTGTTGTATCCGCCTATGCTAAAGAAGTGGTGTCACTGGTAAATAAGGAACGGAAGAAAGCTGGCCTTAAGCCACTTGTGATTCATACGAATCTAACTAAAATGGCTGTAGCAAAAGCGAAAGACATGAATACGAATAAATATTTTAGTCACACATCTCCGACTTATGGTTCGCCATTTGATATGATGAAAAAATTTGGAATTACATTTAACTATGCTGGAGAGAACATTGCCAAAGGGCAAAAAACTCCTGCTGAAGTTGTTAAAGCTTGGATGAATAGCCCTGGTCACAGAGCGAACATCATGAACAAAAACTTTACGCTGATCGGCGTAGGTTATGTAAATGGATATTGGGCTCAAGCTTTTGTCGGAAAATAATACATTTCAATTCGTTAATTTAATAACATAATCTTAAGATTCACCTTTTTGCAAGACGCCATATTTTTTAGGTGCCATATTATTTTGCTGTTATTTTGAGATCTCCACGTGTTGGAGGTCTTTTTTTTCTATTTTGGCAAATAGTAAAAGAAAGAGAGGAAGAGAGCCCATTTGCAAATAAGGACGGGAAGTTTTATGTTTATTTTAAGTAAATACAGCTCGAAGGGAATGTTCTTGTGAAGTCATCAAGTAAAATATGGATTACGGTAAGTACTTTATCTATCCTTATGACAATTGTGCTTGTCTATGGATTCATAGTTGCAGTTCAGGATATTGTGAACCCTTCTGGTGATACCGCTTTTATACCTGAACAGAAAGAGCCTGCTGTTACCTCGCCACCTATAGAACAAAATAAAGAAATCAAAATTGCTGCTATTGGAGATTCACTTGCCAAAGGGACTGGAGATGACGAAGGCAAAGGCTTTGTCCGAAGAGTAGTCAGTATGCTGCAGGAGGACGGTAAAGAGGTGAAAGTTACAGCGAATCTTGCAATCAATGGGCTTACAGCAGAAAAATTACTCCCTCAACTTGATGAGGCAGGCGTGAAATATACATTACAGCAATCGAATATGATCCTTTTGTCTATTGGTGCAAATGATCTGTTTAAAGGTGCTCAGGCGTATCAGAGTGCAGAAAGTGATATCCCTGATACTGCTGAACTGTATAAAATATTGCCTAAGGCCTCGAGTTCGTTAAAAGAAGTGCTGAAAAAGATTGCTGAGATTAATCCAGACGCACAAATTATATATATGGGTTTATACAATCCATTCAGTGATTTAAAAGATCTGAAACAAATTGGGAATGCTGTAGTTACAGCGTGGAACAGTAAGGCACTTGAGCTAATTAATACATACGACCAGATGGCTCTTGTCTCCACATTTGATCTGTTTGAGAACAATGTTCCAGAGCTGCTTGCAAGTGATCACTTTCATCCAAACGCGCAAGGGTATGAAGAAATGGCAGAGCGTATTGTAGAAGTGCTTGGCATCACTGATCAACATGGAAAAAAGGTGGAGACCGATGACGAGTGAAGAAGAGAAGGATATCGTACTGTCTGTTAAACATTTGAAAAAAAAGATAAAACGGAAGTGGATCATTAAAGATGTTACTTTTGATGTTTACGCTGGAGAAATCTTTGGCTTTTTAGGTCCAAACGGGGCCGGCAAAACGACGACGATCCGTATGCTTGTCGACTTAATTAAGCCGACAGAAGGTGTTGTCAGTGTGTGCGGATACGTTGTTCATCAGAAGCCTGAACATGCGCTGAGGTATGTAGGTTCTATTGTAGAAAATCCGGAGATGTATACCTATCTTACAGGGTTTGAAAATCTTGAGCATTTTGCAAGAATGCTTCCGGATGTCAGTGAAGATCGTATTTATGAGGTAGCTCAGATTGTAGGACTGGATCAGCGGATACATGATAAAGTAAGTACCTATTCGCTAGGTATGCGTCAGCGACTTGGTATTGCTCAAGCCTTACTAGGAAGACCAAAACTGCTTATCTTAGATGAACCAACCAATGGACTGGATCCTAAGGGGATCAAAGAATTGAGAGCTTTTATTAAGAAGCTAGCTGAAGAAGGTTTGGCCGTTCTTGTCAGCAGCCATCTGCTGAGTGAAATACAGCTTCTTTGTGACCGTGTAGCGATTATTAATAAGGGTGAGGTGCTCACCGTAGGAAAGGTTGATGAACTCATTGGAGAACACAGCCATGTTACGGTATGGCATCTAACGCCCTCTGATGAGGGAGCTCGCTGGCTTATGAATCATCCACGAATTAAGAGAATTAAAGATACCTCGATGCTCGATGACGCCTTGATTGCGAGTCTCGGACCGAATGCGGTCATTACAGAAATGCCTGAGGAATTGGTGTCCGAAATGGTGAAGACCATGGTCAGAGCCGGTGTAAAGGTAGAGGGAGTACAAAGGGTAAATCCAACACTTGAACAGTTATTTTTACGGATGACAGAAGGTGAATCTATTGAATAATCTTTTACCCTTGGTCAAGAATGAGACCATTAAAATGATCAAGAAGAAAAGATTTTATGTGATTATTCTTGTGCTGCTCGTGCTTACGCCGATGTTTACCTATGCACAAATGAAAGAGTCGGAAACGAAACGTGAGAAGTTTGGAAACGACTGGCGACTTGAAATGCAGCAAGCAATAACGGATAATCAGAATTCACTCGGAAGTGATCGGGTTCCGGAGGAATGGAAGAAGTATCGTAGAATTTATATTCAGCAGCTTCAGTACTACCTCGAGCATGATCTAAATCCGAATGAACCTAGCGGAGTTACGTTTACGAGAGAGTTTATGAACAATTCCATTAATTTGTTTATTCCTCTGCTTGTGGTCGCCATGGCTTCGGATCTCGTATCTGGAGAAAGAACATCAGGTACAATTAAAATGCTGCTGACAAGACCGGTTCGGCGGTGGAAAATTTTGCTCAGCAAGTTAATTACATTGTTTCTGTTTGTTTCCCTTATCGTTCTTGCTGTATTTGTTATATGCTATCTCATAGCAGGGCTCTTTTTTGGATATAAAGGATTTACGATGCCTATCTTCACCGGTTTTCAAATTACCGGTTCGGATGTGGATATGTCGAAGGTGCATATGATTCCCCAGTGGAAGTATTTACTTATGCAGTCCGGGCTTATCTGGTTTGTAAGTTTAGTCGTAGCTGTACTTTCTTTTATGGTGTCGACTCTTGTGAGAAGTACTTCTGCGAGTATTGTCATTATGATGGCTGCGTTGATATCAGGGAGCATATTAACGAACATGGCCTCCTCATGGAGCAGTGCTAAATATTTATTCATGGTAAACCTTGGACTGACCGGTTATTTATCGGGTACTTTGCCACCAATTGAAGGGATGACCTTGTTATTTTCACTAGGTGTGCTTTCTATCTGGGGATTGGTAGCACTGTTTGTTTCATTCCTTGTCTTTACGAAACGGGATATCTTGAATTAAAATGGACAAGGATAAGAAAACATCTGTTTGCATTTTTCAATGAAGTAAGGTAAAAACAGAGTAGGTTTCCATAATTTGTTTATGTTTTATTATGAGGATTTCTATAGAGAGGGTCCGTATTACAAATTTATTAATATTCTAAAGTGTGATCATTCATAAAAAGAGTGAAGGCATAAGAGGGGGAGCATTTATGGCCCAGGAAATGGATCTATCTGCAAACATCTCCGGCAAAGATATAGAAGCTGGATATGGCGCTGATGATATTCAGGTGCTGGAAGGACTTGTCGCTGTACGGAAAAGACCAGGGATGTATATTGGTAGCACAAGTAATTCAGGCTTGCACCATTTAGTGTGGGAAATTGTCGACAATGCTGTCGATGAGCATTTAGCCAAGTATTGTAACAAAATTGAAATATCGTTACATAAAGATGGTTCTGTTACCGTATATGACAATGGACGTGGTATACCGACAGGAATGCACAAGACAGGGGTACCGACACCACAGGTGGTATATACGATTCTGCATGCCGGAGGTAAATTTGGCGGTGGAGGATACAAAAAGTCCGGTGGTTTACACGGCGTAGGGGCATCGGTGACGAATGCGTTGTCCGAGTGGCTTGAAGTCGAAATTTACCGGGAAGGCAAAATTCACCGGATGCGTTTTGAGTATTGGGTTGATAAAAAAGGTAAGGAACATGTCGGTGAGCCGGTAACAGGTCTTGAAGTACTTGGGAATACAAACCGGACGGGCACTAAAGTTACCTTTAAACCGGATAGTAGGGTATTTAAGAACGGAATTTCTCTAAGTTATGAGACGCTGTCAGAGCGACTTCAGGAAATTGCGTTCCTTAATTCCGGTCTGCGCATTGTTCTTAAAGATGATCGATCAGGCAAAACGGATGAATTCTATTATGAAGGTGGAGCAAGGCAGTTTGTTGAATATTTGAATGAAGGTAAAGATGTTCTAAGCGAAGTGATCCATTTTAACACGGAGAAGGATGACATCGAAGTTGAAATTGCCATTCAATACAATGCCGGATATACCGAAACGATAGCCTCGTTCGTAAACTCCATTCCAACGCGGGGCGGAGGAACGCATGAGACCGGTTTTAAAACGGCATATACAAGGGTGATGAATGACTATGCCCGCCGTACAAGTATGATTAAAGAGAAGGATAAGAATCTCGAAGGTAATGATTTAAGAGAAGGTATGATGGCTGTCATCAGCGTCAAAATGTCTGAGGTCGAGTTTGTAGGTCAGACGAAAGATCAGCTCGGAAGTGCATCTGCACGGAGCACGGTAGATCAAGTCGTTACTGAAAACTTGCAGCGTTTTTTGGAAGAAAATCCACAAATTGCTCAGACACTGATTAAGAAAGCAGTTCAGGCTTCAAGAGCACGTGAAGCAGCACGTAAGGCTAGAGATGATATGCGTTCTGGTAAGAAACGTAGTGAAAGTTCTAATCTTGGAGGTAAGCTGACGCCAGCCCAATCCAAGGACTTTACGAGAACCGAGCTTTTTATAGTTGAGGGAGATTCAGCCGGTGGTTCTGCGAAGCAGGGCAGGGATTCGAAGATACAGGCTATTTTGCCGCTTAAAGGAAAACCGATGAATCCTGAAAAAGCAAAGCTTGCGGACATTATGAAAAATGAAGAATATCGTGCAATAATGGCGGCGATTGGAGCCGGAATCGGAACTGAATTTGCCGTAGAAGACAGCAATTATTCCAAAATTATCATTATGACTGACGCAGATACGGATGGAGCACACATTCAGGTTCTTTTACTTACTTTCTTCTATCGTTATATGAAACCACTCATCGATGCAGGGAAAGTATATATTGCTCAGCCGCCGCTTTACAAAATTACACGTAAAACAGGTAAGCTGCAGACGGTAAGATACGCCTGGACTGATGAACAGTTGCAGAACTATTTAAAAGAATTTGGTAAAGGATTTGAACTGCAAAGGTACAAAGGACTAGGAGAAATGAATCCGGATCAGTTGTGGGAAACGACGATGAATCCGGAGTCCAGAACCTTGCTGCAAGTGCAGATTGAAGATGCAGCAAAAGCAGAAAGAAGAGTTTCCACGCTAATGGGTGACAAAGTGGATCCGCGTAAGCGTTGGATCGTGGAAAATGTTGATTTTACAGAGTACGAAGAATAGAAGGTGCTTTGAATGAGTTTATCAGAACAATTTTTACCGGCATTTCTTGAAGAGGTCGTTGGTGATCGCTTCGGTCGGTACTCTAAATATATAATTCAAGATCGAGCCATCCCTGATGTGCGAGATGGGCTTAAACCTGTACAAAGACGTATCTTGTATGCGATGTACGATTCAAATAATACGCCTGACAAGCCGTATCGGAAATCAGCCAAAACGGTAGGGGATGTCATGGGTAATTACCATCCTCACGGAGACTCATCCATTTACGACGGGATGGTTCGTATGGCCCAGCCTTGGAAAATGGGTCATGTGCTGGTTGACGGGCACGGCAACTGGGGTTCTCAAGATGATGACCCGGCTGCTGCGATGCGTTATACCGAGGCAAGATTGTCTCCAATTGCAATGGAGATATTACGTGATATTGAGAAACGTACCGTACTTTTTAAAGATAATTTCGATAATACAGCCAAGGAACCCGTTGTTCTTCCTTCCCGGTTTCCAAACCTCCTAGTCAACGGAGCAAGTGGGATTTCATCGGGATTTGCAACTGAGATTCCTCCTCACAATTTAAGGGAAGTCATTGATGCTTGTATTGCTGTAATGGAGAAGCCTTCCATTGAACTGGAAGAGATCATGACCTTCATTAAAGGTCCTGATTTTCCAACGGGTGGCATTATTATGGGCGGCGAAGGAATATTGGATGCTTACCGCACAGGTAAGGGCCGTATTTATATTCGTTCTAAGACGGATATCGAGAACCTTCGCGGTGGAAAACAGCAAATCGTAATAACCGAAATCCCTTATCAGGTCGTGAAATCACGTCTTGTTACCGCAATGGAGACGATTCGTTTAGAGAAAAAAGTCGAAGGAATCGCCGAAGTGCGTGATGAGAGTGGAAGAGAAGGTTTGCGAATTGTTGTAGAGCTGAAAAAGGATGCAGATGCACAAGGTATTTTGGCCTATTTGTTCAAAAAGACCGATCTGCAAGTGACTTATAACTCCAATATGGTTGCTATTGTTAATAAGGCACCGCACCAGCTTGGACTCAAACCAATATTGGAAGCATATATTGCACATCAGCGTGAAGTGGTCACTTACCGTACCCAATACGATCTGGAAAAAGCAGAAGACAGAGCACATGTCCTCGAAGGTCTAGTCAAAGCACTGAACATTCTGGATGAAGTGATTGCTGCAATCAAGGCATCCAAGAACCGTCAGGATGCGCAAAACAATCTGGAATGGATGTTTGGTTTTTCGGAAAGACAAGCTGATTCTATCCTAACCTTGCAATTATACCGTTTAACGAATCTTGAAATAACAACACTGCAAAAAGAACTGGATGAAATCCAGAAAAAAGTAAAAGAACTGCGCAGCATTCTGGAGAGTGACCGGAAACTGATCAGTATTATACGTAAGGAACTGAAGGAAATACGCGATAAATACGGTATTGACCGTCGTTCCACTATTCAAGAACAGGTAGAAGAACTGAAAGTGAACCTTGAAGTATTGGTGAACTCCGAAGATGTACTTGTCACGCTGTCAAATGACGGTTATATCAAACGGACAAGTATGATGTCGTTTACTCGTTCTGGCGGAGAACGTACAAGTTCGGGTGTTAAAGATGGAGATTTGATCAATTCTTTGCTAGACGTCAATACGCTGGATAACCTGCTTGTTTTTACACAGCGAGGGCAATACTTCTTGCTTCCTGTACATCAGATCCCTGAATTCAAGTGGAAGGACCCGGGTACAGCTATCGTCAATGTGATTCCTTTATCCAAGGAAGATAAAGTGATAAGCATGATCCCGATCCGTACTTTTGAGCAAGAAGGGACAAGTCTCGTATTTGTAACCAAACGTGGACAAGTGAAGCGTACGGATTTGAAGGAATATGTGACGAAGCGTTCTTCTGCTGTAGCAGCATGTAAAGTAGCAGCCGAGGATGAAGTTATTACAGTACAGTTAAGTACCGGAGACAAACATATCCTTCTCGTAACGAAGGACGGGATGAGTATACGATTCCTTGAGAATGAAGTGAATCCCATGGGACGTGTATCTGGCGGGGTCAAAGGAATTCAGCTGAAACCTGAAGATGAAGTAGTTGCTGCACTTTGGGTGGATGAAGATGAGGGCGAGGTCTTTATCATTACTGACCTTGGATACGGTAAACGTTCTCTTCTACTTGACTACCCGCTACAAACCCGTGGTGGTAAGGGAGTCATTACGTTCGAGTTCAAAGAAGGTAAACGAGTACGATCTAATGGAAGTCGGATTATTACAGCGTACCATGTGAAAGAACCTAAACAGCTAATAGCATGGACTGAACAAGGAAAAACACATCATTTCTCCACTGAATCTGCACCGATATCTGACAAGAAAAGTGTCGGAAAATCAGTAGTAGCCACAGATAAAACAGATTTGATCGTGAAAATTCTACATTTGTCTGAATAAGAGTAAAAGTAATGTCATACCAAGTCCTCCACATGCCAAAATACGGCAGGGAGGACTTTTTTTGCTGCTTTTTTGGGAAGTTTAAGAACCTTCGTCGATACGGGTCGAGCGGTGAAAATCGAGAAGGAATCTTCTATAAAACAGCGAAATGTTCATCAAGCAGGATGATTCAGCAGGTGAATAGTAGACCATGTAAATCAAAATTGAGAAAGTGCAAATACCAACCTAATCAAAAGAAAGGGGAGGAAATGAATGCATTCTTCCGAATTTGCTAAATTGTGGTCCAGACTGACAAAGGACTATAAATCACATATGGAACAGGAACTCGCTCCTGTACTTACAGAAGCACAGCTTACTGTACTAGAACTGTTGCTGGAGCAGCCCAGAATGAAGCCATCAGAGTTTACTCCTTATTTAGCTACAACGCCAGCAGCGATAACGATGTTGCTAGATCGTATGGAGAAACACGAGTTAATTGAACGAAGAAGAGATGATCGTGATCGTCGTGTAGTGTGGGTAACGCTTAGTGAGAAAGGAAGACTGGAAGCAGTAAGAGGCATGATGATTAGGGAACAATTTATTGATAATACACTAAGTAAGATATCGTCACATAACCAGCAGCTGCTCGTGTATCTTTTAAGCAAGATTACGACACAGACCTCACCTTCCAAACAATCATCTTAATTATAAAAGATCGAGGAACCAGGGATAAAAGAAAGCTTATTCCTGGTTTTGTTTTGGTCATAATTCATTAAGAAACTTATTACATATGAAAATAGTTGACTATTTTATTTTTCGGTTTATAATATTACTTTGTACCCCTTATATTTCGTATACGAAATATTATAAATTATAACTATCTAGGGTGAGTATGATGTTAGCTTATGATGAGATGTACCATATTTTTAACTCTTTTCGCCAAGTCACACAGACGTTTCATCGTTATTTCTGGCTTGACGACAATGAGGGAGAAATGGAAGTAACGAGGATTCAACTCTTAGTATTATCTATTCTGATTGAGCATCCGAACATTGGTCTTGCTGAACTCGCAGACTTATGTCATATGGGAAGCAGTACAATGAGTGGCGTGATTGACCGCCTAGTCAAGGCGGATTTGGTTGTAAGGGAGAGATGTGCACAAGACAGAAGATCACTTGAGCTTCAAGTGACGAAGAAAGGAAAAGAAACACAAGAAAAGATGTATCAGTTATGGATGACGCGTGTGTCTCCCATGATGGACTTACCAAAGGAAGACATAGAGAACTTACTGCGGATTCATTCACTGATGGTACAAAAGATGGAGAAAGAGAGATGATTACTTCTTATGAGTAGTATTGCTGCGAACCAGTCTTCTGTGACAGGAGATATAAAAAGAGGGCCCATACTGTTTGCAATGTTGCTTGGTGCGTTTGTTGCATTCCTAAACCAAACTTTACTTAATGTTGCATTGCCAAGCATCATGGAAAGCCTAAGTATTTCAGAAACGACAGTTCAATGGTTGTCGACTGGATTTATGCTTGTTAATGGGGTGCTGATCCCAATCACAGCCTATCTGATGGCGAAATTTACAACGAGACAAATCTTTATTACGGGTATGTCCATGTTCACGATCGGTACACTTCTGTGTGCGATTAGCCCTACTTTTGCTATCCTTATGACAGGACGTGTAATTCAAGCAGCAGGTGCTGGTATTATGATGCCTCTGTTGTCCGTAGTTATTCTTAACATTTATCCAATTGAACAACGTGGTAAAGCAATGGGTACAATCGGGATCGCTATGATTCTGGCGCCTGCTATTGGACCTACTCTTTCCGGATATATCGTTGAGAACTACGATTGGAGAACTTTATTCTGGATTATCCTTCCGATTGCTGTGATTTCTGTCCTCGTCGGAATGCGTTTTGTTAAAAATGTAACCACAATTAGCAATCCTAAGCTTGATGTGTTATCCGTCATTTTATCAACGATTGGATTTGGCGGTTTGCTATACGGATTTAGTGATGCCGGTTCAAGTGGTTGGGGAGACCCAATTGTAGTTAGCTGTCTTATTGTTGGAGCTATTGCACTACTCATTTTCGTATTAAGACAATTTAAACTGGAAACTCCGCTTCTTGAGTTCCGTGTATTTAAAAACAGAATGTACACGCTGAATACAGTGATATTGGTTGTCGTTAATATGGCAATGTTCTCTGGTATGATCCTGCTTCCTATTTATCTTCAAAATACACGCGGTATTAGCCCACTGGATTCTGGTCTTCTTATGTTGCCTGGTGCCATTGTAATGGGGATCATGTCTCCAATCACCGGTGGTTTGTTCGATAAATTTGGTGCAAAATGGCTGAGTATTATTGGTCTAGTTATTACCATCGTAACTACTTATGAATTCAGTAAGTTAACAATGGACACTACCTATACTCATCTTATTGTAATGTATACTTTCCGTATGTTCGGTATGTCACTACTAATGATGCCGATTCAAACGGCAGCACTTAATGATATTCCGCAAAAGCTGAATGCGCATGGTACTGTAATGCTGAACACAATGCGTACGGTGTTTGGTGCAATCGGAACCGCAGTTTTTGTAACGATTTACAGTAGCTCGCTCAAACAATATGTTCTTGATCAAGCGGGTGTGAATATGGATGACAAAGCAGCATTAGGTAAATTGATGATGGAATCCCCGCAAACAATGTTACAAGCGAGCATTCATGGTATTAACTTTGCCTTTATCATTGCTACGGCTCTGACTGTTGTGGCACTCGTATTCGCATTCTTTATCAAGAAATCGGTACCGAAAGATAGTAAGGGAGTTCCTCTTACGAAACCGGAAGTTAGCACTAGCCAATCTAATTAATTTTATAGATTAAAAGACCCAAAAAAGCCGTTCTGCTAGAAGCAGAACGGCTTTTATTTGTTTACTTTGAAACTGCGGTTTAGACAAAAGGCTGCTGAGCAGCACTTTGATACAGTTTTTCAGGCCATTCATTCCAAGGGTATTCTCTTGGCGGAACGGATATGAGCTGTACATACTCTTTGGTCACCGGATGAGGGAAACCGACCGAACAAGACCATAGTGCCAGCTGCTGACCAGGTTTATTCATAGATGTTCCGTATTTTTGATCCCCGTATAAAGGGCAGCCCATTTCTTTGCATTGAACTCGGATCTGATGGGATCTGCCCGTGTGAAGGACTACTTGGATCAGACTAAACCGTTCGTTCTGTCCCAGAACATAATAGTCAAGGACGGCTTCCTTACCTCCTGGAGTTCCCTCAGACACAGCAGAAACAATGTTAGTCTGCTCGTTTTTGAGCAAGGTATGCTTCAATCGTCCCTGACGGTCAGGGGGATGACCATGAACTACGGCCACATAGGTTTTATCGAATTTTCTAGTGCGAACTGCGTCGGACAGTCTAGATGCTGCTTTTGATGTTTTGGCAAAAATCATAGCTCCGCCTACAGGTCGATCTAATCGATGAACAAGACCAAGATATACATTACCCGGTTTATCAAACCTGATTTTAATGTCTTCTTTCAGCAAATTTAGCATGTCCATATCACCAGAAATATCTGCTTGAGTGGGTACATTGACTATTTTTTCGACACCTAACAGGTGATTATCCTCGTAAAGAATCGTTAGAGGAGGTAACTTGTGTTCGCTACCCATCACTTAGGACTCCCAACGACCCAAAATACCGCACGGCAATGTCATACCGGATTGTGTAATGGGAAGACCGATTTCTCCGGCAGAAATTTCTCCGCCATATTTCTCCGTCATCGTCATATTCAGCATATTGGACAGAACGGTTGGAGATATACCGGTTGTATAAGAGTTGATCAACATAAACAGTGGGTTATCGGACAGAATTTCTGTACACGATTCAAGGAACGGATAAAGGTTCTGCTCGAGCTTCCAAGTCTCACCGTTCGGTCCGCGTCCGTATGATGGAGGATCCATAATAATGGCATCATAACGATTACCGCGACGCTGTTCACGTTGTACAAATTTAAATACGTCATCTGTAATGAATCGAACAGGACGATCTGCCAGTCCAGAGAGTTGGATATTTTCTTTCGCCCACTGTACCATTCCTTTTGCAGCGTCTACGTGAACGACACTTGCTCCAGCGTAGGCAGAAGCAACTGTAGCTCCGCCTGTGTAAGCAAATAGGTTCAGCACGGAAATAGGTCTGCCTGCATTTTGAATCTTGTCCATCATCCAGCGCCAGTTGGCTGCTTGTTCTGGGAACAATCCGGTATGTTTAAAACTAGTCGGTTTGATGTAAAATTTCAGCTGGTCGTAAGAGATTGTCCAGCGATCAGGAATCGTTTTTTTCATATCCCAGCTTCCTCCGCCGGAGGAACTGCGATGATAATGGCCGTGTACATCACGCCATGCACCTGTCTCTTTTTTTAGGGGCCAAATGATTTGCGGATCGGGTCTTCTGAGGATGATATCTCCCCAACGTTCCAGTTTCTCTCCGCCACCAGTATCAATAACTTCATAGTCTTTCCAATCTTGAGCTGCGTACATGTAATTAATCCATCCTTCAATTTAACATTTAGATACTATTGTACAACATTTCTTTGTTTTCATGCCAGTATTCCCCGTTATATAGCGGAAAATAGCTTCTAGATCATCTGTCAAAATGTACTGTCTATCTCTTTTTGGGTAAACTACAAGTATAGGAAGAAAGGAGGAGAGACATGGGAAACAGTAAAGTATGGATTGTATGGACACTTATCGGGCTTGGTTTGTTTTCAATTGTACTGTATATCTATTCTTTTTTCGTGTATCACTCAGGTCTTGATTTCGGATTTCTCATCTTTGGCATACTGCCAATCAGCTGGGGACTATACGAACAGTCTCGGATGAAAAAAAACAAAAACATTAGGATGGAGAAGCAGCTGTTAAAACTGTCCATGGAGCATGATCATCTGCTGACAATATCGGAGATTGTACTCTATACAGATCTAGATCAGAAGACGGCGGAGCAGGTGTTAGATGAATTGCGTAAAAAAGGACTAGTGAAAATAAAAGTAGCTGATAACGGGATATGGGTATATGAATTTGAACCTTTACTGACCACAGAACAAAAACTCTCGGCCGAACGAGTGTAAACACGTAAGCAAGAGTAAAAATCTGGTGAATCTTCCTCTTGTATTAAAAAGAATAACGAGTTACAATGAAGTCGAACTAGTTGTACGTACAAGATAACAAATTTAAGAGGTTATATCTAACAATATTGTATTTATTCGATTTGTTGTACGTACATATAAGGCTTCTTTTTATCTTGTATACAATGGGGAGGATACCGCATGTCTCAATTGAAACCGCTTCAATTTTGGTTTGTAACAGGAAGTCAGCATTTATACGGTCCAGAAACGTTAGATCAGGTGGAAGAACATTCCCGTCACATGGTGGAAGTTTTAAATCGGAATGAGAATGTTCCACATCAGCTAGTAGCTAAACCTGTACTTACAACTTCAGATGGGATACGTAGATTGGTTCTGGATGCGAACAGTGACGATCGTTGTGCAGGTATTATTACTTGGATGCATACTTTCTCTCCAGCGAAGATGTGGATTGCTGGTCTAACTCAACTTAAGAAACCATTGCTGCATTTGCACACTCAGTTTAACCGTGATATTCCTTGGGATAGTATTGATATGGATTTTATGAATTTGAACCAATCGGCACACGGTGATCGCGAGTTTGGCTTTATCGGTGCAAGACTGGGTATACCCCGGAAAATTGTCGTTGGATATTGGGAAGATACGGAAGTTATTGGCCGTGTAGCAGGATGGATGCAGTCGGCTGGCAGCTATTTGGAGAGCCAGAGCTTAAAAGTTGCTCGTTTCGGAGATAATATGCGCGAAGTTGCGGTAACTGATGGCGATAAAGTAGAAGCACAAGTAAAACTGGGATGGTCTATTAACGGTTATGGCGTGGGTGACTTGGTTCAGTATGTAAATGATGTTTCAGAGGGCGAAATTAGCTCTCTTTATGAAGAATATCAGTCGTTATACACCATAACACCAGAAGCAGACAAATCGAGTGATATCAAGGAATCAATTCTTTATCAGGCTCGCTTGGAGCTTGGAATGAAGAGATTTTTAGAAGATGGCGGATTTAAGGCGTTTACGACAACGTTTGAAGATTTACATGGACTCAAACAGCTTCCTGGTCTTGCAGTGCAAAGACTTATGGCAGCTGGATACGGATTTGGTGGAGAGGGAGACTGGAAGACTGCAGCACTCACTCGTCTTATGAAAACGATGGCTGGTAATAAAGGAACTTCCTTTATGGAAGACTATACGTATCATTTTGAACCGGGAAATGAAATGATTTTGGGTGCTCATATGCTTGAAGTTTGTCCAAGCATAGCTGCTACGAAACCAAAAATTGAAGTACATCCTCTATCGATCGGTGGCAAGGCTGATCCGGCACGTCTAACCTTTGATGGAGCAGGTGGAACTGCCGTCGTTGCATCTCTCATTGATCTTGGAAATCGTTTCCGTCTGATCATTAATGAAATTAATGCTGTCCAGCCAGAGCGGGATATGCCTAATTTGCCTGTGGCAAGAGTTCTTTGGAAACCGGAACCTTCGCTGTCTGCATCTGCAGAATCTTGGATTATGTCTGGCGGCGCTCATCATACGGTATTTTCTTATGTACTGAAAACAGAGCAATTGATTGATTTTGCCGAAATGGCAGGCATCGAAAGTGTCGTTATTGACAAAAATACAAATCCGCAACAGTTCCAAAATGAATTGAGATGGAATGATCTCTATTGGAAACTTAAAAATTAATCTATATTAGAAATTCAATAAATAAATAGTAAAGTGGTAGTGAAAAATACGCTTTCCTTCGGGAAGGCGTATTTTTCTTTGCATGATTGATTTAGTATGACATACAATTCATATTTGACAATGATAATCATTATCAAATATGATATGGCAATAACATGAAAGAAAGAAGGAAATAACGATGGCAAACATCTTAATCGTATATGCAAGTTTAACGGGAAATACAGAAGAAATTGCGGATCTCATTGCAGCAGGGATAAAGGGCTCAGATCATAAGGTAGTTATGAAGACTTCTGAGGAGTGTAGAGCAGATGAGTTACTGAACTATGATGGAGCACTTATAGGCTTGTACACTTGGGGAGACGGGGATTTACCGGATGAATTTCTAGACTTTTACGAGGAACTTGACGAGATCGATCTTACAGGGTATCCGATTGCCCTTTTTGGCAGTGGAGATACATCCTATGATCTATTCTGCGGAGCAGTAGATACGGCAGAGGCAAAAGTGAAGGAAAGAGGTGCAGTGGTTAAGGAACCATCACTGAAGATAGAGTATAGTCCACTTGATGAAGAGAAGAATGATTGTCGTGCGCTTGGAACGCGTTTCGTAAATTCAATGGTTAGCGCGGGATAAAAGGGGGAATTCAGATGGAAAGACCGTCTGAGGTGGCAACAGAGAAGGTTTTGACCGATTATAGATTAGAAGAAATGTTATGGTCTGAACAGTCATGGAAACGTTTAAGAAGGGAGGAGCATAGTAAACCTGAGGAGATTGCATGGAGGCATCGTGTTCAATATGCAATTAGTCATACTGTTAACGAATATTATTCTCTTCTTCCAGAGGTTCGAAGGGAAGTTCCTATCCAATATTTACTTGAAAAACGTTGGCCCCGGCATATGACAGGATTTGATTCCACTGACCACTATTGGAATGTAAAGGCGAGGGTTACAGATGAACTAACCCGAGTGCTCTCCCAAAGAACAGAGCTTATGTATCCTACTCTGCTCTTTGAAGAACTAGGTGTTTTTTCCCGAATTACAAATGCGCTTATCCGTCATATTTCAAACGGCATGGCAGCTTGATCAGGATTGTTCCACTCGCTTAACCATTCATAAATACATGGTCAGTTATCATCCAGAAGTCGTTTATGCTTATCAGCAGATTACGACCGCTTTCTGTGTTCAGGCTTTTGGGAAGCTTCCTCATGGTATTGAAGTATATTGTCTAATGGAGGGGAAGAAAGTAACCTGGATACCCGATGAGCAGGATTACCTGCTCGCATTGGATTATGTTAAGCTTGCGTTTCCACTGTGCGATCCTACCAGCAAAAACATCGGTACGCTTGACTATCATCGCTCATAATGGTTTATTAGGTCCTGATCTTCTGTGATCTTCTTTTGAGTGCCTAAGAAGTTTTGGATAAGTTGCTGATAATCTTCGTGATTATCATAACTGTTGAACATACGGAAATTAACGGTTTGGGCATTTCCGAAGAAGAAGCGCTCAAACTGACTTTGGCGTCCCCCAAATGCTCCTGCACCTAGTTCCCATGCCAGTCTAAATAGAGCAATCCGATCCTTAGCGGTTGTCTCTAGACCATGTAAATACTTCTCGACATAACCCCCCACCTCGGAAGAAAGATCCGCTTCGGAAGGAATCATGATAATCCCACTAGATCCTAACCGCTGAATCATATCCACCATTTCCAGATAAAACTTTGGAAACTCTATGCTGGCTGCAAGAAGAGGACTTGATGCAGGAACACAATATCCAAATTCATTCTTTTGTGATCCTTCTTCAGCAGCGATCCTGAGCGCTTTAAAAGTTTCAAGCTTTGTCATGATTTGAGCAATTTGCCCAACGATATTAGGATCAAAACTTACATTTTGTTCTTGGGCCAGAGACTCCATAAGTCCGAGGAAAAACTCGGTTTTGGCAATGTACCTGGACACAATTTGGTGACCGATATGCGTATGGAAATTACCATCGGTGAACAAGCGGTATCCAACATTTTCATCTCCGTAATAGAACATTCGATCATGTGGAACGAGTACGTGGTCAAAGATAACAAGGGTATCCATCTCTTCAAAACGAGCGCTAAGTGGGTGATCATATAGATACTCGGACGCATTACTTTCTCGGCAAATAAACGTTATGCCATCTAGATCATTAGGTATACTAAAAGCAAATGCATAAGGATTTTTGTCTTCAATAGGGGTTATAGAAGGCGAAGGGAACACAAGCATCTCGTCACAAGTCACACCTTGTGTAGCCATCATAAATGCTCCACTAACAACGAATCCTTCATCATTGATTTCAATCACTTTGGCTGCAATGGAATCCTCGATCGAATCCACTTGTCCTGAGAGCTTGCATGCACTTGGCTGAATAAAAGCATGAGACAAAGTGATATCGTTATCTCTGCAATAAGCATAATAATTACGAAGGTTATTCGCATGAGCGGGGTTATGTTCTTCCAGAATATCTGCCGCTGTGTACAAGGACATAAGTGCAGTGTTCATATAGTCCGGAGAGCGACCAAGAAAGCCATGATGTTTGGCGGACCAAAGATCAATCATTTCCTTTCTTTTCTTTAAGTCCGCTACAGTAACAGGAGGGAGAAAAGAAATTCCTACGGGTTCTCCCGTTAGAGGAGAGGGATAGGTCATCCTATCTTTGTATTCGGGTTCGCACTGCAAATCATATAATGCCGCTTGTGTTTTCATGAGTCCACTGAATAAAGGATGTTCCGAATAAGGACCAGTCAACTTCTTTCCTTTGTACCATAAATTTAAGTTCTGTTTATTTATTCGTTCAATGTACTGACTGCCATTTTTTATTGGCATTTCTTTCACCTCTTGTGGTTCGACTAGGAAGATAGACGGAAATCTACCTGGCTGTTAGGTTACTGTACGAAAAAGAGGTTTCAAAAGTACCTTGTCCAGTAAGGGAGAGGAAAGAATGGGCGATATGTCTATATTTTTATATTGCGAAGATGGGTAGGTACAGGCTTAGGTTCGATAATTTTCGGAGTGAAATGCGAAGAGCCGTATGCAAAGTCAACATAAGGACTTCAACAGACGGCTCTTCCACAGCATCCGAGATTTAATTATTTATTGGATATAGTAATAATTATTGAAATGTAAACATCCCATTCTTATGCCTACATATCGGCTTCATCTGCGACACTAATGATAGGAAGAGATACCGTAAAAGTAGTACCTTGCTGAGGTATGCTATTTACAGAAATGGCTCCGCCATGATTATGAACGATATTATGCGTAATGATAAAACCAAGACCAGTCCCCGTATCTTTTGTCGTATAAAATGGACTTCCTAGCGTTTTAACCTCTTCCTCTGTCATCCCACACCCCTCATCTTGCACACTAATCCGGACTTCGTTTTCACTTGTTTGGATGTGAATATGAATGTTTCCTCCATGAGTCATGGATTCCATCGCATTTTTAAACAAGTTAATAAACACTTGCTTCAGCTGATTTGTGACACCATTTATTAAAATAATTTGTTTTTCTGGATATTTTGGAAGGATCTCAATATTTTTTAGTGCAGCTTGTACATTCATTAAAGTGATAACTTGGTCTAACAAAGGTATTAAATGTAAGGGAGAGCTAGTATGCGTCGTTTGGGGCTTGGATAAGACCAATAGCTCGTTCACGATGAATTCAATGCGTTTCAATTCGGACTCAATGATAGAAAAATATTTATCGTTTTTGCCATCGGAAGAGCGCAGGAGTTTCATAAAGCCGTTGATGGCCGTAAGTGGATTGCGGATTTCATGGGCAATACCAGCAGCCAACTGCCCTGCGGTAGATAATTTTTCGGATTGCATGACCCGTTCTTCTTCCACCTTTTGTTCTGAGATGTCTTTGAATATGCCAACAACTGCCGGTTGGCCTTGGTAGGTAACATGTAATGAAAATCCTTCTACATATTTTTGCTGGCCATTTAAGCAATGGATCAGGTAGCGGACAGAACCATCCGCATTTTTATTATAAAATTTTTTTCTTCGTTCGGAGAGAGCGCTATGACTGGAAGTATCTACGATTTGGTTAGTGCTCATTCCGAGTACTTCATCCAGACTTTTTGCAAAGACTAACTGTAAACCCGCCGGATTGACGTATTTAATAACTCCATGATTGGTAATAAGTACGGATAGGGGGAGTCTCTCTATCAGTTGTTGAAAAGAGTCTTCTTTTTTATGAAGATTCGATTCTGCATAATGTAGCTCAGTTTCCATTTGTCTTAACATTGTCTTGTTCTCGAATTGAACAAAATAATGTAGGGGATCTTTATTGACATCCAGAATGACAGAAATACTGATATCCAGCGATAATAGGGTTCCGGAAGGATGGTTGTAGAATTGTTCGAATTGGTGGCGATTGATTTCCTTACATTGAAGGAGCTCACTAATCGGGACAAGCTCAGCAATGATTTCCTCAATGAAATGGGGTAGAAATGATGAGTATACCTCGTTCGGATCGTATCCTAGGAGTTCATATAGTGCGGAATTCACTTTTAGAATGGTTCCACCAGGTGAAATAAGAGCCATACCAATCGTAGCGTGTGTAAAAGCAAAGTCATAGCTTTGAACTTCATAGGGTAGCACTGAAGGTCTCCTCTCTTATCCATGCCAAGGTTAACGTATTATTGTATATTATAATGCTTCAGAAGAAATCATCAATGCTTAAGTAGCGACTACATCATGTAGGTTGTGTACAATGGTAATATGTAGCTTCAAAAAATAGTCAGATACCTAAGAAGGAGTTAGCGAATGAAAAATTATATTATTTTTGGAGCAAGTCAAGGTTTGGGGGATGCCTTTGTTAAAGGACTACCTAATGAGGGGGATCAAGTATGGATCGTTTCTAGAAGCAGACCGAATAGTTTGGACGTAAAGGATGGAATTCAGAGAACATGGATTCAAGCCGACTTGTCGCAGCACTATGATGCTGTTAGCCTAATTGCACAATCACTTCAAAATGAAACGATAGATGTACTTATCTACAACGTTGGTATTTGGGAAAAAGAAGGCTTCGAAGATCATTATGACTTTGATAAAGATGATCCAGCTGAAATTGCGAACATCATACAGGTGAATATGACTTCGACCATCATTTGTATTCAGGCCTTGTTGCCAAATTTGCGAAAATCAGAAGCGGGTAAAATCATTATGATCGGTTCAACAGCGGGATTAGATCATTCCAATAATGCTCAAGTATCTTTTGTCGCTTCTAAATTCGGTTTACGTGGAATAGCCAGTGCGCTACGGGTGCATGTGCGAAAAGATAATATTGCAGTTACCTGTATCAATCCAGGTGAGCTAGCTGCAGAGATACCTTTTGAAGAGGGAGCTGAAAAAGCGATTTCTGATTACAATGGAACTCGAATCCCTGTCCAAGATATCGTCTCTCTGGTAAAGTGTGTGGTCAGCCTTTCAAAAGCAGCTTGTGTTAAAGAAATTCATGTTCCTGCTATGAAGGATGTAAATGCATAACTTACCTATTGGAAAACACAATATGCTCCACCTAAACTCATCAAGGAGTGTAATAGTTAGGAGATTTAAATGGATATAGGTTATGCTGCCAATGAGCATATCAAAGTAAATCGTATACTAGATGATTTCGACTTCGGAATAGATGAGCAAATTAAATATGTAAAATGATGTAAGCATTTTGAGTACCAAAATAAATCCTTGCAGGGCCGGACAAGATGGTAAATTTGATATTATTATTCTTGGTGAAATAAAAGATGCTAGTGTTTTTCACATTGGCCATGATGGAGCCACCATCTATCTACTCTCGAATAATAAAACATATTCAACACTTGAAAATGCTATGGCGAAAATGCCTACTGTTATGCTAGAAGAGATAGAAGAGTTTGATTACGATTACAAGAGTGTATTCCTTTTTGAGAGTTAGAGAAAAGAATACTACAATTGTCAGTCATCACTTTTTTTCAATTCATAATGCTAAAAGTATTTAGTAGTGACTGTTCATATCGATCAAAACTATAGATTCTGGGACAATTGTGTCTACGAAAGTTTGACACATTTAAATGATTTTTTTATCAAATATAGATTTTATTGAGCATAAATAAGAAAAGACGGCAAATTGCCGTCTTATCCTACCTTAGATCAAATAAGAATTAAAATCCTGGGGTAACTGAAACTAAAGTGATGCTTTGCTCAATAGATGGAGTTCTACCTGATCCTGCTCCATCAGCATCTGCCCTAAAAGTAATAAGGTAAGTTCCTTCTTGTGGAATGACTTGATTATGAAGTTCAAAAGATAGTACTTTTCGACCTGAAATCTCAGAAAGGACTATGGTTTTTCCACCGTTGCTAATAAGGCCTTCTGTGAAGTTTTTCCACTTAGTCCCGTCGTGATAGTAATCCTCTACACCAAATGAAATTCCTTCTACAGTTACTTCTAAAGTGCCATTGTTAAAAACCTCTGGCATAAAGTAATCAAATCGAATGTGGAAAGGGCTAGAGCCTGCTGCAAACTCTTTAACTTTTAATACCGCGCCATCAAAACCATAAACGTCAGAGGTTACTGTAGGCATCCCGTCTTTAGTTAGAGAAATAACAATGGCTGAATCACTATTTTTCTCAGATTCATTTAGAGCTTCATCGGTGGCAGTTATTACATATTTATATTCACCTGGGGCTAAATCTCCAAGATTGCCAGCAGCTACTGAACCATCGGCATTACTTATTCCTAAAATAATAGGTTCACCTAATTCTCCATCATCAATAGTACCTTCATTGTTTGCGTCATTCCAAGGGTAAGCTCGAATCATTGCATTTTCTTCGCTGACGGCTGATTCTAGCCAAGAGATTTGGTCGCTAATCCCGTTGTAATTATCAATTACTTCATACTTAGTGATGTCAACAGAAGGCGGTGTTGTGTCGGGTACTGGGAGTGGTTGGATAACGACCTGATCTAATGACTTAGCAACTGTTTGTCCTATTTTAGTGCCCGTGGAAGCTGTTGGTGTTACTTCAACACTGATATAGTATCCTATGTCGTCTGCAGTAAAAGTGTAAGAATTAGCATCAATATTAGGAATTAACATTTTGTTGTTGCCTTCGATATCAGAAGAGCGATACCATGTGTACTTAACTGATTCTAAGAGGTCGTTCTCTGGATCATCATACGTAAATTCAATCGAAACATGTTTACCTACAGAGACGTCGCTATTTTCATCTTCAAATACAAAACTTAAGTTTTTAGCCGTAGGGGCAACATTTATCGGCGGTGCTGGATTTTGGTCATCGGGTACTGATGGTTTTGTAGATGGCGGTGACACAGGATTTGTTACCGATGTTGAAGGTTTTTCTTCTTCCTCCGTCTCTACTTCAGGCTCAGGATCTATAGGTTTCGACTCATCTTTTATTTGATCTAACTCATCTTTTTTTAGAAGGAATTTAGAAGTTACAAAGGCCACATCTTGACGAATAACACTGCTCTTTGGATCAAATTTACCGTTTGGTTTACCTATAATGATATTATTTTCCAAAGCAGCAGCAACAGCATCCTTTGCCCAATTTGAAATGAGCGATGAATCTGTATATGTGAGATTCTCACCTTTGCCTGTGATATCAATATCTAAGGCATTTACAAAAATGACAGCCATCTGTTCACGTGTGAGTGTCTGACCTGTTCCGAATATGCCATTGCCCATACCGTTGAGCAGTCCTGCCTTATGAGTTGCTTCCACAGCAGAAAAAGCATAGGAATCCATAGGTACATCTTTGAAGGTCGCTGACCGAGGAGGGGCATTTAAATCAAGTTTTAGAGCTTTGGCAAGTACAACTGCAAAATCCTGTCTTTTTATGGTTCCTAGTGGATTGAATTTTCCATTCCCAGTGCCATTCATTATCCCTTTTTCGCTTAATTCAAGGATTGCGTTTTTAGCATAATTGTTTGAAACATCTGAAAGAGTGGGAGAGGCCATAGCTGGAGAAACCAATGTTCCAAGCAAGGCAGCTGTTGATAGAATAGAAATGGATGCAGTTGAAAGTTTACGAGTTTTCATAAATAACCCCTTTTTATAGTATAAAAGACTTATTATATAT